>NZ_VUOG01000001.1:3545000-4151563 GCF_015390225.1 Novosphingobium sp. NBM11
CGTCAAAAGGGAAACAGCCCTAACCTACAGCTAAGGTCCCCAAGTCACGTCTAAGTGGGAAAGCATGTGGGAATCCCAAAACAACCAGGAGGTTGGCTTAGAAGCAGCCATCCTTTAAAGAAAGCGTAACAGCTCACTGGTCTAAATAAGGGTTCCTGCGGCGAAGATGTAACGGGGCTCAAGACGTGCACCGAAGCTTAGGGTTTGGACTTCGGTCCAAACGGTAGCGGAGCGTTCCGTAAGCCTGTGAAGCGGTCTGGTAATGGGCCGTGGAGGTATCGGAAGTGCGAATGCTGACATGAGTAGCGACAAAGAGGGTGAGATGCCCTCTCGCCGAAAGACCAAGGGTTCCTGCTTAAAGCTAATCTGAGCAGGGTGAGCCGGCCCCTAAGACGAGCCCGAAGGGGGTAGTCGATGGGAACCACGTTAATATTCGTGGGCCTGGTGGTGTGTGACGGATCGCGTGTGTTGTCTGACCTTATCGGATTGGTCAGGCTTCGAAGCGGTTCCAGGAAATAGCCCCACCGTATAGACCGTACCCGAAACCGACACAGGTGGTCTGGTAGAGTATACCAAGGCGCTTGAGAGAAGTATCCTGAAGGAACTCGGCAAATTGCCTCCGTACCTTCGGAAGAAGGAGGCCCCACATATGCGCAAGCATTTGTGGGGGGCACAGGCCAGGGGGTAGCGACTGTTTAGCAAAAACACAGGACTCTGCTAAGTCGGCTTCAAGACGACGTATAGGGTCTGACGCCTGCCCGGTGCCGGAAGGTTAAGAGGAGGAGTGCAAGCTCCGAATTGAAGCCCCGGTAAACGGCGGCCGTAACTATAACGGTCCTAAGGTAGCGAAATTCCTTGTCGGGTAAGTTCCGACCTGCACGAATGGCGTAACGACTTCCCCACTGTCTCCAGGATATGCTCAGCGAAATTGAATTCTCCGTGAAGATGCGGAGTACCCGCGGTTAGACGGAAAGACCCCGTGCACCTTTACTGCAGCTTCAGAGTGGCATTAGGAAAGAATTGTGTAGCATAGGTGGGAGGCTTTGAAGCACTGGCGCCAGCCGGTGTGGAGCCATAGGTGAAATACCACCCTGTTGTTTTCTGATGTCTAACCCAGGACCGTTAGCCGGTTCGGGGACCCTCTGTGGCGGGTAGTTTGACTGGGGCGGTCGCCTCCTAAAGAGTAACGGAGGCGCGCGATGGTAGGCTCAGGCCGGTTGGAAACCGGCTGTTAGAGTGCAATGGCATAAGCCTGCCTGACTGCGAGATTGACGAATCGAGCAGAGACGAAAGTCGGTCATAGTGATCCGGTGGTCCCTCGTGGAAGGGCCATCGCTCAACGGATAAAAGGTACGCCGGGGATAACAGGCTGATGATTCCCAAGAGCTCATATCGACGGAATCGTTTGGCACCTCGATGTCGGCTCATCACATCCTGGGGCTGGAGCAGGTCCCAAGGGTTTGGCTGTTCGCCAATTAAAGTGGTACGTGAGCTGGGTTCAGAACGTCGCGAGACAGTTTGGTCCCTATCTGCCGTGGGCGTCGATACTTGAGAGGAGTTGCCCCTAGTACGAGAGGACCGGGGTGAACATGCCTCTGGTGTACCTGTCATTCCGCCAGGAGTGCAGCAGGGTAGCTATGCATGGACGGGATAACCGCTGAAAGCATCTAAGCGGGAAGCCTCCCTCAAGATAAGGTATCTTCGAGTCGTGATAGACCATCACGTTGATAGGCCGGGTGTGGAAGTGCGGTAACGCATGAAGCTAACCGGTCCTAATAACTCTGTTCATGCTTGAGAATCCCGCCATCAATGACAGGCCTGCCCTTGCAGGTCCCGTCCAACGATGACGGACGATACCAGCCAACTTAACAACATCGCAAAATCCATCCCAAAAAGATGGATCCAATGCATCGATACAATCCGTCGGCTCCATTGCCTGGTGGCCATAGCGTCTGTGAACCACCCGATCCCTTCTCGAACTCGGCCGTGAAACCAGTCCGCGCCAATGGTACTAACGCTCAAGCGTTGGAAGAGTAGGTCGTCGCCAGGCATTGAAGCCGACGGATTATAACAACATAAAAACCCATTCATGATGACTAAAGGTGCCTGCCGCTATCGGTACGTGCCAAGGTGACGCGGGGTGGAGCAGCCCGGTAGCTCGTCAGGCTCATAACCTGAAGGTCGTAGGTTCAAATCCTACCCCCGCAACCATTGATCGGACGTATTCCAGCCTCGCCTTGTGCGGGGCTTTTTTGCGTTCGGCTGCCCGCACGGTGTTGGCAAAGGTGGCGTTTCCGCGCGTGATGACGCTTGCGTAAATGCGGATTTCACGACACAACGCGCGCTCCGGAAGCGCCGGAGGCACCATCGTTTTGCCAAAAACGCCCTATTTTCGGCTCTTTCAGGCGGAAAACAGTGGATAGCTTGGTTGGAACGATGGATTAGTGAGGCTTTGTCGCGTTAGCCGGTCCATCCCATTACCAATGAAAGCAAGACCATGAACAGCAATGATCTGGCCGATGTCCTCGTCGCGAGCCACGGCCTTACCAAGGCCGACGCGCGCAAGGCCGTGGACGGCGTTTTCGCTGCCATCGCCGATGCCGCCGGCAAGGGCGACGAAGTTTCCCTGAACGGCTTCGGCAAGTTCAAGGTGAAGAACACCCCCGCGCGTGAAGGCCGCAACCCCTCGACGGGCGCGACCATCCAGATCGCGGCGTCGAACAAGCTGACCTTCTCTCCGGCGAAGGCCGTGAAGGACAAGCTCAACGGCTGAGCCGTTGCAGCCGGCGCCTTGCCAGTGGCAGGGCGCCGGTCTTCGCTTTCCGCCAGGCGCACGCATCGACGGGGCCTTCTGGGCTCCCTAGCGCAACTGGCGTTTTTCGAGCTTCCGTGCCAGCGTTCGGCGATGCATGCCAAGGCGGCGCGCGGCTTCCGAAATATTGAAATCGCATTCCGCTAGCGTGGCGTGAATGTATTCCCATTCCACCGTCTTGATCGAGCTCTTGCGGCCTTCAAGCGGGGTGTCGGGATCACCATCGGCCTTGTGGAAGGCCTCCTCGATATCGTCGGTATTGGCGGGCTTCGCCAGATAGTGCGAAGCGCCGAGCTTGATCGCTTCGACAGCCGTGGCAATGCTGGCGAAACCGGTAAGGACGACGATGCGCGTATCGGCATCGCGCTGGTGAAGCATTTGCACGCAGCCCAGACCGGATGCGGTGCCCAGCTTGAGGTCGACGACGGCGTAGTCGAAGCGCGTGGCGGCAAGCAGGACTTCAAGATCTTCCGGCGAGGCGGCATGGCTGACGGTGTAGCCACGGCGCTCCAGCGATCGCTGCAAGGTCCGCGCGAAAGCGGGATCATCCTCGACGATCACCAGAGAGTGCCGCGATGGCGCGGTATCGTCCTGCATCAGCGCGCCCCTTTTCCGGAAAAGATCAAGGCTTCGAGCGGAATGCTGATGCGCACCAGCGCGCCGCCGTCATTGGGATTGCCGACTTCCACCCGGCCGCCGAGCTTGCGGATCACGTTCACCACGAGAAACAGGCCCAGTCCACCGCCGGCGCGGCCCTTGGTGGAGGAATAGGGTTTGCCGAAAGCTTCGAGCATTTCCTCCGCGAAGCCCGGTCCGTTGTCGCGCACTTCGATGACCAGATCCCGAAGGGGCGTTCGCGCGTGGATGGTGACGCGCGCGGGGGAAACTTCGAGCGCGTTGTCGATCACGTTGCCGATAACCTGGCGCAAGGCAGGATCGGAGACGATGGCGACGTCCTGCGAGACTTCGTTACGAAATTGCACGGCACCGGCGCTGCGATCACGCCAATCGGCGGCGATTTCATCGAGAAACGCGCCGAGCCGGATGACCGATGGGCTTTCGCCCCGCGCTTCGCCGGCGGACATCAGGATGCCCGAGACGATCGTCTTGCAGCGCTTCAACTCGGTCTGCATTTCATCCACTTCGCCGGACAGTTCAGGCGTGGCCTTGACCACGGGGTGGTGCGCCCAGTCCCCCAGGATCACCGACATCGTGGACATTGGCGTGCCCAGTTCGTGCGCCGCACCCGAAGCAAGCAGACCCATGCGGACGATGTGATGTTCCTCGGCCGCCTGCTGGCGCAGCGTGGCGAGTGCGGCATCGCTCTGCCGGCGGTTGCGGTCCATGCGGATTACGAAGAACACCAGCAGCGCGGCGATGAGAAGGAAGCAGAGGAGGCTGCCGAGCAGATAGAGGCGCAAGGGTTCCGCGGCGTATTGCGGTGGCAGCGCAAGCGGACGGTACAGGAACGTCAGCAGCGCCACGCCCAGCGCGGCGATCGCGGCGACGATCCAACTCCAGTCGGGCGGCAGCAGGATCGCGCCGATCACGATCTGCAGCAGGAACAGGAAGGTGAACGGATTGGTCGTCCCGCCGCTGAAATAGAGCTGCCACCCCAGTGCCGCGACATCCAGCATCAGCGCGCCGAGCAGTTCCATGTAGCTGTACCCTTCGCGCTCCCGCCCCATCACCGAGGTGGCAAGATTCACGAAGCCGAGGAGGACCGGCACGGTTATCAGCTGCGGTAACGGCAGGTTCACGCCCATCGCCGCCGCAGCAATCCAGATCGTCAGCAATTGTCCCGCCACAGCCATCCAGCGCAACTGGACGAGCAGCGCCATGTTGCGCGCGCTGGCGGGCGGATAGGAGAGCTGGGCGAGGCTTCTGGTCATGATTGCCTGCGCCATACCACGATTGCCCCGGCGGCGCACAGCGCGGCGAGGGCGAACCAGGTCAGGGCATAGGCAAGGTGGTTATTGGGGAACGTCAGCACGGTGAGCCCGGCGACGGGTGTTTCTGAAGCGCGGGGGCTTTCCAACTGCGCGTCGATAAACAGCCGTGGGTCGATGGTCACGCCGCGCCTGGCGGCAATCGCGGCGACATCGCGCGAATACCAGCGATCATCACCGGGCCGGTTGGCGCGCAGGAAGGCGCCGCCGGGTTCGGTCAGGCGGAGCAGGCCGGTGACGGTGACGCGGCCGGAGGGCGTCGCGCGGCGCACCGGATCAACCCGGGAACCGCTCGGGACGAAGCCGCGATTGACGAGGACGGGCGGACCGCGATCGGGCTGGAGCGGCACGAGCACCCAGTAGCCGCTGCCGAGAATTGATGTGCCCGTGACGAGTGTTACGCCTTGTGCGTCATATGTGCCGCTCATGGTGAGGCGGCGGTATTCGAGCGGCTTGAGCGTGCCTTGCGGAAGCACCGCCACCGGGATCGGCGTGGCATGCGTGGCCTGTTCAACGTGCGCGATCAGGGCTTCCTTCCACGCCAGCCGGTGGACCTGCCACACGCCCAGCGCGATGAAGGCGGGCACAAGGAGAAGAAGGGCGAGCGCGAGCCAGTTGAACCCGCGCCGCGCCGCCCTGGTGTTCAAGGCGCTTGTTCCATGCCCTGCATGGTGCCCTGGGGCATCATGTTGTGGTTGAGGTGATACATCACCCACAGCGATCCGCTGAGCACGATTACCACCAGCACCACCGTGAACAGCAGCGCCAGAAGGTTCCAGCCGCCTTCCGCCTTGGCATTCATGTGCAGGAAGAAGATCATGTGGACCACGATCTGCACCGCGGCGAAGCCGGTGATGACCAGCGCTGTGGTGCCCTTGTCGGCAATGGCGCCGCTCATCACCAGCCAGAACGGAACGGCGGTGAGAATGACGGAAAGACCGAAGCCCCAGACGTAATCGCGCAGCGAACCGTGGCCCTCGTCATGCCCGTGCCCATGAACATCGTGTGCAGCGCTCATCGCAGCATTCCCATCAGATAGACGAACGTGAAGACGCCGATCCAGACGACGTCGAGAAAGTGCCAGAACAGGCTGAGGCACATCAGGCGGCGCTTGTTGGCGGCGATCAGACCGCGCTGGCCGACCTGCACCATCAGCACCGTCAGCCAGACCAGGCCGAACGTAACGTGCAGGCCATGCGTGCCGACCAGCGTGAAGAACGAGGACAGGAAGGCGCTGCGCTGTGGCGTCGCCCCTTCGTGGATCAGGTGCGAGAACTCGTAAAGCTCGATCCCCAGGAAGGCCGCGCCAAACAGGCCGGTGATCAGCAGCCAGAGCTGCGTCTGCCCTTTCTGCCCGCGCTGCATCGCCAGCATCGCGAACCCGTAGGTAATCGACGAGAACAGCAGCATCGAGGTGTTGAGCGCGACCAGTGGCAGGTCGAACAGGTCTTTCGGCCCCGGCCCCGCCGCGAGGTTGCCGCCCAGCACGCCGAAGGCGGCGAACAGCATCGCGAAGATGAGGCAGTCGCTCATCAGGTAGATCCAGAAGCCCAGCATGGTGCTGCCGCCTTCGGGATGATCGTGCTCGTGCAGGTCGTAGTAGCGGCCCGTCAGGGTCGCCGGGGAAACGGACTGGCTCATGCTGCGGCTCCCTCAAGCGCGGCAAGCTGCCGGGTGCGGGTGGCTTCGGTTTCCGTCACGGTTTCGGCGGGAATGTGGAAGTCGCGCCGGTAGTTGAAGGTATGCGCGATGGCGGTGATCAGCAGCGCGCCGAAGCTTGCCACGGCCAGCCACCAGATATGCCAGATCAGGGCGAAGCCGCAGACCGCGCTGATTCCGGCCAGGATCACGCCCGCGCCCGTGTTCTTGGGCATGTGGATCGGGCGGAAGCCTTCGACCGGACGGGCCACGCCCGCGCGCTTCATGTCCTCCCACGCGTCCAGATCATGCACGATCGGGGTGAAGGCGAAGTTGTAGGCGGGCGGCGGCGAGCTCGTCGACCATTCCAGCGTGCGCGCGTTCCAGGGATCGCCGGTTTCGTCGCGCAGTTCGTCGCGCCGCAGGATCGAGACGGTGTACTGGATCAGCATGGCCACGATGCCCAGCGCGATAAGGAAGGCGCCCGCCGCGGCGATCTGGAACCAGATCTGCAGCGAGGGATCGTCGAACACCCGCATCCGGCGCGTCACGCCCATCAGGCCCATGACGTAGAGCGGGGTAAAGGCCATCCAGAAGCCGACGACCCAGCACCAGAAGCTGACCTTGCCCCAGAACGGCTCCAGACGGAAACCGAACGCCTTGGGCCACCAGTAGTTGATCGCCGCGAACACGCCGAACACCACGCCGCCGATGATCACGTTGTGGAAGTGCGCGATCAGGAACAGCGAGTTGTGCAGCACGAAGTCCGCCGGCGGCACCGCCAGCATCACCCCGGTCATGCCGCCGATCACGAACGTTAGCATGAACGCCATCGTCCACATCATCGGCAGGTCGAAGCGGATGCGCGCGCGGTACATCGTGAACAGCCAGTTGAACATCTTCGCCCCGGTGGGAATCGAGATCACCATCGTGGTGATGCCGAAGAAGCTGTTCACGCTCGCGCCCGAACCCATCGTGAAGAAGTGATGCAGCCACACGAGGTAGGACAGGATGGTGATGACGACGGTGGCATAGACCATCGACGAATAGCCGAAGAGCCGCTTGCCCGAGAACGTGGAGGTGATTTCGGAGAAGACGCCGAAGATCGGCAGGATCAGGATATAGACTTCCGGGTGGCCCCAGATCCAGATCAGGTTCACGTACATCATCGGGCTGCCGCCGAAATCGTTCGTGAAGAAGTTGGTGCCGACATAGCGATCGAGGCTGAGCAGCACGAGCACGGCGGTCAGCACCGGGAAGGACGCCACGATCAGCACGTTGGTGCACAGCGAGGTCCAGGTGAACACCGGCATCCGCATCATCGTCATGCCGGGCGCGCGCATCTTCACGATCGTGGCGATCAGGTTGATCCCCGACAGGGTGGTGCCCACGCCCGCGATCTGCAGCGACCAGATGTAGTAATCGACGCCGACGTTGGGGCTGTAGGCAAGGCCGGAGAGCGGCGGATAGGCGAGCCACCCGGTCTGTGCGAATTCCCCGACGAACAGCGAGGCCATCACCAGCGCAGCGCCGCTGGTGGTCATCCAGAAGCTGAAGTTGTTGAGGAACGGGAACGAGACGTCGCGCGCGCCGATCTGCAGCGGCACAACGTAGTTCATCAGCCCGGTCACGAACGGCATGGCCACAAAGAAGATCATGATCACGCCGTGCGCGGTGAAGATCTGATCGTAGTGGTGCGCGTTGAGATAGCCTTCCGATCCGTTGAACGCGATCGCCTGCTGGATGCGCATCATCAGCGCGTCGGCAAAGCCGCGCAGGAACATGACGAGGCCCAGCACCATGTACATGATGCCGATCTTCTTGTGATCCACGCTGGTGAACCACTCTTTCCAGAGATAGCCCCACAGGCGGAAATAGGTGAGCGCGGCTAGCAGCGCGACGCCGCCCAGCGCGACGACCGCGAACGTGGCGAGCACGATCGGCTCGGTCGGGATCGCATCGGGGCCGAGGCGCCCGAGCAGGAACGACCAGTGTGGTTCGGCAGGTGTCATGGATCAGTGTCCGCGATCAGGAAACGGGGGAGGACGCCGGAGCGGCGAGGGAGAGGGTGCGGCTGGCCGGCTGTTGGGGCGGTGCCTCCTTCAGCGGTCCCTTGCCGGCGCAATAGGCATTCGCGTTGACGAACAGTCGCGCGCCGCTGGGCTGGCGACCGGGAAGCACGGGCACCACCTGTTCGCGACCGAACTTGTCGTAGGTCAGCGCGGCAAGGTTGAACTGCCCGGCGCGGCCGGTGCCGCCTTCGGCGTCGATCGCCATCATCTGGTTCACGCACATCTTGCCAGGGCGGACGCAGAGGTTGACGGCTGCGTCGAACAGCGCCGGATCGACGTTGGCGAAGTGGCGGACCGGTTCTTTCTCGCTCGGCTGTTCGAGCTTCAGGTAGGCCGTGCGGTCCAGCGCGTCGGCACCCTTGCGGATGCCAGCGGCCCAGACGTCGAAATCGCCCGCGGATACGCCGCGCGTCACGAAACGCATCTTGGAGAAGCCGGCGCCGCTGTATTGCGCGGAAAAGCCCTGGAACGCGCCCGTCCGGTTGAGCACGGCATGGAGCTTCGATTCCATGCCTGGCATGGCATAGATCTGGCCGGCGAGTGCGGGCACGTAGAACGAGTTCATCACCGACGACGCGGTCAGGCGGAATTGCACCGGGCGATCCACCGGCAGGACCAGATCGTTGACGGTCGCGATCTTCTGTTCCGGGTAGATGAACAGCCACTTCCAGTCGAGCGCGACGACTTGCACTTCCAGCGGCTTCGTACCGGCCGGAAGCGGCCGGGCGGCGTCTATGCGCGACAGCGGACGGTAGGGATCGAGCGTATGAGTCGTGACCCAGGTGATCGACCCCAGTGCGATGATGATCATCAGCGGCGCCGACCAGATCACCAGTTCCAGCTTGGTGGAATGGTGCCATTCGGGCGCATAGGTCGCCGCGGTGTTGGATGAACGGTAACGCCAGGCGAAGGCGACCGTCAGCACCATGACCGGCACGATGATCAGCAGCATCAGCGCCGTGGCGACGATCACCAGATGCGCCTGCTGTTGCGCGATATCGCCCGAGGGATTGAGAACGACCCAGTCGCAGCCGGAGAGGAGGGCAGCAAGCGGGAGGACGACGGCACCGCGCGCGAGGCGCCAGAGGGACGGGGGGATCGCTGGCATGGCGCGCGGACTAGGCGCGTCGGATGGTGCGTTCGATTGGACAATTTGTCCCACCCGCGCCTTGACGCGGATCAATGACAGTGAAACCTTGTGCTCAACGGTCGGAACAGACCGGGGTGAAGCCCGCAACGGGCACGAACGAGGTGCCTGACATGACTGCAGTTCCCTTCGATAACGGCATGGCGGGGCAAGGCCCGCGCGGGCATGCCGGTCACGCCGTTTCGCCGGGCGACATCGCCATCGGCGTGATCATCGGTCGCACGTCCGAATTCTTCGATTTCTTCGTCTATGCGATCGCTTCGGTGCTGGTGTTCCCGAAGGTCTTTTTCCCCTTCGCTCCCCCGCTTCAGGCGATGCTGTGGTCGTTCTCGCTGTTTGCGCTGGCCTTTCTGGCCCGTCCGGTGGGGTCGGTGGCGTTCATGGCCGTCGACCGCATGCTGGGGCGCGAGGCGAAGCTGACGATCGCGCTGTTCCTGCTGGGCGGATCGACCGCCGCGATTGCCTTCCTGCCCGGCTATGAGACACTGGGCGCGCGGGCGATCTGGCTGCTGGCGCTGTTCCGGCTGGGGCAGGGCTTCGCGCTGGGGGGCACCTGGGATGGCCTGGCCTCGCTACTGGCGCTCAACGCGCCCGAGAACCGGCGCGGCTGGTATGCGATGATCCCGCAACTTGGCGCGCCGCTGGGCTTGATCGTGGCGAGCCTGCTGTTCGCGTTCTTCACCGCATCGCTGTCCACCGCCGATTTCCTTGAATGGGGCTGGCGCTATCCGTTCTTCGTCGCCTTCGCGATCAACGTCGTCGCCCTGTTCGCGCGGCTGCGCATGGTGGCGACGCCCGAGTTCCGGCGGCTTTACGAATCGCGCGATCTTCAGGCCGCGCCGGTGCTGGAGACAGTCTCGCGCGAATGGCGGACGGTCGCGATCGGGGTGTTCGCCCCGCTGGCGAGCTTCGCGCTGTTTCACATGGTCACCGTGTTTCCGCTGTCGTGGGTACTGCTGTTCACGCCCGAACAGCCGACCAGCTTCCTGCTGATCGAAGCCGGTGCGGCGGCGATCGGGGTGCTGGCGATCATCGCGTCGGGCCGGCTGGCCGACCGCATCGGCCGCCGCCGCCTGCTGGTGGTCTCGGCTGCGGCGATCGCCGTGTTCAGCGGGTTCGCGCCGCAATTGCTGGGGCTGGGTGAGGGCGGCGAGATCGCCTTCATGGTGCTGGGCTTCATCCTGCTGGGACTGGCTTTCGGGCAATCGTCGGGCGCGGTCTCGTCCAACTTCGCCACGCGCCATCGCTATACCGGTTCGGCGCTGACGAGCGATCTGGCGTGGCTGTTCGGCGCGGGGTTTGCGCCGCTGGTGGCGTTGTGGCTGGCCGCGCAGGGCGGGCTGCTCGCTTCGGGCGCTTATCTGCTGTCGGGCGCGCTGGCGACGCTGGTGGCGCTGTGGCTCAATGCGGAACTGGCGAGCCGCCATTGACGTACCCGGTTCCCTGGGCCGCGATTGCCGCCTAGGGAACCGGCGTGACCGACCTGCCGATCCACGCCGTCCTGCCAGATCTGCTTGCCGCCTTGCGCGCGCAGCCGTCCGCCGTGCTGATCGCGCCGCCGGGCGCGGGCAAGACCACCTCCGTCGCCCCCGCGCTGCTTGGTGAGCCGTGGTGCGATGGCACGGTGATCCTGCTCTCGCCCCGCCGCGTGGCGGCGCGTGCAGCTGCCGAGCGCATGGCGGAACTGATGGGCGAGCAGCCGGGCGAGACGGTGGGGTATCTGACCCGCCTGGACAGCAAACGCTCGGCCCGGACCCGCATCCTCGTCATGACCGAGGCGATCTTCGTGGCGACGATCCTTGGAGATCCCGACCTGAAGGGGGTTTCCGCCGTGCTGTTCGACGAAGCGCACGAGCGCCATCTCGATAGCGATCTGGGGCTGGCGCTGGCGATCGAATCGCAGGCGGTGTTGCGGGAAGACCTGCGCCTGATCGTCATGTCCGCCACCATCGACGGCACGCGCTTTGCCGGCCTGTTGGGCGATGCGCCCGTGATCGAGAGCGAAGGGAAGGCGTTCCCGCTGGCTATCCGCTGGCTGGGCGCGCGGCCGGACCTGCGGCTGGAACAGGCCATGGCCTCCGCCATCGGCGAGGCATGGCGCAGCGAACAGGGGGATGTCCTGGCCTTCCTGCCCGGCGTGCGCGACATCGAGCGCACCGCCGATCTGCTCGCGGATCGCCTGCCGCAAGCGCTCGTGCTGCCGCTGCACGGGCAGGTGGAGCCGGCGGGGCAGCGCACCGCGATCCGGCGCGATGCCGGCGGACGCCGCAGGATCGTGCTCGCCACCGCCATCGCCGAAACCAGCCTGACGCTGGACGGGGTTTCGGTGGTGGTCGATGCCGGCCTTTCGCGCCGGGCCGAGTTCGACAAGACCGCCGGTGTCACGCGGCTGGTGACTCACCGTGCCAGCCAGGCTGCCGCGGCGCAGCGTGCGGGCCGCGCGGCGCGGCAGGGGCCGGGCGTGGCCTATCGCTTGTGGGAAGAAGCCGCCCACGCCGGCCGGCCGGCCTTCGATCCGCCCGAAATCCTCACCTCCGATCTGGCACCGCTGGCGCTCACGCTGGCGCAATGGGGCGCGGGTGATCCGGCCGGCATGGCCTGGATCGATCCCCCGCCGGTGCCGGCGATGGCCGCCGCGCAGGCGCAGTTGCGAGCGCTGGGCGCACTCGATGCCGACAACCGGATCACCACGCACGGCCGCGCCTTGGCGAAGCTGCCAATGGAGCCGGCGCTGGCCCATATGCTCGTCTTTGCCGCCAGGCGCGGCGCGGCGCGGGAGGCGGCGCGGCTGGCGCTGCTGTTGCAGGAGCGCGGCCTTGGCGGAAAGGGCGAGGATCTGGCGCGACGGCTCGATCGCTGGAACGGCGAACGCGGCGGCCGGGCGGAGGCATCGCGCAAACTGGCGGCGCGTTGGGCGGAGATGGCGGAGCGCGTCTCTTCGTCCACCGGCTCCGAATCTGCCGATGGACGCGGGCAAGCTCCGCCCCCGGGCGTGCTTCTCGCGGAAGCCTTCCCCGATCGCATCGCCCGCCGCCGGTCCGCCAGCGGAGAGGAATGGCTGTCCTCCGGCGGGCGCGGCTATCGGCTCGATCCCGCATCGCCGCTCGCTACCGCCGAATGGCTGGTGATCGGCGATGCGCAGGGCGAGGCCAAAGGCGCGCGGATCATGGCCGCGCTGGCGTTGGACGAGGCAGACATCACCCGCTGGCTGCCGCACCGGCTGGAAGCGCGCCACGCCCTGACGTGGAACGAGGCCGAGGCCCGCGTCGAGGCGCGGCTGGAGCGCCGGCTCGGCGCGATCGTGTTGGCGCGGGTGCCTGATCCTTCGCCCGATCCGGATGCGGTGGCCGCGCTCCTGCTCGATCAGGTGCGGCGTTCGGGGCTCGCCTTGCTGCCGCTGGGGGGAGGGGCCAGGGCGCTGCTCGAACGCGCGCGCCATGCCGGGCTTACGGCGCTCTCGGAAGCGGCCTTGCTGGACGGGCTGGACGAATGGCTCGGGCCGTTGCTGGCGGGAAGGCGGGATTTTTCCATCCCCGCCGGCAAGCTGCACGATGCGTTGGCAAACCGGCTGGACTGGAATGAGCGGCAGACACTCGACCGGCTGGCTCCGGCGGAGTACCGCTCGCCAGCCGGAACCAGCCACGCCATCGATTACGCGCACGAGGGCGGCCCGACCGTGGAACTGCGAGTGCAGGCGCTGTTCGGGCTGGACCGGCATCCCGTGATCGGCCAGCCGGCAAGGCCGCTGCTGCTGAGCCTGACCTCGCCCGCCGGACGGCCGATCCAGACGACGGCCGATCTGCCCGCGTTCTGGCGCGGAAGCTGGCGCGATGTGGTGAAGGACATGAAAGGCCGTTATCCCCGGCACCGCTGGCCCGACGAGCCGTGGGCCGAAGACCCGAGTCTCAAGACCAAGAACGCGTTCGAGGCTTCGCGGCGATCCTGATGATGGCCCGATCCTGCGTTCGCAGCCACCTTTGGCGGGGTGCGCGGAAAGTCTCTCTTGATTCCGGCAACGATTCGACCGAAAGCGCAGCCCATGCCTGCACGCATCTATCAGCGCCCGAAAAACGCCATGCAGTCCGGCAAGGCCCGGACCGCCGACTGGCTTCTCGAATTTGAACCGGCCGAGGCCAAGCGGCCCGATCCGCTGATGGGCTGGACCGGCTCCGGCGATACGCAGCAGCAGGTGGTGCTGCGCTTCGGTTCGGAAGTGGAAGCGAAGGCCTATGCCGATCGCTACGGCATCGAGGCGCACGTCACGCCGACCCCGCCGCGCAAGCTGAAGCTGCAGAGCTACGCCGACAATTTCCGCTGATCCGCGCCGTCCGGTCGCAAGGCTGGACAAACGGCTGCCTTGTCTCCATATGCCCCACCGGGAGTCGGGTGGACGTTAGCGTTCGCCAACCTGGTCAGGTCCGGAAGGAAGCAGCCACAACGGATAGCGGCGGGTCGCCCGGCTCCTTCCATCGCACATTTCAGTCGTCCGATACCGCCGCGTTCAGGCGCGAGCGCGCTTCGTTGCGCGATCCCGTGGCGGGAATCGTGCCAGCTACCTTGCCCAGCCCGAACGGCGGCATGTTGGCATAGACCGTTTCATGACCGCCTGCCGGAACGACGTAGGTTTCATGGAAAATGCCCACCGTGCCATCAGCGCCGACGGCCTTGTTGAAGGCGGTCCAGGCCGGCCAATGCGCCCGATCGCGATCACGCGCATAGGCCTCCAGACTGTCGAAATCGCGCCAGTACTGCAGCAGCATGACCGTGCGCGGGCCGCGCAGAAGGTATTCGGCGCCCAGGAAGCCACTGTCCGGATTCGCGGAAAGCTCGGCCAGCATGGGCCGCATCGCGCGGATCACCGGCAACCATTTCCCGAAGCGCCAGAAGCGGTTGATGCGCATGCCGATGGCGAACACGACCAGCGGGCCGGCGTGGTTGGCGGTGAAGCGGCCGGGTTGAATGGCGTTCATGCGCGATTGGTTTCATGGTGAAACTGACGTGTCAATTCGCTGCATTCTGATGTGGTGCAAATCGACATTCCGCGCGGCAGCGCCTACCTAGGGTCATCATGGTCGATTCAACCGACATCTTCGGCAACGATACGCCGACCGAACGCGATCCGGATATGCCCGAGGACGCGCTCGGTCTTGGCCTGGACATGCCGCCGCAGCCGAAGCCCGCGCCGCCTTCGACAACGGGCGGCGATGTGCAGCCCTATCGCGTGCTGGCGCGCAAGTACCGGTCGCAGACCTTCGCCGAACTGATCGGGCAGGACGCGATGGTGCAGACGCTGGCCAACGCGATCAAGCGCGGCCGGCTGGCCCATGCCTTCCTGATGACCGGCGTGCGCGGGGTGGGCAAGACGTCCACCGCGCGCCTTATCGCCAAGGCGCTCAACTGCATCGGGCCGGACGGCCAGGGCGGGCCGACGATCGACCCCTGCGGCCAGTGCGAGCCTTGCGTGGCCATCGCCGAAGGGCGGCACATCGACGTGATCGAGATGGACGCCGCCAGCCATACCGGCGTGGACGACGTGCGCGAGATCATCGAGGCGGTGCGCTATGCCGCCGTTTCGGCGCGCTACAAGATCTATATCATCGACGAAGTTCACATGCTCTCGCGCAACGCGTTCAACGCGCTGCTCAAGACGCTGGAGGAGCCGCCGGCGCATGTGAAGTTCCTGTTCGCCACGACCGAGGTGGACAAGCTGCCCGTAACCGTGCTGTCGCGCTGCCAGCGGTTCGATCTCAAGCGTATTCCCGCGCCGCTGCTGGCCAGCCATTTCGCCATGATCTGCGGCAAGGAAGGCGTCGAGGCCGAGGACGAGGCGCTGGCGATGATCGCCACGGCGGCTGAGGGTTCGGTGCGCGACGGGTTGTCGATCCTCGATCAGGCGATCAGCCACGCGGATCTTGCGGGCGGCGGCGAGGCGACCGTCGTCACCGCCGAGCAGGTTCGCGAGATGCTGGGCCTTGCCGACAAGACCATGCAGCGCCGCCTGTTCGCCGCCGTGCTGGGGGGCGACGGCGGCGCGCTGCTGGAGGAAGTGGCGCAGCAATACGCGCTGGGCATCGAGCCGATTGCGATGATGCGCGCGCAAATGGACATCGTTCACAAGGTGACGGTGGCGCAGATCGGCGGTTCGGGTTCCGACACCCGATCGCCCGAGGAGCGCGCCGCGATCGAGGGTTGGGCCAAGGACCTGGCGGCGGGGCAGCTCCATCGGCTGTGGCAACTGCTGCTCAAGGGTTACGAGGAAGTGAAGACCGCGCCGGACCCGCTGGTGGCGGCGCAGATGGCGCTGCTGCGCGTGCTTCATGCGGCCGACATGCCCGATCCGGGATCGCTGGTGAAGAAGCTGGAGGACATCGCCTCACGCCCGGTGGTGATGGCGGCCGCGCCGGCTGGCGAAAACGGCGATGGAAGCGGCGGCGGTTCCCCGGCCATGCATGTTCCCGCACCGGTGCCCGTGGCGCTGGACTGGGCGGAACTGGTCGAGCAAGTGGAGCATCACGCGCCGCTGGTCGGATCGTCGATGCGGCTGTCCGTGCGGGTGATCGAGTTGCGCGCAGGGTATCTGCGTTATCAGTTGGCGCCGGGGCTGCCGGGCGATCCTTCGGCCGACATCCGCAAGGCGCTGCAGCACGCGACCGGCGAGCCATGGCAGGTGGAGCGCGACGACGCCATTTCCAGCGGCGAGGCGCAGCCCAGCCTTGAGGAAACCAAAACGGCTCATCAGCAGCAGGCCCATCAGGCCATGCTGGAAGACCCGTTGGTCAAGGCCGCGTTCGCCGCGTTTCCTGACGCGAAGATCATCGATGAAGACAGCTCGAGAGAGCATCAGGCACGGCCTTGGGGCCAGAGTCGGAGCAGACACGCATGAAGTCCATGGAAGAAATGATTCAGGCCGCGCAGCAGGCGGCGCAGACCATCCAGAAGCAGATGGAAGATGCGCAGTCCAAGCTGGACGCGATCGAGGTGGAAGGCGCGGCCGGTGGCGGGCTGGTCAGGATCAAGGCGTCGGCCAAGGGCCGCGTGATCGGCGTATCGCTCGATGAAAGCCTGCTTGTTCCTTCGGAGAAGGGCATTCTCGAAGACCTGATCGCAGCCGCATTCAACGATGCGCGCGGCAAGGCGGATGCCGCCGCGGCGGAGGAAATGCAGAAAGTGCAGATGGCAGCGGGTATCCCGCCGGGCTTCAAGCTGCCGTTCTGATTTCGCGTGCCACACGGTTGGCGCGTGCCGAACACAGAAAAGCCTCCCGATGCCCTGCACCGGGAGGCTTTTCTGCAACTTCAGCGGCTGGCGATCAGCCGAGGATACCGGGCAGATCCAGCCCCTTTTCGCGCGCGCAATCCAGCGCGATGTCATAGCCTGCATCGGCATGGCGCATCACGCCCGTCGCCGGATCATTCCACAGCACCCGTTCGAGGCGGCGGGCCGCCGCATCGGTGCCGTCGGCCACGATCACCATGCCCGAATGCTGGGAAAAGCCCATGCCCACGCCGCCGCCGTGGTGCAGCGATACCCAGGTCGCGCCGCTGGCGGTGTTGAGCAGGGCGTTGAGCAGCGGCCAGTCCGATACCGCATCCGATCCATCGCGCATGGCTTCGGTTTCGCGGTTGGGGCTGGCGACCGATCCGGAATCGAGATGATCGCGGCCGATTACCACCGGCGCCTTGAGTTCGCCCTTCGCGACCATCTCGTTGAAGGCCAGGCCCAGCCTGTGCCGGTCGCCGAGGCCGACCCAGCAGATGCGCGCCGGTAGGCCCTGGAAGTGGATGCGTTCGCGCGCCATGTCGAGCCAGCGGTGCAGGTGTGCGTTGTCGGGCAGAAGTTCCTTCACCTTGGCGTCGGTCTTGTAGATGTCCTCCGGATCGCCGGAAAGCGCCGCCCAGCGGAACGGACCGATGCCCCGGCAGAACAGCGGCCGGATGTAGGCGGGCACGAAGCCGGGGAAATCGAAGGCGTTGTCCACGCCTTCGTCCTTGGCCATCTGGCGGATGTTGTTGCCATAGTCGGTGGTCGGAACGCCCGCCGCCTGGAAGGCGAGCATGGCGCGGACGTGGGTGGCCATCGATGCCTTGGCCGCGCGGGCCACGGCGGCGGGATCGCGCTCGCGCTCGCTGAACCAGCCTTCCAGCGTCCAGCCGGCGGGCAGGTAGCCGTTGACCGGATCGTGCGCGCTCGTCTGGTCGGTCAGCAGGTGGGGGCGCACGCCGCGTTCGTACAGCAGCGGCAGCAGTTCGGCGGCGTTGCCGAGCAGGCCGACCGAGGTGGGCGTCTTTGCCGTGGTGACGATCGCCAGCGCCTCGTCCAGATTGTCCGTCGCCTTGTCGAGATAGCCGGTGCGCAGGCGCATATCGATGCGGCTCGGCTGGCATTCGATGGCGAGGCACGAGGCGCCCGCCATCACCGCCGCCAGCGGCTGCGCCCCGCCCATTCCGCCCAGGCCGGCGGTCAGCAGCCACTTGCCCGAAAGATCGCCGCCGTAGTGCTGGCGGCCCATTTCCACGAACGTCTCGTAGGTGCCCTGCACGATGCCCTGCGTGCCGATGTAGATCCACGATCCGGCGGTCATCTGGCCGTACATGGCCAGGCCGCGCTGATCCAGTTCGTGGAAATGTTCCCACGTCGCCCAATGGGGCACGAGGTTGGAATTGGCGATCAGCACGCGCGGGGCATCGGCATGGGTGCGGAACACGCCGACCGGCTTGCCCGACTGGACCAGCAGCGTTTCATCGTCGCCCAGCCGCTTCAGCGTCTCGACGATCCGGTCATAGCTTTCCCAGTCGCGCGCGGCGCGGCCGATGCCGCCATAGACGACGAGTTCCTCCGGCCGTTCGGCCACATCGGGATGCAGGTTGTTCATCAGCATCCGCAGCGGGGCTTCGGTCAGCCAGCTTCGCGCGGAAAGTTCGGTGCCTGTGGCCGGGCGGATGACGCGGCTGTTGTCGATACGGGTCATGATTGTCCTCTCGCGAAATCGAGACATGCTTCGAGCATCGTGGTGAGCACCGAACGCAGCGCTTCGGCGCGTTCGGGCCGGTAGGGGGATGGCCAGTTGGCGTGATCCAGCGGCCCGGCGGGATCGTCCATGTAGCCCCGGCAGGCGAGTTCCATCTGCACGGCATGGATGCCGTCGGCGGGGCGGCCATAGTACCGCGTGGTCCAGCCGCCCTTGAAGCGGCCGTTGACGACGTGGTCGAACGGGGATGCGGCGGCGATGCCGGCGGTCGTTTCCGCCAGCGAGGGATCACAGGCCGCGTTGTCGAACGTGCCGATGTTGAACTGGGGCAGCGTGCCATCGAACAGGCGCGGCACGACCGAGCGGATCGCATGCGCGTCATACAGCACGACCCGTGTGTGGACCTGCCGGAGACGCGCGATCTCGGTGGTTATCGCCGCGTGATAGGGGGCGAAATAGCATTCGCGCCGCCGGGCGATCTCCGCCGCGTCCGGTTCTGCGCCGGGAACGTAGAGCGGTTCGCCGTCGAACGTATCGACCGGGCAGAGCGCGGTGGTCGCCTTGCCGGGATAGAGCGACGCGCCCGAGGGATCGCGATTCACGTCGATCACGCTGCGCGAAATCGTGGTGCGGATCGTGGTCGCGCCCAGCGTGGTGGCGAAATCGTAGAGCCGGTCGATCCACCAGTCGGCATCCTTGCGCGCCAGCCACGGCGAACGGAACGCGGGCGCGACATCGTCCGGAATGTCCGTTCCGGTGTGGGGGAAGGCCACGACCAGCGGCGCATCGCCCCGGTGGATATGGAGCCAGCCGCTCATGCGACGCCGGGCAGGTCCGCGCCCGTCGCGGTGGTGAGCGCGCCCGAACGGACAAGGGCATTGGCCGCTTCCATGTCGGGATGGAAATGGCGGTCGTCGTCCAGATGCGGCACGTGCGCGCGGATCAGGGCGCGGGCGGCTTCCAGCGCTGCGCTTGATGCCAGCGGGGCATGAAAATCGCACCCTTGCGCCGCGGCCAGCGCCTCGATCCCGATCACGGCGCTGGCGTTGCGCGCCATGCCCATCAGGCGGCGCGCGCCGTGCGCGGCCATCGAGACATGGTCTTCCTGGTTGGCCGAGGTGGGTATGGAATCGACGCTGGCGGGATAGGCGCGCTGCTTGTTCTCGCTGACCAGGGCGGCGGCGGTGACTTGCGGGATCATGAAGCCGGAATTGAGACCGGGCCGGGGCGTGAGGAACGCGGGCAGCCCGGACAGCGCGGGATCGACCAGCATGGCGATGCGCCGTTCGGCCAGCGAGCCGATCTCGCAGATCGCCAGCGCGATCATGTCCGCGGCGAAGGCGACCGGTTCGGCGTGGAAATTGCCGCCCGAAAGCGCATCGTCGGTCTCGGGGAAGATCAGCGGGTTGTCGGTGACGCCGTTGGCCTCGATCGCCAGCGTCGACGCGGCCTGCCGCAGCACGTCGAGCGCCGCGCCCATCACCTGCGGCTGGCAGCGCAGGCAATAGGGGTCCTGCACGCGGGGATCGCCGGTGAGGTGCGAGGCGCGGATCGCGGAGCCGGCCATCAGTCCGCGCAGGGCATCGCCCACCGCGATCTGGCCGGGCTGGCGGCGCAGCAGGTGGATGCGCGGATCGAATGGTGCGTCCGATCCTCTGGCGGCCTCGGTCGACAGCGCGCCGGTGACAAGCGCGGCCTGAAACAGCGTTTCCGCCGCGAACAGCCCGGCCAGCGCGTTGGCGGTCGAGAACTGCGTGCCATTGAGCAGGGCCAGCCCTTCCTTGGGGCCGAGCACGGCGGGTTCCAGCCCGGCTTTCGCCAGCGCGGCGGCGGCGCTCATCCGTTCGCCCGCGAAGAATGCCTCGCCCACCCCGATCATCGCGGCGGCCATGTGCGACAAGGGGGCGAGATCGCCCGATGCGCCGACCGAGCCTTGCGCGGGCACGACCGGGGTTACACCGCGCAAGAGCATGGCTTCGAGCAGCGCCACCGTCGCCGGGGTGATCCCCGACGCGCCTTGCGCCAGGCTGCCCAGCTTCAGCGCCATCATCAGGCGCACGACCGCGATGGGCGACGGTTCGCCGGTGCCGGCGGCATGGCTCAGCACGATATTGCGCTGAAGCGTGGCGAGATCGGCCGTGTCGATGCGCACGCTCGCCAGCTTTCCGAAGCCGGTGTTGATGCCATAAACCGGTTCGCCCCGGTCGAGAATGCGCTCGACCGCCGCCGCCCCCGCCGTGATCGCCGGGCGGGACGATGGCGCGAGAGATACCGGTGCGCCGGCGTGGACGCGCTTCCAGTCGGCCAGCGATACCGAGCCGGGGGTAAGGACGAGTGCGGGGTTCATTTCCCTCTCCAGATGCGGGCATGGAGCGGGTTGAAGCCCATGCGATAGACAAGTTCGGCCGGGCTTTCGACGTCCCAGATGGCGAGGTCGCACCAGTGCCCGGGCTCCAGCGTGCCGGTCTCGTGGCCAAGGCCCAGTGCCCTCGCGGCGTTGCGGGTCACGGCCGTCAGGCATTCCTCCACCGTCAGGCGGAACAGCGTGGCGGCCATGTTCATCGTCAGCAGCAGCGAGGTGAGCGGCGAGGTGCCGGGGTTGCAGTCGGTGGCGATGGCGATGGGCACGCCGGCGGCGCGGAGCTGGTCGATCGGCGGCAGGTGCGTCTCGCGCAGGAAATAGAACGCACCGGGCAGCAGCACCGCCACGGTGCCGGCCTGCTTCATCGCCGCGATGCCGTCCGCGTCCAGTTGTTCGAGGTGATCGGCCGAGAGCGCGCCGTGGCGGGCTGCCAGCGCCGCGCCGCCAAGGTTCGACAACTGTTCGGCATGGAGCTTGACCGGCAGGCCCAGTTCCCGCGCGCGGGCGAATACCCGTTCGATCTGGGCGAGTGAAAAGGCGATGCCTTCGCAGAACCCATCGACCGCGTCGGCCAGCCCGGCAGCGGCCACGGCCGGCAGCATCCGGTCGCAGACGAGGTCGATATAGCCATCGGCATCGCCGTCGAATTCCGGCGGCACGGCGTGCGCGCCCAGGAAGGTTGTGCGGATCGTGACCGGGCGTTCGCGGCCCAGCGCGCGGGCGGCCCGCAACAGGCGGGCCTCGCTCTCGGGCGAAAGGCCGTAGCCCGACTTGATCTCCACCGTCGTCGCACCTTCCGCGATCAGCGCGTCGAGCCGGGGCAGGGCGCTGGCCACCAGGTCGGCCTCGCTCGATGCGCGCGTAGCGCGCATGGTGGAACGGATGCCGCCGCCGGCGCGCGCGATGTCCTCGTAACTGGCGCCGGCCAGTTTCATCTCGAACTCGCCGGCGCGGTTGCCGCCGTGGACGAGGTGGGTGTGGCAGTCGATCAGCCCGGGCGTGATCCAGCGTCCGGCGCAATCGATCGTGCGCGTGGCTTCGAAAGCGGGGGCGCTGCTCGCCGCGCCCGCGAACACGATGCGGCCTTCGTCCGCCGCGATCACTCCGTCATCGACCACGCCCAGTCCGGGCATGTGCGGGGCCAGCGTGCAGAGCCGGGCGTTTTGCCAGATCGTGTCGCAGCGCATCGCATTTCCCGTGAGTCGTTGTTCTTGGCAGCGCCTTCAATAATGTATAGACAAAATGAGCGCAAGGCGGAGTCGGCCATGGTGGACAGCATGATCGGAATGATGGAGGGGGCGACGGTCTGGCATCTGGAGCAGGCGCTGCTGCCGGATGGCTGGGCGCGCGACGTGCGGATCGGGGTCGTGTCGGGGAAGATCGCTTCCATCGCAGCGGGGCAGCCAGTGCGGGCCGGAGACGTGCGGATCGGCATCGGCGTTCCGGCCATCGGCAATCTGCACAGCCACGCGTTCCAGCGCGCCATGGCCGGGCTCACCGAAATCGGCGGGCACGAAGGCGACAGCTTCTGGAGCTGGCGCGATCTGATGTACCGCTTCGTCGGCGCGATCGGCCCCGATGCGATGGAGGCGATTGCGGCGCGCGCCTATATGGACATGCTGGAAGCGGGCTTCTGCCGGGTTGGCGAGTTCCATTACCTGCACAACGATCCCGAAGGGGGCGCCTATGCCGATCCCGGTGAAATGGCCGTGCGTCTTGCCGCCGCTGCTGCCGGCACCGGTATCGGACTGACGCTGCTGCCTGTGTTCTATGCGCACGGCGGTTTCGGTGGGCTGCGGGCCGGCGCGGCGCAGCGCCGTTTCCTTCAGAGCCCGGACAGCTTCGCCCGGCTGATGGCGGCAAGCCGCGCCTCGCTGGACGGTCTTCCCGATGCGGTGGTCGGCATCGCGCCGCACAGCCTGCGCGCGGTGACACCCGATGAACTGGCGGAAATCCTGCCGCTGGCGGAGGATGGACCGGTCCATATCCATATCGCCGAACAGATGCGCGAGGTGGAGGATTGCCTGGCGTGGAGCGGTGCGCGGCCGGTGCGCTGGCTGCTGGACCATGCCCCGGTCGATCGCCGCTGGTGTCTTGTCCATGCCACGCATGTCGATGCCGGCGAGCTGGCGGACATGGCTCGGTCTGGCGCGGTCGCGGGGCTGTGCCCGATCACGGAAGCGAATCTGGGCGACGGCATTTTCCCGGCGCGCGCGTTCGTCGATGCCGGCGGCACCTTCGGGGTGGGATCGGATTCCAACGTCCGCATTGATCTGGGCGAGGAACTGCGGCTGCTGGAATATGGCCAGCGCCTCGTCGCGCGGGCGCGCAATGTGTTGGGCGAGCCGGGTCTTTCTACTGGACGAAGCCTGTGGCAGCGCGCGGTCGCGGGCGGTGCCCAGGCGCTGGGCGTGCCCGGCGGCCTTGCGGTCGGCGCGTCGGCCGATCTGGTCGTACTGCGCGACGATGGCGATCTTGCCTTGGCGCGCAGCGGCGATGCCATGCTCGATACGTTCGTTTTTGCTGGCGGCCGGCGCGACATCGCCGATGTCTGGCGCGCGGGCGATCGCGTCGTGATCGATGGACGCCATCGCGATCATGCGGCTATCGAGGCGCGGTATCGGCGGGTGGTGAAAGGGCTGCTGGAGGCATGACGCGGGGAAAGGGTGCGGAAACGCTGTCGCTGAGCCAGCGCATCCGCGCCGATATCGAGGAAAAGATCATGTCCGGCGCGTGGCGGCCGGGCGATCGCATCCCCGTGGAGCACGAACTGGCCGCGCAATATGGCTGCGCGCGCATGACCGTGACGCGCGCTACCGAAGCGCTGGCCGAAGCGGGCCTGATCGTGCGGCGCAAGCGCGCGGGATCGTTCGTGGCGCAACCCCGCATCGAATCCGCCGTGCTGGGCATTCCAGACATTCCGGCGACGATCGCCGAGCGCGGCAAGGCCTACGGTCTGCGTTTGCTGTCCGCGCGGCGACGTGTGGCGGCGGCGGGGGTCGAGGAAGATCGCTTTGGCGGCAGCGGCGATGTGCTGGAAATCGATTGTCTCCATCTGGCGGATGGCATTCCGTTCGCATTCGAACACCGGCTGATCAGTCTGGCCGTCGTTCCTGCCGCGGCGGAAGCGGATTTCAGCAGGACCCCGCCGGGCACCTGGCTGCTGGCGCATGTGCCGTGGACCGAGGCGGAGCACCGCATCGGTGCGCGAGCCGCCGATGCGCGTGCCGCCGAACTGCTGAACATTGCCAAGGGCGCGCCCTGCCTGATGCTGGAGCGCCGGACATGGCGCGGCGATGCGCACGTCACCTGGGTAAGGCAGCTGTTTGCGGCCGACGCATTCGATCTGGTGGCGCGCTTCACGCCGAAAGGCGATGCAGCCGGATAACGCGGGGCTGACCGTGATGGCGGCCGTGGCTACGGAACGTGCTTGGTGTCTCGCGCGGATCGCGCCATCATGGGGCCACGAATCCATGGAGAGGATGCGTGTTTCTAGATCTGGACAACTATTGGCCGCCGCAGGAGCCGATCAGGCCAGGGCCTGAACGCCGGCCGACGCTGAGCAAGCGGCGCGAAAGGGTATTGCTGGGCGTGGTGGGGGTGAACCTGCTGTTCGTGCTGGCGGCGCCCATAGCCGGGGTGACATTCATCGATGTCGTGCTCGCGCTTTTCAAATGAAGGACGTGGGTGCCTGAACGCACGCGGCAAGGCACGAAAGCCCCGCGAAATGCGGAGGCAGGGAGAGAACGGGATATGGCGCAGGCAGAGGCCCTGACGACGGCAGCATCGACGGCAGCATCGACGGCGGAACGGACCGCCGCGCTTTTCACCTTCGACGAATTCATTGCGTTCTGGGCGGAAGACAGGCCGGACCGCGCCGCGCTCGACGGCCCCGATGGCGTCGTCACCTACCGCGAACTGGATGAGGTGACGCGCCGCATCGTCAGCGGCCTGTTCGATATGGGGCTGGTGTCGGGCGATCGCATTGCATGGTTCGGCAAGAACAGCGCGTTGTATTTTTCGTTGTTCTTCGCGGTGGCGCGGGCGGGCATCGTGATGGTCCCGGTCGGCTGGCGGCTCGCCGCGCCGGAGGCGGCGTGGATCGTGCAAAACGCGCAGACGAAGGCCGTATTTCTGGGCGATGGCTTCGATGCGATGCGCGATACCTTCGCGGCCGTGGAGGGCGTCGCGCGGTGCATCACCGCCGGTGAAGCGCGCGCATGGATCGCCGCGGCGGAACCCCGTCCCTTCCAGCCGGCCGGGCTTCATGATGCGGTCCTGCAACTCTACACCTCGGGCACGACAGGCAATCCCAAGGGCGCGGTGCTGTCCAACCACAACCTGTTCGGGTTGCGCAAGCAATCGCGCGGGCAGGAGCTTCCGCACAACGTGCTGGCCGAGGACGAGGCCATTCTCGTTGCCATGCCTTGCGCGCATATCGGCGGGACCGGGCTTGGCGTCATGGCGCTGGCTGCAGGCCTTCCCGCGATCATACTGGCGGAATTCGAGCCGCGCGCGGTGTTCGATGCGGTGGAACAGAAGGGCGTGACGCGCTTCTTCATCGTGCCGGCGGCTTTGCAGATGCTGCTCAATCACCCCGATTGCGCCAGCGTGGACTACAGCCGGTTGCGCTACATCATCTATGGCGCCTCGCCGATCCCGCTGGAGCTTCTGCGGCAGTGCATCGCGATGTTCGATGCGCAGTTCATCCAGGCCTATGGCATGACGGAGACCACCGGCACGATCTGCATGTTGCCGCCGGAGGATCATTCGGTGGACGGCAACCAGCGGATGCGATCGGCCGGCAAGCCGCTGCCGGGCGTGGAGGTGCGCGTGGTGGATGGCGAAGGCCGGGAAGTGCCGCAGGGCAGCATCGGCGAAATCCAGACCCGCTCATCGAACAACATGCTGGGCTACTGGAACCTGCCCGACGCGACGCGGTCGGCGGTCAGCGAGGACGGCTGGATCGCGACCGGCGACGCCGGCTACATCGACGCCGACGGCTATGTCTACATGCACGATCGCATCAAGGACATGATCATCTCGGGCGGCGAGAACGTCTATCCCGCGCAGGTCGAAAGCGCGATCTACGGGCACCCCGATGTGCTGGAAGTGGCGGTGATCGGCGTGCCCGACGAAACCTGGGGCGAAGCGGTGAAGGCGGTCTGCGCGCCCAAGCCGGGGCACGCGATCGATCCGGCGAGCGTGATCGCGTGGGCGCGAGAACGGCTGGCCGGCTTCAAGGTGCCCAAGAGCGTGGATGTGATCGCCGCACTACCGCGCAATCCATCTGGCAAGATCCTGCGCCGCCAGTTGCGCGAACCCTACTGGCAGGGGCGGGAGCGGCAGGTCAACTGACGACGCTTGCCGGGCGCCCTTCGACGCCCGGCAAGGCCCCCTCCAGCTCTCAGGCGTATTCCCACATCGGGTTGCCGCGCTGCCCCGTCCGGCGGTTCGGCGGCATGCCGAGCTTGCGCAGCGTTTCGTCGGCCGACTGGTACCAGTTGCCGATCTGGTAGATCCGCTTGGCGTCCGCCCCACCGGCTACATCGCGCCCGATTTCCTCGGAAATGCGCACCATCTGTTCGATCTGCTGCACCGAGGTCATCCGTTCGCCCTTGCGGCGCCAGATGTTGTCCTCGATCCCCACGCGGACATGGAGGCCCAGCGCGATCGCGATCGTGTTGAACGGGATCACGTTGCGCATGATCGATTCGATCGTCAGCACCGCGCCATCGGGCACGCGGCGGGCGAATTCGATCAGGTCGGCCGGGTGCGTGCCCGATGCACCGCCGCCGATGGCCACGTAGTTCAGGATCAGCGGCCCCATGTATTCGCCCTTGCGGATCAGCCGCTCCACGGTTTCGAACTGGGCGATGTGCGCCAGCATGAAATGCGGCTGGATCTGCGCGTCACGCAGGCGCTTGAGGTGCTCCAGATAGAACTTCGGCCCGGATTCGAGGTACATGTCGCGATAGGCGAGGGCATAGGCCGGGTTTTCCAGGATCGTGCCGTCGACATCGCCGTCCATCATCAGTTCGGTAATGTTCATCTGCGTGGTGTTGATCGCGATCGTCACCTGATCGGGCTTGGGCGAAAGGTCCGCGAGCATGTGGCGCGTATCGTCGCTCAGCCACTTGGCTTCGGCGCCTTCGCCTTCGGGCGCGAAGGAGATCGATCCGCCCACCTGGATCAGCATGTCGGGACAGGCGGTGCGGATGCGGTCGACCATCTCGTTGAACATCGAGATACGCTTCGATCCCTGGCCGTCGGCCTCGCGGCAATGGAGGTGCAGCACCGAGGCGCCGGCGTTGTAGCAGTCCACCGCCTTTTGCACCTGTTCCTGCATCGAGACGGGGATGTCTTCGGGAAAATCGCCCGGCAACCATTGCGGGCCATAGGGCGCGACCTGAATGACCAGCTTTTCCTGGTTTTCGGGCAGCAGGCTATCGTCGAGAAAATGCATGTCGGGCCTCCTTGAGCTGCGGCTGGCTTACGCGGTGACTGGCGCGAGGCGGCGCGCCTTCATTTCATCGGCAAGCATCGGGGCGCCCAGCGCCACCGAATGAATGCCCAGCACGGCCACGCATTGCCGCACGGCCATGATTTCCTCGGGCGAGGCGCCCAGATCGAGCGCCTTGGCGATGTGGCGGCGAACGCCCGGCGCGTACATGTGGGTGCAGGATGCATCCACCGCGATGGCGATCAGTTCGTAGGTCTTGGGATCGAGCACGCCCCTGGTGATCGGGTGCGTGCCCATCGCCATGAAGCGTTCGACCCATTCCGCATCGATGGCGGCGGCCTCGTCCCAGGCGGCATTCCATTGCCCCTGCGCGCGCATGGCGTCGCAAACCGGTGTCTGGCTCATCGCTCTCTCCCTCGTTCGTCGTTGTTCGGAATAGGCGGGACGGGGTGTTCAATCTTTCTGATTTGCGCTATAATATTTTCAATATGAGCCATATCGCCCGCCTGACCGTTCGCGCCGCGGCCGTTACCGGCATGACCGCGCTTTGCCGCAGTTATGGCGTGGATGCGGGGCGCGTGTTGCGTGCGGCGGGATTGCCGGCGGACATTGAGGCGCAGCCGGACCGGCGGGTGCCGGTAACAGCCGTGAACGAAGCGCTGGAGCGGGCTGCCGTGGCCTGCGGGCGCGATGATTTCGGGCTGCGCCTCTCCGAACTGCGCGGCTTTTCCAATCTCGGCCCGATCGGCCTGATCGCACGCGACGAACCCAGCGTGGGATCGGCGCTGGCCGCTATCGAGGCTTATTTGCCCCTGCATAACGATGCCTTGGCCGTAACGCGCGAACTCTTCGGCGATGTCGTCGTCCTGCGCTCCGCCATCCTCGTGCCCGGCCCGAAAGTGCAGGCGCGCGATATTGCCGTCGCGATGCAGCATCGCATTCTCAAGCAGCTTGCCGGACCCGCGTGGGAGGCGGAAGAGGTATGCCTGACCCGTTCACCGCCCGCCGATGTGTCCCGCTTCCGGCGCGTGCTGGGCCCGCACGTCCGCTTCAATGCCGAATTCGATGGCATCGTCGTCCGGTCCGATCTGCTGGAGCGGCCCAATCCCATGGCGGAGGAAGGACTGCGCTCCTACGCCAGCCGGCTTTTGCGGATCGGCGATCCGGGGCAACCCGAAGCGATGGCCGACCGGGTCCGCCGCGTCCTGTCCTTGCTCCTTTCGAGCGGCCGTTGCACGGCGGAGCATGTCGCCGCGCAACTGGGCGTGTCGCGACGGACGCTGACGCGCGCTCTGGAGATGGAAGGAACCCGTTTTCTTGCGCTGCTGGACGAAGCGCGGATCGACGTGGCGCGGCGGCAACTGGAGGCGAAGGCGCGAAGCCTTGCCGAGATCGCAGACCTCCTGGGCTTTTCCAGCGCATCGGCGTTCAGCACCTGGTTCCGGCATCATCATGGCATCACCCCGCGCGATTGGCGCAACCGGGCATGAATGGTTGCGCCAATGCGGCTTGAGTTTTGCCGTCGCGATCCCTAGCCCGATCCGGCAACGGGACAAGGAAGTCGGGGCGTGGAGGCAGGCAAGCAGCACAGAGCGCTCGAAGGTGTCCGGGTACTCGATCTCTCCCGCGTGCTGGCCGGCCCCTGGTCCACGCAGATTCTGGCGGATCTGGGCGCGGACGTGCTCAAGGTCGAACTGCCCGGGAAGGGAG
Organism: Novosphingobium sp. NBM11; assembly: GCF_015390225.1. Lineage (NCBI taxonomy): Bacteria > Pseudomonadati > Pseudomonadota > Alphaproteobacteria > Sphingomonadales > Sphingomonadaceae > Novosphingobium > Novosphingobium sp. NBM11. Next base: position 3,574,122 of record NZ_VUOG01000001.1, read on the forward strand.
ACGATACCCGTAGCTGGGGACCTCCCTTCCTGAAGCTGCCGGACGGTTCCGACGATCCACGCGAAAGCGCCTATTATCTCTGCGCCAACCGCAACAAGCGTTCGGCCGCGATCAACCTGGCCCATCCCGATGGCGCGGCGCTGATCCGGCGGCTGGCCGAGCGGGCGGACATCATGGTGGAGAACTTCAAGGTCGGCGGCCTGGCCAAGTATGGCCTCGATTACGACAGCATGCGCGCGATCAATCCCCGCCTTGTCTATTGCTCGATCACGGGCTTCGGCCAGACCGGCCCTTACGCCGATCGGCCGGGTTATGATTTCGTGGCGCAGGGCATGGGCGGTTTCATGTCGATCACCGGCGAGGAACACGGCGGACCGCTGCGCGCCGGCGTGGCCATGGCCGACATTTCCACGGGCATGTACGCCACCGTTTCCATGCTGGCCGCGCTGCGCCATGCCGAACGGACGGGCGAGGGCCAGCATATCGATATCTCGCTGCTCGATACGCAGATCGCCACGCTGGCCAACCAGGCGTCGAACTGGCTTGTCGGCGGCGTTAATCCCGGAAGGATGGGCAACCGCCACCCTACGGTCGTGCCCTACAAGACCTTCCGCGTGAAGGATGGTGAGATCATCATCGCGGTGGGCAACGACGGCCAGTTCCGCAGTTTCTGCGTGGAGATGGGTCGGCCCGAACTGGCGGACGATCCCCGCTTCGTCACCGGGTCGCAGCGGTTGATCAACCGCGACGCGATCGAGGGCATCTTCCAGGAAATCGTGGCCGATCTGGAAGGCGGACCGCTGGTGGAACGGCTGGTGGCCATCAACGTGCCGGCGGGACCGGTGAACACCATCCGCGATATCTTTGCCGATCCGTTCATCGCCGCGCGCAAGACGGTGCACCGGTTCGTGCGCGAGGACGGCGTGGAGATCCCCGCCGTGGCCTTTCCGGCCAAGCTGTCCGCAACGCCGGCCGACTATCGCCATCGCCCGCCGCGCATCGGTGAAAACACGCGTGAATTGCTGCACGAATGGCTGGTGCTGGACGATGCGGAACTTGCCGCACTCGAAGCGGGTGGCGCGGTGGTGCAGCGATGATCCAGCCGTCGCCGCGTCCGGACGGCGGCGCGGCAGTAAGAATTTGATGATGAAGATATGCCAATAGCGAACCATGAAGGATTCGCCTGGCGGATGGGGGATGTGGTTGCGGCGCGCCTTGCTGGCGCTTGCCGCAGTGTTCGCCATTGGTTTTGGATCTGCCGTACAGGCCGCGCACTGGCCGTTGCCACACTCCCTTTGCCACGCCGTCAGCGTGATGGCGCAATCGCCCCGTGCCGCGCCGCGTTCTCCCCATTCCTGCAACGGTACGCCAACCGGCTATCAACGCGGAACGCTGTGGCTGCGGGTCGATCTGGACACGATTCCGATCCCGCGAAACGATCTGGTTCTCAGCATCCACAACACCCGGTTCGACGCCTTGTCGGTGGGCTTTGTCTATGCCGATGGCGTAACCGCATGGCAGGGCGTGCACGGCGGCGATTTCGGCACGCACTGGCGCCCCGGCGCGCAGATTGCGTTCGCGGCGCCTGATCGCGAAGCGCCGTTGCGCACGATCGTGCTGAAATTCGACCGCCTGACCAGCTACGATCTGCTGCGGATGCGGCTGGCGACGCAAGGCGATGGTGCGCTGGAAGTGGTGGCGCTGGCCGCCTGTGTGGGCGCCGCGCTGATGCTGCTGTTCATCGCGGCCCTGTACAATATCTCGCTGTCTTTCGCGGTGCGCCGGCAATTCCCGGCCTGGCAGGCCGCGTGGGCGGGTTGCATGGTGATCTGGGGGGCCGTCTGGTCGCAGCTCAACCTGTTCGTGCTGCCCGGCATGGCCGGTAGCTTTTCCGCACAGCTTTGTACCGGGCTATCGTGCCTCGCGGTGATGCTGGCGACCTTCGGCGCGATCACCGCGCTCGACCGCCGGGAGATACCCGTTGCCCTGCGGATCGCGACGCTGGCGCTGGGCATCGGCATAGGCGCGCTGGGCGTGCCCTTGAGCTTCATGCGGGCGGGGCCGCTGGAATTCTGGGCCTCTGTGCTTGGTATGCTGGTGCTTGCGGATCTTACGGCGATCACGGTCAGCCTGACCATCGCATGGCGGCGCGGCAACGCGCTGGCGCGCGATTTCGCCGCTGCCTGGGCAGTGCCGATGATCACGCTGGGGGTGACGCAGTTCCTGCCGACGGACCGGCTGTTCTGGGGCGGGGGATCGCAGATGCTGGTCCTGCTGGCGGCGACCTGGCAGACGATCTGGGTTTCCGTTTCGGCGACGCGCCGTCTGGGCCGTCTGCGTGTAGAGCGCGATCATGCCTTGCAGGCCGAAGCGATAGCGCACGATCTGGCCCGTCGCGATCCCCTGACCGGCCTCCGCAACCGGCGCGGCTTTACGGAGGCGATCGAACCGATGGTATCGGGTGCGGCCGCCGGTGACAGCCCCTTCGCGCTGCTGCTGATCGACGTCGATCGCTTCAAGGTGGTCAACGATACGCACGGGCACGATGCCGGCGATCAGGTGCTGTGCATCATCGCGCGGCAACTGGAACGGTGGGAGGGCGCGCTGTGCCTGCCGGCCCGCTTCGGGGGCGAGGAGTTCGCCCTGGCAATCAGCGGACTGCATGCGTTCGCCGCGACCCAGTTCGCCGAAAGCCTGCGCGAGGATATTGCCGCGGCCGACTATGGCGCGGTTATCGGCGCGGGGCGCATCACCGTGAGCATCGGCCTCGCCACCGCGACCGAGGATGCGGATTTCCAGATTCTTTACCGGCAGGCAGACCGGTCGCTGTACGAGGCCAAGCGGCGGGGCCGCGATTGCGTGGTTGCCAGCGGTCCGCGGCCGGACGATGATCTTGCAGTGGACTTGGTAGCCTGACCCCGGCAGACGCTGTGGCTCAGTTCCCTGCGTCGATCCGTGTCTGGATCTGCTTGTAGAAGGCTTCGCGTGCTGCTGGCTCCGGTCCCTTGCTCGCGCGCGTCCAGTCGGCGTTTGACGCGATCACCAGCTTCCGCTTCGGATCGATGAAAATGCCCTGCCCGAAAATGCCCTGCGCGGCGACCGAGCCATCGTCGTAGGTCCACCACTGGAAGCCATAGCCTTTGCCCGGGTGGCCGATATCCTTCTGCTTGGTTGTCGCCTGCGCGAACCAGTCGGTGGGCACGATCTGCCGGTCGCCCGCCTTGCCGTTGGCCAGCACGAACAGCCCGAACCGCGCGAAATCGCGCGTGGCGGCCTGGAGGCAACAACCGGCGATTTCATGCCCCGTCTTGCCCTTTAGCCATGTCGCCTCGGCTTCCATGCCGGCGGGCTGCCAGACCTTTTCCTGCAGGTACTGCGCCAGCGGCTTCTTCACCGCCGACGAAACCAGCACGCCGATCAGGTTCGTCTCGCCCGTGTTGTAGTGCCACACTTCGCCAGGTGGGTGCGCGCGCGGCAGCTTGCGCATGTAGCTGACGGTGGCGTCGACACCGGGATCGGGCTTCGCGGTGTTGAAACGCGCGACATCCGAATTGGGGTCTTCGTAGTCCTCGTTCCAGCGCACGCCGGAACTCATCGTCAGCAACTGGCGGATGCTGACGTCGTCGTAGGCGGAGCCGCGCAGGTCGGGAATGTACTGGCTGACCTTGTCTTCCAGACTTCGGATCGCGCCGTCCTGAATCGCCGCGCCGACCAGCGTCGAGGTAAACGACTTCGCGACCGAGAAGCTGGTCCATCGCCCTTGCGCGTCGAAACCCAGCCCGTAGCGTTCGAACCGGACCTTGCCATCCTGCAGGATCACGATCCCCGCTTCGCGCTGTTTGGCGAGATAGTCATCGATCCCTGGAATCGTCAGCGGTTTCCCTTCGGGCAGGGCCAGCGGATGCGGCGATGGCGCGATCTCGTTGGCCTGCGCCAGCAACGGCAGGCGGTCCATTGCCCGGAACGCGGCATCGCGCTGGCTTTCGGACCACATCAGCACATCGGCATTGGTCGGCATCGCGGCAAGGATGCCGCGCGTTTCCTTGTCGAGACTGGCGTACCAGCCGCCGCCCGCCGCCAATGCCGCGATCGCAATGCCCAGCGCGATGGTTCTCTTGCGCATGCTTTCATCCTCCCGTTCGTTGCCCGGCCGGTTTCTCCGTGCCGTTGTGCTGTTCGGCGGTCAGCATAGCCATTCACCCGGTAGGCGAAAGGGGTTGATGTGTCGTTCCGGACGTCAGGCTGCGGCGTCCTCAACCGCGTTGGAGCGCTGGACAAGCTCCACGAAATTGCGTGCCGTTGGAGACAGCTGGGCATGATGGACCAGCCATAGCCGTGTCTCGAGCGGCGGGGAAAACTGGCGGTAGACCAGATTGTCCACGTGGAGGCGGACCAACGATTCGGCGAGGATCGTGGCGCCGAAGCCCGCTGCTACCAGGCCAAGCAGGGTGGCCAGCCCGTTCGCTTCGTGCGCCACCCTGGGCTGAACGGCGGCTTGCTCGCACAACCAGAAGAAATGTTCGTTGAACCCTGCTCCGGCCGCCGCGCTGTAAAGCACCAGCGGCTCGTCGCGCAGGTCGGCGATGGCGGGATCGAGATCACGTGTGGCGAGCGGGTGATCCTCGCGCAGGGCCAGCACCATGCTTTCCTCTATCAGGCAGGTCGCGGTCAGATCGGACGAGAGCAAGGGCTTCCCGAACCCGCGGATAATCGCCACCTCGATCTCGTTTTGCGCCAGCGCGTCGAGTTGTTCGTCGCGGCCCAGTTCCTCCAGCTTCAGCTCCACTTCCGGGTGCGCCTGCCGGAAGTGGTACAGCGCCTGCGAGATTTTCGGGACGAACGGCGCGGAGGCGGTAAACCCCAGCGCCAGGCGCCCGATTTCCCCCCTCTGCGCGCGCCGGGCGGTGTGCGCGGCATAGTCCGCCTGCTGCAAGGCCAGCCTCGCTTCGGGCGCGAACAGTTCGCCCGCGCGGGTCAGCCGCACGCGCCGGCTGGTCCGGTCGAACAGCCGCACGCCCAGTTCATCCTCCAGCGCGCGGATCTGCTGGCTCAGGGGAGGTTGCGAAATGCCGAGCCGCGCGGCGGCGCGGCCGAAATGCATTTCATCAGCCACGCACAGGAAATAGCGAAGGTGCCTGAGATCCATCAGTTTGTGTTGCTCTGCATATCAATCATGCCGTATTATATATTAGACGCAACATGACGGAAAGCGCATGGAGCGGCACCACCGCCGCCACGTTCCAGTTGGCGGTCTCTTGCTGTCGCGGAAGCCTTGGGGTCGGGCTTCGGTCGCAGGCGGCAATCAGGTGCATCCGGGGAGAGGAAGCGTGAACGGACTTTTCCGCGATGTGCGGAGAAGGCGTGGAGTCGTGAATGTTCAATATCGTCAAGATCGCGTTGCACCGTCCCCTGACCTTCATCGTGATGGCGATCCTGATCGCCATCGGTGGCGTGCTGGCGGCGCTGCGCACTCCGGTCGATATCTTTCCGGACATCCGCATCCCGGTGATCGCCGTGGCGTGGCAATATTCCGGCCTGCCGCCCGACGATATGGCGGCGCGCATCATCACCCCTTACGAACGCACGCTGACCACCACCGTCAACGATATCGAGCACATCGAAAGCCAGTCCTTCCAGGGCATTGGCATCGTGAAGATCTATTTCCAGCCGGGCGCGGACATCCGCACGGCGACCGCGCAGGTCACCTCGATCTCGCAATCGGTGCTCAAGCAGATGCCGCCGGGCATCACCCCGCCGCTGATCCTGAACTACAACGCTTCCACCGTGCCGATCATCCAGCTTGCCATGTCGGGCAAGGGCTTGTCCGAACAGCAACTGTTCGATCTTGGCCAGAACCAGATCCGCCCGCAGCTGGTGACGGTTCCGGGCCTTGCCATGCCCTATCCTTCGGGCGGCAAGCAGCGCCAGATCCAGATCGACCTCAATCCGCTGGCGCTCCAGTCCAAGGGCCTTTCGGCGCAGGACGTGGGCAACGCGATCGCGGCGCAGAACCAGATCAACCCCGCCGGCTTCGTCAAGATCGGGCCGACGCAGTACAGCGTGCGCCTGAACAACGCGCCGGATTCGGTCGCCGCGCTGAACGACTTGCCGGTCAAGGTGGTCAACGGGGCCACCATCACCATGCGCGATGTGGCTTTCGTGCGCGATGGCAGCGCGCCGCAGCAGAACGTGGTGCATGTCGATGGCCGCCGGTCCGTGCTGCTCACCGTGCTCAAGAACGGCGCGACCTCGACGCTGGCCATCATCGATGGCGTGAAGACCACTTTGCCCAAGATCGCCGCCGGGCTGCCCGATGCCCTGCGCATCGTGCCGGTGGGCGACCAATCGCTGTTCGTGAAGGCGGCGGTCAGCGGGGTGATTCACGAAGGCGCCATCGCGGCGGCGCTGACCTCGCTGATGATCCTGCTGTTCCTTGGCTCGTGGCGGTCCACCGTCATCATCGCGTTGTCGATCCCGCTCGCCATCCTTGCCGCGGTCGCGGCGCTGGCGGCGTTTGGTCAGACGATGAACGTGATGACGCTGGGCGGGTTGGCGCTCGCGGTCGGCATCCTCGTCGACGATGCGACGGTGACGATCGAGAACATCAACTGGCACCTGGAACAGGGCAAGGGCGTGATGGAGGCGATCCTCGACGGCGCCGCCCAGATCGTGACGCCGGCGTTCGTTTCGCTGCTGTGCATCTGTATCGTGTTCGTGCCGATGTTCTTCCTGCCGGGCGTGGCAGGCTTCCTTTTCGTCCCGATGGCGCTGTCGGTGGTCTTCGCCATGATCGCCTCGTTCATTCTGTCGCGTACGCTGGTGCCGACGATGGCGATGTACCTGCTGAAGCCGCATCAGCCGGAGAGCGAGAACCACCACCTTGCCGGCGCGCCGCGATCGCGCAATCCGCTGGTCCGCTTCCAGCGCGGGTTCGAACGGCGCTTCGAGGCAATCCGTGATAGCTATCTCGGCCTGCTGAATCGCGCCCTGGAGGCAAGAAAGCCCTTCATTGTCGGCTTTCTCGCCGTGGTGGTGCTCTCGTTCGGGCTGCTGCCATTCCTGGGCAGCAATTTCTTCCCCAGCGTCGATTCCGGCCAGATCGCGATGCATGTCCGCGTGCCGGTGGGCGCGCGGATCGAGGATACGGCGGCGCGCTTCGACCGGATCGGAACCGCGATCCGTCAGATCATCCCGGCGGATCAGCTGGGATCGCTGACCGACAACATCGGCCTGCCGGTCAGCTCGATCAACACGGTGTACAACAACAGCGGCACCATCGGCCCGCAGGACGGCGATATCCTGATTGCGCTGAAGGAAGGGCACGAGCCGACCGATCGCGTGGTATCGCGCCTGCGCTCCGAACTGGCGCGCCGCTTTCCGGGCACGACCTTCGCCTTCCTGCCCGCGGATATCACCAGCCAGATCCTGAACTTTGGCGCGCCAGCCCCGATCGATGTGCAGATCACGGGCAGGAACGTGCAGGCATCGCGGGTCTATGCCCAGAAGCTGCTGGCGCGGATGAAGCTGATCCCCGGCCTTGCCGATGCGCGTATCCAGCAACCGGCCAATGCGCCGCAGCTCAACGTGGACGTCAGTCGCGCCCGTATCGGGCAATATGGCCTGACGGAGCGCGACGTGACCAACAGTCTCGCCGCTTCGCTGGCGGGAACCTCGCAGACGGCGCCGGTGTTCTTCGTGAATCCCGAAAATGGCGTGCAATACCCGGTCGTGGCGCAGGCGCCGGAATACCTGCTGGATTCCGTCAGCGCCCTTTCGAACGTGCCGGTCTCCGGCGCGGCCGGCAGCGCGATCCAGCCGCTTGGCGGTCTGGCTGGCGTTTCGCGCGGGAACACCGTTCCCGTGATCTCGCACTATAACATCCAGCCCGCGCTCGACATCTACGGCACGACCGAAGGGCGCGACCTGGGCGCGGTTTCGGGTGACATCCAGGCGGCCATCAAGGCGCTGGAAAAGGAGCAGCCCAAGGGCGTGAACGTGACGATCCGTGGCCAGTTCGCCACGATGAACACGGCGTTTTCGGGCCTGGGCTTCGGTTTGATCGGCGCGGTGGTGCTGATCTACCTGCTGATCGTCGTCAACTTCCAGAGCTGGGTCGATCCCTTCGTCATCATCACCGCGCTGCCGGCGGCGCTGGCCGGGATCGTGTGGATGCTGTTCGGCACCGGCACCACCTTGTCCGTGCCAGCCCTGACCGGTGCGATCATGTGCATGGGCGTTGCCACTGCGAACTCGATCCTTGTCGTCAGCTTCGCGCGCGAGAAACTGGCGGAGTTCGGCGATGCCAGACGGGCCGCGCTGGAAGCCGGTCTCGTCCGCTTCCGCCCGGTGCTGATGACGGCGCTGGCCATGATCATCGGCATGGCGCCGATGGCGCTGGGCCTCGGCGAGGGCGGCGAACAGAATGCCCCGCTCGGCCGCGCCGTGATTGGCGGCCTCGTCTGCGCCACCATCGCCACGCTGTTCTTCGTTCCCGTTGTTTTCAGCTTCGCCCACCGCAAGCGGAAGGTCGAAGCCACGTCCCCGGAGCTGCAACCCAGCCATGCATGACACGACTTCGCATACCGAACAGGAAATCCAGCCTTCCATCTCGTCCGGTCCGGACAGCCGCGGGTTGAAGCGCGCCGGGATGGGCGCTGTGGTGGTGGCGCTGGCCGTGGTGGCCGTGGGCGTGGGCGTGCGCATCCATGCCACGGGCACGTTGCGCCAGACCGCGGCCGAGGCGGCGATCCCCGCCGTCAGCGTGGTCGTGCCCAAGGCCGATGCCGATGGCGCGCCGCTGGTGCTGCCAGGCAACGTGCAGGCGTTCAACAGCGCGGCGATCTATGCGCGGACCAACGGCTATGTGCGGCAATGGCTGGCGGACATCGGCGATCGCGTGCGCGCGGGGCAGGTGCTGGCCGTGCTCGATGCGCCCGAAGTCGATCAGCAGTTCGCCGCCGCGCGCGCCGATTACCAGACGGCGCTGGCCAACCAGCGGCTGGCCGCCACCACGTCCGCGCGCTGGCACGCGATGCTGGCGCAGGATGCCGTTTCGCGGCAGTCGGCTGACGAGAAGGCCGGCGATCTTGCCGCGCGCACGGCGGTATCGAACGCGGCGTTGGCCAATGTGAAGCGCTTGCAGGCGCTGCAGGGCTTCACCCGGCTTTCGGCGCCGTTCGCCGGCACCGTCACCAGCCGATCGGCCCAGGTGGGCGCGCTGGTGGTGGCGGGCAACGCCTCCTCGCAGCCGCTGTTCACGGTGTCGGACACGCATCGGATGCGCATCTATGTGAAAGTGCCGCAAAACTATTCCGCCGATATCGCGCCCGGCATGGCGGCGGATCTGAGCCTGCCGGAATATCCCGGCCGCACGTTCCATGCGGTGCTGACGCGCAGCGCCGGTGCCGTGGACGCGCAGTCCGGGTCCGTGCTGGTGGAATTGCAGGCGGACAATCCCGATGGCGCCCTGAAGCCGGGTGCCTTCGCACAAGTCAGCTTCAAGGTCGGCGGTGGTGGAGGCAACGCGGTGTCGGTGCCGGGCAGCGCGATCCTCTACAGCAACAAGGGGCCGAGCGTGGTTGTCGTCGGGCAGGACAACCGCGTGACCGTCCGTCCGGTGACAATCGCGCGGGACGAAGGCGCCACGGTGCTGCTCTCGTCCGGCGTCGCGCGGGGGGAACGCCTGGTCGATACCCCGCCCGATGCGATCCAGACCGGCGACCGTGTGCACGTGCAGGCTTCCGAAAGCGGAAAGGCCGGCAAGTAATGCGCGCGGGCAAGGTGGCTTACGCCGCGCTGCTGCCGGCATTGCTGGCGGGCTGTTCGATGACGCCCGCCTACCATCCGCCCAGCGTGGCGGTCCCGGATGCCTTCAAGGAAGTGAAGGGGTGGGCGGCGGCAACGCCGATGGACGGCGCGGCGCGCGGGACATGGTGGAAGGGTTTCAACGACCCGGTGCTCGACGATCTGGAAGACCGCGCCGAAAAGGCCAGCCCGACGCTCGCCGCCGCGCTAGCCCGCTACGATCAGGCGCAGGCCGTGGTCAAAGGCGAGCGGGCCTCGCTGGTGCCAGAGATTGATGCCAGCGGCAGCTTCGCGCGAACACGCGTGTCCGCCGACCGCCCGCTGTCCAATGGCCGCGCGCAAACCTACAACAACGCCATTGTTGGTGGCGGGTTGAGCTACGAAGTGGACCTGTGGGGCCGTATCCGCGCCTCGGTTTCCGCCGCGCGCGCGGAAGCGCAGGCGAGCGACGAGGACGTGATCTCGGCCCGGCTCAGCCTCCAGACTTCGGTGGCGGACGCTTATGCCCGGTTGCGGGGGCTGGATGCGGAAGCCGAACTGCTGCGGCAGACGGTGGCGGCGTTCGAGCGGGCCTATGACCTGACGCGGACACGCCACGATGGCGGCATTGCCTCGGGCATCGACGTCAGCCGCGCCCTGACCGTGCTGGGCAATGCGCGTGCGCAAATAGCCGCCGTGGCCAGCCAGCGCGCGGCGACCGAGCACGAGATCGCCGCGCTGGTGGGGGCGGTCGCCTCGGACTTTTCCATTGCGCCACGCGCGCAACCGTTGCTGCCGCTGGCGCTGGCCACCGGGGTTCCCTCCGAGCTGCTCCAGCGCCGGCCCGACATCGCGGCGGCGGAGCGGCGTATGGCTGCCGCCAATTCGCGGATCGGCGTGGCGCGGGCCGCGTTCTTCCCCACGGTTACGCTTGGCCTTTCCGGCGGTTTCCAGACCACGGACGGTTCGTTGCTGATCGCGCCCAACACGTTCTGGGGGCTGGGGCCGATCGCGGCCGCGCTGGCGGTGTTCGACGGCGGGCGCCGCGCGGCCAAGGTGCGGCTGACCCGGGCGCAGTATACCGAACAGGCCGAAAAGTACCGCCAGACCGTGCTCATGGCGTTTCGCCAGACCGAGGACGCGCTTGCGGCCGGGCGGCTGCTCGGCCAGCAGGTGGTGGACCAGAAGACGGCGGCCGATGCGGCGGTGCGCAGCAGCACGCTGGCGCTGGCGAGCTACCGGGATGGCGGCGCGGACTATCTGGAAGTGGTGACGGCGCAGACGCAGGCGCTGGATGCCCAGCGTGCGCTGCTCAACGTGGAAACGCAGCAGATGCGTGCCAGCGTCGCGCTCGTGAACGCGCTCGGCGGCGCGTATTGATGGATTTGCCGGGCGGCGTTCAAATGTAACCTTCGTGACAATCCGGATCTCTCGGTCTGCTATGGTGTGGATGGGAGATCACGGAAGCAGGCGGAGGTTCTGATGGGCAGGAAGCGGACCGGCAGGTTCTGGCGGTGCGCCGCCATTGCGCTGGCAGTGGCCACGGGCGGCCATGCCGCATGGGCGCAAAGCGTGCCGGTGGGCGGCGGAGTCGTGCAGGGACCGGGCACGCCCGGCCCGATCAAGCGCGGCAAGGCGCCCGGCTATGACTTCCAGGACCAGTACATCGGGATTCCCGGCAAATCCGTTGCCGACAACATGGAACCGATGATCGATCATCCGGACCAGACCGCGGAAGTCGGAAAGAAGCTGGCCGATCTCCAGCGCAAGACCGGAAAGAAGCCCAACATCATCGTGTTCCTGATGGATGACGTGGGCTGGATGGACTTCGGCTTCAACGGCGGCGGCGTGACGCTGGGCGCGCCGACGCCCGATGTCGACAAGGTGGCGGCGCAAGGGCTGGTGCTCACCTCCGCCTATTCGCAGCCAAGCTGCTCGCCCTCGCGCGCGACGATTCTCACCGGGCAATTGCCGATCCATCATGGCCTGCTGCGGCCGCCGATGTATGGCGAGACCGGCGGGTTGAACGGCAAGCCGACGATCGCCTCGATGCTCTCGGCACAGGGCTATGTCACCCAGGCCATCGGCAAGTGGCACGTGGGTGAAAACGAAGGGTCGCAGCCGCAGAATGCCGGTTTCGACGATTTCCGTGGCTTCCTTTCGGTGTCCGACATGTACACCGAATGGCGCGATCCCAATTTCAATCCGGAAGTGGCGCTCAGCCCCACGCGCAGCCGGCTGATCGAGGAAGCGCCGTTCAACAAGTACGACGTTCACGCCGCGAAGGGCGGCAAGATCGAGAACGTGGGCCTTATCACGGTGGACTACAGCCGCGATCTGGACCAGCGCTGGGCCAATTACGCCGTCGATTTCCTCAAGCGGCAGAAGGGCGGAAGCAAGCCGTTCTTCCTCTACTACGGCACGCGCGGCTGCCATTTCGACAACTATCCGAACGCTTTCTACGCCGGCCGTTCGCCCGCGCGAAACGACTACACCGACTGCCTCGTCGAAATGAACGACATCTTCGCGCGGCTCTACAAGACGCTGGAAGAGACGGGCGAGATCGACAACACGATGATCGTGTTCACGTCGGACAACGGGCCGGAACAGGAAATCGATCCCCACGGCCGCACGCCGTTCCGCGGTGGCAAGGGATCGACCTGGGAAGGCGGAGTCCGCGTGCCGACCTTCGTGTACTGGAAGGGCATGATCGGGCCGCGCAAGTCCGACGGCCTGTTCGATTTCGCGGACATCCTGCCCACCAGCCTGAGCCTTGCCGGCGTGAAGGGGGCCGCGATCGGCGAGAAGATGGGGTCGGGCAACTATCTCGACGGGGTTGACCAGACCTCGTTCCTGCTCGCCGACAACGGCGCCTCGAACCGGCGCAGCATCCTGTATTTCTGGAACACCCAGTTCGCCGCGGTGCGAATGGACGAGTTCAAGTTCACCATGCTGACGCAGGACCCCTATGCGATGACGCCCAACGGCAACCACGGCGGGTTCACCGGCACGGTCAGCCAGACGGCGGGCGGCACCATGTTCAACCTCTACGCCAATCCGCAGGAGGATAATTCGGTGGCGATCCGGCACTTGCCGATCGCCATTCCGGTCGGCGCGGAAATCGCGCGCTACCAGCAGGTACTGCGCAAGTACCCGCCCAAGGTGCAGATCGGTTTCACCACCGGGAAGTAGGCGGGACGGGGAGCGATCGCCGTTGCCTGGGGCGATGACAGGCGTACCCTGACGTCTTAGGCTGCGCGGCCATGGGCGAAGACGATTTTGCGATGGCGGCCGCCGCGCTCGACCGGTGCGGCCGGCTCGATGGACATGGCGGCGACCTGCGCCGCCGCCTGCTGGCCCACGGCACGTTGCGGGTGCTGCCTGCGGGCCGTTGGGCCTATGCCGAAGGGGATGACGACAGCGGCATTCTCGTTGTCGTGCGCGGCGCGTTGCAGATCTATGCGCAGGCGCCGGGGGACCGGGACGTGCTGATCGGCCAGATCGGCCACGGCAATGCCATCGGCCAGACGGCGCGCTTCGGCGGCGGCCCCCGGCTCGTCACCGCGATCAGCACGGCGGCCAGTCTGGTTCTCCAGGTGACCGACGCCGCACTGGCGGCCATCGCACGCGATGAACCCCTGATCTGGCAGGCCATCGCCAGCCTCAACTATGCGCAACTGCGGATGATGGTGCAATTGCTGGCCGAAACCACCGCCTTGCCACCCCGGCAGCGGCTGGCGGCGCGGCTGGCGCGCTTCGCCTCCGACGCGCGCACCGGGGCGGAGCTGCTTCTCAGCCAGCAGGCGCTGGGCGAGATGGTCGGCCTCAGCCGCAAGACCGTGAACGCCTGCCTTGCCGATCTGGAGCAACGCGGGCTGGTGCGCCGCCGGTACGGCGCGATCGAGGTTCCCGATGCGGCGGCGCTGCAGGCGCACGCCTTTGCCATGGAAGCCTAGGTACGCCTCAGCCTCCAGCCTGCGCCACTTCCAGCGCCTCGCTGGCGTCCAGCCATGCGGCTTCTGCCTCTTCCAGTTCGTCGGCAACGGTGGCGCGGCGGCGGGACAGTTCGCCCATGTTGAGCTGGGCAAGGTCGTTCGGCGCGGAAGCCGGATCGATCAGCGCGGCATCGAACGCCGAAAGCTGCTTCTGCAGCCGGCCCATCCGCGTTTCCGCCTCGCTGACCTGCTTCTTCAGCGCGCGCATGTCCTCGCGCCATTGCGCGCCGGCCTTGCGTTGGGGCTTGGCGCCCTTGGCCTCGCTGGACTGCGCTTCGCGCGGCTGGTTCCGGCCCAGGATGAAGTCGATGTAGTCTTCCATCGACCCGGCGTATTCGGTCGCCGTGCCGCCATCGACCAGCACCAGCCGGTCCGCCGTCAGTTCCACCATATGCCGGTCGTGGCTGATGAGGATGACCGCGCCGTCATAGGCGTTGAGCGCCTGCACCAGCGCCTCGCGGGCATCGACGTCGAGGTGGTTGGTCGGCTCGTCGAGGATGAGCAGGTGCGGCGCATCGCGCGTGACGAGCGCCAGCGCCAGTCGCGCGCGTTCGCCGCCCGAAAGCGTGCCGACTTGCGCCGTGGCGGTATTGCCCGAGAACCCGAACCGCCCGAGCTGCCCGCGCACGGCGGCGGGCGTCTTGCCGTCCATCGCCCGCGTCATGAGTTCGAGCGGGGTGGAGGCGCTGGCCAGTTCCTCCACCTGATACTGCGTGAAATAGCCGATCTGCGTCTTGCCCGAGAGGCGCATCACGCCATCCATCGCCTCGAGCTGGCCGGCCAGCAGGCGCGCCAGCGTGGTCTTGCCATTGCCGTTGCGGCCGAGCAGCGCGATGCGGTCGTCCGGATCGATGCGCAGGTTGAGCCGTGCAAGCACCGGTGCGCCGGGGGCATAGCCGACCGCCGCCTTGTCCAGCGTGATCAGCGGCGGGCGCAACTCGTCGGGGCTGGGGAAGTCGAAGCGCATCGTCGGGTCTTCGATCAGCGCGGTGATCGGCTGCATCCGGGCCAGCATCTTGGCGCGCGATTGCGCCTGCTTGGCGGTGGAGGCGCGGGCGCTGTTGCGGGCGACATAGTCCTGCAGCTTGGCGCGTTGCGCGTCCTGCGCGGCGCGCGCGGCGGCGAGTTGCGCGGCACGTTCGGCGCGCTGGCGTTCGAAGCTGTCATAGCCGCCGGGGTAAAGCGTGATCTTGCCCCCCTGCAGGTGCAGGATGGTATCGACCACGTTGTTCAGCAGGTCGCGCTCGTGGCTGATGACGATCAGCGTGCCGGGATAGGACTTGAGGAAGTTTTCCAGCCACAGCGTCGCTTCAAGGTCGAGGTGGTTCGAGGGTTCGTCCAGCAGCAGCAGGTCCGGTGCGGAGAACAGCAGTGCGGCGAGCGCGACGCGCATCTTCCAGCCGCCCGAAAAGCTGTCGAGCGGCTGGGCCTGCATCTCTTCGTCGAAGCCCAGCCCGATCAGGATGCGCGCGGCGCGTGACGGGGCGCTGTAGGCGTCGATCGCCAGCAGCCGGTCGTGAACGTCGCCAAGCCGGTCGGGATCGGTGCAGGTCTCCGCTTCGGCGAGAAGCTGCTCGCGCTCCTTGTCGGCCGCCAGCACGGTTTCGAACGGCGTTGCGGTGCCGGCCGGCGCTTCCTGCGCGATATAACCCAGCCGCGCGCGGCGGGGCATGTCGATCGCGCCATCGTCGGGCTCGATTTCCCCGATGATCGCTTTCATCAGCGTCGATTTACCCGCGCCGTTGCGGCCGATCAGGCCGACCTTGCCGCCGGTGGGAAGCGAGGCGGAGGCGCGGTCGAGAATGGTGCGGCCGCCCAGCCGCACGGTGATATCGTTGATCGTCAACATGCCGCGCGCCTAGCAGGCCCGGCGCGAAAGCCCAACGGCCTATCTCGGCCGGCTATCCTGGTTGGCGCGTCAATGCAGCTTTAACTGCCGCCAGGCGGTCGGCGGCTGGCCGGCGAAGCTGCGGAAGGCGCGGGTGAAGTGGCTCTGGCTGCCGAAGCCGAGCGCTTCCGAAATCTGCGCGACCGTCAGTTCGGTGCTGGAGAGCATTTCCTGCGCGCGCTCCAGCCGGGCCTTCATCACGTACTGGTGCGGGCTGAGGCCGGTGGCGCGCTTGAACACCCGGCAGAAATGCGATGGCGTGAGGCCCACTTCGGCGGCGAGCGATTCCACCGTGTGTTCCTCCTCCGGGTGGGTCAGCACCGCGTTCATGACGTGATGGATGCGATAGGCGGAGAAGTCGGAGGTTGGAAAGGCCGTGGCGTTGGCGTCCGCCGGGCCGCGCAGCATGTGGGCCTTCAGCGCATCGACCAGCGTGGAGACATAGACGTTCCGCTCCGGCGTTTCCGGCGCATAGAGTTCCGCCAGCACTTGCCGCGTCAGCGCCACGCCCAGCGGGTCGGAAAAGGCGAAGCGCATCCGGTCGAACTGGTCGCGCGCAGGCACGACGCGAAGCTGGTCTTCCGCGATGGACAGGGTCACGACGTCCAACTCGCCATCGACGAGCCATCCGGTCGGGCGGCCCGAAGGAATGATCGTGGCGCAACCGGGGATCGAGCTTGCCTCGCTCCAGCCATCGCGGTCCCAGGTCTTGACGCGGGGCTTGCCGGCGATGTGGACCACGAACGTGGGGCTGGGCAGGGCGGGAAGTTCATAGCTGCCGACGAACTGGCGCCAGCGCGAAAGCTGCCAGCCTTTCTCGCCACCGCCCAGCTGGATGTCCGCGCCGCGCCCCAGCACGTCGGAGATGATCTGCTCGTTGGTCCAGCTTTCCGCCATTCGACTGCCTCTCACGCCGGCCGCAATATGACGTCGAGGTTCTTGAGCCCGTTGAGGAAATTCGAGCGGAACCGGCGCGGCGACCGTATAACCTCGAAAGACATAACCCGATCCGCGAGAATGTCGAACGCCACGCGCAACTGCATTTCGGCTAGGCGCGATCCGACGCAGACGTGCTGGCCCGATCCGAAGCCCAGGTGCGGGTTCTTCGCTCGCGTGATGTCGAACCGGTCCGGCGCATCGAACACCGTCTCGTCGCGGTTGCCTGAAACGTACCACAGCACGACCTTGTCGCCCTTGGTGATTTTCTGGCCGCCCAGCTCTGTATCCGCCATGGCTGTGCGGCGCATGTGGAGGACGGGCGAGGCATGGCGGACCATTTCCGGCGTGGCGGTCTTCAGCAGTCCGCGGTCGCGCCGCAGCATGGCCCACTGATCGGGGCTTTCGGCAAAGCGCTGTACGGTGTGTGACAGCGAATTGCGCGTGGTCTCGTTGGCGCCGACGAGTACGAGGATCAGGTTGCCGACGAAATCCCGGAAGGTGATCTTCTCCCCCCGGATTTCCACGTTGGCCAGCAGCGATGCGATGTCGTGCGAAGGCGCTGCCCGCCGCGCTTCGAACAGTTGGGTGGCGAAGGCGAAGAAATCGGCAAGCGTTGCCGCCATGGCTTCGGGGCTCTGGCGGAAATCGGGATCGTCCTCGCCCACGAAGGCGTTGGTCCAGTCATAGAGCTTGGGCCAGAGATCGGGCGACAGGCCCAGCAGTTCGCACAGCGTCAGCAGGGGGAGAGGAGCGGACAGCAGCGGCACGAGGTCCACTTCCTCGCCCAGCGGGATCGCCGCGACGAGGTGCTCCACCCGCGTGCGGATGCGCGCCTCGATATCGCCGAGCCGTGCTGGCGAGACCGCAGGCATGATGTGCTTGCGGTACTGGGTGTGGACCGGTGGATCGCGCGAGATGAAGGGGATGCCGATCGCGCTATCGCCCGCGCCCGTCAGCCCAACCTCGTTCTCGTTGAAAATGCGGTGGCCTCCGTTTTCGTAGGCGCTGGAGAACAGGGCGGGGTTGCGCGATACCTCCACGATGTCGGCATGGCGCAGCACCGCCCAGAAGCCCGCACCATCGCTTTCCGGGTTCCAGTAAACCGGATCTTCGCGCCGCAGCTGGGCAAGGGCGTCCCACGGCACGCCCTGTTCGAATAGCCGAGCGTCCTTCAGATCAAGGGCGCCGGAAGCGATGGCGCGGGCCTCGGCCATCAGAACGCGACCCTGACCGAGCCGCCGAACGTGCGCGGCGTGGAAGGCACGAGGAAGTTGTAGGGGAAGTCCGCCCCGCGCAAGTCCAGGCCGTAGGCATAGGTCTGGCGGTCAAACAGGTTGTTGGCGAAGGCCTTGAAGGTGAAGCGCCCGGTCTGGAACGCGGCGCTGACATTCACCTTGGCGTAGGCGCCCTGTTGCAGTTCGGCATTGTTCTGCGTGGTGCCGGTGGCGTTGATCGCGTTGAACGGCGAGAAATACTGCCGGCTGAAATAGGCTACGGTGGGGGAAAGCGTCAGCTTGCCGGTGGCGTTGTCCATCAGCGTGGCGTCGATGCCGGCCTGGAACGTCCATTCCGGGGCGAAGGGCAGGTTGTTGCCGTCCAGCGTCGTGCCCTGCAACGTCAATTGCTTGTAGCGGGCGTGGAGGTAGCCGGCGGAGGCGCTGAGCTTGAACATGCGCGAAAGGCGCGCGCTGGCCTCCAGTTCGGCGCCATAGACTTCCGACTTGGGCGCGTTGACGAGGAACGAGACCGGGCCGGGCCGCGTGTCCTGCACCTGCTGGTTGGTATAGTCGTAGTAGAACGCCGACCCAGTCAGCGTCAGGATGCCGCCGTAGCGGCCCTTGAAGCCCACTTCATAGGCGTTGACCCGCTCCGGCGCGATATAGGTGATCCCGGCCGAGGAGGTGTAGCCGCCACCGTTGAACGCGCCCGAACGATAGCCTCTGTTGTAGCTGGCATAGAGCAGCGTGCCGCCCGGCAGTTCGTAGCTCAGCGCCACGCGGCCGGTCAGCGCGCGGTTGCGCCCGTCGATGGCGTAGCGTGCCGTCGGATCATAGGCGCAGGTGCCCGCCACGCCGGCGCAGGGCACGGTCGTCGCCAGCGGCGTCTGCGCGCCGCCGATATCGCCGGCAAAGAGATAGGCATAGCCATCGCGATAAGTCGCGCGGTCCCAGGTGTAGCGCGCGCCAAGCGTCAGGGTCAGCCGGTCGGCCAGCTTGGAATCGCCTTGGGCGAACAACGCGGTGGACGATCGGCGCTGGCGATAGTGCTGGAAGAAGCCGCCGTTGACTCCCGGCCCCAGCGCGCTGCCGATGTTGAAGGTGTTGTCGGTGACGACCGTGTCCCAGCCATAAAAGCCGCCCGCGACGAGGCTCAGCTTGTCGTTGCTGTAGTTCAGTCGCAGCTCCTCGCTGAACTGGTTGTACGAAGAGCGCCAGTTGATGTCGAGGATGTCCACCGGCGCGCCGTCGGCCGCCTGCTGGAGGTTCTGCTTGCCCGCATCGCGCGAGGTAATCGAGGTCAGCGTGAGGGCATCCGAGATGTGGTAGGCCACGTTGGCGGAGATGCCGTAGGCTTCGGTGCGGTTCAGGCCGAGCCGGTTCTCGTTGGTCTCGAAGAAGCCGAGGCCGGCACGCGCCGGCAGGAAGCCCTGAACGGCTGCCTGCGAGCCACGATCGCGCCCGCCATAGATCTTGATCTTCACGTCCAGCGGTCCGTCTCCGGGACGGAAGCGCAGCGTGGCGCGGCCCTGCAAGGTATCCTGCGAATTGCCGTCGCGTCCGCCGGGGAACACGTTGCGGATCTGCCCGTCGCCCTTGATGTAGTTGGCGGCAAGGCGCAGGCCCAGTTCGTTCTCGACCATCGTGGTTTCGACGGCGGCCTGGGCTGTCCAGGTGTTGAAGTTGCCATAGCCGACCTCGGCATAGCCTTCGTTGTCGTGCAGCCCGGGCGCGCGGGTGATGAAGTTGATCGCGCCGCCAGTGGTGTTGCGGCCGAACAGCGTGCCCTGCGGCCCGCGCAGCACTTCCACGCGATCAAGATCGAACAGGCCCATGCCGTGCGCGGTGCGGTTGGCGAGATAGACGTCATCGAGATAGACGCCGACGGGTGAGGCCTGGTTGGAGTTGTATTCGTTGGCCACGCTGATGCCGCGCAGGCTGAAATTCGGCTGCGTCGAGCCATAGGGGCTGCTGATCTGCAGGTTGGGCACCGCCGATTGCAGCGCGGCGGAATTGGTGATTCCCTTCGATGCCAGGCTGTCGCCGCCGATGGCGGAAATGGCGATCGGGACTTCGAGCACCGATTGTTCGCGCCGCTGGGCCGTCACCACGATCACGTCCTGCGCGGCGGCGTTGTCGCTGGCGCTGTCTCCAGCCGTTTGCGCAAGGGCGATGGTCGGAAGCCAGGAGGCGCCACCCAGCAACAGGGCGGTGGCGAGGGCGGTGCGCATTCGGATTTCTCCCATGACATTCGCAGCCGGCTGGCCCGGCCTGCATCTGAAGAAACCCTATATCTTCGGGAGAGCGCTTTGCCGTTTCACAGGGTTGCGCCGGGATTTGACAATTCTTGCTGGTGTGAGAGCCGGTTTTGCCGGGGTCACAGCTGGGCGCGGATCGCCTTGCCGCGCAGGATCAGGGCGCGGGCGCCGCTGTCCATGTGCCGGCGCAGGAACCGGCTGGCGGCGCTGGCCTCGCCATAGCCCAGGCGGTGAGCGAGTTCCGACAGGTTAGGTTTTGCCTCAAGCGCGAAATATTCCCGCGCAACGCGCAGGCGTACATTGGTAAGAACATCGCCGAAGGTCATCTCGTGTGCCGCCAGCCGGCGTTGCAGGCTGCGCCCGCCAAGTCGCAGCAGCGCGGCGGTGCGCTCCAGCGTGGCCTGTCCGCCCGCCAGATGCGCGGCGACAAGTTCTTCCACCTGCCGCACGAAATCGCGCACGCTGGGGCGCATGGTCGCGGCGAGCTGGCGTTCGAGATAAGCGAGCAGGTGCGCGTTGCCGTTGGGATTGGTGCGTTTCATCTCCTCGCGGCGGATGACGACGGCGGAACGGTCGGCGCCGAAAGTGGTGGGGCAGCGAAAGAAGGTGCGATGGAGGTTGAGGTTGCGCGGCGGCGGATGGTCGAACTCGACGCGCAAGGGGCTCCAGTCGGCCCCCAGCACGAGCCGCAGGATGCGAACCTGCAAGCTGAGCGTGGCCTCTACGAACTGGCTGCCGCCGAAACGGGTGGGAATGGTGACGAACTGGACGAGCGCGATTTCGTCCTCGGTTTCGATGGAGCGGACGCCCAGCGCATCGCTTTCCAGATGCAGAAAGCGGTTCGAAACGCGGATCGTTTCCCCCACCGTCGGGCAGTGGCCCCAAAGCAGGCTCAGCGGGCCGTAGCCGTTCAGGTTGCACCAGGATGCGAAGGCCACGCCGATTTCCGGGCGGTTCGCCATGATCGCGCAGATCTGCATGATATCGACCATGGCGTGTGCGGGCACCGTTTCCCGCGTCGCACTCGATTGCACGATCGACCAAAGTTCGCGGTCGAGAATATCTTCCAGCGGTATGCCGGTAAGCCGCGCATACCGGACGAATTGCTGCATGGACGATGGATGCGCGACCGGCGTCATAAACTCTCCTGTCGCTATTGGTCATGATCGTGGCGTGATATGTCAAGATTTAATCGCAGGATTGAAGCAGACTCCATCCGTCTGATCCGGCGTAGAGCGGATAGTGAGAGAGGTAGTAAGCATGAAGGCAGTATTCCTTGCCGGCGTTGCCGGCATGGTCGTTTCGTCGGTTGTAGCAACGCCCGTGATCGCTCAGGAAAGCACGGCGGATAATCAGGGCGCCGGGCTCCAGGAAATCGTCGTCACCGCGCAGCGTCGCGCCGAAAATCTCCAGAACGTGCCGATCGCGATCACGGCGGCCAGCGGCGAAGCGCTGGCAACCGCCCGCGTCGAGAACATCTCCAACATCCAGGCGGTCAGCCCGTCGATCACGTTCCGCGCCACCAACATTTCCAGCTCCACGGCCAACGTCATCATTCGCGGCCTGGGCACCACGGGCAACAGCCGCAGCTTCGAAGGCTCGGTCGGCGTGTTCATCGATGGCGTGTACCGCACCCGCGCCGCCGCCGCGCTGCAGAGCTTCCTCGATATCGACAACCTGCAGGTGCTGCGCGGTCCGCAGGGCACACTGTTCGGCAAGAACACCACCGCCGGCGCCTTGCTGCTTTCGTCGGCCAAGCCTTCGACCGACCGCATGGAGGGCCTGTTTGACGCCAGCTATGGCAACTACAACACCTTCACCGTGCGCGCGGCAGGCAACGTGCCGATCAGCGATCACGCGGCGTTCCGCATCGCGGGCGTGGTCTCGCACCGCGATGGGTTCTACACGAACCCCACCAATGGCGAGCACCTGAACGGCGATTCCACGCAGGCTATCAAGGCGCAATTGCGGATCGAGCCGACGCCGGACCTCACCATCCGCCTGATCGGTGATTATTCGCACGGCGGCGGCAACTGCTGCTATGCGACTTCGGACTTCAAGAACGGCCCGACGCAGCCGCTGGTCGACCTGCTGACCACGCTGAACGGCGGCAAGGTGCCTTCGCGCAAGCTGTCCGACTTTCAGCAGACGCTGAATGGCAATGGCCGCCAGACGATCACCGATTACGGTGGCACGCTGCAGATCGAGGCCGGCCTTGGCGGCGGCACGCTGAAGTCGGTAACCGCGATCCGCAAGTTCAAGCTCGACCAGCGCGACATGGACCCGGATTTCTCGGGCGCGGATATCTTCCGCTACTACGAAAACTTCGACAGCCGCTTCATCTCGCAGGAACTGACCTACAACACGAAGATCAGCGCGCTGAACGCCGATGCCGTGTTCGGCGGCTTCGTCTCGGATGAAAAGCTGAAGATGGGCCGCACGCTGCCCTGGGCTTCGCAAGGGCAGGCCTACTGGAACGCGGTGCTGGGCGCTTCGGGCATTCCGGCCGGCACGGTGAACGCATCCGTCGGCCCGTGGGCGGTGGAAGCGATGTCGGGCAAGGCGCGTTCCTACGCCGGTTTCGCGCATCTCGATTTCGCGCTCGGCTCGAAGGTCAACATCATCGCCGGCGTGCGCTATTCGGTCGAAAAGAAGCAGGGCGCGTTCCGCAATGCGTTCTTCTCGCCGTTCCCGAACACCGTGTTCACGGTTCTCGGCCTTGGGCCGAGCCCGGCCTATGACAAGACCCGGACCGACAAGGCGGTCAGCGGCACGCTGGGCATCCAGTACCGTCCGGTCGACGATGTCATGCTCTATGCCACGTACAACCGCGGCTTCAAGGCGGGCGGCGTGAACATCGACGCGAACGCGGCGGGCACGCTGTTCAACAACCCGACCGTGTTCAACGCGCTTCCGCCGCAGCTTCAGGGCCTGATCCGCCTGATCAGCCCGACATCGACCGTGTCGACGCCGCTCGATCCCACCTACAAGCCGGAAAAGGTCAACGCCTATGAAGTGGGCGCCAAGTTCCAGTACCTGAACCGGCGCGCGCGGACCAACATCGCGCTGTTCTACTACGACCTCTCCGATCTCCAGATCGCGCAGTTCGTGGGGCTGCGCTTCACCGTGCTCAACGCGAAGTCGGCCAAGGACTATGGCGTCGAAATCGAGAACCTGTTCCAGCTTTCGAACAGCCTGACGCTGGGCATCGACGGCACCTGGATCCCGCACGCCAAGTACGCGAAGGATGCCTCGATCGATCCGGTCCTGTCGGATTCGCGGTTCCGCTTCGCGCCGAAGCTTTCGGCCAACGTCGCGCTCAATCTCGATCAGCCGCTGAGCGACAACCTGAACCTGACGGGGCGTGTGCAGTACCAGTACACCAGCCGCCAGCTCATCAGCACCGCGTCGCGTTCGGAACAGGGGCCGGTCAGCCTGGTCAACGCCAACCTGGGCTTCAAGATTCCGAAGTGGAACCTGCTGGTCGAAGGGTGGGTGCAGAACCTGTTCAACCGGACCTACTTCACCCAGTCGTTCCCGACGCCGCTCCAGACCGGTGACGAGAACGGCTATCTCGGCGCGCCACGTACCTACGGCCTGCGCTTGCGCGCCACGTTCTGACGCGTGATACCCGATCGGCGGGGTGCGGGACGGGATCGTCCGGCGCCCCGCTGACGGGAAGAGAGGGCCGGCAAAAGGAGAGGCAAGGATGCCCACAGATACCGACTTTTCCGGCAAGACCGTGCTGGTCGTCGGCGGTTCCAGCGGCATTGGCAACGGCATCGCCCAGGCGTTCCGCGCCCGTGGCGGGAAAGTCCACGTCTGGGGCACGCGGGCATCGGCGGACGAGTACGATCCGGGTGATGGGTCGGACCTGACGGGCCTGGGCTATTCCTGCGTCGACGTGGGCGATCCCGACGCCATCGATGCGGCGGCGTTGCCGTTCCCCTCGCTCGACGTCCTGATCCTCTGCCAGGGGACAGTCGTCTACAAGCGCGGCGAATTCGAGCGCGCCGGCTGGGACAGGGTGATGGCGGTCAATCTCGACAGCCTGATGCATTGCGCGCGCAAGTTCCGGCCGCAACTGGCCGAGAGTCGCGGCGCGGTCGTGATCGTCAGCTCGATTTCGGGGTTGAAGGCCAATATCGGCAATCCGGCCTATGCCGCGTCCAAGGCGGGCGCGATCAGCCTGACCAAGTCGCTGGGGCAGGCGTTCGCGGCGGACGGCATCCGCGTGAACGGGTTGGCGCCGGGGCTGGTCGATACCAAGCTGACCAAGGTGACCACCGCGCATCCGCAGCGGCTCGAAGGGGCGCTGGTCGCCATTCCGCAGCGCCGCATGGGCACGCCCGAAGACATGGCCGGCGCGGCGATCTTCCTCGCGTCGCCGCTGGCATCCTACGTCACCGGCCACACGCTGGTGGTGGATGGCGGCCTGTCCCTCTGAAACAGCCGGGAGCATCCCCTCATGCAGTTTGACCATACCGACAAGGTGAAGGGGCTGATC
The DNA here is from genome assembly GCF_015390225.1 of Novosphingobium sp. NBM11. Lineage (NCBI taxonomy): Bacteria > Pseudomonadati > Pseudomonadota > Alphaproteobacteria > Sphingomonadales > Sphingomonadaceae > Novosphingobium > Novosphingobium sp. NBM11. The sequence goes on from NZ_VUOG01000001.1 coordinate 3,598,709, forward strand.
GCCCGGCTCGAAGGCTTCATGGACGAGCACGTCTATCCGAACGAAAAGACCTATGCCGATTTCGTCCACGATCAGGCGAACCTCTGGCAGGAATGGCCGGGGATGGAGGCGCTGAAGGTCCGCGCCCGCGATGCCGGGCTGTGGAACCTGTTCCTGCCGCACGAATACGGCGCGTTCTCGCCGGGACTCACCAATCTGGAATACGCGCCGCTGGCCGAGATCATGGGGCGCGTGCCCTGGGCCAGCCAGGTGTTCAACTGCTCCGCGCCCGATACCGGCAACATGGAAGTGCTGGCCAAGTTCGGCAGCGCGGCGCAGCAGGAGCGCTGGCTCAAGCCGCTGCTCGATGGCGAAATCCGTTCGGCCTATGTGATGACCGAGCCCCAGGTCGCCTCCTCCGACGCCACCAATCTGGAACTGTCGATCCGGCCCGAGGGCGACGAATACGTCATCAACGGCCGCAAGTGGTGGATTTCCAACGCGATGCACCCGCGGTGCGACATCTTCATCGTGATGGGCAAGACCGATTTCGATGCGCCGCGCCATGCGCAGCATTCGCAGATCCTGGTGCCCCGCGATACGCCGGGCATCACGGTGGTGCGGCACCTGACGGTGTTCGGTTCGCACAATTCGCCGGGTGGCGAGGTGGAACTGCGCTTCGACAACGTGCGCGTGCCGAAGGAGAACCTGATTCTGGGCGAAGGGCGCGGGTTCGAGATCGCGCAGGGCCGGCTGGGGCCGGGGCGCATCCACCATTGCATGCGCTCGATCGGTCAGGCGCAGCGCGCGCTGGAATACATGGCGCGCCGGGCGGACAGCCGGATCGCGTTCGGCCGCAAGCTGGCTGACCAGAGCAGCATTCGTCAGGACGTGGCACGCAGCTTCTGCGAGATCGAGATGGCCCGCCTGCTGACGCTGAAGGCGGCCGACGCCATGGACCGCCATGGCAACAAGGTGGCGCGCGACCTGATCGCGGCGATCAAGGTTATCGCGCCGCAGATGGCGCAGACCGTGGCCGATCGCGCGATCCAGGTCCACGGCGGCATGGGGGTGAGCGATGACACCCCGGTCGCCCACTTCTTCACGCTCAACCGCTATGTGCGGATCACTGACGGGCCGGAGGAAGTCCACATGTCGCAGCTCGGCAAGCTCAAGATTGCGGAATACGTCGCTGCCAACGCGCGCTGAACCGGGGAGGGCAAGGGCATGAAGGCGCTGCGATACCATGGCGCGCGGGACATTCGGCACGAGCCGATGGACGATCCGGTGCTCGAATCCGATCGCGATGCGATCATCCGCATGGACGCGTGCTCGATCTGCGGCAGCGATCTGCACATCTACCACGGACACGGCTTTTCCGAGGATATCGGCTTCTGCGTGGGGCACGAGGCCGTGGGCGAGGTGGTCGAGGTGGGGCGCGCCGTTTCGCGCGTGAAAGTGGGTGACAAGGTCATGGTGCCGGCGGCGGTGGGCTGCGGCGCGTGCCGGTCATGCCTTGCCGGCAACGTCCTGAACTGCGAATCCGGCCTGGGATCGTGCTACGGCCTTTCCGCGCGGCTGCAGGGCGTGCAGGCCGAAGCGTTCCGCGTGCCGGCGGCGGACATGAACGCGGTGCCCATTCCCGAAGGCGTGAGCGGCGATCAGGCGCTGATGATGACCGACGCGCTGGCGACCGCCTGGTTCGGCGCGCGCAACGCCGATATCCGCCCGGGCAGCGCCGTGGCCGTCATCGGCCTTGGCCCGATCGGCCTGATGGCGGTGGACAGCGCCTTCGTGATGGGCGCGCATGTGGTCTATGCGATCGATCCGATTGCCGAACGGCGCGCGCTGGCCGCCGAAGCGGGGGCGATCGCGCTGCATCCCGATGCCGCGCTGGAAACGATCCGTGAGGCCACGAAGGGGCGCAAGCTGGATTGCGTGGTGGAGGTGGTCGGGTCGGACGCCACGGTCGATCTGGCGCTGCGGCTGGTGGCGCGCCGGGGCACGGTTTCGGTGATCGGCGTCCAGCAATCGCGGCGCTATGCCTTTCCGCTGGAGCGCGCGTTTGCCGCCGGGCTGACTTTCCGCATCGGCACCTGCTCCGTGCCCGAGGAACTCCCTGCGCTGTTTCCGCTGGTGCAATCCGGGCGACTGCGGCCGGAGCGCTACATCAGCCACCGGATGCCGCTATCGCAAGGGTCGGAAGCCTATCGTCTGTTCGACAGCCGGGAAGCCGGCGCGCTCAAGATGGTTCTTGCGCCCGATTGACCTAACGGGGAGACAAACGGGTTGGACGAAATTAACTGATCGATTAAATTGGTCCGATGGATTGCATGGCATGCTGCCATTTTTCGCAATTCTTGCTGCGCCGGTTGTTGGGGCCAGCCCATGCGTTCACCGAAGCGGATTGCCGGAACTTCAGGAAATGAACGGCGCGGAAAGATGATGAGGAGAGCCTGATGACTGTCTGTACCGCCGCCGTTGCGCGGGCCGCCCATGCGGATTTCACGCTCGAACAGGTCACGGTCGAAGGGCCGCGCGCGGGCGAGGTGCTGGTGCGGATCGCCGGTGTCGGCCTGTGCCACACCGATCTTGTCTTCCGCGACCAGTTCGATGCGTTCGCCAAGCCTGCCGTGCTGGGCCATGAAGGCGCCGGCGTGATCGAGGCCGTGGGGGATGGCGTCGAGGGCCTTGCCGTGGGCGACCGCGTGGTGCTTGGCTTTTCAAGCTGCGGTACTTGCGCCCGCTGCGCCGAGGACTTGCCCAGCTATTGCGTGCAGTTCGTGCCGATGAACTATGCCGGGATGCGGCTGGACGATGGTTCCACCGCCTATGCCGGCGTGGATGGCGCGCGCGTATCCTCGCACTTCTTCGGCCAGTCCTCGTTCGCGACGCTGGCGGTCACGCGCGCGCGCAACGTGGTGAAAGTCGGCGATACTGCCCTGCCGCTGGAACTGCTGGGGCCGCTGGGCTGCGGCTTCCAGACCGGCGCGGGCGCGGTGATGCGGTCGATGGCCTGCCCCGCCGGTTCGTCGCTGATCGTGTTCGGCGGCGGACCCGTGGGGCTGGCCGCGGTGATGGCCGGGCGGATACAGGGCTGCTCCACGATCATCCTGGTCGAACCGATCGCCGCGCGGCGCGCCATCGGGCTGGAATTCGGCGCGACGCATGTGATCGATCCGGCCGCCGGCGATCTGGCGGCAGCCATCCGCGCGATCCTGCCGCTGGGCGTGGACTATGCGCTCGATACGTCGGGCAATGTCGGCGTGATCGAGACGGGACTTGCCAACCTTGCCCCGCACGGGATGATCGGCTTGGTCGGCGTGCCCAAGGACATGACCGCCGCGATCAGCGTGAACATCGCTGCGCTGATGACACCGGGCCTGCGCATCATCGGCATCATCGAAGGCGACAGCACGCCGCAGGATTTCATTCCGGAACTGCTGGCGCATCACGCTGCCGGCAATTTCCCGTTCGATCGCCTGATCCAGACTTTCCCGCTGGCGGAAATCAACGAAGCCATTGCGGCGCAGGCGCGCGGGGAATGCATCAAGGTGGTTCTCGTTCCCTGATTGCCGGGCCGCTCCCGCACAGACCCCAGTGAAAGGCACAGCCATGGAATTCAACGGTACTTACAGGATGCTGATCGGCGGCGAATTCGTTGCTGGCGGCGCCACGTTCGATGTGATCAATCCCGCGACCGAGGAAGCGATCGCCAGCGCGCCGGATGCGACGCAGGCCGATCTCGACGCGGCCGTGGTGGCGGCGCGCAAGGCATTTCCGGGCTGGGCCGGAACCCCGATCGAGGAGCGCAAGGCGAAGCTCAACGCGCTGGGCGATGCGATCTTCGCCAACCTCGATGGCTTCACGCGCCTGCTGACCAGCGAACAGGGCAAGCCGCACCACGAGGCGCAGGGCGAATGCATGGGCGCGGGGTACTGGCTCAAGGCCTTTACCGCGCTGGACCTGCCCGAAACGGTGAACGAGGATTCCGACGAGCGGATCAGCATCACGCGGCACGTGCCGCTGGGCGTTGTCGGCGCGATCGCGCCGTGGAACTTCCCCATGATCCTGGCGATGTTCAAGGTCGCGCCGGCGCTGCTTGCGGGCAATACGATGGTGCTGAAGCCATCACCGTTCACGCCGCTGAGCACGCTGAAGTTTGCGGAACTGGCGGCGGAAATCCTGCCGGCCGGCGTGCTCAACGTGATTACCGGCGGTGACAGCCTGGGGCCGTGGATGACCGCGCATCCGGGCTTCGACAAGATCAGCTTCACCGGATCGACCCAGACGGGCCGCCGCGTGATGGCCTCCGCTGCGCCCACGCTGAAGCGCGTGACGCTGGAACTCGGCGGAAACGATGCCGCCATCGTCATGCCCGATGTGGACGTGGAGAAGATCGCCGAACAACTGTTCTGGGCGGCCTTCACCAACAACGGCCAGATCTGCATCGCCACCAAGCGGATGTACATCCACAAGGACATCTACGAACCGCTGCGCGATGCCATCGTGGCCTATGCCAAGACGGTGAAAGTGGGCGATGGGTCGGAGCAGGGCACGCAGATCGGCCCGATCAACAACAGCCAGCAATACGCGCGCGTGCTGGAACTGATCCAGGATGCCAGGGACAAGGGCTATACCTTCCTGACGGGCGGAGAGAAGGCCGAGGTTCCGGGCTATTTCGTGCCGATCACGATCCTCGACAATCCGCCCGAAGACAGCCGCATCGTGCAGGAAGAACAGTTCGGCCCGGTCCTGCCGCTGATCCGGTTCGACGATTACGACGATGTGATCGCGCGCGCCAACGCATCGGACTACGGCCTTGGCGGATCGGTCTGGGGCAGCGACGAGGACAAGGCGTTCGAACTGGCCCAGCGTATCCAGTCGGGCACGGTCTGGGTCAACGAAACGCAGCACCTTTCGCCGCTGGCGGCATTCGGCGGCATGAAGCAGTCGGGCGTGGGCGTGGAAGGCGGGCTGGAAGGGCTGCTGGAATACACCGCCACGCAAACGCTGGTGCGCCGCAAGAAGGCCGCTTTCGTTTCCTGAGCCAATATCGGCAATTCCGGAAGGCCGGCCCGCTCCCTGTGAAGCGCGCCGGCCTTTTGCCTATTCCGCGAAAACGAACGTGTTGGCCTTTTCGCCGGCCGTCAGTGTGACCCTGGCCCCCAGCGGGTCGGTTTCCGCCATGCGCGCCAGCGTGGCGGCGTCGGCCGGGTTGGCGATGAAGCGCGTGCCGTCCGCCAAAGCGCCGATGGCGATTGCATGCGTGGGCACGCCCTTGGTGTGGACCACGGTATAGGTTCCGATCGTGCCCGTTCCCTGCGCCTGCGCGGTGATCGCGGGTTTGGGCACGGCATCGAGCCGCGCCTGGATGCTCTCCTTTTCGCAGCCGGGCCACGCGCGCGGTTCGCCCGAGAGCACCATGGCGCCGTATTTCGACTGGAAGCCGCCGTTCGCGCCCACGAAGCCGAAGCTCCCGGCTTCCCGCCGCAGCCGTTCGGCCATGCTGGCGATGGCGTGCATCGAATAGTTGTTTCCGGCGCCGCCGAAGTACGGAAGGCCGCCCGTCACCGTCAGGCCGCGTGGATCGTCTCCCGACAGGCCCAGTCCCTCGATCGCGGCGGTGAAGACCGGGATCGGAAAGCAGCTGTAGAAATCGAAGGTGGCCATGTCGGCGGCGGTCTTGCCGGCGCTGGCGAAGGCCGAAGCGATGGCGGCATCGGCGGCGGGATAGCGGTCGAGGGCCGGCCGGTCGAGAAGCTCGCGTTCCACCGCTAGCGCCGCGCCATGGACGAAGATCCAGCGGTCTTCCGGGATACCCGCCGCGCGCGCCGCGCCGGCCGCCATCAGCAGCACAGCCGCTCCCTGGTTGACCTGATCGCGCGCGACCAGCTTCAAGGTATAGGGATCGGCGACGATACGGTTGCGTTCGCCGGGCGTGGCGATCTGTTCCGCCGTCATCGGCGCGGATGCGGAGCAACTCCACGGGTTGGCGGCGGCGACCTGCGTGAACGGCGCGAACAGCCGCCCCATTTCCCGCGCATAGTCCTCCCGCGACAGGCCCAGCCGCGCGCGCCGCGCGTTTTCGAGCAGCGCATAGGCGATCGGCGCTCCGCGCACGCCGTGGCGCGCCGCGATGGCCGAGAGCATCCCTTCATAGCCGAGGCCCCGGTCGTCGATCGTGCCTTCGTCGTGTTCCGCCCAGTCGCGCGTTTCGCCCCGTCCACTGAGGTGGCGCGTGGTCGAGATCGCTTCCGCGCCGAAGGCGATGGCGGCTTCGGTTTCTCCGGCGAGAATGCGATCGCCCAGTTCCATGACCATCGACACTGGCGTGTCACCGCCCACCTTGCCAAGGATCGCATGGTCTGGCGTGACGCCAAGACGGCGGGCGACGGCAAGCGGGAACTTGTCGGGCTTTCCGAACGGGGAGGGCGCTGCGCCCGAATCCTCGAACGTTCGCACCGCGCCCACCACACGCAATTGCGGACGCACCAGCGCCGCCGCGCCGCTGTCCGCCAGCGCCGCTTCGGCCGCCGCCGCAGCGAGATCGGCGGCGGACAGCGCGCGATAATCGCCCGCCTCGATCCGGTCGACGACCTGACCTACGCCAACGATCACCGGTGTCCTGTCGGGTATGGTGCTCATGTCCTCTCCTCGTGCCATCCGGGCGGTGGCTTTGCGGTACCGGACCGGAGCGAAGCGGCGCGGTCAAGAGGTGGTGAGTGGGGCCGGCCAAGTTTTCTGTTCCGGCCATGCCGCGCAGGCTATATGCGCCGCTGGAAACCCGCCGAACCGGCGGACGGACGGATCATTCCTGTGACCAACGCATCATCCCCTTGGCGTGTCGCCGCGCTCTATCAGTTCGCACCGTTCCTCGATCCGGAAGCGATCCGCGCGCCGCTGGCGCGGTTGTGCTGCGGTCTGGACGTGAAGGGCACGCTGCTGGTCGCGCGCGAGGGGATCAACGGCACGATCGCGGGAACGGAGCAGGCAATCGATGCCGTGCTGGCGCACATCCGAGCGCTGCCGGGATGCGCCGGTCTGGACGTGAAATTCTCCGAAGCCTCGGACATGCCGTTCTACCGCATGAAAGTGCGGCTGAAGCGCGAGATCGTGACGATGGGCGAGCCGGACATCGATCCGCTGGCAAGCGTCGGCCATTATGTGTCGCCCGAAGATTGGAATGCGCTGATTTCCGATCCGGGGACGATCGTGATCGATACCCGCAACGATTACGAGGTCGCCGTTGGCACGTTCGAGCGCGCGATCGATCCACGCACGCAGTCGTTCCGCGAATTTCCCGCGTGGTTCCGCGCCGAACGCGCGCGCCTGCTGGGCCAGGGCAAGCCCCCGAAAGTGGCGATGTTCTGCACCGGCGGCATCCGCTGCGAAAAATCGACCGCTTTCCTCAAGGCGGAAGGCGTGGACGAGGTCTATCACCTCAAGGGTGGCATCCTGAAATATCTGGAAACCGTGCCCGAAGCGGAAAGCCTGTGGCGCGGCGAATGCTTCGTGTTCGATGAACGGGTGACCGTGGGGCACGGTCTGGTCCAGGGCTCCTACGAACTGTGCCGCGCGTGCCGCCGCCCGATTGGCGCGGCGGACCGGGCTTCGCCGCTGTTCGAGGAAGGCGTCAGCTGCGCCGCGTGCCACGGCGAACGGACCGAGGCGCAGCGCGAGAGCTATCGCGAACGGCATCGGCAGGAACAACTGGCGACACGGCGCGGCTACCGCCACGTCGGCGCGGTGATGGAGGAGCAGGCATGACGCGCCGGGGAACCGAAGCGCGCCGTGCGCGGCTGGTGCTGGTGGCGCTGCTGGTGGCGCTGGCGCTGTGGATCGTGCGCGAATTCCTGCCGGCGCTGGCCTGGGCGGTGATCATCGCGGTGGCGATCGATCCGCTCTATCTGCGTTTGCGCGGGCGCTGGAATGGCCGGATCGCGCGCGTGCTGCTGCCGGCGGCGATCACGCTGGCGGTGGCGCTGGTGGTGCTGGTGCCGCTGCTGTTCGCGATCGGGCAGGCGCTGGCAGAGGCGCGGCAGATCGGGCAGGGCTTCGAATGGGCGAGGAACAACGGCATCGCCCCGCCGGCCTGGCTGGACGGCACGGCGCCGTTCGCGCGGTCGTGGTGGCAAGCCCACCTCGCCGATCCCCATGCGCCGGGATTCGTGCTCGGCCGGATGCTGGACGTCGATGTGGTCATGCATGGCCGGCTCATCGGCAGCAACCTGATGCACCGCGCGGTGGTGTTCGCCTTCACGCTGATGACGCTGTTCTTCCTGTTGCGCGACCGGGATACGATCGTCGAACAGTGCCTTCGCGCCAGCGATCGCGTGTTCGGCCCGGCCGGGGAACGGATCGGGCGGCAGGCGATCAATTCGGTGCGGGCCACGATCGACGGGCTGGTCCTTGTCGGGATAGGCGAAGGCGCGGTCATGACGATCGTCTATTCCGTGCTCGGAACGCCCCACCCGATCATGCTCGGCACCCTGACGGCGGTTGCGGCCACGATCCCGTTCGGTGCGGCGGTGATGTTCGCCGTGGCTGCCGCCTTGCAGATCGCGATGGGATCGCCGGTCAATGCCGGCATCATCGTGGTCAGCGGGCTGATCGTGCTGGCGGTGGCAGACCACCTCATCCGCCCCGCGATCATCGGGGGAGCCACCCGCCTGCCGTTCCTGTGGGTGCTGATCGGCATTCTGGGCGGCGCGGCCACCTTCGGCATCCTCGGCCTGTTCGTGGGGCCGGCGACGATGGCGGTGCTGGTCATGCTGTGGCGGGATTTTGCCGACGGTGCCGGGCAGGGCGGCGAGGCGCCGTCCGAATAGCCGGCGCGCCTATCGCGCGAACCAGCCCCACACCAGCCGCGCTGTCAGCGCCAGGCTTACTGTCACCAGCAGCGGCCGGATCAGCCGTGCACCCAGCCGCGTCGCCCAGTGCGAGCCCAGCCATGCCCCGGTCATCGCGCCCGCGCCCATGCACAGGCCCAGCAGCCACAGCACTTGCCCGCCGGACGCGAAGACCACGATGCTGGCGACGTTGCTGGTCAGGTTGAACAGCTTGGTCAGCCCCGTCGCCCGCGTCAGGCCAAGCCCGCGCAGGCCGACCAGCGTGGTCGTGTAGAACTGGCCCGCGCCGGGGCCGAAAAAGCCGTCGTAGAAGCCTACCGCGCCTGCCGCCGGCAGATAGCCGCGCTCCGAAAGCCGCGCCGTGCTGTCGTGATCGTCCATGCGCGGCGAAAACACGGTATAGAGCGCGATCCCCATCAGCAGCAACGGCACCACCAGTCGCAGTACATCGGCATCGAACCGCTGGATCACCAGCGCTCCGGCCAGCGCGCCCGCGAAGATCGCCACCACCGCGGGAAGGTTGGGGCGTATCGCGAACAGCCCGGCGCGGTGATAGCGCAGCGTCGCCATCGCGGTGCCGCAGGCGGATTGCACCTTGTTGGTGCCCAGCACCACGTGCGGCGGCAGGCCGGTGTAGATCAGCGCCGGCATCATGATCAGCCCCCCGCCACCGGCGATGGCATCGACGAAGCCCGTCAGCACGGCAACGGCGGTCAGCGCGGGATAGAGCCACGGTTCGATCATTTGCGCGCCATGGCGTTTCGCCGTAAGGGCCGCAATCCTCTTTCCACGTCTTGCGCCGGGCATCGCCCGCATTTCAGGCCGACCGCTTCGTCATGACCCGTTTTTCGTTCTCGATCCACGCCACCAGCGGCAAGGCGCGCACCGGCGTCATCACCATGAAGCGCGGGGAAATCCGCACCCCGGCGTTCATGCCCGTGGGCACGGCGGCAACCGTCAAGGCGATGAAGGTGGAAGACGTGCGCGCCACGGGTGCGGACATCATCCTGGGCAATACCTATCATCTGATGCTGCGCCCCGGCGCGGAGCGCATGGCGCGGCTGGGGGGGCTGCACAAATTCATGGGCTGGGACCGCCCGATCCTGACCGACAGCGGCGGCTATCAGGTCATGAGCCTGTCGGACCTGCGCAAGATCACCGAGGAAGGCGTCACGTTCGCCAGCCATCTCGACGGATCGCGGCACATGCTCTCGCCCGAACGCTCGATGGAGATCCAGCGCCTGCTGGGGTCCGACATCGTCATGGCCTTCGACGAATGCCCGCGCGCCGATCAGCCGCGCGATGTGATCGCCCGTTCGATGGCGATGTCGATGCGCTGGGCCAGGCGCAGCCGCGAAGGCTTCGACAGCGGCGGCGAACACGCCGAAAATGCCGCGCTGTTCGGTATCCAGCAGGGTGCGCTCGATGAAGGCCTGCGCCGGGAAAGCGCCGACGCCTTGCGCGACATCGGCTTCGATGGCTACGCGATCGGCGGGCTGGCCGTGGGCGAGGGGCAGGAGGCGATGTTCGCCACGCTCGATTTCGCGCCCGACCAGTTGCCGCAGGATCGCCCGCGCTACCTGATGGGGGTGGGTAAGCCCGACGACCTCGTCGGCGCCGTCGAACGCGGCGTGGACATGTTTGATTGCGTGCTGCCGACGCGATCGGGCCGCAACGGGCAGGCGTTCACCTGGAACGGCCCGCTCAACCTGCGCAACGCCCGCTTCGCCGAAGACACCGGCCCGCTGGACGAACGCTGCACCTGCCCCGTCTGCGCGAAGTACAGCCGCGCCTATCTCCATCACCTGCACAAGTCCGGCGAAATGCTGGGCGCGATGCTGGTGACGGAGCACAACCTCTCGTTCTACCAGCAGCTGATGGCGGGGATGCGGGCGGCTATCGCGGAAGGGACTTTTGCCACGTTCGCAGCGGACTTCCGGCGGAACTATCTTTGAAATTAAACATCCAATTTCGCAGTAAGAGCCTGAACCATTTGAAGTTTCAGTGGGTGTTTGCCATCCTGATCCCGTCAACATGGGGAGAGGGGCATGAATAGTCGACTGGCGGGATGGGCGCAGGCTTTGATTGCCACTTTAGTGCCTCTGTCCGCCCCTCATGCGCAGTCCCTGGAAGAACTGGCGGCAAGGTTCGGGGCCCGCGAAGGTGTCATGTCGATGTCGCTCGCGCCTGATGGCGCCCATGCGGCGATCATTACACCCGGCCCTTCGGGCCAGTTGGTCATGGTCATAGATCTTATAGCAGGCGGTGCGCCGAAGCCGATTTTGCGCAGCAGTCAAGCGAGCGAGCAGTTCAGCAGGTGCTTGTGGCCAACGGCAAGCAGGCTGGTCTGTTACGTTTCCATCACCACGAAGCTCACAGACGCGCTTGCACGATACTCCCGCACCATCGCAGTCGATAGTGACGGAAGCAATTTGAAGGTGGTGACCGAGCGGACAAGCAACCGTGCTCTTGGCATAACCTGGAATGGCGGATCGATCATCGATTGGACCGGAGACAAACCGGGCTGGGTGATGATGACGCGCCAGTTCGTGCCGGAAACCGATATAGGCACTCGTATTGCCCAGCGGTATGAGGGTCTTGGCGTGGAATCCGTGGACGTGAATTCGCTGGTGCGGCGGATTGTCGAAGTGCCAAAGTCTGGCTCCGTCGAATATATTACCGACGGGATCGGGCATGTGCGTATCTTGGGGACAGAGGTCAGTGCTTCTGGCCCTTACTCCTCCGGGACTATCGATTATTCCTACCGCAAGGCCGGCGATAGGACATGGTATCCTTTGGGGCGGGTCGATCAGGGGGACGCGGGTCTGGGCAAGGGGTTCAATCCCCTGACTGTCGATCCGGTTCAGGATGTGGTCTATGGTTTTGACGCCGGCCCTTCCGGACGTCAGGCGCTGTATCGCATCAAGCTCGATGGAAGCGGCAAGAAGGAGCTAGTGCTCGGTCGCGATGACGTGGATGTGGACGAACTGATTGTGATCGGTCGTCAACGGCGCGTTGTGGGGGTGGGTTACGCAACGGACAAGCGGCGGGCTGAGTATTTCGATCCGGCCCTGAAAACGCTGGCGGCGGCTTTGGGCAAAGCGCTGCCAGGCAAGCCGCAGGTCGATTTCGTGAGTGCCAGCGAAGACGAAAGCAAGCTGCTTCTGTTTGCCGGCAGCGATGTTGATCCGGGGCAGTACTATTTGTTCGACAAGGGTACGCACAAGCTGGAATCATTGCTTCCGGCTCGCGGCCAGCTTGAAGGCAGGAAGCTGGCGGAAATGAAGCCAGTCACTTTTCCGGCATCGGATGGAACGATGATCCCGGGGTACTTGACGATACCTCCGGGCAGTGACGGCAGAAATCTTCCGGCCATCGTCATGCCGCATGGCGGCCCCAGTTCGCGAGACGAATGGGGATTTGACTGGCTGGTGCAGTTTTTCGCCGTGCGCGGATTTGCAGTGCTGCAACCCAATTACAGGGGGTCCAGCGGCTATGGCGCAGACTGGTACCAGAAAAACGGATTCCAGTCCTGGCGCACCGCGATCGGTGACATAGACGATGCGGGCAAGTGGCTGGTCAGCCAGGGGGTGGCGGCGCCGGGCAAACTGGCGATTGTGGGATGGTCTTATGGAGGATACGCGGCGCTTCAGTCCGGCGTTGCCGAACCGGGGCTGTACAAGGCGATTGTCGCCATAGCGCCGGTGACGGATCTTGAGCGGCTGCGGCGGGATCACGTCGATTATACGGACTACAAGATCGTGGACAGGTTCATTGGCCATGGCGAGCATGTGGCTTCTGGTTCCCCAGCGCAGAATGCCGCAACCATTTCCGCCCCTGTTCTGCTGTTTCACGGATCGTGGGATATCAACGTCAATGTCGGCCATTCGCGACTAATGGCCGACAAGCTTCGAGATGCCGGGAAGACTGTCGAATATATCGAGTTTCCGGATCTTGATCACCAGCTGGACGATGCCGCGGCGCGCACGAAAATATTGTCCATGAGCGACGCCTTCATCCGCAAGATGCTTAACCGCTAGTCGCCCGGCCTCGTCACGCCGCGATGTCGGCCGTTTCATCCGGCGTGTCGAACGGACGCGTTTCGAGACGGGTGCCGGGGTACTGGTAGAATTCGCCGCTGCGATCCTCGAAAAATCCGGCACCGATCGCGCAGGCCTGTTGCTGCGCGGTCAGCAGGTCGGGGTACCATTTTCCGCATCGGTGCGGGGTGACGAAACGAAACATCGGCATGCCCGGCCAATGGCCGAAGCGCGTTTCAGTTCCGTGATCGAGATCAATCCGGCGCGATCTTGCGACCGGCCGATCTTGCGGGGCGACGAATAGCGCTGATGAAATGTAACGATATGATTTAGAAACAAAAAAGGCGGGGTTGAGCCCCGCCTTTCGTGCTTTTTCGTGCCGAAGCCGGACCGATCAGCGCGAGTAGAACTCGACGACCAGGTTCGGTTCCATCTTCACCGGATAGGGCACTTCATCAAGCGTCGGAACGCGGGTGAAGGTCACCTTGTCGCCTTCGGCAGCGACGTAGTCGGGCACTTCGCGTTCGGGCAGCGCCTGCGCTTCGGCGATCAGCGCCATTTCCTTGGCCTTCTTGCCAAGGCTGACGACGTCACCGGGGCGCACGCGGCGCGAGGCGATGTTGCACTTCACGCCGTTGACGTAGATGTGGCCGTGCGAAACGACCTGGCGGGCCGAGAAGATCGTCGGCGCGAACTTGGCGCGATAGACGACCATGTCGAGGCGCTGTTCGAGCAGGCCGATCAGGTTCTGACCGGTATCGCCCTTCATCTTGGCGGCTTCCTGGTAGGTGCGCTTGAACTGCTTCTCGGTCACGTCGCCGTAGTAGCCCTTGAGCTTCTGCTTGGCGCGGAGCTGGATGCCGAAGTCCGACACCTTGCTCTTGCGGCGCTGGCCGTGCTGGCCGGGGCCATAGCTGCGGCGGTTGACCGAGCTCTTGGGACGGCCCCAGATGTTCTCGCCAAGACGGCGGTCAATTTTGTACTTCGATGCCTTGCGCTTCGACATGGCGCAGGTGCCTCCAACTTGCTTGCGCGGATGACCATCATCCGTGCTTCAGACCCGGTACGCACCATTCCGTCAGTTACGGAACGCGGCCACCGCTTCACCGGGGTGCGGGGCCAATCGGACTGGACCGCCGGAAGCGAGCTTCAGCGGAGTCCATGTGAACGGGCGCTAAGAACAGGGCTTTAGTGGTTTGTCAAGGGCAGGTGCCATAGACAGAGCTGGAATTTTGGGTTCAGATGGAATTGATGAGCGAGGGGCCGCCCAATCCTGAGGACTTTGTGACGCTGGACGACGTGTTCAGCGGCATTGATCTTGTCGATCGCCAACTCATCGACCTTCTGTCCCGGCGCTTTGCCTTGGTGCGCGCCGCGGCGAAACTCAACGTCGGGCGTTTCAATCTGGATGACGAAGAACGGCGCAGGGCGGTCCTTTCGGCGATTCGCCGCCGCGCGTTCGAGCAGGGCGTGCCGGTGGGGCTGGTCGGCGATTTCTGGGATCGGCTGTTTGACGCTTCGGTCGCGTTCGAGCGCCAGGCGCGCGAACGGTTGCGCGCCGGCAACGAATAGATCCGGGTCCGATACCGCTCAGTCCTTTGGCTCCGGCGTGCGCCGCAGCGCTGAAAGCACGCCGCGCAGGGTGCGGATCTCGAGATGGTTCCAGCCGGGCTTGGTCAGCATGGTGCGCAGCGTGCGCCGCGTGGCCGCCGCCCGGCTTGGCGGCTCGAAATAGCCGCGCGGCTCCAGCATCTCGGTCAGTTGCGCGAACATGCCCTCGAATTCGTCCTGCGGGGCGGGCGGAAGCAGTTCCTCGACCGTCGGCTGGATGAGCGCCGTGTCGTCATCGCTCGCCGGGATATGTTTGGACCATTCGTAGGCGCACAGGATCACAGCCTGGGCCAGATTGAGCGAGCCGAACTCCGGGTTGATCGGTACGGTCAGGATCGCGCGGGCCAGCGCCACGTCGTCGGTTTCCAGCCCGGAGCGCTCCGGCCCGAACACGATGGCGCTGCGGCCCGGCGCGGTCGTGATCGCGCGGGCGGCTTGCTCCGGCGTCACCACGGGCTTGGTTACGCCGCGCTTGCGCACGGTGGTGGCATAGACGTGGGCACAGTCGGCCACGGCGTCGGCCAGTGTCTCGAACACCCGCGCCTGTTCCAGCACGATATCCGCGCCCGAGGCCGCCGGGCCGGCCGACGGGTTGGGCCAGCCATCGCGCGGCGAGACCAGCCGCATCTCGGTCAGCCCGAAATTGAGCATGGCGCGCGCGGCCTTGCCGATATTCTCGCCAAGCTGCGGACGGACCAGAACGATGACCGGGGGAAGGGCGGCGGGCTGCGTCAATGCGCGCCCACTTCGCGCACGGTGCTGGCGAATTCCTCGAAATCGCGGGCCTCGGTGAAGTCGCGATAGACGCTGGCGAAGCGGATGTAGGAGACGCTGTCGATCTGGCGCAGCCCATCCATCACCATTTCCCCGATCGCCTTGGAGGGCACTTCGGTGTCGCCCATCGTCTCGATCTGGCGCTGGATGCTCGAAACCAGCCGATCGAGCCGTTCCTGCGGCACGCCCCGCTTGCGGCAGGCGAGGGAAACGGACTGCTCGATCTTGGCGCGGTCGAACGGTTCGCGCCGGTCGCCCGATTTTACCACCATGATTTCGCGCAACTGCACACGCTCGAACGTGGTGAAGCGGGCGCCGCAGCTTTCGCACTGGCGCCGCCGGCGGATCGAGGTGTTGTCCTCGCTCGGCCGGCTGTCCTTCACCTGGCTGTTGTCATGCGCGCAGAACGGGCAACGCATCGGTCAGCGCTTGATCCGTTGCCAGAACGCGATGCCCGCGCCGATGGCGAGGCCGGCGGGCAGGGTGATCACCGGCAGCAGCGCGCCCGCGACGGCGCCGATCCCGGCGCCGATCAGCACGGGCTTGGTCGAAGGATGGCCCATCCCCTGCTTCGCCATGGCGGTGATCTCGTCCCGGGCTCGGCCGACGAGATCTTCGTCGCGGTCGCTCATGGCCTTACAACTCCGGATAGATCGGGAAGCGATCGCACAGTTCGGCCACGCGATCGCGCACGCGCTGTTCGATCTGCCCGTCGCCTGCATCGCCGTTGCGCGCCATGCCATCGACCACTTCGGCGATGAGCTGCCCGATCGTGCGGAATTCGGCCACGCCGAAGCCGCGCGTGGTGCCGGCGGGCGTGCCAAGGCGGATGCCCGAGGTGACGAAGGGCGAGCGCTTGTCGAACGGGATACCGTTCTTGTTGCAGGTCAACCAGGCGCGATCGAGGCCCTTTTCCGCCGCCTTGCCGGTCACGTCCTTCGCCGTCAGATCGACCAGCATAAGGTGGTTGTCGGTGCCGCCCGAAACGATGGCGAGGCCCTGTTCCTGCAACGACGAGGCGAGCGCGCGCGCGTTCGCCACGATCTGCGCGGCATAGGCTCGGAATTCGGGGCGCAGCGCCTCGCCGAAGGCAACCGCCTTGGCCGCGATCACATGGACGAGCGGGCCGCCCTGCATGCCAGGGAACACCGCCATGTTGATCTTCTTGGCGATGTCCTCGTCATTGGTGAGCACCACGCCCGAACGCGGGCCGCGCAGCGACTTGTGCGTGGTGGTGGTGACGACGTGCGCGTGCGGGAAGGGCGAGGGATGCGCGCCGCCGGCAACAAGGCCGGAGAAGTGCGACATGTCGACCAGCAGCCACGCGCCCACTTCATCGGCGATCTCGCGGAAGCGCGGGAAATCCCACACGCGCGAATAGGCGGTGCCGCCCGCGATGATCAGCTTCGGCTTGTGTTCGCGGGCAAGGCGGGCAACCTCGTCCATGTCGATCAGGTGATCGTCCTCGCGCACGCCATATGGGATCGGCTTGAACCACTTGCCGCTCATGTTGACGGGCGATCCGTGGGTCAGGTGGCCGCCCGAATTGAGGTCCAGCCCCATGAAGCTGTCGCCCGGTTCCAGCAGGGCGAGAAACACGGCCTGGTTCATCTGGCTGCCCGAATTGGGCTGCACGTTGGCGAACTGGCAGCCGAACAGCTTCTTCGCGCGTTCGATGGCCAGTGTTTCGACCACGTCGGCATATTCGCAGCCGCCATAATAGCGCTTGCCCGGATAGCCTTCGGCGTACTTGTTGGTGAACACCGAACCCGTGGCTTCGAGCACCGCCAGCGAGGTAATGTTCTCGCTGGCGATCAGCTCGATCTTGGTCTGCTGGCGCTTCAGTTCGCCCCGGATCGCGGCGTAGACTTCGGCATCGGCGCTTTCGAGGTGTTCGGTGAAGAAACCCGAGGAGCGGATTTCCGAAGTCGCGGTGGCGGCATTGGTCATCTGGTCGTCTCCTCTTCAGACCTGGGGATGGGAAAGCTTGTCGACGCGGCCAGCATGGCGGCCGCCGCCGAATTCGGTGGACAGGAACGCATCGAGGCAGGCCTTGGCCATGTCGACGCCGGTCAGGCGCGCGCCCATGGCGATGCAGTTGGCATCGTTGTGTTCGCGTGCCAGCGCGGCGGACAGCGGCTCGGAAACCAGCGCGCAGCGGCAGGCGGGATTGCGGTTCACCGCGATCGAGATGCCGATGCCCGAACCGCACAGCGCCACGCCGAACGCGGCGGTGCCATCGGCGACCACCGAGGCCAGCTTGTAGCCATAGTCGGGGTAATCGACGCGATCGGCCGTTTCCGGGCCAAGATCGGCGACTTCGTGGCCCAGACCGATCAGATATTCGCGCAGTTCCGCCTTGAGGTCGAACGCGGCGTGATCGGAAGCAATCGCTATGCGCATGGGATTTTGCGTTTCCGGCTGTCCTTGGAGGGGATTCTGCGCCCCCTTAGGCGCATTGCGCCAACGATGCCAGATCAAACGCCGTACAATGCCCTATTGTCCGTATTTGCGGGGCGCCCCTGGGGCGCCCCGCCTTGCATTGCATCGTATCAGGAGCGGATCAGTTGAACGACCCGCTCAGCGTCACGCCGAACACGCGCGGATCGTTGTAGATGCCGGCACGGTAGTTCGAGGTGTCGATAACGCCGACAAGGTTGCGCTTGTCGGTGAGGTTGCGGGCGAAGAAGGCCAGCTCATAGCGCTCGAAAGCCAGACCCGCCTTGAGGCCGAGTTCGAAGTTGCCGTTCGAGGTGTACTCCACCGTCTTGTAGGGCACGTACATCGTATAGCCCTGCAGGTTGAAGTCCGCGCCCACGAACGCGCGGAGCTTCTCGTTCAGCGGCAGGTCGTAGCGGCCGCTTACGTTGAGGTTGAAGTCAGGCGCGTTGGGCAGCGGGTTGCCGTTGATCTGGGCGAAGTAGTTGTTGCCCACGCGTACGGTCGGGTTGAGCACCGTTTCCGAAAGCACGCCACCGGCCGCGCCGGCCTGCGCATAGACCGACTTGTCCTTGATCTCGGTGTGCAGCAGGCTGAAGCCGATGTTGAACTTCAGGTTGCGGGCCGGCCGCAGCCCCAGTTCCGCTTCCATGCCATAGCCGACAGCCTTGTCGGCATTGAACAGCACGCCGTTGCCGTTGCTGTCGTTGCCGTTCAACTGGATGTCCGAAACCGTGTAGTAGAAGCCGGTCAGATTGAACGTCAGCGCGTTATCGAGCCAAGCGCTTTTCACGCCCGCTTCCCAGGACGTGTTCTTTTCCGATTGCGCCGTGGAGAAGGGCGAGTTGAACACGGCAGAACGGCCCTGAATGGTCGGACCACGGAAGCCGCGCGCGACACGGGCGAACAGGCTGAGATCCGGCGTGGCGCGATAAAGCAGGCTCAGGTCGAAGCTGGGCTGCGTGTCGGAAAGGCGCACCTTGCGCGCCGCGGTTGCCGGGAACGTCACCACGCCAGCCGCGGTATCGGCGGTCTTCAGCAGTTCGGTGGTCTTGGTGTCGTTCGTCACGCGCACGCCGCCGGTCACGCGCAGCTTCTCGGTCAGGTCGTAGCTAGCCTGGCCGAACAGGCCCCAGCTGGTGTTGACGTTGTGCAGAAGAACCCAGTTGTTCGGGTTGGGCGTGGTGCCCAGCGCATTGCTGGTCAGGAAGTACGCGCGCTGATCGAACTCGGTCATGTCGCGCGAATCGAAGTAGATGCCCCCGATCTGCCACTTGAACCGGCCGCTATCCGGGCTGGCGAGGCGCAGTTCCTGCGACCACTGGTCCAGCCCGCGCAGCACCCCGCGCGACTGGCCGCAACCGGCCGCGCAATAGTTCGGGGCGGTGCCGCCGAAATCGGCCGCGGCGCCGCCGTCGGTGTCGCCACGGCTATAGCCATGGGCGTTTTCATAGGCGGTGATCGACGTCAGCGTGATGCCGCCGAAATCGTAGATCGCCTTCAGCGATGCGCCCTTGGTCTTGTAGGCCTGCGGGTTGTTCTGCGCTTCGTCATAGGAAACCTTCGTCAGGTCCAGCGTATCCGGCACGGCGCGCACGCCCTGCTTGATGGAGCCGCGATAGAAGATCGACGCGGTGCCATCGTAGTCGCGATAGTGACCGGACAGGCGCAGGGTCAGCGCGTCCGAAGGCTTGGCCTCGATCTGCAGGCGCACGTCGCGCTCGTTGAAGCCGCCCATCACATTCTTGCCTGGGACGGTGCCATCGTCGCTGGGGCCGGTGTAGGTGTTGCTGATCCAGTTGTCGCGATGCTGGTAAAGGCCGGACAGGCGGAAGCTCAGCGTGCCGCTGCTGTTGAGCGGGCCACCGACGCCGGCATCGATGTTGACGCTGTTGCGGCTGCCCCAGCTTGCCGACCCCTGGCCGCGCCAGGTAGCGGACGGCTGCACCGTATCGAACTTGACGATGCCGGCGGTGGTGTTGCGGCCGAACAGCGATCCTTGCGGACCGCGCAGCACTTCCACCTGATCGATGTCGAAGGCCGGCGTGGACTTGAGCACGACATGCTCGGCCACCACGTCGTCCTGGATGATCGACACCGGCTGCGACGCGCCCAGATAGAAGTCGATGTTGCCAAGGCCACGGATGTAGAACCGCGGAAAGATGCGGCCCGTGGTCGATTCAACGTTGAGGCTGGGGACGCGGCCCGCCAGCGAAAGCAGGGTGTCGGCACCGCCGGCCTGGATGTCGTGCAACGTTTCGGGCTTCATGACGGCAACGGAGACCGGCACGCTCAGGATGTTCTCCTGGCGGCGTTGTGCCGTGACGACGATCGTGTCGGACGATTCCGCCGCTTCGGCGTCAGCCGCCTGGGCCTGTGCCATGGCGGGAGCCACGGGCAGCAGGGCGGTTCCCGCGAGAAGCGCGGAGGCTAAAGATGCGATACGCATTGATTGATTCCCTCATGAGGTGGGATGACGGTCCCTTGCCGACGGCTGCTGCGGTTAAACCCGTCATATTTCAACCTTGTTTCGGCGGGGCCGGTATCGCCTGAAACGAATCGGGCCGGGGTGTCGCATGGGGGCAACAACCCCTGAGAACCCCATCCCCCAAAATGCGAAAGGGCGCCCCGACGGATCGGGACGCCCTTTTCGGCTTTGCCGGGATGCCGGCCGTTACTGATCCAGGAACGAGCGCATCTTCCTCGAACGGCTCGGGTGCTTCAGCTTCCTCAGCGCCTTTGCCTCGATCTGGCGGATGCGTTCGCGCGTCACCGAGAACTGCTGGCCCACTTCCTCCAGCGTGTGATCGGTGTTCATGCCGATGCCGAAGCGCATGCGCAGCACGCGCTCCTCGCGCGGGGTCAGGCTGGCCAGCACGCGGGTGACGGTTTCCTTGAGGTTCGACTGGATCGCGGCGTCCACCGGGATGATCGCGTTCTTGTCCTCGATGAAATCGCCCAGGTGGCTGTCTTCCTCGTCGCCGATCGGCGTTTCGAGGGAGATCGGCTCCTTGGCGATCTTCATCACCTTGCGCACCTTCTCCAGCGGCATGGAGAGGCGTTCGGCCATTTCCTCGGGCGTGGGCTCGCGGCCCTGCTCGTGCAGGAACTGGCGGCTGGTGCGCACCAGCTTGTTGATCGTCTCGATCATGTGGACCGGGATACGGATGGTGCGCGCCTGATCCGCGATCGAGCGCGTGATCGCCTGCCGGATCCACCAGGTCGCGTAAGTCGAGAACTTGTAGCCGCGCCGGTATTCGAACTTGTCGACCGCCTTCATCAGGCCGATGTTCCCTTCCTGGATCAGGTCGAGGAACTGCAGCCCGCGGTTGGTGTACTTCTTGGCGATCGAGATCACGAGGCGGAGGTTGGCTTCCACCATTTCCTTCTTGGCGATGCGCGCTTCGCGCTCGCCCTTCTGGACCATGTTCACGATACGGCGGAATTCGCCCAGCGACATGCCGGTGGCGGCCGCGATGTCGGCGATCTCGGCGCGGATGCGCTCCACCGCCGAACCTTCGTTGGCGGCAAACGCGGCCCACTTCTTGTCGCGGCCGGCCAGCGATTGCAGCCAGCCGTCGTCGAGTTCGCGGCCGACGTAGTTATCGAGGAAGTCCTTGCGCGAAACCTTGTGGCGTTCGGCCAGGCGCAGCATCTGCCCGCCCAGCGCCGTCAGGCGGCGGTTGAACGCATAGAGGTTGTCGACCAGGTATTCGATCTTGCTGGCGTGGAACTGCACGCTTTCGACCTGCGCGGTCAGATCCTCGCGCAGCTTCTGGTACTGCGATTCCTTCGCCGCCGGAAAATCGTTGCCGATCGCCAGCACGTCGAGCCGTTCGGCCTGGATCTTCTCGAAGCGGCGGAACAGGTCGGTGATCTCGGCGAAGCGCTCAAGCGCGGCCGGCTTTAGCTGCGCTTCCATCTGGGCGAGGCTGAGGGTGTTGTCCTCTTCCTCTTCCTCCACCGGACGCGCGCGGCGTTCGCGCAGTTCGTCGTCCTCGTCGCCGTCGGCCGGTTCTTCTTCCTCGACTTCGTCCTCGTCCTTGAACGAGGGGCCGGCCGTGGCTTCGCTGATTTCGCCGTCGGCTTCCTCGCCGTCCTCGGAGAGGTTTTCGGGCTGCGGTTCCTTGGACAGCATCGCGTCGAGATCGAGAATCTCGCGCAGCTGCATTTCGCCCGCGTTCAGCGCTTCGGACCACTGGATGATCGCATGGAAGGTGATCGGGCTTTCGCACAGGCCCATGATCATGGTGTCGCGGCCGGCTTCGATGCGCTTGGCGATGGCGATTTCGCCTTCGCGGCTGAGCAGTTCCACCGCGCCCATTTCGCGCAGGTACATGCGCACCGGATCGTCGGTACGCTCGACGGTTTCCTTGCGCTTGATGATGTCGGGCCGGTCCTCGACCGGATCGACGTCTTCCACGTCTTCCTGCTGGTTGTCTTCCGGATCGACCGCGTCCTCGTCGCTTTCGACGATATTGACGCCCATTTCCGAAATCGCGGCCATGATGTCCTCGATCTGCTCGGAAGACATCTGGTCCTGAGGCAGCGCCTCGTTCAGCTCGTCGTAAGTGATGATGCCACGGCGCTTGGCGCGCGCGATGAGCTTCTTGATGGAAGCGTCATTCAGGTCGATCAGCGGCGCATCGCCGCTATCGGTCTTGTCGTTGGATGCCATTGAACCCCGATACCACTTTGTTCGAGCTGCCGTTGCGTCTTACAATTATAACGAAGCACGAACGCGACCCATTTGCCCCAACCGGGCAAACAAGGCCAGCCTTCGTTCGCGCAAACGTTCTTTTTCCGCTTCGGTTTCGGGGGTAAGTTCGGCCTGATAGCGCCGATTGGCCTCTTCCAGCGCCGATTCCACCTCTGGAAGCTCCACCAGAAGCGCAATCGCGTCGGCCAATTCCCCGGCGCTGCCTTCCCGCTTCGCGAGAAAGCCGAATCGAATCTCACCAAAATCCGTTGCGGTCGGCGTGCGCAGACGCCGCTGGTGCAATATGGCCCGGATATGTTCGCTTTCAAGAGCGGCGCCCGATGGGCCGGCCGAATCGGCCAGCACCAGCAAGGCATCGAGCGTGGCCGCCATGTCCGCTTCCGCCGGATGCAGCCGCGCGAGGCTTTCGGCATGGGGCGCGATCAGGTCCGGCTGTTCGACCAGCCCCGCGATCACTGCGGCAATGAGCCGGTCGCGCGTGCCCACCCGCTGTTGCAGGCGGTTCGCCTGTTCGGCGGGCAAGGGCGGCGGCGCGGGTTTCCACGGCTGCCCTTTGCCGCGCGGCGCGGGGCCGCCGCCCTGGCGGGGCTGGAACGGCGCGCGTTCCTTGCGGGCGAAGGCGAGTTCGCCGAACCGCTCGTTGAGATCGCGGCGGTAGAGCGCCTTGATGTCCGGGTGCTGAATGGTGTCGCAATGCGCCATCAGCCGCGCCTTGAGCCCGGCCTTGTCCTCCGGTGTCGCCAGCGGCAGGGCATCGCGCTCGGCGGCCCACAGCACGTCGATCAGGCTGCGCGCCTCGCCCAGCAGGGTCTCCATCGCCTGCGGCCCGTCGCGCTTCACCACATCGTCCGGGTCCATGCCGCCGGGCAGGGTGACGATGCGCAGGCTGTGGCCGGGGCGGAGCAGCGGCAGGGCGCGGGTGATCGCCCGCATCGCCGCGCGCTGCCCCGCGGCATCGCCATCGAAGCACAGCGTCGGGCATTCGACCACGCGCCACAGGCGTTCTATCTGGTGTTCCGTCAGCGCGGTGCCCAGCGGCGCGACCGCCTCGGCGATCCCCGCCGCCGCCAGCGCCACCACGTCCATGTAGCCTTCGACGACGACGATCCGCCCGGCATTGCGCGCGGCCGGCGCGGCGCGGTGCAGGTTGTAAACCGTCCGCCCCTTGTCGAACAGCGGCGTGTCGGGCGAATTCAGGTACTTTGGGGCATCTGTTTTTTCGGCGCTGAGGATGCGCCCGCCAAACGCGATCACCCGCCCGCGCGGATCGAGGATCGGCAGCATCAGCCGGCCGCGGAAACGGTCATAGGGATCGCGGCCTTCCACCACGATGCGCAGGCCCGCCTCGATCAGCATGGCATCGGGAAAGGCGGAAAGCGCCTCCTTCAGCGCGGTGCGGCTGTCGGGCGCAAAGCCGAAGCCGAAATCGCGCACGATCCGCTCGGGGAATCCGCGCGAGGCCAGATAGCGCCGCGCGTCCGCGCCACGCTCCTCGTGCAGGCTGCGCGCGAAGAAATCCTGCGCCGCCGCCATCACGTCGTGCAGCGATTTCTGCTGCTCCGCGCGCTGCGCCATGCGCGGATCGGGCGCGGGCACTTCCATGCCGGCCTCGACCGCCAGTTCCTTCACCGCATCCATGAAGGGCAGGCCCTGGTGGTCGGTCATCCAGCGGATCACGTCCCCGTGCGCGCCGCAGCCGAAGCAGTGGTAGAAGCCCTTTTCGTCGTTGATCGTGAAGCTGGGCGTCTTTTCGTTATGGAACGGACAGCACGCCTTGAACTCCCGCCCCGCCTTCTGCACGCGCACCGTCCGCCCGATCACGCCTGAAAGCGAAATGCGGGAGCGCAGTTCGTCCAGCCATTGCGGGGACAGGCTCATGGTCGAGCTTCATCGCGCGGGTTGGAGATGGTGTCGAGCCTCCAACCGTTTATGCCGGCCCTGTCCCCGTTCGTGTCGAGCGAAGTCGAGACACGTTCGCGCGGCGGCCGGGCAAGGAAGGAAAGCCGCTGCCAATCGCTCGCCATCAGCGCTTCCTTCTTGGCACGCGACCATTTCCCCACTTGCAGTTCACAGCTCAACGCCTCGTACCGTGTCGGAAATTCCGCGCACCATACGAGCGTGACCGGCCTGCGCTTCGAGGTGAAGCTGCAGTAACCGCCATGGGCGTGTTCACCCATCCGCCGTTCCAGATCGTCGGTATGGCCTGTGTAGTACTTCCCGTCGGCGCAGCGCAGGATGTAGGTCCAGAAGGCCATGGGATGAAACTCGCTGCGGTGTGTCTCGACTTCGCTAGACACGAACGGGAGGGCGGGATGGAGCCTACCTCAAAAGCGGTGCGTGTGAAGCAACGTTGAGCAAACGTCGCGCTTGCATCACCCCGCCAGCGCTGCCTTCACCAGCCCGCTGGCCTTGCCCATGTCGAGCTGGCTGCCGTGCTTCGCCTTGAGCGCGGCCACCACCTTGCCCATGTCCTTCATGCCGGCCGCGCCGGTTTCGGCGATGATCGCGGCGATCGCTGCCTTCGCGTCATCGTCGCTCAACTGCGCGGGGAGGAATTCCTCGATCACCACGAGTTCGGCCTTCTCCACCTCGGCCAGTTCCTGCCGGCCACCCTGTTCGTAGAGCGTGATCGATTCGCGGCGCTGCTTGGCCATCTTCTGCAGCACGTCGACCACGATCACGTCGTCGTCGGGAACGGTGGCGGCGGTGCGCAGTTCGATGTCCTTGTCCTTCAGCTTGGCAAGGATGAGGCGGACGGCGGCCAGGCGGGCCTTGTCGCCCGCCTTCATGGCAGAAACCTGCGCGGCCTTGATCGAGTCGCGGATCATGATGTCTGTACGTTTCCTGTGGATGGTCGCCGCAAGCCGGCGGAAGAAACGCATGTAGGATAAACTTTCTCAATCCGCTAGGTTGACGGTGCGTCGTGGCAGGTCTAGCGGGCGAGCCTTAGCGACATCGTCAGAACCCTTACCAACGGAGCGCCCCACATCATGGCCGACCCCGCACTTTCGCACGCGCCTCAACCAGAAGGTGCGACGGGAGTCCTCGTGCTTGCGGATGGATCGGTCGCGTGGGGACGAGGCTTTGGCGCGGTCGGCTCGGCCGTGGGAGAGGTGTGCTTCAACACCGCGATGACCGGCTATCAGGAAGTGATGACCGATCCGTCCTATGCGGCGCAGATCGTCACCTTCACGTTCCCGCACATCGGCAATGTCGGCACCAATGCCGAGGACATGGAAAGCCATGACGTGCCCGGCGCGGTGGGCTGCGTGGTGCGCGAGGACGTGACCGCACCCGCCAGCTTCCGCGCGCAGGGCACGTTCCCCGCGTGGATGGAAAAGCACGGCAAGATCGGCCTTGCCGGGGTCGACACCCGCGCGCTGACCCGCCGCATCCGCCTGTCCGGCGCGCCCAACGCGGTGATCGCGCACGATCCCAAGGGGCAGTTCGATATCGACGCGCTGCTGGAAAAGGCGCGCAACTGGCCGGGGCTTGAAGGCATGGACCTTGCCCGCATCGTCACGCGCGACGGGCAGGAGGAATGGCAGGGTTCGGTCTGGCGGCTGGGGCAGGGCTATGGCCGGTCCCCGCACGACAAGCGCCCGCACGTCGTCGCCATGGACTTCGGCGCGAAGGACAACATCTTCCGCAATCTGGTGAAGGCCGGGGCGGGGGTGACGGTGGTGCCGGCGGAAACCTCGCTGGAAACGATCCTGTCGCTCAACCCTGATGGCGTGTTCCTCTCGAATGGCCCCGGCGATCCGGCGGCGACCGGCGCCTATGCCGTGCCGGTGATCCAGGCGCTGCTGGAGCGCGACGTGCCGATCTTCGGCATCTGCCTTGGCCACCAGATGCTGGGCCTGGCCGCCGGCGCGAAGACGGTGAAGATGCACCAGGGCCACCGCGGCGCCAACCATCCGGTCAAGCGGCTGGAACAGGGCGTGGTGGAGATCACCAGCATGAACCACGGCTTCGCGGTGGACAACGCCAGCCTGCCGGAGAACGTGATCGAAACCCACGTTTCGCTGTTCGACGGATCGAACTGCGGCATCGCGATTGCGGGCAAGAAGGCGTTCGGCGTGCAGTACCACCCGGAAGCCTCGCCGGGGCCTCAGGACAGTTTCTATCTGTTCGAGAAGTTCGTGGGGATGCTGGGATGATGCTCCGCTCGACCATCATGCTTGGTCTAGCGACATTAACGGGCGGTTGTGACAGCCGCGTTGAGCAACCGCGCTTGGAGCCAATTTTCGCAGCACAAGCTGCAGACGCCCGGAATGCGGCTAACCAGGTTGTTGGCGCGAATGGACAGGCGTTGATAATTTGTGGCCAATCAAATGGCCTTGGCCTGTTTACGCTCGATTGGAAGTCTGGGTTTACTTCTGATGGGATGAAGGACGGGCGGTTGATATTTCTGATTCGAGATGATGGTCGTGCAGATATTTATTTTCGAGATGCGATGAGGGGGTACTTATCTTCTTTGGAAGAAGGTGCCGATGTCCAGCGCATTTCATTTCCGGACCGAAAAATAGAGAGTTGGATCGTCTCCTATCCTTCGAATGGTGTTGTTGAGACCCACAATATTACAACAGCTCCAAGCGATGGGCTTGTTGATCTTTGGACCTCCAACAAACCAGATTCACTCATCGGCGCCAGCGCTAAGCTGTTCCGCTCTAGCTGTATAAGAGCCTAAAATGCCCAAACGCACTGACATCTCCTCGATCCTGATCATCGGCGCCGGGCCGATCATCATCGGCCAGGCTTGCGAGTTCGATTATTCGGGCACGCAGGCGGTGAAGGCGCTCAAGGAAGAGGGCTATCGCATCGTCCTGGTCAACTCAAACCCGGCCACGATCATGACCGATCCCGAGATGGCGGACGCGACTTATGTCGAGCCGATCACGCCGGCGATCGTCGCCAAGATCATCGAGAAGGAGCGCCCCGACGCGATCCTGCCGACGATGGGCGGGCAGACCGCGCTGAACACCGCGCTGGCGCTGGCGCAGGACGGCACGCTCGAAAAGTTCGGCGTGACCATGATCGGCGCCAATGCCGAAGCGATCGACAAGGCCGAGGATCGCCAGAAGTTCCGCGATGCGATGGACAAGATCGGCCTCGAATCCGCGCGTTCCGGCGTGGCGCACACGGTGGACGAGGCGCTGGCGGTGCTGGAGACGACCGGGCTGCCCTCGATCATCCGCCCCAGCTTCACGCTGGGCGGCACCGGCGGCGGGATTGCCTACAACCGGGAAGAGTTCGTCAAGATCGTGCGCGGAGGCCTTGAGGCCAGCCCGACTACCGAGGTGCTGATCGAGGAATCGCTGCTCGGCTGGAAAGAGTACGAGATGGAAGTCGTCCGCGACCGGAACGACAACGCCATCATCATCTGCTCGATCGAGAACGTCGATCCGATGGGCGTCCACACCGGGGATTCGATCACCGTCGCCCCGGCGCTGACGCTGACCGACAAGGAATACCAGATCATGCGCAACGCATCGATCGCGGTGCTCCGCGAAATCGGCGTGGAAACAGGTGGTTCGAACGTTCAGTTCGCGGTCAACCCGAAGGATGGCCGCCTGATCGTGATCGAGATGAACCCGCGCGTGTCGCGGTCCTCGGCGCTGGCGTCCAAGGCCACCGGCTTCCCCATCGCCAAGGTCGCGGCCAAGCTGGCGGTGGGCTATACGCTGGACGAGATCGTCAACGACATCACCGGCGCGACGCCGGCCTCGTTCGAACCGACGATCGACTACGTCGTCACCAAGATCCCGCGCTTCGCGTTCGAGAAGTTCAAGGGCGCCGAACCGCTGCTTGGCACCGCGATGAAGTCCGTGGGCGAAGTGATGGCGATTGGCCGCAACTTCAAGGAATCGCTGCAAAAGGCGCTGCGCGGGCTGGAAACCGGGCTGGACGGCTTCAACCGCGTGGTCGCGCTGGAGGGCGCGGACCGCGACGAGATCAACGCGGTCCTTTCGCGCGCCACGCCCGAACGCCTGCTCGCGGTCGGCCAGGCCTTCCGCGAAGGCTTCTCAGTGGAGGATATCCACGCCGTCACCAAGTACGAGCCGTGGTTCCTGCGCCACATCGAGGAAATCATCGCCGAGGAAAAGGCGATCCTGGAAAATGGCCTGCCGGTCGACGCGGCGGGGCTGCGGCGGCTGAAGGCCATGGGCTTTTCGGACAAGCGCCTCGCCACCCTGGCGGTGCGGTCGGTCCATGTCGCGGGCGGCATGGCGGAAACCCAGGCCAAGCGTTCGGGCCTGCTGCACGATGCGCTGCGCGCCATGGCGGGGGCCACCAGCGAGGACGAGGTGCGCAAGCTGCGCCACCGGCTGGGCGTGCGCCCGGTGTTCAAGCGCATCGATAGCTGCGCGGCCGAGTTCGAGGCGGTGACTCCCTATATGTATTCGACCTACGAAGGCGGCCTGTTCGGCGAGCCGGAGAACGAGGCCGCGCCTTCGGACCGGCGGAAGATCGTGATCCTCGGCGGCGGCCCGAACCGCATCGGGCAGGGCATCGAGTTCGATTACTGCTGCTGCCACGCCTGCTTCGCGCTGGAAGATGCCGGGTTCGAGACCATCATGGTCAACTGCAACCCGGAAACCGTCTCCACCGACTACGATACCTCCGACCGCCTCTATTTCGAGCCGCTGACGGCCGAGGACGTGCTGGAGATTCTCGAAGTCGAAAAGGCGAACGGCGAGCTTGTCGGCGTGATCGTGCAGTTCGGCGGGCAGACCCCGCTGAAGCTGGCGCAGGCGCTGGAAGACGCCGGGATCCCCATCCTCGGCACGTCGCCCGATGCGATCGACCTTGCCGAAGACCGCGAGCGCTTTGCCGCGCTGGTCGAGAAGCTGGGCCTCAAACAGCCCGCCAACGGCCTAGCCCGCAGCCGCGACGAGGCGGTCGCGGTGGCGGCGCGCATCGGTTATCCGGTGCTGATGCGTCCGTCCTACGTGCTGGGCGGCCGCGCCATGGAAATCGTGGACAGCCAGGCACAGCTTGATGACTACATCGCCACCGCCGTGCAGGTTTCGGGCGACAGCCCGGTGCTGATCGACCAGTACCTGCGCGATGCGATCGAATGCGACGTCGATGCGCTGGCCGATGGCGACGAGGTGACCGTTGCCGGCGTGATGCAGCACATCGAGGAGGCCGGCATCCATTCGGGCGACAGCGCCTGTACGCTGCCGCCTTACAGCCTGCCCGATGACGTCGTGCAGGAAATGGAGCGCCAGGCAGTGCTGCTGGCCAAGGCGCTGGGCGTGCGCGGGCTGATGAACATCCAGTTCGCGGTGAAGGATGGCGAGGTTTACCTGATCGAGGTGAACCCGCGCGCCAGCCGCACGGTGCCGTTCGTGGCCAAGGCGATCGGCCAGCCCATCGCCAAGTTCGCGGCGCGGATCATGGCGGGCGAGACGCTGGCCGATCTGCCGGCGATCCGGCGCGAGGTCGATCACATGGCGGTGAAGGAAGCGGTGTTCCCCTTCGCCCGCTTCCCCGGCGTCGATCCGGTGCTGTCGCCCGAGATGAAGTCCACGGGCGAAGTGATGGGAATCGATGCGAATTTCCCGGTCGCTTTCGCCAAGGCGCAATTGGGCGCGGGCGTCAGCCTGCCGCGCGGCGGCACGCTGTTCGTCTCGGTCAAGGATAGCGACAAGGCCATCGTCCTGCCGGCGGTAAAGAAGCTGTCGGGGCTGGGCTTCCACATCGTCGCCACCGGCGGCACGGCGCGTTACCTCGCCGATGCGGGGGTCTCGGTCGAACGGATCAACAAGGTTGCCGAAGGCCGTCCGCACATCGTGGACCGGATCATCGATGGCGACATCGCGTTGATTTTCAACACGACCGAGGGTTGGCAGAGCCACAAGGATTCGCAATCGATCCGTGGCTCGGCGCTGTCGGGCAAGGTGCCCTATTTCACCACGGCCGCCGCATCGGTCGCCGCCGCCGCGGCAATCGAGGCGCTGCAAAGCGCCGACCTTGCGGTTCGTCCGTTGCAGGATTATTATAGCTGAGCTTCCACGTGTTCCCCAGCATCGCGGCGGTGAAAGCCCGGACGGTCGATTGATACGGCTTCCGGTTGGGGACGGTTATCCCTGGTTGCCGTAGCGTTCGCGCCGCGGCGGGCGGGGAGCGAAAGGAAAGAGAAGACGGATGGCAAGTGTGGAAAAGCTGCCGATGCTGGCCGAAGGCTATGAAAAGCTGACTGCCGAGCTGAAAGCGCTGCGCGAGGAGCGGCCGAAGATCGTTGACGCGATCGAGGAAGCGCGCGCCCACGGCGATCTTTCCGAAAACGCCGAATATCATGCCGCCAAGGAGCGGCAGGGCCAGGTCGAAGCCTCCATCGCCGATCTGGAAGACAAGATCAGCCGCGCGCAGATCATCGATCCGACCAGCCTTTCGGGCGATCGCATCGTGTTCGGCGCTACGGTGACGCTGCTCGATGATGCCGACAAGCCCGTGCGTTATCAGATCGTGGGGCAGGCCGAAGCGGACGCCAAGGTGGGCCGCATCAGCTACAATTCGCCGCTGGGCCGCGCGTTGATCGGCCGCAAGGTAGAGGACGAGGTCGAGGTGACGGTGCCGTCGGGCGACAAGTTCTACGTCGTCGAAAAGATCGAATTCATCTGAGCTTCGAAGTGTAACAGCCTGTTTGAAACCCGACATCCCAGCTTTCGCTGGGATGTCGGGCGGACCATACAAAAAGCCCCGGATCGCTCCGGGGCTTTTTTGTTTGCCTGAGGTCAGGCCTTGGGCAGTTCCGGTTCGAGTAGCCGGTGCAAGTGAACGATTACATAGCGCATTTCCGCATCATCCACGGTGCGTTGCGCGGCAGCGCGCCAGGCTTCTTCGGCGCTGTGATAGTCGGGGAACACCCCCACGACGTCGATCTTGTTGAGGTCGACGAATTCGAGGCCCTGGGGGTCCTTGACCCGCCCGCCCATAACGAGGTGCAGCTTCTGCATGGCAGCCTTTTCCATTGGGGAGGAAACGTGCGTGCCACTGACAAAATGATGCGCGAATGGCAAGTGCGACAAATGGCTTATTCGCGCCCTTGTTGGGTTATTTGCGCAATCTGGTCGCAATTTCGATAAGGCGGCGCAGCGCGGTTTCCCCCGCCTCGCGCGCGGACGATACCGCGACCTCGGTCAGGTCGACCGCGCGCTTGCGGGCTTCCTCGCCACCTTCGGCGATCTTGCCGCCCATGGTGCCGCCGATGTCTTCCAGCTTGGCCACGCCGTCGCGCCCCGCGTCGGCCGCGCGCGAGGCATAGGCCGACGCGATTTCGGCGCCCAGCGCGGCGAGCGCCACGGCGCGCTTGCCCAGGCGCGAATCCACGACTTCCCGCGCCGCCGAACGGCGCTTGGGCCAAGCGCGGGCGACCAGAGCACCAAGAAGAATGCCGCCCGCCAGCATGGCAACAGGATGTTCGTCGACGAGCGTCTTCACGGTCTTCGCCGGGCCGGAAGCGGCCACCCGCGCCTTGGCCGCTTCCACTTTTTCGCGAACGGCCGCGTTGGGATCGTGTTCACCGGTCTTGGTTTCGTCGCTCACATCATTCTCCTTGGGCAATGGCCAGCCAGCGCCCGGCGATCCGGGACAGGGGCGCGCGCAACAGCCAACCCGCAACGGCCGCGACCGTCAGGCCCAGCACGACCTTGTTTTCGCTGGCAATATCGCGGGCCATGTCGATGGTTTCAACGATTTCGCCGGCGGCATGTTCCCGGATGCGACGGCCGATCGGTTTCTCCGCCAGCCCCTCGCGCAGGGCGGCAACGTCGCCGCGCACCAGTCGCCAGGCGTCCTCACGCAACTGGCGCGCCTCTTCGAGAATGGCGGAATCCCGGTGCTCGCTCATGTATCCGTGCCCTTGCCTAGCAAGGCCGCGCGCGCCTTGCGGAAAC
Organism: Novosphingobium sp. NBM11; assembly: GCF_015390225.1. Taxonomy (NCBI): domain Bacteria; kingdom Pseudomonadati; phylum Pseudomonadota; class Alphaproteobacteria; order Sphingomonadales; family Sphingomonadaceae; genus Novosphingobium; species Novosphingobium sp. NBM11. The sequence continues at coordinate 3,631,029 of NZ_VUOG01000001.1, forward strand.
GCCCCACGGCCGTGGCGAAGCACGCCGCGGCAAGTCCGCCGAGCCCCAGCCCGACAACCGCGAGCGCCCCCCACGGCGTCAGAAGCGGGGTAAGCGCCAGCAGCAGCCCGACCACCAGCGCCACCAACGTGAAGAAGGCGAAGGCCAGTGCCAGCAGCAACAGCGCGACAATGCCTTTCGCGCGGCCCCAGCCATAGGTGGCGCGCGCTCGGGCATAGGCCAGTTCCGCCTCGAACAGCGTCTGGCCATCATCAATCAGGGCGCGCAGGGTTCCGGTCAGCGAGGCATCGGCCTCGCCAGCCGGAACCTCGGTGCCGGATTCGGGCGGGGATGGGGGCGACATACGTCGTTCAGGCGGTGCGCGTCTCTGCCCTTACGCGTCCCCGTCGCCAGACCCGCGCACCAGCCGCGCCAGCAGGAAGCCGGCGACGGCAGCGATGCCGATCGCGGTGGCAGGGCTTTTGCGAACGAATTCCTTCACATCGTTGCCGAGTTCGGAAACGTCCTTCGATTCGAGCTTGGCCGCGGTTTCCTGGATGCTGCGCGCGGCGGAACGGGCATAATCGCCATACTGCACGCCCAGCTTTTCGTCGATCGTGCCAGCGGTATCGGAAATGGTCTTGCCCAGCACCGTCAAGGCGTCGCTTGCCTTGCTCTTGCCATCGGTGGCGAGCGAGATCGCCTTTTCCTTGGCTTGCCCGGCATAGAGCTTCGCGTCCTCGCTCCAGTCGCCGGCCTTTTCGGTCACGGTCGCCTTGTAGGCGGCTCCGCGCTCGATCGCCTCGCCCTTCAGCTTTTCAGCGCTGGCCTTGGCGTCTTCAACCGCCTTGCTGAAGCGTGACTTGCCGGTTTCCGCAGCGGCGGCCGCTTCTTCAACGGCTTCGGTCACGGTTTCCGCGACGTCGGCGGCGGCGGTGGTGCCCTTGGCGGTGGATTTGGCCATTTTCCTGTCTTCCTTCGAACTGTGAGGCCCGGCCGGCCCGGTGACAACGACTAGCGCATCCTGGACCATTGGGCAAAGCGCCTGCGAATTCACGACGGGGTGTCCCGCTGCAATGCACCAACGCGGGTTGCGCCCGCCGGTTCCAGCCGATAGGAGCCGGCGCCAAAGGCGATGTCCAGCATCTTTTCGCCCATTTTCAGGGAGTCTGCCATGACCGCGATCATTGACATCCACGCCCGCGAGATTCTCGACAGCCGCGGTAATCCCACCGTAGAGGTCGATGTGCTGCTTGAAGACGGCAGCTTCGGCCGCGCGGCGGTTCCCTCGGGCGCTTCGACCGGCGCGCACGAAGCGGTCGAACTGCGCGATGGCGACAAGGGGCGCTATCTCGGCAAGGGCGTGACCAAGGCGGTGACCGCCGTCAACAGCGAGATTTCCGAAGCGCTGATCGGGCTTGACGCCGAAGACCAGCGCGACATCGACCTGGCGATGATCGCGCTCGATGGCACCGAGAACAAGGCGCGGATCGGCGCCAACGCCATTCTGGGTACCAGCCTGGCCGTGGCCAAGGCCGCTGCCGACGCGCGCGGCCTGCCGCTCTATTCCTACGTCGGCGGCGTTTCGGCGCATGTCCTGCCCGTGCCGATGATGAACATCATCAACGGCGGCGAACATGCCGACAATCCGATCGATTTCCAGGAATTCATGATCATGCCGGTTGGCGCGCCGACGCTGGCCGAAGCCGTGCGCTGGGGCGCGGAAGTGTTCCACACGCTGAAGAAGGGTCTGCACGAAAAGGGCCTGGCGACGGCGGTGGGCGACGAAGGCGGTTTCGCGCCCAACCTGGCCAGCACCCGCGACGCGCTCGATTTCGTGATGGCCTCGATCGAAAAGGCGGGGTTCAAGCCTGGCGAGGACATGGCGCTGGCGCTCGACTGCGCTTCCACCGAGTTCTTCCGCAACGGCAAGTACGAGATCAGCGGCGAAGGCCTCTCGCTCTCGCCCGAAGCCTTCTCGGATTATCTCGCGGCACTTTGCGATGCCTATCCGATCCGCTCGATCGAGGATGGCATGAGCGAGGACGATTTCGAAGGCTGGGCCGCGCTCACCGCGAAAGTCGGCAAGCGCGTCCAGCTGGTTGGCGACGACCTTTTCGTGACCAACCCGAAGCGCCTTGAAATGGGCATCGGCAAGGGGCTGGCCAATTCGCTGCTGGTCAAGGTCAACCAGATCGGCACGCTGACCGAAACGCTGGAGGCCGTCTCGATCGCGCAGCGCAACGGCTACACCGCCGTGATGTCGCACCGTTCGGGTGAAACCGAGGACGCCACGATCGCGGACCTTGCGGTTGCCACCAACTGCGGCCAGATCAAGACGGGGTCGCTGGCGCGGTCGGACCGGCTGGCCAAGTACAACCAGCTCATCCGCATCGAGGAAGAACTGGGCGCTTCGGCGAAGTACGCGGGCAAGGGCGCGTTTGGCCGGCTCTCGGCCTGATCCGGTCCTTCCGGGGCGAACCGGCTGACGGTTCAGGCAAAAGGCCGGGGCGCAGGCGCGCTCCGGCCTTTTGCTTTTGCCGGTGGGCCATTTTGCTGGCGGGCCATCGCCTGTTAATCGATCGCTTAAATTCCGCTTCACAACCGCTCTTCTCTCTGCCAGCTTGGCGGCGGGAGAGAAGAGCATGGTCGATTTTCCGAGGAAGCCCGCCGAAGTCGATGCGGGATGGCTGGAGGCGCGCCTGCGGGAAAGCGGCGCGCTGGGCGATGCGCGAGTCACCGGCCTTTCGTGGGTGCCGATCGGCACCGGCCAGGTCGGCGATACCGCGCGTTTCACCCTGACGTATGACCGGGAAGGCGCGGGGCCGGCCACGGTGGCGGGCAAGTTTGCCTCCGCTGACGAAACCAGCCGCGGCACGGCTGCAACGTTGCAGCTCTATACCAAGGAAGTGACGTTCTACCGCGAGGTGGCGGGGTTGCTAGATGCGAGAGTTCCTCGCACGTTCGCGGCGCAAGTGGATGAGAACGGGCGGGAATTTGTCCTTCTGTTCGAGGATCTGGCGCCCGAGCGTGGCGGCAACCAGTTGCTCGGCTGCAGTATCGACGACGCGCGCGCCGCCATTCGCCAGGCGGCGGCGATCCACGCCCCCAGCCGGAACCACCCCGCCATTCTGGGCCAGCCCTGCTTCCAGCCCAATCCGGCGCTGACCGGACAGATGGCCGCGCTCTATCCGCAGGCCCATGCCGTGTTCCGGGAACGCTACGATGGGCAACTGGCACCCGAACTGATGCGGGTGTGCGATGAACTCAATGCCCTGATCGGCGGCTGGTTCGGCCGCGTGCTGCCCGATCCGGGGCTCGTCCACGGCGATTTCCGGCTCGACAACATGCTGTTCGGCGTGGGCAACGGCGCCGAACCGATTGCGATCGTGGACTGGCAGACGACCGGGATCGGCTGCGGACTGACCGACGTGGGCTATTTCATGGGGTGCGGCATCGGCAGCGCCTTGCGCCGCCCGCACGAGGACGAACTGCTCGACCTCTATTGCGCCGAGATGAGCCGGCGTGGCGTGCCCACCGCGCGCGAGGCGATCTGGACGCGCTATCGTCTGGGCGCGCTCCACGGCGTGTCCACGGCGGTGTTCAGCGCCGCGTTCGTGGTGCGGACCCCGCGCGGCGACGAGAATTTCCTGTCGATGGCAACCGGCGCCTGCGAACTGGCGCTCGACCACGACAGCATCGGCGCACTGCGCCACTTCCTGGAGACCGGAACATGCTGACTAAGGGCGATGACTTTCCGCTGCACCAGACGCCCGAGCCCGTCGCCTATGCGGGCACGGACCGGAATTTCTACGATCGCTATTTCTTCAACGGTTATGCGCCGGACGGTTCAGGCTTCTTTGCGGTGGCCTTTGGCATCTATCCGCACTTGAACGTGGCGGATGCCCATTTTTCCTATATCCGCAACGGCATCCAGCACTGTCTTCACGCGTCACGCGAACTGAATATGGAGCGGTTCGACCTGACGGTCGGGCCGATCTCGATCGAGGTGGTCGAGCCACTGCGCAAGCTGGTGGTGCGCGTCAACGGTGAGGGGATCGCCGCCGAACTGGCCTTCACCGGCCGTGCCTTTCCCATCGAGGAGCCGCGCTTCACGTTCCGCATCGGGCCACGCGCGTTCATGGATTACACACGGCTGACGCAGAACGGGCATTACGAGGGCTGGGTGGAAGTGGACGGCGTGCGTGAGGCGCTGCACCCGCAGACGGCCGGCACGCGCGACCGCAGCTGGGGCGTGCGTCCGGTGGGCAGCAGCGATACGCAGCCGTTTGGGCACGGCGTGGTTCCGTCGTTCTTCTGGCAATGGACGCCGATCAACCTGCCCGATCGCAGCCTGTTCTACCATATCAACGCGGATATGCACGGCGCGCCGTGGAACACGCGGGCGGTGATCGCGCCGGATGGTGCTGGCGCGCACGATCACTACGAAACGCCTTCGGCAACCCTGGTATCCCCGCTGGCGGCGGGCTCTCGCTGGCCGGCTTCGGGCAAGCTGGACATCGCCACGCCGGACGGGCCGCTGACGGTGTCGTTCGAGCCGCTGGTAAGGTTCCAGATGCGCGGAATCGGCTACACTTCGCCCAAGTGGGGCCACGGGTTGTATCACGGGCCACTGGAGGTCGAGCGCGAGGACATCGGCCTTGATGCCTGCGATCCCGCCCGGCCGGACAACTTCCACGTCCAGATCGTGTCCAGAGTGACGACCAGCGCCGGCGAGGAAGGCGTGGGCGTGTTCGAGCAGCTTGTCCTTGGTCCATACGCCCCGATGGGCCTGCAAGGCATGGACGTGGCCTGAAGCCGGCAAGGGGCCTCGTAGGCCCCTTGCAGCGGTCTCAGTCGAGCGCCTTCGTCAGCGCGGCAACCTGCGCCGCGCTCAGTTCCAATTCCATCGCCTCGACCAGATCGTCGACCTGATCGGCGGTGGTGGCGCTGGCGATCGGCGCGGCAATGCCAGGCTGGCTCAGCAGCCATGCCAGCGCGACCTGGCCCAGCGTGGCTTCGGTCTCGGTGGCGATGCGGTCCATCACCGGCAGCAGCCGCTTGCCCGGCTCGGCATACTTGCGCAGGCCTTCGCCACGCGGATAGCGCGCGAAATCGGCGTCCTTGCGGTACTTGCCCGTCAGGAAGCCGCTGGCAAGGCCGAAGAACGGCAGCATCGCCACGTAATTCTGGACGCAGAACGCCTGCAGTTCGGGCGGATAGGCATCGCGTTCGAGCAGGTTGTACTGGTTCTGCAGCACGCCATAGGCCGGCGCGCCGGCCGCTTCCGCCGCCTTCTGCGCCGAAGCCAGCCGGTCGAGCGAGAAGTTGGAAGCACCCACTTCGCGGATCAGCTTCCGGTCGAACAGCGCCTTGAACCCTTCGGCCACTTCGGCCTGCGGGGTCTGCTCCTCGTCACGGTGCGCGTAATAGAGGTCGATGTAGTCGGTACGCAGGCGTTCGAGCGAGGCCTGGCAGCGTTCGAGCAGGCGCGCCGGGGCGAGGCCGCCCGGCTCGCCGGCCATGTTGGTCTTGGTGGCGATGCGCATGTGCTTGCGTACGCCGCGCGATTCCAGCCATTCGCCGATGACGGTCTCGCTTTCCCCGCCCTTGTGGCCGGGAACCCAGACCGAATAGCCTTCGGCCGTATCGATCATCCGGCCGCCGTTTTCGTAGAAGGCGTCCAGCACTTCGAAGCTGCGGTCGCGATCGATCGTCCAGCCGAAGACGTTGCCGCCGAGGACGAGCGGGATGCCGGACAGCGAGGGGTGTTTGCCGCTCATGCGAAGCGCTCCTTCAGCGCGAGCAGGGCAAGCGCGGCCTTGGCGGCCTCGCCACCCTTGTCCTTCTGCGCGGGATCGGCGCGAACGATCGCCTGCGCTTCGTTCTCGACGGTAAGGATGCCGTTGCCGATGGCGATGCCGTCCATGGTCAGCGCCATGATGCCGCGCGCGCTTTCGCCGGCGACGATCTCGAAGTGGTAGGTTTCGCCCCGGATCACCACGCCGATGGCGACGAAGCCGTCATAGTCTCCGCTCTGGTCGGCCAGCGCGATCGCGCCGGGGATTTCCAGCGCGCCGGGAACGGTAATGACTTCCGCCTTGTGGCCGGCCGCCTTGAGCGCCGCCTTGGCGCCCGCGATCAGCATGTCGTTGAGGTGGTCGTAGAAACGGGCTTCGACAATCAGAAACTTGGCCATGGCCGATTACTCCTCGGGGATCGGCCGTTCGCCGACGATATTGAGGCCATAGCCTTCGATGGCCACGACGTTGCGGTGGGCGTTCGATAGCAGCGTCATGTCGTGTACGCCAAGATCGGCCAGGATCTGCGCCCCGATGCCGTAGCTGCGCAGGTCCATGTCCGGTCCGCCGCCGCCACCGCGCGCCGGATCGGCTTCGGGTGGATTGAACAGCAGCACGATCACGCCGCCGCCGGCCTTGCCCATTTCCACCATCGCGCGCTGGAGCGTGCGCTTGCGCGGGCCGGGCTGGCCCAGCAGGTCGTGGAAGGCGGAGAAGGTGTGGACGCGGGTCAGGGTCGGTTCGCCGGGGATGACCTGCCCCTTCTGGAGCACGAGGCTTTCGGTGCCATCGACCTTGTTGCGATAGGTGAGCAGGCGCCAGTCACCGCCATAGTCCGACGTGAAAGGCACTTCGGCCACCTTGGTGACAAGGTGATCGTGCCGGCGGCGGTATTCGATCAGGTCGCGGATCGTGCCGATCTTGAGGCCGTGGCGGCGGGCGAAAGGCACGAGATCGTCCATGCGCGCCATGGTGCCATCATCGCGCATGATCTCGCAGATCACGCCCGAGGGATTGAGGCCGGCAAGGCGCGAGATGTCGACCGCCGCTTCGGTATGGCCGGCGCGCACCAGCACGCCGCCGTCGCGCGCGATCAGCGGGAAAACGTGACCGGGGGTGACGATGTCGTCGCGGGTCTTGCCGGCGTCGATGGCCACCGCAACGGTGCGGGCGCGGTCGCCGGCGGAAATGCCGGTGGTCACGCCTTCGCGCGCTTCGATCGAGACGGTGAAGGCGGTTTCATGGCGCGTGCCGTTGTTGCGGCTCATCAGTTCCAGGCCGAGCTGTTCGCAGCGCGCGCGGGTGAGCGTGAGGCAGATCAGGCCGCGTCCGTGCGTGGCCATGAAATTGATGGCATCCGGCGTAGCCATCTGCGCGGGATGACCAGATCGCCCTCGTTCTCGCGATCCTCGTCATCGACCAGGATGAACATCCGGCCATTGCGCGCTTCCTCGATGATCTCCTCGATGGGAACGAGCGCAGGCGCATCGTCGCTCTCGCTGAGGACGCGCTCAAGCTTCGCAAGTGTGTCTGCCGTGGGGTTCCAGTTCGGCTGAGTCACGTCGCGCAGGGTGTTGGCGTGGAGGCCAGCGGCACGCGCGAGGCCGGAGCGGGACATGCCGCCATCGACGATGAGTCGGCGGATGCGTTCGATGAGGTCAGTAGACATGATTCGGGTATTTCACATTGTAGTGTGCAGTGCAAGCGGGGAATGTGACATCGTAATATCGCGAAAATTTCAGTTAACTGTGTCATTAAAATCACGCGCCGAATGGGTTGCCGCTACGGCAAGGCGCGAATGCGAATTGGCCATTGACAAGGAATCCCGCTCGTTATGTCCTGTGTTCCGGGGTAGCCCACATCAACGAGGGGCACCGCTGGAGAGAGAGGTCTGAGCTATGAGGGGCAAGCTTTCCCTGCTTGTTGGCGTATGCGCGTCGGCAGTTGCAACTCCCGCCTTCGCACAGTCTGCTGGTGGATCGGCAGATACCGAAGAAATCATCGTCACAGCGCAGCGTCAGTCGGAACGCCTGCAGGACGTTCCGATCGCGGTGAGCGCGTTTACGCCAGAGGCGCTGGACAAGCAGCAGATCAAGAACACCAGCGATCTGCAATTGTCGCTGCCCAACATCACCTTCACCAAGACGAACTTCACGTCGTCCAGCTTTACGATCCGCGGCATCGGCGACCTTTGCGTGGGCGTGACGTGCGACCAGGCCACCGCCATCCACCTCAATGACTCGCCGCTTTTCCAGACCCGTCTCTTCGAAGGCGAATTCTACGATCTTGCGCAGATCCAGGTTCTGCGCGGCCCGCAAGGCACGCTGTTCGGTCGCAACGCCACCTCGGGCGTGGTCGATCTGATCACAGCCAAGCCCGATCTCAGCAAGTTCGGCGCGTCGGGCGAAGCGGAATACGGCAACTACAACTCGATCAAGGTGAAGGGGATGCTGAATGCGCCCCTGACGGATACGCTCGGCGTCCGCCTTGCCGGGTTCTACCTCAACCGCGACGGCTACACGCTGAATCTCGCCAACGGCAAGCATTACGACGACCGCAATATGTATGGCCTGCGCGCATCGGTGCGCTGGGAACCGACGTCCGGGACGACGATCGACCTGATGGCGCAGTATTTCCGCGAAAAAGACCATCGCATGCGCATCCAGAAGCAGCTGTGCCAGCGCGATCCCACCGGCATCATCGGCTGCCTCAACGCCACGCAGGGCTATGGCGTCACCAACGGCAACAGCACGCTGGCTTCGGTCCTGACGTCCAAGCAGTTCTTCGCGATCCGCGGTCTGCCCACCGCCTTCGCGCTGGGCGATCTCTATGGCCCCGATAGCTATTCGGGCGTGGTCAATCCGGCCGATCCGCGCGTGATCAACACGGATACCGATCCGAACTACTTCACCGACGAATGGATCGTGGTGGGCTCTCTGGATCAGGATCTCGGCAAGGGCCTCAGCCTGAAGCTGACCGGGAACTTCGAAAGCGTCCGGGTCGATTCGAGCCAGGACTACACGAACTCGATCCAGAGCCGCGCGCTGATCCAGCCGACGCTGAACACGTTGGCGGCGGCCGCCTCCGGCGCGTTGGGCGCCGGCCTTGCCACCTATCTCAAGCCGGTGGCCGACGCGCTGATGCCGAACGGCCCGACCGGCGTGATCTGCACCTCGCTGCCGGAAGAGACGGGGACGGGCGTTTACGGCGGGCACAAGTCCTGCGCCATGTCGCCGCAGGACTTCGACCGTTCGGTCCAGTACAACAAGAGCTGGTCGGCGGAAGCGATCCTCAGCTCGAAGTGGGACGGCAAGTTCAACTTCCTGCTGGGCGGCATCTACAGCAAGCTGACGATGTCCGAAAACAGCTACTACGTGAACTCGTTCGGGCTGGACTATTTTGCCGGCGTGGGCGGTGCGTTCACGGCGCTGGGTTCGGCTCTGCCACCCGCCTATCTGGCGACGCCGTTCTACCGGAACAATTCGGACTACCTGAAGGTTTCGAGCTACGGCATCTTCGGCGAAGCGTACTACAAGTTCGATGACCGCATCAAACTGACGCTCGGCCTGCGCTACAACCACGATCAGAAGGACATCATCGCCCGCACGACGGTGTTCAACTGGCTCGTGCCGAACGGTTCGACCAACGCTTACACGTCGCCCTATTTCGGGTCGTATGACGCGGACGCCAATCTGCCGGGCAACCAGCCCTTCCAGGTTCGCAATGCCAAGTTCAACGAACTGACCGGGCGCGCGGTTCTGGACTTCCAGATCACGCCGGACAACCTGATCTATCTGTCCTACTCCCGCGGCTACAAGTCGGGCGGCATCAATCCGCCGCTGTCGCCGATCTTTGCGGTGCCGGAAACGTTTTCTCCGGAATTCGTCAACGCCTTCGAAATCGGATCGAAGAACCAGTTCGGCAAGCTGACGCTGAACCTCACCGGCTTCTACTACAAGTACAAGGATCTCCAGCTTTCGCGCATCGTCGCCCGCACGTCGGTCAACGATAACGTGAGCGCGAATATCTGGGGCCTGGAAGCCGAAGCGATCCTGCGGCCGACGCCGGGGCTGTCGGTGAACATCTCCGCCAGCTATCTCAATACGAAGGTTTCGGAAGACAAATACCTTGCCAACCCGCGTGACTTTGGCGGCGGCCGTTCCGATGCGGTCATCATCAAGGACATCACCAACGTGGCGAACTGCGCCGTCGGGGCCAACACCGCCGGGAATACCGCCGGGGTCAACGCCTTCGTCAACACGGTCAACACCCTTATCAACGCGGGCAGCATTCCCGGCGTTGCAGCGGGTGCCGGCTTGCGGCCAACGACCTCGTTCGGCGCGGGCAGCGGCATTGCCTCGACCGGTGCCTACAGCATCTGCGCGGCGTTGCAGGCGGTTGCTGCAACCAACGGTGCCGCGTTCGATCCGAAGGGCATCACCGTCTATACCTCGGGTATTCCGGTCAACATCAAGGGCAACAAGCTGCCCGGTGCGCCGGACTACAAGGTTGCGGCGGGCGTGCAGTACGAGATTCCGGCCGGCCGTCTTTCGATTACGCCGCGTTTCGACATCGTGCTGACGGGCACCTCGACCGGCAACATCTTCAACGGTGCCGTCAACCGGATCCCGAGCTACACCCAGATCAACGCGCAGGTGCAGATCGATGGTCCGGATCGCCGCTGGTTCATTCGCGGCTTCGTCCAGAATCTGGGCAACTCGAACCCGATCACGGGTCTGTACGTGACGGACCAGTCCTCGGGGAACTTCACCAACATCTTCACGCTTGAACCGCGCCGTTATGGCGTGGCGGCCGGTTTCCGCTTCTGATCGGGGAGGAAAGCGGAAAGGTGGAAGGCGTCGGGAGGCATGCTCCCGGCGCCTTTTCCTTTGGGTGGGACAATTTGTCCTGCCTCCTGCCCGTCGGCTTGGGGCGTGACAGGACGGGCGGGGCGCGGTAAGCGAGCGGGCAATGGGGGAACTGCGCGCCTTCTTGATCGGACATCGCCGCCTGGCGGCGATCGTCGTAGCGTTCGCGCTGCTGATGAAGGCGCTGTTGCCCGCTGGCTACATGGTGGGGCCGGCGCAGGGGCAGAAAATCCTGACTCTCCTCGTCTGTGCCGATGCTTCGGGCGATCATCTCGCTCGTCAGGTTCCCCTGCCGGCTTCCGGCCAGAAGGATGGCAATTCGCCATCGCACGATGTCTGCCCGTTCGCCGGACATGCCTTCGCGGCGCTGGGCGGGGCGGACCCTATCCAGATCGCGCTGGCGATCCTGTTCGTGCTCGCGCTGGGGTTCGCCCCCGCGCCGTTGCCGCGCCTTGCGCGTGCCCGCCACGTCTTGCCGCCGCCCTGCGGCCCTCCGGTCCGCGCCTGACAGCCTGAATCGTCCTGTCGGATCGGCCGGGCGGCGCGGATAATGCGCCCCCGGCATGCCGGAGTACCCCTGATGTATGAAATACTCGACCGTCCGCGTGGACGGTCTGGCGTGTGCGATAACGGCGCGATTGTCGTCCGCATGCGCGAAAATCGCTCGGCGCTCTCCCATGAGGCGCGCTCCGCCTTTGCCGCGCTGGCGTTCCTGTTGCTGATCCTGTCGATCGTGCCCGTTGTCCATGGGTATTGGCTGGTCCCCGCCTTCTCGCTGGCCGCCGTCGCCGCGCTGACGTTCGCGCTGGAGCGGCACCACAAGCAGGCGGCGCCGGCGGAAACGCTGGAAGTCGGCCCCGGTCGCCTACGTCATGCCGACAGCCATGGCCGGGTGACGGAATGCGAAGGCCCGTGGCTTTCGTTCCGGGTTGAAGCGCCAACGCCGTCGGCCCTGCGCCTGCTGGTGCGGACCGCGGCCGATGTGATCGAGATCGGCCGCTGCCTGAGCCTCGACGAACGGCGCGCGGTGGCGCCTGTCATCGCGGCGGCGCTGGGCGCGGCAACGGAGAGCAGGCCGTGAGCGGCCTTTTCACGCTCTCGCCCGCGCGCGCCGCGCACTTGCGTCGCATTCGCCGCCGGACATGGGCCGCCGTGGCCCTGTGCTTTGCAGCGCGTGGACTGGCCGCTGTGCCGGGGCTGCTGCTGCCGGGCATGGCATCGGCGCTGGACGAAGCGGGCGCTGTCTGCGTTTCGCCCGATTGCAGCCGGAAAACAGCGCATGACCGTTCCTGATCCTGACGATGCCGCTCCGCCAGCTGGCGACCGAAGCCTGCGCTGGCTGGCGGTCCTGCTGGTGTCGATCGGCCTTCTGGGTCTGGCGCTGGTGGCGTTCGGCGGCGGCAAGGGAGGACAGCCGGAGAACGCGGGAGGGCAGGATGTTGGCGAACAGCGGGCGGACATCGGCGGCCCGTTCACGCTGATCGCGCCTGACGGATCGCCCTTTCCCAGCACCAAGCTGGCGGGCAAACCCTTTGCCATCTTCTTCGGGTTCACCCGCTGCCCGGATGTCTGCCCGACCAGCCTGGCGCGGATGGCCCGGTTGCGCAAGCAACTGGGGACGGACGGCGGCCGGTTCGAGATCGTGTTCGTTTCGGTCGATCCCGGGCATGACACGCCGGCGGACGTGGGCCGCTATGCCGCGATGTTCGGCACGCCGATCCACGGCCTGACCGGAACCGACGCGCAATTGGCCGCGATCGAGAAGGCCTATGGCGTCTATGTCCAGAAGGTGCCGCAGCCGGGTGGCGATTACATGATCGACCATACCGCCGCGATCTACCTGATGGATGCCGCAGGCCGGTTTGCCGACACGATCAATTTCCAGGAACCCGAAGCGGAATCGCTGGGCAAGCTCAAGCGGCTGGTCGAACGAAGCTGATCCGGACCGCCAACCTCCACGGATTTCTCCCATGAATCAGAGATTCGCCCTCTACCGCACGATCTGGCGCTGGCATTTCTATGCCGGCCTGTTCGCGGTGCCGATGGTCCTGGTGCTTGCGCTGTCGGGATCGCTCTATCTGTTCAAGCCGCAGATCGAGCGGTGGGAAGAACGGGCTTTCCGCTCCCTGCCTGTTGCGGAAACCGTTTCGCCCGACGCGCAGGGTGAAGCCGCGCTGTCCGCCTTCCCGGGCGCGCGGCTTCATTCCTATCGCCTGCCCGAACGCGAAGGCGATGCCGCGCTGGTCCATATCGCCCTGCCGGGAGGGAAAGGGATGCGCGACGTGTTCGTTTCCCCGCAGGGCAAGGTGCTGGGCAGCCTTGACCCGGACAAGCGGATCATCGCGATCGATCGCGCGGTGCACGGGCAGCTGCTGCTGGGCAAGCGCGGAAGCTGGATCGTCGAGCTGGCGGCGAGCTGGGGCATCGTGATGATCCTGACCGGGCTTTACCTGTGGTGGCCGCGTGGACGGGGGCGGCGGGCGTGATCTACCCGCGCCTGACACGCGGGCCGCAGGCCTTCTGGCGCGATCTTCATGCGGTGACGGGGTTCTGGGTCTCGGGATTGGCGCTGGTGCTGCTGGTAACCGGGCTGCCGTGGGCCTCGGTCTGGGGTAGTGCGTTCAAGGCGGTGCGCACGGAGATGGGCTGGGTCAAGGGCAAGCAGGACTGGACGATCGGCGGGCGCGCCGCCGATGCCGACGATCACGCCGGGCACGATCATGCCGCGATGATGGCGGGGGCCGGGTCCATGCACGCCATGCCGGGCATGGCGCATGATCATGCCGGCGGGCCGACGCCGGTTTCGCTGACCGAGATCGTGGCGGAAGCCAGATCGCGTCACATGGCCTGGCCGGTGATCGTGATGCCACCGGGCGCGCCGGGGGCGTTCGGCGCCAAGCCCTCATTGGCGTGGATCGTGAAGGCGGACACGCAGAACCGTTTGCTGGGTGAAACCTACACGTTCGATGCGCGCACCGGCGCGCAGCGTTCGCACGAGACCTTTGCCGACAAGCACCCGATCGATCGCGTCGTGGGCTATGGCATTTCCTGGCACGAAGGCGCGCTGTTCGGCTGGGTGAACCAGTTGATCGGGGTGATGACCGCGCTGATGCTGGTGACGCTTGCGGTGAGTGGCTTCGTACTGTGGTTGCGGCGCAAGCCCGGCGGCGCGCTGGGCGCGCCACCGCTGCCGGCGGTGCCTGCGCGCAAGCGGGGCATGGCCGCGATCGCGCTGATGCTGGCCGCCTTCCTGCCGCTGCTGGCGCTGTCGATGGCGGCCATGCTGGTGATCGAGCGGCTGGTGCTGGTGCGGATCGCGCCCGCCGCGCGCTGGCTGGGTCTGGTGCGGACGGTTTAACGCCGCACCAGTTCCTCCTTTGACGTAACGTGGCCGGCCAGGTCTTCCGGATAGAAGTACACCGGCCGCAACTCGCCCGAAACGTAGCGGCTCACCTGATCGGCGAAGTGAGGCGAGGTGGGGTGGCCGCTTTCGCCCCCGGTGCTGACGGCCTTGGCCTTCACGCGCGGCCCGAATTCCACCACGGCGACGAAGCTGTTGCCGCGCGTGCCGTAATAGCGCTTCGTACCCGGATAGCGCTGCGCGCCGAACGCGGCGAGCGAGCCCCATTGCGCCGACGTGAAAGGCACGGGCGTGCTGGGCTTCGCGTCATCGAACGTCTGGCGGATTGCCCCATCGTTGCGCTGGTAGCGGTTGATTTGGCCCCAGGGCACGCGCCAATCGCCGAAATCGGCCTTGAGCCGGGCGGTCGCTTCGTCCAGCGCGGCAAGGCGCTGGGCATCGGTGGCGTGATCGGCCATCCAGTCCCACACCGTGATGCCCGAACGCTTGGCCTCGTCCGCGCCCTTGGCCCAGAGCGCTTCGCCCCAGAACACGGCAAGGCTGGTCGCCGTGGAATCGAGCGCCCAGCGCTGGTCCCAGCCGCGCAGCAGCGCCACCGGTTCCGCGCGCGCCGGGTCGGGGGCCTTGTCATGCGCGGCGATCAGGCCGGGCAGCAGGCGCGTGAAGGCGGGCAGCCACGGATCGTAGGCGGCGGCGATCAGGCGATCGGGCGTGAAATCGGAGCGGGCCGACAGCACCTTTTCGGCATGGGCGCCGCGCGGGTTCTCGCCCACCTGATCCATGTAGCGGGGAAAGGCCTTCGCCTTCGGGCTGTCCGCCCCGGCAGCGGTCCACGGCCAGTTGTTGACGTTGAACGCCCAGCCGTTCTTCGGGTTCACCACTTGCGGCAGATCGGACAGCGCGTGCAGCCCCTTCCAGTCGGTTGCCGGATCGCTGCCGTCGACCGGCTTGCGGTAATCGAAGCGGTCGTCGCGCACCGGCACGAACTGCGGGTGGAGGTAGGCGATCTCGCCCTTGTCGTCGGCGAACAGCGTGTTGTTGGAGGAATTGGCCTTGCGCTCGGCCACTTGCAGGAAGCCCGCCAGATCGCGCGCCTTGGTGCGCAGGAAGCTCTGTTCCAACGCGGGCACGGGCTTGTTCATCAGCGCGAAGGCGATCCACTTGCCGTCCGCTTCGCGCACGATCGGGCCGTGGTGCGTGGCATAAGTGGTGAAGGTGCGCGTGGCCATGGCGCCATCGGGTTTGCGGTAGGCGAGCGTGACCGGCTTCACCGTCACTTTGCGCAAGGCGCCGCCGTACCCGTAATAGAGATCGCCATCGGGCGAAGGCGCGATCGTTTCGGCGAACTCGTCCACGTTGTCGATACCGCTGGAGGTATGCATCCAGCCGGCGTGCGGGTTGAAGCCCTGGTAGACGAAGAACTGCCCCCAGGTGGACGCGCCATAGACGTTCAAGCCTTCGCTGCTGGTCACCTGCTGTTCGGAGCGGAAGAAGAAGCTGGTGTGCGGATTGATCAGCAGCAGCGCGTGCCCGTCCTGCGTGTGCGACGGCGCGATCACCATGCCGTTGGAACCCTGCGGCTCGCGGAACTGCGTGCCGCGTTCCAGCGCGGTCATGGCGATGGCGCGCTTTTCGTAGAACGCCTGCAACTGGCTCAGCGGCACGCTTTCGATATCGCCGCCGATGCTGCCTTCGGTGAAACTGAGCGCCATCCACGGTTCGAACCGGGTCAGCACGCGCGGCTTCACCTCCGGGTGATCGGCCAGGAAGGCGTTGAGGCCGGCGGCCCAGGCGTCCATCAGCGCCTTCAGCCACGGCGAACTGGCGGCGTAATCGGCCTTCAGCACCTCGGGGTCGATGAACAGGCGCTGGCGCAGGTCCGACCACAGCGCACCTTCGCCCTCGGCCTCGGCCAGCCGGCCCAGGTTGGTGAGGTAGTTGACCTCGATCCGGTTGAAGTCGTCCTCGGCCTGCGCATAGATCATGCCATAGACGGCATCTGCGTCGGTCTGGCCGGTGATGTGGGCGATGCCCCAGTCGTCGCGCTGGACCACCACGTTGCGCGGCGCATCGGCGGCGCGGGCGTGCGGTGACCATGCGCCGAACAGGGCCAGTGCTGCCGCAGAACCGAAATACGCCCGGCCGATGGAGTGCCGCATCTTGTCTTGTTCCTCTGGTGCCGTGAAGCCGGATGGCTTCGTCGCACGCGCCGGGCCATACGCCAAGCGTGGATTCCGGTCAGGCCAGCGCCATCAGGCCAGCGTCATCAAACTGGCGTTTCCTCCGGCCGCGGTGGTGTTGATCGACACGGACTGTTCGCCCACCAGCATCGCCGGTGCATAGCCGCCGGTGGCGCACGACGCTTCGGCGGTGACGATCGGGCCGGGCAGCGTGGCAAGCGCCTTTTGCACGGCTGCGACGAAGGCGCCGTCTCCGTGGACCAGCGCGCGGGCGAACGGCCCTGCCTGCCGCCAGTCCGCCGGTGCCAGCACCCGCTCTGCCAGCGCGGAGGGCAGGGATGGCAGCAATGCGGAATCGGCGATGACGGCCGTGTTGCCGTGCGCGGTCGCGGCCTCGACCTGTGCGGCCAGGGCGGCGCCGTCCTGCGCGAACAGGATCACGCGCCCGGCGGGGCCGGTGCGGTAGAGGTTGTGTTCGCCCACCGGACCGGGCAGCACGACCTCCGCATCCACCGGGAACGGCAGCGCGGGGCGCGGCTGGACAAGGCGCTGGAGATAGAGCGGCCCGCCCGCCTTCGGTCCGGTGCCCGAAAGCCCGTGTCCGCCGAAGGGCTGCACCCCCACCACCGCGCCGATTACGTTGCGGTTGACGTAGATGTTGCCGACATGGATGCGGCTGGTGACGCGCGCGATCGTATCGTCGAGCCGGGTGTGGAGGCCGAAGGTCAGTCCAAAGCCCCAGGCGTTGATCGCATCGACCAGCGCGTCGATGTCCTGCCGGCGATAACGGATCACGTGCAGCACCGGGCCGAAGACTTCCTGTTCCAGATCGGACAGGGCCTCGAGTTCGATAATCGTCGGCGCGACGAACGTGCCGGCCCCGGTTCCGTCGGGCAGCGGCAGGCGCTCGACCTTGCGCCCGCGCGCGCGCATCGCGTCGACGTGCGCCTCGATCCGCGCCTGTGCTTCGGCGGTAATGACCGGGCCGATGTCCGCCGCCAGCCGGTCGGTGCGGCCGATGCGCAGCTCCGCCAGCGCGCCCTTAAGCATGGCGAGCACCCGGTCGGCCACGTCTTCCTGCAGGCACAGCACGCGCAGCGCGGAGCAGCGCTGCCCCGCGCTGTCGAAGGCCGAGGCGATGACATCGGCCACAACCTGTTCGGCCAGCGCCGAGGAATCGACGATCATCGCGTTCTGCCCGCCGGTCTCCGCGATCAGCGGGATAGGGCGGCCAGTGGCGGAAAGGCGGGTGGAAAGCTGCTTCTGGATCAGGCGGCCGACGTCGGTGGAGCCGGTGAACATCACCCCCGCCGTCTCCGGCGCGCCGACCAGCGCCGCACCGATCGCGCCATCGCCGGGCACGAACTGGAGCACGTCGGCCGGCACGCCCGCGGCGTGCAGCAGGCGCACGGCTTCGGCCGCGATCAGCGGGGTTTCCTCGGCGGGTTTGGCCAGCACGGGATTGCCGGCGACGAGCGCGGCGGCGACCTGCCCGGTGAAGATCGCCAGGGGGAAGTTCCACGGGCTGATGCACACGACCGGCCCCAGCGGCGTGCTGCCGGCAAGGTCGCTGCGCGCGCGGACCGCGTAGTAGCGCAGGAAATCGACAGCCTCGCGTACTTCGGCCACGGCGTTGGGCACGGACTTGCCCGCTTCGCGCACGATCAGGGCGAGCAGATCGGGCATCGCCGCTTCCAGCGCATCGGCCCCACGCTCCAGACACGTCGCGCGCGCGTTGATCGGCGTGGAAGCCCAGGTGGCGGCCGCGCCGGCGGCGATGCGGACCGCTTCGCGCGCGGCTTCGGCGGTCACATCCGCCACGGTGCCGACGGTGTCGTCGTGCTCGGCGGGATTGCGTACCGGCCGCGCCGGAAGCGTGGCGAGGCGCGGGGAGGGCGCGGCGTGGACCGGCTCGCGGCTGGCGGCGGCGAAACGTTCGGCCAGATCGGCCAGCACGGCCTCGCTGGACAGGTCCACGCCCCGGCTGTTGCGCCGGCCGGGATAGAGCGCGCCGGGCAGCGCGATGTTCGGGTGCGGCGCGCCGGGAATCGGCATGGCGCGGACCTGCTCCACCGGATCGGCGATGATCTCCTCCACCGGCACGGCCTCGTTGGCGATGCGGTTGACGAACGAGGAGTTCGCCCCGTTTTCGAGCAGGCGCCGGACAAGGTAGGCCAGCAGCGTCTCATGCGTGCCCACCGGGGCATAGATGCGGCAGGGGCGGTCCAGCTTGTCCGCGCCGACGACTTCCTCGTACAGCGGTTCGCCCATGCCGTGCAGGCACTGGAACTCGTAAGCCCCGGAGGCGAAGTCCGGCCCGGCCATGGCGTAGATCGTCGCCAGCGTGTGCGCGTTGTGCGTGGCGAACTGCGGGAACACCGCGTCCGGGGCGTCCAGCAGGCGGCGCGCGCAGGCGATATAGGCGACATCGGTGTGGACCTTGCGGGTATAGACCGGGAAATCGGCCAACCCGTCCACTTGCGCCCGTTTGATCTCGGCGTCCCAGTAGGCGCCCTTGACCAGCCGCACCATGATTCGCCGGCCAGACCGGCGCGCCAGCGCGACGATCCAGTCGATCACATGGGGGCAGCGCTTGCCATAGCCCTGCACCACGAAGCCAAGACCGTTCCAGCCGGCAAGATCGGGATCGAGCGCCAGGCTTTCCAGCAGGTCGAGCGAGAGTTCGAGCCGGTCGGCTTCCTCGGCGTCGATGTTGAGGCCGATGTCGAACCGCTTGGCGAGTTCGCACAGGCCCTTCACGCGCGGCAGGAGTTCGGACATCACGCGATCCGCCTGCGCGCGGGCATAGCGCGGATGGAGCGCGGAGAGCTTGATCGAGATGCCTGGGCCGTCCACGATGCCGCGCCCGGCCGATGCCCGGCCGATGGCGCGGATCGCGTTCTCGTAATCGGCCAGGTAGCGCGCCGCGTCGTCCGCCGTCATCGCGGCCTCGCCCAGCATGTCGTAGCTGTAGCGGAAGCCTTTCGCCTCCAGTTCGCGCGCGCGCTCCAGCGCTTCCTCGATGGTGCGGCCGGTGACGAACTGTTCGCCCATCATCCGCATGGCCAGATCGACGCCGCGCCGGATGATCGGTTCGCCGGCGCGGGCGATGAGGCGGGTCAGCGCGTTGCCGAGGTTGCGGTCGTCGACGCTGGCGGTGAGCTTGCCCGTAACCACCAGCCCCCAGGTGGCGGCGTTGACGAACAGCGATCGGTTGCCACCGATATGGGCGCGCCAGTCGCCACCGGCGATCTTGTCGCGGATCAGGGCGTCGCGCGTGGCGTCGTCGGGAATGCGCAGCAGGGCTTCGGCAAGGCACATCAGCGCCACGCCTTCCTGCGTGGAGAGCGCGAATTCCTGCACGAGCTGGTCCACGCCGCTGCCCTTGGGGCGGGCGCGTAGCGCTTCGACCAAGCGGCGGGCCAGCGTGGACGCTTCGGCGCGGGCCGCGTCTGGCAGCGTCGCCTGGGGCAGCAGCGCGGCAATGCAGTCCTGCTCGGGCCGCCGATAGGCGGCGGTGATCGCCTGGCGCAGCGCATCCTGTTCGCGGATGGGGGGAGCGAAATCGGCGAAGGGCGGGCGCGTGGTCATGGGGTGAACCTCTGGAACGGGATGCCACGATCCTATCAGAAGCGGGAAAAGCAATCTGGCTTATTTGGCGCGTTTGAGATAGGGAGTTTGAGAAAAATGGGGATAGAAAAGGGCAATATGCCTCAAGAAAACGATATTGAAAGGCATCTTGACCAGTTCGACAAGCGCATTCTCGACGTGTTGGGGCGCGAGGGGCGGTTGCCCGTGACCGAGCTGGCGGAGCGTGTGGGGCTCTCGAAGACGCCGTGCCAGGTCCGCCTGAAACGGCTGGTTGATGACGGCGTCATCACCGGCTTTCGCGCGGTGATCGACCCTGCGCGGCTGGGGCTGGATCACATCGCCTTTACCGAAGTGAAGCTGTCGGACACGCGCGAGCAGGCGCTGGCCGAGTTTAACCGCGGGGTGAAGGCGATCGCGGAAGTGGAGGAATGCCACATGATCGCCGGCAATTTCGACTACCTGCTGAAAGTCCGCACCGCCAACATCGCCCGGTTCCGCGCCGTGCTGGGCGAGAAGATTTCCCGCCTGCCGCATGTTTCGCACACGTCCACGTTCGTGGTGATGGAAGCGGTCAAGGATCTGTCGGGCCGCGCGCCCTGAGCTGAACGATAAGGCCGTGCGCGGGCGATGGCCGGTTTTCCAGCGTCAGCGACAGGCCATAGGCGGTCGCGATGTCGTGCGCGATGGCAAGGCCCAGGCCCGATCCGGGCTTGCCGGGATCGAAGCGGCTGCCAATTTCGAAAGCGCGGGCGATGTCGCCGACGGCAAGGCCGGGGCCATCGTCGATCACGCGGACGCTGCCGTCCTCGCCAATCACCAGTTGCACCCGGCTTTCGGACCACTTGCCCGCGTTGTCGATGAGGTTGGAAAGCAGTTCGGACAGGTCCACCGGATCGACCGGCCACGCCGCCTCCGGTCCGGCGTGGTTGACGAGATCGAAGCGCTTGTCCGGGTGCAGCCGGCGCATGGCCGAGAGGATCGGCGCCAGCACGTCGGACAGGCGGCTGATCGCGCCCGGCGCGCCCGATCCGGCGGCGGAGCGGGCGCGGGCGAGCTGGTATTCGATCTGCTGCGCCATCAGCCGGGTCTGTTCCAGCAGTACCGCGGCGGAGGCGGAGGTGCCGCCATCCTGCGCCAGCCGTTCGGCCTCGTCGGTGATGACCGCCAGCGGCGTGCGCAGCGCGTGGGCGAGGTTGCCGGCCTGCACCCGCGCGCGATCGACGATTGCGGTGTTGTGGGCGATATAGGCGTTGAGGTCGTCCACCAGCGGCGCGATCTCCACCGGGTAGTGTCCGTCCAGCCGCGCGGTGGTGCCGGCGCGCAGGCGCGAGGTGGCCTGCGCCAGCCGGTCGAGCGGGCGGAAGCCGAACACCACGATGAACAGCCCCGTCGCCACCAGCGCCACGGCCAGCGCCAGCAGCCACAGCGTCAGTTCGCGCGTGAACCGGGCGATGGTTTCGTCGAGCAGGCGCTGGTCGGTGGCGATCACGAAGTGGATGTCTCGCCCGCTGGGGCTTTTGCGGATCAGACCATAGGTGATGGCGGGGCCGGTCGGCCCGTTGTCGAGCCGGTGGACGATGACCGGGCCATGGGCGACGTCCTCGTCCAGCGCGCCGCGCGTCATCGAGGCGGAGCGCAGGATCATGCCCCGGTCCACGCTGACTTGCCAGTAGAAGCCCGAAAGCGGCACCAGATAGCGCGGATCGGACAGCGGGCGGGTGAGTTCGATGTGTTCGCCGGGGCCGATCTTCACCAAGCCGGCCAGCTCGCGGACGTGGACGTCCAGTTCCTCGTGGTACTGTTCCTCGATGTGCTTGGTGAAGACGCGCGTGGCCGAGAACCAGATGCCGCCGATACCGAGGCCGACCCACACGAGGATGGCCAGCAACACGCGCGCGCGCAGGCTGTTCAGCAGCCCGCGCGGGTCGGGGAGGGGGGCGTGGTGGGTCATCGTTCGAACCTGTAGCCCAGCCCGCGCAGCGTGGTGATGCGGTCGCGACCGATCTTGCGGCGCAGGCGCGAGACCAGCACTTCCACCGCGTTCAATTCCCGCTGGCTGTCGAGATCGTAGAGATGCTCGATGATATCGCCCTGCGAGAGCACCTGCCCGGCGCGGCGCAGGAACAGTTGCAGCAGGCGGAACTCCTGCTTGCTCAGCACCAGCGGCTCGCCATCGCGCAGCGCGGTGCGGCTGACCGGATCGAGCCGGATGCCGGCTTCCTCCAGCCAGGGATCGTGCTTGCCCGCGTGGCGGCGGAACAGCGCGTTCAGCCGGGCCAGCAGTTCCTCGAAACGGACCGGCTTGACCACGAAATCGTCGGCGCCGGCGTTCAGCCCTTCCACTTTGTCCTGCCAGCTTCCGCGCGCGGTCAGGATCAGGATCGGGCATTCGACGCGGCGCGCACGCCAGAAGCGCAGCAGGTCCATGCCGGTGCCGTCTGGCAGGCCCAGATCGAGGATCACCGCCGCCATCTTGTCCATGTCGGGCCAGTCTTCGCCTTCTGCGCGGTTGCGCGCGAGATCGACGGCAAAGCCTGCGCCGCGCAGGCGGTCGGACAGGCGGCGCGCCAGTTGTTCGTCATCCTCGACCAGCAGCAGCCGCATCGTTGTTGTCCTTCTCCTCCGCCGATCGGTGAGCAATCGCGAAAAAGCTGTCAGTATTCTCCCAAACTGACAAGCTCCTGTCAGGTTCGTGGCTATTGCCCCTGATATGGACAAGCGGATTCTTGCAGGCGGCGTGGCTGCCGTCGTTCTCGCCGGCGGTGCTTTCTGGTGGAGTGCCAGTCGTGCGCCGGCTCCCGAAGCAACGGAAAGCGCGACGGAAAAAGCCGGCGCGCAGGCGCTGACAGCGGCGCAGATCGAGCGCCTTGGCATCCAGGTGAAGCCAGCGGAAGACGCCGGCGCGCTGCCGATCGGTTCGGTGCCCGCGCAAGTCAATCTGCCGCCCGAAGCGCGCGTGGCGGTGACCACGCCTTTCGCCGGAACCGCGGTACAGGTTCTGGTGATCCAGGGACAGGCGGTTGCGAAGGGGCAGGCGCTGGCCGTGGTGCGCGCGGCGGAGCCGGTGCAGTTCGGCGCCGAACTTGCGCGATCCGAAGCCGATCTGGCGCTGACACGGGCCAACGCCAACCGGCTTTCGCAACTCGCGCGCGAGGGCGTCGTTGCCGGCGTCCGCGCCGACGAGGCCAGCGCCGCGCTTCAGCGCAGCGAGGCAAGCGTGCGCGAGAACCGGCGCCTGCTGGCGCTGGCCGGCGCGGGGCGCGATGGCACGGTCACGTTGCGCGCGCCCATTGCGGGACGCGTGGCGACGGCGACGGTCGAAACCGGTGCAGCCGTCGGCGGCGGCGCGGCGCCTTTCGTGATCGAAAACACCTCGGCGCTGCGGCTGGACCTGCAATTGCCCGAACGGATGGCGCGGCAGGTGCAGCCGGGCATGGCAGTGCAGGTGCCGCTGGAGGGCGGCGCCACCGTCACCGGCAAGATACTTTCGGTCGGCGCCTCGCTCGATCCGGTCACGCGCTCGATTGCGGCGAAGGCCACCCTTTCGGCCTCTGACGGGCTGGTGCCCGGCAAAGGCGTCACCGCGGTGATTGGCGGCGCATCCGGCGCCAGCGGCGTGGCGGTGCCGGTCAGCGCGGTCACCCGGATCGACGGACAGGATTACGTCTTCGTGCGCAAGGGCAATGCCTTCGAGCGGCGCAAGGTGGCCGTCGCCATCGAAACCGGCGGGCGGGCGGTGCTGTCCGGCGGAATCCGGGTCGGGGAACAGGTGGCGACGACGGGCGTGACCGAACTCAAGTCGCTGGCGGGGCAGTAAGGCGATGCTGCGGAGGCTGGTCGAAAAAGCGCTGTCGCTGCGCCTCGTGATGATCGGGCTGGCGCTGGTGCTGGCCGGCGCGGGGGCGTGGTCGTTCGTCAACCTGCCGATCGATGCGTTTCCGGACATCAGTTCCACGCAGGTCAAGATCATCCTGAAGGCGCCAGGCATGACGCCCGAGGAAGTCGAAAGCCGGGTGATCGCGCCGATCGAGATGGAGATGCTGGGCATCCCCGACCAGAACGTGCTGCGCTCGGTCGCCAAGTACGCGATTGCGGACATCACGATCGACTTCAAGGACGGCACCGATATCTACTGGGCGCGGAACCAGGTGGCGGAGCGCCTGAACGGGGCGATGGGCGACCTGCCCAATACGGTGACTGGCGGCCTCGCGCCGATTTCCACCCCGTTATCCGACATGTACATGTTCACGCTGGAAGGGCCGCAAAGCCTTGCCGAAAAGCGGCGGGCACTCGACTGGATCATCCGTCCCGCGCTGCGCACGGTGCCCGGCGTGGCCGATGTCAATTCGCTGGGCGGCCATGCCGAAACGTTCGAGGTTTCGCCCAATCCGGCAGCGATGGCGGCGGCGGGGCTGACCGTTTCCGACCTCACTACCGCGATCGAGGGCGGCAACCGCAACGATGGCGCGGGGCGTCTGGTCACTGGCGAGGAAGCGCTGATCGTGCGCTCCACCGGTGCGATCCGCACGCTGGACGACCTTTCCTCCGTGGTCGTGCGCTCCTCGCCCGCCGGCATCGTGCGCGTGGGCGATCTCGCCACGGTGCGGATCGGCAGCCTGACCCGTTACGGCGCGGTGACGCGCGACGGCAAGGGCGAAGCGGTGGAAGGCCTCGTCATCGGCCTGAAGGGCGCGGATGCTTCGAAAGTGGTGCAGGGGGTCAAGGCACGCCTGACCGAGATTGCGCCCAGCCTGCCCAAGGGCATGTCCGTATCGGTGTTCTATGACCGGTCCGAACTGATCGGGCACGCCGTTGGCACGGTCGAGGAAGCGTTGCTCGAAGCGACCGTGCTGGTGATCGTGCTTTTGCTGCTGTTCCTGGGGGATGCGCGCGCCTCGGTCATCGTTGCGCTGGCGCTGCCGATGGCGGCGCTGCTCACGTTCATCTGCATGCGGGCGATCGGCCTCACCGCCAACCTGATGAGCCTGGGCGGCCTCGCCATCGCCGTGGGAATGCTGATCGACGGCGCGGTGGTGGTGGTGGAGAATGTGGTCGAGCGCCTTTCGGACGAGAGACATGCGAAATCGGGCAAGCTCTACAACGTCCTGGTGGCCTCGGCCGAAGTGGCGACTCCGGTCGCTTCGGGCATGGCGATCATCGCGCTGGTGTTCCTGCCGCTGCTGACGCTGGAAGGGCTGGAGGGCAAGCTGTTCGCCCCCGTGGCGCTCACGATTGTGCTGGCGCTGCTGTCGGCGCTTGTGCTGTCGCTGACGCTCGTGCCGGTGCTGGCCTATTACGTGCTGAAAGTGCGGCTGGGCCATCACGAACCATGGCTGATGCGCCAGCTGGGGCCGCGCTATGCCGCGCTGCTCAAGGGCGCGTTTGCGCGCAAGCGGCTGGTGTTCTCGATCGCGGGCGTCTCGCTGCTGCTGACGGGCGTGGCCTATTCGGCGACAGGAAAGACTTTCCTGCCGACGATGGATGAAGGCTCGGTGATCGTGCAGCTTACCAAGGTGCCGAGCATCTCGCTGCCGCACAGCCTTGACGACGACATGAAGGTGCAACGGGCCATCCGGGCGAAAGTGCCGGAAGTGACCGAAGTGATCGCCCGCACCGGTTCCGACGAACTGGGCCTCGATCCGATGGGCCTCAACGAGACCGACAGTTTTCTCAAACTCAAGCCGCGCAGCGAATGGCGCGTCAACGACAAGGACTGGCTGGTCGAGGAAATTCGCAAGGTCATGGAAGACCTGCCGGGTATCCAGCCGACGTTCACCCAGCCGATCGAGATGCGCATCTCCGAAATGCTGACCGGCGCGCGCGGGGATCTGGCAATCAAGCTGTTCGGGCCTGACATCGCCGAGCTTTCGCGCCTGGCCGGGCAGATCCAGCAACGCCTCCAGACCATCCCCGGCACGAGCGAGGCGGTGACCGTGGCGAACGACAAGGTGGACTACCTCCAGTTCGACATCGACCGTGCGGCGGCCGGGCGCGTCGGCATGCCGGTCAACGACCTGCAGGACGCGATGCGCGCGCAGGTGGAAGGCGTGCGCGCGGGCGTGGTGGCCGAAGGCGTGCGGCGCGTGCCGATCGTGGTGCGCGGCGATAGCGGCGCGCAGGACGCGGGCGTGCAGTCCTTCGCCGACCAGCTTTACCGTTCGCCGTCGGGCCAGCTGGTGCGCGCGAGCGACGTGGCGAAAGTCTCGCGCGTGGAAGGGCCGGTCAAGCTGGAGCACGAGAACGGATCGCGCTTCGCGATGATCCAGGCCTTCGTTTCCGGCCGCGACCTTGTGGGCTACGTGGACGAGGCCAAGGCCGACATCGCGCGCAACGTGAAGCTGCCGGCAGGATACCGGATCGTCTGGGGCGGGCAATTCGAGAACCAGCAACGCGCCTCGGCCCGCCTGGCGCTGGTGCTGCCGATCTCGCTGGCGATGATCTTCGTGGTGCTTTACGCCACGCTGCGCTCAGTGCGGGCCTCCCTGCTGATCCTCGTCAACATTCCCTTCGCGATGGTCGGCGGGATGATCTCGCTGGCGATGTCGGGGCAGTATCTCTCCGTGCCCGCCTCGGTTGGCTTCATCGCGCTGCTGGGCATCGCTGTGCTGAACGGGCTCGTCATGGTGAGCTATTTCCGCCAGTTGCGCGAAGGCGGTATGCCCCTGGCCGACGCGGTGCGGCGCGGCGCGGCGCGGCGGCTGCGACCGGTGCTGATGACCGCCACGATCGCCGCCTTCGGCCTTGTCCCGCTGCTGTTCGCGACGGGGCCGGGATCGGAAATCCAGAAGCCACTGGCGATTGTGGTGATCGGCGGGCTGATCTCGTCCACGCTGCTCACGCTGGTGCTGCTGCCGATCCTCTACGAACGCTTCGGGGAATCGCGGGCCGAACGGGAGGCGGGAGATCGCGTTGTCGATCCCGGATCCGGGGCCGTGGAAGAAGGGGAGGCGTCCCATGCGTAAGCATGCGCTGCTCGCGCTTCCCGCGCTTCTGGCGGCCCTGCCGGCGCTGGCGGCGGACCCGGGCCTGCCCGATACCGAGGCCGTGCGGGCCGCGCTCGACGCGCATCCCAGCGTGCAGGCGGCGGACGCGCGGGTTGATGCCGCGCGCGCCGAAGCCGGAGCATTGCGGCGGGGCACGCAGGAGTTCAATCTCTATACCAGCTACATGAGCCGCACGGTCGACCGGGAAGGGCGCTACAACGAGTTCGACGCGCAATTGACCCGCCCGGTGCGCCTGCCCGGCAAGGGGCGGCTCGACCGGCAGATCGGCGACCTGGGGATCGAGGCCGCGCACAACATGGCCGAGGACGCGCGGCATCAGGCAGCGCTGGTGCTGGCACAGGAATGGTGGGACTGGCTGGGCGCGGCGGAGGAAGCCAAAGTCGACCGGCAGGCGGTCAGCAATCTGGAAGCCACGCTCAAGGCCGTGCAGCGGCGCGTGGCGTTGCGCGATGCCGCGCAGCTGGACGCCGATCAGGCCGCTGCCGCGCTGGGAACGGCAAAAGTCGCCGCCGCGCAGTCGGCGGGGCGGGCGCAACTCGCCCGCGTGCGGCTGGCAACCCATTTTGCCTCGTTGCCCTTGCCGGTGGAGGCGCCCGAAGTGCCACGGCCGGTCATGCCGGGCGAGAGCCTGGAAAGTTACGGCGCGCGGATGTTCGTGCGCAGCCACGAAATCGCGGCGGCGGAGGCGGAACTGCACAAGCGCGAAGCCATGGCCGAGCGCGTCCGCCAGGACCGGTTGGCCGATCCCAGCGTGGGCGTGCGCCTGTTCTCCGAACGCGGCGGCATGGAAAAGGGCGCCGGCGTGATCTTCTCCATGCCGATCGGCGGCGGGCACCGCACCGCGCTGGCCGATCAGGCCGATGCGCAGGCGAACGCGGCGCGCGCCGACGCGCTGGCCGCGCGCATGGCGGTACAGGAGACGGCCAGCGGCGATATCGCCGAGGTACGCTTCCGGTACGAAAGCTGGCAACGCGCGCGCGAAGCGCTGGATGCGCAGGTGGCGGCGCTGGTGAAGCTGCGGCGTGGCCAGGCAGCGGGCGAGATCGATCTTTCCGATGTGCTGTTCGGCGAGCGACAGGTGCAGGACGCGTTCCGCGCCGAGGCCGCCGCACGCACCGAGGCAATGCGGATGCTCACGCGCATCCGCATCGACAGCCACGAACTGTGGATCGGCGATGCGGAGGATGCGGCGAAGCAATAGCGCTGAGGGGCATTCGGCGACGCTGGAAATCCCACCCCCAATCCCTCCCGCAGGCGGGAGGGGAGCGAGACTTGCGTCGCCGCAGGCAGCCTTAGCCGCTTCGGGGTGGGCGCTGCCTTTGCAAGCGAAGCGACAATTGCCAAAAAAGGGCGGGAAACGACCCGCCCCTTCTCGCCTTACATGTAGGATTCTTCCGCCGAGGGCGGCGGTGCTTGCCACGCCTGCTTCGCCTGCTCGAGCGAGAACGGCGCGCCCAGCGCGACCCAGCCGGCGAACGCGGCAGCGAGTATCACGCTGACGATCAAACGCCACGCCGGAGCGAACGTGGGGTGTTCGACGGCTTGCGTGAAAGCCTTGTGCCCGGACAGCATCGGGTGGACCAGATTGTCGCGCTTCACGAACAGGTAGAACAGGACAGCGGCGACGTGAAGGGCCACGAACAGCAGCAGGATATTGAACACGACCTCGTGCGCTTCGCCTGCCGCATCGCCCGTATCGTAGGAAACGAAATGGTTGAGCGGGCCAGAAGCGACCGCATCGCTATCCTGCGCGATCAGGCCCAGGCCCACTTGCAGCGCCAGCAGGCCCAGCAGGACCAGCACGCTCCAGCCGCCCAGCGGATTGTGTCCGACGATGGTCGGCGCCTTGCCTTCGCGCGATGCCCTGAGATAGGCGAGGACGGCGCCCGGCCCCTTCACAAAGCTGCCGAAGCGAGCGGTCGATCCGCCGAGGAAGCCCCACAGCACGCGGAACACCACCAGCCCCAGCATGACGAGGCCGATGGTCTTGTGCAGATCGATCTTGCCGTTTTCACCGGTCCACCAGAGCGCGCCGAACAGCGCGACGACACTCCAGTGGAACAGGCGAACCGGCGCGTCCCAGAGCCGGACCTTGCCCATCAGTGGCGTTCGCGGAAGTTGTCGTGGCAGCCCTTGCACGCGCCGCCGACCGCCGGGAAGGCGGTACGGATGCGGTTAAGATCGCCGCTGGTAGCCGCCGCCCGAAGATCGCCGGCCTTCGTCACGAGATTACGCGTAGCGCCCTGGAAATCGGCCGGGCGCTGCCAGATGGCGGCGAGCGCTTCGGTCTTCACGCCCGATTCCGGGCCGGAGCCGCGCGGGAACCCGTGGCCGACGTGGCCGGCCGCCTGGTTCAGCGACTGCGCGCTGGCGCGGATCACGCCAAGGTCGGGCGCGGGCTTCTTCAGCTCCTCCCCGATAGCCTTCATCGCGCGGCCCAACTGCTTGAAGTTCGCCTGGCGCGCGGCGACCGTTTCGGCTGGCGTCGCGGCGATCGCGGAAACCACGGTTCCCGAAGCGGCCAGCGCGGCGAGGGCGAGAACGATGTGCTTTTTCATCCGTGAAGGCTCCTTGGAAATTCCATCCGGGCATAGCGCAAAAACCGGGGCTTGCGACAGGGGATTTGTCGCAAACCGTATCCGTTCTCCCACCCTTTTCAGGGCGCTTTCCTTCGTGTCAGGCGTTGCTCGATCCGCTGGCGATCCGCGCGGCGCGCACGGTGTTGGCCAGCAGGCAAGCGATGGTCATCGGGCCGACGCCGCCGGGCACCGGCGTTACCGCGCGCGCATGTTCCAGTTCGTGCGTGGCGCAATCGCCGACGATCTTCGAGGAGCCGTCATGATCGGTGACCCGGGTGATGCCCACGTCGATCACCACCGCACCGGGCTTGACCCAATAGCCGCGCACCAGTTGCGGCGCGCCGGCGGCGGCGACGATGATATCGGCCTTGCGCGCCACGTCGGGCAGGTCGCGCGTTTCGATGTGGGTGACGGTAACAGTCGCCTCACGTTCGAGCAGCAGCATCGATACCGGCTTGCCGACGATGTTCGACTTGCCGATCACCACGGCGTTGAGGCCGCGGTAATCGTCGATCACGCTGTCGAGCAGCATCATGATGCCGAGCGGGGTGCAAGGCACCAGCCCGCCGGTGCCGGTCGAAAGGCGGCCGACGTTGACGGGGTGGAACCCGTCGACGTCCTTGAGCGGGCTGATCCGGTCGAGCACGCGCGCGGCATCGATGCCCGTGGGCAGCGGCAGCTGGACGAGAATGCCATGCACGGCCGGATCCGCGTTGAGCTGGTCGATCAGCGCGTGGAGTTCGCCTTCCGCCGTCGTTGCCGGCATGCGGTGTTCGAACGAGACGATCCCGGCCTTGCGGCACTGGGCGATCTTGCGGCCGACATAGACCTCGCTGGCGGGATCGTTACCGACCAGCACCACAGCAAGGCCGGGCGGCGTACCGGTTTCCGCCACGATCTGCCGGACTTCGTCCGCTGTGCGCTCGGTCAGCGCGCGCGCCATGGCTTTGCCATCGATGATCTGGGCCATCTTTCATCTCCCCCTGCGTACCGGAACCGTGTGCCGGAATTTCGTCCGGACCGGAGCTGGCGGCTAGCATAAATTGTATGTGTTGCATACAAAATTTGCGCGATGTCCGTACCGGCGAGCCACAGACAAAAAAGGGGCCGGCCAGTTGCCCGGTCGGCCCTTGAAAGTTTGGGAGAGGATGCCTGAAAGGCCCGCTCCATATGGGTTGGTTACGAATTGTGTGCAAGTGCGAAATAAAAATACCTTAATGCATTTTTTGCAACTGTAAAACGCGTCCTCGTGCATAATATTTATAAAAATCAACATATTATGCTATGGAAACGAGCTTGCGGCTGCCGCCGAACCTGATCCTTGACCGTAAAATCCTGCCTGAAGTGTCTCGCTAGCGAGACGGATTTTGCGAAAGCGAACGACGCTCAGGCCGCCGCCGCGCTTTGCCCCGTCATGTCGAGCGCCAGCGCTTCGGCCACGCGGATGCCGTCCACCGCCGCCGAGAGAATGCCGCCCGCGTAGCCAGCGCCTTCACCTGCGGGATAGAGGCCGCGCGTGTTTACGCTCTGGAAGTCGGCCCCGCGCCGGATGCGGATGGGGGAGGAGGTGCGCGTTTCCACTCCGGTCAGCACCACGTCGGGGTGATCGTATCCGGGAACCTGCCGGCCAAACGCGGGCAGCGCCTCGCGGATCGATTCGATCACGAAATCGGGCAGGCATTGCGAAAGATCGGTCAGGTGAACGCCGGGCTGGTAGGACGGCGTGACCTCCCCGAACGTGGTGGAGGGCCGGCCGGCCAGGAAATCGCCCAGCTTCTGCCCCGGCGCCTTATAGTTCGAACCGCCGGCGACATAGGCCAGCGATTCCCAGTGGCGTTGATAGGCGATGCCCGCCAGCGGGCCGCCGGGATAATCGCGATCCGGGCTGATATCGACAACGATGCCCGAATTGGCGTTGAATTCGGCGCGCGAATACTGGCTCATGCCGTTGGTGACGACCCGCCCTTCCTCGCTCGTCGCGGCGACGACGCGTCCGCCGGGGCACATGCAGAAGCTGTAGACCGTGCGGCCGTTGGAACACTGGTGCGAGATCGAATAGGCGGCCGCGCCCAGGATCGGGTTACCGGCACCGGAACCATAGCGGGCCTTGTCGATCCAGCTTTGCGGATGTTCGATCCGCACGCCGATCGCGAAAGGCTTGGCTTCCACGTACACGCCGCAATCGTGCAGGACATGGAACGTATCGCGCGCGCTGTGGCCAACCGCGAGCACGACATGGCTGGCCGGCAGGAACTCGCCATTGCTGAGGTGCAGGCCCCTCAAGGAGCGGGTGCCGTCGGCGGCGGTCTCGATCTCGAAATCCTCTACGCGGGTCTGGAAGCGGTATTCGCCGCCCAGCGCCTCGATCGTTTCGCGGATGCTCATGACCATGGTGACGAGCCGAAACGTGCCGATATGCGGGTGCGCCTCGGTCAGGATGTCGTCTGGCGCGCCCGCCTTGACGAATTCGACCAGCACCTTGCGGCCCAGGTGGCGCGGGTCCTTGATCCGGCTGTAGAGCTTGCCGTCGGAGAACGTGCCCGCGCCGCCTTCGCCGAACTGGACGTTCGATTCCGGCGTCAGCACGCTGCGGCGCCACAGACCCCAGGTATCTTTGGTCCGTTCGCGCACCGCCTTGCCGCGCTCGATGATGATCGGGCGGAACCCCATCTGCGCCAGGATCAGGGCCGCCAGCAGCCCGCAAGGGCCGGCGCCGATGACCACCGGGCGCGGGCTTGCGGAAGGGAGGGGCGCCGTGGTGACGAAGCGGTAGGCGGTATCGGGCGTGGGGCGGACGTGCGGGTCGCCGGCGAGGCGCGCGAGCACGGCGGCTTCGTCGGCCAGTGTCACGTCGATCGCATAGACCAGCTTGATCGCGCTCTTGCGCCGCGCGTCATTGCCACGCCGGGCAATGGTGTAGCGCACGAGGTCGGAGGGCGTGATGCCCAGCCGTTCGACGATCGCGGCTTCCAGCGCTTCGGGCGTGTGGTCGAGCGGCAGCTTGAGTTCGGTAATGCGCAGCATGGCTCCGTCCCTAGTCGTCCGCGTGGCGCAGGGAAAGCCGGCAAACTTTTTCGCGTGACCGGGCGGTGCCGAGGCTATATCCGGAAGAATATAGAAATGGGTGGTTGATGCCGAGACTGCTTTCCGCGTTCCTTGTCCTTCTTTTGGCGTTGACCGGCGTTCCGGCATTTGCCGGGCCTCCGGTCGTGCTGGCGGCGGCGAGCTTGCAGGAATCGCTGAACGCCGCCGCCGATGCCTGGGCGCGCAAGGGGCATGAGCGCCCGGTGATCTCGTTTGCGGGATCGTCAGCGCTTGCCCGGCAGATCGAGGCGGGCGCGCCGGCCGACCTGTTCATTTCCGCCGACGAGGAATGGATGGACCATGTTTCCGCGCGCGGACTGGTGCGCAAGGGCACGCGGGCGACGTTCCTTACCAACCGGCTGGTGCTGGTCTCGCCACCCGCCAGCCGCGCCGCGTTGGTGATCGGACCGCGCTTTCCGCTGGCGCGGGCGCTGGGCAGCGCCGGGCGGCTGGCCATGGCCGATCCCGATGCCGTGCCGGCGGGGCGCTATGGCCGGGAGGCGCTGACCCGGCTGGGTGTGTGGCCAAGCGTGCAGGCGCGCGTGGCCAGGGCCGAAAACGTGCGCGCCGCCATGGCGCTGGTGGAACGCGGCGCGGCGCCGCTGGGTGTGGTCTATGCCACCGATGCGCGTGCCAGCACCGGGGTGCGCATTGCCGGCTGGTTCCCCGCGAACAGCCATACGCCGATTGCCTACCCGATCGCGCAATTGAACGGTTCGCGCGCGCCCGATGCTGCCGGGTTCGAACGCTTCCTGCTGTCGCGCGAAGGCAAGGCGATCTTCGCGCGGTTCGGTTTCGGCACGCGGTAAGGCACTTCATGCTGTCGGCGGAAGAATGGGAGATCGTGCTGCTGTCGCTGAAAGTCAGCGTGGCGGGTGTCGGGCTCATGCTGCCGCTGGCGTTCGCGCTTGCCTGGCTGCTGGCCCGCGTGCGGTTTCCGGGCAAGGTGCTGGTCGATGCGCTGATCCACCTGCCGCTGGTGGTGCCGCCGGTGGTGACGGGCTGGCTGCTGCTGATCGCCTTTGGCGGGAATGGTCCGATCGGAAGCTGGCTGGATCGCGCGTTCGGCATCACGTTGATGTTCCGCTGGACCGGCGCGGCGCTGGCGGCCGCGATCATGGCGCTGCCGCTGATGGTGCGGGCGATGCGGCTCTCGCTGGAAGCGGTCGACACGCGGCTGGAAAACGCGGCGCGCACGCTTGGTGCGGGGCCGTGGCGCGCGTTCCTGACGATCACTTTTCCGCTATCGCTGCCGGGTATTCTGGCCGGTGCCGTGCTTGGCTTCGCGCGGTCGATCGGCGAGTTCGGCGCGACGATCACGTTCGTGTCCAACATCCCTGGCGAAACGCGCACGCTGCCGCTGGCGATTTATTCGGCGCTGCAGATGCCCGATGGCGATGCGATGGTGGCACGGCTGGCGGGCATATCCGTGGCGCTCTCGCTGGTGGCGCTGGTCGCGTCCGAACTGCTGGCGCGGCGTTTCGGTGCGCGCGGAGGCGGGCATGTCCTTTAACGGGCCTCCCGGCGATGCCCCTGCGTTCGATGTGGACGCGTTCGATGTGGACGCGTTCGATGTGGACGTGGCGATCCGGCGCGGGAACCGGCTGATCGAGGCGCGTTTCACCAGCACAGCCGGATTGACGGCCTTGTTCGGACCATCCGGAGCCGGCAAGACCACCGTGCTGGATGCACTCGCCGGATTGCTGCGGCCCGAACGCGGGCATTTCACGATCGCGGGCAAGACGCTGTTCGATGCCGGGCAGGGCATCGATCTTCCGCCCGAACAGCGCGCTTGCGGGTACGTTTTCCAGCAAGCGCGCCTGTTTCCGCATCGGCGCGTGCGCGATAATCTGCTCTACGGCGAACGGCTGGCGCCGGCCGACCGGCGGTTCATGACGCTGCAGGAGGCGAGCGCCTTTCTGGGTATCGGCCATCTGCTCGATCGCTGGCCGCGCACGCTGTCCGGGGGCGAGGCGCAGCGCGTGGCCATCGGACGGGCGCTGTTGGCCGGTCCGCGCTTCCTGTTGCTGGATGAGCCGCTGGCTTCGCTCGATGCCGAGCGCCGGGACGAGATCATGCAGGTGATCGAACGGCTGCGCGACGAATTGCGGCTGCCGATCCTCTATGTCAGCCACGAGCGTACCGAAATAGACCGGCTGGCCGGCAATGTGGTTCGGCTCTAGGCGATACCGCTTTCAACCAGAGCTTTCAGCACAGCCGGATGAAGCGGGGCGGCAAGCCTGCATCCCGCCAGCGAATCGTTGACCCAGACGACCCGGGCCATGCACGGCGCCAGACCGGGCAAGGTCAGCCACAGCTTGTCGCCCGGGCGCAAGCGCTCCACCGAGGAAAGCCGCGCGCCATCGCAAGACAGGTCAAGCACGATGCCAGGCAAGCGCTGCGTGAAGCGGCGGTATTGCACCGACAGCCGCGTTTCGAGACGGTTTGCCAGGCGCATCTCGCGGCGCCGATGGAGCGATAGGGGGTTACTCATGGGCATATCCCAAAGCCGGCAAAGCATATTGTCGGCTTACCCATTTGATCCAAAAAGGTTTTGTTCATACGAACGCGAAAGGTGAACGAGTCCTTATCGGCGTTCTATTCATCGCGATCGGGCGGAGCGTATCAACGCACGTCCTGTTTGAGGCCAAGATGCGCAGCCAGCACCTTGAGATCGCGTGACACACCTTCGTTGACGAGTTCGGCAAGGCCCGGGGCGACGGAGAGTACCAGGGTATCTCCCTCCACGGTCAGCGTGCTGGCGCTTAGGCCCTGCGGCATGGCGTACGTGAAGCGGCGACACAGGCGCGTGGCAAGGCCCCAGGCCTGCGCCTCGCGCAGCGCTGCCGGCGACAGCAGCGCGGTAAGCGTGGGGGGCAGTTCCATCTTGCCGGCATTGGCGATGATCGCCGCGGCCAGCATCGCGCGTTCCTGCGCCGTGATACCGATCCAGCGCTTGCGCAACGCCCAGTCGCGCGCATGGTCCGCGCGCAGATTGGGTTCGATCCGGGCCGAGGCGAGACTCAGCATGGTGGCGGCAAGGCGGAGCTGTTCGTGCCGACCGCTGCTGCCGGCCGGGCGAGCGCTGGCCGTCCATCCGGCGACCATCGTGCCCGTGCTGGGCGATATGCCCTGATCGTTGATGAAGGCCGAGACGCCAGCCACGAGCGGGTCCTGGGTTCGTACCGCTGTCGGCATGGCTTCCCACAGCACGCCTTCGCGCAGGCCCCACGATGAAAACACCAGCCGCGCGGGTTCCAGCTTTCGCACCAGCACGGCCAGCAGCGCCGCGGTATCGGGCAGGCCGGTAAGCCGTGATCCGGAAACGCCCGCGATGGGAACCGGGCTCAACCCTTTGCGCCGGGCGAGGGTGCGCGCGAATTTCAGCGCGGCTGCGGCGGGAAGCTCGAACCCGTGGGGGTCGTCGATCGGCCATTCGCTGCGGACCATGGCATAGCGCGCGAACGCGCGGAGCGATCCCCCGA
The DNA here is from genome assembly GCF_015390225.1 of Novosphingobium sp. NBM11. Classification (NCBI taxonomy): domain Bacteria; kingdom Pseudomonadati; phylum Pseudomonadota; class Alphaproteobacteria; order Sphingomonadales; family Sphingomonadaceae; genus Novosphingobium; species Novosphingobium sp. NBM11. Next base: position 3,666,961 of record NZ_VUOG01000001.1, read on the forward strand.
CGAGGTAAAGCGTGGTGCCGGGCGTGGCGCGCCATTCCGCCCTGTCGAGCGCGTTGCCGATGCGTTTGGCGAACGCCCGGTCACCGTCGGCGCGCAAGGCGGGCAGCCGCAGCGTGCCGAGCGGCATGCTGACGCCGTGCGTGCAGCTACCGCCATCGACATCGACCAGTTCAAGGCTGCCGCCGCCGAGATCGCCGACCACGCCGTGCGCGTCGGGGAACGCGCCGGTAACGCCATGCGCGCTGGTCACCGCTTCTTCTTCGCCCGAAAGCAGGCGGGGAGCAAAGCCGATCGCGCGGACTTCATCCAGAAAAGCAGCGCCGTTGCGGGCGTCCCGCACCGCGGCCGTGGCGACCACGTCGACCGTGCGGACGCCGATCAGGTCCAGCAGCGCGCGATAGCGCCGCAGCGAGACGAGCGCGGCGGTGGAGGCCTTTTCGGAGAGCAGCCCGTTTTCAGCCACGCCCTTGCCCAGGCGAGCGGCCACCTTTTCGTTGTGCAGGATTTCCGGCGCGCGTTGCGGGCCGCCGTAGATCACCAGCCGGACGGTGTTCGATCCGATGTCGATGATCGCGCGCGACGGGCTGCGCGGTCCTGCCCGCTGGCTCTGTCCGGACCTGTCCCTGCTGGCCATCGTGAAATGCGTCAGCCCCGGCTGGCGCCGCCGCGCCGCAACGCGAGCTTGGGCACCTTGCGGCCCTTGGTCAGCGCCGCACCGCGACCGGAGAGGGAGGGGTTGGTCATGAAATAGCGATGCAGGTTAAAGGGAGAGGGGCCACGATCCATCCGGTGGTAGCTTCCATCCGGTTCCAGTTTCCAGCTCTGCTCCGTATCCAGCAGGTTGGCAAGCATGACCTGATCGAGCACCTGATCGTGCACCGTGCTGTTGCGGATCGGCACCAGCACTTCCACGCGCCGATCAAGGTTGCGGCTCATCCCGTCGGCCGAGGAGATGAATACGCGTGCGCGCTTGTTGGGCAGGCGCGCGGCGTTGCCGAAGGCCCAGATCCGGCTGTGTTCGAGGAAGCGGCCGATGATGGACTTGACGTAGATCCGCTCCGATAGGCCGGGAACGCCGGGGCGCAGGCAGCAGATGCCGCGCACGACCAGGCTGATCTCGACGCCGGCCTGGCTGGCGGCATAGAGGCGGTCGATCAGCTTTTCGTCGGTGAGGGAATTGAGCTTTGCCCAGATCGTCGCGTGCTTGCCGGCGCGCGCGAAGGCGATTTCGCGATCGATGTGATCGTACAGCGTGTTGCGCAGCCCGATCGGGGCTATCGCGAGCATTTCGGTGCCCTTCGGCTCGACATAGCCGGTGATGAAGTTGAACAGCCGACCCGCGTCGCGCCCGAACTTGGGGTCGGCGGTGAAGAACGAAAGATCGGTGTAGATCCGCGCGGTGACGGGGTGATAATTGCCCGTCCCGAAGTGGCAGTAGGTGCGGTAGCCATCCCCTTCGCGGCGCACGACCAGCGAGACCTTGGCGTGGGTTTTCCAGTCGACGAAGCCGTAGATGACCTGCACGCCCGCGCGCTCGAGCTGCGAGGCCCACATCAGGTTCTGTTCCTCGTCGAAACGCGCCTTCAGTTCGACGACGGCGGTGACCGACTTGCCCGCTTCGGCTGCCGCGATCAGCGCCGCGATCACGGCGGATTGCTTGCCCGCGCGATAGAGCGTCTGCTTGATCGCCACCACATCGGGATCGGACGCCGCCTGGTGGAGGAAATCGATCACCACCTCGAAGCTTTCGTAGGGGTGGTGGATCACGATGTCCTTCTCGCGGATCGCCGCAAAGCAATCGCCATCGTGTTCGAGAATGCGTTCGGGATAGCGCGGGCTGTAGGGTTCGAATTTCAGGTCCGGCCGGGCTTCGTCGACCACGGCGGAAAGGCCGTTGATGCCGATCACCCCGCGCGACTTGAGAACGAGCGCGTGGTCCAGCCGCAATTGCTGGCGCAGCAGCTGCTCCGCCGCCGGATCGAAATCGTCCTGCAGGTGCAGCATGATCACCTTGCCGCGCCGGCGCCGCTGGATCGCGGTGCGGAAGTAGCGGACGAGATCCTCGGCATCTTCCTCCACTTCGATGTCGCTATCGCGCAGCACGCGGAACACACCATGGCCCTGGATGCGGAAGCCCGGGAACAGGTGCATGGCGTGGCGGCGCACCAGTTCCTCGATCGCGATCCACGCGGCTTCTTCGCCGGGCAGGCGCACGAAGCGGGGCAGGGCGGGTGGAATCAGGATCATCTCGTTGACGTCGGCCCCGTCGGCGATGCGCGTCAACGTGAAGAGAATGCCGGTGCCCTGGTTGGCGATGAACGGAAAGGGGTGTGCCGGATCGATCGCCTGCGGCGTCAGCACCGGGACGACGTGTTCGCGGAAATAGTGCGACAGCCATTCGGCCTCTGCGCGTTCGACCGGTCCTTCGCCCACGAGACGGATGCCCGCCTCACCCAGTTTGCCGGTGAGTTCTGTCAGCACGTCCTGCTGGCTGGAAACGAGTTCGGTGACGGCGGCATAGGCTGCCTGCAACTGCTGCGCCGGAGTCTGTCCGTCGATCGAGACTTCGCCGATCTGCCGGCGTACCTGTCCGGCAAGGCCGGCCACGCGCACCATCATGAACTCATCGAGGTTGCTGCCGGAAATCGACAGGAAGCGCAGCCGTTCCAGCAGCGGATAGTCCATGTTCCGGGCTTCCGCCAGAACCCGCCGGTTAAAGGCGAGCCAGCTTAGCTCGCGATTGAAATAGCGATCGCCGACATGGGTTTCCGTGCCGCTTACGACACGTTTTTCGTCGCTCACCCTGTGCTCCGTGTTGCTGCCCGGATGGACCCCAGCCTGCGCCATGGTGGTGCCGTGTTACGCCTCCATGACGAAATTCTTTCTTAATCCCGCGATTTTCGCAACCGCTGCCGGCAAGGGCGGTTTCGTTTTTCCGGACATTGTCCAATCCACCGGCCCGCGCTCGGTTTGTCGCCAAATACGCGCGTCCTGTCGCCAGTCTATTCTCTACTCAAAAAGTTGAGTTAAGCGTCCAATGGCGGCCCGCAGCGATGATTCCGCCGCGGACCGCCACGGTGGGGAGGAGGCGGTCTTTGCGCATGGGCCGCCTCTTTCCAAGGGAGCCGACGGGGGCTTCGATAGTTTGACTTTAGGAGCACACAGAGAGTCTTTAATGTCTATTGAATTAGTTGAGTATATGCAGCGCACATCAACAGGGAGACAATCATGATCAATCGCCGCCTGTTCCTGTCCGCTGCCGCGGCAATGGCCATGACCGTGTCTGCCTGTTCGGGCGGAGCCGGCGGGAATGGCAATGGCATCGTACTGACGAACGTATCCTATGATCCCACGCGCGAACTCTATCAGGCCATCAATCCGGCCTTCGCTACCTACTGGAAGCAGAAGACCGGCAAGGACGTGACCTTCCGGATGAGCCATGGCGGTTCGGGCAAGCAAGGCCGCGCGATCATCGACGGTCTGGAAGCCGATGTGGCCACCCTGGCGCTCGCCTATGACATCGACCAGATCGCGGCGCGCGCCAAGCTGCTGCCGGCGGACTGGCAGAAGGCGCTGCCTGATAATTCGTCACCCTATACCTCCACGATCGTTTTCCTTGTCCGCAAGGGCAACCCCAAGGGCATCAAGGACTGGAACGATCTTGTCCGCCCCGGCGTGCAGGTGATCACGCCAAACCCCAAGACCGGCGGCGGCGCGCGCTGGAACTTCCTGGCCGCCTGGGCCTATGGCCGCAAGGCGGGCGGCTCCGACGCGGCGGCCGAGGATTATGTCCGCAAGCTGTTCGCCAATGTGCCGGTGCTGGATAGCGGCGCGCGGGGCGCGACGACGACCTTCGTCGAACGCGGCATCGGTGATGTCCTGCTGACCTGGGAAAACGAGGCGCTGCTGGCCGAAAAGGAAATGGGCAAGGGCAAGTTCCAGATCGTCACGCCGTCGCTGTCGATCCTTGCCGAACCGGCCGTCGCGGTAGTGACGGAGAACGCGAAGAAGCACGGTACGCAGGAAGCGGCCGACGCCTATTTGCGCTATCTCTACACGCCCGAAGCGCAGACCGCGATCGCGCATGCCTTCTACCGTCCGCGTGATGCGAAAGTGGCCGAACAGTTCCGGTCGCAGTTCCCCGCGATCCCGATGGTCACCATCGACAAGGACTTCGGTGGATGGGGTGCCGCGCAGAAGCGGTTCTTCGACGATGGCGGCGTTTTCGACCGCATCACGGCCAAGAAGTAAGTCTCCCTTTCCCTTCCGCAATCGAGCAGGCCACTGCAGATGTCCCGAACCCTTTCCCGCGCGAAAAGCTGGCGCCAGCCATCCGTCCTGCCAGGCTTCGGCTTGACGTTCGGGGTGACGCTTGCCTGGCTTACGCTGATCGTGCTGGTGCCGCTGGCATCGATCTTCATCCGTTCGGCTGGCATGGGCTGGAGCGAATTCGTGGCTGTGGGCTTTTCGGACCGGGCGCTGGCAGCTTATCGCGTCAGCTTCGGCACGGCCGCCGCCGCCGGGCTGGTAAACGCGGTTTCGGGTCTGCTCGTCGCCTGGGTACTGGTGCGCTACGCCTTTCCGGGCAAGCGCGTGATCAGCGCGCTGGTCGACCTGCCGTTCGCGCTGCCGACGGCCGTGGCGGGCATCGCGCTGACCGCGCTTTACGCGCCGACCGGCTGGCTCGGGCAGTTCCTTGAGCCGCTGGGCCTCAAGGTGGCCTTTACGCCTGTGGGCATCGTGGTGGCGCTGGTGTTCATCGGCTTGCCTTTCGTGGTGCGCTCGGTCGAGCCGGTGCTCGCCGACCTGGGCCGCGATGTGGAGGAAGCCGCCGCCACGCTGGGGGCAACGCGGTTGCAGACCTTCCGCCGCGTGATCGTGCCCGCGATCGCTCCGGCGCTGCTCACCGGCTTCGCGCTCGCGTTCGCGCGGGGGGTGGGCGAATATGGCTCGGTGATCTTCATCGCCGGCAACATGCCGGGCAAGACCGAGATCGCCCCGCTGCTGATCGTGACGCAACTGGAACAGTATGCCTATGCCGGCGCGACCGCGATCGCCACGGTGATGATGCTGGCCTCGTTCCTGATCCTGCTGGTGATCAACCTCATCCAGGCGGCCAGCCGCAGGAGGATGGGCGCATGAGCCGGCCGCGTTCCACCACCGAAGGCCTCCTGACGCAGATCGTGCTGATCGTGCTGGCGCTGGCGTTCCTGGGCGTGTTCCTGCTGCTGCCGCTGATCGTGGTGTTCAGCGAAGCGCTGAAGCAGGGGCTGGGGCCGTTCCTTGACGCCGTCCATACGCCCGATGCCCTGGCGGCGATCAAGCTGACGCTGCTGATCGCGGCCATCAGCGTGCCGCTGAACATGGTGTTCGGCGTGGCGGCAAGCTGGGCGATCACCAAGTTCCACTTTCCGGGCAAGAGCCTGCTCATCACGCTGATCGACCTGCCGTTCTCGGTGTCTCCGGTCGTGTCCGGCCTGATCTTCGTGTTGCTGTTCGGCGCGCAGGGCTGGTTCGGTCCGTGGTTGGCGGCGCACGACCTCAAGATCATCTTCGCGGTGCCAGGCATCGTGCTGGCCACGGTGTTCATCACGTTCCCGTTCGTGGCGCGCGAACTGATCCCGCTGATGATGGAGCAGGGCAAGGATGACGAGGAAGCCGCCGTCTCGCTCGGCGCAAACGGCTGGCAGGTGTTCCGCCATGTTACGCTGCCGAACATCCGCTGGGGCCTGCTTTATGGCGTGCTGTTGTGCAACGCCCGGGCGATGGGCGAATTCGGCGCGGTCTCGGTGGTTTCCGGCCACATTCGCGGCCTGACCAACACGATGCCGCTGCATGTCGAGATTCTCTACAACGAGTACGATTTCGTCGGCGCCTTCGCGGTCGCCTCGCTGCTGGCGCTGCTCGCGCTGGTCACGCTGGTCGCCAAGACCATTCTCGAATGGCGCTTCGACCTCCACCATACGGGAGCAGGGCATTGATCAGGGTCCAGAACGTTACCAAGCGCTTTGGCGATTTCGCCGCGCTGCACGGCATCGATCTCGAAGTCCGTCCGGGCGAGTTCATCGCGCTGCTTGGGCCTTCGGGATCGGGCAAGACCACGCTGCTGCGGATCATCGCCGGGCTGGAGTTCCAGGACAGCGGACAGGTGCTGTTCAGCGGAGAGGACGTTTCCGACCGCAAGGTGGCTGATCGCCACGTCGGTTTCGTATTCCAGCACTATGCGCTGTTCCGCCACATGACCGTGGCCGACAACGTCGCCTTTGGCCTGACCGTGCGCAAGCGGCGTGACCGTCCTTCGCGCGCGGCCATCGCGGCGCGGGCCGAGGAACTGCTGCGGCTGGTCCAACTCGATGGGCTGGGCGATCGCTATCCGGCGCAGCTTTCCGGTGGCCAGCGCCAGCGTGTGGCGCTGGCGCGCGCGCTGGCGATCGAGCCCAGGCTGCTGCTGCTGGACGAGCCCTTCGGCGCCTTGGACGCAAAGGTCCGCAAGGATCTGCGCCGGTGGCTGCGCGAACTGCACAAGCAGATGGGGTTGACATCGGTCTTCGTCACGCACGACCAGGAAGAGGCGCTGGAACTGGCCGACCGCGTGGTGGTGATGAACAATGGCGTGATCGAGCAGGTCGGCACGCCAGAGGAAATCTACATGCATCCGGCGACGCCGTTCGTCTCGCACTTCGTGGGTGAGACGAACCGCATCCCGGCCGGCCCCGCATCCGGCGGCGCGCGCGATGAAGTCCACTTCCGCCCGCATGACGTCGAAGTGGTGCGCGAAGGCGGCGAGGCGCTGCTGGTGGACAACGTGTTCCGCAAGGGCGGGGCCTGGCGCGTCGAAGGTGCGCTGGCGGAAGGCGGCCTGATCGTCGAAATCGACATCGATGTCGCGCAACCGCGCCCGAACCCCGGCGAAACCGTTCTGATCCGTCCCGTTCGATCCCGTGTTTTCAATGCCAACCCCGAAGGAGCACAGCCATGACTACCTCTCCCGCTGCGCCCCGCACCGAGGCCGAGCGCCTGCTGGAAGAAAGCATCGCCAGCGTTCGCGAAGCCCTTGCCGGGCTGAAGTACGGCAACGTTTCGTTGACCGTGCATGAGGGTCGCGTCGTTCAGATCGACGTGACCGAGAAGAAGCGCCTCAAGCCCAACTGAGGCGCGTTCCCACCTTTCTGCCGTTCAATTCGAATACCGTTCGTTTCGTCACGCCAATAATCTGATCACACCGCCAACCGGACGACTGGAGGCATCGTGATCCTGCAACAAGGATCCTAAGATGTCCCGTGCTCTCCTGCTGGCGGGAGCCGCGCCCTTTGCGCTGCTCGCCGCTCCCGTACTCGCGCAAGAAGCGCCAGCCCCCGCGACGGCTGAGGCCGAAAGCGTTTCCGCATCCGATAGTGAAAGCGCGGGCGGCAACGCCATCATCGTCACGGCGCGCCGCCGCCAGGAAAACGTCCAGACCGTGCCGTTGGCGATCTCGGTGGTCGAAGCCGCCAAGCTCGAAGCGCAGGGCACCTACAACATTGCGCGCCTGACCCAGATACAGCCCACGCTGCAATTCTATTCGCAGAACCCGCGCAACACCTTCATCAACATTCGCGGCATTGGCGCCCCGTTCGGCCTGACCAACGACGGCTTCGAACAGGGCGTGGGCATCTACATCGACGATGTCTATTACAACCGTATTGCCTCGGCGACGCTGGACTTCGTCGATGTGGAGCAGATCGAAACGCTGCGCGGGCCGCAAGGCACGCTCTATGGCAAGAACACCACCGCCGGCGCGATCAACATCACAACGCGACCGCCCAGCTTCGACTTTGAAGGCAAGGCCGAAATCTCGCTCGGCAACCTGAACTTCAAGCAGGGCAAGGCCTCGATCTCCGGCCCGCTGTCCGACAAGCTGGCCGCGCGCATCAGCGTCACCACGACCAGCCGCCGCGGCACGCTGTTCGATACCTACAGCAACACCTGGATTCAGTCGCAGGACAATATCGGCCTGCGCGGATCGCTGCTGTGGAAGCCGACGTCGAGCCTCAACGTCACCCTGTCGGGCGACTGGAACCTGCAGGACCCGATCTGCTGCGCGTTCGCCTATGGCGGCTATGGCCCCACGCAGCGGGCGACGAACCGCCAGTATCCCGCGCTGATCTCGTATTTCCCGGGATACCGGGTGCCCAGCACCAATCCCTATGACCGCCTGACCGACGCCGATGCCGCGCTGTCCGCGCGCAACGAGCACGGCGGCGTTTCGGCCAAGGCGGTGTGGGACATCGATCCCGACAACACGCTGACCTCGATCACGGCGTGGCGCTATTGGGACTGGAGCCCGGCCAACGACCGCGATTACACCGGCCTTGCGGTCTATACCAAGGTCAACAACCCCACCAAGCAGAACCAGTACACGCAGGAATTCCGCTTCAACCACAAGGGCAAGGGCTACGATTTCGTGGTTGGCCTGTTCGGCTTCCACCAGGATATCCGCACCAGCGGCATCCAGCAAACCGGTCCGGCCGCCAGCAAGTGGCTGCTCAACCCCACCAGCGCGCTGTCGAACAACCCGGCGGTGCTGAACAACCTTGTCGCCATCAATGACATCCGGCTGAACAACACCAGCCTTGCCGCCTATGCCAAGCTGAACTGGGACATCACCGACAGCTTCACCGTGTCGCCGGGCTTCCGCGTCAACTACGACAAGAAGGACGGGCTCTATAATTCCGTCGTCACGGGCACGGCATCGGACGGAACGCGGCAGGTGGTCTCGGCGGTCCCTGGATCGCCGTACTACAACGATCCGTGGACGGCGGCGCAGCGCGGCATCCAGGCGTCGCAGTTCTTCGAGCCCAAGTTCAGCGCCTGGAACGTCTCCTACGACGTGAACCTGCGCTACAAGGTGGCCCGGGACATCAACGTCTACGCAACCTACGCGCGTTCGTTCAAGACCGGCGGCATCAACCTGAACGGCGTGCCGGCGGATGCCAACGGCGCACCGATCCAGGCGGCGGCCACGATCAAGCCGGAAAAGGTCGATCACTTCGAAATCGGCTTCAAAAGCCAGTTCTGGGATCGCCGCGCGACGTTCAACGTCACCGGCTTCTGGACCAACATCAAGAACTTCCAGGCCAACGTCAGCAACGGGCAGTTCGGCACGGTGCGCGGTTATCTGGCGAACGCGGACAAGGTGCGCACGCGCGGCGTGGAGGCCGATTTCTCGATCCGCCCGAGCGATCGCTTCTCGGCCTATGTCAACGGCGCCTTTACCGATGCCAAATACGTGAAGTTCTGCGACGCGCCGCCTCCGCCGGAACTTTCCGGGGGCACCAGCACCGGGATCGTCGCGACAGGCAAGTGCAGCTATACCGGCACGATCGCCGCACCGGGTCAGGTGGGCAACAGCCCGCCGTTCGTCGATGCCTCCGGTCAGGTCTTGCCCGGCGTGTCGAAGTGGGCCTTCGCCTGGGGTGCGGAAGTGAACCAGCCGGCCAAGGTGTTCGGCGAAGAAGGGCAGTTCTACATCGGCTACGATGCCAGCTATCGTTCGCGCTGGTCGTCCAATCCCACGCCGTCGATCTACACCTGGGTCAACGGCTATTCGATCCAGAACTTCCGGGGTGGCTTCCGCACCGAAACGCTGGATGCCTTCCTGTGGGTACGCAACGCGTTCGATCGGAACTACATCGACCTGCTGCTGGCCGGAACGGGCGGCAACACCGGGCTGATCGCTGCGCAGGTCGGCGATCCGCGCACGTTTGGCGGAACCATCCGTCTGAAGTTCTGATCCTTTGCGCGGGGCAGGCCGGCGTTTCCATCCAGGTCCGCCGGCTTGCCCCCAGCGTCTCAGTTATTGCCGTCGATAAAATCGCCGAGCGCGCCCAGGACCGAGCCTTCGCCACGGTTCTGGCCGCCACGGCTGCCCGAAGCCGCCAGCATCCGCCCGGCTAGTCGGGCGAAGGGCAGGGACTGGATCCAGACCTTTCCCGGCCCGGTCAGCCGCGCGAAGAACAGGCCTTCGCCGCCGAACAGCACGCTGCGCACGCCGCCCGCCGTCACCAGATCGAAATCGACGCCCTGCGTGTAGGCGGCAAGGCAGCCGGTATCGACATGGAGCTGTTCGCCTGGGCCGAGTTCGCGCTCGACCAGCGTGCCGCCCATCTGCACGAAGACCCAGCCGTCGCCGTCCAGCTTCTGCATGATGAAGCCTTCGCCGCCGAACAGGCCGGTCATGACCCGGCGCTGAAAGGCCACGCCGATCGACACGCCGCGCGCGGCGGCGAGAAAGCTGTCCTTCTGGCAGATCAGCGTGCCGCCCACGTCGGACAGCTTGATCGGCAGGATCGAACCCGGCGTGGGGGAAGCGAAGGCGACGCGCGCCTTGCCTTGGCCGTTGTGCGTGAACACGGTGGTGAACAGGCTCTCGCCGGTGACCAGCCGCTTGCCTGCGCCCAGCAGCTTGCCCATGAAGCCGCCGTCACCGCCGCCGCTGCCATCGCCGAACACCGTGGTCATGCCGATCGCGGCGTCCTTCCACACGAAGGCGCCGGCTTCGGCGACGGCGCTTTCGCCGGGGTCCAGCTCGATTTCCAGGAACTGCAGTTCCTGCCCCTTGATCTCGAAATCGATGTCGTCGGCCACGCTGGAGTTGCGGGCGTGGTGCCACGGGCTGTTTGCCATGGGAGCCTCCTTGCCAAGAAAGCGCGAAGATAGCCGCTGAACCGGGATGGTACAGTGACGAATTGCCCTGTCGGCGATCAGGCCGGTGGCGTTGGCGCTTCGGCCGCGGCCAGCGCAAAGGCCGCCGTTTCCTCCAGCGGCGGTGCAAGATGGAAGCCCTGGCCGAACGTGCAGCCCATGCTTTGCAGCATCCGGTCCTGTTCCGAGGATTCGATGCCTTCGGCCACCACGGTCAGGCCCAGCTTGCCGGCCAGATCGAGAATGGTCTGGATGATGTCGCGGCTCTTGGGATCGTCGATCGACGCGGTGAAGGAACGGTCGATCTTGAGCGAATCGAACGGCAGGTTCTTGAGGTAGCTGAGCGAGGAATAGCCGGTGCCGAAATCGTCCAGACTGGTCTGCACGCCCCAGGCGCGGATTTCCTCCAGCACGGCGCGCGTGCGCGCGGCATCGATGATGGCCACGCCTTCGGTCACTTCCAGCTTGAGGCAGCGTGGTGGCAATCCGCTGTCCGCGATCGCGCGGCGCACGCTCTGCGTGAAATCCGGCTGGAGGAACTGCTGCGGGGCGATGTTGACGCTGACGAACGGGCGATTGTGCGCGGGCAACAGCCGGTGCAGCCGGGCGAGCGCGGTGCAGGCCTGCCGCATCACCCAGTCGCCGATGAACACGATCAGGCCGCTGGCTTCCGCCGCCGGGATGAAGGCATCGGGTGACAGGGTGCCCCGGGTGGGGTGTGCCCAGCGGATCAAGGCTTCGAAGCCGAGCAGATACGGGGTATCGCCAAGGCAGAAGATCGGCTGGTAGAACAGCAGGAACTGGTTCTCGCGGATCGCTTCCCGCAACTCACGCTCCAGCGCCATGCGGCGGCGGACATCGCTGCCGAGCGCATCGGTGAACGTGACGATCCGGTCCCGTCTGGCGCCCTTGGCTTCGTACATCGCGAGATCGGCGTCGCGGCGGATCTGCTCGATCGAGGTATAGTCGCCGCCGCCGTGGGCGATGCCGATCGATGCTCCCACCGCTACCAGCTCCCCATCGATCGGCATCGGTTCGCGCAGCGCGACCAGCAGACGATTCGCGAGAAATTCGGGCAGGCGCCGGTCCGTCAGCATGTCGAGGAGCATGACGAACTCGTCGCCGCCCACCCGCGCCAGAGTGATGCGGGGGGAGGGACCAGGCCATCCGGTCTTGCCGCGCAGCCCGGCGACGACGCGGTTGAAGCGCCGGGCCACCTCGATCAGCAGCGCATCGCCGGCGAGGTGGCCGTGCTTGTCGTTCACCGCCTTGAAGCCATCCAGATCGATGACCATCATCGCCAGATCCTTCCCCGACCGCTGGAGCCGGGCGAAGGCGGCGCGCGCGCGCTCGTCCAGCAGCACGCGGTTGGGAAGACCCGTCATCGCGTCGTGCCGTGCCTCGTGCAGCAACGCCGTCCGGGCGCGCTCACGTTCCACCACGCGCGCCAGCTGCGTGCTGGCCTGGGTCACGGTCAGCAGGATGTTGTCCTTGTCCACCAGCGGGCGGCGCGAAAAGAACTCCATCACGGCTACCAGTTCTTCGCCGACCAGCACGGGAAAGGCGCAGGCCGATTGCAGGCCGGATTCAAGCGCCAGATCGCGGCGCGGAAACCACCTGTCCTCCACCATCTGGTCGATCCAGTGCGGATGCCGGTCGCGCAGCACCCTCCCGGGCAGGTCTTCCCCGTCTTGCAGGATTTGGCGCCGCGAAGCGTCCATGATCGGGCGGAACCGGTCGAGTTCGGCGGCATAGGTGATGCGGGCCTGCCGGCGCGCCTTGCCTTCAAGATCGATGCGATAGGCGTGGCCCACGTCCCAGTTCATGTGGGCGCAGATTTCCGCCAGCGCGATGCCCAGCGCGGCCTTGAAGTCGCTCGACTGGTTGGAAGCGTCGGTAATCCGCTGGAGCAGCGCCAGGCGAACCTGGTTTTCGTAGAGATCGCGCCAGCTCCGTTCGGCTACCGCCTCGGCTTCGATCCGCGCCTTGCGTTCGCGTTCGAGCAGGTGGCGCAGGCTATCGATCCGCTCATCCGCCCTTTCGCCTGCTGCGCCCGTTTCCTGCACGGGAAAGACCATGTGTTTCATGATGCCGGGCAGATCCGGACAGGCTCGGCCACGATCGCCAGATCCGGCAATGAGGTGGGAAGGAGAACGGTCATGAAGGCCTCGCGGGCTGAACAGGTGTCTCCGATGTCTGGCAGGCAAAGCCATCGATCCGGTGAAACGCAAGGGACGGGCGGTCCCGTACAGGCCGTTAACCTTGCGGCAGCGGTGTTCTTCGCTGGCGCGGATCGAACGGCTGCTGTTATGGCGCGCGCATGGCGACAACCGCTTCCTCCCCGTTATCGACGCCCCAACGCCTGCTGGCCGCCGCGGAACGGATCGTCGTGCAAGAGGGTGTCCATGCCCTGACCGTGCGCGGCATTGCCGATGCGGCGGGAGTCAACTCCGCGCTGGTGCGCTATCATTTCGGCGATGTGGACGGGCTGTTGCGCGATCTGGCGCTGCGCAACGCGGCGCGGATCGCCGATGCCCGAACCGGCATGCTGGATGCGCTGGAGCGGGAACGGAAGGCCGCTTTCCCCGCCGTCGTCGATGCGCTGGTCGTGCCCCTGTTCGCCTCTGCCGCGATGACTCCCGGTTTCCGCGCGATCGTGGTGCTGGACGAGATGTTCTCGCGCGCGGCGGGCAGCATTCACGAGCAGATATGGAGCCTGTTCGCCGAAGGTGTCGATCGCGTCACAAGGATGCTGTCCGCGTGCCAGCCCGAGGTCGATGCGGTGGCTCTCGCCTGGCGTATCCGCTTCGTCACCGCCGCCGCGCTGGATATTCCGCCGCGCGATGACGATCGCTCCCCGCAAGGGGAAAGACGCTCTGCCTATGGCGATGACGGGGATGGCGAGCGGCTGGAACGGTTCCGCTGCTTCGCCCGCGATGCGCTGAACCTATCCCGCTGAACGCTAACCTAGGCGCTGGAAGCGCTGGTGTTCGGGGCGACGGTTGCGGTCCCGGAAAAGAAGAAATGGACATATCTGCGCGACCAGCGTTCATGCGCGACCCTATCCCCGTTCTCTTCGGCGCGCGTGACGCGCGCATGGCCGACGAGTCCTTCCAGCCAGAATTCGGCGGCCGCTGCCGGATCGGGAATATGGATCAGGCCGGTGGCATTCGCTTGGTGGATCAACGCTTCGATGGCGACCAGCGAATGGCGGTAGATCGCGTTGCGGATTTCGCCGCATTCGCCGTCACCTTCCTGATCCATCCAGTCGATCAGGCGTTCTTGCAGAATGCCATCGGGGGAAAGCAGCAGCGATAGTACTTCGGTGCTGCGCGCGATGAACGCCTCCATCGGCGGAAGACCCGCACCCATAGCCGTGATATGGGCGTGCTGGGCTTCGATGCGATGGCGCAAGAGTGCGCCCATCAGTTCCCGCTTGTTGGCAAAGCGGGAATAGATCGTGGCCTTGCCGATATGAGCATGGCGGGCAACGCGATCGAAGGTGAAGCCTTCAAAGCCCTCGGCCAGCAGGACGTCCCAGCTTGCCTCCAGAATCCGGCCGACGATCTGCTCTGCTTCCGCCGCGGATGGACGACCACGGCGCACGGCGCGGCTTTCGGTGCCTTCATCCGCACAAGTGACGATCAGGTCAGTCGGCCTATCTGACTGTTCAGTGGCGGACGGCTTGCTGCCTTGCGAGCGCTTCGGCGACGTCATACTGGTGCATACCGATGTCGCACGGGGTTTTTTCCGCCGCTCGGTCTGCCGCTGCGCGGTGAACGGGGCAGGACATTACCAGCCCCTCTTGATAGGCCTGCCAGAATCGGCGGCCAAAATCCGAAATCCAGTCCATCCGTCCCAAATCCTCGCCTTGATGGCGTTATGGGTACGGAGAGTGCCTTAGATTTGCGGCGAGTCAAGACGGTATAAACGGAACGAAAACGGCTCATTTCGGCGCTTCCTCCATCGCCTGCGCAGTCCAGCCAAGGCCCAGTGCCTTTTCCACGGCGACAAAATCGGTGGTCAGCTCGGCGCGTGCCGAGATCGCCGCCATTTCAGCCTGGACGGCTTGACGCTCGGCGGTCAGCGCATCGCTGCGGGAAGCGGTGCCTCCCTGCACGCGCTGTACCTGGAGCTCGTGCGCCCGTGCGGCCTGCGCCTGGCTGTCGAGGGCCTTGCCATAGGCGATACGCTGACCGCCGAAGCGCGTCAGCGAATTTTCCGCGTCCTGCAGGGCTTTCAGGACCGTACCGCGGAACTGCGCCTCCGCTTCGGCATAAGCCCCCTTGGCCGAACGGATCTGCGCGTTCACGCGGGCCGCCGTCGAACAGCGACCATTTGATCTGCGGCAGCGCGAGGCCGATGAGGCTCGACGTCTTGAACACGTCGGCAAAGTTCTGCCCGCCTGTGCCGAGCAGGCCGGTGAAGCTGATCTTCGGATATTTGTCCGCCACCCTGGCGCCGACGTCGGCATTGGCGGCGGCAAGCTGGCGTTCGGCCATGCGGATGTCCGGGCGGTTGCGCAGCAAGAGCGCCGGATCGCCCACGGCGACGTCGGCCGGCGGTAGCGGCACCGCGTTCGGAGCGGACAGTAGCGCGTCCAAGGCTCCCGGCTCGCGCCCGGCAAGAACGGCGATCTGATCGATCAGCACGACGACGTCGGCCCGCGTCTTCGCGCGATCCGCCTCGGTTTGCGCGAGTTGAGCCCGAGCCTGCGCCAGCGGCTGTTCCGGTGCAGTGCCGCCCGCCAGCCGTTGCCGGGCCAGGGAGACGAGGTCGCTGTCGATTGCTGCCTGCCGATCCGTCAGTGCCAGCACGGCCTGCTTGGCGCGCAGCGAAACGTAGGCGCGCGCGATTTCCGCCGAAAGAGTCACACGGGCGTCGGCAAGGCCCGCTTCGGCGGCCTCGGCGCGGGCGGAAGCCGCCTCGATCTTGCGTCGCGTGCCGCCGAACAGGTCGATTTCCCACGATGTGTCGAAGCCTGGTGCATAGGCGTGGAACTCCTCGCGTCCCGAATTGCCCAGAATGCTGCCGGGAAGGTTCACATAGGGCACGGCGAACGAAACGCTGGCGGTGGGCAGCAGCGCCGTCTTGTTGGCCTCAAGCCCCGCGCGTGCCTGCGCGATGCGGGCGTTCGCGGCTTGCACGTCGGGCGCGTTCGTCAGCGCGGTTTCGATAACCTGGTCGAGCACGGGATCTCCCAGCGCCTGCCACCAGCGGGCGGTGGGCGCGGCGGTGCTGGTTCCGGCGTCCGCGCGCAGGAAACTGCCGCGCGTGGCAGCGGTATCCGCCACGTTCGGCGCGCCATGGTAGTCTGGCCCGACCGTGGCGCAGCCGCTGACGAGCAGGACCCCGGAAGCGAGCAGGGGAGCGAGGAGAGTTCGGGGGATCGGTCGCATCAGTGCATGGCCGCCATGTTGCGTCCCTTGGGAAGAGGGCGCAGGAAAAGGACGAGCGGGGTCACACGAGAATGCCCGCCACAAGGAACATGAAATCGTCGTTGAACGCCATCACCATGGCTTCGCGCAGCACCGTGTTGTCGATCTGGCGTATTGCGGCGGCAAGGCCGTCCGGACCGCCGCCGAACGTGGCGGAGGTGCTGGAAACCCAGTCCTGCACGGCAAGATCGTTGTTGCCGAGAGCGGAATTCAGCGTCCAGTGATGATAGTCGAGCCGGCGCTCCTGGACGGTCGCCAGCAAGGCAAGCCCGATCGAACCGCCCAGATTGCGCGCGGCGTTGAACAGGCCCGAGGCATCGCCGGCTTCGTCGGGGCGCACCGCCGCGATCGCCGCCTGGTTGAGGAACATCATGCTGAGGACCTGACCCAGTCCGCGAAGGAGCTGGGAATCGACGAAGTCCGAACCCGTGGAGTCCGCGGTCAGCGATGTGTCGATGTAGCACGATGCCATCATCAGCAGCAGGCCGGTGGCGACGATCAGCCGCAGGTCGAACCGGCTGAGCAGGATCGGGAACAGCGGCATCATCATCATGGCGGGAATGCCCGAGATGAACACGACTTGCCCGGCCTGCATCGCGTTGTAGCCGGCGATGGCGGCCAGGAACTGCGGGATCACGTAAGCGGTGCCGTACAGCACCACGCCCAGGATCAGCGCGAGGACGAAGACTGCCGCGAACGTGCGGTTGCGCAGCAGGGCCAGCTTGATCACGGGGCGGCGCGCGTACAGCTGTCCCAGTCCGATCAGCACGAACCCCAGCACGGTGACGGCGGTCAACTGCCAGATCAGCGTGGATTCGAACCACTGTTCGCGATTGCCTTCCTCCAGCACCACGGTCAGCCCGCCGAGGCCGAGCGCCAGGCCCGCGATCCCCAGCCAGTCCGCCTCGATCAGTTCGTCCAGCTTGGGCTTCTGGTCGGCAAGGCCGACGAGCAGCAGCACCATCAGCGCCAGGCAGACCGGAACGTTGATGAAAAAGGCATAGTGCCAGCTGAAGTTCTCGGTCAGCCAGCCACCCGCCAGTGGCCGAGAACAGGGCCGAGGATGACCGTGGAACCGAACAGCGACGTGCCGATGGGTTGCTGTGACGGAGGCAGACGTGTGGCGATGATGGTCATGGCCGTGGGAATCATCGCGCCGCCGGTAAAGCCTTGCCCGATGCGGCCGATGATCATGCCGGTCAGCGTCGTCGACGTGCCGCACATGATCGAGAAGCCGGTGAACAGGACCGAGGCGATCAGCAGGAACCGGCGCAGGCCGAACACGCGCTCCAGCCAGGCCGTCAGCGGAATGATGACGATTTCGGCGACGAGATAGGCCGTCGAAATCCAGGTGCCTTCGCTGGCGGAGGCCCCGATCTCGCCCTGGATGGTGGGAAGCGAGGCGTTGACGATCGAGATGTCGAGCGTGGCCATCAGCGAGCCGAGCGCGCCGGCGGCTACGCCCAGCCAGGCGGTAAGGTCCGCGCGTTCGCGGGCCGGCGGCGGCGCGGGCGGCTGCCCAGCCTGTTCCGCGGGAAGGGTGGCTGCGCTCATGGCCGCTTCGGAGCCTGTTCCTGCTCGCGGCGGATGGATTCGATGGCTCCCTTCGCGGCGGTCGTATCGACCTGGACCGTCAGCGACAGCCCGGGAACCAGGACCCGCTTCGATTCCGGCCCGGAATTGATGCGGATGCGTACCGGCACGCGCTGAACGATCTTGGTGAAGTTGCCGGTCGCGTTCTGCGGCGGGATCAGCGAGAAGTTGGCGCCGGTGCCCGGCGTGATGCTGTCCACCACGCCATGGAACGCCACATCGGGCAGGGCATCGACTTTCACGGTCACCGGCTGGCCTGGCCGCATCAACCCGATCTGGGTTTCCTTGAAGTTCGCTTCCACATAGATTGCGTCGACCGGCACCACCGTCAGCAGGCGCTGACCGGGCTGGACGTACTGGCCGAGCCGGGACCGATGAATTGCCGATGCGGCCGGCAATAGGGGCGATGATGCGCGTCGTGGCCATGTCGTTGTTGGCGGCCTGGCGCTGGGCGAGGGCGGCTTCGATCTGGGCGGCGGACTGGTTCGCCTGCGCCTCGATGGTACGAACCTTGTCACGCGCCGCGGCAAGCGCGGCCTGCTTGGAGGCAAGATCGGACGCTGCCTGATCGCGGCTCGAGACGAACTGATCCAGCGTCTGCTTCGGTTCCGCGCCGCTGGCGACAAGCGGACGGAAACGGGCGACTTCGCCATTGAGATAGGCAAGCTGGCGCCTGGCGGCGTCTACTGCCGCCGAGGCTTGCCCCACCGCCGAACGCGCTTCCGCGATGCTGGCGACCGACGCCGCCTGCGTGGCGCGCGCCACCTGCACTTGCGCGTCGGACTGGGCAAGGCGCGTCTGGTAGTCGGTCGGATCGATCTGCACGAGCAGCGTTCCCGCCGCGACCGACTGGTTATCCTTGAAGTTCACCGCCCGGACATAGCCGGACAGCTTGGAGCTCACCGTTACCCCGTCCGCTTTCACGTAGGCATCATCGGTTTCCTGGATGAAGCGGCCGTAGAGGCGATAGTCCGTGTAGGCATAGATTCCATAAGCTGCACCCAGGATCAGCGCGATCAGGCCGATGCGGCGAATGCGCTTGCTGCGTTGACCGTTACCGCTTGGCGCAGCGCCGCTCGGATCGACACCATTCTCGCCGGGCGTCTCGGGAGCAACCGGGCTGGAATCGCTTTCGCTGGGAGCGGTCATCGTGAGTCCTGACAACAAGGTGTAATGGAACGAAACGGTTTTGTTTCGTGAGCGCAATTGGATTGGAACGCGTCGATTTTCAAGTGCAAGTTCTGCAAGTCGATTGCAAAAAACCGTACGTTCAAACGGTAAAGTGTATTTATTTCATATTTTTATGCGCTTGCAACAAGCGTTCGAGCGCGCGCGGGACGGGCGCGCGAGGCATCGCGCTCCTTCGTGACTTATTTTATCCGGGTAATATTGACGGGAAAAATTTACCCGGATAAAAACGCGCAGGCACAGAAGGAATCCACTATGTCCGACATCACGATTTGCACCGCATTTTGCGGCGCGGGGAAACTGTTCTCCGGCCCGCTGGGCGAAGTCGCCTTGCACGTGAAGCGGGCTCTGGAAGGAGGCGCTGCCGATGCCATCCAGGTTTTCGACGACAGCAGCGGACGGATTGTCGATCTGGACCTGCGCGGCAGCGACGAGGAGATCGTGCACGTCTTTCTCAACCTGCGCCGGTGTATCGCGGGCGTTACCGTGCCCCAACGCTTTGTCCGACGCGCTTCCGGCAGGGGAAGGGCAGGCGGGGGAACCGCGTGGACGGGGCCGGCCCCGGCTGGGCGTGGTGGCGCGCGAGGTAACCCTGCTACCCAGGCAATGGGAATGGCTGGCTGCCCAGCCCGGAGGCGCTTCGCCCACCCTGCGCCGTCTGATCGACAGCGAGCGGAAGAAACCCGATACCCGCCAGCAACGGCGCCGCGCGCAGGGCGGCCTATCACTTCATGCTGGCGATGGCCGGCGACCTGCCCGGTTACGAGGATGCGACACGGGCGCTGTTTGCGGGAGACCTGGGGCATTGGAGCGGCATATCGCGGAATGGCCAGAGGACGTCAGGATGCATGTTCTGCTGTTGGTGCGCGCTGATGGCGGTGCGGAAGGATGACGGATACGTTCCACCCCTCATTTCGATGTGTCGCCGGCGGCCGGCATGCTGTTCGTCCGGCGCGGGATTGCGGGTAGCGTCGTCATGCTGAACCTGCTGCGGTTTCGCGCCGTTGCGGACTACGCGGCGCATCCGGAACTTGCGCCGGCATCGCCGATCGGCGGAAGCGAGGCATTCGGGCCGGTACATCGCGCATACCCTTCCGCACCTGCGCGCGAGCGGTGGGGATATCATGTTCCTGGGGCAGGGGCGGCCCGTTCCTGATCGGGCCGGAGTCTGAACGATGGGACATGGCGATGCTGGTGCGCCAGAGCAGCGTTGCCGCGTTCCTCGCCTTTGCCGAAAACGAGACTTACCTCGCTGGCATCGGTCATCGCGTGGCGGCGCTCGAGGATGCCAGGCTGTTGCCGCTGGAGGAAATGTCGCTTCCGGGGCACGCCCGTGGCGGGGGCGCTATCGTAAGGGCGACAGCGACGGAGCATCTGTCTCTGCCGTGCCACAGGAATGTGATCGACAGGTTCCGATCAGGCGAGCCATTGATCGACGCAATCAATCAAAGTGGCCGGAATTGATCATTGGAAATTGCGAAGGGGAGTCGCTAGCTCACCCTCGTATCCAGTTACCAACGACGAATCAGAAGGAAATCGTCTGTCATGTCTCTGATCGGAACCACGCTTAAGCCGTTCAAAGCCGAGGCTTATCGCCAGGGCAAGTTCGAAACCGTTACCGACGCCGACGTGAAGGGCAAGTGGGGCGTGTTCTTCTTCTATCCGGCGGACTTCACGTTCGTCTGCCCGACCGAGCTGGAAGACCTTGCCGACAAGTATGCCGAGCTTCAGGTCTGGGCGTCGAAGTGTACTCGGTTTCGACCGACACGCATTTTTCGCACAAGGCCTGGGCCGACACCTCGCCGGCGATCGGCAAGATCCAGTACTACATGCTGGGCGATCAGAACCATGACCTGTCGAACAACTTCGACATCCTGCGCGTGGGCGTTGGCCTGCCGATCGCGGCACTTTCGTCGTCGATCCGGATGGCGTGATCCAGCTCGTCGAAATCACGCCCGAGGGCGTGGGCCGCAATGCGAGCGAACTGGTGCGCAAGATCAAGGCTGCCAAGTACTGGCGTGAAAACCCCGGCCAGGTCTGCCCGGCCAAGTGGGAAGAAGGCGCCGAAACGCTGGCTCCTTCGATCGACCTCGTCGGCAAGATCTGATGGGTTGGGCCGGGCGGGTTTCCCGTCCGGCCACCCTCTTCATCGAGACCTTTCTACCGGAGATCGGCGTGCCCTGCATGATCCGCCCGTCCTGAGCTTTCCCGAGAATTGCCGTTCCAAGGCAGTTCTTCGGCAAGCTCAGGGCTACGGGAACCCAGCGTTTCCCCCGAGCGCCTCCCGCCGTTCATTTCCGCCTCCCGGCATCCGCGCGATCCCGGGCGAAGCATCCACCTGTCTGAAGAGAACCGCCATGCCTATTCTCGATGCCGCTACCACTGGCCAGTTGAAAGCCTATCTCGGCAACCTGCGCCGCCCGATCGAGTTGGTCGCCAGCCTGGATGACAGTGCCAAGTCGGCCGAAACGCGCAGCCTCGTCGAGGAAATCGCCGCGCAGTCCGACAAGGTGACCGCCCGCTTCGACGGCACGGATGCGCGCAAGCCCTCGTTCGCGATCCGCGCCGACGAAGGCAGGGCGGAAGCGGTCTTCGCCGGCCTGCCTATGGGGCACGAGTTCACCTCGCTGATCCTGGCGCTGCTGCACGTGGGCGGCCATCCGCCCAAGGAAGATGCCGAACTGCTCGATCAGGTGCGCGCGCTGGAAGGGCCGCTGCACTTCGAGACGTTCTTCTCGCTGACCTGCCAGAACTGCCCCGATGTGGTGCAGGCGCTGAACATCATGGCCGCGCTCAACCCGAACGTGACGCACGTCGCGATCGACGGCGCCGTGTTCCAGGACGAGGTCGAACGCCGCAAGATCATGGCCGTGCCGACGGTGTTCCTCAACGGCGAACCGTTCGGATCGGGGCGGATGGACCTGGCGCAGATCGTGGCGAAGCTGGATACCGGTTTGGCGGCGCGGGCAGCGGAAAAGATCGCCGCCAAGGAGCCGTTCGACGTGCTGGTCGTCGGCGGCGGACCCGCCGGCGCGGCCCGCGGCGATCTATGCCGCGCGCAAGGGCATCCGCACGGGTGTCGTCGCCGAACGCTTCGGCGGGCAGGTGCTCGATACCATGGCGATCGAGAACTTCATCTCGGTGCCGCACACCGAAGGGCCGAAGCTGGCCGCGCATCTCGAACAACACGTCAAGGAATACGACGTGGACGTGATGAACGTGCAAAAGGCGGTGAAGCTGGTGCCCCCGCTCAATGGCGGGCTGGCCGAGGTGCAGCTTGAAAGCGGCGCCAGCCTGAAGGCGAAGACGGTGATCCTTTCGACCGGCGCGCGCTGGCGCCAGATGGGCGTGCCCGGCGAAGACGAATACCGCAACAAGGGCGTCGCCTATTGCCCCCACTGCGATGGCCCGCTGTTCAAGGGCAAGCGCACGGCGGTGATCGGCGGCGGCAATTCGGGCGTCGAGGCGGCGATCGACCTGGCGGGCATCGTTGCCCACGTCACGCTGATCGAGTTCGACAGCCAGTTGCGCGCCGACGCGGTGCTTCAGGCCAAGCTGAACAGCCTGCCCAACGTGACCGTGATCACCTCGGCCCTGACCACCGAAGTGCTGGGCAATGGCGACAAGGTGACCGGTCTCAAGTATCGCGATCGCAAGTCCGAGGAAGTTCACGAAATCGTGCTGGAAGGCATCTTCGTGCAGATAGGCCTTGTCCCCAACACCGAATGGCTCGACCATTCGGTGGCGCTGACCAACCGCGGCGAGATCGAGATCGACGCGCGTGGCGAGACCAGCGCAGCGGGCGTGTTCGCGGCGGGCGACGCGACGACAGTGCCTTACAAGCAGATCGTTATCGCCATGGGCGAAGGTTCGAAGGCGGCGCTTTCCGCGTTCGATTACCTGATCCGGCATTGATGGAAGCCGTCGTTATGGTGCATGCAAACCGTCGTCCCAGCGAACGCTGGGGCGACGGGCGGCTGGGTTCCACCTAACGACGGTTTTCCTGCAAAGGCCTGAGGTCCCAGCGTTCGCTGGAGCGACGTGTGAGGGAAGGGGCTGGGCAAGCAAGGCACCCACCTTTCTACAGCAAATCGCCCCATCGGCCTTGCCGACTCAGGTCCGCCCGGCCACAGCCACGGCGTGAGCGCATCCATCATCATCGGCGCCGACCGGTCCGGCGCCCCTGTCCGGATCGATGTCGAGGAACTGCTGGCGACCCGCCTGCTCGTGCAGGGCAATTCCGGGTCCGGCAAGTCGCACCTGCTGCGCCGGATGCTGGAGGAAAGCGCCGCGCTGGTCCAGCAGGTGGTGATCGATCCGGAAGGCGATTTCGTCACGCTGGCTGAGCCGTTCGGGCATGTCGTGGTCGATGGATCGGCTTACGATCAGGCGGAGATCGCCAAGCTCGCCGCACGCATCCGCAAGCATCGCGCCTCGGTGATCCTGGCGCTCGACGGGCTGGAACTGGAAGCGCAGATGCGGTGTGCGGCGGTGTTCCTCAACACGCTGTTCGATGCGCCGCGCGACGAATGGTATCCCGCGCTGGTGGTGGTGGACGAGGCGCAGATGTTCGCCCCCGCGGCCGCGGGCGACGTGACCGACGAAGTGCGCCGCCTGTCGCTGGCGGCGATGACCAACCTGATGTGCCGGGGCCGCAAGCGCGGCCTGGCCGGGGTGATCGCCACGCAACGGCTGGCCAAGCTGGCCAAGAACGTGGCGGCCGAGGCTTCCAACTTCCTGATGGGGCGCACCTTTCTCGACATCGACATGGCGCGCGCGGCCGACCTGCTCGGCATGGAGCGGCGCCAGGCCGAACAGATCCGCGATCTGGAGCGGGGGCATTTCCTGGGGCTTGGCCCCGCCATCTGCCGCCGCCCGGTGGGCGTCCGCATCGGCGAGGTGCAGACCCGCGCGCGCAACGTGGTGCAGGGGCTGATGCCGCTGCCTTCGGCTTCCGGGCAGGACATGGAATCGCTGCTGCTGGCCGAACCGCTGGCGATGGAAGCCCTGCCGCGCGCGCCCGAACCGGAGGCCGAGCCGGTCGAAAGCGGCGAACTGCTCGAACGGATCGAGGGCTATGTGCCGGCCGCGGATCAGGTCGATCCGCCCGCCGAACCCAGCCTGTTCGCACAGGAGGAAACCGCCGCCGACGTGGCCGCGATCCTGGCCGAGATGGCGCTGGAGCCGGACTGCACGTTTCAGCCCGCGGCGCAGCTTTTCCAGGATTTCACCGTGCGCTGCCGGATGCAGCGGCTGGGCGACACGGGCATCGATCTGGCGGCGTTCCGGCGGCGTTTCGCGATGGCAGTGGCCGGCATTGCCGACGATAGCGAGCCGCGCTGGCAGGACGTGTTGCGCATCGGGCGCGACGTGCCCGACGACCTGCTCGCCCCGTTCTTGGTGCTGGCGCGCGCGGCGGCGGAGGGCACACCATGCCCCGATGACGACAAGCTGGCCGAAGTCTATGGCACCCGTTCGCCGGGGCGCATCCGCCGTCTGCTCGAACATCTCGAACGCAGCGGCCTGATCGTGGTTCGTACCGATTACGGTGGGCGTCGTTCCATCGGCATTCCGGAACTGGGCTTGACTACCGCGCCGATGGCAGCCTGACCCTTCGCTATCGCACGGTAGATGGGACGACGCTGTTTTCGGCATTCGCAAATGCATCCGGATCGTGCTGAAATGATGCGGATTTCGTCCTGTGGACCTGTGTGCGGCGCAAAAGGCTTTGCGTAAAACACTTCGTGACCCTAATGAAACGGCGGTTTTGTTCCGTATCGTTCGTTAAGGATGGCGCGGCTGGAAAGGTATCGGATCGTTGGCTTCGGAAGTGACCATGGCGTCGGGAACAGCGGCGGGGCTGCTGGTTGACGGGATGGACGCCATTCTGGGCGTCCATATCGGAACCGCCAATTCTCTGTTCATCTCGCGGCTGGAACGGCAGCTGGATGTCCTGAAGGTTACGCCCAAGCAGGTTGCCATCCTGTGGCTGACAAACGCCAATCCCGGGGTGAAGCAATCGGACCTTTCGCGCTTTTTCCAGATCGAACGGCCCACGGTTCACCAGTTTGTGCGGCAATTGACCAAGAACGGCTACGTGGTGAACGAGCCATCGAAGTTGGATCGTCGTGCCGGCGGGCTGTGGATCACCGAGGATGGTGAGCGGGTGTTGGAACAAGCGCGCGAGATCATTGCCGCGCACGAACGGGAACTGACTGCCTGCCTTTCGGACGACGAACGCGCGGAACTGTTCCGTCTGATCATCAAAGTCTGCGCGTCGGCGCCCGCCAAGGACTGAGGGCGGACTGCCCGCTTGCGAAAATCGCTGAATAGGGTTTAGGCAACGCAGCCAAGCCGTTGTATCCGTTCATGCGCGGGTCAGCCCCGCCGGGGCAGTTTGGCCACGAAGCATTTTAGCCACAAGGCATTTTTGGGGAGTGCGTTGATGAAGTTTGTTGCCGTGATGGCCGGTCTGGCCGCCGTTGGTATCGCCGCGTCGGCTGCATCGGCTGCTCCTTCCGGGCCTGCTGGTGACGCGGGGCGCGGTCGTACCGTGTTCGCCCGTTGCGCTGCCTGCCACGATCTCAATACCGGCGCCACGCGCCTGGGACCGTCGCTGAAAGGCATCGTCGGCCGCAAGTCCGCCGCAATGGCGAATTTTAACTATTCGGCGCAGATGAAGGCCAAGAACGTGACGTGGAACAAGACCACGCTCGATGCCTTCCTCACCTCGCCCACCCGTTACGTGCCGGGCACGCGCATGGCCTTTGCCGGCCTCCCCAATCCGCAGGATCGCGCGGACCTGATTGCCTATCTGCAACAGGCCGCGCGCTGATCCATCGAGGAATGCCTGAGCGGCCCGGTGCGTCAGCGCCGGGCCGCTTGCGTTTGTACCCGGTTTGGCTGGTTTGGGCGCGTGTCCCGACAGCGAACGATCGGACGCGGATAGTGCCAGCCGGATTTCAAGCGGCTAAGGCGGGCGCGTGACTGAAGACACCTGGCGATTCTGGGTCGATCGCGGCGGCACCTTCACCGATGTCGTGGCGATAGCGCCCGATGGTGCGTTGCACCGCGCAAAACTCCTGTCCGAAGATACCGGCCGCTATGACGATGCGGCCGTCGAGGCGATGCGTCGGTTGACTGGCGCGCGCGCGGGAACGGCACTGCCGCCAGCCGAACTGCGGCTGGGCACGACCGTGGCCACCAACGCCCTGCTCGAACGCAAGGGGGAGCCGACGCTGCTGGCGATCACGCGCGGGTTTGGCGATGCCCTGCGCATCGGCACGCAGGAACGGCCCGACATCTTCGCGCGAAAGATCGATCTTCCGGTGCCCTTGTTCGCGCAAGCCGTGGAAATCGCCGAGCGGATCATGGCCGATGGCACGGTGCTGGTCGCGCTGGACGAAGATCGTGCCCGCGCCGCGCTGCAATCCGCGTTCGATCGCGGGCTGCGTTCCATCGCGATCGTGTTGATGCATAGCTGGAAGTATCCGGCGCACGAGGGGGCGCTCGCCCGCATCGCGGCGGAGGTGGGGTTCGGGCAGATTTCGGTCAGCCATCGCGTGGCCCCGCTGATCAAGCTGATCGCGCGGGGCGATACGACGGTGGTCGATGCCTATCTCTCGCCTGTCCTGCGCCGCTATGTCGCTGGCCTCGAAGCGGGGCTGGGGCCGGCAGTCGCGGCGCTTTACATGCAATCGAGTGGCGGGCTGGCTGCCGGCGAAGCGTTCCACGGCAAGGACGCGGTGCTTTCCGGCCCGGCCGGGGGCATCGTCGGCATGGCGGCCACGGCGAAAGCGGCGGGTTTCGCGCAAGTCGTGGGCTTCGACATGGGCGGCACCTCGACCGACGTTTCCTACTACGCCGGCAGCTACGAGCGCGAGGTCGAGGCGCGGGTGGCGGGATCGCGCATCCGCGCCCCGATGATGCGCATTCATACCGTGGCGGCGGGAGGCGGTTCGATCTGCCGGTTCGACGGCACGCGATTCCTGGTCGGTCCGGAATCGGCCGGCGCGGTTCCGGGGCCGGCGTGTTACCGGCGCGGCGGCCCGCTCGCGGTCACCGACTGCAACCTGTTGCTGGGCAAGTTGCAGCCCGATCATTTCCCGCATGTGTTCGGGCCGGATGGCAACGAACCGCTCGATCGCGACGCGGTGGAACGCCGCTTCGCCGAACTGACCGCGCACGTCCACGCGGCTACCGGGCGCGCGGTTTCGCCCGAGGAGGCGGCCGAAGGGTTCCTGCGCATTGCCGTTGCCAATATGGCCAACGCGATCAAGGCGATTTCCGTGCGGCGGGGCCATGACGTCACGCGTGCCACGCTGGCCTGCTTTGGCGGCGCGGGCGGGCAGCATGCCTGCCTGGTGGCGGATGCGCTGGGGATCGATACCGTGCAGTGCCATCCGCTGGCGAGCGTGCTTTCCGCCTATGGCATGGGCCTGGCCGACCGGCGCGCGGTGCGCGAGGCCACGCTGGGGTGCCTGCTGGATGCGGAGGGTGCGGCCGCCATCGCCCACACGGTCGATCTGCTGGGGGACGCGGCGGAGGCGGAACTGGTCGCCGGCAATGGCGGGCGGGCCACCTTGCGCCGCGAGGTGACGCTGCATCTGCGGCCGCAGGGGACCGAGAACACGATCGAGGTGGCCCATGCCCCGCTTGAGGCGATGCAAACCGCCTTCGCGGCGGACTGGCAGCACCGCTTCGGCTTTGCGCCCGAAGGCGGGATCATGGCGGAAGCGGTGCGGGTCGAGGCGGTGGCCGCCTCGGACCATGCCGACCTCCCGGTGGCCGTCCTGCCCGAACGCTCGGAGCCGCCAGCCGGCACCGTTTCGATGTTCACCGCCGGCGAACGCCATGCCACGCCGCTCTACCGGCGCGAGGATCTGGCCGTCGGTTTCGCGGCAGACGGGCCGGCGCTGATCGTCGATCCGGTATCGACCACGGTGGTCGAGCCGGGCTGGCGCGTCGAAGTCGATGCCATCGGCAATCTTATCCTGCGCCGGGCACAACCGCGCGCGGTGGACCGTGCGGCGGATACCGCGCTCGATCCGGTGCGGCTGGAGATCATGACCGGGCTGTTCATGGCCGTAGCCGAGGAAATGGGCGCGGCGCTCCAGCACAGCGCTTCGTCCGTCAACATTCGCGAGCGGCTCGATTTCTCCTGCGCGCTGTTCGACCGGGACGGCAGCCTGATCGCCAACGCGCCGCACATGCCGGTGCATCTGGGATCGATGGGCGAAAGCGTGCGCACCGTGCTGGCCCGGCGCGGGCAGGGGCGGGACGGGCGCGGGCTGCGCCCCGGCGATGCCTATGTCCTCAACGCGCCGTATGATGGCGGCACCCATCTGCCCGACGTGACGGTGGTGATGCCGGTGTTTGCCGAAGAGAGCGATGCGGCGCCGGCCTGGTTCGTTGCCGCGCGCGGCCATCACGCGGACATCGGCGGGATCGCGCCCGGATCGATGCCACCGGGCAGCCGCACGCTGGACGAGGAGGGCGTGCTGCTCGACAACGTGCTTCTGGTGGACGAGGGGCAGTTGCGCGAGGCGGATCTGCGCGCGCGCCTATCGTCCGGGCGCTGGCCTTCGCGCAACGTGGACCAGAACATCGCGGACCTGAAGGCGCAGGTCGCGTCCTGCGCGCGGGGAGCCTCGGAGCTGCGGCGAATCGCCGCGGAGCAGGGCAGGGCGGTGGTCGATGCCTATATGGGCCACGTGCAGGATCACGCCGAGGCCGCCGTGCGCGCGCTGCTCGACCGGCTGGCCGACGGGCGCTTCACCTATGCGATGGACAACGGCGCGCAGGTCTCTGTCAGCGTGGCGATCGATCGCGCGGCCCGCCATGCCAAGATCGATTTCACCGGCTCCAGCCCGCAACTGGGCGACAATTTCAACGCGCCGCTGCCGGTCGTGCGCGCCGCCGTGCTCTATGTGGTGCGCACGCTGATCGACGATGCGGTGCCGATGAACGAAGGGTGCCTGCGTCCGCTGACCGTGGTGGTGCCCGCAGGATCGATGCTGCGCCCGCAAGCGCCCGCTGCGGTGGTGGCGGGGAATGTCGAGACCAGCCAGGTGGTGACCGACGCGCTGTTCGGCGCGCTGGGGGCGATGGCGGGCGCACAGGGGACGATGAACAACTTCACCTTCGGCAATGCGCGCCACCAGTATTACGAGACGATCGCCGGCGGATCGGGCGCCGGGCCGGATTTCGACGGAACGGCGGTGGTGCAGACGCACATGACCAACAGCCGCCTGACCGATCCCGAAGTGCTGGAAACCCGCTTCCCGGTGCTGCTGGAGGAGTTTTCCATCCGGCGCGGATCGGGCGGGGCCGGCCATCATCGCGGCGGCGATGGCGCGGTGCGGAGAGTGCGCTTTCTCGAAGCGATGGAGGCGGGCATTCTTTCCAACCGCCGGGTCGCGCCGCCATTCGGCCTGCATGGCGGCGCGGACGGACAACCCGGGTACAACCGGATCGAGCGGGCGGACGGGCGTGTCGAACACCTGCCCGCCACCGCGTCTGCCGCGATGGAACCGGGTGACGTGTTCGTGATCGAGACGCCGGGCGGTGGCGGTTACGGTCCGCCGGACGAAGTTGTCGTGGATTAGGCAAGGTTTTCTACCGCTGCGATTGACTTTCGTGTGCGAGACGGTTTTGTGTCTCCATGCTCTCGCAGAAGACGCGCTACACCATCAGGGCCTTGCAGCATCTTGCCGATACCTTCGGACAGGGGCCGGTGCGGCTGGATGCGATTGCCGATGCGCAGAACATCCCGCGCAAGTTCCTGACCGTGATTCTGTCGGAAATGGCGCGCGAGGGAATCGTCGTTTCGCAGCGCGGGCGCGAAGGGGGATACGAACTGGCCCTGCCGCCGGTGGACATCCGCTATGGCGACATCATCCGCCTGACGCGCGGCAGTCTTGCGCTGGTGCCCTGCGCCAGCCGCAACGCGCACGAAACCTGCACGAACTGCCTGCCGGAGGCGGAATGCCGGCTGCGCGGCCTGATGCTTCAGTTGCGCGATGAAATGGCGGCGATGCTGGACCGGATCACGCTGGCCGATCCGATTCCGGTGATCCCGCCGTTCGAGGACGCGTGATCTTCGCGTGCGCCGTCACATCCTGAAATCGATGCATGCACAACTTCACTTGGCGTTCATGGGGGCGCTGGCTATAGGGCTGCCATGACGTTTATCGCCCATGGCCGCACCCCGCTGCGGATTGCCGTTCTCGCCGCCGCCACCGCCGCCCTTGGGCTGACCGCCGGTTGCGCCGGCGGCGCGCGTTCCAAGAAGGACGTGGCCTATGTCGCGCGGGACGTCGATACGCTCTACATGGCGGCCAAGGAACGGCTGGATCAGGGCAACGCCAAGCAGGCGGCGGCGCTGTTCGACGAAGTGGAGCGCCAGCATCCCTATTCGCCCTGGGCGCGCCGCGCGCAGCTGATGAGCGCGTTCAGCTACTACGCCGCGCGCGATTACGCCAAGGCGACGCAATCGGCCCAGCGCTTCCTGTCGATTCACCCCGGCAACAAGGACGCGCCCTACGCCTATTACCTGATCGCGCTGTGCTATTACGAACAGATCAGCGACGTGACGCGCGATCAGAAGATCACCTTGCAGGCGCAGACCGCGCTCAACGAAGTGATGCGCCGTTTCCCGAATACCGATTATGCCACCGATGCGCGGCTGAAGATGGACCTGGTGAACGATCACCTTGCCGGCAAGGAAATGGAGATCGGCCGCTTCTACCAGCGCAGCGGCAAGTGGCTGGCGGGCACCCTGCGGTTCCGCGTGGTGGTCGACAAGTATCAGCAGACCAGCCACACGCCCGAAGCGCTCTATCGCCTGGTCGAAAGCTATCTGGCCCTCGGCGTGCCGGAAGAAGCGCAGAAGGCGGCGGCGGTGCTGGGCAACAACTATCCCGGCAGCGAATGGTATCAGAAGGCCTATCGCCTGATGAACAGCAAGGCCCCCGGCGCCAACGCGGCCTGATCGCGATCCGGAGCGGGTGAGCCCGCCCCGGAGCCTTGCTCAGTCCGGAACGTAGACCGGTTTGCGCTTTTCGAGGAAGGCGCGCATCCCTTCTGCGAAGTTCGGGCTGCTCGACGTGATGATCTGGTTGCGATTCTCGATCGCCATCGCCGCTTCGAGGCTGGGGGCATCGACCGCGAGGTTGAGCCCTTCCTTGGTCATGCGCAGGCCCTTCGGCGAAGCCATCAGCATTTCATCGACATAGCTCTGTGCCACATCGGCCAGCCGTTCGTCCGGCACCACTTCCGAAACCAGCCCGGTCGCCAGCGCGCGTGGCGCGTGGATGAAGCGGCCGGTCAGCATGAGTTCGGACGCCACGGAAACCCCGACGAGGCGCGGCAGGAAATAGCTGACGCCCATGTCGCACGAGGACAGACCCAGGCGGATGAAGGCGGCGTTCATGCGGGCGCTTTCGCCAGCGATGCGAATGTCGGACGCCAGCGCGAAGGCGAAGCCGCCGCCACAGGCCGCGCCCTGGACCAGCGCGATGATCGGCTGCGGACAGCGTCGCATCTTGACGTAGACATCCGCCAGATAGCCCTGGAAGCCGAAGCCGCCGCCAAAGGGAATAGCGGCGCGCTCGTCCTCGCTGCGCTCCTTGATGTCCAGCCCGGCGCAGAACGCCCGGCCAGCCCCGCGCATCACCACGATCCGCACGGAGCCATTGTTGTACAGCCCGCCGAAATAGGCGTTGAGTTCGCGCACCATCTCCAGCGAGATGGCGTTCATGGCCTCGGGCCGGTTCAGCGTGAGCCAGTCGACCGGCCCGCGGCTTTCGACAGTGATGGTGTTGTAGCGTTCCGCCATGAATTCGAATCCTCTCTGCCGCGAAGCGTAGAGGAAAGCGCGGGCATCATGGAAGAGGGGGGAGCGCGTCTTTAGAGCGCTCCCCCCTTCCTGGGGATGTGTCAGGCGAAGGCGGGAACCTGCTTCTGGTGCGCCTCGGTCAGTGCCGTCAGGAACTGGTCGGTGGCCCGGTCCCAGCTGTAGCTTGCGCCATGGACAGCGGCACCCAGCCGGTCGCAGCGCAGGGCGTCGGCGATGGCGTGGTCCAGATTGTCGCGCAGCGCGCCCACCCGCATGGGAAGGTCGCCGCCGGGGCCGTGGCCGTCGACTCCCACGATGTCGAGCGGACCCGGCACGGGGAAGGCCGCCACAGGCAGGCCGCAGGCCAGCGCTTCGATCATGACGAGGCCGAAGGTATCGGTACGGCTGGGGAACACGAAGACTTGCGCCGAGCAATAGGCCCGCGCCAGCTGCTCGCCCGCCAGCGCGCCCAGGAAGGTCGCTTCGGGGAAGGCTTCGCGCAGGCGGACGAGATCGGGGCCGTCGCCGACCACGACCTTGCTGCCCGGCACCGTGCTGGTGAGGAAGGCTTCCAGGTTCTTCTCGATTGCCACGCGCCCCACGTAGAGCATCACCGGGCCGGGAAGCGCGGCCATTTCGGGCAGCGGATCGTGCTGCGGATGGAACAGCGAACGGTCGATCCCGCGTGACCACAGGCGCGCCCGGCCGATGCCCTGCGCCGCCAGTTCGCCCGCCAGCGTGGGCGTGGACACCAGCACGGCGCGCGAATGGTTGTGGAACCGGCGCATCACCGGCCAGAAGTGCGAGGCGTCCAGCCCGGTGCGCACGGCCGCATAGTCCGGGAAGCGGGTGTGGAACGCGGTGGTGAAGGGCGTGCCAGTGCTCTTGCACCAGCCCCGCGCGCTCCAGCCGATCGGGCCTTCGGTGGCGATGTGGACAACATCGGGCGCGAAGTCCTTCAACGTGCGCCGTGTGCCGAAGCGCGGGGCCATCGCCAGCCGGATCTCGCTGTAGCCGGGCAGGGGCAGCGTGCGGAACTGGCTGGGCGTTATAAGCTCGACCTCGTGCCCGCGCGCATTCAGGCGATCCACCGTGGTGGACAAGGTGCGGACGACGCCGTTGACCTGCGGGTGCCAGGCATCGGTGCAGATCGCGATTCTCATGCCGGTTCCTCCTCGCGCGCGGTGGACGGGGCGGAGTGCTTGCCGTGCTTCATCTCCGCCTCGCGCGTTTCCGCCGCCCAGTCGACGATGGAGATCGCGCCCTGGTGGTCTTCCACCAGCGCGGTGCAGCTTTCGACCCAGTCGCCATCGTTGTAGTAGGTCACATCGCCGATCTGGCGGATCTCGGCGCAGTGGATGTGGCCGCAGACCACACCGTCCACGCCCTGTTCGCGCGCCGCGTGCGCCACGGCTTCCTCGAAGTCGCAAACGAACTGGACCGCGTTCTTCACGCGTTTCTTGAGGTAGGCCGAAAGCGACCAGTAGGGCAGCTTGAACTGGCGGCGCAGCAGGTTGAACCAGCGGTTCGCGCGTAGCAGAAACTCGTAGGCCTTGTCGCCCAGGAACGCGAGCCAGCGGGCATAGAGCACCACGCCGTCAAAGCCGTCGCCATGGGTAACGAGCAGGCGACGCCCGTCGGCGGTGGTGTGGATCGCCTCCAGCGCCAGTTCCACGCCGCCGAAGCTCATACCGGCGTAAGGGCGCAGCATCTCGTCATGGTTGCCCGCGATCAGCACCACGCGCGTGCCGCGGTGCGCCATCTTGAGCACGCGGCGGATCACCTCGTTGTGGGCATCCGGCCAGTACCAACCCTTTTTCAGCCGCCAGCCATCGACAATGTCGCCGACCAGGTAGAGCGTTTCGCATTCGATGGAGGCCAGGAAATCCAGCAGCATCGCCGCGTTGCAGCCGCGCGTGCCCAGGTGGATGTCGGAAATCCATACCGTCCGGACCTTGCGCTTGGGCCGGAAGCCGCGTGGTTCGGGCAGGTCGAGCCACGCCGGAACGGAAGTGGCTAGTTCGGTGACCGTCTGGAACGTGGACCGGAACGCTGGCTTGGCTTGGCGTTGCTTGGGCATGGCCGTGCCTCCTTTGCGGTTGTTTTCAGCGAATCCCTTGCCCCAATCAGGTTGCGGGTGTGTGGCGCGGTGTCACAGGGCTGAAACAAGCCGTGAACGGATGGTGACGGCGCGTTTCCGAACGGCTAAGAACACTCGCCCATGCTGACCGGACTATCCATCCGCAACATCGTGCTGATCGAGGCACTGGACCTTGCGTTTCCAGGCGGACTCGGTGTGCTCACCGGCGAGACCGGCGCGGGCAAGTCGATCCTGCTCGATGCGCTGGGGCTTGTGCTGGGCGATCGGGCCGATGCCGGCCTTGTGCGCGCGGGCGAGGATCAGGCAAGCGTGACCGCCACGTTCGAGTTCGATCGCCTGCCCGATCCGATCCGCCATGCGCTGGCCGAAGCGGACGTGGAGATCGAACCGGGCGAACCGCTGATCGTGCGCCGGCGGCTGCGCGCGGCGAGCGGCGATGCCGGGACCGGAACTGGCGGGGGCAGCAAGGCCTTTATCAACGACCAGCCGGTGGGCGTGGCGCTGCTGCGCGAAATCGCGCCGGCGCTGGTCGAACTGCATGGGCAGCATGACGACCGGGGGTTGGTGAACGCGCGCGGGCACCGCATGTTGCTCGATCGCTATGCCCGCGCCGATACCGGCGCCGTGGCAGCCGCCTGGGACAAGTGGCGCGCTGCCGAAACCGCGCTAGCGACCGCCAGGGCGCGGGTGCAAGCGGCGATGGCGGAGCAGGATCTGTTGCTCGCCCATCTTGCGGAACTAACCACGCTGGCGCCGGTGATCGGCGAGGAGGAAGACCTCGCGCTGCAGCGTGCGGCGATGCAGAAGGGCGAGCGGCTGTCCGGCGATCTCGCCGAATTACAGCATTTGTGGGCCGGGTCCGATTCCGCGCTGGCTTCGTTGCGCGCGGCGGCGCGGCGGCTCGATCGCATCGCGGCGGAGCATCCGCTGCTGGCCGAAGCGCTCGAGGCGCTGGACCGCGCGGTGATCGAGGCGAGCGAGGCGGAGGACAAGCTCTCGGCGGCGGCGGAAGCGCTGGCGCATGATCCGCAGGCGCTCGACCGGATCGAGACGCGGCTGTTCGACCTGCGCGGCGCGGCGCGCAAGCATGGCTGCACGCCCGATGAACTGCCCCACCGGATGCACGAGATGCGTCTGGCGCTCGATGCCATCGAAGGCGGCGAAGCGCAGATCGGCGCGTTGCAGCGCGCGGAGCAGGAGGCGGGGCTGGACTATCGCGCCAAGGCCGAAGCGTTGTCCGTCACCCGCGCCGATGCCGCGCGCCGGCTGGACAAGGCGGTGGCCGCCGAACTGGTGCCGCTGAAGCTGGACGCCGCCCGGTTCCATACCGCCGTTCTCCGCTTGCCCGAAGACCGCTGGGGGCCGGGGGGTATCGACGCGGTGGAATTCCTGATCGCGACCAACCCCGGCGCGGATTTCGCGCCGCTGGGCAAGATCGCCAGCGGCGGCGAGCTTTCGCGCTTTATCCTGGCGCTCAAGGTGGCGCTGGCGGAGGAAGGCGGCGCGGCGACGGTGATCTTCGACGAGATCGACCGGGGCGTGGGCGGCGCGGTTGCCAGCGCGATCGGCGAACGTCTGGCACGGCTGGCGCACAATAACGGCCGGGGCGGCGGACAGCTTCTGGCGGTCACGCACAGCCCGCAGGTCGCCGCGCGCGGCAACGCGCATTACCTGATCGCCAAGTCCAGCCAGGGCGTCGTGACGCGGACGTCCGTGGTGCTGCTGGACGCCGCCGGCCGGCAGGAGGAAATCGCGCGGATGCTGTCCGGCACGGAGATCACCGCCGAAGCGCGGGCGCAGGCCGACCGGTTGCTGGAGCAGGCGTGATGTTCGTCAGCCGGCGCACGATGATCGGCGGTGCCGCCGCCGCCATGTTGCTGGCTGGCCGGGCGTGGGGAATGGAAGCGCATACCATGGAAGAAATCGACGAATCGCAGGTCTATGGCCTGATCGGGCAGATGAAGGCCGCGCCCGGCCGCCGTGACGAACTGATCGGCTATCTGATCGAGGGAAGCGCGGCCATGCCGGGCAATCTCGGCTATCGGGTGTGGAAGGACCGCGCGGATGCGGACGCGATCTGGATAACCGAAGTGTGGAAGGACGAGGCTTCGCACAAGGCGAGCCTGCAACTGCCGCAAGTGCAGGAAGCCATCCGCAAGGCGCGGCCGATCATCGCCGGTTTCGGCGCGCGTGCCGAGGTTTCGCCCGTTGCCGGAACGGTGCCGGAATGACGGGGCATCCGCTAGACCGGCCGGTGTGGAACTCGCTGCGCGGCCGCCTCTCCCCGCTTGCCTCCGGGGACGACGCCGTGGTCCGGATCGATCCGCGATATGGTCCGTTCGCGGCCTGCGCTCCGGGGCGAAACGATACGCTTGCCGGGGTGCTGGGGGGCGCTGGAGACGAAATCTGGCTTGTCGAAGCCGAGCCGGTCGAACCCCCGGCGGGGACCGTTGTCGTGCGCACCGCGCCGCTGCTCCAGATGGTGGCGGATGGCCCCCTGCCTCAGGCGGGGAACGATGACGGGATCGCGGTACTGGCAGAGGACGATGCTGCCGACATGGCGGCCATCGCCACTGCCACCGCGCCGGGGCCATGGGGCACGCTGACGCACCGCTATGGCACCTTTTACGGAATCCGGCGGGAAGGGCGGCTGATCGCCCTGGCCGGCGAACGCTTCAAGCCCGCCGCAGGCTTCGCCGAGTTGAGCGGGGTCTGCACGTATCCCGAATTTCGCGGGCAGGGGCTGGCGCGCCGGCTGATCTTGCGCGTGATGGCAGGTTTTGCCGCGCGGGGGGAAACGCCGTTCCTGCACACTTATGCGGCCAATGCAGGGGCGATCGCGCTCTATGAAACGCTTGGCTATCGGGCGCGGCGTGAATTGGTGGTGACGGTGCTGGGGAAGGCCGCATGAGCGTGGAAGGCATGAGCGAGGCCGATGTCGCCAACGAACTGATGCGGCTGGCGCGCGCCATCAATCGCGCCAACAAGTTGTATCACGCGGAGGACGCGCCCGAGATTCCCGACGCGGAATACGATGCACTGGTGCGCCGCAATGCCGAACTGGAAGCGGCGTTCCCGCACCTGGTCCGCGCCGACAGCCCGACCAACGCTGTCGGGCACGAGGTCAGCGCCTCGCCCCTGTCCAAGGTGGCGCACGAGGTTCGCATGATGAGCCTCGACAACGCGTTCTCCGACGAGGAAGTCGGGGAATTCGTCGCGCGTGTGCGGCGCTTCCTCGCGCTGCCGGATGACGCGGAAGTCGTGATGACCGCCGAGGACAAGATCGACGGGCTATCGTGTTCGCTGCGCTACGAGAACGGGCATCTCGTCCGCGCCGCCACGCGCGGCGACGGGCAGGTGGGCGAGGACGTGACCGCCAACGTCGCGCATATCCGCGACATTCCGCAGGACCTGAAGGGCGATGGCCTGTTCGACATCCCCGCCGTGTTCGAGATCCGGGGCGAGGTCTATATGGCCAAGGCCGATTTTCTCGCGCTCAATGCCGCACAGGCGCAGAAGGACGAGAAGATCTTTGCCAATCCGCGCAACGCTGCCGCCGGCTCGCTGCGCCAGAAGGACGCCAGCGTCACCGCCAGCCGGCCCCTGCGTTTCCTGGCCCACGGCTGGGGCGCGGCGAGCGCGGTGCCCGAACCGACCCAGTTCGCGATGATGAAGCGGATCGAGCGCTGGGGCGTGCCGGTTTCGCCGCTACTGGTCCGTTGCGGCAGCACGGCCGAGATGCTGGCGCATTACCGTGCGATCCAGCAGGCCCGCGCGGACTTGCCCTATGACATCGACGGCGTGGTCTACAAGGTCGATCGGCTGGACTGGCAGCAGCGGCTGGGCTTCGTGGCCAAGGCCCCGCGCTGGGGCATGGCGCACAAGTTCCCGGCCGAACGCGCCGAGACCACGCTGGAGGCGATCGACATCCAGGTGGGCCGCACCGGCAAGCTGACCCCGGTGGGGCGGCTGAAGCCCGTGCTGGTCGGCGGCGTCACCGTCACCAACGTCACCCTGCATAACCGCGACGAGATCGGCCGGCTGGGCGTGCGCGTGGGCGATCGCGTGGTGCTGCAGCGCGCAGGCGACGTGATTCCGCAAGTGGTCGAGAACCTGACGCGCGACGAACCGCGCGATCCCTATCACTTTCCCGATCACTGCCCCGAATGCGGTTCGGAAGCGGTTGCCGAGGAAGGCGAGGTCGATGTCCGCTGCACCGGGGGGCTGATCTGCCCGGCGCAGCGCACCGAACGGCTCCGGCACTTCGTCAGCCGCGCCGCGCTGGATATTGAGGGCTTGGGCGAGAAGACGATCGCGGAGTTCTTCGCGCTCGGCTGGCTGGAAAGCCCGGCCGATATCTATCGCCTGCGCCAGCGGCGTGACGAGATCGTGGGGCGCGAGGGGTGGAAGGACAAGTCTGTCGATAACCTGTTGATGGCGATCGAGGCCAAGCGCCAGCCCGACGCCGCGCGCCTGCTGTTCGGCCTGGGCATCCGCCACGTGGGCGCGGTGACCGCGCGCGACCTGCTGAAGCGGTTCGTGACGCTGCCGAAGCTGCGCGCGGTGGTGGAGCGGGCACATTCGCCCTTCGCGCCGGCGCAGATGGAGGCGCAGCCGGACGCGGAGGCGCCCGACGCCCTTTCGCCAGACGTGCTCGAAGCGAGGGCCGAGTTGCTGTCGATCGATGGCGTGGGGCCGGTGGTGGTCGAGGCGCTGGGCGATTTCTTGCACGAACCGCACAACGTGGCGGTGTGGGACGATCTCCTGTCCGAAGTCTCGCCACCGGACTATGTGGTGGAAACGAAGGACAGCGCCGTCGCCGGCAAGACCGTGGTCTTCACCGGTAAGCTCGAAACGATGAGCCGCGACGAGGCCAAGGCGCAGGCCGAGGCGCTGGGCGCACGGGCGGCGGGGTCTGTGTCCGCCAAGACCGACCTGATCGTCGCGGGGCCGGGTGCGGGCAGCAAGCTGAAGAAGGCGGCCGAACTCGGCATAGAAGTCATCGACGAGGCGGCCTGGGCCGACATCGTCCGGAACGCGGGATAAGGATCATGGCCTGGCATACCTGGTGGCTCTATGCGGTCACCGTTTTCTTCGTGTCGGCCACGCCGGGGCCGAACATGCTGCACGTCATGGCGCGCAGCGTCGAACTGGGGCTGGCGCGGTCGTTCGCGGCGATGGCGGGGTGCTTCATCGCGGTGTTCGGCCTGCTGACGGCGTCGGCATTGGGGTTGAGCGCGTTGCTGCTGGCGATTCCCGGCCTGTTCACCGGGCTGCGCTATGCCGGCGCGGCCTATCTCGTGTACCTCGGCTACCGGTCGTGGACGGCCGATGATGCCGCCATCGATATCGGCGAGGGCGAGGTCGATCGCGGCCTCTCGACCTGGCGCGTGTTCCGCACCGCTTTCGTCATCGGGATCAGCAACCCCAAAGCGCTGCTGTTTGCGGCGGCCTTCCTGCCGCAGTTCATCGATGCCACGCAGCCCAAGTTGCCGCAGTTCGGCGTGATGGTGCTGACGTTCTCGGTGATCGAGATTTCGTGGTACTTCGTCTATGCGCTGGGCGGCCGGGGCATTGCCGGGTTCCTGACGCGGCCGGGGCTGAAGAAGGCGTTCAACCGCCTGACGGGCAGCATCTTCGTGGCCTTCGGGCTGGCGCTGGTGGGATCGCGCGCGTGACGATCGAGGAACTTGCCGCGATCGGCGCCGAAGCGGGGGCGCTGCTGAAGGCGCGGGGCGAGACACTGGCCGTGGTCGATGGCGCGACGGGCGGCTTGATGTCGGCCGGGCTGCTCGCCATGCCGGGCGCCTCGGCGTTCTTCCTGGGCAGCGGCGTGATCTATACCCTGAAAGGCCGGCGGATCGTGCTGGGGCACGAGCCCGGATCGCTGCGCGGGCTGACCTCGGCCACGGAAAGCTACGCGCTGGCGCAGGCGGACCTGATCCGCAAGCGCTATGGCGGGGACTGGGGGCTGGCTGAGACCGGCGCGGCGGGGCCGGGCACGCACCCGCTGGGCGTGCCGTCGGGCACCAGCGCCGTGGCCGTGGTCGGGCCGGGCGTTTCGGCGTCCGCCATGGTTTCGACCGGCAGCGAGGAGCGGCTGGCCAACATGACTGCTTTCGCCCGCGCGGGACTGATGCTGCTGCGCGATACGCTGGCGGCGCGCTGAGCTACCAGCGCTTCGACCATTCGGGCAGCGCGCCTACGCGGCTTTTGCGCACCGCGCCACCCTGCCGGCGGCGCAGCCACAGGATCGACCAGTCGCCCCGCACCAGGCGCGCGGCAAGGCGCAGACCGGCACGGCGATAGGCGGCGCGCACCGCCGGTTCCTGCGTTTCGAGCAGACCGGCCAGCAGCACCGAGCCGCCGGGGGCGACCGCGCCGGCGAAGGCGGGGGCAAGTTCGGTCAATGGCCCCGCCAGGATATTGGCGATGAGCAGGTCATAGGGCGCGCTGGCGGCGAGCAGCGGGTGATCCATCCCGGCGGCGACGACCATGGTCAGCGCGCCGGAACCATCGCCAATCGCCACGCCGTTGCCTTGCGCGTTCTCCAGCACCACCGGCGCGCAGACCGCGTCGATGTCGCTGGCGATGGTGCGCGCGGACGGCCACAGGTGCATCGCGGCGAAGGCGAGCAGACCGGTGCCGGTGCCGATGTCGGCCAGATTGCGCACGATGGTCCCCTGCGCCTTGATGTGCGCCAGCATGGCGAGGCAGCCGGCGGTGGTGGCGTGCTGGCCGGTGCCGAAAGCCTGGCTGGCGGGGATCACGAAGTTGCGGATGCCGGCTTCTTCGCGCGGCGGATATTCCGGCGTGTGGACGTGGAACGGGCTTTCGTCGATCGGCTCGACCCCGGCCTGGCTCAGCGTGACCCAGTCCTCGTCCGGCAGTTTCTCGATCAGCAGATCGGGTTCGGCATCCGCGAACAGCGCGGTGATCGCCGCCTTGTCCGCGCGGCCCGGCTTGCGCGGAAGCCACGCTTCGAGCTGCCAGTCCTCCGGCTTGTCTTCGGCGATCTCGCTGCCGGCGATGACAATGTCGGCATCCCAGTCGAACACGTCCTCGTGCGCGGTGAGCGCGGCCTGGATGACGGGACGCGGCGCGTAAACGGTGATTTTCCAGCTCATGGTCGTGGCGTCGTGTCCTTCAGGGCCTTGTTCAACCGATCCTGCGCCCCATCGACGAGCACACGGCAGGCGCCGGGATCGCGCAGCGGCGCTTGCCCGGCCATCCGTTCGATCAAATCGCTGGCCGACGGGTGCGGGGTGAGCAGGATGCCGCAATCCCACGCACGCACGCGGGCGAAAGTGCGGCGGAACATGGCCACGCGATCAGGGTGATCCGCGAAGCGGTAGCTGCCCAGCGGCAGAGCGGTCAGGCTGTCGACATAGGTGAAGCGCTGGCAGCCGGCGTTGCCGCCGCAACTGGTCCAGCGCCAGCTGGTCGAACCTTCGGTATGGCCGGGCGTTGCCAGCGCGGTCAGCGCCAGCGGCCCCACGCGCAACACTTCGCCATCGCGCAGCACGCGATCGACGCGGACCGGCGCGAAGGGATCGATGTGGCCGGCCTGCGGATCGGCGGGGCTGGTCTTGCCGCTGGTCAACGCCGGCAGCCCCGCGCGCAGCGCCGCGATCTTCGCGCCGGTGGCGCGTTGCAGCGCGGCCAGGCCGCCGACATGGTCGAAATGCTCGTGGCTGGTCAC
Source organism: Novosphingobium sp. NBM11 (assembly GCF_015390225.1). Lineage (NCBI taxonomy): Bacteria > Pseudomonadati > Pseudomonadota > Alphaproteobacteria > Sphingomonadales > Sphingomonadaceae > Novosphingobium > Novosphingobium sp. NBM11. The sequence goes on from NZ_VUOG01000001.1 coordinate 3,708,504, forward strand.
GATCCAGCGGATCGTGCGCGGATCGACGCCGGCGGCGCGGATGTTGGCAAGGATCGACGGGGCGGCCTGCTGGGTCACGGCATCGATCAGCACATTGCCCTGTGGCGATGTGAGCAGGATCGCGCTGACCGTGCAGGTGCCGACGTACCACACGTTGCCATAGATGCGCGCGGCGGGCGCGGGATCGGAAAAGCTGTCCTTGCCCTCGCAGGCGGACAGGATCGCCCGCGCCGCCACGGGTTCGGCGGGGGCCGGCGCGGTGGCGGCATGGGCGGGCGGAGCGCCGGCCAGCAAAAGGGCGGCAAGGGCAAGCGCTTTAGCGGACATAGCTGGCTCCGTTGGCGTCGATCACCGCGCCGGTCATGCTGGGAGGCGCGTCGAGCGCGCAGAATACCGCGATGGCGGCGATTTCGTCGGGCGTGGCGACGCGGCCCAGCGGAATGTCCGCCAGCAGGCCGGGGCCGCCCCGGGTTGCGAGATAATCGCCCGCCATGGCCGTATCGGTGAAGCCCGGCGTGATCGCGTAACTGAGGATGCCCTTCGCCGCATAGCCGCGCGCGATGGTCTTGTGCAGCGCCAGCATCCCGCCCTTTGCGGCGGCATAGTGCCAGTGCTCCGGCGAGTCTCCCCGATAGCCGGCGCGGCTGGCGATATGAACGATGCGCCCTGCCACGCCGCGCTCCAGCCAGTGCCGCACGGCGAAGCGCGATAGCTGCGCGGCGGAGGTCAGGTTGATCCGCAGCGTGTCCTCCCACCCGTCGAGCCAGGCGATGTCGGACCGGTCGAGCGGGTTCGCCTCGAACAGGCCGGCATTGTTGACCAGCACATCGATCGTGCCGCCCGCCTGGGCCAGGGCGGCCTGCCACAGCTGTTGCGGCGCGGAAGGGTCGGACAAGTCGGCGGCCAGCGTTCCGGCGCGGGGTGTGTTGCCATGCCGGATGGCGTGGGCTCCGCGCGCATCCAGGCTCTTGGCGATGGCTGCGCCGATGCCGCGCGACGATCCGGTGACGAGGACGTGGGGGAAGGTCATGAAGTTCCTCTTGCAGTCGGTTTCGTTGCGGTGCAACCGCGTCGGCGCCAAGCGGGGCGAATTGTACTTTGGTCCGCTTGCACAGGTCGGCATTTCGACTAATACCGAATCGCTTCCCGATCGCGGCCCAAAACGCGATCGCCAACCATTTTAGGGGGTTCACATGGCGCAGGCGCGCAGCAACCGGCCGATTTCGCCGCATCTCCAGATCTGGCGTTGGGGTCCGGCCATGCTGGTTTCGATCCTTCACCGCGTTACCGGCAATGGCCTGGCTTTTGCCGGTCTTGGCCTGCTCCTGTGGTGGGTCGGCGCGATCGCCAGCGGTCCCGAAGCCTATGCAAGCTTCCTGGGCTGGGTCTGGACCGGCACCGGCGGCGCGCTCCAGTTCGTCACCGCCATTCTGGGCAAGATCGTGTTCGTGGGCCTGACCTGGGCGTTCTTCCAGCACCTTGCCAGCGGCGTGCGCCACCTGATCCTCGATATCGGCGCCGGTTACGAACTGCACGCCAATGCGCGCTGGTCGGTTGTCACGCTGATCTTCTCGATCGCTTCCACCATCCTTTTCTGGGCTTTCCTGCTGCTGCGCTAAGCGCCGGCAGGGTCCATTCAAACGTCGGGGATACCATGGGTAACGGAACCTCAATCGGACGCGTCCGCGGGCTGGGCTCCAGCCATCAGGGCGCGCATCACTGGCTGCTCTCGCGTCTGACCGCGGTCGGCAACATCGTCCTCATCCCGTTCCTGCTGGCCAGCCTGGCGCTGCTGCCGGCCTACGATTATGCGACGGTCCATGCCTGGGCGGCGCGTCCGCTCTCGTCCACGGCGCTGATCCTGATCATGATCAACACGTTCTATCACGCGCGCCTTGGCGTGCAGGTGATGCTCGAGGACTACCTGCACGAGGATGCCGGCAAGTTCACCGCCTGGCTGCTCGTCAACCTCGTGCCTTTCGCCGGTGCCGCTTTTGGCATCCTTTCGGTTCTCCGCATCGCTCTCGGGGGCGCCTGATCCATGGCTTCTTCTGCTTCCACCCAGCCCGCCTACAAGATCATCGACCATACCTATGACACGGTCGTGGTCGGCGCGGGCGGTTCCGGCCTGCGCGCCACGATGGGCAGCGCCCAGGCGGGCTTGCGCACGGCCTGCATCACCAAGGTCTTCCCCACGCGCTCGCACACCGTGGCGGCGCAGGGCGGCATCGCCGCCTCGCTCCAGAACAACACGCCGGATCACTGGACCTGGCATATGTACGATACCGTCAAGGGATCGGACTGGCTGGGCGACCAGGACGCGATCGAATACATGGTGCGCGAAGCGCCGGCGGCGGTGTACGAGCTTGAACACGCGGGCGTGCCGTTCAGCCGAAACAAGGACGGCACGATCTACCAGCGTCCGTTCGGCGGCCACATGCAGAACATGGGCGAAGGCCCACCGGTGCAGCGCACCTGCGCGGCGGCGGACCGCACCGGCCACGCCATGCTCCACGCGCTGTACCAGCAATCGCTGAAGTACGACGCGGACTTCTTCATCGAATACTTCGCGATCGATCTGATCATGGAAAACGGCGAATGCCGTGGCGTGATCGCGATGTGCCTCGATGACGGCTCGATCCACCGCTTCCGCAGCCACGCGGTCGTGCTGGCGACGGGCGGCTACGGCCGTTGCTACTTCACCGCCACCTCGGCCCATACCTGCACCGGCGACGGCGGCGGCATGGTGCTGCGCGCCGGCCTGCCGCTGCAGGACATGGAATTCGTGCAGTTCCACCCCACCGGCATTTACGGCGCGGGCGTGCTCATCACCGAAGGCGCGCGCGGCGAGGGCGGCTACCTCACCAATTCCGAAGGCGAGCGCTTCATGGAGCGCTATGCCCCTTCGGCGAAGGACCTCGCCAGCCGCGACGTCGTTTCGCGCTCGATGGCCATGGAAATCCGCGAAGGCCGTGGCGTTGGCCCGCACAAGGACCACATCTACCTGCACCTCGATCACATCGATCAGAAGGTGCTGGCGGAACGCCTGCCGGGCATTACCGAAAGCGGCAAGATCTTCGCCGGCGTGGACCTGACGCGCCAGCCGCTGCCGGTCGTTCCCACGGTCCACTACAACATGGGCGGCATCCCGACGAACTACCACGGCGAAGTCGTGACGATCGGCGCCGACGGCAACCCCGAAACGGTCGTCCCCGGCCTGTTCGCGGTGGGTGAGGCCGCCTGCGTTTCGGTCCATGGCGCCAACCGCCTCGGCTCGAACTCGCTGATCGACCTCGTGGTGTTCGGCCGCGCCACCGGCCTGCGCCTGAAGGAACTGGTCAAGCCCGGCACCGCGCACAACTCGCTTCCCAAGGACAGCGCGGACCTCGCGCTCGGCCGCCTCGACCACTTCCGCAACGCCAAGGGTGGTTCGCCGACCGCGGAAATCCGCGTGGAGATGCAGCGCACGATGTCGGGCCACGCAGCGGTGTTCCGCACCGACGAACTGATGGCCGAAGGCAAGGTGAAGCTGGGCGAAACCTACCAGCGTATGCAGGACGTTAACGTGTCCGACCGTTCGCTGATCTGGAACTCGGACCTGATCGAGACGCTGGAACTCGACAACCTGATCGCGCAGGCGTCGGTCACCATGCACGGCGCCTACAACCGCAAGGAAAGCCGCGGCGCCCACGCGCACGAGGACTTCCCGAACCGCGACGACAAGAACTGGATGAAGCACACTGTCGCCTGGTTCGACGGCTGGGGCGGCCAGGGCGGCGGCGTGAAGCTGGATTACCGCCCGGTCCACGAATACACGCTGACCGACGATGTCGAGTACATCAAGCCCAAGGCCCGCGTGTACTGATCGATCTTCGCGGACACGCGAACAGCAAAAGACCCCCGGAGCGATCCGGGGGTCTTTTTGTATCGGCCGGAATGTTATCGCCGCCGCGGCGTGGGCTGGACGACTGCGCGCGATTCGTAGCGGGTGCCGTCCTTGCTCTCTTTCGTGTCGCGGCTTTCCGCCTTGCTGTTGCGGTCCTCGGCCTCGCGCGTGGCCGTCAGCCGGGCGACATCGGCGGCGCTGGCGGCATGGGCCGGATAGCGGCAGCCGCGCTGCTGTCCTACGCCCTTGATGAAGGCGCGACGGACGGAACCGGCATAGAGCGCGACCTGCCACTGGCGCTGGTTTTCGTTGGCGCCCGAAATCTCGCGGATGATGCCGCCGAACGGGATCAGCGATCCCACCACCGATTTGGCGAGCGAACCCACGGTGTTGCCGCGCTTTTCGCCCGCAGTCTTTTCCTCGACCACGTCGATGTCGTCGCCCAGCACGGCGTCGAGCCGGCGCACTTCGCCCTGCAGGTCGCTGCACCGGCGCAGGCCGGTCAGATCATAGGGCTTGTCGCGGGCGTTCAGAAGGATGGGCGGAATATCCTCCTTCTTGAGGTTCATGTCCGACAGTGGCTTGGTCACCACGTCGCCGGCGGTCACGTCCTTGGGGGCGACCGCCGTCTGAGCCGAACCGCCGGCCGGGATCAGGCCGACGGTGAGCGTGGCGCAAAGGGCCGCGAGGGAAACGAGGCTTTGTTTCGTCATCGGTAAACTCCCCGGTTTGGAGAGAATACGCCCATTGCCGCTTCGGGTTCCTTAGGGCCTCATTGCCGCAGGTCGGAGAAGGTGTCGCACTGGTCCTCGTCGGCGGTTTCGATGCCCTTGCGCAGCCAGGTCATGCGCTGTGCGGCGCTGCCATGGGTGAACGCCGCTTCCACCGGCCGGCGACCGGCCGCCTTCATCAACGTATCGTCGCCGATCTGGTGCGCGGCTTTCAGCCCTTCCTCGATATCGCCCGGCTCGATCCGGTCCTTGTTGAGCCCGGCCCAGACGCCGGCATAGCAATCGGCCTGCAATTCCAGCCGCACCGAGAGTTCGTTGGCGCGGGAAGGATTGCGCTGTTGCAGGCTGTGGACCTGATCCGACAGGCCAAGCAGGTTCTGGATGTGATGGCCATATTCGTGCGCCATCACGTAATCGCGCGCGAAATCCCCGCCCGCGTCCATCTGCTTGTCCATTTCGTTGTAGAAATCGGTGTCGATGTAGATGCCCTGGTCCGGCGGGCAGTAGAACGGCCCCATCGCGCTTTGCGCCGCGCCGCAGCCCGATTGACCCTGCTGTGAATAGAACACCAGCTTGGGCGCGCGGAACGCGATCCCGGCCTTGTCGAAGCGCGGCTTCCACGTCTTGTTGAGCGAGGATAGCGCGTTGCAGCTTTCGCGGCTGAAGGCGTTGACGGCACAGATTTCCTGCACGCTGGAGCCGCCGTCCGCCTGCGCCGGGCCGGCGGGAAGGCTCTGCTGCTCCTGCGTCTGCTGCTGGAGCGAGCCGAGCATCTGCGCCGGATCGGCGCCGAACACGAAAACCGCGATCAGCGCGATGATGATCGTGCCGCAGCCGAGCCGCCCACCCGTGCCGCCGATGACGGGAAAGCCGCGACCGCCGCCGCCGCGCTGATCCTCCACGTTGATCGAATCGTCGAAGTCGTCGAGCCGCATCGTCTTGTCTGCCTGTCCTTTCCGGTCCCGGCTGCCGCTATGGCACAGAAAGGCCTGATCTGGCCAATGCCGCGAACGAACCTGCCCAGCTGTGGTTCATCTTTTGAACCCAAAGGAGGAACTTGCGCCGGCTTCGGGCATTTGCCAGCACGGGTCTGCGTTGAAGCGTTTGGGGGCGTCGATGAGTCGTGTTGGCAGGCTTCGGCTGGTTCGGGCGACGGCGGTGGCCGTGGCCGGGCTGTCGCTGCTCAACGCCGCTTCGCCCGTGTCGCGGCGGGACACGCCGCTGGAAGCCGCGCTGCGCAGTCATGTGGTCACGCTATCCAGCGAGGAATTCGGCGGCCGCGAGCCGGGCACCGACGGCGAGACGAAGACGTTGCGCTATCTTGCCCGGCAATGGTTCGACATCGGGCTGGAATCGGGCACGAACAATCCCGGCAGTGCGTGGTTCGCCCCCGTGGAACTGGTGGAGCGCGTGCCGGCTGCCTCGCGCGTGGCGTTCCGCCGCGGGAAACAGCGGTTGGCGGTTTCGCAGGACGGGGCTTTCGTCGTCACGTCCGGCCTGCGCAGCCTGGTAGAGAACGCGCCGGTGCTGTTCGTGGGGCATGGCACCGGGCCGGTGCCGCCGCGCGCGGAACTGGCGGGTCGGATCGCGCTGATGCTCGACAGCCTGCCGCCGGGGACACCCTCCGCCGCGACCGAGGACCGGCCGGGGCGTCTGCTCGATGCCGGTGCATCGGCGGTGATCGTGGTGCTGGACGGCGATCGGCGCATCGACGAAGTGACGGCCCGCCGTCGGCGCGCGGGCTATGCGCTGGCGGGCGGGCAATTGGGCGGGGACATCGAGGCTTTCGTGACTCCGGCCTTTGCCGGGCAGATGCTGGCGGGTGGCGCCGCGCGCGATGTGGTCGCCCTGCGGCACGAGGCGGCCGCGGCTGGCTTTGTTCCGCGCCTGCTGGGCGTGGAAGGATCGCTGGAGGCGACCAGCACGGAAACGCGCGTGCGGACGCACAACCTGATCGGCAAGATCGAGGGGCGCAATCCCGCCGCCGGCGCGGTGCTGGTGATGGCGCACTGGGATCACTTCGGCCAGTGCGGCACGCCGCCCAGGCTTTGCCCCGGCGCGGTCGACAATGCGTCGGGCGTGGCGGTGATCACCGAAGTCGCGCGCAGCCTGGTGCGCGGGCAGGCGCGCGGCGCCAAGCCCATGGACCGCGATGTCTATTTCGTCGCGACCACGGGCGAGGAGCTGGGTCTGCTGGGTGCGATGGCGTTTGCCGAGAACCCGCCGCTGCCGCTCGACAAGGTGGTGGCCGCCTTCAATGTCGACAGCACGGGGCTGGTGCCGGCCGGGCGGCCGGTCGCGATCGTCGGCCGGGGCATGACCGGGCTCGATGCCGGGATCGGCCGCGTGGTGGCGCGGATGAAGCGCAGGCTGGTGAATGACGATGCCGCCAACGCTTTCGTGCGGCGGCAGGATAGCTGGGCGCTGATGCAGCACGATGTACCGGCGGTGATGGTCAGCAGCAGCTATGGCGATCCCGAGCGGCTCGACCGGTTCATGAAGGAGCGCTACCACACCCCGGCGGACAAGGCGGACCTGATCGAGGTGGGCGGCATGGCCGATGACGTGACGCTGCACACCGAACTGGTGCGCGAATTTGCCGATGCGAAGCGGGTTGTGGCACCCGGATCGGGCGGCGGTGCGACCAAAGGCGCTACCCCCTAGCGCAAACCGCCCGGCTTGATTACATGGGCCGCCACGATTCTCCCCGGACTGAAAGTGGCAGCACCATGGATATCCCCCTCGGCCTTACCTTCGACGACGTACTTCTGCGTCCCGGCGAGTCCGATCTGCTGCCATCGCAGGCCGATACCCGCACCCGCCTGACCAGCGCGATCTCGCTCAACATTCCGGTGCTGTCTTCCGCGATGGACACCGTGACCGAGGCGGACATGGCGATCGTCATGGCGCAGCTGGGCGGGATCGGCGTGCTGCACCGGAACCTGACGGTGGAGGAACAGGCGGCAGCGGTCCGCGCGGTCAAGCGCTTCGAAAGCGGCATGGTGGTCAACCCGATCACGATCGCGCCCGATGCCACGCTGGGCGAGGCGCAGGCGATCATGCGCGCCAACAAGATCAGCGGCATTCCGGTGGTGGAGCCAAGCGGCAAGCTGCTTGGCATCCTTACCCATCGCGACGTGCGGTTTGCCGACAATCCGGCGCAGCCGGTGCGCGAACTGATGACGCACGAGAACCTGGCCACGGTGAAGCTCGGCACCAGCGGCGACGATGCGCGCCGCCTGCTGCACCAGCGCCGGATCGAAAAGCTGCTGGTGGTGGACGATGCCTTCCACTGCATCGGCCTGATCACGGTGAAGGACATCGAGAAGGCCGTGACGTTCCCCAGCGCCACCAAGGACGCGGCGGGCCGCCTGCGCGTGGCCGCCGCCACAACCGTGGGCGAAAAGGGGCTGGAGCGCACGAAGGCGCTGGTCGAGGCCGAATGCGACGTGATCATCATCGATACCGCGCATGGCCATAACCGCGATGTCGCGCGCGCGGTGGAAGCCGTGAAGAAGCTTTCCAACACGGTGCAAGTGATCGCCGGCAACGTCGCCACGGGCGAGGCGACGCGCGCACTGATCGATGCCGGGGCGGACGGCATCAAGGTGGGCATCGGGCCGGGATCGATCTGCACCACGCGCATCGTCGCGGGCGTGGGCGTGCCGCAGCTGACCGCCGTGATGGAATGCGCCGAGGAAGCCGATCGCAGCAATGTGCCGGTAATCGCCGATGGCGGCCTGCGCACCTCGGGCGATGCGGCCAAGGCGCTGGCGGCGGGCGCCAGCTCGATCATGATCGGTTCGATGCTGGCCGGCACCGAGGAAGCGCCGGGCGAGACGTTCCTTTACCAGGGCCGGGCCTACAAATCCTATCGCGGCATGGGATCGGTTGGCGCGATGGCGCGCGGTTCGGCCGATCGCTATTTCCAGCAGGACATCAAGGACCAGATGAAGCTGGTGCCCGAAGGCATCGAGGGACAGGTGCCCTACAAGGGACCGGCCAAGGACGTGGTCCACCAGCTCGTTGGCGGGATCAAGGCGGCCATGGGCTACACCGGCAGCGCCACGATCGAGAGCCTGCGCAAGAATGCCAAGTTCGTGCGCATCACCAACGCGGGCCTGCGCGAAAGCCACGTCCATGACGTGACGATCACGCGCGAGGCACCGAACTACCCCACGCGGTGACCCCCGCCGCGCGCGTCCAGGCCGCGATCGACATCCTTGACGCGATGATCGCGGCGGCGGCCCGGCAGGGCGCGTCGGCAGACCGGATCGCGGCGGAGTGGTTCCGGGCGCGGCGCTTCGTGGGATCGAAGGACCGCCGCGCGATCCGCGAACTGGCGTGGAACGCCATCCGCGCCTGCGGTGAAGCGCCGGCGAGCGGCCGTGCCGCGGTGCTGCGGCTGGCGGCGGAAGATTCCGTGCTGGCCGCCCTTTTCGATGGTTCCACCTATGGTCCCGCGCCGATCACGCCGGGCGAACCGGCGGCGGCGGGCGGCATTGCGCCGCGCTGGCTGGAGGAGGCGCTGCTGGCCTCGGGCCTCGATGCGGGCGAGCAGGGTGCCTTGCTGGGCAGGGCGCCGCTGGACCTGCGGGCCAACCGGCTGAAGATCACGCGCGAGGAACTGGCCGCGCGCCTGCCGGTGGCGGCGGAGCGCACCGTCGCGCCGGACGCGCTGCGCCTGCCGGCGGGCACCGCGGCGGAAAGCTGGCCGGAATTCGCGCAAGGGTTGTTCGAAGTGCAGGACACGGGCAGCCAGCTCGCCTGCGCGGCGCTGGCGGTTCAGCCGGGCGAAAGCGTGATCGACCTGTGCGCGGGCGCCGGCGGCAAGACGCTGGCGCTGGCGGCGGCGCTGGAGAACCGCGGGCATCTGCTGGCCTGCGATATCGACCGGCCGCGCCTGTCACGCTTGCCCGAACGCGCGGCGCGCGCGGGAGCGATCGCGGAAACGCGGCTGCTCGATCCGGACCGCGAAGCGGCGATGCTGGCGGACTGGGCGGGCAGGGCGGATGCCGTGCTGATCGATGCGCCCTGTTCGGGCACGGGCACCTGGCGGCGCAATCCCGAGGCGCGCTGGCGGTTGTCGCCCAACGCGATCGCACGGTACGCGGCGACGCAGGCGCGCTTGTTGCGCGTGGCGGCCGATCTGGTGCGTCCGGGCGGACGGCTGACCTATATCGTCTGTTCGCTGCTCGATGCCGAAGGCGCGGACGGGGTGGCTGCGTTCCTGGCCGAAAGGCAGGACTGGCGGTCCGATCTCCCGACGATGCCGGCCGGGCGGGCACGGGGGGCGGGATGGCGCCTCACGCCGGCACATGACGGGACCGACGGGTTTTTCTTCTCGACGCTTCGCCGCCTATGATAGATGATATGGCCATGACCGCCGGATCACCACGCCCTGGCTCCCGGCTGAAGGAGTTTGTGATGCGCTACACACCCGTTGCCCTTGCCCTTTCGTTGCTTGCCGGCGTCACCGGAAGCATGGGAACGGCAAAGGTGACCGAGGCGATCGACCCCCGGGCGCAGGCGTTGCTGGACGCGGGGCGCAAGGCGCTCACGGCGGGCGACGTTGAAGGGGCGACCAACAGCTTCGAGGCCGCGCTGGCGGTCGATCCGGGCAACACCGGCACGTTCGTGGCGCTGGCCGATGCCGCGCGGCGCAGCGGGATGCAGGGCAAGGCGATCCATTACTACCGGCTGGCACTGTCGCGCGATCCCAACAACCTGGCCGCCATTTCGGGCGAAGGCGGCGCGATGGTGGAAAAGGGCGCCGTCGACAAGGCGCGACGTAACCTGTCGCGGCTGGAAGGGCTGTGCGGCAAGACCTGCGCCGAGACCGAGGATCTGGCCGCCGTGATCGCCAAGGGACCGGCACCGAAGGTGGTTTCGGCCGAGGCGATCAAGCCCCAGCCGACGGTGGAATCGAACTGACGCAGCCCCGTCGACCTGTCAGATAAGGTCGCGGAATTCTTCCAGAACCTGACGGTAGACGCGCTTCTTGAACGGCACGATCACGTCCGGCAGCAGTTCCGGATCGATCCATTTCCATTCGCGGAATTCCGCGTGTTCGTGCGCGTCCAGCCGTACGTCCTGATCCTGCCCGATGAAGCGCAGCAGCAGCCATTTCTGCCGTTGCCCGCGATAGCGGCCCTTCCAGATCTTGCCGAGCAGCTCGTCGGGCAAATCGTAGAAGTATTCCTCGCGGCTTTCCGCGATGACCGTCACCAGATCGGGTGTGAGGCCGGTTTCCTCGCCCAGCTCGCGCAGCGCGGCGGGATGCAGTTCCTCGCCGTCGTCGATGCCGCCCTGCGGCATCTGCCAGGCTTCCCCCGCCCGTTCATCGATACGCCGGCCCACGAAAACCTGACCATGCGCGTTGACCAGCATCAGACCGACGCAGGGGCGGTAGGGAAGCCCCGCAAACTCTTCGTTCATTTCAACCTTTCCAGCAGCAGGCGGACCGCCTCGAAGATGGACCGCATGTCAGCCTGCGCGCTCGGCAGCGCCTTGCGGATCTGCGTGAACCCGTGGATCGTACCCTTCATTTCCAGGAAGATCACGTCCGATCCAGCGAGGATCAACTGAGCGCCATAGACCCGGCCGCTATCGCGAATCGGATCGAGACCTGCGGTGACCAGCACCGTGGGCGGCATGTTCGAGTGGTCGCCGTAGAGCGGATAGGCGCGCTTGTCACCCGGTACGGCGCGATAGCCATCGGCGAACCATTCCATCGTGTCCTTCGTCAGCAGGAAACCGTCGGCGAAGGAGAGGAACGAGTCGTGGTCGGGCCGGTCGTCGCTGAGAGGATAGATCGGCACCTGGATGACCACTGGAACAGCGGCGGGCTTTTCCTGCAGCGCCTGGGTGGTGACGATGGTGAGGTTGCCACCGGCCGAATCGCCCATGGGAATAAGGCCGGTGAACGTGCGACCGAGTTCCGCCGGGCTGCCGGCTACCCACCGCGTCGCGGCTTCGCAATCGTCGGGCGCGGCGGGGAAGGGGGCTTCGGGCGCGAGGCGATAATCCACCGCGACGACCGGCAGGTCCAGTTCGGCGGCGATTTCGGTGCAGAGGCGGTGGTGGGTTTCGAGATCGCCGATGACGAAGCCGCCACCGTGATAGAACATCACGACCGGGCCAGGTTCGCGCGTGTCGCGCGCGTCGTAGAAGCGCAGCGGGATCGGGCCGGCCGGGCCGGGGCAGGTCAGATCGCGGATCACCGCCAGATCGCGCGGGTCCTGCTCCGCCAGTTCCTGCATGGCCAGATAGCTGGCGCGTGCGGCTTCCAGCCCCAGCTGGCTCATCGGCGGGGCACCGGTGCCGTTGAGGTAATCGAGGAAACCCTTCACGTCGGGCCGGACGAAGTGCTGCGGGCGGTCGATCGTCTCACTGTCTGACATGGCTGCGGGTTCCTCTTCCGGTTGCCGGTGCGGCGGGTGGCGTTCCCGGTCCATTTGAGATCGGGAATCGTTTTTCGCCATCATGCCTAAGTCTGCTTTTGCAACTTGACTAGCGTCTCCGATGGGAATCAAGGACGTTCCAGCGTTTCGCGTCGAAGAGATTTTCTTCTTTGCGTGCGGATTGATGGAGACATAGGCGGATCGTGCTGCCAGAGCGCGGTTGCGCAGACGAGGAAGAGAATGGTTACAGCACTTGCAGAAGGTCCGGACGCCCTGACTGGCGGGACCACGCCCGCCGCACCCGAAGCGGTCGTCGTGCGCTTCGCGGGCGATTCCGGCGACGGGATGCAGCTTACCGGCGGTCAGTTCACGCTGTCGACCGCGCTGGCGGGCAACGATCTGGCGACGTTCCCGGACTTTCCGGCCGAAATCCGCGCGCCGCAGGGCACGCTGTTCGGCGTTTCCGCCTTCCAGATCAATTTCGGATCGACCGAGATCGAAACCGCGGGTGACGCGCCCGACGTGCTGGTGGCGATGAACCCGGCCGCGCTGAAGACCAACGTCGGCCAGCTGAAGGCCGGCGGCCTGATCATCGCGGACACCGGCGAATTCAACAAGCGCAACCTTGAAAAGGCGAAGTACGACCAGAACCCGCTCGAGGACGGCAGCCTCGAAAAGTGGCAGCTTCTGGCGTTCGACATTTCGGCGCTGACGCTCGAAGCGGTCAAGCCGTTCGGCCTGGGCAACAAGGAAGCCCTGCGCTGCAAGAACATGTGGACGCTGGGCCTGGCCCTGTGGATGTTCGATCGGGACCGCAAGCCGCTGGTGGACTGGCTGAACGCCAAGTTCGCCAAGGCCCCGGTGCTGGCCGAAGCCAACATCGCCGCGCTCAACGCCGGCCATGCTTATGGCGAGACGGCGGAACTCGCCGGGCCGCTGAAGCAGTATCACATCGCGCCGGTGGAAACCGCTCCGGGCCTCTATCGTACGGTGACGGGCGCGGAAGCGGTGAGCCTGGGCCTCGTGGCCGGGGCGCAGCTTGCGGAATTGCCCATGTTCTTCGGCGGCTATCCGATCACGCCGGCTTCGGCGATCCTGCACAATCTGGCCAAGCTCAAGGAATTCGGCGTCACCACCTTCCAGGCGGAAGACGAGATCGCCGCGATCGCTTCGGCCATCGGCGCGTCCTATGCGGGGCAGCTTGGCGTCACCTCGTCGTCCGGCCCCGGCATCGCGCTGAAGGGCGAGGCGATGGGCCTTGCCATCATGACCGAGCTGCCGCTGGTCATCGTCAATTCGCAGCGCGGCGGTCCTTCTACCGGCTTGCCGACCAAGACCGAGCAGTCGGATCTCTACCAGGCCGTCTATGGCCGCAACGGCGATGCGCCGATGCCGGTGATCGCGGCGCGTTCGCCGGCCGATGCCTTCGACTGCGCGATCGAGGCCTGCCGCATCGCGGTGGAATACATGACGCCGGTGATGCTGCTGACCGATGGCTATATCGGTAACGCCGCCGAGCCGTGGAAGGTGCCCGATCCGGCCAGCTACACACCGTTCCCAGCCAAGTTCCTCGAAGAGAAGAACGGCCCGGATGGCGAACTGCTGCCCTTCGCGCGCGACGAAAAGGGCGCGCGTCCGTGGATCAAGCCGGGTACGCCCGGCCTGATGCACCGCATCGGCGGCATCGAGAAGAACCCCGGCACCGGCAACATCGATTATTCGCCGGCCAGCCACCAGACCATGACCGACGCGCGCAAGGCCAAGGTGGACGGCGTCGCCCACGGCATTCCGCAGCAGGACGTGACGCTCGGCACCGAAGGCGGCAAGCTGGTGGTCGTCGGCTGGGGATCGACCTTCGGGCCGATCCATCAGGCCGTCCGCCGCGCGCGCGCCAGGGGGCTGGATGTCTCGCACGTCCATGTCCGCCATGTCTGGCCGCTGCCGACCAATCTGGGCGACCTGCTCGGCCAGTACGAGAACATCCTGGTGCCCGAGATGAACACCGGCCAGTTCAAGACCGTGCTGCGCGACCAGTTCCTGCTGGACGCGAAGCCGCTCAACAAGACGAGTGGCCAGCCGTTCACCATCGCCGAAATCGAAGCCGCGATCGAAGGAGCGCTGGCATGAACGACATGACCCCCATCAAGACCACGCTCAAGGACTGGGAAACCGATCAGGAAGTGCGCTGGTGCCCCGGTTGCGGTGACTACGCGATCCTGAAGGCGGTGCAGCGCACGCTGCCCGAGATCGGCGCGGACCCCGCCAAGACCGTGTTTGTTTCCGGCATCGGTTGCTCCAGCCGATTCCCCTACTACGTGGAAAGCTATGGCTTCCACACGATCCACGGCCGCGCGCCCGCGTTTGCGACCGGAATCAAGCTGGCCAATCCGGAACTCGACGTGTGGCTGGTCACCGGCGATGGCGATGGCATGTCGATCGGCGGCAATCACACGATGCACATCCTGCGGCGCAACGTGAACACGCAGATCCTGTTGTTCAACAACGAGATCTATGGCCTCACCAAGGGCCAGTATTCGCCCACCAGCCGCGAAGGCACGCATTCGCCGACCACGCCGCTCGGCTCGGTCGATCGCCCGGCGCTGCCCTGCGCGTTTGCGCTGGGCGCGGGCGCGCGCTTCATCGCGCGGGCCTATGACGTGTCGAAGGAACTGTCGTCGGTGCTCAAGGCCGCGCACGGCCATCAGGGGGCGGCGTTCGTGGAAATCTTCCAGAACTGCATCGTCTATAACAAGGACGTGTTCGCGAATTTCACCGAGAAGGCGACGGCCGATACCGGACAGCTCTGGCTCAAGGATGGCGAGCCCATGCTGTTCGCCAAGGGCACCAAGGGCATCGCGCTCGACATGGATACGCTGAGCCTCAAGGTCGTCGACGTGGTCGATGGCGATTGGCAGGCGGCGGGCGTGATCGTGCACAACGTGAAGAACCGGGCGATCGCGCATATGCTCGTCGAGATGCCGTTCGGCCCGTTTCCGATGGCGCTGGGCGTGATCTACGACGATCCCCGCCCGACCTACGAAGCGACCGTGCTGGCGCAGGATGCGCAGGCGCGCGCGGGCAAGAGCGCGAACCTCGCCAAGCTGCTCGCCAAGGGCCAGACCTGGACGGTGGACGCCTGAATCGCGCGACGGGGCCGGCAGGGCAGCGTTGGACAACCTGACCCATAGCCTTGTCGGCTGGGCGCTGGCCGAAACAGGGCTGAAGCACCGTACTCGCAAGGGACTGGCCGCCACGGTGCTGGCGGCCAACCTGCCCGATATCGATGTGTTTTTCGGCTGGGCGCCGTGGCCGCCGCTGGCGATGCACCGCGGTTTCACCCACGGCCTGATTGGTGGCGTGCTGGTGCTGCCGCCGGTGCTGGCGATACTGCTGTGGCTGCTGGACCGCTGGCAGGCGCGAAGCGGGCGGCTGACACATGATAGCCCGTCGATGCGCTTCGGCTGGCTGCTGGCGCTGTGCTGGATCGGCGCGTTGACCCACCCTCTGCTCGATCTGCAGAACGTCTATGCGATCCAGCTGCTTTCGCCGGCGAGCGCGCGCTGGTTCCATACCGACGGGTTGTTCATTATCTCGCCCTGGCTGCTGGCGATGCTGGGGCTGGGCATCTGGCGTGCCCGGCGGACCGGAAACGATCGCCCGGCGATCCTGGCGCTGGCGGGAGCCGCGCTGTTCATTGGCGGCAACATCGCCATTTCCGCGCTGGCATGGGCCGCGCCGACGCGCGATGCGCCTTACGCCGCGCCGGACCGGATCTTCGCCGCGCCCGAGCCGCTGCTGTTCTGGCGGCGCGATGTGGTCTGGCGACAAAACGGCTTCATCGCGCACGGGCGCTACGATCCGTTGCGCCGGCTCGACGGGTTGGTGGATTTCGACACGCCGATGGCCGACCGGATGCAGGAGCCGCTTGTCCGCCGCGCGGCGCAGGCCACGGCGCCGGCACGCAAGTTCCTGGCCTGGTCGCAAATGCCGGTGTCGCGCGTGGAACAAGGGCGCTGCCGTGCGGTGGTGACGTTTGGCGATGCCCGCTTCACCGGCCCCGCCATGAGCCGCAACTTCAACACCGTTGTCACGCTGCCCGTGGACGGAGCCGGGTGCGGGGGCGGATGACGTCTGCCCTTTGGGGCTGCTTCCGGATGACCGGGCGGGTCCGCTAGGAGAGTCCCCCGCATGAAGGACTGCGCATTTTCATGAAACCACCCGTCATTGTCTGGCTGCGTCGCGACCTGAGGCTGGCTGATCAGGCGGCGTTCCACGCGGCGGCGGCGGAAGGGCCGGTGATCCCGGTCTATGTACTGGACGATGAGACGCCGCGCCACCGGCGCATGGGCGCGGCGTCGCGCTGGTGGTTGCACCACAGCCTCGCCAGCCTGGACGCGGACTTGCGCGCTCGGGGATCGCGGCTGGTGCTGCGGCGGGGGCGCTGCGAGGACGTGCTGGCGGCGCTTGCCGCGCAAACGGGCGCCGTGCGGGTTCATGCCTTGCATCATTACGAGCCGTGGTGGCGCAATGCCGAGCGCGCGGTGGCGCAGCGGCTCGATCTGGTGCTCCATCACGGCAATTACCTCGCCCCGCCGGGATCGGTGCGAACCGGGGCAGGGCAACCCTATCGCATCTACACCCCGTTCTGGCGGGCGCTGACCGAACAGATGCCACCACCCGCGCCGCTGGCCGCGCCCGAAACCCTGCCCGCACCGGAGGCATGGCCGGAAAGCGACGCGCTGGCCGACTGGGCATTGCTGCCGGTCGTCCCGGATTGGGCCGGTGGCTTCCGCGCCGAATGGACGCCCGGCGAGTCCGGCGTGCGCGAACGGCTGGCGGCGTTCGCCGATCGTGCGCGGCGCTATGCCGAACGGCGCAACCTGCCCTCGGTGGAGGCGACATCGCGGCTTTCCCCGCACCTGCATTTCGGGGAGATATCGCCGGCGACAATCTGGCATGCGGTGCGCGACGCGGGCGGATCGGTCGGCACGTTCCTGG
The DNA here is from genome assembly GCF_015390225.1 of Novosphingobium sp. NBM11. Classification (NCBI taxonomy): domain Bacteria; kingdom Pseudomonadati; phylum Pseudomonadota; class Alphaproteobacteria; order Sphingomonadales; family Sphingomonadaceae; genus Novosphingobium; species Novosphingobium sp. NBM11. The sequence continues at coordinate 3,725,522 of NZ_VUOG01000001.1, forward strand.
GGGAAGTGGGTTGGCGCGACTATGCGCAGAACGTGGTTCTCCAGTTCCCGGACTATGGCGCCCGCAACGCACGCGCGCCGTTCGATCAGATGGCATGGCGCACCGGGCCGGAGGCGGACCGCGATTTCCGCGCCTGGTGCCAGGGGCGCACCGGCTATCCCATCGTCGATGCCGGGATGCGCGAGCTGTGGGCTTCGGGCTGGATGCACAACCGCGTGCGGATGATCGCGGCCAGCTTCCTGATCAAGCATTTGCTGATCGACTGGCGGCGCGGCGAACAGTGGTTCTGGGATACGCTGGTCGATGCCGACTATGGCTCCAACGCGGTCAACTGGCAGTGGAGCGCGGGCACAGGCGTCGATTCCAACATGTTCGTGCGGATCATGGCCCCGCTGACGCAATCGCCCAAGTTCGACGCGGGGGATTATATCCGGCGCTGGGTGCCCGAACTGGCGGGCGTGCCCGATCCCCTTGTCCACGATCCGCCGGTGCGGCCCGGCGGCTACCCGGCGCCGATCATTGGCCACGCTGCAGGGCGCCAGCGCGCGCTGGAAGCCCATGCGGCTTTGAAGACGATCTGATCCTTTCTCGCGCCGGCCGGGATTGCGGTCCCGATATCAACCGCGCATAGTATCGCCATGAACGCGCAAACGCCGGTACGAGGTGGGCATCTGGTGGCGGGGGGCCGGTCGATGACCGCCGGCACGGGGCTGCTGGCACGGCTCATCACCGGATCGATGAGCCGCCTGCTGGACCGGATCGATACCGGGCTGGCGGAAGGATCGCTGCTGGCCCGTCTGCCCGATGGTTCCACCCGCTTGTTCGGCGCGCGTGCGCCGGGCTACGCGGCGGAAATCACGCTGCATGACTGGCGCGGATTGCTGCGGCTTGCGACGGCGGGCTCGGTCGGCTGGTATCAGGCCTGGGAAGCCGGCGAATGGGAAAGCCCGGACCCGGTAGCCCTGTTCGCACTGTTCATGCGCAACGCAAAGGCGATGGGAGACATGGCGCGCGCGAAGGGGCCCTGGCGCTGGGCCGGCCGCGTGCTGCACGCGTTGCGCCGCAACAACCGCAAGGGCGCGCGGCTGAACATTTCCGCACACTACGATCTCGGCAACGATTTTTACGCCTGTTGGCTCGATCCATCGATGAGCTATTCCAGCGCGCTGTGGGCCGGGCTTGCGCCCGATGCCGACCTGGAAACCGCCCAGGTCCACAAGGTCGATCGGCTGGCGGAACGGCTGCATCTTGCGCCGGGGGCGAGCGTGCTGGAGATCGGTTGCGGCTGGGGTTTCCTCGCCCGTCGGTTCGCGCAGGCCCACGGAGCGCGGGTCGTCGGCATCAGCCTGTCGGACGAGCAACTGGCCTGGGCGCGCGAACGGGCTGTGCCCGGCACCGATTATCGCCATCAGGACTATCGCGACGTCGATGGGCAATTCGATGCGATCGCCAGCGTGGAGATGGTCGAGGCGGTGGGCCGGCGGTTCTGGCCATCGTGGTTCGATTGCATTGCCCGCCATCTGAAACCCGGCGGACGCGCGGCTATCCAGTTCATTGCGATCCGCGACGACCTGTTCGATGCCTACGCCGCCAGCGCCGATTTCATTCAGGCCTACGTCTTCCCCGGCGGTCTGTTGATCCGCGAAAGCGCGTTCCGCGCGCTGGCCGCGGAACGCGGATTGGCGTGGGAGGACCGGCAGGATTTCGGCGCGGACTATGCCCGCACGCTGCGCCTGTGGCGCGAGGCGTTCGACCGTGCCGTGGAGGAAGGGCGCCTGCCGCCGGCGTTCGACGCCCGTTTCGTGCGCCTGTGGCGCTATTACCTGATGTATTGCGAGGGCGGCTTCATGGGCGGCGGAATCGACGTCAGCCAGGTCACGCTGGTGAAGCGGGGCTGAAGGATCAGGCTTCCACGCGCTCGCGGTGCGGGCTGTCGTGGGTTTCCTGCGCCAGCGCCACAATCCGCCCGGCGACGACGGCCGGCGCTTTCACCGAATTGGGGTCTTCGCCCGGATAGGCGCGAGCGCGCATCTTCGTGCGCGTGGCGCCTGGATCGAGCACGGTGACGCGGATGTTCGAGATCGCCCGGACTTCCTGCGCGTAGGATTCCAGCAGGTTGTCGAACGCCGCCTTGGAGGCGCCATAGGCGCCCCAGTAGGCGCGGGGTTTCGCGCCCACGCTGCTCGTCACGCCGATGACGCGGGCGTTGTCGCTGCGTTTCAGCATGGCGTCGAACCCGGCGATCAGCGCCTGCGTGGCCATCACGTTGAGCGTCATGGCCAGGTTGAACTCGCGCGGATCGATCTGCCACACGGGCGTCAGCGTGGGCAGCGTGGCGGCGTTGATGACCAGGATGTCGAGCGCGCTCCAGCGGCTGGAGATGGCCGTGGCGAGCCGCGCGATGCCTTCCGGTTCGGTCAGATCGACCGGCGCGATCGTGGCGCTGCCGCCGGCCTGGAAGATTTCCTCCTCGACCTGCTCAAGCTCCTTGGCCGATCGCGCGACGAGCACCACATGCGCGCCAGCGGCGGCCAGGGCGCGCGCGGTTTCCGCGCCGATGCCCCGGCTGGCGCCCGTGACCAGCGCGACCTGCCCCGTCAGGGGGCCGCTGCCCTGCGTCATTCAGGCGACCTTTCCGACCGGCAGGGGCAGTTGATCGGTGGCGTCGCGATCGCCCACGTCGGTCAGCCGCGTCGGGTAATCGCCGGTGAAGCAGGCATCGCAATACTGCGGGCAGCCGTTGTTGCGCTGCGCTTCGCCCACCGCGCGGTAAAGCCCGTCGATCGAGACGAACGCCAGGCTATCGGCCTGGATGAAATCGGCCATCGCCGGCACGTTCATGCGCGCGGCGAGCAGCTTCGACCGTTCCGGGGTATCCACGCCATAGAAGCAGGAATGCTCTGTCGGCGGGCTGGCGACGCGCATGTGCACTTCGCTGGCACCGGCATCGCGCATCATCTGCACGATCTTCATGCTGGTGGTGCCGCGCACGATCGAATCGTCGATCAGCACGATCCGCTTGCCTTCCACCAGCGCACGGTTGGCGTTGTGCTTGCGCTTCACGTCGGCATGGCGCGCGCCGTCCGACGGCTGGATAAAGGTGCGGCCGACATAGTGCGAGCGGATGATGCCCAGCTCGAACGGAATGCCCGACTGCTGCGCGTAGCCAAGCGCCGCCGGTACGCCGCTGTCGGGCACGGGGATCACCAGATCGGCATCGGCGGGGCTTTCGATGGCGAGCTGCGCGCCGATCGCCTTGCGTACCTGATAGACCGAACGGCCGCCCATCAGCGAATCCGGACGGCTGAAATAGACGTGCTCGAAAATGCACGGGCGGGCGCTGGTGTTGCCGAACGGACGGTGGCTTTCGATCGCGCCGTCATGCGCCACGCGGATCAGTTCGCCGGGATCGACTTCGCGCACGAAGTCCGCACCCACCACGTCGAGCGCGACGGTTTCGCTGGCGAAGACCACCGCATCGCCGATCTTGCCCATCACCAGCGGGCGGATACCCAGCGGATCACGGCAAGCGATCATGCCGGCCGGTGTCATGCAGATCAGCGAATAGGCGCCTTCGACCAGCCGCAGCGCATCGACGAAGCGATCGAGCAGGGTGGGATAGCGGCTGGTGGCGACGAGGTGGATGATGACTTCGGTGTCGGAGGTCGACTGGAAGATCGCGCCTTTGCGCACGAGATCGCGCTTCAGGTACATCGCGTTGGAGATGTTGCCGTTGTGCGCGATGGCGAAGCCGCCCGTGGCAAGATCGGCGAACAGCGGCTGCACGTTGCGCAGGCCCGACCCGCCGGTGGTGGAATAGCGGACGTGGCCGGCGGCCGTAGATCCGGGCAGTTCCGCCAGCGCCTGTTCGCTGGAAAAGTTCTGCGCAACGTGGCCGATGCCACGGCGGGAATAGAATTCCTGCCCATCGAAGCTGGTGATGCCCACCGCTTCCTGCCCGCGATGCTGGAGGGCATGCAGCCCCAGCGCAACCATCGCGGCCGCATCCCGCGTGCCGATTACGCCGAAGATGCCGCACTCTTCGCGCAGCTTGTCGCCATCCACGTCCCAGGGTGCGTGGTCATGTGTAAGATCGGTGAAAGTCATGGGTCCTCGAGGACTCGTCACGAGGGCGCAACAGCGCCGGCCAGCGAAGGCGCCCATGTGGCCCCGATTGCCCCGGAACGCAAGGGGCGGGCACGACATTCGCGCCAGGTTGCCGTTCTGGGGCCGGTTTCCCGCCGGTGCGGCCGGCCGATAGGGGCTTCCTCTTAGACGGAATTTAACCATTGCGAGAGACAAGGGGGTGCATGATCCCCTCCCGCTTCCTTGCTGCTCGCTCCATCGCCGGGCCTGCCGGCATGGCCCTGCTGTATTTCGCCACGGCGGCAACGACCGTGCATATCAGCCGTTTTAGCGGCGGCGTCGCCATGATCTGGGTATCAAGCGCGCTGCTCTCGGGATATCTGCTCACGGCGGGGCGCCGCGTCTGGCCGTTGACGATCGCTCTTTGCGCGTTTGCCAGCTTCATGGCGACGGGCTTCTTCGGGTTCGGGTGGCGCGTCGCCGCGCAGCTCGCGCTGGTCAACGTGGGGGAAGCCCTGATGGCCGCGATAATGCTCAAGCGCATCTTCGACGCCTATTGGCCCGGCGACACTCTCGAATGGCTGGCGGGATACTATCTCGGCATCGGGCTGGCCGTGCCGATGGTCAGCGGCCTGGCGGCCCTGGCGGTGACCGGTATGGTGCTGGAGATCGATCCAGGCGCCAATTTCGTGCACTGGATGATCGGCCACGCGGTTGGTCTGCTCACGTTCCTGCCCTTTACGATCAGCCTTTCCTACGCGGTGCATAACGGCCAGCCGGTGCTGCCAGACAACAGGCGGCTCGTGGCCGTTCTGGCCGTGGTGGCGATGACCGTGCTGACGGCGGTGGTGTTCAGCCAGCCCAACCGGCCGCTGATGCTGTTCCCGGTGTTGATGGTGGTTGCGGCCGCGGTGTGGGCGCCATGCGTCGTTACCACGTTCCTGCCCTGCGTGCTGGCGTTGATCGGCGGCATGCTGACGATGCGCGGTGAAGGGCCGGTGGCGATGATGCATCTCGATCTCGGCGACCGGATGCAGTTCTTCGAAATCTACATCGCGGTGACGGTGCTGTTCGCGCTGCCGGTCCAGTTCGAGCAGGAACGCCGACGCCGGCAGATGCGCGAACTGGCGGAAAGCGAGGCGCGCTATCGCCTGTTGTCCGATCATGTCAGCGACATCATCATGCATCTCGATGCCGATGGCGTCATCCGCTATGTCTCGCCCTCGATCCTCTACGTCAGCGGCTATGATCCCGCGGGTCTTGTCGGCACGAATGTCGCGGAACTGATCCACCCGGATCATCTGCAGCAGGTGCATGAGGCCGGATGCGCGCGCGCCACGCGCCGGGCACGCCGATCAGCGTGGAACACCTTGCCCTGACCAAGCTTGGCGAGCCGCGCTGGTTCGAAACGCATTTTCGTGCGGTGCCCGAAGACGGCGCGCTGATCTGCGCGACGCGCGACATTTCACAGCGCAAGCGACTGGAAGCGGATCTTTCGATCGCCGCGCTGACCGATCCGCTGACCGGACTGTCGAACCGCCGGGCGTTCTTCGATCTGGCCGAACGGACCGTCGCCAGCGGCGTCATCGGTTGCATCGTGGTGTTCGACATCGACTATTTCAAAGCGGTCAACGACCGCTTTGGTCACGGGGCGGGCGACATGGTGCTGGCCTCGGTCGCGCAGGCGGCGCGGCGCGCGCTGCGCCAGACAGACCACATCGCGCGGATCGGCGGCGAGGAATTCGCGGTGATCCTGCCCGAAACCCGGATCGACCATGCCGAAAAGATCTGCGTCCGCCTGTGCAAGGAAATTTCGCGTTCGGCGGTGCCGGTGGGATCGATCATCGTGCGGGTAACGGTCAGCGCGGGGATCGCCGTGCTTGATGGCGATCTTTCGGATACGCTCTCGCGGGCCGATGCCGCGCTCTATCGGGCCAAGAGCGCGGGCCGCGATCGCACCGCGGTCGCCGCCTGATCCTGACGCCCGTCAGGCGGCAAGGCGCCGCGCGGGCGGGCTGCCGGGCAAGCCGGCGGGTCCGATATCGAACCGCCCGACCAGCTGGCGTAGCTGGTCAGCCTCGTTAGCCAGCATACGCGCAGCGGCGTTGCACTCTTCGCCCATCGCGGCGTTCTGCTGCGTCACCCGGTCCATGCCGCCGATCGCACCGCTGATTTGCGCAAGGCGTTCGGCCTGTTCCTGCGCGGAGGTGGCGATCCGGCCGATGATCTCGCTGATCGCGAGGACCTTCGCCATGACCGTGTCGAACGCTTCGCCCGACCGGCCGACCAGCGTCACCCCTTCGCCCACCTGATCGGCGCACTGTTCGATCAGCGATTTGACCTGCTGCGCGGCGTCTGCGGAATTGGTGGCAAGGTTGCGCACTTCGTCGCTGACCAAGGCGAACCCCTTGCCGGCTTCGCCCGCGCGCGCCGCTTCCACGCTGGCGTTGAGCGAAAGCAGGTGCGTCTGGTGGGCGAGACGATCGATGACTTCGGTGATCGGCACGATCTGCCGCGTACTGCTGGCGATCCGGTCCATCGCGCCGACCGTTTCGGAAACGATGATGGTGTTGCCCTGCGCTTCGGCCTGCGCCGACGTCACGGTGGAGGCGGCCTCCTGCGCCGCGCCGGCGGTGTGCTGCACGGTATCGTTGAGGTCGCGCAGCGCCGTGGCGGTTTCCTGCAGGCTGTTGGCCTGGATCTCGGTGCGCTGGGCAAGCTCGGTGATGGCCGCGTTGATTTCCGAGGCGCTGTTCGAGACGCGCCCGATCGAGGCCATGACGGTGCTGATCGCTTCGGACATGGCGGCGGCGGCCAGGTTGTAGTCGTCGCGCAGCTGGACGTAGGCTTCCGGAAATTCCTCGGCGATACGGTGGTTCAGCCCGCCGTCCTTCAGCCGGGCGAGCGCCGCCCCAAGGCTGCTGACGACGCGGCGCTGCACGGCCATTTCGCGCTCGGAATCCGCGCGTGCCTTTTCCTCCACGTAGTGCACGATGCTCTGGAGCGCGCGCGCCGTTTCGCCGAGTTCGTCCTTGCGCTGTTCGTGCGGGTTCTCGATGTCCATTTCACCCCGGCCCATCCGCTGCATCAGCGTGGTCATGCTGCCGATCGGCCGAACGATGCGGAAAATGACCATCGCGCAGAAGCCCACGACCAGCGCCAGCAGCAGCAGCGCCAGCACGCCGAGCAAGCGCATGGATTCGGAAAGGCTGGCGGTGGCCTTCTCGTTCAGGCGCTGGCCATAGCCGTTTGCAAGCGTCACCGTCCGGTCCACCGCCGCCCGGTGCGCGGCGTAGTGCGCGGAGAGGCGCTCGAACGATTGCTGCATCGCCGCCGTATCCCCTTGCCGTGCGGCGGGCAGGAAACGGCCCTGCAGTTCCTGCCAGAACCGCTGCGCCGGATTGTGCGTCTCCACGGTGACGGCCCGTTTCACGACCGGATCGATATCGGATTCCAGCCAGTGCTGATGGCGATCGTCGTAGGCCGCTTTCAGCGCCGTGATGCGCCGGCTGGTGGCTTCGGCTCGCGACGGATCGCGCATCAGCATCGATGCTTCGAGATAGGGTTCGATGACATATTCGGGCGGTGGCAGGATGTCCGCCACCAGATCGGCCGCTTCGCGCGATTTGGTGTGCAACGGTCCACCGATGCGGATGTCGTTGATCCTCAGCGCGCTGATCGCGACGCTCGCCACCAGAATGAGGAGCATGGCGAGGCCTGCCGCGAAGACTGTCTTTCTGATGGTCATCGGTCTGTTCCCGAAAAAGCTGCATGGTTCGTGGCTTAGTGCGCCCGGCGTGGCCAAAACGGGGTTACGGGGGCACTACGTAGCATCCCGGGCATGCCGTTATCGCCGGACGCGGCACGGGCGCGGAAAACGCCCCATTGCCCAAGGGCGCCGCCGCGCCTAAATCCCCTGCCGATATCGCTCGATCCAGGAAAGTTCCGGCTTGATCCTCAACACCTTCGAATGGACCATCGCCAAGCGTTACATGCTGCCGGGGCGAGGGGAGGCGTTCATCGCCCTGGTTGCCGGGATCAGCCTTGCCGCGGTGATGCTGGGCGTTGCCGCGCTCGTGATCGTCATGAGCGTGATGAACGGCTTCCGCGCGGAACTGCTGGACAAGATCGTGGGGCTGAACGGCCACGCGATCATCCAGGCCTACGGCGGACGGCTGGACGATTGGCAGGACATCCTGAAACGGGTCCGCGCGACGCCCGGCGTCACCCGGGCCTCGCCGCTGATCGAACAACCCCTGCTGGCGACGTTCAACGGCCGGGTGGAAGCGATCCTGGTGCGCGGCAACACCGCCGAGGACATCAAGCGGCTGGAGGAAAAGCGCGTGGCCGGCTCGTTCGCCGCGCTGACGCCGGGATCGTCCAACGTGGCGATCGGATCGCGTCTGGCGGAGAACCTGGGCGCGCGGGTGGGCGATACCATCACGGTGGTCAACCCGGCGGGCCGTTCGACGCCGTTCGGCACCGTGCCCCGCCAGATCGCCTATACCGTGTCCGCGATCTTCGAGATCGGCGTCTATGATTACGACCAGGCCTATGTCGTGATGCCGATCCCCGATGCGCAGACGCTGCTGCTGACGGGCGACACGATCGGGATGATCGAAGTGACCACGACCAACGCCGACACCGTCAACCAGACGCTCGCGCCGCTCAAGCAGCAACTGGCCGGCCGCGCCGTGGTGACGGACTGGATGACCATCAACGGCAGCCTGTTCAAGGCGCTGGCGGTGGAGCGCGTGACGATGTTCGTGGTGCTGTCGATCATCGTGCTGGTGGCGGTGTTCAACATCCTTTCGTCGCTGATCATGCTGGTGCGCGCGAAGACGCGTGACATCGCGATCCTGCGCACGATGGGCGCCACGCGGCGCAGCCTGCTCAAGATATTCATGACCATCGGCTTCGTGATCGGCGCGCTGGGTACCATGGTCGGGCTGGGGCTGGGCTTCGTGTTCCTCTATTTCCGGCAATCGGTGGTCCATGCCGTCGAATGGATCACGGGGCAGAACCTGTGGGACCCTTCGATCCGCTTCCTCACCGAACTGCCCAGCCGCAGCGATCCGGTCGAAATCGTGGTGATCAGCGTGATGGCGCTGGTGCTGAGCTTCCTGGCGACGCTCTATCCGGCGATGAAGGCGGCCAGTACCGATCCGGTGCAGGTGCTGCGTTATGAATGATGTGACCATGAACCAGCCCGCCACGAACAAGCCTGTCGCCAGTTTGCGCAACCTGCGCCGCAGCTTTTCGCAAGGTGGCGAAACGATCGAGGTGCTGCGTGGCATCCATCTCGAGATTCGCCCCGGAGAGATCGTGGCGCTGCTTGGCCCTTCGGGTTCCGGCAAGTCCACCATGCTGCAGGCGATCGGGCTGCTGGAAGGCGGCTTCGAAGGCGTGATCGAGATCGCCGGCGTCGATGCCTCGAAGCTGTCCGGCGATGCCCGCACCACGCTGCGGCGGGATTCGCTGGGGTTCGTCTATCAGTTCCACCACTTGCTGCCCGATTTCAACGCGGTGGAGAACGTGGTGCTGCCGCAGCTCGTGGCGGGGAAGACCACCGGAGAAGCGCGGGCGCGGGCGGAGGAACTGCTGACCGCGCTCGGGTTGGGTCATCGCATGGAGCACCGGCCGAGCCAGCTGTCCGGGGGCGAACAGCAACGCGTGGCGGTGGCGCGGGCGCTGGCCAACCGTCCGGCGCTGGTGCTGGCGGACGAGCCGACGGGCAATCTGGATGAAGCCACCGCCGACCGGGTGCTGGAAGAGTTCCTGAAGCTGGTGCGCGGGCAGGGCAGCGCGGCGCTGGTGGCCACGCACAACGAACGCCTGGCCTTCCGTATGGACCGCGTGCTGCGGCTGCACGAAGGCATGCTCGAATAGGCGGCTGCGCCGCGTTCATGGCCAATTTGTAATGGCCGCTGGCGGGATACCCGGGCAGTTTCGCGCGTTCTCCTTGCATGAAGGAGATTGTTCAATGAACACGACTATCCGCGCGGAAACGGGATCAGATCGCCAGGGGTTCTGGACGGACCACGCCGTGGTCATGCGTCGTGAGGCGGCCGATGGCCTGTTCCACGGTTTTGCCGCGCTGCATTCGGGCAGCTTTGCCGACATGGTCCGGCTGGTTTCGCGCATGCCGGCCGATGAACGGGCGGCGCTGGTGATCGAAAAGGCCGGTGACCGGCAGTACAATCCGGCGGAAATCGCGGCTCTGGTCAGCCGGGCGGACTTCCCCGCTTGATCCATTCCGGTGGTCGTGCGACTCCTTCCGCAAACAGGAGGGAGAAATGATGGAATCGGTCGACCTGCAGGCGGAAGGCACGCTGCACGAACGCGACGATGGCGGGTCTGAGATGCAATACAATTTCAGCGTGGTCCAGAAAGGTCCGATCGCTGAATTGCTGCGCTCCGTTGTGGCGATGACCGCCGAACAGCGCGCCCGGCTGGTGCTCGACGTACCGGGCGGGCGATCGCTTAACGTCGGCGAAATGCTGGCGCTGGCGGAACGGGAAGGCTTGTCATGACCGCGCCCCTGACCATCGCGGACTTTACGGCAAAGTTGCCCAACGGCGAAGAGATCAACCTTGCCGACAAGCTCGGCGCCGTCTTGCTGGTGGTGAACACCGCATCGAAATGCGGGTTCACCCCGCAATATGACGGGCTGGAGGCGCTATGGCGCAAGTATCGCGAACAGGGTTTCGAGATACTGGCCTTCCCCTGCAACCAGTTCGGCGGACAGGAACCCGGCACGGCGGAAGAGATCGAAAGCTTCTGCAAGGTCAATTTCGGGGTCAGTTTCCCGTTGATGGCCAAGATCGACGTCAACGGCGACGATGCCACGCCGCTATACCAGTGGCTGAAGGCGGAGGCGCCCGGCGTGCTGGGCACCAAGGGGATCAAGTGGAACTTCACCAAGTTCCTCATCAACCGTGAGGGCAAGGTGGTGCGCCGCTATGCACCCACCGACAAGCCGGAAGCGCTGGAAAAGGACATCGAAGCGTTGCTTTAGGCAGTTGTGTCGCTTGCGGACGCTGGGCGCGCAAAGCCCACCCCGTTGCGACTAACGCCGCCAGCGGCGACGCAAGTCTCACTCCCCTCCCGCAAGCGGGAGGGGCCGGGGGTGAGCAGGCCCCAAAGGATGCGGTCCCCCTGCTTTAGGCGGTCATTGACCCGCCAGCCCCGCGAGCTTGCCGGCATCGATCGTCGCGACGGCCGCCTTCAACTGGTCGATGCTGTCCGCATCGCCTTCGGCCTCCACCATGAAGCGGTTGGCGATGGCGCGGCCGAACGAGCCGCTATGATCGGCGTTGTTCCACTTTTCGGACTGCATCTGCCCGTTGACGACGCCGGTTCGTTCATAGCCGTCGGCATCCTCCTTGCTCTGGCTGACGCCCATTGCCGCGCCAAGCCCGGCCAGCGCACCAACGGCGGACATGTCGGTGATGCGCAGGGTGAAGCGCTTGTCGCCGTTTTCATAGGTACCCGTGGCATTGCTGCCCAATCCACCCACCGCTCCGCTCTCCACGCCGGTGCGCTGGAAGGGACCGATTGAGGCGGGAAGCAGGTCTTTCAGCGCATCGGGCGCCACGGCCTTTACCTCGCCCTTCGACTGCGCCTCCAACTGGTCGGCCGCGTGCTGGACCTTGTCGAGATCGACCTTGCCCACGCCCGGAATGCTGAGCGCGCCTGACACCTTGCCACTGTCGGGTGCCGTGATCGCCGTGGTCGATCCCATCATGGTGAGAAACGCGCCGGAAACGCCCCCGATCACGAGGTACAGGACCACGGCGCAGGCGATCGTAACCGCCGTATATCCGGCGGCTTTGTCCTGTGGGACTTTCATCACTGGCGTTGCGCCGAGGTAATAGAGATAGAGGCTGTAGAGCCCGGCAAGGCCGAGCAGCCCCAGGCCGGGAAGGAGCTGGGCGGCGCCTGCAAGCCAGGCAGCGGTGGAGCCATAGACCACCAGCTTGAACGCGGCGGTGCGGTTCGAGACACCGGAGAACTTCGGCGCCAGCCAGTCCGCGATCAGCGCCAGCACGATCACGCCGACAAGGCCGAGCACGTAAGTCCCCACGGCGCTGCCAAGACCGGCCACCAGCCCCGGTTTCCAGCTGAACCCCAGCGCGCCGTAACCGAATACCTGCCCGTGGACGAACGTCGCCAGCGGGCCGATAGCCGCCAGCGGGACGGCATAGCGGGTGATCAGGTCGCCCGGCGTTTCGGTGCTGGCCGCGATCCGGGGCCATTCGTTGGCGGGCTTGAGCAAGATCGCCTTGGCGCGCTCCACGATGCTGCGGTCGTCGGCCTGGGGCAGTTCGGGCGTGTCGGTCATTCCCGCGTCCTTTCCTATAGGGCGAAACTCACGCGACCTTTTTGACCTTCTTTGCCGCAGGATAGGCCCGGCAGCGTCGCAAACCAAGTGATGCGCGTCACGATGGTGGTGGCAGGGCGGATTTTTCGGTGGGAAGCGCGCGCGACGCTCTTGGTTAGGCGGCAAACGGGGGGCATATTCGGCTCTATGCCCCACGCCCCGTTCGTTCCGCTTCGCATTTTCTCGTCCTACACCATGCTCGACGGCGCGATCGACCCGAAGATGATCGCCAAGACGGCGGCCGAGCGCGGCTTCCCGGCCATCGCCATTTCCGATCGCAACGGGCTTTACGGCAGCGTCGCCTTCGCCAAGGCGTGCAAGGACGTGGGCGTGCAGCCCGTGATCGGTACGATGCTCGCCGTGGCGCGGCCCGAACGCGAAGGGGCGGCGCCGGGGTTCGGCGCGCAGGCGCCGACGATCGACTGGCTGGGCCTCTATGCGCAGGATGCGGAAGGGTACGACAATCTGTGCCATCTCGTCAGCCGCGCGCATCTGGAACGGCCGCTGGAGTTCGCGCCGCATGTCGTGCTGGCGGACCTTGTGGGTCACACCGATGGCCTGCTGTGCCTGACGGCGGGCGGGGAAGGCGCGCTGACGCGGCTGCTGGCCGAAGGGCAGATGCCGGCGGCCTATGCCTATTGCGATCGGCTGCAGGAGCTGTTTCCCGACCGGCTCTACCTCGAACTCGTGCGGCGGGGGGACAAGGTGGAGGAAGCGGGCGAGGAAGCGCTGATCGAGATGGCCTATGCCCGCGATCTGCCGCTGATCGCCACCAATCCGGCGTGCTTCGCCGAGCGCACGTTCTACGCCGCGCACGATGCCATGCTGTGCATCGCCAGTTCGACGCATGTCGACAGCGCCGATCGCCCACGTTCCTCGCAGGAATGGTGGATCAAGCCGGCGGAGATCATGGAGCACTTGTTCTCCGACGTGCCCGAGGCGCTGGCGAACACGCTGGTGGTGGCGCAGCGCACCGCGTTCATGCCGCCCAAGCGCAAGCCGATCCTGCCCAGCCTGGCCGGCGACAAGGAAGGCGAAGCACGGATGTGCGCCGAGGATTCGCGCACCGGCCTGGTCGCGCGGTTGCAGCCGTACTACCCCGAAGCCTGCCATGCCGAGCTGGCGCAAGTGCTGTGCGCCGGGCCAGACGTGGAGCTGGCCGCCGGCGATTTTCCGCAGCTTGGGGAAGCGGGCGTGTTCGAGGAGGTGCTCGACTACCGCGCGCGGCTGGAGTTCGAGATCGGCATCATCAACCGCATGGGCTTTGGCGGTTACTTCCTGATCGTTGCCGACTTCATCAAGTGGGCCAAGGAACATTCGATTCCGGTGGGGCCGGGGCGCGGTTCCGGCGCGGGCTCGCTCGTCGCCTGGGCACTGACCATCACCGATCTCGATCCGATCCGGCTGGGGCTGCTGTTCGAACGCTTCCTCAATCCCGAGCGCGTTTCGATGCCGGACTTCGACATCGACTTCTGCGAAACGCGGCGCGGCGAAGTGATCCGCTACGTCCAGCAGAAGTACGGCGACGATCACGTCGCGCAGATCATCACCTTCGGCAAGCTGAAGGCCCGCGCGGTGCTGCGCGATACCGGCCGCATCCTGCAGATGAGCTATGGCCAGGTCGACCGGCTGTGCAAGATGGTGCCCAACCATCCGACCGACCCCTGGCCGCTGCCGCGCGCGCTGAACGGCGTGGCGGAGCTGAAGCGCGAGTATGACCGCGATCCCGAGGTCAAGCGGCTGATCGACCTTGCCATGCAGCTCGAAGGGCTGCCGCGCAACAGTTCCACCCATGCCGCCGGCGTGGTGATCGGCGACCGGCCGCTGGCGCAGCTCGTCCCGCTCTACCGCGATCCGCGTTCGGACATGCCGGTGACCCAGTTCGACATGAAGCATGTCGAGGATTCGGGGCTGGTGAAGTTCGACTTCCTGGGCCTCAAGACGCTGTCGGTGCTGCGCAAGGCGGTGGACCTGCTGGGCAAGCGCGGCATCGCGATCGACCTGTCCACGTTGCCGTGGGACGATGCCGATGTGTACCGGCTGCTCCAGTCCGGCGATACGGTGGGCGTGTTCCAGCTGGAATCGGAAGGGATGCGGCGCACGCTGGCGGCGGTGAAGCCGACCAACTTCGGCGACATCATCGCGCTCGTCTCGCTCTACCGGCCCGGCCCGATGGATAACATCCCGCTGTTCGGGCGGCGCAAGAACGGGCTGGAGAGCATCGAATACCCGCACGAGAAGCTCGCCGGCATCCTCTCCGAAACCTACGGCATCTTCGTCTATCAGGAACAGGTCATGCAGGCCGCGCAGATCCTGGCCGGCTATTCGCTGGGCGATGCCGACCTGCTGCGCCGCGCCATGGGCAAGAAGGTGCAGGCGGAAATGGACGCCCAGCGCCAGCGCTTCGTCGATGGCTGCAAGGAGGTTTCGGGGATCGAGGCCGCCAAGGCCAACGAGCTGTTCGACTTGATCGACAAGTTCGCGGGCTATGGCTTCAACAAGTCGCACGCCGCCGCCTATGCGCTGCTCGCCTACCAGACGGCCTGGCTCAAGACGCACTACCCGCACGAATTCTACGCCGCATCGATGTGCTTCGACATGCACCAGTCGGAGAAGCTGGCCGTGTTCGTGGACGACATGCGACGCAACGGCGTGGCGCTGCATGGGCCGGACATCAACCATTCCGTTGCCGAATTCACCGTCGAGCGGACCGACGATGGCTATGCCGTGCGTTATGCGCTGGCGGGGCTGCGCAACGTGGGCGAAAAGGCGATGGAAGCGATTGTCGCCGAACGCGAGGCGAAAGGACCGTTCGAGACGCTGGACGACCTGTTCCGCCGTATTCCGGCGGGATCGATGAACCGGCGCCAGCTGGAAGCGCTGGCCGCCGGCGGCGCGTTGGATTGCCTGGAACCGAACCGCGCACAAGTGATCGCCAACGCCGAACTGCTGATGGCCGTGGCGGACGAGGCGGCGCGTTCTCGCTCCAGCGGGCAGGGTGGCCTGTTCGGGGGCGATGACCATGCCGTGCCGGCCACGCGCCTTGCCGATACGAAGCCGTGGAGCCGCGCGGACCAGATGGCGGCCGAACGCGAGAACTTCGGGTTCTATTTCGCCGCGCATCCGGTGGAGGAATACCGCGCGGTCGCTTCGGCGAACGGCGCGCGCACCTATGGCAGCCTGATGTCGGGCGGCGGCGAAGCGGGTGGACGCAGCGGCGCGGTGATGGCGGCGATGGTGGAGAACGTCCAGAAGCGCAAGACCAAGCGCGGCAAGGACTTCGTCATGGCCGATTTCTCCGACAGCAGCGGGCTGTTCTCCGCCTCGTGCTTCGAGGAGGCGCTGGTTGATTCCTTCGTGCAGTGGGCGCGCGACGGGACCTGCGTGCTGCTCAACGTCGAACTGGACCGGCCCAATCCCGACGAGCCGCCGCGCGTAACGGTGCGTGGCGCGCGGCCGCTGTCCTCGGTGACGAGCGCGGCGCGGATGCAGTTGAAGCTCGATGTCACGAAGCCCGAGGCGATTTCGGAGCTGGCCATGCTGCTGCCGCGCGGTGGCGACGCGAAAGGCGAAGTGCTGGCGCGCCTGCGGACCGGAAGTCCGAAGGAGCCCCTTATCCGGCTGGGCGGTGATTTCCGGCTCGACAGCGAATTAATCGAACGGTTGATTCCCATCGAGGGGCTTGCCAATGTGGCGCTGACCGCGCGCGCGGAACGGCACTTGCGGCTGGTGGAATAGAACAACCGGGAGAGGAAAACGATGCAGCTTGGAGCCATGCAGGATTGGAAGCTGCGCGTTACCCATCTGCTCGATCATGCCGCGCGGGAACATGGCGCGCGCGAACTGGTCAGCCACTGGGCGGACGGCACGGAAAGCCGCACCACCTGGGCGGGCATTCGCCGCGATGCGCTGAAAATGACGCAGGCGCTGCAGCGGATCGGCATCCAGCCCGGCGATCGCATCGCCACGCTGGCGATGAACCATCACCGGCACCTTGTCACCTGGTATGGCGCGGTGGGTGCGGGTGGCATCCTGCACACGATCAACCCGCGCCTGTTCGACGACCAGCTGGAATATATCGTGGCCCACGCGGAAGACCGCGTCCTGCTGTTCGACAAGGCGTTCGCGCCGATCGTGGAGCGGATGAGGCCGCGGTGGCCGACGATCGAACGCTATGTCTGCTTCGATTCCGACGAGCCGGCGATCCATTTCGAGGACTGGATCGGCGCCGAGAACGGTCATGCCACCTGGGCCGACGGCGACGAGAACGATCCGTGCATGCTGTGCTACACCAGCGGCACCACCGGCAATCCCAAGGGCGTGCTCTACACGCACCGTTCGACGATGCTGCACGCGATCTCCTCGCTTCAGCCGGCGGTGTTCGGCATGGACGCGCGCACCGTGATGATGCCGATCGTGCCGATGTTCCACGCGGCCAGCTGGGGCTTGCCCTGGGCGGGTGCGGCGGCAGGTGCCAAGTTCGTCTATTCGGCGGTGAACGATGCGGCCGTGCTGTGCGATCTGTTCCGGCGCGAGAAGGTGACGGCTTCGGCCGGCGTGCCGACGGTGTGGCTGGCCTTTCTCCAGGAAATAGACAGGTCCGGCATGGGCATGCCGCCCAGCCTGAAGCAGGTCGTCTGCGGGGGTTCGGCCATGCCGTCCTCGATGATCGAACGCTTCATGGGCGAAGGCATCCGCGTGGCACACGCCTGGGGCATGACCGAAACCTCGCCCATCGGCACCACCGGCACCGAAACCTGGGACTGGGACGACCTGAGCTTCGCCGAACAGATCGGCATCAAGGCGATGCAGGGGCGGGTGCCGTTCGGCGTCGAGATGCGCTGCGTCGATCTGGGCGATCCCGGTATCGTCCTGCCGCGCGACGGCAAGACCGCCGGCGCCTTGCAGGTGCGCGGCCCGTGGGTGGTCAAGCGCTACTTCAAGGGCGAAAAGGAAGCCGTCGATACCGCCCAGTGGTTCGATACGGGCGACGTTGCGGTGATCCATCCCAACGGCACGCTGCAACTGACCGACCGAACCAAGGACGTCATCAAGTCGGGCGGCGAATGGATCAGCTCGGTCGAGCTGGAAAACGCCGCCGTCGGCCATCCCGCCGTGGCCGAAGCCGCCGCGATCGGCGTGTTCCACCCCAAGTGGGACGAACGGCCCCTGCTGGTCGTGGTGCGCAAGGCTGGCGTCGATGTCGGCTCCGATGATCTGCGCGCGTTCCTGGCGACCAAGGTCGCCAAGTGGTGGGTGCCCGACGACATCGTGTTCGTCGACGAGATACCGCACACCGGCACCGGCAAGATCAGCAAGAAGGACTTGCGCGACCAGTTTCGCGATTTCCAGTGGGCCGCCTGAGCCATGGACTACATCGATCCGGACCGCGCGAACTTCGATCGCTTCAAGGCGCTGCCGCGTGACACACCCATCCGGATGCTGAACCTTGTCCGCTTCAAGGACAAGGCGGCCTATCCCGAAGGGCATCCGCTGGCGGACAAGGGCTGGACCGGCGCGCAGGCCTATGCCGAATACCACCGCGCGATCGCGCCGGTGCTGGCCAGGGTGGGGGCAAGCATGGTCTGGGAAGGCGGCTTCGAATGCGTCGTCACCGGGCCTGAGGAATGGCCGTGGGATGCCACGTTCGTCATGGGCTATCCCGATGCGGCGGCGTTCCTCGCCATGGTGACGGACCCCGAATATAAACTGGTCGTCGTCCATCGCCAGGCGGCGGTGCGGGACAGCCGCCTGGTGCGGTTTTCGCCAACAGGAGGATAGGCGCATGATCGTGACCACGACGGAGAATATAGCCGGGCGCGAAGTGCAGGAAGCGCTGGGGCAGGTGTTCGGCGTGGTCGTGCGCAGCCGGGGGCTGGGCGGCAACATCATGGCCGGCTTGCGCTCGATCGTGGGCGGCGAGATCAAGGAATATTCGGCGCTGGTGGAGGACACCCGGCGGCACGCGATCGATCGGCTGGTGATGAACGCGCGGCTGATGGGCGCCGATGCCGTGGTGATGATGCGCTTCGATTCCGGATCGATCGGGCAGACGATGAACGAAGTCGTCGCCTATGGCACGGCGGTGCGGCTGAAACCGCAATGACGCGCAATGGCCGCATCGCCGCGCTGGTGCTGGCGGTCGCGATGGTATGCGGCGGCGTGGTGCTCGAAGGCAGCACCGGGGGCGGCGCCGGCCTGTTCGTGTTCGCCGCGCTGATCGTGATCGGCACCGTGTTCGACGCCGGGTATCGCGGGCGCAGGGGCTCCTCGCACAGCCAGTGGCAGCGCACCGGCGAGCGCGAGATCGATCACGAGACGGGCGCGATCATCGAGGTCTGGTACGATCCGCTGACCGGCGAACGGCGCTACGAACCGGCGGAACGGGCCTAATGACCCTAGAGAAGTCGATTATATCGCTTGCACACTCTTACCCTACGCGTTCGTCATTGCGAGCGTAGCGAAGCAATCCAGAGCGGCTTGAGCGTGACTCTGGATTGCTTCGTCGACTGCGTCTCCTCGCAATGACGATGGTGCGTTTGAAAAAACCTAAACGCCCTAGAGAAGGCTGAGCTGCCCATCCACGCTGGGCGGGCGGAACGCTGAACAATCGAGATCGATCTCCACGCGACCTATCCCCGCGCGCTTGCAGCCCAGGCGGAAGCGGGTGCGGATCAGATCGGCCCAGACCCCCTGTGGCTTCATCCGGGTGAAGAAACCGGGATCGTTGTCGCGCCCGTCGCGCACGTCCTGCACGATGCCCATGACCTTGCCCGCGCGATCGGGGAAGTGGACGGACAGCCATTCGCGAAACAGCGGCGCCACTTCGTGCGGCAGGCGCAGCATGATCCAGCTGGCCGACCGCACGCCCAGCGCGCCGGCGCGTTCGAGAATGCCTTCCATGAATTCATCGGTGATCGAAGGGATGACCGGCGCGACTGAGACATGCGCCGGCACACCGGCTTCCACCAGCCGGCCCAGCGCCGCCAGCCGCTTGGCGGGGGCCGAAGCGCGCGGTTCCAGCAGGCGCGACAAGTGCGGGTCGAGGCTGGTCACCGAGATGCTCACGGCGGTCAGCCGGTGGCGCGCCAGTTCGGCCAGCAGGTCCAGATCGTCCAGCACGCGGGCCGATTTGGTGGTGATCGTCACCGGATGGCGCGTTTCCAGACAGGTTTCCAGCACCTGCCGCGTGATGCGGTAGCGCGCCTCGATCGGCTGATAGGGATCGGTATTGGTCCCCATGGCCAGTGGCCGGGGGCGGTACCCCCGCTTGGCGAATGTCTTGCGCAGAAGCTCGGCCGCCTGCGGCTTGGCGAACAGCCTGGTCTCGAAATCGAGGCCGGGGGACAGATCGTGATAGGCGTGGGTCGGCCGCGCATAGCAATAGATGCAGCCGTGCTCGCATCCGGCATAGGCATTGAGCGAGCGGTCGAAGGCGATATCGGGCGATGTGTTGAACGTGACGATCGATTTCGGGTGCAGATCGATCACCGTGGTGCGCAGCTTGCCCGGCGCGCCGTCTATGCCCTCGCGCGCGTCAAGCCAGTCCCCGTCCTCCTCGCGCGTGGCCAGGCCGAAGCGCGTCGGCACGGCGCCCGATTGGGCGCCTCGGCCGTGGATGGGAGGGGGGCGGACCATCCCCTCAATTTAGAACATATAGGGAACGCGTTCAACCGCTAACGCAGCCTGCCGATCTGGGGACTCACACTTCCAGCAGGCGCGGCATCAGTTCCACGAAGTTGCAGGGGCGGTTCCGGCTGTCGAGCTGTTCGGCCAGGATGCCATCCCAACCGTCCTTCACCGCGCCATTGGAGCCGGGCAGGGCGAAGATGTAGGTTCCCCGTGCTACCACCGCGCAGGCGCGCGACTGGATCGTGCTGGTGCCGATGGTCTTGTAGCTGATCCAGCGGAACAGTTCGCCGAAGCCGGGGATGTCGCGCGTCTTCACGCGGTCGAGCGCTTCGGGCGTCACGTCGCGGCCGGTCAGGCCCGTGCCGCCGGTGATGACCACCGCGTCTATCGCGCGATCGTCGATCCAGGCGTTCAGCCGGTCCGCGATGCGGGCGGCGTCGTCCTTTTCGATCGCGCGGGCGGCCAGAGCGTGGCCGGCCGCGGCGATGCGCCCGGCAAGGATATCGCCGGAGGTATCGTCTTCCGGCCCGCGCGTGTCGGACACGGTGAGCAGGGCGATGTTGATCGGCTTGAACGTCCGCGAGGGATCAATGGCCATTGTAGGCGACCCGCACGTTCTCCGCGCCCGCAAGGCCGGGGAACTTGGGCCACAGCCCTTGCACCAGCCCGATGCGGCTGTCGGAGGGGCCGCCGGCCTGCCGTTCGTACATCCAGTAGTTGCGCATGACGATGGCGACGTAGCCGCGCGTTTCCCAATAGGGGATCGATTCCATCCACAGCAGCGGATCGCCACCATCGTGGATTTCGGTGTTCCAGCGCGCGATCGGCAGCGGTCCGGCGTTGTACGCGGCCATGACCTTGGGCAGGAGCCCGCCGGTCGCGCCCGAATCGCGCAGCTGGGTGAGGTAGGTCTGGCCGAAGGCAAGGTTGACGTCGGGCTGATCGAGCTGGCGGTCGCGGCCCGCCATCGCCGGATCGTTGCGCGCCATGTCGCGCGCGGTGCCGGGCATCACCTGCATCAGCCCGCGCGCGCCGGCCGGGCTGGTGACGGCGGTGCGGAAGTTCGATTCCTGCAGCGAATGGGCAAAGACCAGCGCCGGATCGACCTTCCAGCCGTTGGCCGGCGCCCACTTCGGCGCGGGGAAGCGCGCGGCTTCGTCGGCCCGCGCGCCCGCCGGGGCGTTATAGGCCATCCACAATTGCGTGGAGGGCAGGCCCAGATCGCGCGCGAGGCGCGACAGCGGGGCGTAGAGGCCTGGATCACCTATCCGCGCTTGATAGCGCAGCACTTCGTCCGCCAGGCCATCGCGGCCGATCTCGGCGAGTTGCACGGCCAGGCGCACGTTGTTGACCGCGCGCAGCTTCTGCCAGTCATCGTTGCTGAAATCGGGCGTGGTGGCGAGCTGGCCTTCGCGCAGCCCCAGCGCCTCGGCGGCCATCATGCCATAGAGCGTATCGCGGCTGCGGGCGGCGGCGCGCAACGCCGCTGTCACCTTTTCGGGCTTGCGGCAACGTAGCCACGCGCGGCTGGCCCAGTAATGCGCGGCCGAGGAGAGTTCCTGATTCTGGGCCTGCCCGGCGGCCTTTTCGAAGCTATCGGCGGCGGCAAGGCAATCGTCCATGCGCCAGCTTGCAAGCCCTGCCGTCCACAGCGCCTCGGCAATCCACGGGCCGGAGCCTTCAACCGCGCTCAACGAAACGGCGCGCGCGTCGGCATCCTGATTTTCGATGTAGAACGCCCAGCCGACCTTCTGGCGCCATTCGGCGCGCGCGTCGGACGATAGCGAGGCATCGATGCCGTCGAGCAGCACCTTGGCGCCCATGGGATCGTCGTTCTTGATCCGGAGCTGGATCGCGCTGGCGACCGAATCCGGCATCGTTCCATCGGCGATCGAGCGGGGGCGGATGCGCTTGGATACCGAAGGCATCGCGAAAAGCTGCTGCGTGCTGGGCAGCGGCACCGGCAGAGCGGTGGCGCCACGCTTGATCGCCAGCCGACCGATCTGTTCGGCCCATGGCAGTTCCGGCGCTTGCGCCAGAAGCTGGTTAAGCGAATCGAGTTCGATGCGCGGCGACGAGGCGGCGAGATAGAATTGCGCGCGGGCGACCGCATGGAGCGGGCCATCGGCGCGCTTGACGAACATCGACTGGACCGACGCCCAATCCTCGCGCTCGATCGCGCCGAACAGGTCACGGTAATACTGGCGGTCGTCCTGGCTCAGCAGCGAGGGAACGGCAGTTCGATCCGCGCGGCTGCGGAAATAGTCGACCGCCGCGCTGTTGGCGTGCGCGGGAGCCGTGCCCGCCATCGAGCCGGCCACCGCCGCCAATCCCAAAAGGGCTGCGCGGGTGAGGCGCCTGTTGATCACCAAGGTTCAGTCCCCGTCCGTCGTCCATTCAAGCCAGCGGCTCCAAATGCCCGCCTTGAGCGCCGGCCGCGCCAGCATTGCCTCAAGGTCATGGGCCGAAGCCGCCGGAACCCTGCCTCCGTCATGGTTAAACGAGTCCAAATTCGCAGCATTATTCGGTGAATCGTTGCCCATCAGCGTTGAAATGCCCGATCTCCCGAACACAAGCATCCTGCGCGGCGCTGCCAGGGTGACATGGTGCGCCAGAATGGCGCCCATTCCCGTTTCCGCCAGCCGCGCCCAGTCCGGCGCGGCGATTCGTGCCGGCAGCGCGGCCGCGATGTAGACCTGGGACCGGGAAAGGCCCATCGCCGCCAGCATGGCGTCAAGCAGCCGGCCCGAGCGCCCGGATAGAAGAGCCTCGCTATCGTCCTCTTCGGGCATCGCAACCAGCACCATCAGATCAGCCTGCACGGGCCCGGCAGGGGGCACGCGCGGCAGGCCGGCGGGAGCCAGCGACGGTTCCGAAAGCCACCACGACGGGAACTCCGCCAGCGTGGCCGGCCACTGATCGCGCGGGCCGCCGATGCGCGGAATTTCGGCCGCGGCTGGCGTTTCGGGCGCTTTCCGGGCCGGTGCCGGTCGAGCGCCTCCCTTTTCCGCCTGATCCCGCGCGTGGGCTTCGGCCAGCCAGTCCTGCGGATCATCGACGAAGGCGCAATCCACACCTGCGTCGCGCCACCAGTCGAAGGCGGCGGCAACGAGCGCTGGCGCCCGAGCACGAATATCCGCGATGCTTTCCGCCATCAGGTCTCTGCATTATTCCATGGGACAGTGCTTGCGGTCTTGACCTTGCACAAGCCAGCTTTCAAGGCACTAACACGTTCAGCGCGCAATTAAGAACACGGAGCAGGGGAATGAGCGAACGGGAATCGATGCCTTATGACGTCGTCATCGTCGGCGGCGGTCCGGCCGGGCTGGCGGCATCCATCCGCCTGAAGCAGATCAATCCCGAACTGTCCGTCTGCCTCCTGGAAAAGGGGTCGGAGATCGGCGCGCATATCCTGTCGGGCGCGGTGGTCGATCCGAAGGCGCTGGACGAACTGCTGCCCGAATGGCGTGAGCAAGGCTGCCCGATGGCGGAAGTGCCCGTTACGGACAACTGGCACTGGGTGCTGACCCGCACCGGCAAGATGGCGATCCCGCACTGGCCGATGCCGCCGTTCATGTCGAACCACGGCAACTATACCGGCAGCCTGGGCAACCTGTGCCGCTGGCTGGCCGAACAGGCCATGGAACTGGGCGTCGAAATCTTCCCCGGCTTCCCGGCGGCCGAAGTGCTGTTCGACGAGAACGGCGCGGTCATGGGCGTGGCCACCGGCGACATGGGCGTCGGCCGCGATGGCGAGAAGAAGGCCGATTACCAACCCGGCATGGAACTGCACGCCAAGTACACCTTCTTTGCCGAAGGCGCGCGCGGGCACCTGACCAAGCGGCTGAAGCAGCACTTCGATCTGGAGCGGAACTGCGAACCGCAGGTCTATGGCATCGGCATCAAGGAACTGTGGGACATCGATCCCGAAAAGCACGTTCCGGGCCGCGTGCTGCACACGCAGGGCTGGCCGCTTTCGGAAAGCAACACCTGGGGCGGCGGGTTCCTCTATCATCAGGCGAACAACCAGGTCGCGCTCGGCTTCGTCACCGCGCTCGATTACGCGAACCCCTATGTCTATCCGTTCGAGGAATTCCAGCGCTGGAAGCAGCACCCGGAAATCCGCAAGATCCTGGAGGGCGGCCGCCGCGTGTCCTATGGCGCGCGCGCGATCAACGAAGGCGGCTGGCAGTCCGTGCCGGAGCTGGCGTTCCCCGGCGGCGCGCTGATCGGCTGCTCGGCCGGCTTCGTCAACGTGCCGCGCATCAAGGGCAGCCACACCGCGATGAAGAGCGGGATGCTCGCGGCCGAGGCGGCGGCCGCCGCGATCGCGGCCGGGCGCGAGAAGGACGCGATGGCCGAATATGACGCGGCCGTGCGCGAAAGCTGGATCGCCACCGAACTGAAGAAGGTGCAGAACGCCCAGCCGCTCATCGCCAAGTTCGGCGGCGAACTCGGCACCGTGCTGGCCGGCACGGACATGTGGCTGCGCACGATTGCCGGTTTCGGCCTGTGGAAACCGCTCAAGCACCACAAGGATGCCGAAGCGACGCAGCGCGCCGATCTGTTCAAGCCGATCGCCTATCCCAAGCCCGATGGCGTGATCAGCTTCGACCGCCTGACCTCGGTTTCGTTCTCCTACACCAACCACGAGGAGGATCAGCCGTGCCACCTCGTGCTCAAGGACCCCACGGTGCCGACGCGGATCAATCTGCCGCTCTACGCCGGGCCGGAGCAGCGCTATTGCCCGGCGGGGGTCTATGAGTTCGTCGGCGTGGAGGAAGGCGAGCCGCGCCTGCAGATCAACGCGCAGAACTGCGTCCACTGCAAGACCTGCGACATCAAGGACGTGACCCAGAACATCGACTGGGTAACGCCCGAAGGCGGCGGCGGGCCGAACTACCCGAACATGTGATCGCTTGGGCGATACCGTGGAAAAAGGCGAGGCGTCGGGGTTGCTCCGGCGCTTCGCCCGTTTCAGGGAAGGGAGGATGAATCCCGCCCCCGCCTTTCGCGAAACCGCCTACGCCAAGCTCAACCTCGCGCTCCACGTGCGGCGGCGGCGGGTTGATGGTTATCACGAACTGGAGACGCTGTTCGCCTTCGTGGACGCGGGCGACGAACTGACCGCCGAACCGGCTGACACTTTCTCACTCACGATCACCGGTCCGTTCGCCGATGGGCTGTCAAACGGCGATGACAACCTCGTCCTGCGTGCCGCACGGATGCTTGCCGACCGCAACGGCATCCGGGGCGGCGCGGCATTCACGCTGGAAAAGCGCTTGCCCATCGCCGCCGGGATCGGCGGTGGATCGGCGGACGCGGCGGCAGCCCTGCGCCTGCTCTCGCGTATGTGGGGGCTGGGGCCAGACCATGTGCGCCCTTCCGATGTAGCGGCAGACCTCGGCGCCGATGTGCCCGCCTGCGTCGCCTCGCAAACCGTGCATGGCGAAGGCGTGGGTGAGAAGCTGACGCCCATCGACGGCAGCGCGCTGGAAGGATTGCCCGTGCTTCTGGTCAATCCGCGCGTTGCCTGTCCCACCGGCCCGGTCTTTTTCGCGTGGGACGGCATCGACCGGGGCGCGCTGGACGTCGCCAACTGGGCTGATGCGCGCAACGATCTGGAAATGCCGGCCGTGGCGTTGCACCCGCAGATTGCCGACGTGCTGGCCGCGCTTCAGGCAACCGGCCCGCGTCTTGCCCGCATGTCCGGCTCGGGCGCGACCTGCTTTGCGCTGTTCGAAACCAGCACTGCGCGCGATGCGGCCGCGCGATCGATTGCAGCCAGCCAGACCGGTTGGTGGACTTTGGCGGGAGCCTTGCGATGACCGACGCCTTCCGTCTTCTCGGCACGCCGCGCTTCGGCGGGATCATGGTGGTATCGGACCACGCCTCCAACCGCGTGCCCGATGACATCAACCTTGGCATCGATCCCGCGCTGCTCGACCAGCACATCGCGGTGGACATCGGCGTCGCCGGGATTGCCGGACGCATGGTGGAGCGGCCGGGCATCGCCGCATTCCTCGGCAATGTCAGCCGGCTCGTCTGCGATTTCAACCGCGAGGAACACGCGCCCGCCGTCATTCCGATCGCCAGCGACGGGCACGCCATTCCGGGCAACGCGCTGGATCACGCGGGGCACGAGGCGCGGCTGGCGCGGTTCTTCCGGCCCTATCACTCGGCGCTGGCCGATGCGCTGGATGCCGCGCCTGCCGCGCTGATCCTGTCGCTGCACAGCTTCACGCCACGGCTGGCAACCAGCGACGAACCGCGACCATGGCATATCGGCGTACTCTACAACGAGGATGATCGCGCCGCGCGCATCGCGATTCCTCTGCTGGAGGCCGAAGGGCTGATCGTGGGCGATCAGGAGCCCTATTCCGGCCGACTGCTCAATGCCACGATGAACCGCCACGCCGAAGCGGAGGACCGGCCCTATCTGGGCGTGGAAGTGCGGCAGGACCAGATCGGCACGGCGGAAGGGCAGGCGCGCTGGGCCGATCTGCTGGCGCGTGTCGCCAATCAGGTTGCGCTTGAAATCAGCTAGGGATTCCGGGCCTCGCCGCGCCGGGCGGCCTTGAAAATTATCCTTCGACTGGCCCTCCCGCGTGGAGTAGGGGGCGGGTTTGAGCCTGTGATTTTCGAGTCAGTTGCCGGAGTTCCTACCCATGCCAGCCTATCGTTCGCGCACGTCCACCCATGGTCGCAACATGGCGGGGGCCCGGGGGCTGTGGCGCGCGACGGGCATGAAGGACAGCGATTTCGGCAAGCCGATCATCGCGGTGGTGAACAGCTTCACCC
Organism: Novosphingobium sp. NBM11; assembly: GCF_015390225.1. NCBI lineage: Bacteria > Pseudomonadati > Pseudomonadota > Alphaproteobacteria > Sphingomonadales > Sphingomonadaceae > Novosphingobium > Novosphingobium sp. NBM11. Next base: position 3,752,424 of record NZ_VUOG01000001.1, read on the forward strand.
AGTTCGTGCCGGGCCACGTCCATCTCAAGGATCTGGGGCAGCTCGTCGCCCGCGAGATCGAGGCGGCGGGCGGCGTCGCCAAGGAATTCAACACCATCGCGGTGGATGACGGCATCGCCATGGGCCACGATGGCATGCTCTATTCGCTGCCCAGCCGCGATCTGATCGCCGACAGCGTGGAATACATGGTCAATGCCCATTGCGCCGACGCGATGGTCTGCATTTCCAACTGCGACAAGATCACGCCGGGCATGCTGATGGCGGCGATGCGGATCAACATCCCGGTCGTGTTCGTTTCGGGCGGGCCGATGGAAGCCGGCAAGGTGGTGCTGCGCGGCAAGGAACACGCGCTGGACCTGATCGACGCCATGGTCGCCGCCGCCGACGAATCCTACACCGACGAGGAAGTGCAGACCATCGAACGGTCCGCCTGCCCCACCTGCGGTTCGTGCTCGGGCATGTTCACCGCCAATTCGATGAACTGCCTGACCGAGGCGCTGGGCCTGTCGCTGCCGGGCAACGGATCGACGCTGGCCACCCACGCCGATCGCGAACGCCTGTTCCGCGAAGCCGGGCGTCTGGTGGTGGACTTGTGCAAGCGGTACTACGAGGACGAGGACGAGACCGCGCTGCCGCGCGCGATCGCCAGCTTCGCCGCGTTCGAGAACGCGATGAGCCTCGACATCGCGATGGGCGGTTCGACCAACACCGTGCTGCACCTGCTGGCCGCCGCGCAGGAAGCGGGCGTTGATTTCACCATGACGGACATCGATCGCCTCTCGCGCCGGGTGCCCTGCCTGTCGAAAGTCGCGCCGGCGAAGGCCGACGTCCATATGGAGGACGTCCACCGTGCCGGTGGTATCTTCGCGATCCTGGGCGAGCTTGACCGGGCGGGACTGCTGAACACCGACCTGCCGACCGTCCACAGCCGCACGCTGGGCGATGCGCTCAACCAGTGGGACATCGCGCGCACCAATGCGCCTTCGGTGCAGGAATTCTTCAAGGCCGCGCCCGGTGGCGTGCCCACGCAGACCGCGTTCAGCCAGAACCGCCGCTGGGATTCGCTCGATCTCGATCGCGAGAGCGGCGTGATCCGGTCGGCCGAACACGCCTTCAGCAAGGACGGCGGGCTGGCGGTGCTGACCGGCAATATCGCGCTCGACGGCTGCATCGTGAAGACGGCGGGCGTCGATGAATCGATCCTGAAGTTCTCCGGCCCGGCGGTGGTGTTCGAAAGCCAGGACGCGGCGGTTACCGGCATCCTGACCGGGCAGGTCAAGGCCGGCGATGTCGTGGTGATCCGCTACGAAGGGCCGAAGGGCGGGCCGGGCATGCAGGAAATGCTCTATCCCACCAGCTATATCAAGTCGAAGGGGCTGGGCAAAGCCTGCGCGCTGATCACCGACGGGCGCTTTTCCGGCGGCACGTCGGGCCTGTCGATCGGCCACGTCTCGCCCGAAGCGGCGGAAGGCGGTGCGATCGGGTTGGTGCGCAACGGCGATCGCATCGACATCGATATCCCTGCGCGCACGATCAGCCTGGCGGTGTCGGACGCGGAACTGGCGGCGCGGCGCGCGGAGATGGAAGCGACAGGCGATGCCGCTTGGAAGCCGCTGAAGCCCCGCGCGCGCAAGGTTTCGGTGGCGCTGCAGGCCTATGCCGCGATGACCACCAGCGCCGCGAAAGGCGCGGTGCGCGACATTTCGCAGCTCAAGCCTGCCCCGCGCGGCTGAGCGCGCCGGCAGGGTTGAAGGGGGGCGGGGCCGACCATGCCGCAACACCGTGCATCCGTCCCGAGGCAGGTGCTCACCGTCGCGCAGATGCGCGCGGCCGAGGAAGCGCTGATCGCCACTGGCACCAGCGTGGAAGCGCTGATGGACGTGGCCGGGCGCGGCGCGGGCGAATATGTGCGCCGGATCGCGGCGGGCCGTCCGGTGACAGTGCTGTGCGGACCGGGCAACAACGGTGGCGACGGCTATGTCATCGCGCGCCATTTGCAGGAGCATGGCACCCCGGTCACCGTGATCGCCGCGCGCGATCCGGGGACGGACGCCGCGCGCAACGCGCGTGGCCTGTTTACCGGCACGGTGCTGGGGCCAGACGCGGCCGTGCATGGCGAGGTATTTGTCGATTGCCTGTTCGGCAGCGGCCTGACGCGCGCGCTGCCCGATGATCTTCTTGCGCTGCTGCAGCGTCTGGCGGCGGCGCATCATTTCAGGATCACGGTCGATCTGCCCAGCGGGGTCGAGAGCGACAGCGGCCGGCCGCTCAACGAGGGGCTGCCGAACTGGGACGTGACCGTGGCGCTGGGCGCATGGAAGCACGCGCATTTCGCGATGCCGGCGGCGGCGGCGATGGGGCATTTGCGGCTGGTCGATATCGGCGTGGCGGCGGTGCCGGGCGCGGCGGCGGTGCTGGACAAGCCCGCGTTTCGCGCGCCGCCCGCCGATTCCCACAAGTACCGGCGCGGCCTGCTGGCCATTGTGGCGGGTGAGATGCCCGGCGCGCCTCTGCTGTCGGCGGAAGCGGCGCTGCGGGCGGGCGCCGGCTATGTGCGCCTGCTGGCCGATTGGCGGCCCGACGGGGTGCCGCCCGAACTGGTCTGCGCGGAAGACGTTGCCACGGGCATCGCCGATGAACGCATCGCGGCGTTGCTGGTCGGGCCGGGGCTGGGCCGAGGGCAGACCGCCCGCGCGCGTTTGAGCGCGGTGGTTTCGCGCGGATTGCCCACGGTGATCGATGCCGATGCGCTGATGCTGCTGGGGCCGGACCTGCCTTTGCGCGCGGCGTGCGTACTGACGCCGCACGAGGGCGAGATGGCCGCGCTGGAACGGGCCTTCGGCTTATCGGGCGCGGCCCTTCGGCGAGACCGCGCCGGGGTGCTGGCGCGCGCGAGTGGCGCTGTGGTGCTGCTCAAGGGACCGGACAGCCTCATTGCGGCCCCCGATGGCTCGGTTACGCTTGCGCCGCGCGCGTCGAGCTGGCTGGCGGTGGCCGGATCGGGTGACGTACTCGCCGGGATGATCGCGAGCCGGCTGGCCATGCATGGCGATGCCGTGCGCGCCGCGCAGGAGGGGCTGTGGCTTCACGGTGAGGCGGCGCGACTTGCCGGCCCCGCCTTTACCGCGCTCGATCTGGCCCGTGCGACGCGGCTGGCGGTGCGGGCGGCGATCGCATGACCGGCCCGGCCTTGATCGTCCGCGTCGCCGCGAAAGGCGAAGGCGCCACCGCCGACGGACGCTATGTGGCGCTGGCCGCTCCGGGCGACGTGCTGGAGGCCGATGGCACGCTGACGCGGGGGCCGGAGCATGTCGATCCGGCCTGCCGCCACTTTCCCGCATGCGGTGGCTGCCAGTTGCAGCACCTCTCCGAAAAGGCGTTGGTCGACTACGTGCAGGATCGCGTTGCCGGTGCGGCGCGGGGGCAGGGGCTTGAGCCGGATGTGGTTCTGCCCGCGCACCTTTCGCCGCCGCAGACGCGCCAACGCGCGACGCTGCATGCGCAGGCGATCGGCCGTCGCGTGGTGCTGGGTTTCCGCGAACAGGGATCGCACCGGATCGTGGACATGCGCGAATGCGCGGTGCTGGCACCGCAACTGTTCGCGCTGGTGGCGCCGTTGCGCAAGCTGCTGGAAGGCTGGAACGATCGCAAGCTCGCGGTCGATATCGAACTGGCGCTGGCCGATCAGGGCGTTGCGGTGGGGTTGCAGGGCCTGGTCGCCGAAGGTCTGCGCCAGACCGAAGCGCTGCTGGATTTCGCGCGCGACAATGGCCTTGCGCGCCTCACGCTCGATTCCGGTTATGGCGCGGAGACGGCCTGGGAGCCGGAGCCGGTTACCATCACGCTGGGCGGAACTCCGGTCGCGCTGCCGCCGGGCGGCTTCCTTCAGGCCACGCAGGATGGGGAAGCCGCGCTGGCGTCGGCCGCGTGCGCATGGCTGGCCGATGCGCCGACGGTGGCCGATCTCTTTTCCGGGTTGGGGACCTTCGCCTTCGCCCTTGCCGGGCCGGGCACCAAGGTGTTGGCCGCCGAAGCCGCGCGCGATGCGCACCTGGCCTGCCAGTCCGCCGCGCGGATGAACGGGCGGCCGGTCCATGCCTTGCACCGCGATCTGTTCCGCAACCCGCTGCGCGCCGAGGAACTCGATCGCTTCGGCGCGGTGCTACTCGATCCGCCGCGTGCCGGCGCGCGCGAACAGGTGGCGCAGATCGCCGAAAGCTGCGTGCCGCGCGTGGTCTATGTCAGTTGCAACCCGGCAAGCTGGGCGCGCGATGCGGCCACGCTGATCGCCGGGGGATACAGGCTGGCCGAACTGCGCCCGGTGGGCCAGTTCCGCTGGTCGACTCACGTCGAACTGGCCAGCCTGTTCCTCAAGGGTTGAGCGGTCAGAACACCGCCAGCGCGGCGTGGACGACCAGCGCCATCAGCACGAAGGTCGACAGCGCGAACAGCGCAAACCGCACCAGCACGCGGTTGACCGTTGCCTGCACAAGGCTGTGTACTACGCGCAGGCCGGCATAGCTCCAGCCCAGCGTGGCGTTCAGGCCATCGCCGTGGCCGGTGATCGCCAGCACCAGCGCCACCGCGTAGAACACGGTCGGTGCTTCGTGCAGGTGGTTGTAGTTGTGGGCGATCCATTGGATATTGGGGGGCAGCACGGCATCGAGATCCTTGCCGGTGCCGCCGACGAGGTTGGCGCTGTCGATTTTCGCGGCGTTCATCGCGGGGATGCGCTTGGCGTACATCCACAGCCACATCACCATGGTCCACGCCGCCAGCAGCACCACCGGTTTCAGGATGGTCATTCCGATCATTGGCATTCTCCCCCTCTTTTGAATTTGCGTGTCAGATGACGACGGTTGCCAGCACGGCCCGGACCGCAAGGCCGATCAGGCAGAACGTGGAAAGGCTGAACAGCATGAAGCGCACCGGAACGCGGTTGACCGTCGCCTGCCACAGCGAATGCACCACGCGCAGGCCGACATAGCCCCAGGCCAGCCCCACATCGATCCGGTCGGCCCCAGCGATCGCCAGGATCGCGACCACCGCGTAGAACAGCGTCGGCTGTTCCATCAGGTGCGTGTAGTTGTGCGATTTCCAGTTCACCACCGGCGGCAGCACGCCTTCCAGATCCTGCCCGCGTCCGCCCGGCTTGGCATTGGCCATGCCGCCAATCCGCGACAGCGCGGGCAGGCGCGTGGCGGCGGCCCATCCGAGCATGATCAGCGACCACGCCACCAGAACAGCGGCCGGCGCCAGCATGGCTTGTTGCATCGTTGTCCTCTCCACCCGTTTCAGGCCGGGAGACTGTGGACAGCGGGATCAATTGTCAAATGCAACTGGTATTCGAGGCTCAGTCCGTGTCCGGCCGGCGCAGCGTGACGATGCGGTAGTAACCCAGCGGTCCGCGCCGGGAGCGCACCGTAAGGCCGCGCGTCTGGGCCACCGCTTCGGCGGATTCCACCAGATCGAGCCGGGGCGTGACATGGAAACGGGCCAGCCAGCCGTTGAGCACGGCGCGTAAGGGGCGGGGGAGGCCCTCCAGATCGCCGAAGTCGACGATATGGAGCTTGCCGCCCGGCGCCAGCACGCGCGCCGCCTGATCGATCGCCGCACGCCAGTCGGGGATCATCGACAGCGCGAAGGAAATCATCACATGATCGAACTGGCCGATGCCGAACAGGGCGGCCGGATCGAAGTCGGTCGCATCGCCCAGCGCCAGCCGCGCATCGGTGCCAAGCCGGGCTTGCGCCGTTTCCAGCATCTGCGTGGATATGTCGAAACCGTGCAGTCGCACCCACGGCCAGCGCGATCCGATCCGGTCCAGATTGCGCCCGGTGCCGCAACCGACTTCCAGCACGCTTTGCCCCGGTGTGCAGCCCATTCGGTCGATCAGCGTATCGCGGCCGAACAGGTAGTATTTGCGCGTCGCGTCATAGATGTGGCGCTGGCGGCGATAGATCGAATCCATCAGCGCGCCGTGCGATCCCGTCGTGGGGCGGGTGAGTATCGTGCTCATGCCAGTTCGTAGAGGTGGACGCCGCCGTAGATCGACGAGCGATCGCGCGTGGTCAGATCAAGCGACAGGGCATCGTGATAGCGCCAGCGCGCCAGCAGCGCGTCATCGACACGGCCCGGCAGCAGGCTGGGTGCCGCGGCGGTGCGGAACAGCACGCGCGCGCCGGGGCGGGCGGTGCGGGTGATTTCTTGCCACAGCGCGTTGAGCTGGCCGTCCGTCATCCAGTCCTGCGCGTCGAGCAGCACGTAGCGATCGAGCGAGGCCGCGTCCTGCTGCGCCAGGTGTTCGGTCATGTTGGCGTGGCGCACCGTCACCCGTTCGGCGCGCTGGCGCACGGCGTTCCAGTTCGCTTCCTGCAGGTAGGGTGGCAACGGACATTCCGGCGCCTTGCCGTACCCGCGCGAAAAGGCCTGCCAGGCGAAATAGTTGTCGTTGATGGCGAAGCCGCAGGCCAGCTTTTCCAGCCGCTGGCGCAACACCGCCGCCATCGGTTGGTCGCCGGCCAGCGCATCGAACTGCGCCGGGGGAATACCAAGGCCGAACAGCGAGGCCGGCTGGTCGGTCAGCCAACGCACGAAACGGCGGTCGAACACCGGGGCCAGCTTTTCCTCGAACACGCGGCGCTGCTCCTCCAGCGTCGGCGCGGCGAGGATTTCCGAAAGGTCGATGCGGTACAGCTTCGCGAGAAGGTGCGCCACGCCGATGAAGTTGCCGAGCAGTCCGCGCTTGTAGATGCCTTTGCTGAAGCCGCCGATGCGGCGGCGTCCGGTCAGGTCACGGCCTTCCCAGTAGCGGCGGCTGACATCGTCGAGGTGCGGGGCCACCCATTCGCGGTAGGCGGCGATGTTGGCGCGGCTGTCAGCATCGGCGAAGAAGCGGCGGAACAGCGCGTGGCTGGGCAGGTGCCGGGCCGAGGCGAGCTTGAGCCGGTTGAGGGCGATATGCGCGGTGTTGAGATCGACGGCGGTGATCGCCTGCGGATCGGCAACGAGATAGGACAGCACGTTGCAGCCGCCGCTGGCGATGGCGACCATCCGGCTGTCGGGGCGAATCTGTAAAGCCTCCATGTCCACTTCGGGATCTTCCCAGATCTGGGCATAGACGAGGCCCCGAAACGCGAGGGCAAACGTGTGATCCAGCAGGCGGTTGGCCACTCCCGAACCTTTGCGGACCACCGAACGGGTAATCGGATGAGCGCGCGCTCTCTCCAGCATTGCGAAACCTCGGACATCGCCAATGGATGACGCGCGATTAGGCTTCGGACGTTGCGGTATTGTGGCAGAAGATCCGGTTCAGCCGGATGAGGCGATCACCTGCAGGAAAGAGGCGGGATCGACGTTTCCGCCCGACAGCAGCACGGCGGTGCGCCCGTCGGCCGGCACCTTGTCCGCCAGCACGGCCGCCAGCGCCGCTGCGCCGCCCGGCTCGATCACCAGTCGCAGCTTGGCGAACGCCAGCCTTTGCGCGGCGCGCACTTCGGCTTCGCTCACGGTCACGCCCTTCAGCCCGCGCGCCGTCATCACCTCGAAATTCACGGGGAAGGTCACCGGGGTCTGCAAGGCGTCGCAGGCGGTCGGCGGCGGGTTGGCGTCAAGCGGCAGGATATGCCCCGCCGCTAAGCTGCGCGTCACGTCGTCCCAGCCTTCTGGCTCCACCGGTACGATTTCCGCATCGGGGCAGGCGAGGGCGAGGCCGGCAGTCAGCCCGCCGCCACCGCAAGGACAGACGATCCGCGTGGGCGCGCCGCCGGCCCACGCTTCCATCTGCGCCGCCAGTTCGATGCCCGCCGAACCCTGCCCTTCGATCACCCAGGGATCGCCATAGGCGTGGACCAGCACGGCCCCGGTTTTCGCGCACAGATCGGCGGCGATAGCATCGCGCGATTCGCGCATCCGTTCGTAGAGCACGATCTGCGCGCCCAGTGCCCGCGTCGCTTCCAGCTTCACCCCCGGCGCGTCGGACGGCATCACGATCGTGGCCGCGACGCCCAGCCTGCGCGCGGCCCAGGCCACGCCCTGCGCGTGGTTGCCGCTCGATACCGCCACCACGCCGCGTGTGCGCTCCTCCGGCGTCAGATCGCTCATCCGGTGCCACGCACCGCGGATTTTGAACGCGCCGACGGGTTGCAGGCTCTCTACCTTGCACCAGATTGTCACACCGTTGACATCCAGCGGCAGCAACGGGGTTTGTGGCAGGATGTCCGCGATCTTCGCGCTCGCTCGCCGCACGCCATCGCGGGTGGGGCGGCGGACGGAAGCGGGGCCTGAGGAAGAAGGAGGACTTGGGTTTGTCATTCCTATCCCCTAAAGGCGCTTGCCATGAATGTCCCGCGCCGTGCCGCGCGGCGGTTGAAAATGTTTGGAGAACCCATGGCTAAAGTACTCGTCATCGGCGCAGGCGGCGTCGGCTCGGTCGCGGTCCACAAGATGGCGATGAACCCGGATATCTTTGGCGAAGTGGTTCTCGCCAGCCGCACCAAGAGCAAGTGCGATGCGATCGCCGCTTCGGTGAAGCAGCGCACCGGGCGCGACGTGGCGACCTACCAGATCGACGCCGACGACGTCGCCGCGACGACCGCGCTGATCCGGGAGGTCAAGCCCGCCCTCGTCGTCAACCTGGCGCTGCCGTATCAGGACCTGGCGATCATGGACGCCTGCCTTGCCGCCGGCGTCAACTATATGGACACCGCCAACTACGAACCGCGCGAGGAAGCGAAGTTCGAATACAAGTGGCAGTGGGCCTATCAGGAAAAGTTCAAGGCCGCCGGCCTGATGGCGCTGCTGGGCTCGGGCTTCGATCCGGGCGTGACCAGCGCGTTCGCGATGTGGCTCAAGAAGCACAAGCTCAAGACCATCCGCACGCTCGACATTCTCGATTGCAATGGCGGCGATCACGGCCAACACTTCGCCACCAACTTCAACCCGGAAATCAACATCCGCGAAGTGACCGCGCCAGCGCGCCACTGGGAGAACGGCGACTGGGTGGAAACCCCGGCGATGGCGGTGAAGCAGACCTTCGATTTCGAGGCGGTCGGCCCGAAGAACATGTACCTGATGTACCACGAGGAGCTGGAAAGCCTGGCGAAGTTCATTCCGGAAATGGAGCGCGCGCGCTTCTGGATGACCTTCGGCGATGCCTATATCACGCACCTCACCGTGCTGCAGAACGTGGGCATGACGCGGATCGACCCGGTGATCTACGAAGGCAAGGAGATTATCCCGCTCCAGTTCCTGAAGGCCGTGCTGCCTGAACCGTCGAGCCTTGGTTCCACCACCAAGGGCAAGACCAACATCGGCGACATCGCCACGGGCGAGGCGCTGGACGGCTCGGGCGAGAAGACCTTCTACATCTACAACATCTGCGATCACGAGGACGCCTATGCCGAAACCGGCAACCAGGCGGTCAGCTACACCACCGGCGTGCCGGCGATGATCGGCGCCGCGCTGATGGTGCAGGGCGTGTGGAAGGGCGAGGGCGTGTTCAACATGGAACAGTTCGATCCCGATCCCTACATGGACATGCTGAACAAGCACGGCCTGCCCTGGCAGGTGAAGGAACTCGAAGGACCGCTGGCATTCTGATGCGCCGCCTGCTGATCAGCCTTGTCGCCTGCCAGGCGCTGGTGGCCTGCGCGCCGGCCATGACGCCGACGGCGCCTTCCGCGCCCGTCGCGCAATCCGGCCCGTCGTGCGCGGCAAGTGGCGGGTTCCTGGAACGGCGCGGGCGCATGGGGGCGGAACTGTGCGTCCATCGCTATGCCGATGCGGGCAAGGCTTGCAACGACAAGGCCGATTGCCAGGGGCGTTGCATTGCCGATCGCGAGGGCGGACTGCCCGCCGCCGGTGAACCTGCTTTGGGGAGGTGCCAAGCCGATGACCGGCTGTTCGGCTGCTTCGCCGAAGTGCGGGACGGCAAGGCGCAGCCCGGCCTCTGCATCGACTGAAGGACTGCCCATGGAAACCAGAGCCGGTGATCCGGGCGCGTTCGCCCATTTTGACCTGTCGCGCGTGGATAGCCCCGCGTTCGTCGTGGACGCGGCCCGGCTGCGCGCCAATCTGGCGGTGCTGGCCGACGTGCGCGACCGGGCGGGGATCAAGGTTCTGGCGGCGCTCAAGGCGTTCTCGATGTGGCGCGTCGCGCCCATCGTCGGCCAGTACCTCGATGGCGTCTGCACTTCCGGCCTGTGGGAAGCCAAGCTCGCCGACGAGCACTACAGCGGCGAGATCGCGACCTATTGCGCGGCCTACAAGGCGGAGGACCTGCCCGAGATCCTGCGCCTGTCCGACCATGTGATCTTCAATTCGCCCGGCCAGCATGCGCGCTTCTCCGGCGAGCTTGCCGCCGCGCGCAGCGCCGGCGAGCGCTTCGACGTGGCCTTGCGCATCAACCCACTCCACGCTGAAGGCGAAGTGCCGCGCTACGACCCATGCGCGCCGCATTCGCGCCTTGGCTTCCCGGTCGACCAACTGACCGACGCGCACATGGAAGGCGTGACCGGGCTGCACTTCCATTCGCTGTGCGAGCAGGACTTCGAGCCGCTGCAGCGCACGTGGGAAGCACTCAAGCCGCGTATCGAGCGGTTCTTCCCGCGCCTTGAATGGCTGAACTTCGGTGGCGGCCACCACATCACCCGCGCCGATTACCAGCGCGACGATCTGGTGGCGTTCCTGCAGCGGGTGAAGGCCGAAACCGGCTGTGAAATCTATCTCGAACCGGGCGAGGCGGTGGCACTGGATGCCGGAATCCTCGTGGGCACCGTGCTTGATACCCACTGGAACGGGATGCCGATCGCCATCACCGATATTTCCGCGACCTGCCACATGCCCGACGTGCTGGAAGCGCCCTACCGCCCCGCCATGCTGGGCGAGCGGCCAACGGACGAATACGAAGGCGGGGAAGGGGAAGCCGTGCGGCTGGGCGGCCCTTCGTGCCTTGCCGGCGACGTGATCGGCGATTTCCGCCTGCCGGTGCGCGCCGAACCCGGCGCGCGCTTCGCGTTTCTCGATCAGGCGCATTACTCGATGGTCAAGACCACGACGTTCAACGGCGTGCCGCTGCCATCGATCTGGCTGTGGGACAGCGAAACCGACGCGCTCGAATGCGTGCGGCGCTTCGCCTACGAGGATTTCCGCGACAGGCTTTCCTGATCGGTGGGGCTGGCCTGAACGGGCACCCTGGGGCATGTTCCTTTCCGAAAACGAAAACGGAGAGGGTTGAATGCCGGACAAGCTGCTCGATGCGATCACCAGCGATCCCGTGACGATGGGCTGGATGCAGGGTTCGCCCCCTGCGCCGGACAAGCGCCTGTTGGCCGCGCGCGCCGATCACATGCGCTTTCCAACCACGCGTTGGGCCTTTTCCCATATGCGCGAATTCACGCCGACCGCGCGCGTTGCCGGCGCGGGCGGAACGCCGCTGCTCCGCGCCGTCGATGATGATCTGGACGGGGTGCGCTTCGCGCCGCTGGGGCGCGAGGGAACGATCACGATCCGAGAGGCGCTGCTGGAGGCCTTCACCGACGGCATCCTCGTGCTCCATCGCGGCCGGGTGGTGTTCGAGCGCTGGTTCGGCGTGACCGGACCGGAAACGCGCCACATCGCCTTTTCCATGACCAAGAGCTTCGTCGGCACGCTGGCCGAGATGCTGATCGAGGAGGGCCGGCTCGATCCCGCCGCTCCCGCGCTGGACTATGTGCCGGAACTGGCCGGCAGCGGCTTTGCCGATGCCACGGTGCGGCAGATCCTGGACATGACGACCGCCATCGATTTTTCGGAGGATTATGCCGATCCTTCCTCGGGCATCGGCGCGCTTAGTGCCGCGCTGGCGCTCACGCCGCGCCCGGCGGGCTACGCCGGCCCCTCGTGCCTGCCCGATTTCCTGCCCACCATCCCCAAGGCGGGCCAGCATGGCGAGGCGTTCGTCTATCGCACCGCCAACACCGATGTCCTCGCCTGGATCATCGCGCGGATCGAGGGCCGGCACCTGCATGAAACGCTGTCGGAACGCCTGTGGCGGCCGCTGGGCTTGCCGGGCGACGCGGACATGCTGCTGGACCCGGTGGGAACGCCGTTCGCCGGGGGAGGGCTCAACCTGCGGCTGGAAGACCTGGCACGGTTCGGGGAGGCAATCCGCACCGGCGGGGCGGGCGTGATCCCGCCAGCCGTGATCGCGCGCATCCGCGCAGGGGGCGATCCGGCGAAGTTCGACCTCGCCGGGCGTTACCCCGAACTGCCGGGTTGGAGCTATCGCAGCCAATGGTGGATCAGCCATGACGAACACGGCTGTTTCTCGGCGCGGGGCATCCATGGGCAGACGTTGTGGATCGACCCGGAGGCGGAGATGGTGATCGCACGATTCGCCTCGCACCCCGTGGCCGCGAACAGCGCCAACGCCGCCGTTTCGCTGCCCGCCTGGCGCGCGCTTGCGCAGGCGCTGAAACCCTGAAAACACTGGATTCCGGCAGCTTGTGTTTCAGTTCAGTGACAAGGATTTGAAGCGCGAAGATTTTCACTTGAAGTTCACAACGGTAGCCTTATGTACCCCCTCTCGCTGCCCCATGGGGACTTCCAAACCGCAAGGCAGCTTTGTTCAACTGTTCCGTTTGGGGGTCCCTTGAGTTGCACATCTATCCTGACGCACTGGCTGTAGTTGGCGCCTCGGCGCCTGACCAACCCGCCATTCTGAATCGCCCGCACGCCGCTGCGCGCGCTGCCCGCTTCTTTGTCGAGAAGTTTCCGGGCAAGTCGCTCTATGCGGTGAAGGCGAATCCTTCGCCCGAGCTTCTGCGCGTGCTGTGGGATACCGGCGTGACGCACTATGACGTTGCCTCGATCACCGAGGCCCGGCTGGTGCGCACGACGCTGCCCGAAGCCACGCTGTGCTTCATGCATCCGGTCAAGGCACCCGGCGCGATCCGCGAGGCCTATCGCGATCATGGCGTGCGCGTGTTCAGCCTCGATTCGCTCGAGGAACTGGAGAAGATCAAGACGGCCACGGTTGACGACGCCGGCAACGCAGCCGAAGACCTCACGCTGTGCGTGCGGCTGCGCGTGTCGTCGGAATATTCGGAACTGAGCCTCGCTTCGAAGTTCGGTTGTGATCTGGCCGATGCGGCGGAATTGCTCCAGGCCACGCGCCAGGCGGCGGATTCGCTGGGCGTGTGCTTCCACGTGGGCAGCCAGGCGATGAGCCCCCATGCCTATGTGCAGGCTTTGGAAAAGGCGCGCGCGGCGATCGTCGATGCCTCGGTCCTCGTCGACATCATCGACGTGGGCGGCGGTTTCCCGTCGATCTATCCGGGCATGGAGCCGCCGCCGCTGGAGGACTACTTCGGCGTGATCGACCGCACGTATGAATCGCTGCCGGTGTCCTATTCGGCCGAACTGTGGTGCGAGCCGGGCCGGGCGCTCTGCGCGGAATACAACTCGATGATCGTGCGCGTCGAAAAGCGCCGTGGAGACGAGCTGTACATCAACGATGGCGCCTATGGTGCGCTGTTCGATGCCGCGCATGTCGGCTGGCGCTTCCCGGTGAAGCTGCTGCGCGAAGAGGCTTCGGACGAATTCGTGCCGTTCAGCTTCTATGGCCCGACCTGCGACGACATGGACCACATGGACGGTCCGTTCGAACTGCCGGCGGACATCAAGGCGGGCGACTACATCGAGATCGGTATGCTCGGGGCCTATGGTGCGGCGATGAAGACCGCGTTCAACGGCTTCGGCGCGACCGAGGTGTTCGAGGTGTCGGACGAACCGATGGCCAGCCAGTATCGCGGCGATCGGCGCGATCCGCGCGTTTCGGATAACGTCGTCTCGCTACGCTGATACCGTTCCGCCGCTGCGGACCGGAAAGAAAAGGCCCCGCCGATGGCGGGGCCTTTTTCGTTTGCCGTCCGTGACAGGCCGGATGCGGGGAGCGGCCCCTGCAGTTTGGCAAGGCCGCCCGGGAAGGATGCCCTGCGTGGTGCAGGGCATCCTCCTCCCCGGACATGGTCAGAACTTCACGCGCGCGCCGGCGTAGAACGACGTGCCGATGTCCTCGGTCGGATAGAGGATTGATCCGAGGTCAGGCTTCTGGTTGAACAGGTTGCTGATCCCGCCATAGAACTGGAAGTTCTTCTGCACATCGACGCTGGCGTAGATGTTGTGGACGGCGCGCGGCTTGAAATACTTGTATTCCGGCGCGACGTAGTTGGGGTTGTTTGCCTGCTGCACCAGCGTGTAGCGCAGCGTCTTGTCCCACCAAGACATGTTGTAGTTGAACGCGAAGCGGCCCGTGGAATAGGTCGCGCTCGCATAGAGCTGGTACTTGGGCGAGTAATAGTAAGCCTGTCCACGCTCGTCGGTCGGCTCGGCGCCCGGCGTGCCGATGGTGCTCAGCTTGTTGAGATAGCTGCCGATCAGCTTCAGCTCGAACGCGCCGATCTTCTTCACCGCGAAGCGGTAATTCAGGTTCACGTCGAGGCCGGAAGTGCGGAAATTCGCGACGTTCTGGGGCTGCAGCGTGAAGTCGTCGATCAGGCCGGTGCCGCTGGCGCGATGGATCGCGGAGCAGAACTGGTTGTTGATCGTCGGCTGGTCGACGCACAGTTCGGCAAGCTGCTGCGCTTCGACCGTGTTGATCGCTTGCTTCAGCTTGATGTCGTACCAGTCGAACGACACCTGCAGGCCCGGCACGAAGCGCGGAGTCAGCACGACACCGGCCGTCCACGTCCGCGCGACTTCAGCACGCAGGCCCGAGTTGCCACCCTGCGTTCCCGCGATGTTGGTCGATCGCGTATCATCGAACGCGGCGATCTGCGCCGGCGTCAGCCCGGCTTGCGACAGGATAGCCTGGCAGTTGGCCGCGCGGCTTGACGTGCCCGCCGAACGGTTGGCGACGATGCAGGGATCATCGAAGAACGCGAAAGTCTGCGATGATGCGCCGTAGAGTTCCGAGATGTTCGGCGCGCGAACGGCTTGCGAGATGGTACCGCGGAAGCGGATGTCGCGCACCGGTGCCCAGTTGCCGTCGAACTTCCAGGTGGTGGTGTGCCCGATCGACGAATAGTCCGACAGGCGCACCGCCGCGCTGAAATCGAGCGTCTGGAAGAAGGGCCGGTCCTTGAACACCGGAACATCGATTTCCGCGAAGCCTTCCTTCACGTCGAACGATCCGCGGCTGGGGTTCAGCACGTTCGAGAACGTCAGGCCCTGCACTTCCAGCGGATCGGGGTCGAAGCGCGAGCTTTCCTTGCGGTATTCGCCGCCCAGCACGAAGCCGACCGGGCCGCCCGGAAGCGAGAAGAAGCTGCGCGTATCGCCACTGACGAAGCCGTTCACCACATGCTGCGTGATGCGCGAATGCTCGGTGGTATTGGCGTGGATGAAATCCAGCGCGGCCTGCGAGGACTTGCCTTCGCCGAACAGGTTGAACGGTACGCATGCGCCGGGCTTGAACGTGATGGCCGGCGCCGCCGTAGGATCGAGATTGACCCGGCAGGTGATCTTGCCGGTGCCGTCGTCCACGGCATCGATCGCGGCCATGAACCGGTCGGTGTACCGATCGTTGACGTAATGGTTGGTAACGTTGGTCTGCCCGAAGACATAGCTGACTTCGTAGTGCAGGCTTTCGTTCAGATCGCCCCGCGCGCCGACCACGGTCCGCCAGGTTTCGCGCTTGATGCTTTCGCCGCGCTGGCCAAGGTCGAAATTGTCGCGCGTGACGAGCACGCCGCCGTTTGCCGGATCGATCGCCGACTTGATCGCGGCCGGGATGTAGGGGTTGTCCTCCGGCACGAACAGGTAATAGTCGAACGTAGGCTGGGCCAGCGAATAGGCCTTGACGTTGGCGTACTTGACCTCGCCGAACAGTTGCAGCTTGTCGGACACGTCGAAGTGGCCGAGCAGGTTGACGACGTGGCGGTTGGTGGAAGGGCGCAGGTCGTTGCGATAGTCGGAAACCAGCGTGTCGTCGCTGCCGACCGAATAGCCGCCGGGAATTGCGGTTCCGAGATTGTAGGGCCGTCCATCGCCGTTGAAGTCGGGAACGCCATCGAAATCGACATCCACCGCCCCGCCGCGGGCGGTCCACTGATAGCGGACATCCTTCATTGGTATGCGGGAGTAGGAGCCAGGCTGGCCCGCCACGTAGTTGGGATTGCGCACGAAGCTCACGGCATCCGTGCCGCTCAGTTCGGGCCGCTGTCGGGAATTCAGCCGATCCTCTCCGCCATATTCGTAGGCGATCGAGATATTGCCACGTCCGCCCGCGAAATTGTGGCCAGCCGTGATGCCGATCAGCCTGTTTCCGGCATCGCCGTATTTGCTGATGCCGGCCTGCGCGCGCGCGGTGATGCCTTCGAAGTTCTTCTTGAGCACGAAGTTGACCACGCCGGTGACGCCATCGGCGCCATAGACGGCGGAAGCGCCGCCGGTGAGCACGTCGATCCGATCGATCAGGTCTTCGGGAATGGTGTTAATGTCTACCGCCTGCGAACCTTCGAGGCCCGAGACATGGCGGCGGCCGTCAACCAGCACCAGCGTGCGATCGACACCCAGATTGCGCAAGTTGAGCAGGTTGAGACCGGTCGTGCCGATGCCGGCGCGATCGCCCGAGTTGTCGCGCGACGTCGACGAGCCAACCAGCGCGGGCAGGCCGGTGAGGAAGTCGGTGAGGTTGGTGGTGCCGGACTGCTGCAGGAGTTGCGAGCCGAGCGATACGGTAGGGCTGGCGGTCGCGTAGTCCGTCGTGCGGCGCAGGCGCGATCCGGTCACCACGATTTCCGGCTGGGCCGCTTCGGTTGCACCGTTTTCGGCCGCCGTCTGTGGCGCCTCCTGCGCAAACGCGGCAGCGGGAGCCAGCAAGGCGGCAGCAATGGCGGACCGGGCCAGTCCACTGGCCAGGGCGTTGAGATGGGTTTTCATGGTTGCCTCTGAAACTTTGGATATATGATTTTGCTGGGAAAGACGGCAATTTTGCAACGCAAAAGACCGTTGCGCGTGAAGCTCGTGGCAACCTGTTGCAAACGCGAGACACAATTTGATGTTAACCAGACACGATTTGGCACAAAAATGCCGTCGCCGTTGAACGCCCCTTGTCCTTCCGGCTGAAGCCGATCGTCAGGCCGCGGCTTCGAACCCGTGGCCGCCGCCGCGCGCGATGACGATCTGGTTGCGACCGCTTTCCTTGGCGACATAGAGCGCTTCGTCGGCTGCCTTCAGCGCCGCGCTCTTGTCGGCGTAGGAGAACAGGTCCGCCAAGCCGGCCGAGAAGGTCACGCTGCCGAAGGGCAGGTCGGTAACGCGGTTGACGAGCCGGCGCTGCGCGATTTCCTCGCGCGTCGCGTCGAGTTTCCTGAAGGCCTTTTCCACTGTGATGCCGCGGAACAGCACCGCGAATTCCTCGCCGCCGTGCCGCGCGACATAGCAGCGCGCATCCGAAATCTTGTCGAGCGATTCCGCGACGAACTTCAGCACGCGATCACCGGCCGGGTGGCCGTGTACGTCGTTTATCCGCTTGAAGTGGTCGATGTCGCAGAAGGCGATGGCCAGCGCCTCGCCGGATGCCAGCGCTTCGCGATATTCGCGCTCCAGGAGATGTTCGAACGCGCGGCGATTGGGCAGGCCTGTCAAGTGATCGTGATTGGCCACCTGGCGCGTTTCGTCCAGCGTCCGCTGCAGTTCGCGCGTGCGCTGTTCGCTTTCGCTCAGCTGCTTCTCGATCTGGTGCGTGCGGTCGATCATCGCTTCGGTCAGCTTCGCCAGGCGCGAGATGACGGCGTTGGTTTCGCTCGCTTCCTCGAGTTCGTCAAAGTGCTCGCGCAGGGCGCTGTTGTATTCGCTGGTCGCCGAACGCGCGCCCGCCGTTGTCTCACCCAGCTCGTCGAGGCTCCGCTCGAGACGGTTCATCAGCGAGGTGAGCACTTCGGTGCTCTTGTCGTTGTCGTGCTCGCGCGCGACTTCTTCCAGCCAGCGCAGGTTCACCAGCTGACCGGCTTCGGTGCGTTCGAGGATCAATTGCGCCAGGCGGGGGCTCGCGCCCGTGACGCAGTCATAGGCGACGCCCAGCGTGAACGGCAGGACATCGAGATCATGATCGATCAGGAAATCGGTGATCTTGCCCAGCATTCGCCGCTTGGCGGGCAGCCAGACTTCCTGCGGGGTCGGATCGCGATAGAAGTGCGCCGCGCCTTCTTCCGGGTGCGATCCGGTCGAGGAAGCATCAGCATGCTCTTCATGGGCAAGGCCAAGCCAGGCCAACCATCGCGCCTTACGGGGGAAGCTGGGGTCATGATCGGTCATGCCCCACAGGACGGCGGGATCGCGCTATAGTTAATCCCTCCGATGCGGATTTCCCTGATTCCGCCACCGCATCGGAAGAATGCGGTTCCTGAAGGTTAGCGCACGCGCGGACCGCCGAATGGCATGGGCGGCGGCGGACGGCGATGCCCACGCGGAAGCTGCGCCTGATAGGCGCGTCCGCAATGCTCGACGCAATAGGGGAAGCCGGGGTTCACTTTCTCGCCACAGAAATGGAAATCGGGCTCGCCCGGATGGCCCATTGGCCAGCGGCAGATGCGATCGTTCAGATCGAGCAGGCTGGTCTTTTCCGCCACTTCGGGGCTGGGGCGGGCGGGAACGAGCCGGCGGGGCGGGGCCGGCGGAATGGGGGCCTGCTGATCGCCAGGGCCCTGGCGCAGGAAGCCTCCGGGGCCGACCGACACGATCCGTGGTTGGGGAGCGGCGGGAGCTGCAGGCGCGTCTGGCGTGGCACCGGCGGGCGCGGCTGGCGCAGGACGCGGAGCCGGAGCGGCTGCGGCGACGGGAGCGCTGGGCGGAGCGACGGCAGCGGGGCGCGGCGCTGGCGCGGCGGCACGCGGTTCGGCCGATGCCGGGCGGACGACCTTGGGCGTCGAAGGAGCCTCGGCCTTTTCATTCGCCTTCACCGGCGACGGCCGCGCCTTCAGCCCCAGGCGATGGGCCTTGCCGATCACGGCATTGCGGCTGACGCCACCGAGTTCCTCGGCGATCTGGCTGGCGGTTGCGCCGCCTTCCCACATCTTCGTCAGCTTCTCGATCCGCTCTTCGGTCCAGCTCATGCCCGTGCCAATCCTTCGTATAAAACCTTGCGCGATCCGCGTTTCCGCCATCGACGCCCAATCGCGTTCTCCAACGCGGGGACGCCCCCGCGCCAGCTTTGTCACGCCGTTGCCGCCAGCCCTTGTCAGAGGCAGGCTGGCGCGATACCGCATCTGCCATGGCAGATCAAATCACGTCCCGCGCAGGGGACGACAACCGGTATCACGGCAGCTTTCCGCAACCTGGGCAACCGATTTTCCGCGGTTTCAACCGGCTGGGGTTGTGGACCCTCTATATGAAGGAGGTGCGTCGGTTCTTCAAGGTGCAGACCCAGACGATCTGGGCGCCGGCCGTCACCACCTTGTTGTATCTGGCGATCTTCACGCTCGCCCTTGGCGGTGGAGGGCGCGTGGTGCTGGGCGTGCCGTTCGCCAGCTTCGTGGCGCCGGGCCTGATCGCCATGGGCATGATCAACAATGCCTTCGCCAATTCGAGCTTCAGCTTCCTTGCCGGCAAGATCCAGGGCACGATCATCGACTATCTGATGCCGCCGGTTTCCGAAGGAGAACTGCTGCTGGCGCTGGTCGGCGCGGCGGTTACGCGCGCCGTCCTGGTCGGCCTTGCCGTGACGGCGGCGATGATGCTGTGGCCGGGCGTGCATCTGGAAGCAAAGCACCCCTGGGCGATCGTCTGGTTCGGGCTGATGGGCGCAACGCTGCTGGCGCTCATCGGCGTGCTGACCTCGATGTGGGCGGAAAAGTTCGATCACAACGCGGCGGTCACCAATTTCATCATCACGCCGATGTCGATGCTTTCGGGCACGTTCTACGTGATCGATCGGCTGGCCCCCGCGTTCCAGGCGATCAGCCGGGTCAATCCGATCTTCTATGTGATTTCCGGCTTCCGCTTCGGCTTCCTCGGGGAAAGCGACATTGGCGACAGCAACCTTGCCGTGCTGCACGGCGCGATCGGCCTGGGCGTGCTGAACGTAGCGCTGGCGGGCGTCACGTATGCGCTGCTGCGGTCAGGCTGGAAGCTGAAAAGCTGACGTCGACGGGGGAACGCGGGCGAGGCGACGATGCGCCAGCCCGCCCCCGCCGATCCACTTAGTGGGAAAGGCTCCGGCGCAGGCGATAGCGGCCGTTGCGATAGCCATCGAACATCTCGTCGAGCGAAGGGTGCTCCACCGGTCCGGTGTCGGGATCGGCCATCAGGTTCTGCTGGCTGACATAGGCCACGTAACTGCTCTCCTCGTTTTCAGCGAGGAGATGATAAAATGGCTGGTCGCGCGGCGGGCGCATGTCGGCCGGGATGGATTCATACCATTCGTCGCTGTTGGCGAAGACCGGGTCGATATCGAAGATCACGCCACGGAAATCGAACAGCCGGTGCTTCACGACATCACCGATCGCGAAGCGCGCCGTGGCGACGTGAGGCGCCGAAACATGCCGACCGGCCTGCTGCGAAAAGTAGCGGGCCTGATCCGTGTCCATGGAGGGAATATGGGGCATGGCAGCAATATAGGGCGCGGCGCAGGGCGAAACAAGCGAGCCCTTGTGCATTGCGTCATCTTTCTGCTTGGCAAGCCCCAATCCATGCGCTAACGGCGCGCTTCCTCGACCGGACGGCTTTCTAAACCGTCCCTTGGCGCTTCATGGAGAGGTGGCAGAGTGGTCGAATGCGCCGCACTCGAAATGCGGTGTACGGGCAACCGTACCGTGGGTTCGAATCCCACCCTCTCCGCCAGTTCCACCTTTCACCAGCCGTCATAGCCTGCCAAAACAGCCGGAAATGGCTGGACTTTTGTGCCGTTTGCCTGTCAATGACCATCAGGAACATTCAGGGAACGTCGTGCCGACTAGGGGCTTATTTGGGGGCCGACCCCAACGGCAAACGCCGCGAGCCCCCAGCCGGACCATGGCGCATAAGACGCAGGCCCCCAAGGTGGAGACGGTTAGTGCTATCGGATGTCGCGATCAGGAAGGCAGCGCCGGCGGGCAAGCCCTACAAGATGGCGGACGAAAAAGGGCTGTACCTGCTGGTGCGCCCGGCCGGCGGCAAGCTGTGGCACATGAAGTACCGCATCGCCGGCAAGGAGAAAAAGCTCTCGTTCGGCCCATACCCGGACGTCACGCTCGCGGAGGCGCGCGACCTGCGCGATGCGGCGCGCAAGCTCATCCAGTCCGGAATTGACCCCGCAGAGGACAAGAAGCGTCAGGCTGTGGCCGCGCGCATGGCGCAAGCCAACTCGTTCGAAGTGGTAGCGCGCGAGTGGTTCGGCTTGCAGGAGGCGCGCTGGACGCCGATCCACGCCAACGACGTGCTGCGCTCGCTGGAGCGCGACGTGTTCCCCGCGATCGGCCCCCGCGCGATCTCCGCGATCGACGCCCAGGACGTGCTGGGCCTGCTGCGCAAGGTCGAGCGGCGTGGCTCCATCGAAACGGCGAAGCGGTTGCGCCAGCGCATATCCGCGGTGTTCACGCTGGCGCTGTCCAAGCGGCTCGTGCGCGACAACCCGGCGAAGGATTTGGAGGATGCCCTCCTGCCCAAGCGCAAGGCAAAGAAGCAGGCGGCGATCGTGAAACTCGATGACCTGCGCGCGCTCATCGAATCGGTCGAACAGGCTGGGGCCTATCCGGTCACCCTGCTCGCCAGCCGCTTCCTCGCTCTTACCGCACAGCGCCCGGGCGTGGTTCGGCGGGCGCGCTGGCATGACATCAAGGGCATCGACTGGCAGAGCGATGAACCATCGCCCGATGCAATCTGGCATATCCCGGCAGCGCAAATGAAGCTGGAGCTTGACCGCAAGGCCGATGATGGATTCGACCATATCGTTCCGCTTGCTCCGCAGGCGGTCGACGCGCTGCGCGTCGTGCGCCAGTTATCCGGGCGCGGCGATCTCGTGTTCCCCGGCCAGCGACACGCGCACCACCCCATCAGCGAGAACGCCATCGGCTACCTCTACAACCGGGCTGGCTATGCCGGGCGGCACGTCCCCCATGGCTGGCGCGCGGCGTTCAGCACGACGATGAACGAGCGGTACGAGCGAGAATGGCGCGCGGCCGGGCACCGGGATGCATCGCCGGATCGGGCCATCATCGATCTCATGCTGGCCCATGTGCCGGCCAACAAGGTCGAGGGTGCGTACAACCGCGCGGCCTATCTGCCTCGCCGCCGGGAGATAGCCTGCGAATGGGCCGACATGCTGCTTGCTTCGGCGGTGCCGGCGGAGCTGCTGCTGGACGTCGAACGGCGGTCCAACCCGGTCAGCGCGGCGCGGCGGCGCGAGCGGGCCGCATACCTCGATGATGCCAAGGCGGTTGCGATCGGCCATTTGCCCGGTAAGCCGCACATGGCGATGTCGAGCATCTTGTCCGCCCTTGATAGTTGGGACGGGGGCACGGTGCTGAATGCGCATGCCACGAGAGCCTTGAAGGCCGCGCTGCTGGATGCCGTGCTCCGCGACGATTCCAACGGGGTAAAAGTTCTGATCGACGGGGTGGAATAGCAGGATTACCCGTTCCTTCGGGCTGTGAAAAATCGTATATCGATATTTCCATTTTGAAAATATCGTATCACGATTTTCCACCAACGGAGGCGAATATGCCGTTGCCATCTGGTGATTTTACCCCTGCCTATATCGAGCCGACGCCCTGGGCCAGCCCGCAAACGGGCGTACCTCTGCCGGGATTCTCCGACGTGGAGTTCCAGATCACGGCCTTGGCGTCCGGCTATTACACGCCGGAACGGTCGTTGGGGGGCGACCTGTGGGAGGCGTGGATCGTCAGGGACAAGAGCGGAAATGAGTACGCTACGCTGACGCCCAATGAGGTTGGCAAGCATTTCACGATCGACGGCAATGCAAGTATCCGCCTCAACCCATCTCCCGGAAGCGGAACGGGCATTACCGCTGTCTATGGCGCGAGGGTCTGACATGAAGGACACACAAGCTCGCAAGATGGCGTCGAAAAATGCTCTCAATAAATGGGCGGCGACGCGTATCTACAATTCCGGCAGCCTTGTTCTGATCGGTGACAGTCGCCTGGCGCAGATGTATGCGACCTATGGAACAACAAACAAAACCAGAAACGGCTTCAATTTCCTGACGCAAGGCTTTGCGCAGGCAGGGCAGCGCGTGACCGTCGAAGCTATGCTCGCCACCTCGGGCCAGCGGTCCGATCAGTACCTTGCTCCGGCGCAGCAGCAAGCTGCGTTTGCCACGCGCGCGCTGTGGGCGATCGTCTACGGCATCGTCAACGACGTGGCCGCGACGGGTAATACGATCGACTACTGGACTGTCACGATCAAGCCATTCGTGCAGGCATGGATCGCGGCGGGCCGAAAGGTCATCCTTATCACTGAGGCAGGCGCGAATACATTGACCACAGCGGCACAGCGTGGGGCGGTGTTCAAGTACAACCAGCAAATTCGTGAGTTTTGCAGGACTACACCCAACGCGGTCCTGTTCGATATGGCATCGTTGGTGCTGACGCCCGGTCAGGCCATGACGCTCAATTCGAACTATTCGGGTGATGGCACGCACATCAACCTGATGGCCGGTGGCAATGCGGCTGGGGTTGCGTTCGGAGCGCTGCTCAACCAGCTTTTCCCGCCTTGCGATGGCCTCGTAAAATCGGCGGGCGAAGTCTACTCCAACGGCGCTGTGCAGTGGTTCCCGAATCCGCTCTGGACCACAACTACGGGTGGAGTCGCAACCGGCACAAACGAGACATGGAACGGCAACGTGCCGGCCGGTATTACTGCCACTGCGACGACGGCCGGGGCTACGAGCATCACTGCGACCAACGCGGCGGGCACCTACGGCAATGCGCTGCAGCTCGCGATCACCACCGCGCAGGCCGGCGTCGTGCGCGTGCAGTACGACCTATCGCTGATCGGAGTCGAAAACCCGGGAGACGTGTTTTATAGCAGCGCCAAGCTGGGCGTTGCTGCGGGAGCGTCGAATTTCCAGTGGTGTTCGACGTATCTCGAGAGCAACCGCGCAGGTGTTACGCGCCAGGTTGAAGATGGCTACGCCGTTGGGTCAGCGGTCAATGGTGCGTTGCCATCCGGGGCTTATAGCTGGGTCAGCGAGACCGAACGGCTGGTGATCGATAGCGGTGCCCGTGGATGGCTCACCGGTAGCTTGCGCGCCTATTTTGCGGGTGCAGGGTCCGCGACACTGATAGTCGAGCGCTTGGGCGTGTTCCGGGTACAGCCTTAACTAGAAATGGCGTTGGCCCACATCACGTATCCGGGATAGAGCAGGTGAACACCGTCATCCGTTAGCCCGGCTTATTCATGAGCCCGCTGCACTGGGGCGTGCCGGGTTTGATGTGTCGGTGGCCGCGTGATCCGGGCGCGCGGTTTCGGCGGCGTTTTTCGCCGCAGCAAAACCGATGGCTTTTCGAGGTTGATGGGCGATGGCTCGGGCTTTGTGCGGCACAGCCGCGCTGGCTATGTCGGCGCTGGCCGGAGACTGGTGGCGATGGCTTTGAACACGCCGGCGTCGGGGCATGCTGACGCGAAGGCGACACGGATGCGCGAGGCGGTCTCGATGACGCGGGCGGCGACCTTGAGCAGCCGCAGGCGCAGCGTTGCGAACTCGGCAGTGGCCAGAGAGGTGGCCTTGGGGATGGCCTGCTGGACGCGCCACATCAGCCAGTAGGCGGCGGTATGCAGGATGAGGCGCATCTGGTTGGCATTGGCCGAGCGGCACGAGGTGCGATCGCTGGCCAACTGGGTCTTGTGGCGCTTGATCAGGTTTTCGGCTTGGCCGCGCGCGCAATAGAGCGTGTCGTAAATGTGCTCGGGCGAGCCTTCTGTCAGCGAGGTGACGACATAGCGGATGTCCATGCCCAGCGTGCTGGCCTCAATCCGGGCGACGACGCGGCGTTGGCTCTTCCAGCTTTTGGCGCCGTAGCGGGTCTCGACATAGTTGCGCAGGACCGGATGTTGGGCCTGGGCCCGCTTGACCGCGCAGGCATCGGCGACGGCAACGATGGCCGGATCGGCCCGCAGCGCGGCGTTGGTCGGCAAGCCGAACACGTAATCGACCCCGGCCGCCTCGCAGAACGCCATGATCTCGGGACGGGCGTAGTGCCCATCGCCGCGGATGGTGATGTGGGTATCGGGCCAGTGCTGGCGGATATGACGCACCAGGCGCCGGATGTGGCCGGCACCTTCGGCACCCGACGGCGTCTTGCCAGTGCGCAGCAGCATCGCCACCGGCCGCCCGCTCGCGGTATCGTACACATGGATCGGCAGGAAGCAGCGCTCACCGTGATGTCCGTTCCAGAACGAGAGCTGCTGATAGCCGTGCACGACATCACACGTGTCATCGATATCCAGCGTCACCGCCGCCGGTGGGGCCGGATAGCTGGCACAGTAAACGCCGATCATCGCGACCATCATCCGGGCCAGTTCACGCGTGGTCGGTGCATTCTCCCAGCGGCTCATCGTCGGTTGGCTGGCCAGCCCCGCGCCCGATCCCGGCAACTTGCCCAGCGCCAGGCGGAAGCCCGGATCGTCGCGCAGGGCATCGAGATCATCGGCGTCCTCATAGCCACACGTGATCGCGAACACACGGGCACGCAGAATGTCATCGAGGCGATGGATCACCCGCGTCGGGTCACGCGGATCGGCGATGCACGCAGCAAGCTGCCGGCAGATCCCCATCGCGCGCTCGGCCTGCGCCAGCAGCAGAACGCCGCCGTCAGAGGTCAGCCGGCCACCGTCGAACGCGGTTGTGACCTTCTTGCCGCCAACCGCTGGAAACGAAAATCCCGGTGCGCTATCATCGCTCCCGGCGGGTGTGGTCCGTGGCATAAATTGCCTCGCTGAAGGACTGGTCTAGACACCCATTTTCCTACTGCAAAGCAATCGCTTACGCCACTCCCGCCAACCCTCTCACCCGCCGCGGTGAATAAGACAGGTTAGCTCTTTGCGCAACAAGCCATGTTTGTTGCCCAATATGGCTGGCAAATCGACGATCTTGCAGTTCTTCAGCCGAATGCAGGCCTGGCGCTGATAGTCGCGGATGGGTTCCAGTGCTGCGTTGCCATCAGGATCTGCCATCGGCGGCGTAATGGAAAAAATTACGTGCTTGCCCCGTAACTTTGCCATAATCTTGTCAATGTTGGCTTTGGTTTGCTTCAGCGGCACACCCATGTTTGGGTCGTTGGTTCCGACTTCCACCATAACAGTATCGCCGAGCGGCATATCCTCTATTCGTTCGACCACGCCGATCGTCGTGTCTCCCGCGATACCAAAGTTGTTGTAATCTACTTTAAGTATCCTGTTCCAAGGGCCATAAGCCGTCAGACTGTCGCCTACCAGAGTCAATGATGTCGGTGGCGTACTCCGGTGCACCGGCGCTTGTAACCTAAACGATGGGTTTGCCATCGCTTTTGGCACAAAAATTCTACGAATGAAATGTAACGATTTTCCAGAAATTGCCAATGCTTCCGATTGGCAATAGGCTGAAGCCAGAAACCCCGCCCCGAACAAAGCAAGAGCTGGTAAAAACCAAAGAGCCTTTTTCAATTCCGAATCCTCCCCCTTGGATTCGGTACTTTACGATTTTTTGAGTGTCAATTTGATATGTAGACCGCGCCTAACGCTACTTAGAAGATTTTGGCTCGGATGGTCGCTGGAGCACATCCGCTAGCGATTATCGAATAGATTAGGAGGAACATGACCCCATGCGTCCTTATGTCGATCTACTCCACTTCGCCGCGGTTGACGTGGCTGCGCTCATAGCGCGCGCCGCCGTAGGCAACGGCCGCTATCACGAAAACGAGAATCAGCAGGCCAAGGCCGATCACGCGCGGCGGATACCAGTCTTTGCGGAGATTGCGCGTCAGGCTCCACGCGACGCCGGCCAGTGCCAGGATGAAAAGCGCGGGGATCCACGGATGCATGGCCGCCCGCATAGCAGGCGGCCGGGCGTTCGTCACCTTTCGCCCTGCATCACCGTGTTCCATGCGGTGTTGAAGCGGCTGACCACCGCTTTTTCCGCTGCATCAACTCGCGCCTTCTTCATGCGATAGGACGTGCTGTCGATCGCGCCGCGCTGCTCCGCCAGGTTCAGTTCCGCGCGGGCCTTGCGCACGATTTTCATATCCCGCTTGGCCTGCTTCATCTCGGGTTCCAGCAGCAGGTAGGGGCGCACGGATACGGCATAGGCTTTCGCCTGCTCGCGGTTGCCGGCTTCCAGATACTTCTTGACGTAGGATAGCTCCTGCTCGGTCGCACCGATACGATCGTAGTAGGCGCTCTTGTCGTACCATGCCGGCTTGCTGCCGGTGACCTTGCGGGCGAGCGGAATGTCGTTGGCAGTGACCTCGGCATCGGGGTCGAAGCCCTTGCTCACCAGCGACGCCATGCGGTCGAGGAACCCGCCGGCCGAACCGACCGCCGTGCCAGCCAGGTATTCGAGCGTCTCGGGCGAGACGTCCACGGCACCGGGCACAACGTCATCGCCGCCTGTGGCCTCGTTGAGCGCGTCGGTGATGGCGCGCCAGTGCGGGCCTACCGAACCCCAGTAACGTTGGCTGTCGGGCTCCTGCGGGCCATAGGCGGGTTGATCCGGCATGATCTTGCGACCGGAGAAGTCCTTGTTCTGCTCAAGGTCCACAATCGGATCAACGATGGTAGGCGCGATGAAGTTGAGCAAGCTCTGGCTACCGCCAACAGGGTTGAACGCATCGGCGACTTCACCGGCGAAGTTGGCCATGGTCTCCTTCCACCGCGCGCCACCGCGCCGCGCGATCTCGGCCGCCGATCGGCCGGCTCCCCAAAAGACGTTGTAGCCGTAGGGCAGGGGGAACTTCACATAGGTCGATCCGCCCGGGAGCATCAGGACGATGTTGCGCGCCTTCTCGTATTCCGGAATCTTGTCGTAGATGCTTTCGCCATCGTCATCGATCGCGCTGACCATGGCATTCAGCAGTTCCACCGCCGCGCTGGCGATCATCGTTGCCGCCAGCATCTTCCGGACCTTGGGCGACCGCATCGCCATGAGAATGCGAGCGCTGCCCTGAATGGAGGCATTCGCGAACAGGTAGAGCGCATTGATCGCCGGGCCTGCCGTCCCGCGCCGGTTGAAGTTCACCGTCAGGTTCTTGGCGAGGCTGGCCGCGCGCTCCGGCGACAAACCTGCTTCGCGGGCGTTCTTGAACGCGGAAAGCCGGATAGCGTTCTCGACGCCCAGGTTGAGGTTCTCGATCATGTCACGGATAGCGAGCAAGGCCCGCTTGCCCTGGATCATTGCGCCGCCGCCGCCGGCCTTCATCGTGGCGAGCTTCGCCGCGCCGGCAATCCGCTTTTTGATCTCCTCGATGTTCTCGACCTTGTTGAAGTAGATTCGGCCGCCCTCGTTGACGAACTCGTCATACCAGCGACCCCATTCCCCGCTGTGCTTGCCGAATGCCCCCTTAGTCGACGCGACGAGGGCGGCGCGATAGTCGCGCAAGGTGCCGCGAACGACACCCTTCACGCCCTCACCGGACAGGTTGAACGTGGCGGTCTGCAAGTCGCGGAACGCATTGGTGATGATGAACTCGGGGTTGTAGCTGGTGTTCACCGCCGAAAGGAATCGGTTCACTTTGCCCAGGTGCAGCGTGATCCAGTCAAGCTGGTGCTGGGTGAGGTTGCGCATGGCATCAGCCAGCCGCCGGGCATCGACATTGCCCTTGTCCATCGTGACGCGGACCTCCTTGCCGTTGAATTTGGCACTGACGGTCCAGTCGCGATCTTCGGCCAGCAAGTTACGGGTGAGGTAGCTTTCAACCAGACCGCTATCCTCGTTCATCCGCTGGCGCTCGGTGACCTTGTTGACCTTCCAGAACCCCGGATCGGGATTGGCGCGAGCGAGGTTCACGAAGCGTTGCGCAACAAGGTTGGTCTCGCCGCGAACGATCGCTTCCTCGGCCTGCATGATGGTGTACGCGAACGGGGAATCCGCCTTGCTGCGCCGTCCGTAGGCGGACTTGCTTTCGCGCCCACGCACGTTGATGCCGCCGCCCGAGCGGTTCATCCGCGCTGGTATCGGATCGGTGCCGGTTTCCTTGAAGCCGCGCAGCGGGACATAGAACTCGTATGTCGATCGCCATTCGTCGGCCTGCTCCTGGCTCATCAGGCCGGTCTCGACACGATAGTTGAGAGCCATATCCCTGATCGCATCGACGCGCGCGGCAAGGCGCTTCATGGCATCGAGCTTCCCGTCCTTGCGGATGCGGGACATGATCGCCGCGGCTTCGAGGTCCGTCATGCCGGAGCCTTCGCCTTCGGTGAAGTCCGGATTGATCTCGGCAATCCTGGCATTCCGCTCGGGCGCGTGCCGGGCATAGAGGTAGGATTCGAGTTCATCGATCGAGACGTTGTCGGCGTGCATGGCATCGAACAGCGGCTCGACGTGATCCTGCGCAAGCCGTTCCAGTCGAGCCCCGATCCGGCCCGTCATCAGTTCCTCGCCCATGTACGGGTTGCGGGATGGTGGAAGCTCCTTGCCGGTCTGCTGCTCGATCTGGCGCTGCACTTTCAGGAGCGGAAGATACCTGTCTTGGACGGCCGTGCGCCAGCGGTCGATGGCATCGCTGGCCTTGTCCTTCCACGACGGCTCCGCCCCCGCGAGCGAGACCATGTCCTCGCGCTCGGGGATGGAATAGCGGGCTTCGCTTTCATCGAGCGCAGGGGTCTGCGCCCGCGCGCCAACTTCACCGGCATCGACGCTCTGCATCACGCCTTCGGCAGTGCGCAGACCCCTGCCGGCAAAGGCGTTGCGGACGGCCTCGAATACCTGGCGAAGCAGCTTGAACACGCGCTCGACGGTGCCAGCGGCCTTGTAGCGTCCGTCCTGATGACGGGCAAAGAGGTCGGCGACAGCTTCCTCAACCCGGGCGTCTGGCGAGAGGGCCGAATAGCGCTGATCGATTGAGCGCATGAGACCGGGATCCCGGCGCGCCGCCGAGGCGAGTATGGCCCACTCGGAATTGTTGAACAGGCCAAGGTCGCGCAATGCATGGATCGCCTCATGATCCAGCGTGAAAGCGGCGGGCTGCGCGGTATCGGTCGCGATCGTGATGAGCTTGTCGCGGTACTGGCCAGCCGCCTGCCCGCCCAGCGTATCAACGATAGCCAGGCGAACCTTGTCTGAAAGTCGGAGCTTTCCAAGGCGGGCATCCAGCGCGGACCGGGTATCGGTCAAATCGGATGGAACGTCGCTATTGCCGGATTGGTCCACAACGAATAGATTGATGTCGCCGGGGGTGATTTCTTTCGGGCCATGCTGCGAAGCACCTTCGATCAGCGATGATCGGCCCCCGGCTCCCAACTCATCCGGCTTGTCGCTCAAGACATAGAACCGCCGGCCGTCCTTCATCTCCTGTACCAGAACGCCGAAAGCATGGGTCTGGCCATCGATCTCTACCGGGGCGGTGTAGCGGTGCGCCGCGACCACGCCGCGCGCCGCCCATTTGTCGGACGGTGGCAGCGGCCCCTCATGTTTGCCCTGTTCCAAGATTGCGCGGATGGCCGGCACGGCGCGCATGATCCTGTCGCCTGCGCGCATTTTGCCCTCACCGGCGCGCGTGAACTGGATTTTCTGACCATCGCTCGATGTCACCGTGCGGAAGGTGAGGTTCTGGCGATACCATGCCCGCGCCTTCTTCTGCAGGTCGAGCATGTCGCTCCACGTCCCCAGCTCATCGCCGTTAAGAACGGCGACTGGCTTGCCTTCGGGGATGGACTGTTTCGGCAACGTTGCGGCGGCGGCCTTTTCGCTCTCCTTGCGAAGCACCTCCTCCATGTCGGCAATGCGGCTGCTCAACTCCTCGATCTTGCCGCCATCGTCGAACTTCTCACCGAGCTTCGGGCGGTATTCGGCCAAGCGCCCTTCGGCGCTGGAACGATCCTCCTGCTCGTAAGCGAGTTCCTTATCGAAGCTGCGCAGCGCGTTCGCCATGCGCGTGACAAGGCCGCGCGAATCCGATCCGACATCGACCCGGCTGTCGCGTCCGCCATTGCGCTTGATCGTGAAAAACTGGTGTCCGCCGTCCGGTCCGGGATGCGTCTCCGCGACAAGCGCGAAACCGCCGAACTTGCCGACACCTTCGCGCAGGTCACGGCCGTCTGCCCGCTCGACGATGTCATCCATGGCGGACATCAGGGCCATGCCGAACTCGCTGCGATCGTCGTACTGCTGCCCGCGCACCTCACCCGTGAATTCGTCCGATGAGGGCAGTGCGCGTTGGGCAATGTCCTTCTCGATAAGCGGGATCAGCCGGTCTGCTTCCTTGATCGCCTGTTCTGCCCGAACAATCCGCAGGCGGATGTTCTGCTGCTCGCGCTCATGGGCGAGGCGGCGGCGCTGGAATTTCTCCAGCTCCTGCTTCCACTCGGTCATGTCCATGATGCGCGGGTCAGACGTCGTCATGGCCATCGCCTGCTCGTACTGGCTGGCTTCGCCCAAGTCCTCCATGTCGCGCATGGTCGGATCGCCGCGCATGAAACCCTCGATGAAGCGGGCTTTCTTCGCCATCAGGTTCCACATCTGCGAATCGTATGTGCCCTTGGTCGAGTAATCGAGAATCTCGACCTCGGGGTTCATGTTGCCCTGGCGGATGATGCGGCCGTTGCGCTGCGTGTCGTTTGCCGGATACCACTGGGCATCCATGTTATGCACGGCGCGCAGGCGCTTCTGTGCGTTCACGCCCGTCCCCATCTTGGCGACGGACCCGATCAGCACCCGCACCTTGCCTTCGTTCATGTCGTTGAACAGGCGCTGCTTGGCGATGTGCGATTTGAAGTCCGAGATCAGCGCGATCTGGCCAGCCGGGACACCGCGCTCGATCAGGGAATTGCGGATGTACTTGTGGACCGGGAACTCGCCGTTGATCCCGAAGTCGGAAAAAATCATCTGCGTTGCCGGGCCGTGCGTGACCGGTTTTTCGCTGAACCCGGCCCCGCCCGGTAGCGGCGTGTGGAAGCCGGTGCGCGAGAACTCCTTGTGACGGCGGGCAACCTCCTCGATCATGCGTTCGAGCTTGGACCCTTCCTCGCGCGGCGCGGCCGAATCGATCAGGCGATAGTCGATCGCGGACTTCCGGCCATCGCCGATGACCGACAACAGAATGTCGTCGCCCTTCTTGGGCGGGCCTGACCGGCGCTGGATCGCGATCATGCGCTCGCGCAACACCTCCTGGTACTCGGCTTGCCTGTCCGTCTGTTCGGCCAGCACCATTTGCCGGGAGCCGTTCTTGAGATTCGGCAGGCTGACGTAGCGCCGCAGTTCCGCCGCGCCGATCACGTCCATCACCTGCCGCACCATGACGGAGAGTTCCGGGACGTTCACAAACTGGGCAAAGCGCGTGACCGGCTTGTATCCGCCGGCGGGGTCTTGCTCCAGCGACGTGACGGTATCGCCGAAGGCACCGGCCCATGCGTCGAAGTGACCAAGCCCGCGCTTGGAGAGTTCGTCTTGCTGCAGGTAGCGGCTGACGCTGAACAACTCGGCCATGGTGTTTGTGATCGGCGTCCCGGATGCCATCACGAGATTGCGGCCGGGCCGCTTGCTTTCGAGGAACCGCGTCTTCGCGTAGAGATCGAAAGACATCTGCGATCCGGCCGGATCAATGCCCTTCACGTTCCCCATCTTCGTCGAGAAGTCGAGCTTCCGGAAAAGGTGGGCCTCGTCCACGAACAGGAAGTCCACCCCCATTTCCTCAAACGTGAATACCTGGTCACGCTTTTTGTTGGTCAGGCCGGAAAGCCGCTGTTCAAGCTGCTCTTTCTGCTGCTCGATCTTCCGGCGCGTCGCGCGCTCGGACTTGTCCACCTCGGACAGCACATCGACGAGGTCATTGATCTGATCGGAGATCATCGACGCGGTAAACTCGTCCGACATCGGGATGAAGTTGAACGCCGAATGCGTGATGATGATGGCGTCGAGGTCATCGGCGGCGACGCGCGCGATGAACTCCTTGCGGCGGGACGTGTGGAAACGCTGCTCGTCGGCGACGCGGATACGGGCGAGCGGGTATTGCTCGTAGAACTCCTTGGTGAACTGCCCGAGCATATGGTTCGGGACGACGTACATGGGCTTGGAGATCAACCCCAGCCGCTTCATTTCCATGCCCGCGCCGATCATCTCCGACGTTTTCCCGGCACCGACCTCGTGCGCCAGGTACGTGTTGCCGGTCTGGATGATGCGCGCGATGGCGGCGCTCTGATGCGGCCGCCATTCCCAGCCGGAGGCGATGCCCGGCGTCGAGAGATACGACCCGTCGAACTTGGGGGCGACGAGGCTGTTGTACTGCTGGTTGTACTGGTCGACGAGCGCCGCCGATCGGCTGGCGTCAGACCACACCCATTCCTTGAAGGCTGCCTTGATCTCGGCCAGCTTGTCCTGGGCGGCCTGCGTATCGACCGTGTTCAGCATCCGCTTGCCATCTTCGGTGCGGTCGAAGACTTGCGGCGTCTGGCGGTTGAGCGCGGCCTCGATCAACGCCATGGCATCGATGCGATTGGTGCCCCATGTCGTTTTCGCCGCGGCGCTGTAGCTGTCCCCTGCGGCCGTCCACTGGGCCAGCTTGGGCAGGTACGAAACCTTGGCGGATTGCAGGCCAAGTTTCTCGGTAGCGAACTGCTCGATTACCTTGGTCGGGATCCACGGCATACCGAGGTTGGCCGCGATCTCCGACGGGGTGAGGGGGGCTGGCTGGACAGCTTCGAGCGCGCGCACGTTCTTGCTGAATGCGGGATCGCGCTGGGCCTGTTCACGGGCCAGCGCGAGCTTTTCCCGCACGTTGCCCGAGAGGTACATCTCCGACGTCTCGTAGACGCCCGGCTTGCCGGGAACCTCAAACATCCGGTCGCCGACGGCTTCGAGCACGGCGCTCTGCGACATACCAACCATATCGGCCATCAAGCGGATGTCGGGGCGGCCAACGCGATTCAGGCTGTAGAGGAGGGCATCCTCCGCCGAGTTGATCGTGGGAGTGCTGTCGAGCTTGATGGCGTTCTCGTAGAACACCCTGCCTTTCGTCGCTTCGCCGGTATCCTTGTTGAAATGCTCGATCGCGGCCAGGCGATAGCCTTCCTCGTCGTCCATGAACGGATCGAGGTTCGGACGCTTTTCGACAACGGTGTCGGGAACATCCGAGGGCTCGAACGAACCTTCATTCCATCGGCGGCCGGCGGCGATTGCAGCTTGGCGCGCGGCCTTGCGATCACGGGCTATCTCGGCAAGCGTTGCGCCGCGATCAAGGTACGGCTGGATGTCGAACGATCCGTCATCCCATTCCCTGCCGGCGAGGCGCGCTTCCTCGCGCGCGGCAGCACGAGCGGATTCTAGCTGGACCGAATTCGGCGCGCGATAGCTGATGTCGGTCTTGTTGACCGGGCCGAACTTGGAAACGAAGGCGTCGTATGCCTTGTTCAGCTTCTCGCGCGCTTTTCCGCCCGCGATCGTGTCGGCCTTGAGGTCGGCCGAAAACACTTCGCGCAAGGCATCCTTGATCGGAATGAGCCCGCGCACGCGCTGTTGGGCCGCCGCCGACATGCCACCCGTCACGCCCTTGCCTGGTGCCCGCACGGGGGTTCCAACCCCGTTGCGGAACTGCATCAACCGGCCGTCGGCATCGAAATAGTAGGAGCCGTCCTTTTTCTCGTTGGACGCCATATCAATGTCGCTGGCGCCAACCGGTGTGAGGGATGGCGTCGTGCTGGTGATCGCGCCCGGCAACTTCGTGGCAGCATCGCGAATGGCCTGCTCGACGTCGAAGCCCTTGGGCGCGCGCACGGCATAGCGGGGGCCTGCGATCAGCTTGTCGAACATCCCCTGTTCGCCAAGCACCATGTCGGGATGCTCGATGAAGTAGCGGTTGACCTGACCATCGACCATGTTCCCGTCGCGGTCGGGAAGGGTCAGGGTATCGGTGTTGACCCACGCTTGATCCCCGGGCTTCTCGCCCGGTCCGCGCTTGCGCAGGATTACGATGTCCGTGGTGACAGACGTTCCCGCGTTCTGCTCGAAAGCATTGCCCGGGAGGCGGATTGCACCAACAAGGTCCGCCCGGTCAGCCAGGTACTCGCGGGCCTTGGTGTTGAGCTTGTTCATCGTGCCGGCGGACGTCACGAACATCAGCAGCCCGCCCGGCTTGAGCGCGTCCAGTGACTTCGCAAAGAAGAAGTCGTGGAGCACGAACTTGTGCTTGGCATAGTCCGGATCGGCGCTGATGGTCGTTTCCGAAAAGGGAGGGTTGCCGATTACGAGGTCAACCGCACCCTTGATGCCGGGCACACGGGTATAATCGCCCTGCTGGACACCCGACTGCGGATAGAGAAGGCGGGCGATGTTCGCGGTCAGGTGGTCATATTCCAGACCGCTGTAGCTGCTTGCGGCCGCAATATCGGCCGGCATCATTCCCCGGAAATTGCCGGTGCCCATACCGGGTTCGAAGACGACGCCCCCCGTAAATCCGAGTTGCCGCGCGATCTCCCACATGGGGCGAACGACGTGTTCCGAGGTATAGTGCGCGTACTGGATCGATCGGCGCGCGGTCTCGTATTCCTCGTCCGACAGCAATTCGCGCAGGCGAGGGCCGAGTTCCTCGAATCCCTTCCCGTAGGTTCCATCGACATCGGCGAAGACGTTTTTGATCCCGCCCCAGCCGACATAGCGCGCGATGGTTTCCTGCTCGGCGCGCGTCGCGGGACGGTCCTCCGCGATGATCTTCTTCACCAGAGCGATGGCGTCGATGTTGTCGCGCGCCTTCTGCTGGAGCGGTCTCTCCTCGCTCAACGAGCCAGGCGTGATCGACCAGTCTTCGCCCTTTACGGAATCGGCGGCCCGGCGGGTCGCGCTGGATCGGCTTCCGGTGCGCTGTTCGGCGGCGGGAAGGTTATCAGCGTCGCGAACACCTGTTCCGTCGCCTGCTGCGCGTCCTGCGGGTTCGCCAGTGCCCCGCTCGGCAGGGTCGGCTTGCCCTCGGTCAGTTCCCGGAACATCGCCTGGGCTTCGGCCGCCTTCCTGTTGAGGTGCGCGTCCATCCCGCCCGACCGGCGCAGTTCGTTGAACATCGCTGGGGCCTGTTCCCGCATCGCTTGCAGGTACGCGGTTCGGAAGTTCAACATTGGCGCTTCCTGTAGCACCATCCTCTCCTCCTGTCATTGGAGCCGTATTGGCCCACTGGTCGAACGTCCGCATCGACTTCCCGACCTCGCCGGCATCGTCCATGCCTGCGACGCTCTCGCCCATGTCCTCCATCATGTCGCGGGCACCGTTGTACCAGCCGCGCAGATATTGCCGGATAGAGGCGAGAGGGGTGTCGAGATCGTTGGCGATGGCCCGGGCAAACGCGGAAAACCGCCGCGCCCCCTTCTCGATGTGGTAGACGGCAAGCTCCGCCCCGATCGCGAGAATTTCGGGGTCAAGGCCGCTGTTGAGCCGGTTCGGGTTCAGCTTCGCCTTGAGCCGTTCGCGCAGTTCGGCGGCGCGCTCGTCAGTGACAAGGCGGTTCTTGGATGGAGCGGCCTGGGCGGTAGCTTCGGGCGTCGCGCTGGCGGACGGCTTTTCCGCCTGCACCATGGCCATCTTGCCCGTCCGGATCGCCGCGGCAATCTGATAGTTCTTGAGCGAGGAGCGACCGCCCGATGCATCGTTCGTGAAGAACGCTTCCGTTTTGCTCGCTGACGTCACCGTGTAGGTATCGTCAGGGTTTCCACCGAGATATTCGACTTGTTCCAGGAAGCGGACCTTCTCACCCGTTCGCACATAGGGGTTCGGGT
Source organism: Novosphingobium sp. NBM11 (assembly GCF_015390225.1). Lineage (NCBI taxonomy): Bacteria > Pseudomonadati > Pseudomonadota > Alphaproteobacteria > Sphingomonadales > Sphingomonadaceae > Novosphingobium > Novosphingobium sp. NBM11. The sequence continues at coordinate 3,789,291 of NZ_VUOG01000001.1, forward strand.
TCTTCTTGTCCGTCTCGCGCTGCGGCACGGGTTGCCCGACAGGGACGGTGTCGCGCGGCTTGATGACGGTTTCCTTGCCTGTCCGCAGGTTGTGGACGACAAGGCCGGGGTGTTCTTCCTTGGGCTTGGGCGCTTCGGCCTTCGGCCCCTTCTCTTTCTGGCGCAGCAACCGGGCCGGCACGTAGTAGTCTGCGCCAGAGGGCGAGACAACGCGGATGATCCCTTGATCCTTGCTCGAAACTTTATCGACGGTCCCGGAGAACGTCCGCGCCGTGCCGTCGCGGTAGAAGTTGGAATGCTCCCATTCGACTTCCTGCCTACTCGTGAAATTGCGCATGACAGCGCGATTCGCGGCAAAATCCGCGTCGATCTTGGCCTGTTCTCCGGATTGCGCAGCCTGCGGCACCGCCGTTGCTGCGGCAACCTTTGAAGCGCCGGTGATCGCCGCCGCGATCTTGTCGGCATACTTCTTCGAGTAGATGAGCGCACCGTCCTTGCGGACCATGAATCTCGCCTGCGGTACGGCCGCGTCGATCGCTGCGCGCTCTGCCTGGCTCGCGCCGATCACGGCGACGCTCTTGCCCGTCGCGGTTTCCTCAACACGCGCCACTGCTGGGCTGGCTGCGGACTGATTGGCCGCCGTTGCCGGCGTAGCGCCATCGGCGGTTTCCGAACTCGGAAACTCGTGGGCCGCCTGGATGAGATCACGAATCGGCGCATTGAGCCGGATCGCGCGCACGTCCTCACCGTTATCGCGCGCGCCAAGCCACTGGTGATGACCGTCAAGAACATGGTTGTCGGACGAGATGAGAATGGCGCGGTTGCCTCCCTCATAATCCTTGGCCTTCTGCACCTTCTCCGGCGAGAATTCCGCCTGCGATGGACGCAGGGACGAGGCGGGAACGGTTTCCTCCTGATGCGAGATGTCACGCGCATTGAGGAAGTTCACCATGGCTCCGCGATGCTCGGCCTTGATCTGCGGCATTTCGGCGCGCGGGATCCCTAGCGTTCCCGACGTTTCAGCGAACCGCGTCCACTCCTTATCGATCGGCTGGCCAGCCATGTCCGATCCGGGAATATCGCGACGCTGGACCGTCGGGGCTTGCACCTCGCTGATGGGCGTCGACACCCGTTCATCCGCAGGGATGTCCGACCACTTCGTTGGTTCAACCTGCAACCCGGGGCGGGATGCAGTATCGACCGGCTGGCCCAACGCCGACATGCCGCGCGCAATGTCGCCATCGGTCTCGCCGCCGGCGGCCGGTCGCATGAACTTCCGGACATAGGCGTCCAGCACCCGCGCCGGGTCGCTCTCGGCAAGCACCGCCTTGCCGCCATGGTCTCCGCCGCGCAGTTCCCACACGAGATAGTCAAGCTGCTGGTCGAAGGTCGGCTTGTCTCCGAACCGGCGGCGAATTTCCGCTGCACGTGCACCGAGCCATTGGCCAAGGCCGAACGCGCCAGACGACGGGTTCTGTGCGTTGGGATTGCTAGCGGATTCGGCATGAATGCCAGCGGCGATACCCATGGCCTGACCTTCGGACAGACCGCGTTTGCGCAGGCCATCGACGATCGATTGGTTGACGGCACCGCCGCGCGCCGTGGAGTGGGCAGGATCACGCGACGGTGCCGCCTGCCGCACAGGAACAGGCGAGGGAGAGGGAACACCTGCGCCCTGTGCGGGTAGGGATGCATCCGCAGCGAGGCCGGCGTCGATCGCGTCGGCTTCGGCTGTGGGGCTGGCTGGCGCGATGGTGACGCCAAGCTCGTTGAGGGTATCAAGGTACTCGCGCAGGGGCTTGCCCCCGCCGTCGGGGCGAATGACGACGCCTGCGCCACTTTCATCGGCGAAGTGATCTTCGATCGTGCCGGCCATCGACTTGCCGCCGGGGAGATTCCCGACGGTCACGCGCGTTCCAACCGTCGGCAGGCCGGATGCCGTCAAGGCGTCGTTGGCGACTTTCGATCCGGTCGCGTTGGCGATGTCCATGCGCCCGGCAACGATGTCGCTGGTTTCGAGCGGGCTGGCATGATCTTCGGGGCTGATCGTGGCAGCATCGATAACCGCGGCTTCCCGTGCGCCGACCGGAGGGGTGCGGGTATCATCCTGCCTGCGTCCGACAAGCCGGCCGCTCGAATCGATCGCTTCGGCGGCACCACGGAATGCGCCACCGGCAGCGAACCCTACCAGTCCGCCAGAAAGCGCCTGGTCAATGGCCTGTTCCGGATCAAAGCCAGCACGCGTTCCCAAGGACGATCCGGCATATTCGATCGGGTTCTGAACGGCTTCCGTCAGACCTTCACCGAGGGCGGCCTTCGCAACGCGAATGGCGACATTGCCGCCGTGCTCTCCGATCAGGTTCTCGAAGCCATATTTGTCGAGCGCTGTGGAGATCGCAGCGGCGGGGGCCGCGAGCGCCACGTCTGTTGCATCAACACGGTCGCGATTGTTCGCGCGCGCGCGGTCCTGCGCGATGTTGCCGGTCAGCGATGTGCCATAGAGAGCCACACCTTCAGGCGATGCATACAGGGGCAGGTACAAGAGCGATGAAGGCCCCTGTTCCAGCACGAATCGGCCAGCCGCGCCGAGCTTCGCCCCCAGTCCGCCAGCACTTTTCACATCCTCCCAGGACGTGTCACCTGCGACCGGCGCGCCAATGTACCGATCGGCATTGTCCGCGTGCTGGTTGATGACTTCTCCGAGCGCCTGCCCCGCTCCACCGCGCAGCATCCCGATGAATGGCGACACCGGAGCGAATGCGCTGGAAAGGGCAGGAGACGAGATCATCGCCGCGCCGCTGCGCGCCAACCCGGACCCGATACCGGCAAGCGCCTGTTCGGCCTTCACCGCCTGGCGGCCAAGATAGCCGTTGGCCGGCAACATGGGTGCCGGTGGATTAACGACCGCTTCCGCCCGTGCCGCCGTCTCGTTGGCGCGGGTAGCTGCTTCTGGCGTCAGGCCAAGCGCAACACCCGTCGACCCCATGTCGATGCGGGAGGGCGCGTTATCGCGCTGGATCGGCGCGGCTGGAGCCGCTTGGCGACCAGGTGCGCGCGCGGCCGGCGCGGCATCGGCGGCATTGCCTTGCGGCTGGGCCACCACGCGACGTTCCCGGAGTGTCGAACGCGGACGACGATCCGTTTCGTTGTCGTCGATCGGGGCATTGCGCCAGCTTGGCGTTGAAGGGGTGTCGCGGGCCTCGTCGAGCGGTGCGTCTCTCCAGCCCATTACGGCACGATCCTCCTCTTGCCATCAGGGCCGATGAACGACTTACCCTTGTTGGCGGGGTTGTTGACGAATGCGTCGGCTTCGGTGTCCGATGCGAATGACGGAACGCCGCGATTGTTCACTCGCGGTGTCATAGGCGCACGGCCGCTATCGCGCTTGGCCGGCGGCGCGGCGGCGGGCGCTGGCGCGGATGCCTGAGGTGCATCCTGCCCGAGTTCAGCAAGGAGGCCGCCGGCACCGGCCCCGCCGGAATAGAGTTGCTTGTCCGGTGCCGTGATGCCGAGGTCGATCCTCTGGCCGCCCTTGGTCACGCCGTAGTAGCGGCCATCGCCAGATGCGACGACGTCCTTGATGTCGCCGCTTTCCATCTGACGCAGAGCGCCTTGAAGCTGGATTTGCCGCTGGGTGTCGTTGTTGCGCTGCGCTTCTTCCAAACGGGCCTGCACCTGCACCTTCGCGATGTCGAGCGCATTGCGGACCTTGTCGATCTTGATGGTCGAGGAGGTGCGGCGATCGTTGCTGCGCGCGTCGCCCCAGTCCTGCCAGCGCGCCGAACTCTCCTGGCTCTTGCGCTGCTCGTCGCCCTGAATGGCAATTTCCTGCCGCTGGTTGGCGCTGCGATGATCGTCCAGCGCAAGGTTGTTCTGCTGGCGCAGGTTCTCAAGCGCTACCTGACGGCGCTGCTCCGCGTCCATTTCGCCCTGACGTGCGATGCCCTGACCGATCCCGGACAGCGCGCCACCGAGGAAATATCCGAGACCTCCGGCCATATCATGCGGCTCCCTGTTGCGGGGCCTGCGGCTGGCCAGCCGGTATCGGCTGACCGCCGGGAAGGCCGGGCAGAATCTTGTTCAACTGGCCGGCGCGATCGGCATCGACGAGCTGGGCGAAGCCAGTCTTCAAGGCATCGACAATGCGCGGGTTGATTTTCGTCGCAGCAACGCGGAACAGGTCGAGCGCGCGCAGGAACGCACCCTCGATGTCCTGATCGTTGAAGTCGTGGAGCTTGGCCGCTTCGGAAATTTCGATCATTTCCTCGACCGCCTCGCGCCCTGCCTGGTAGAGGACGGCTTCGGGCGAAAAGTCCTGTTCGTCCTCGCCGGATGCTTCGGGCGCGCGATCTTCTTCCGGCTGGCCCGGCTGCTCCTCGTTCGGCTCGTTCTCCATTTTCGGCTGCTGGCCGGAATCCGCGGTATCCAGCGCACGGTTCAGCAAGCCGAATTTCTGATCCACCACGATCGTAATGAGCACGGCCGTTGCCGATACGCAGTCCTGCGGCGAGTTGGTCAACGGGGGTTCAACCCCGTCGAACAGGTCGAGAGCCTTCTTGTCGAACTGGCCTTTCAGGTCGGCAATGATCTGCGGATAGACCTCGCCCGGCGTGGCATCAGGGTAGATGACCGCCTGCATGGCCCTGACGAACTTTTCGAGTTCGGCCTGTTCTTCCGGCGAGGCGGCCTGCTGACCGCCAGCATCCATGCCGCCCTGATCGTCCTGGGCGGCTGGCGCAGGCTGCGCGGACATCGGCGCGGCAGCGGGCGTTTGTGCCGTCGGCTGCATGAGGGAGCTACCAAGACCGGCCATGATTAACTCCCTACGTTGATGCGGCCGGTGCTGGGGTCATAGCTGACCTTCTTCCCGGCATAGATCGCGGCGTTGAAGACTTCGGATGCGTTCGGGCCGCCGAGCCCGCCGCTCGGCGACGAGTATGTCGGCAAGCCCGACGTGTCGGCATAGTTGGCGGCGATGGCGTCGCGGTTGCGCTGCGCTTCCTTGGACTGCTCGCGCGCGAGCATCCCTTGGCCAAGGCCCTGCAACGCCATGCCGGAAACGACGGGGTTACTGTTAATGAACCCGAGGATGCCGCTGCCTGACGAAACGGGAGCCGCCGATGCGACAACAGGGGCAAGCACGCCGCCTCCGGCACCCGTGGCCGCAGCGAGGCCGGAGGCGGCCGATGACCCGCCCAGTGCGGTGCCAAGACCGCGCGATGCCAGTCCGCCTCCGCTCAAGGAGCCGTTGCTGATGACATCGAGGCCCGGAGCGCTGGCGACACGCTCCGCGAACGTGCTGGCCGCATTGCCGGCACCGCTCGCGCCGCTGCTGGCGGCATCGGCGGCGGCCGTGCCCGCCTTCGCGGCACCGCCGATCGCAGCATTGAAGCCGCCGAGCGCCGCACCCGCCACAAATCCCGTTGTCGCGACCTTGAGAATGTTGCCGCCAGTCAGCGCGGAACCGACGGCACCGATCGTCGCGGATGTCGCGGCGGTCGATAGGACGCTTGTTAGTCCCGCTGATAGTCCGAGCGAACTCCCGAGCGCGCCGACGCTGGGCAGCACACCAAGCGCCGCGCCGCCGGTGAGAACGACCGCACCGATCGCGAGTACCGGCAGAGCCACCTTCTTGATGACCTTCACAACGGCCTTGAATGCCTTGCCGATGGCCTTGAACGGATTGCTCATACTGCTGCCTTTTCGTCTGGCGCGCGGTTAAGGCGATACGTCTGCGCGCAAAGCTGGAAGCCACGGCGCTCATAGATCGCGCCCATCGCCTGCGAGCCGGGAATAGCGTCCGACCAACTCGCGCCGATCTCGATCACACGGGGGTTCAATCGCGCCCAGGTGAGGTAGTGCTCGAACAGTTCCACGAGCACGCGCGGCGGGCAGTCTGCGCGCCCAAGCAAGTAGTGATCTTGCGCGCAGAGCTTGCGGCCAACCCCGTATGTGCGCCCGAGCGATCCGAGGAAAAAAGCCGCGATCGCATCGTCATCATCGACCGCGACCATGAAAAAGGTCGAGCCATCATGAACGCCGGCGTGACGCTGCGCGGCCTGCGCGAACAGGCGGCGCGCGACCGTCTGGTCGACCTCATCGCGGTCGACGTAGCAGGTATCAGGCAGACGTTCGGCCAAAAGCTCCGCCACACGCGGCGCATCGATGGCCCGGCCGGCGCGCAGGCGCATCAGTAGATTCCGGCGAGATTCGCGCCAAGGCCCGTGGTGGCCGGCGTCGGGGTGGCGGATGCCGTCGGAACGAACTGCACGCCGTACAGGCTTTGCAGATAGTCGAGACCCTGCTTGTATTGATCGTTGATCGACGACTGCACGGCCGCGCGCGTCGCCGCCGGAATTTCGGCGTTATTCAGCGTGTTGGACAGGGCGTTGAAGCGCTGCGAGGTGAGGTCGGTGAGGGCCGACGCCATCGTCTTCTGCTGGTCGGCCGCCAGCGCCGCCGTGGTTTTCTGCTGGTCGGCGGCGATGTTGGCCTGGTTGGTCTGCCATGCAGCGGCCGTCTGCGCGTCCTGCGATGCGATTGGCGTGGCCGCGTTGAGCACGGCTGTTTGCCCCGCCTGCACGGCCATCGACGAATTGCCGAGCCCACGCCGGTTGGCCGCCTGGATGCCCTGCGTTCGGGCGAGTTTCATCAGGTCCGAATTGCCCGACGTGATCGCGGCTACCCTGTTCGCCACGCCATCATCGATACCGGTGGTAGTTGCCATGTCGCACGCCCTTAAAAACCGACGTGGACCCTATCTCAAATATCGGTATCCGACAATTCCCGCCTGCCCTGTAATGCGCGGTATCCGATTATTTGTTGGCGACACCAGAGACGCGCGCGTTCCATGCGGCGCTCCCGGCGACTTTGCTGCGGCAACTCCCGCCGGCCGAGCGCAGCGCAAGGATGAAGTCCAGCGTCAGCCGGTCCCGCAACCCTACCGAGGCACGGGCGGCCTCGATGCTGCTCCAGTCGATCGCGGGGATCTCGGGGGCAACCGGTTCTGCGTCGCAGGACGTCAGGTCAGTGGGCAGCGGGGCGAGGCGGGTTGTCGTGCCGCAGGCTGTCAAGGCCAGCGCGCAGAGGGTCATCGCTGCCAGCGGCAGCAGTGCGGGCTTTCGCATTGGAGGTCTCCACTTCCTGCTTCGATTGGGCCACGACCGCGCTGGCGTCGGCAGCGCCAGCGCTGGACATGGTCTGCACCTGCTGGCTAACCTTGGCCTCGTGCTTGTCGATCACGGCGTTGTCATGGGCGCGCAGCCAGAATCCGACGATAATGGCCAGCAGCAGTACGCCAGCCAGCACGTCAACGACATGACGTACCCAATCCGGCAGTTCGACGAGGCCGAGCAATCGCGCAATCATTCATCAGGCTCCTGCTTGCTGCTATCCGCGCTGCGGCGCGTGAAGTAGCTGGCCACGCACAGCCCGATTAGGCCCTGCACAACGATCGCCTGGGACAGCGACTTGAACAGGTCGTCCTTGGTGAGTTCGGGCTTGCACGCGATCATGCCCAGTACGATCAGGGTGAGGGCGAACATGCCGCCGCCTGCGATCGTTGTGGGCCGGAATTTGGGCAGGTTCATCACGATGGCATCCCCGCTTTGAGCCATGCCGCCACGTCGAAGCTGGGGCAGGCTTTTTTGACGCCCGGCCAGTCGCGATGTCCGCGCACGATGATGTTGGGGTAGGCCGCCTGATACTTGCGCACGAGCGCCGCGAGCGCCTGCTTCTGCGCGGTCGTGCGCGTGTCCTTCGGCTGGCCAGCCTTGTCGACGCCGCCGACATAGCAGATGCCGATATTGCCGGTGTTCGCGCCGCCGACGTGCGCGCCCTTGGTGTCGTCGCCCAGGGTGCGGACGGCATTGCCATCGATCTCGATGACGTGGTGGTAGGACACCTGGCCGAACTTGTCCTTGTCCCACTGGCTGATGGTGGCGGCCTTCACGTCGCGGCCTTCCGGCGTCGCGGCGCAGTGAATAGTCAGGTACTTGATGGGGCCAAGCGCGCTCATATCAGTTGCCTTTCTGCTAGCGCTCGCGAGCGCGATCATCGGCGAGGGTGGAGACGTTCGCGTCGATTCGCGCCACGGTGACGAGGAGTTGCTCGATCTTCCCAGCAGACCGGTCCTGCTGCTCCTCCATGTTGGCAAGCCGCCTGTCGTGGTCATTGAGGCGCTGGACTTCGATCCCTGCGACATATGCGCCTTGCAGAATCGAGATGACCAACGCCGCAGCGGCGATCCATTCGGCCCTTGTCACGCGGGTGGTTTCCTCGGTTTGCATGGAGCGATCCTCGCTGTCTTGATCGGTATAGGAAAATTCTAGCCCTTGTGGAACATCGGATACGGTCAATTATCGATCCCGTCGTACTTCTCGTACATCCGCTGGCAATGGTGCGCGGCATCACCCAGGCGGACCGCAGCCCAATCGATCGCGGCGGAAGCAAGGCGGCCCCAGCGGTGGCCGTTGGCCGCCGCCTTGCCGCATATCGTGCTGATGAATTCTCGTCCGGTGGGCTTGTCTGCCAGCCCGAACGGGTAGAGCGCGCCTTTCCAGATTGCGCCCATGAAGATGTCCAGAGCGCTGAATATGGCCAGCGCCGATTCTCCCAGCCGCGCGTGAAAGGGCGGCGTCACGTTGGCCACCCCCGATCGATGGCAACGGCCGCCAGCGCAGCATAATCGGGCGCTGCTTCGACGGCCGCCTCCAACTCCTGCTTGCGCACGAATGCCGCCTGCATCTGCGCGCCAATCGCAAGGCCGAGCATGGCGAGATCGACGCGGCTATGGGGGGCCACGGTCTTGTCGAACATGGTCCAGAGCACCGGCGTATCCGGGAGACCCATGGCTTCGGCCTTGTCTGCCATCAACACAGCGCTGGTTACGCGCTGCTGCGCGACATCATCGCAGTCCGCGCGACCCTTCGGCGTGTTGCAGCCGGCGGCCATGACGGCACGGAACTTTGCCGATATTGCCCCTGCTGCCTGTTCCTTGAGGAGCGCCAGCGGCCATGCACGCGGCTCAAGCCCGAACCCGTCGGCCGCGATGACGAAGTCACCGGGCGCTTCGCATTCGAGGACGACCTCGCCCTCCATCACGTTACGGCTGTCCCAGCGATCAGCCTCATCGGCGGGGATGAGCAAGCGCGGCGGCTGGCCCGGCTGGCCGATGACGACGAAGCTCATTTGTACCTCCTGAACGCCACGAGGGAGGCATCGCCGACACCGATCGACATGGTGCTATCAGCCGCGTACCAGGTGAGCGTCACGGTGTATGTTCCAGCGGAGACGGCGAGCTTTCCAATGATGGCGAAGCTATCCGACATGGCTGACCCGCCGCCGGAACGTCCGACGACCGTTGACCCGACTTTTATTTGGGCATTCCATGTTCTGGCCGTGGAAGAATAGCCTTGCTTCACGGCGGTCATTAGAAGAATATCGCCGTCGTAATCCATCGAGACATCAAACTGAATTACATTCCAATAAGTATTCGTGTAATCATAAGCATAGAACGATGAGGCATTGTAAGCCTGCATCGCTAATGTAACTTGATCATTTGCAATCTTTCCCGTGGTGAGGGTCAGATTTGCAATCTTTGCATTGTCTACTTGCAGGTCGCCAATTTTTGCGGAAATGATGACGCCATTGGCAAGATACGCGCTGTCCGCGATCAGGTCTTGCGCCGACAATGCGCCAAGGATTTTGACCCAGTTCGAGCCGTCCCAGCGATACCATTCCTTCGACGTCGGCCGATACCATGTCTGGCTAATGAACGCGCCTGCGCCGGGGGTAGCATCCTGCACAAAGCCGATCGCGGCCGCGCCCTGCGCACCGGTCGCACCGGTTGCGCCAGTGGCTCCGGTCGGACCTGTCGGACCAACTGCGCCAGCCGCCGCCCAGCCGGTGATGCTCGCACAGACGCCGCCAACCGACATTGCGCTGTCGAGGAAGAACCGGATGCCGGCGGACGCGGACACCGTCCGCTGCACCGCCCCATTCTTGTAGTACCTGACATTAGACCCGTCGTAGTGAACGGCGAACGTGTCGGTGGAGACGTAATAGCCAAGGCTGATAAGCGCCCCGCTCTCTGCCGCGTAGAGAACGCCGCTGCCGTATTCGAGGTAGAGGGCATAATCGAGCGATTCCCATGACGCCGTTGCCGGATCGGTGTTGAGCCCGAGCATGACGCCGCCGTAGTAGCCGCCGCTGTTCAACTCCGGCTTGAAGGACACCGACGCGCCACCGACGTAGCTCTCGGTCGAATAGACCTGCGCCGCCCAGCCGGTGCCGGTCCGGTTGATGACCTTCGCCCCAGCGACCTCCGCGCCGTTCGCCGCCGCCAGGCCGAAGTTGGGCGGGCCGGCGTAGGGCATCCAGTTGTAATCGGCCGGGTTGGTGCTCTCGGTCGGCGTGGTCTTGCCTGTGGCGATGCCCTGGTAGACGCGGCCGGACGGTGAACCCGTCGTGAAATTGACTGCACCGTCCGCGCTGTCGGCATAGGCGTACCAGACATAGAAGGTCGTGCCATCGGTGCCGGGCGCGCCGTTCGTGCCATCGAGGCCAGCGGAACCCTGCGGATAGAACCGGATGTTGCTGATCCGTTTGCCCTGTGTCAGCAGCGACGTATCAAGGTACAGGGTCAGGCCGCTTGTTGCCGCGATCTGCCGCAGCACGTTTCCGTTCTTGAGGTAGGTGACGCGCTTGCTGTCATAGGCGATCTGCAGCACGTCGCCTGCGGCATAGGTGCCGAGGTTCGTTTCCGATCCGCTTTCCGACGCATAGAGCCCGCCGCCGGTGGTCAGGCGCAGGGCGTAATCGATCGAGTCCTTGTGCGTGTTCGTCGTCGGATCGGTGTTGAGACCGATCACGAATTCCTCTGTGGACGTGGCCGCCTTGCAGGATACAACGGCACCGCCGGCACACCCTTCCGAGGAATAGGCGCTTCCGTCCCATGCGCCTGTCGCGCCGGTCTTGACGACGTAATCCGGGCCGATGACGACGTTCGCCTGTGCCACAAGCCCGAAGGTTGCCGGGCCGCGATAGGGCGACCATGTGTAATCGGCCGGATTCGTGCTCTCGACTGGCATGGTCTTGTTGACCGCGAGGCCCTGAAAGCCGCGATTGTCAGGGACGCCGTTCGTGAAGTTGACCGTGCCGTCCGCGCTGTCGGCGTAGGCGATCCACGTATAGAGCGTCGCGCCATCCGTGCCGTTTAGGCCATCCGTACCTGGCGCGCCGGGGATGATCTTGCCGAGGCGGAACACCTTGTCGACACTGATCCCGAGGAACTGATCGGTGCCGGTCGCGCGCAGCGTCAGCGATGCATTCGCTTCCCCGACATCAAGGCCGCCGGATACCGATGCGGTGTTGCCGGTGATCGTGACGGTCAGGGCTTGAGGGTTCGCCTGCACGGAGACCGTGAAGAACGACGAGACGTCGGCCGAACCGGCAAATACCCGCATCGACGTGCTGGCCCCGGCATAGCTGGTGACTGCGCCGGCCGTGTTCGCGGGCAGGGGGAAGTATTCGCTGGTCAGGTAGGCGACGATTGCGCCCGTACCGTTCGCCCCATCCTGACCGTTCTGACCGTCGGCACCGCGGAACTTTGCCCAGGTATAGTCCTCGGGATGCTCGCTCGGCGTGGGCGTTGGCTGGTTGACCGCGACGCCGATGAACGATCGGTTGCCCGGCGCGCCCGTGGTGAAATTCGATGTCCCGTCGGCGCTGTCGGCATAGGCGTAATGGGTGTAGTTGGGTGCGCCGCCGCCAGCAGGAATCGCGGTCGGGGCCGGCAACTTTTCAAACGCGGCCCTGATCTTGTCGAACTCGGCGTTGACCTGTTCAGCCGTCGCCGTGGTGTGAGGGGTCAGGTTCTTCGGATTGTAGTAGGGGTTCGTCACCGCAGCATCCTCCGTGGCGAGCGCCAGACCTTGTAGGCTTGGAGGATATGCGGCGGCTCATCGATGTCGGCCACGGTGGCGAAGATGAAGCTCGCGTTGCGCCCGATCCCGTCAATGTCGCACTCTGCCCGCCCTTCCACCGGCGCGGACCAGTAGAACTCGTTCCATTGCGCGCTGTCCCACAAGCCGCCACCGGCCGAGATGACGAAGTCCTGGGCATGGCTCTCGGTCAGCGAGACGGTGAAATTGCGCTCGCCGGAGATGGGGTTCTCGCCATCGCCATAGTTGAACTGCGCGATGATCGAGATGTGCGCGCTGGCGGGTGCCTGCAACTCCAGCACGGTCTTGTGGAATCGCCAGTCCTGCTCGCCGCTGCCGAAGTGATTGAAGGGCGTCATGCAGAAGCCCCGGATGTAATCTCCGTCGAAGCTGTTCCCGCTGTCGAGGCGATAGACATATCCATCCGCGCCGCCGCAGAAGATGCCCTCGCCGTCATCAAGCTCGCCGCCACCAAAGCAGGTCGGCACCATGTCGCCCAGGGTGAACGGGATCGCCTCGGGCGTCTTGCCGCCCATGTAGACCGATAGGCCCGTCCCATCGTCCCACACCAGACGGTACTGGCTCTTGGTCTTGCAGACGTAGGAGCCGATGATGCTGGTCTTCGCCTTGCGCTTGGAGCGGAAATACGCCTCGAACCGCCCGGACAGGGCACCGGCCTTGAAGTTGCCGAATGCCTGTGTCGCGGTCAGCGAGCGCAGGCCGCGCGCGTCGATGTAGACCGTCTGGCCGATCTGCTGCGCCGAATCCGCATCGCAACCGGCTTCTTCCGTCAGGGTGTCGAGCGCGAAATTCTCTTTGTCCGTGCCCTGCAGCACGCCGATCTTCTGCTCGCCGAAGATGGTGACGGCCGTGGCGTTCGCCTGGATGACGTCGGTAACGTTCGTTCCGAAGCCGATCTCGCCCGCGCCAAGGATCGCAGACCATGCGCGCGGTTCGAGCGTGCCGGAGAACTGCACCGATCCGCCCGGGAAGATCAGGCCCAGGTGATTGTTGATCTCGAACACGCGCTGCGGGCGATCGTCCGTCATGCCCGTGTCGATCGTGATGACACCCTCACCGGGCACCAGCTCGAACGCCTTGCCGGTTCCGTTGACGCCGTAGAGCCGATAGAGGTTCGCCGCGCCGTAGAAGTTGTGGTTGATCGTGCGATAGCGCCCGCCGGCGGACAGGCTGTAGACGGTCGTCACGCCCGCTTCCGCGCAGTCGGTTGCGCCGACATAGAGCCGCTCGCCAGAGTAGAATGCTCCGGTCACGTCCGCCACGACGAGGTAGCCAGTGGCATCGTCATCCGTCGTGCTGCCATCCTCGACGACCGCGTCGATCACACGCGCCGACGTGCCCGACGTCGCGCCGGTGACCACGTCGCCCGCGAAGATGTCCTCCTTGCCAAGCTGGAAGGGAACGCGCGTCAGCGATGGCAACTGGACCCAGCCGGCCGCCGTGGCGCGGTAGCAGATGCTCTTGGTAGCCCCGATGTTGTCGCGCCAGGCGTACACCACGCCCGAAAGCACTGCGACGCCGCGCACCGGCCCTTCGCCCGGCACCTTGCCGATGATCGAGCGATGATACTGGATGGCGAGCTTCTTCCACGCCGATCGCAGGTCTTCCGTCGGCGCGCTGTCTGCCACGCTCGGGCCGTCCGCCTGCGCGTGCGCCGCGCCACCAACCTTGATGACCTCGTTGTCCTGAAACTGGCCGCTCACGGACGCCAGCAGGAGAGTGCCGGCGGCGGTGTGGGCATCCCAGCTACCCGTGAAGCCGACGGCCGGAGCGATGACGACACCCGTTGCGCCCGACGTTGCACCCGTTACGGTGTCGCCATCCGCGATCGGCAGTGCGCCATTGTCGAAGTCCAGCGTCCAGAACTGCGCGGCCGACGGTGCGGTCTTCCCATCGAACCTCTCGTAGCCTTCGATACGGCCATAGCCTTCGGCCAGCGGCTCATAGTTGATGCCGGAGATCAGCGCGCCGGGCGGCACTGCCACGGCGGGGCTGTTGGTATCGAGGCCGCCGCCGAACGCGAACGTGGCCGGAATCTGGCTCATGTTTCAACCTGTGGGGTGAATTCGCGGAGCATCGCCGAATGCTGCACACGGGCCTTCGACTGCGCCGCTGCGATCGGGAATGTCGCTTCATCGTGCTCGCCCAGGAGCATCAGCGCGCGCCACACGATCGCATTGTGAAACTGCTCGTCGATGAACGGGGTATCGTTGTCCGCTGCGAGCATCTGGATCGATCGGCGATACCAGCCGCGCAGGGTGTATGCGCGATCCGGCGTCGGGCCGAGATTGAGCGATCGGTCGAAGCCGATGGCGATGTAGTTGGGGCGCTGCGCATCATGCGCGCCGACGTCGTAAGCTGTCAGCCACGCATTGAAGGGCAGGATTTTCAGGCGTGTTTCATCCTGCCGGCCCTTGGCGGTTTCGTAGATCGTGAAAGGCTGGAAATTGTCTGCTTCGGGCATCCAGCCGCCGAAGTCGGTAATGCCGAGATCGGCGGCGGTGTACGACGCCACGCCACTGGTCACCGCATGGAGGAAGCGCTTGCGCATGAACGTCCAGTCGCGACGCTCGCGCTGAATTTCCGCCCATGCCTGGGCCGTCCATTGGACGATCTTCTCCTGCCGCCCGCGCGCGCCGGCAACGGTGGTCAGGCGTTGCGCCTGGTTCACCGTGCCGCTTTCACGCTCGACGTCGTTGACCAGTTGAATGAACGTCGACACCGCGCCGCTCCCCGTCAGGCCGCGTTCTTGAAGCCCGCGCCCGTGCGCGCCAGCCAGTCGTTGATCTCGGCATCCGATGGCATCGAGTTGACGGTGAAGGGGTAGCTGTAGACCTCCTCCCACACCTTGAACGGCTCGCCGGTCGCGGGGTTGATCTCGTCGGAATCCACCGCGATATGCTCCTTGGCATCAAGCACGGCGAGGTAGACGCGATACGGGATTTTGACGTCCACGCCGCGCTGACACCGGTAGATGTCGCCATTGACGCCGATGGTCACATCGCGTGACCGGCGCTTGTCGTCGGTCTTGTGGAACCGGATTCCGACCTTGGGATCGCGGCTTGCGTGCTGGAGTTCAGCGGATGCCGGCAGGCTGACGGCGGCCGGGCGCGCGAGCGGGTTTTCGTCCTTGACCGGGTTGGCCAATGCCTGCTGCACGATCGGATTGGTCAGAGCCACCGGCGGCACGATCGGTTCCGGAGGAGGCGGGGGCAGGGGAATCGTGTCGGCATTGGGCATCGCTGCACGGATTTTCGCGCGAATCTGCGCGCCGTTTGTGCCGTCCTTGATCTCGATACCGAGAATGACGGTCGCGAAATGCTTGAGCGTCTCGAACTCGGCGTCATCGATCTTGACGCGATCGGGCTTCGGCGTGGTGGTCAGGTCGTTCATGGGGGACTCCTCGTGAGTGCTGGGGGGCTTGGAGCCGGTTATTCAGCCGGCTTGTTGAGGTTGGCCTTGGCCTCCTCGATCGCCTTGGCGACGCCCGAGCGCGGCTGTTCGCGGTCGAGTTCGGCCTTGGCGACGGCGTCAAGCTGATCGGCGGACAAGCCGGCCAGCCGGGCGGTCACGTCGGCGATGGTGCCGGCGATGATCGGTTCGGCGTCGAAGGTATCGACGCCACTGCCAGCGCCCCCCGGGTTGACAGTGGCGTCGCCGCCGTCACCGCTTTCGGCGGGAGGCGAAGCGGGTTCGTCGGACGACGGTTCATCCGACGGCACGGGGACAAGATCGATGCCCGCGTCGCGCGCGACAGCGAGTTCATCGTCCGTGAGTTCGAGATCGGTATCGAACGGCAGATGCTTGGTCTTGCCGTTGATCGTGAGATGGGGAGCGGCCGGGATGCCGGGGCCGTCGGGACGGCGAATGCGGTAGCAGGGACTGGCCATGATGCTTGCCTTTCGTGGAACGGCAGAAACCCCCGCGCCCGAAAGCGCGAGGGTGTTGCTGCGAACGATCAGTATTCGGCGTTGCGGACGGCGATGTAGCCGAACGTCTTGCCGTTCTCCGACAGGGCCGAACCGGCGGTGAAGCCCTTCTTGCCCGAGAAGTCGGTCGGGTTGCGCGGCGAGATGCCGTTGCTGGTGATGCGCGACATGCTCGCGTTGCCCGTGGTCGCGTTGTCGGTGACCGTGCGGGTGTAGATCGCATGGCCCGCCGCCATGCCGGGGAAGTATTCCCAGGCGTCGTCGCCATCGGTCAGATTGACGACCTTGACGTAATCGGGCGTCCAGCCGAGTTCGATGTTCAGGGCCGTGCCGTTGCCGACATAGGTGCCGACCTTGGTTTCAGATGCCATGTTCCTTGTCCTCTATGGAGTGGCGTTCAAGGGAAGCCCCGCCGGCATCACACCGGCGGGTTCCGATCACAGTGCCGAGGCAGCGACCTCGAAGCGGATCATCCACGTCTCGTTGAGACGCACGGCGGCGAACCATGCCTTCCAGCCAACGAACCCGCGCTGGCCGAGCGGGTCGTCCTTGGTCGGGTTGCCGGGGTTGATGACCGTCGGCACGACCGCGAGGTTGTTGCCCTCCTTGGTCTTCTGGTTCTTGAGCGGGGTGAGGCCGAACGCCTCCTGGCCCAGCACGAGAATCGGATAGACGTCGGCGTTGGTCCCGCTCGTCGAGAGGACGAGGCCGCCGGCCGCGCCGCCAGCATCCGGGATCGGTGCCAGGTCGGGCGAGAGGATGAAGCGGACGTTTTCGACCGCGCCAATTTCCTCGGGGCAGATGGGACGCATCTGACCGTACTTCGCGACCGGCACGAAACCGGGCAGCGCGCGGATGTCCGGCGCAAGGTCGGTGTGGCCGATGGCGACATAGGCCGCTTCGACCGCACTGGTGCCGATGTTGGTCGACGGCGAAAGGACCGTCGTGATTGGCTTGGCCTTGTTGCGCTGGAGCGTCCGCACGATCGCACGCATCTTGTTGATGCTGATCGCGGTGTTGACGGCCGCGCGCGACGCGCCATTGGCGTAGTAGACGGAGGTGCCGCCCTTGAGCACGTTGTAGACGACCTGCTCGGTCGTCGCACCCGCCTGCTCGCCGGTCAGCATCATCATCTGGTCAAGCACGGGGTCTTCGTGCGTGTCCTCGATGACGTCGGTCAGGCCATGCACGTCGCCCCACTGCTGGAGCGTGCAGGTCACGTCCTCGAAGCTGGTGCCACTGACGGACGGCGTGACGCCTTCCTGCAGCGGCGAGGTGACGGCGGGATAGGGGATCGCGCGACGGAACTTGACCGTCGTGCTCTTGTTCTTCGGAATGCCCTTGAGCTGCCCGAAGCGGCACAGCACCTGCACCGGCGTGACGTGGGAAAGGAACTGGGTGTAGGCGTAAGCCGCAGTACGCGGGCTGATGTCGCCGAAAGTGGTAATTGCCATGGTCGTGGCCCCGTTTCAGGCGGGCACCACGACATGCATGGTGCCGCTATCGCTGTTGCTGCTGCCGTTCGCGGCGCGCGTTGAACGCATCCACGGCAGCGTCGAAGTCGTCCGGGATGCCTGACTGCACGGGTGGCGGGGTCCGTCCGGGGTCGCGGCCGCTGGCAATCTGCCGTTGGCGGCGCTCGTCCTGTGACGGTGTCGGAGCGGGGGTTGGGGTGGGGGACGGCGTTGCGGTCCCGATGCCCATGTCCTGCTTGAACTTGCCGATCACCAGCGCTGCATCCGGGCCATCGACGATCGCATCGAAGTTCCGCTGGAGAGCCTGCTTGATGGAGGTCGGCTGGGTTTCCAGCCATCCGCCGAACCGGTCGTCCTGCGTCACCTGATTCCAGTCCGGGTGCTGCTCGGAGAGGAGCCGTTCCTGTTCGCTGATGACCGCGCTCACCTGCTGCTGCTCGAATGCACCGGCCGATTGCATGAGGCGTTCGATCACGGCGTTCTGTTTGGCAGCGAGGTCGAGAAGCGGACCAGCGACTTCGGGGAACTCCTCACGCAACCGCTGGTACTGATCGGCGTTGAGGTCAATTTGACCTGGCTGCGCCGAAGGTTCCTGCGTCTGCGTTTCCCGCTGCTGCTGTCCCTGCGGTTCCGTCCCGGTCTGTTCGCCCTGTTGCCGGTAATTCTGCAACTGGCGGTTCAGAGCGGAGACCCGGCCATTGGCCGAGCGGACCCTCAATTCAGCATCCCGCAACAGCTTTTCATGGGCTTCGCGGAGTTCAGCGGGGGCATTTGCCCAGATGTCGTCGGTGGCTTGACCCTGCGGGGAGGCATTGCCGTCCGCGCTTGGGGAAGGTGCCGCCGCAGATGCGGGGGCCGGTTCTTCGGATGCGGCCGGGGCTGATGGTGCCGGTTCCGATTCCGTGTCTACCGCCGCAGGTGCGGGGGTGACATCAGCATCGGCCGTCAACGCATCAAAGGCGGCGTCGAAGTCCTGTTCCGCCGAGGGCGTTTCCACGGCCGCAGCGGATTGGTCGGGAGTTTGCACCGTTTCAGGGGGCATCGTCAATATCCTTCATGCTCTTGGGGGTCAGTAACCGTTGGCATCGCCGATGATCCGCTTGTCTGCTGGCGCACCGGCTTCGAACCAATCAACGATGGAGAGGAGCGCGCGAATCTCGGCTTGCAACGCCGGAACCTTGTCGATGTCAGCCGAGACGAGGAGGGTCTTGAGACCCTCGATCTCCTCGTTGACCTGATCGCGCACACGTCCCCAGGTGACCGATGATGCATCGGTCATCATGCGGACTGCCTGATCGGCTGCGCGCCCATGGAGATAGCGCCGCCGCTACCGGTCGGGTTCTCGCCCATCGCCCGCGCTTGCTCGGCGGCCTGGCGCTCGACCGCGATCTCGGCAGCAAGACTGCGCTCCTTGCTGTCCGTCTTCATGCGCTCGACCGCGACCTTGGCAGCGAGATTGTCCTGGTTGGAACGGAACATGGCCTCGATCTGCTGGAGCGAGATGTCCCTGTTCTGCGCGAGCTTGGCAAACTCAGCCTGTGCGCGAATGTTCGCGATGCGCTCGTTGGTGTCGGCGACCTCCTTGCGGCTGGCGGCATCCATCTGTGCGATCTGCAATTGCGTTTCAGCGCGGACCTGTTCGGGATCCTGCTTGCCGCCGCTCTCGGCCATGGCCTTGAGCTTCTGCATGTACTCCTCCTCCGACACGAGGATGTCGTCGGGGTTGATGGACATGGCTTGCAGGACCATCCTCATGCAGTTGTAGGCCCGGAAGCCGACGCCAAGGATCGGATGGACGGACCATTCGCGCAGGATGGTGGTAAGCTGCTCGGCCTGCACCTCGCGGACCAAGAGAACCGACGTGCCGCGCGCCTCGACCTTCATGTCGCCCTTGATCTCCTCGCGCTCGGAGAACTGCATGTTGAAGTCATATGTGCGCGTGATGATCGGGGCCGTGATGTCGTCGTCCCAGTTCTTGACGACGCGGCGGAAGTTGACGTTCGCGGAGTTGAACAGCATCGCCATGCCCGACGACGTGCGCGTGACGTGCGCGCCCTGCTCGCCCTGGGCGATAAGCGGCATCGACACGGCCTCGTCGACAAACTTGAGCGCCATCTCGACGATGGCGGCAAGGAACTGCTGGTTAATCTGGATGAAGTGCGTCTCGAACGCGGGTTCGCGCGCGCCCGCGCTGGCGACGCGCGATTTGATCCGCTGCCATATCTTGCGCGGGGTAAGCCGCCACTCGCCGTTTTCTGGCTCCAACTGCTCCTTGTCGATGACGACCTGCGGCGCGGTGGCCAGCGCGGCATTGTCCATCATCATGCGGACGGCCGAATTGAGCATGTGCTGCTCGTGCTTCATCAGCCGCGGCACGCCGACGGCACCGAGGATCGACAACTCGGCCTTCTCGAACGACCACACCGAATAGAGGCTTTCGCCGCTGTCCATGATGTAATCTTCGTCGATCCGCAGCAGGCGGCCGGCGCAGAAGAAGATGCGGACCATCATCGTCTGGAGCGGGTCACCCTCGTCCTCGATGCGCTGCGCGTCCTCGAAGCGGCCCAGCGCGCGGACCATCTTCGCGACCTGCTCCATCTCCAGCGCGCCATGGTACTCCCACACGACATACCGGTCGGCGAAGTCGTCGATCGCGTCCGAGGTCTTGTTGGTGCCCTCGATCATGCGAAGCTGGCGCATGAAATTCAGGTCATCGCTCGTGCCGGTGGCAGAGCGCGGACCGTCCTTGAGCAACTCCTGCACGGACGCCTTGTCGAATCCGATCTCGCGGGCCATGCGGCGGAGCATCTTCTTGTTCGGCAAGTGCCGCTCGAACACGTCCTCGCAGTCCTCCATGCTCTCGGCGGAGAGGTCCGGGAAGAAATGCCAGTACGAGACGCGGCGGAAGCTCGGGCGGACAGCCTCGTCACGCTTCAACGTATAGTTGGAGCCGCTGCCAACCCACATGGTGCGGCTCCGGTCATTGACGATCGGGCCTTTCATGACGCCGATGCCGACCTTGCAGCCATCGACGATCACGTCGCGCGATCGCGCCGGATAGCGGCTCTCGGTCAACTGGTCGTCGATCTCCCGCTGCATCGCCTCGCAGCGGCGACGCGCATATTCGATGTCGAGTTGAGCCTGCTTCTCCCGTGCGCGCAGGCGTTGCGCCACGTCTGCCATGCCGGCGGCACGGGTAAGCTGCTGCTGCGGCAAGCCTGGCTGGCCGGCCTCGACCGCCTGGTTGTGCTGATCGACAACCTGTTGCGTCTGCCCCTCCATCTGCTCGGCCTGCTTCGCGATGTCGCGGGCGGTCCGGGTCAGTTCTGGCACCGGTGTCGGCTCGATGCCCCAGTTGCGCTCGTCGTTCGGGAACAGCATGTCGCACAGGCGCGCGATCCATGAGTTCGTCTTGGGCCGGGTGATGTTCACGAAGACGGCGGACCGTTCCTTGTCCGCCTTGAGGACGTTGTCGACGCTGTCGTCGTATTCGCCATGGTACTGGCGAAGGTCTTCCAGCCACCGTTGTTCGATCGGCTTGCGCTTCGTCATGCGATCGGAAACCCGCTGCTGTAGCTCCTGCACGATCGGCGCAACGGCGTCCTGAATTTCCTGCCACGCCCGGCGGCGTGCGTCGGCGCGCTCGCTGTCGTCGTTCATCAGCACAAGATCATTCGCCATGGTCAGTAGCCCCCGAGGGAATCAGCGATAACGGAGTTGTTGGACATCGTGCGGCGCGGCACGGGTGCCGTCTTCGCGATGAGCGGCAACATGCGGACGAGGTATCGGGTCGCGTCCATCATGTGATCGAACTTCTTGACGATGTGGCCCTTCTCGTCGCGGCGGTAGAGCCGGTGCTCGGCCAGCCAGTTCTGGCACGAGGAGAAGACCTTGAGCCGGCCGGATGCCAACCGCTCCCACACGGCGAGGATGCCGGCCTCGACGCCATTGTCGGCCATCACGAGGTTCAGCCCCAGGTTGACATAGTCGGCAAGCAACTGCTCGCCGTCGCGCTGGCTGCGGCCACGGGCGGCGGGATCGATTGCGCCGGTCAGCCATGTGCCGCGCGCGCGGATGCCGGCGGCATGGACCGATGGTTCGGCCTGGCCAAGATAATGCTCGGCGTAGATGTAGAGGACGTCGCTGTCCCGGTCCCATGCGCCGAATGGAGCGGCCGTGCGGTTCCAGCCGACATCGAGGCCATACGCCTTGGCCCAGTGTGCCGGGATGGCGAACGGCGCGACGGTGAACAGCGATTGTTCGACGGGGTAGATCGCGCCGGAGCCCAGCGACGGCGTGCCGTTCCGTCTCGCATCGCGCAGGTACGGCGGCGTGTTCGCGAGCAGCTCCGCCTTGGTCTGCTCCTCGATGTGCGGGACATCGTCCCAGCCGGCCGTCACCAGATATTTGCTCGAATTGACCTCGGGCACGCGCTGTCCTCGTTGCGGATTCCATCGGTATACGATGGATCGCGGTCAATCTCCATATCGGTATAGGAAAATTCAGGAGGTGGCCGGCCGCATCTCGTCGGGGAGGAATTGCAACACCGTCTCGGACAGGCCCTTGAGCGGCGTGAACGTGGTGAGCACGATGCCGCGCGTCGTCGCCGTGCGGATCAGGCACTCGCCGTAGACGTCCTCCGGGCATTCCTCGTCGAGCCAGATGAGTTCCTTGCTCGTGCCCTGGAACACCTTGCGGCCCTGATCGAACGACTTGAACCCGAGTTGCGACCAACCGCCGTTGACGTGCCGGATGAGCACGGTGTCCGCGAAGTCCTGCACGCCCTGCTTCCACTTCACGGTGCCGATGGTGGAGCGCGGCACCATGCCGGAGCCGTCGAACCCCTTGCGGCCATCGGTGCCGAACGGCCCGACGACGCCCATAAGCTCGGTCTGGATGATGTCGCGGGTGGTCTCGTTCGTGTCGCCGGCCACCCATGCCCGGATCGGCTTACGGAATCGGCGGCCGATCCACCAATCGGGATAGAGGCCGGTCAGGTGGCACGTCGTCTCGTATGCGCCGGCCACGGTCTTGCCGACACGGTTGCCCGCCATGAAGCAGCGCTCGCGATAGCGCTCGCCCATGGAGAAGAACTCCATGTGCTTCGGGTAGAGGTGGCGGCTGAATGGCCCGTCGTCGGGGAACAGCAGCTTGAACCGGTTGAACCGGACGTAATCCTCGTCGTGCAGGATCGGCGCGAGAAGGGCCTCGATCTCGTCGTCGGAGAGTTCGGCAATGACCTTGTCGACGTCGGTATCGTCGAGCGGAGGGCCGCCGTTGTGCCCGATCAATGACGCGGCAAGATCATCCAGCGCGGCCATGCGACGGCGTCAGTGCGTGGTCGGCGCGGCTTTCTGCGCCTTGTTGCGGGCCGCCTCCATGGCCTCCTTGAGCCGGTCGGAGAGCATGTTGCGCCGCTCCTCGGGCGTGACCTCCTCGATCTTGTGCGTGTGATCGACCTTGCCGGACGCCTGCGTCTTGAGCACGTTCGAGTAGACGTTGCCGACTTCCTTGGCCGCCTGCTCCAGCATGGACGCCGCGATGACATACGCGCCGCGCTGCATGGCGGCTTCGTGGATCTTGCCCAGCCGGCGCAGGCGGAACGCGCGCTGCGCGATCGGTTCGGCCATGATCTCGGCCGCCCACTGTTCGCGGGTCTTGAAGAACAGTTCGCGCCACTGCTGCGCCAGACGGATGTTGTTGTCCGGGTTGTACTGGCTGACCGCCTGGCGCGTGATGTCCACGCCTTGCGCGTTGAGTTCGGCCGTGATGTCACCCACCGAATCGTAGAGCGCCAGCCGCGTGACGATCTCGGCGCGCTGCGCGTCGGTGAGCTTGTAGTGGTTCCTGCCGGGTTTGGGGCGGGCGCGGGCGCGGGTGGCTCTCTGCTCGCTGGGTTTGGGCTTACGCGCCATTACGGCCCCCATCGTTCCAGCGCCACGGCTCGAAGCCACAGGGGCGGGCGTCCGCGTTCTTGCGGTTATCGAACCAACGCGCGGTCGAGCGCCGCCCATCGTAGGACGGATGATTGCGGTTGCGCGGGTTGTACGCGGCCATCAGGCGGCCCTCCGCAGGCAGGAGCCGCACGCGGCCTCTACCGCGCCGTCCTGCACCGTCGGGCCGACAAGCGCGGCATGGACAAGCTCGCTCACACCGGCGGCATGGGAGCCGTAGCGCCGCACGACGCCGACAAACTGCTCGACGTCGTGCCCGCGCAGCGCGAACACCGGCAGGCCCTCGCGAGTGAAGCGCGGCACGCCGAACTCGTCGAGCGCCTGGGCGCAGTGGAACAGTTCGTGTTCGATCAATGCGCAGAACGAGGCGTCGTCCAACGTCTGCGCGATCGGCGCGCTGATCGTGATGATGAAGTCCGGGATCATCCCGAACCATTCCTCAAGCTGGAACATGGCACGCTGCTGGCCCCAGCGGCTCCCGGAGCGCGGCATACTCGCCTCGCCCGCGATCGCGCGGCCAACCGAACGCGCGTCGTAGTTCGTCCACAGCCAGCCGATGCGGGCGGCCTGCAGGTGCCGGTGCTCCGGGTTGGTCAGCGGGTTGCCGTCCTCGATGAAGCAGGTGCGCGCCCATTCGCCAAGACCGGTCTGGTCGGGCGCGAACGCTCCGTTGAGCTGCAATTCGGGTGGTGTGGGGTGTCGGATCACGATTTTTCCATATCACTGGTTGCGTCGGTATCGGAAATTTTTTCAGGCCGCCAAAAGCAAGACCGTCGAAAGATCACCCCGCCCAGGCGTTCGAGCCGTCGTCCGCAGGGCCAGCCAGCCGGGCGACGCGGTCCATGGCGAGCGCCTTGCGATCGGGCTTTGCCAGGTACAGGTGCGGCTTGTGGCCAAGGAACGGGTGTCCGAAGTCGTAGCGGTCCTTCGGCCTCATCAGGTCGAGGCACTCCTTGATCGACGGGAAGAACACGCAGTTCTCCTTGAGCAAGCGGGTCAGCGTGTTGAGCCCTTCCGGGGAGAGGTGGCGCAGGCTGTCGTAGTATTCGGCCATCAGCCACTTTTCAGCTTCGACGTCGCCGCTGTCCCGCCGCTTGAACAGGGCGGCCCATCGGCGGAAGGTTTCGAGGAAGGCCCGGCGGTGCTCACGTTCCAAGGCTTGCAAATCCGTCGTCGATTGCTCGGTTGAGGGCGCTTTTCCCGCTTGTTCCGCTGCGGCCGCCATGGTGTTGGCCACCGCCTGCCCGATTGTCCTGATACCGCTGTTCGTCATTTTCGATCCACCTTGCTCTGAACCCGCGCCAGCCGCGCATGATGCTTTCCATGAGTGCCTGTTCGAGCGACCATCCGACGCGATCGGCCTCCCGGCGGAACACGACGATGACGGTTTCCGACACGTCCGCTTCCAAGCGATCACGATGGCTGATGAAGTCGGTCCAGACCTGATCCGACACGTCGTCGGGACGGTCGCACACGGCGATGGGTTTTTTGGCAGGGGTGCGGCGCTTGGCGGGTGCCGTTGTCTTGCCGGCATCGGGTGCTTTTGATTTTTCGGCGGGGGGGCTTTGGGGGGTATGAGAACCGTCAGGTTCTCTTTGTTCCCTTGTTCCTTTGTTCTTATTTGTCCCGCTGTTGTCCCGCTGTTGTCCCGCTGTTGTCCCGGTGTCTGTCCCGACGTTGTCCCGATCGGCCCCGCCTTGATCCTGATATTTCGCGTAATTACAGATAGTTATGATGGATTGACCTTGTCCCGCTTTATGGTCCGTCGTTGTCCCGATTTTCGTGCGCGTTTCGATCATGTCTTCATCACGCAAATCGGACAGGAAACGGTCGACGCGGCTCTTGGACCAACCCCACGTATCCGCCAGAAACCGCACGGAAAACGAGAGTTCTCCGCGATCGAGCGTGACGGTCTCGCCCTTGATCCGGACGCGGGAGGGTTGCCAGCAGGCGTGCTCGATCAGCCATACCCACGCATCGGCGCGCGAGAACTCGCCCTTGAATATCGGGTTGTCGCGCCAGCCGCGATGCATGAGGAAGAAGCCGCTCACCCGCGCAGGTCCATCACGATGCGGCGGACCTGCATCCCCAGCACGGTCAGCATCGCGCCGTTGCTGATCTTCGACGGGTAATCGCACAGGCCGTAGAAGCGCAGCGCTTTGGCGTCGGCGGCGTCGCGGCACATGAAGCCCTCTGGACGGCGCACGGCGCGCGCGAGGGCATCTATGGCGTCCGCAGGCAGGATCGCGGCCATTTCCTCGGGCGAGGGCAGGTCCGCGATGTACTGGGCCAGCGCACGGCGTTCCGCTGCGTTGATGAGGGCGGGGGCGGCCATCATCACAGCAATTCCTTCTGCCGTGTGTCGTCCTCTTTCGGCAGGAGGCGGTATTGCGTCCCGCATGGCCATCCGCGTTGCCACACGAACCAGGCGCACTCCATGATGGGCGCGCCCTTGCCGAGAAAGTCCGGTCTCCACGTCAGCGCGTGGATCCGGGACGGCGGATACTTGCGGAACAACGGGGTCCGCTCGTCGGCGTGCCAGTAGGATGCCTTGAGTAAAAGGGCGAGGTAATCGACACCGAGCGTGTCCAGCAGGTGCCAGATGATCTTTTCCGCGATGGCGAACGGCGGATTCGTGACCACGGCGCGCGCGCGGGCGCGCTTCGCTGCGAGAATATCGAGGGCATGGACCTTGTGCCTGGGGTCCGCGACGATGTCCGTTCCGATCGTCTGGAAGTCATGCTCCGCCAGCACGCGCATGATCGCGCCGCCGCGCCCGCAGGGCTCCCACACGAGATTGCCACCGACGTTGCGGATGCACTGGTGCTCGACCCGTAGCAGGGCTCGGGTCACATCGTGGGGCGTCGGATAGAAGTCGTTCGGCTGGCGCTTCACCTTCCCGGTGCCGCCGGCCATCATCGTGCCGAGACCCAGCGGCGCGTCGCCCGCCAACAGCGGTTCGTCCACGGTGGTCACTCGGCAGGCTCCGGCACGCGCAGCGTGTTCTTGAGCCATGCCGACCATGACGCTTCGGCTGGCTCCTGCACGGGGCGCAGCTTGCGGAAGCCGACGGTCTCCCATGCATATCCAGCAGGCTTCCCCTCGAACGAGAGGGTATAGACGATCCTGTTGAAGTGCGGCGAATAGCCCTCGCGGATGCGCACAACGCGCAGGACGTCTCCCGCCTTGGGATCGAATGGATCGCTGGGCGTCCACGGTCCCTTGACGATGCACTCGGCGAGGTCGCCCGGTGCCCAGTCCTCGTTCATGTTGCGGTGGTCAGCGGGCGGCGGCGGCGCGGGCTTGCGCCAGCGGCGAAAGAAACGTCCGATCATGAAGGCTTCTCATCGAGATAGAGCCCGGCATCGCGGAGCACGTCGAGCGCTTCAACGCGGCTGCGGGCGAGGTGGAACGGCACGTCGCGCGACTTGCACCAGTCGCGAAAGTCGCGTTGCGCGGGCGTCAGGCGGCCGTCTGCGCTCTTGAACTCGATCACGAGCGAGCCGTCGCCGAACAGGAACAGGTAATCGCTGGCCCCGGTGATGAGGCCGAGCGCTCTTGCAGTGGCGGCCTGGGGCAGCGCACGCCGCCGCCCC
Organism: Novosphingobium sp. NBM11; assembly: GCF_015390225.1. NCBI lineage: Bacteria > Pseudomonadati > Pseudomonadota > Alphaproteobacteria > Sphingomonadales > Sphingomonadaceae > Novosphingobium > Novosphingobium sp. NBM11. The sequence goes on from NZ_VUOG01000001.1 coordinate 3,816,208, forward strand.
TGCCTGTCAACGCGCGTGATCCCCGCCAGCTCGTTCGCCGGGTGAATGAACACGCACAGGAGCCGGCCTTCCAGCGCGGCGGCGCGCAGGTCAGTCGCGAACCGATACGCCTCACTGTCTTCCGGGCCGAGTTTGATCGACCGCGAAAGACCGGTGAATTGCATCAGCCGGATAAGGAAGCCCGGCGTGGCCATCAGGCAGACACCTGCTCGGGCGCGCCATGGTAGAGCGGCAGGCCGGTGTCCTCGGTGACCTTCGTGCAGGCGTCGTCGAACGCTGCCTGGAACGTCAGGTCGGGCCGCCACAGTTCGTACCAGAACTTGATGCCGGCGTCGGTCTTGCGATAGCGGAACTTCGCGATCAGGCGATCGGCGACATCCGAGCGCGCGAAGACCGGAATCACGATCGAGAACATCGTGGGCAGCGACAACGGCTTGCCGTCGCCGTCGGTGTGCTCGCTGTCGAACGTGATCTGCACTTCACCCGATGACAGGTTGCGCACTTCCTTGACGACCGACTTCTCGTAGATTTTCAGGCCGCGCGCGATCTCGAACAGCTTGGTCGGGGTCGCGAGTTCGCCGCGATTGGCCTGCACGAACTTGCGCGCGCCGGGCGAGAAGTCCTCAAGGTCGTCCGCCGAGACATCGACGATATGGTCTTCCAGGAAGCTTGCGAATTCCGCCACCGCCATGACGACGCCGTTGTTCTTGTACCATGCCTGCCACTCGTCGGAGAGCGGGAAGGCGTATCTGGCACGGTGGCGCAATGCCTGGACCGGATGCACGAACGGCGTGCCGTCGGCATCGGGCGGGCTGACGTCAGTGTTGTCCGGGTGATAGTCGAACACCGCCGTCAGGCTGGGCGTGGTCGGGCTCTCGTTGGCGAAGATCGCGCTATTCACACCGGCGAAGCGGCTCACGAGCGCGATGAACGATTCCAGCCGCGTGTGAACCGACACGCCCTTTCGGTAGAGCGGGAACAGGCGGTACTCGTCGAAGCTCTCGGCCGGGATGCGGCTGATGCCATTCTTCGTGATCTGGAAGTGCGCTTCGGTGCCGTCGCGCGGATCCCGGATCATGCCGGCCTGCGCGCGCAGGTGCTCGTCCGATACGGACATGGCGGCGCGCAGCAGGTCGCCGGTGCGGTCAGCGATCTGCTCGCGGACGATGTCGTGACTGAAATTGTGGTTGTAGTGGGCGGCGGTGGTAGGCTGGGTAGCCGCCTGCTGTTCGGCCGCCTGATCGGTGGCGGTGTGTTCGGTTTCGACGTTTTCCATGTGTGCTTTCCTTGGGAATAGCCCGGAGAGGGCGTGGATCAGCCGCGAACGACGCGGGCGTCGCCGTCGATCTGACGGATGGTGCCGAACAGGTGGCCCTGGCGCGGCTTATTGGGGGTGAGGGTGTGGTCGTCCGTGAACCACGCGATCGTGGTTCCGGCCTTCTCCGCCGGCAGCTTGAACGTCAGCGTCGGGGTGAGGAAGCTGACCTCCTTGTCGGGGTCAAAATCCACGTCGATCGTGAGGACGATCTTGCCCTTCGCCTTCTTGCCGCTGTCGACGCCGAGCGTTTCGAGCTTGGAGGCGAACTCCTTGAGCTTTTCGGCGCTGTCGGCGTTGAACTGACCGTCCCGCAGCATCATGACGAGATCGGTCAGCGTATTGGCGGCGGGGTAACGACGCCCGCCGTCGGCGGCGCGCTCCTCGTAAACCTCGCCTGTATCGGGATCATGGTCAGCCATGGGCTGCTTCCTTTCTGGCTTGCTGGCGCAGACGGCGCGCGATCTCGCGAGCGTGCTCGTGAGGCCGCCCGGTCCAGTGGTTGATTTTCGGGTCGAAGGTGGACGGATTGCGGCGACGGCCATTGCTGGCGCTGCGGAACACCGCGCGATGGCCGGTGCCGGCGGCAACCTCTGCCGCCGCCACGGCCATATGCATTGCGAGCGATGCCGCACCCACCAAGGCGGTGCGGTACTTCACTGGCCCGCCTCCGTCTCAACGACGGCCCAGTCTTCCGCGAGCATGTCCGTCTGCGAGGCGAGCCAGCCGGTGACGATCGCACCGCTCGCCGCGCGCATGTTGATGTTGGGAAGGCGGGTCGTCGTGCCGGTGTCGCCGTCGTCGAACATGGAGCGGTGGATGCCGTCGATCACGTCTGCGATGCTGTCGCCGCAAACGCTGCCCCGGTTGAGGAAGACGAACATCCGCTTGCCGTTCCAGCCCGCGCGGGCAACGGCGTGGCCAGCCTTGATCGCTTCAAGCGCCTGGCCGAACGTCATCCCGTTCGCAGGGCGATAAGCCTTGACGAACACGTCGAGGGGCGACCACGAGATATAGCCCTTGTGCCGGATGTCGTTCGGCTTCCCGCCATCGAGGTACTCGACGAGGAAGCCGCTCTCTTTCGGGTCTTCGTCTGCGGGAATGTCCCACTGGCGATAGGCGTTGTATTCGCCGCGCGTCATGGGCTTCGCCAGCACGAGCTTCGTGCCGATGAACTTCTCCATCAGCTTTCTCCCTCCGCGCTCGCCTCGGGCTCGGCTTCGACGGCCTGTTCAGCTTCGGGCGCGGGTTCCACAGCATCGGGTTCGACCGGGGCGGGGGTGGCCGTGACGGACGCGTTCGCCGCGACCAGCACGCGGTACGGATCGTCGTCCAGCGACGTCGCGCCTTCGGGCAGTTCACGGACTTGGAGCCGCGAATCCTTGTCTAGCGTGAGGGTCTTGGTCGTGTTGACGGGTACGAAAATCCGTCGCTCCGAATGCGAGTAATAGCTCTCGTCAGGGCTTTCGCTGGTGAAACTGCTGTTCGCTTCGACGATGGCCGGGCGGCCGAACGTCTGCACGGTTACATTCGTGGTCATGTGGTTCACTCCACGGCACTTTTTGAAAACCGTGGGGGTGTCGTGCCGAGAGCCACCCCCAGCAGGGGGTCAGGCAGGCGCGGCCGTATCCAGTATGGCGCGCCGTCCTCTCTTGCGCGGCGGGACGATGTCGCCGCTCTGGTGCAGCCGGAGCCAGTCGTCGGCCGTCACCGCGTTTTCGGTAATCTCCGCATAGCGCGCGATCACTTCGGGGCGGGGGAAGTGGATGCCGCGCTCATGCCGGCCGATCATGGCGGACGTGATCTTTTCCAGACGGGCATCGGTTCCCGCACGCATGACTTGGGCCGCGTCGTCCAGCGACCAGCCACGCAGGGTTCTGTAGCGCTCGAAGTCCATGCCCTCGCTCGTACATCGGATACCGATTATCACGCAATAAAAAAATCGTTATCCGATGCATATGTTTCAATCGACGGTATCGGATGTGGAAATGACGTGCTATCGGGCGCGCGGTATTCGTTTGGACATGGCAAAAACCGCACGCATCTATGCACCGAACCGCATCGCAGAGTTTCGCAAGGCCCTCGGCTGGACCCAGGAGGAGCTTGCGCTCCGGGTCGATACGACGCCGGGCACCATCTATAAGCTCGAACGCCGACAGATGGGCCTCACCGTCGATTACCTCATGCCTATATCGCGCGCGCTCGGTGTTTCGCCGTGGGACTTGCTGCTTGCCGGCTCCAGCAACGTGCGCGGCGTGCCCGAGATCGGCATCATCGCCGCCGGCAATTGGCGCGAGGCGGTCCAGATGAGTGACGATGTTCTGATGGTTCCGGCCCACCTGCGCGGAGACAACCTGTTCGCGCTGCGCTTCACCGGCGATTCAATGGACCTGGTGACCTTCGGCGCGGACAGCGGCTTTGTGGTCGTCGATCCCGATCAGATCGATCTCATCGACGGCAAGGTCTACGCGATCATGAACGGGAGCGGGGAGGCGACATTCAAGCGCTTCCGCAACTCGCCCCTGCGCCTGGAGCCATGCTCCAGCAACCCCGATCACCAGCCGATCCTGCTTGGGCAGGAACCGTTTTCCGTCATAGGGAAGGTAGTTTACGTCGGGCAGGAGCTATAGCGGCTCAAGAAAATAATCGGTATCCGATTTTTATAGGTTGACGGAAAAATCGGATACCGACATAAGGCGCTCCAGATGATTTGGAGTGTCCTATGTCGCTATCTTCGGTACAGAAGATCGACGCCGGGAACGTAATCCCGGCTGTCGCTGCAACTACCCCCCCGCTCACCGGAAAGGCCCCCAACCCCCCCGTTCTGCCCGGTGATTCCAGCCTAACTGCCAAGACCGCTGATGCAGCGAGCGGTCGCGGCAACGTCTTTTCCGCGCTCTCCGACTTCGTTGCGGCGATTGCGCGCATTCCGCTCTCCAACGACGAGACCGACCCCGACATGGCGGTCGAGGCGCTCGATAACCTGATCGAGAACGCTTGCGTTCTGATGGTCAAGGTACGGGCCAGCCGGTCATGAGCGGCCAGCGCTTCGCAGGCGTCCCGGTGCCCGGCATCGAGCCGGTCAAGGGATGGACGCTCATGGAGGGCGTCGAGGAGGACGGAGACGGGTTCCGCACCCGTTCCTACTTCGCGCGCGGCCGCGTCAGCGACGTGCTGATCCAGCACTCCCGGTTCCGTTTCACGCCGACGCAGGAGCGCTTTGCGTTTCTCGCGGTGCGCGGCTTCCCCCGTTACATCGATGGTCACGCCGGGCCGATCACGGATGACGTGATCGATCGCGCGATCGAGAACGATCTCATCGCGGTCAGCCGGTTCATGGCCATGCGTCTGCGCGAGCAGACGGACAAGGCCGTGTTGTCGATCCTGTCGAGTGTCGCGTGATGCGGCGGCTCGCTCACCTCTACATTGACCTGTTTCGTTCCGAGCCGCGCGAGTGCGCGCTCACGCTCGCGGCGCTGCTGGTCTGCGCGGTCGCGCTCCCCGCAGCGGCCTTCGTCCTCAACGCCATCCTCAAAGGAAACCCGGTATGATCGTCCCGATCGTGACCTTCGCCGTCGGATTTTCGTTCGGCACCGCTTTCGGCGCGTGGTGGGCGGTTCGCCCCAGCGCGCAGCAGCGCAGCAGCCGCATTCGCCCGATGGATGAAAGACCGTCGGCCCGCCCCATGGAGCGCAGGCTGTGATCCCCGCGCTGTGCTGCGCGGTCAGCTTCCTGCTGCTGTGTGAGGCTGATCGCGAACCGTCGCGGGCATTCGCCGCGTTCCTGCGCGTTAACGCCGTCCTGATTGGTGTGGCCGCGTTGCTGATGGCCGCCAAGGAAGTGGCCGAGGCCCTGTCATGAGCACGGAAACCTCACAGACGAGCGAAACCGAGGTGGCTTCGATGAACGCTATGTCCCCTGTGAAGGTGCCGGCGGTCTACATCAAGATCGCGCAGGTGCAGGCCGAGCTTGCCAAGACCGGCATCTCCAAATCGCGGCAGAACACGCAGCAGAATTACCAGTATCGCGGCATCGACGAGATTTACAACGAACTCTCGCCGCTGCTGGCTCAATACGGTCTCTGCATTCTGCCGCGCATGAAGTCGCGCGAAGTGACCGAGCGCAAGACGTCGCGCGGTGGCGTGCTGTTCTACGTCATGGTCGAAGCCGAGTTCGACTTCATCGCGATCGAGGACGGCTCCACGCACGTCGTGAGGACTTACGGCGAGGCGATGGACAGCGCCGACAAGGCGACGAACAAGGCCATGTCAGCCGCCTACAAATATGCGGTCATGATGTCCTTTGCCATTCCGACCGAGGGCGACAACGACGCGGACGCGACGACACATACGGTCGCGCCGAAGAACGACGATGGCCCCGGCAACCGTGGTCGCGGCCAGGCCGCCAATCGCGCCAACGGGAACAACCAGCGCAACGGCAATCAGCGCGGCGGGGACAATACCCAGCGCCAGCAGAACGGCCGCGATCAGGGCGGAATGCCGGACGAGGCATTCTCGCGCTTGGCCATGCTCCTGCGCTCGACGAACACGAGCCCGGGCGTGCTGTGCGACCACTACAAGGTCGATGACCTCCGGAAGCTCTCGAAGGACGACTACGAGGACGCCGTCGAGCGGCTCGAAGACCAGATCGCCCGCGAGGCGCGCCAGCAATCCAACAACCGGCAGCAGGCGCGGGAGGGGACTTCGATCCATCCACCGCGGACTCCGCCAACCTGTGAGGAACGCCCCCATGTCCGTCACCCACTACAAATCCAGCAAGGGGGCCGTGGTCATCGCGGATATGCCCCTGCGCTACGCGACCAACGCGCTCAACAAGCTGCGCCGTGATGAACCCGAGCGCGCGGACGAGATCGAGGCGCTTGCCGCGCACGTCGACCGCCTGGGCGCGGAGGAAGCCGCCAAGGCCGAACAGGCGGAGCCGGATCAGCCGTCGATGATCGGGCACAACGGCGGCCCGCAGGTTGAAGAACCGGATGCGCCGGCGGCCAAGCCCCCGCTCACGCCGTGGGAGGCGATCAAGATCAACTTCGATGACTTGCTCGTCGAGGCTGGCAACTGGGCCGATGGCGTCGAGATCACGACGCAGGATCAGGCGGACACCGTCGGACGCCTGCGCGGGATGCTGCAGGATGCGTGCAGCGCGGCCGACAACGCGCGCACGGCCGAGAAGAAGCCGCTCGACGACAAGGTTGCCGAGATTCAGGCGCGGTACAACGAGTACATCGCGCCGATCAAGAACCGCCAGCCGGGCAAGGCGACCAAGGCCATTGCTGCGCTGGGCAACCTGCTGGCCGCTTATCTCAAGAAGCAGGACGACGAACGCCGCGAGCGTGAACGTGCCGCCGCCAAGGCCGCCGCCGAAGCCGCCGCCAAGGCGCTCGCCGCGCGCGAGGAGGCCAAGACCACGTCCGACATCGCCGTGATGGAGGATGCCGACGTGTTGCTGGCCGATGCCGCCGCGCTGCTCAAGCAGGCCAAGAGCGTGTCGCGGGAAAAGGTGCAGGCCGGTGGCGGCGAGGGCCTGCGCGCGCAGACGCTGCGCACGTCTTACGTCGTCGAGCCGAGCGGCAAGGAGGGCGCGTGGAACGACGCGCTGCGCCACTACATGCGCACCCGCCCCGAGGCGATCCGCGACCTTCTGTTGGACCTCGCCCGCAGCGACGTCCGCAATCCGGGTCTGCGCGCACAGGGGATCCCCGGTTTCATCATCCGCGAAGTGAAAGGCGTCTGACGTGGCAGGAAGTGTCAACAAGGTCATCATCGTCGGCAACCTGGGGGCCGACCCCGAAGTGAAGTCGTTCCAGAACGGCGGGCAGATCGCCACCATGCGTATCGCCACGTCGGAATCATGGAAGGATCGCAATACCGGCGAGCGGCAGGAACGCACCGAGTGGCATAGTATCTCGGTCACGTCCGAGGGCCTCGTCGGCGTCGTCGAGCGCTATCTGCGCAAGGGCAGCAAGGTCTACGTCGAGGGCCAGCTTCGCACCCGCAAGTGGCAGGACCAGTCGGGCAACGACCGGTACACCACGGAGGTTGTCCTGGGCGGGCCACAGGCCAAGCTCGTGATGCTCGACAGTGCCGGCGGTGGCCAGCACGGGGACGGGCAGGGCGATGGCGGCTGGGGCGGTGGCAATCGCAGCCAGCGCGACGGCGGGCGCACCAATGGCAGCGCCGGGAGCCGTGGCGGATCGTCCGGGCGCGGCGGATCGGGCGGGGGCTGGGGCGGTGGCTCCGGCTCCAACGGCGGCGGGCAGAGAGGGGGATGGGGCGGTGGCTCCAATTCCGACAATGGCGGCGGCGGGTTCTACGACGACCTCGACGACGACATTCCCTTTTAAGCGCGCGTCATGGCCGACACGGAACCCCTCCTGTTCAAGGTATCGCTCGGGAGCCTGCGCCCCCTCAACGGGGCGGCGGCGGACGCGCTGAAAGCCATCGCTGATGGCTCGATGGTGCGGATCGAGATCAAGCGGACGCAGGGCAACCTGCGCCGCATGGCCTGGTACTGGGTCATGCTCAAGATCGCGATCGACAATCTCGAAGATGCCTTCGACGGGCCGGTCACGTCCGAGATGCTGCACAAGTGGCTCAAGCGCGAGGCCGGCCTCGCCAAACCCATCGTCTCCAGAAGAACCGGGGAGATCATGGATTACGATTACGACAGCATCGCCTTTCACAACATGCCCGAGAACGAGCGTTCCTCGTTCATCGACTTCGCGACGCGAACCCTGTCCCGCCGACTTGGCGTGCACCCGTCCGAACTCCAGACTGCCGCGAAGGAAAGCACATGAAGGGCACATGGCCCGGAGCGATGGCGCGGCGGATCGGCCAGTCGGGCGAGATTGCATTCACGCCCACGCGCGTCGGCCTCACGCTGCATATCCCCTGCGCGCGCGGCAATCACACCATTGATGTCCCGGTCGAGCCGGGAATGCACCCCGACAACGTCGCCAAGCGGATGCTCCGGAAGGGTTGGACCTTCGGCAGCAAGCTCGCCTGCCCGGATTGCAGCCGGCGCGAAAAGAGAACCAGAAAGGAACCTACCGTTATGCCCATCGAAACGACCGCTGCGGCACAGGTGCCGGCCGAGTCAGCAGCAAAGGTGCAGTCCGATGCTGCGAAAAAGGCGCACCGGCTCGTGATGCAGGCGCTCGAAGACGCCTACGATGAGAACTTGAAAGCCTATCGCAAGGGCTGGTCCGACGATCGCATCGCCAAGGAGACCGGCGCGAGCGCGAAGCACGTGGCCGACATACGCGAGAGCTACTTCGGCCCGATCGGCATCCCGTCGGAAGTGATCGCGCTGTTCGATGACCTGGCAGCTATTCGCCAGGAGGCGGGCCAGTCGGTCAGCGCCCTCACGCTCCAGATCGATGCGGTGTCCAACCGGCTCACCGCGCTCTGCCGCGCGAACGGCTGGCGCCCGCCGGTGTGATCCATGCGGACGAACTACGGCGTCTGCCCGGGCGAGGCAGCGGGGAAGCGCGTCAAGGTGCGGCTCCGGAACGGCATGAAGCCAGCCGAAAGCTGGCCAGCCGACGGCCGTACGGATGCCGCTGGACGCTGACCAATCATCCTTTCGACATCGTTGAATACGAGGTGCTGTGATGGAAGACGAAGAAGTATGGCATGTCGGCGAGGTCCGCATCCAGACTCCAAAAGGCCCGCGCGTGATCGCAGGCTGGTTATGGAAATGCTGGGGGCTGGACTTCCGCGTCTACGCCGATGACGACGATGTTCTGCAACCGGGCTGGTCCATAACGCATTTGCCATCCGGCATGGCCGCCGGCGCGGTCATGGAAGACCTGCGCACCGCCCAGCAGATCGTTGCTGAATACGACGCGATCGGGAACTGGAATTTCCCCGGTATCAAGCCTCCCGCCAATATCTCGAAGGGCGTGAAGGCGCTGCGCGAGAAGTATGGCGACGTCCTCCGGTTTCAGCCAGCGCATTATCACTCCCTGTTCACTTACGTGGGTAGCTCCGATGCATGATGCAGGGCTTGTCGCGCCGCTCCAGAGCATCATTGCACGGGTCACGCACCCGGTTCTTGCCGCGACTATCGAGCCGGACAGCCGCCTGCGCGACGACCTGAAACTGGATGACCTCGATCTCCAGACCATCGCGCTCGACTGCGATGTCGAGTGGGGCATCGAGATTCCCGATCTCGAATGGCGAGGCTGGATCACGCCGGCCAGCATCGCCGCGACCATCGAAAAGCACACAAGGAGCGAGCTATGACCATGGACGTCAAGCACTTGGATCGCGCTAAGGCGATCGTCGAAGGCATCAAGTGGTGCCGCGATGCGTTGAGCTATGTCGAAGTCATTCCATCGGCCACGATGGCGATGTCGGTACAAAAGCCTCATCGCGGAAGCTCTCAACCGGTCACGCAGAATTTCCTTTTGTCGAAGGGAATACGGGAGAAGGCATTCATCCTGTGGCGGCGGGAGGTCGAACTCAAAGAGGCCGCGCTGCGGCGCGAGGCCGCACAGATCGGCTTGAAGCTGGAGGACAGCGCCGATGTCTGACGCAACGCCCATCGCTGCCATCGCCATGCCCGCCGGCGAATACGCCATCGTCGAAGTTCTTGGTCATCGCACCCTGGTTGGCCGCGTGCTGGAAGTTGAGCGCTTCGGCACCAAGATGCTGCAGGTTGAACCTCTGTTCGGCGACGTGATGCTCGGGCCGGTCCTGATCGGCGGATCATCGATCTACCAGTTCACGCCATGCTCTGCCGACATCGCATTCGCGCGCCGGCCGACGCACTCCTACCAGCTTCCCCCGAGCGTGGCGGCGAATGTCCCTCCGATTGCCCTGCCGTCGAACGAGGAACTTCCGTCATTTCTGGATGGCTTCCTGGAGGACGATGACGCCGACGATGGTGAGGAGGTCGGCCGTGGGTAAAAAAGGACCAATCCCCCCGCTGCCGCCGCTCACGGCCGCCCCCGAGACCATGACCATCGCGCGCGGTAATTGCGCCGAGCGCTGCCGAGATCGCGGCGAGATGGCGCTGGCCGCCTCCTACATCGATGGCAGGCAGGACGAGGGCTGGAACATGCGGCACGAGGTCAACCGCCTGCGCACGATCGGGGTGGCGGCACATGGCTGACAAAGCGCGCTCGAACCGCCCCGAAGTGCGGAATCCTTTCCTTTTGCTTCCTAGCATTCAGGCATTTGCCTCGCTCCCGCCAGAAGTTCTCACGGCGATGGAACTCATCTTGACCGACGTGTCGGCCGATGCGCGCGAGCGGGCGAATGCCTGCTGGGCAAAGCACAAGGCTCCCATGGCCGCCTACTGGAAAGCAAAGGCGGTGGATGCGCGGCATCTACGCCTCGCCATTCGCAAGATCGGAGGCGCAGCCGCATAATGGCCTGGTCCCCGCAACAGGACGCCGCAATCAAGGCCGTTGCCGCGTGGCTCGCCGACCCCTTCGGCGCGCAGTGTTTCCGCCTGTTCGGCTATGCCGGCACCGGCAAGACGACGCTGGCGAAGGAACTGGCCGAATCGGTCACCGGTCGCGTGCTGTACGCCACGTTCACCGGGAAAGCTGCGCTTGTTCTGCGCAAGAAGGGTTGCGAGGACGCATCGACGATCCACTCGCTCATCTACCGGGTCGAGGTCGATGACCGAACCGGAGACGCAAAGTTCGAGCTTAACCGCGAGAGCAGCTTGGACGGTGCCGCGCTGTTGATTATCGACGAGGTGTCGATGGTCGGCGAGGATTTGGCGCGCGATCTACTCAGCTTCGGCACCCGTGTGCTTGTCCTTGGCGATCCGGCCCAGCTTCCGCCGGTTAAGGGTGAGGGCTTTTTCATCAACGCCGAACCCGACGTGATGCTGACAGAGGTTCACCGCCAGGCACAAGACAACCCCATCATCCGCATGTCGATGGATATTCGCGAGGGCCGTCCGCTTGCCGTCGGCCAGCATGGCGATAGCCTGATTGCCCGATCCGGTTCGATCGACCGGGAGCAGCTTGGCAAGCTCGTGCTCGATGCTGACCAACTGCTTTGCGGTTTGAACCGCACCCGCACGACCTACAACCACCGGATGCGAGCATTGAAGGGCCTGCGCGGCGCAAGCCAGCCGTGGCACCCGGCGGTTGGCGACCGGCTGATTTGCCTGCGCAACGACAAGCAGAAGGCCATCTTCAACGGCGGCATCTGGAACGCCGAGGAGATTATAGACTGCGGCGGAAAGCTCTCGATCCTTGTCCGCTCGCTCGATGAGCAGAGAGACCCGATCCAAGCTGAGGTGTTCGAGCAGTTCTTCAACGGAACCGAGCAGTCGATCCCATGGCAGGACAAGCGCGGCACCCAGGAATTCACCTTCGGCTGGGCGATCACGGTTCACAAGAGCCAGGGCTCCCAGTGGGACAACGTCATCATCTTCGACGAGTCCGGTTCGTTCCGCGAGGCTCGTCGGAATTGGCTCTACACCGCCGTCACCCGCGCCGCCGAGCGCGTGACGGTGATTCAGTAACTCGAAAGGCAGCATAATGGGCTGGAAAGCAATCAAGGATCACTACCGGATCGGGCACATGGTGCATGTCAGGGACGGCCTGATTTGCATCGGCTCGCCGTTCATCCCCGACATCATCACGCTTAACCCGTTCGGTCAGTTCGTGAAGCGTTATGACCCCGGTCGTGGCTGGCCACAGAATGATGACCTGGCCCGGTACATGGCGGAGATCGAAGCCGATCCGGAAAAGTGCCGTGAACTCGCCCAGGCGGAAGACGTCTTTGCGACAACGATCCCCGTCTACACCTATGACGAGAACTCAATCATCGAATGCGCGTGCGAGGAGCTTGGCTACCCGAACGTCACCCACGATGGCCGGCTGATGTACGACAACACGTTCTCGCCTGACCGGGCAGAGGTTGTTCGCTGGGCGGTGCGGTCCGCACGCGGCAGGGTAAGCATCTACGCCGAACGGGTAGCCGATGAAACCCGGACGCTCTCGGACTTGAGCAATATGCTGGGGCAGGCGGTCAAGAACTACCACACGCTGCTGGAAAACGAGGCCGCCGATGCCTGACGTCAATATCTCCAACCCCCGCCCACTCCATGAGTGGCACGAGGACTATGGCAACGTGCTGTGGTGGCTCTGGCCAATCGATGAACCGCCCTATGTCGGCACTCCGCTCGACCTTGGCCGCACCGTGAGCTTTGAATTGACGGTGCAGATCGGCGTCGAACATCACGAGGTCCAGGCGATCAAGACTGGCGACACAGGCGGATGGCCTTGGAACGACGCCGACGATGAAACCTTGTCACGCCTGTTCTGGACCCCGCTGCCAGACTGCGACGCGCTTGATCGCGCCATTCGCGATCACATCCGAGGCGGCCCCGACCCGTTTGAGGAGGAGGCCAATGCATAACCCCTACACCTCCTGCGCAAAACAGATTCTGCGCGGCAAGCGGCACGTCGCAGACTGCTGCGACGAGCGCACGGCCGCCGCCGTGGTCGTCCTGCTGAACCGTGGCATGCCGACGTGCGACACGCCCATCGAGGACGTCATCAAGGTCAAGGAGGTACTCTGGTCATGACCGATCGATACATGCGTCTGCCCGAAGTCATCGCGATCACGACGCTGTCCGAAAGCACCATCAGGAGACGCGAGCGCGAGGGGGCATTCCCCAAGCGCGTGCGGCTCGGGCCTGCGGCCGTGGTCTGGCGCGAGAGCGACATTAACCGCTGGATCGCGGAAATGGCAGAGCGGAGCGCCTCGGCGTGACCAAGCGCGGCGATGGCGAGAGCCGGGGCGACATCATGGCGCGCCAGTACCGTGAGGGCAGGACGCTGCGCGAGATCGCCGACCTGCACAAGATCAGCCCGCAGGCGGTGAGCCGGTCGCTCCAACGCCGCGGCGCAAGCCCGACCTATGACGAATGGCGCGCGCGGGTGAGCCGGGCGCAGCGTGCCCCCGCCAGCCGGCGAGAACGGAAGGACCGGAAGTGATGACGCATACCGAACAGAAAATCACCCTGCTGGAAGTGACCGCGCCGTTCCTTGAAGGAATGCGCAGGCACCTCGCCCCGATATTCGATCAGCAGCGGGAGACGTGGCAGCGCGAAGGCCCGGCCGCCTTAGCCGAATTCGATGCCACCGGCGCGACGCTGGACACGATCGGCGGCAATTGCCCGGTGCAGGCAGAGGGCGATGTCGATGGGCACCGCTTCTATTTCCGAGCGCGCGGCGCAGCGTGGCAATTCCATGTCGCCCGTACCGACGACGAGATTTTCTCGAACCCGGTGTTCTACCGCGAGGAGGGGTACGGCGAATATCCGCAAGCCGGCTGGATGCCGGAGCACGAGGCCATTGGCTTCATCGTCGATAGCATCGCGCAGTTTCGCGCGGGGAGGGCATGATGCGCTACTTTCTCGATACCGAGTTCAACGGATTCGGCGGCGAACTCATGTCGCTAGCGCTCGTCGATAGCGACGGCGAATCCCTCTATCTCGTTTACCCGATGCCTCGCCGCATCGAACCGTGGGTCGATGAAAATGTCGTGCCGATCATGGAGTGCGTGCCTGCTGGCTGCACTCTCAATCAGGTCAACCATGCAGGCGGCGCACAGATGATTGCGGAGTTCTTCGCCCGTCGGGGCGGGTCTGTCCCCTATATCATCACCGACTGGCCGGACGACGTGCGCTATCTGTGCCAAGCCATCATCACGGCACCGGGAGAAATGGCACCGATCCCGCGCCTGCAGTTCGACATCGTGCGCGTTGAATCTTACCCGACCATGCTGGACGGGGCTGTCCAGCACAATGCCCTATGGGATGCCTTCGCGCTGCGCGAGCGTCTGTTCCCAAGCGGGGATGCGCCATGAACGACCTGTTCCACTGGATCGGCGTCGTCACGGTCGCGGCCATCAGCATCGCCGTTCTCGCCGCCGGCGGGCTCACCTTCTACGGGTACTGCATCGAGGGCAGGTTCCACACAATCCTGTTCCAGCGTGGATCCCGGAGACTGTCGCTCGCGTCCTGGCGCAACTTCAAGGGCATCGGCGACAACAGCTATCAGGCCGACGACTGGCCGATCGGTCCGCGCCCTTTCTACCTGTCCTATCGCTACTCCCGCGAGCGCCGCCTGTTCTTGATGTTCGGCACCATGAGCGGGCCGCGCAACCGCGTGCTGTCCGGCGAGCGCCACCCCAACGAGGACGATACGCTATGAGGGAGGCCGTCAATCTTGCACAACGCCTCTTTATCGATAGCGACGGACATGTGCACCCTGTGGTCACGATGTTCGACAGTAATGGCGAGCAATGTGGCCCCGAAGATGCGGTGTCAGTCGTCGCCGGTACCGAGGGGCGATGGTTCGTGCTTGACCTATCAGAATTTGGAGAAGGAGTTTTCCAATGACTGTCGAAGAAAACGGGTTGCAAGTCGCAGAACATAGTCTGACGAAGCGCGAGTGGTTCGCTGGACAGGCATTGGTCGGCATAATCAGCCGTATGACAAAAATCGAAAGAGACCTGTGCATTAATCGTGATGATTGGTCATTTGAAGCAGGGGACGCCTATCGCATCGCCGATGCCATGATTGAGCAAGAAAATGAGCGCATCGACACCCTCCAAGACAATATCGAAGCAGCACGGGCCGAGATCGCGCGGTTACGAGAGGCGCTGACATGGATCTCCGAAAACTACGAAAACGGCATGGTCAATCACGTCGACTTCCGTGTCGAAGCCAAGCACCGGGCGGATGACGCCCTACAGGGAACAACAGCATGACCACAGAAACGAAACGCGACCGCTCTCAAGTCAATTCACACGAGAAGCTATTCCAAATGTACCAGCGGATCACACAAGCCCGTCGCGATGAAACCTTGCGGGTTGCGGGACTGATCGAGTTGGCCTTGTACGAAGCCGAAAGCGAGGAAACTCAAGCCGCGCTTGTTGATCTGGCATACAAGGTGCTCAAGCCCTGATGGGCCGGGGGCCAATATGGGGGCCTCTGAAAAATGATCGTCAGAGAAAACCGCACATTTCCTAGTCTGAATAGCCATCTCTCGCCTGACACCCTCTCCGCCAAGTTTCCGTTCCCGCCGGTTCGTATTTCGGATGCTTCGCCTAGCTCGCGCCAATGTCCCGGGCGACGCGGCGCAGGGCGGGCAGCAGGCGTGCGCGCAGATCGGCCATGGAAACGCGCGCGGCCTGGGTGCCGATGTTGAGCGCGGCGATAGTGACGCCCGAACGGTTGCGCACCGGAACCGCGATCGAGCGCAGCCCCGGCTCCAGTTCCTGATCGACGATGGCATATTCCTGTTCCGCGACGTTGCGGAAAATCTCCAGCAGCGTGGCCGGATCGGTTTGGGTGCGGCCGGTCAATGGGGCGATCGCGGACGTGCGCAGATAGGCCTCCTGTTCCGCGCGGGGCAGGGCGGAGAGCAGGACGCGGCCCATCGAGGTGGCATAGAGCGGCAAACGGCTGCCCACGCGCAGCGAGATCGACATGATGCGGCTCGCTTCGGCGCGAGCGACGTAATAGACTTCGCCTTCCTCCAGCACGCCCAGCGAACAGGATTCGTGGATGTCGTCGCGCAACCGGTCGAGCAGGGGCTGCGCGCGCTGGGCCAGCGTGTTGGACGATAGATAGGCATAGCCCAGAGCCAGTGCCTTGGGGCGGAGCGTGTAGCGGCTTTCGTCGCGCGCGGCATAACCCAGGTGGACCAGCGTGTGCAGGCAGCGCCGAACCGCCGGGCGGCTCAGCCCGGTCAGGCGACTCGCCTGGGCGATGGTCATCGGTCGCTGTTCGTCAGCGAAGCAGCGCAGCACCGCCAGTCCACGCGCCAGCGACATCATGAAATCCGGATCGTTCTCCTGCGGCGTTTCCACGCGGCTGCTCCCGATTTGTAAACGATAATCGTACAATATACCGTTTATCGGTTGACTCAAGCCATCACAGGGCACGAAGTGCGGCCCATGCCGTGCCGGTGCACGCGCGCTGCGGGAGAATGGCGGTGATCGACAAGTCGGTGGCTTCGGTGCGCGCGGCAGTGGCCGATATCGGCGATGGCGCGTCGGTGATGATCGGCGGCTTCGGTACGGCCGGCATGCCGGACGAACTGATCGAAGCGCTGATCGATCGTGGCGTGGGCGACCTTACCATCATCAACAACAACGCCGGCAATGGCGAAACCGGGGTGGCCGCGCTGATCAAGGCCGGGCGGGTGCGCAAGATCATCTGTTCGTTCCCGCGTCAGTCGGACTCGCACCATTTCGACGCGCGTTACCGCGCCGGGGAAATCGAGCTGGAACTGGTGCCGCAAGGCAACCTTGCCGCGCGGATCCAGGCGGCCGGGGCGGGGCTGGGCGCGATCTTCACGCCCACCGGCTATGGCACGCTGCTGGCCGAAGGCAAGGAAACGCGCCGGATCGACGGGCGCGATTATGTGCTGGAATATCCGATCCACGCCGATTTCGCGCTGATCAAGGCGCACCGGGCCGATCGCTGGGGCAACCTCGTCTATCGCAAGACCGCGCGCAACTTCGGCCCGATCATGGCGATGGCGGCGCGCACCGCGATCGTCCAGGTCGACGAGATGGTGCCGCTGGGATCGCTGGACCCGGAAACGGTGGTGACGCCGGGGATTTTCGTCCAGCGCGTCGTCGCGCTTGGGGCCTCTGTCGCGCGCGCGGCTTGAACGGAAGGAAGCAAGCATGAAGCGTCTCGACCGCGATGCGATGGCCGCACGGGTGGCCCGCGACATTCCCGAAGGGGCCTACGTCAATCTTGGTATCGGCCTGCCGACCCGCGTGGCCGATTTCCTGCCGGTCGATCGGGAGGTGATCCTCCAGAGCGAGAACGGGTTGCTTGGCATGGGGCCGGCGCCCGCGGCCGGGGACGAGGACCCGGAACTGATCAACGCGGGCAAGCAGCCGGTCACGCTGCTGGCGGGCGGCGCGTTCTTCCACCATGCCGACAGCTTCGCGATGATGCGCGGCGGACATATCGACATCTGCGTGCTGGGCGCGTTCCAGGTCTCGGTTCACGGCGATCTCGCCAACTGGCACACCGGCGCGCCGGGAGCGATTCCGGCGGTGGGCGGGGCGATGGATCTCGCCATCGGCGCCAAGCGCACGTTCGTGATGATGGACCTGCTGACGCGCGAGGGGCAGAGCAAGCTGGTCGAGGCGTGCAGCTATCCGCTCACCGGCCTCGCCTGCGTATCGCGCATCTATACCGACCATGCCGTGTTCGATGTGGGGCCGGAAGGGGCCTCGGTCGTGGAGATGATCGACGGGCTCACGCTCGATGCCTTGCAGGGGCTGACCGGCGTGCCGCTGCGCATGGATGCCTAGCGCACCCGTCGCCGGAACCAGAACGTCCACACCGCCAGACTGCCCAGCAGCGCCAGGCCGAGCCCCACCAGGGTCATGACCAGCCGGTAGGCAAGGCCGCCGACCTTGGCGGCGTGGAGCGGATACACCTGGTTGAACATCCGTGCGCCGGCGGGCAGGTCCAGCGCATCGCGCGCGCCCAGCATACGGCCCGTCGCGGCGTCGAACCATACCATTGACCGGCCGTTGGGCAGCCATTCGTCCGCCCGTTTCATGCGGATCGCGATGGGATCGCCCGGTTTGCGGGGCAGGGAAAGGATGCGCAGGCGCGCGTCGGGAAACCGCGCTTGCGCCTGTTCGATCATTGCGCGCCAGTCCGGCCGCGCGGCGAGAGGGCCGCTGGCGAGTTTGGGCGGCTTCAGGGAAGCCTCGATCGCGGAGGGCGGGGAGAAGGGCCAGAGTACCAGTCCGGCGACGGGCCGGAACACCATCATCGTTCCCGTCAGCGTCGCCAGCAGCAGCAATGGCGCGATCACGATGCCCAGATCGCGGTGATGCCACAGGATGGCGGCGCGCGATAGGCGCGAAGGCAGCAGCCGCCAGCGAAACGTCCGGCGTGTCCGCCACCACAGGATCGTGCCCGAGACGACGAAGAACACGCCGGCCAGCCCCGCGATGCCGATCACGGTTTCCCCGGCGTCCCCGGAGAACAAGTGGTGGTGCAGGTCGAACAGCCAGAGTTCGGGCCGCTGCCACTGGCTGTCCCAGCGGGTAACGATGTGCCCCGATTGATCGGCATAGGCGCCGGCATCGCCGGGGCCGCGCAACTGTATCAGCCCGAACCGTTCGCTGGCGTAGATCAGCGCTTCTCCGCGCGGGGCGGGCAGCAGCCGTCCGGTTGCCAGCGCGATCCGGGCGGGATCGCTCACCAGCGCATCGCCGGCGTGGGGCAGGGCGATCCAGTCCTCCTTGTGGACCAGGATCGCGCCCGACAGACCCAGCACGGCCAGCACCAGGCCAAGCAGGCCACCGGTCCAGCGGTGGAGCAGATCGAGCCACTTCATCGCATCAGAACCGGTAGTCCCAGCCCAGCGTGAAGGCACGGCCGCGTCCCGCGAAATAAAAGAAGTTGTCGGTCGGGCGCGTGGTATCGCTGGCGTAGTCGATGTACTGCTTGTCGAACAGGTTCTGCACGCTCAGCGTCCATCCGCCGATCGCGGTCTGATAGCGCAGGCTGGCGTCGGTCAGGGTGTAGCCGCCGAAATCGTTGCGGGGATCGCGCGCAAGGCCCTTGAAGGTGCGGGCGAAATAGAGCTGGGTCTGCACCCGCGCGCTGATCGGGCCGCGCACGTAGCTGGCGGCCAGGTTCAGGCGGTCGGGCGAGATGTTGGCGCCATCCAGATCGCTGTCGACCCTGCCGTCGTTGTTGGTGTCCGACCGGCCGATCAGGTGCGCGTAACCCAGCGACAGTTTCAGCCCGTCGATCGGCATTTGCACGCCGAGATTCAGCTCCAGCCCCTGGATCTCGACGCGCTGGCGCTGCACGTCGAAGATCCCGTCCGGCCGCTGGACGAGAAGCTGGCCCTCCTTGCTGGTCGACCAGAAGTAGGTGACGCTGCCATCCAGCGGGCCGCGCTTTACCTCGATCCCGATCTCCCGGTTGTTGGACACGATCGGCCTGATGTTTAGATAGGTGTCGATCGCGATCCCCGGCTTGTTGATGGCGCGGGTAACCCGGCCGACATCGGGGACGGTGAAGCCTTCGGCATAACTCGCATAGGCGCGGATGCCGGGCCAGGGTTCGATGATCACGCCGCCGTTGAGCAAGGCATCGGAAAAGCGCGGGCTGCCGCCTTTCACGAACGTGCGGTTGGAGGTGGCGAGCGTGGTGAAATCGTCGATGGTGATCCGCACATCCTCATAGCGGACGCCCCCCGCAAATCGCAGCTTGCCATCCAGCAGCTTCAGGTTGAGCTGGCCGAACGGTGCGAAGCTGCGGAAATCGGTCGGCGGCACCCAGACGCGGTTGGTGGCGATCAGGCGCTGTTCGGTCTTGTCCCACAGGGCATCGAAACCGACGATCGCGGTCAGCGCCTCGAAGCCGGGCACCGGCCGTTCGTAGCTGATTTTGCCGCCGATCTTGCGCGACCGGTTCTGCGATTGGTCGAACAGGGTGCCGACCGGCGCGATCAGCGTGTCCTGGAAGGTTGCCTGTGGCGTGGGCTCTCCGCCGAAGGTGTCGCGGCTGCGGTTGAAGAACACCTGGCTGACGAAGTTGCCGCCCCACAACGCCGTGTCGGTGATCGACAGCGCCACGCTTTCCGTGCGGTTGGCGGCAGGCTTGCCGGGGGGTGTGCCGGGCGTGGCGCTGGTGGGCAGGCCGGTGGCGCGGTTGCCCTGCACGGCCACGTAGTCGCCATCGCCCTTCAGTTCGTAGCGGCTGGCGATCAGATCGATCCGCCCGGTCGAGGACAAGGCGTAGCCGAACCGCCCGAACAGCGAGAGCGTGCGCGAATCCTGCGTTTCGCCTTGCGTCAGGTTGATGCCGGTGCGGCGTCCCTTTCCGTCATAGAACACGCCGCGCTTGTCGTAGGCGGCGCCCACCGTCGCGTCGAAACGTCCCGCCTTGTATTGCAGCAACCCCGCGACCTTGCCGCCGAAGCCATCGCTTTCGAAGCCGTCGCCGCTGGTTCCCTGCACCAGCATCCGGCCACCCAGCCCATCGGTCTGGGGTGCGCCGACGGTGACCTGGTTGACGATGCCGCCGGTGCCGCCGATGCCCTGCAGCGCGTTCGAGCCGTAGATTACTTCCACCCGGTCGACGAAGAAGCCGTCGATGGTGAAGCCGTCGCGGCTGCCGTCGCGCAGCGGTGTGGATTGGGGAATGCCGTTGATGGCATAGAGCGGCGAACGTCCGCGCAGCGTTTCGCCCGCCCCGGAGAGCTTCTGGCGCGTGGGCGAGAACGACGGGATCAGCGTGGCGACAGCATCGGTGACCGAACCGGATATGGCTATCTGCTGTTCCAGAGAAGCCTTGTCGATCACCTCCACGGTCAGGGGCAGGGCATTGGGCGGAAGGATCGTGCGCGCGGCCGTAACAACGATCTGGGTGTCGTCGGGTTCACCACCGGTTTCCGCGGACGCCGTTTGCGGCAGCGATAGCGTCCCTCCTGCCAAAGCGAGAACGGAAACTGTGAAACCTGCCTTGGCCCTGATCGACACTGTACTTGTCCCCCGTTTGGCTCGCGATGATCGAGGGGCGCGTTATCAATCTCGACTAAGTAATGCAACTCATTCGCATTAAAAAGAATAGACGCCCACGACACATCGCGGCCGCGGATGAGGCGGCCGTAGTGGCGGAGGTGGTGAAGGGGCGGGGGCTGGCCTGTGTGCTAATGCCACGATCGGCCGCGCCGGGGTTCAGCCGGTCCGTTCGCCCCAGACTTCGGATAGCAGCGAGAGCATTGCCGCCCAGCTCTGCCTGTCCACGCTGGCATCATAGCCGATGGCCGGGATTCCACGCGCGTCACTGTCCGGATCGGTGAAGCCGTGCTTGGCGTGGGCGTAGGCGTGAAAGTGCCAGTCGGCATGGGCGCCGTCCATTTCCTCCCAGAACGCCAAAACCTGCGGTCGCGGCACCAGCGGGTCCTTGTCGCCGTGGCAGATCAGGATGCGGGGGCGGATCGTGTCACCAGGTTGAGCCGGGCGCCCGGTCGCCAGGACGCCGTGGAAACTGACGACGACGTCCAGGTCTGCCCCGTCGCGCGCCAGTTCGAGCACGGCCTGTCCGCCCATGCAGAAACCGATCGCGCCGACCGGCAGATCGGCGGCGGCCTCGTGCGCGCGCAGCGTGGCCACCGCTGCGGCGATGCGGTCGCGGTAATGCCGCACATCGGCGCGCAAGGTTTCCGCAAGGGCGTGCGAAGCCGCGAAGTCAGCCACGGGCTGGCCGTAGAAGTCCGCGATCAGCGCCACGTAGCCGGCATCCGCCAGCATCTGCGCGCGCCGCTCCATCGGTGCGTTCACGTTCATGATCGTGGGAAAGAGCACGATCGCTCCGCGCGCCGGCCCCGCCGGCCGGGCAAGCCAGCCGGTGAGCACGGTGTCACCGTGATGGTAGTGGACTCCTTCCAGCGCCATCGTCTTACTCCGGCAGGAAATCGGGAACGGAAAGATAGCGTTCGCCGGTATCGTAGTTGAAGCCCAGCACGCGGCTGCCGGCGGGAAGGTCCGGCAGCTTCTGCGCGATGGCGGCAAGCGTCGCGCCCGAGCTGATACCCACGAGCAGGCCTTCGACGCTGGCCGAACGGCGTGCCCATTCCTTGGCGTCGCCGGCATCGACCTGGATCGCGCCGTCGATCGACTGGGTGTGGAGGTTGCCGGGGATGAAGCCCGCGCCGATCCCCTGGATTGGATGAGGCGCCGGTTGCCCGCCGGAAATGACCGGCGACAGCGCCGGCTCGACGGCATAGGCCTTCAGCGCGGGCCAGGTCTTCTTCAGTTCCTCGGCCGAACCCGTCAGGTGGCCGCCGGTGCCCACGCCGGTGATCAGCACGTCGATCGGCGTATCCGCGAAGTCCTTCAGGATTTCCTGCGCGGTGGTGCGGGCGTGGACGGCGACGTTGGCCGGGTTTTCGAACTGCTGCGGAATCCATGCGCCCGGCGTTTCGGCAAGCAGCTGGTTCGCGCGTTCGATCGCGCCCTTCATGCCCTTTTCGCGCGGGGTCAGGTCGAACGTCGCGCCATAGGCGAGCATCAGCCGCCGGCGTTCGATCGACATCGATTCGGGCATGACGAGCACGAGCTTGTAGCCCTTCACCGCCGCCACCAGCGCCAGGCCGATGCCGGTGTTGCCCGACGTCGGCTCGATGATCGTGCCGCCCGGCTTCAGTTCGCCGCGCTGTTCCGCATCCTCGATCATCGCCAGCGCGATGCGATCCTTGATCGATCCGCCGGGGTTGGTGCGCTCGGCCTTGATCCAGACTTCATGGTCCGGGAACAGCCGCGAAAGGCGAATGTGCGGCGTATTGCCGATGGTGGCGAGAACGCTGTCGGCTTTCATGGTTCAGGTTCCTTCCTTGACGTGATCCGCCTCGGCGTGTGCCGTCGGAGGGGGAGAATCGTATCTACGATACTGCGGCGCAAAGGTCCGCGCGTTTTTGAGTTCCGGGAACAGGACGGCCCACAGCGCGGTGATCGCGATCGCACCCGCGCCGCCGAACACCACCGCCCCGGTCGCACCGAGCAGCGCGGCGGCGATGCCCGACTGCATTTCGCCCAGCTCGTTGGACGCGGAGATCGCAAGGCCCGATATCGCCGAAACGCGGCCGCGCACTTCATCGGGTGTGTTGAGCTGGACCAGCGTGTTGCGGATGAACACCGAGATCATATCGCCCATGCCAAGGCAGGCGAGTAGCGCCAGCGAGAGGTGGAAGTTGCGCGACAGGCCGAACGCGGCGGTGGCAAGGCCATAGGCGACCACGCCCCACAGCATCTTCACGCCCACGTTGTGCCGGATCGGATATTTCGACAGCAGGATTGCCACCGCGGCCGCGCCGAAGGCGGGCGCCGCGCGCATCAGGCCCAGCCCGTCCGCGCCAACCGGATGGCCGTCCACGAACAGGATGTCGCGGGCGAACACTGGAAGTAGCGCGGTCGCGCCGCCCAGCAGGACCGCGAACAGATCAAGCGTCACACAGCCAAGCAGGAACCGCTCGTTCCACACATAGGTCAGTCCCTCCAGAATCTGGCGCAGCGGGTGCCGGTCGCGATTGCCTGGCGGCGGGGGCAGCGGGCGGATGCGGAAAAGCGAGAACGCGCCGATCAGCAGCAGGGCAACGGAGGTCCAGTACGGCGCGGTTGGCGCCAGCGAGAACAGGATGCCGCCCAGCGCGGGGCCGGTGACGGATCCGATCTGCATGGCCAGCGCGTTGATCGCGATTGCCTTGGGCATGAGGTCGGCCGGAACGATGTTCGGCGCGATCGATGCCATCGCCGGGGCGATGAACACGCGCGCGGTGCCATGCAGCGCGCCCAGCGTGAACAGCAGGGGTAGCGAAAGGAGGTCCAATTGCGTCGTCAGCGCGAGCGAACCGGCGACCAGCAGGTCGATCAGGCTGGCCAGCGCGGCCACGTTGCGCCGATCGAACCGGTCCGCCAGAACACCCGCGACAGGCGTCAGCAGAAACACCGGCAGGAACTGGACGAGGCCGAGAATGCCAAGCTGAAACGCGGCATGGCCGATGCTCATGCCGTATTGCGCGCGCGCCACGTCATAGAGCTGATAGCCCAGCACCACGACCATGCCGGACGTCGCGATGACCGAACACAGGCGCGCCAGCCAGAAGCGCCTGTAATCCGGAATGGCGATCGGCGAACGGGGAGTCTCGGGAGAGGAAGTCACGCGGCTGGAATGGCAGCGAGACTTCCTCTTGCCAAGCAAGCAAATCTCGTAAGCGGTCAAATTCTCAATGACACGGTCACGCGTACGTCGCGCCCCGCGATCGGCACGAAATCGCGCGTTTCCGAGGTCGCCAGCCGGCCTTCCACGTTGAGCAGGTTGTCGCCCGACAGGATCAGCGAAAGCGCGCCATCCTTGCCCATCGGCCGCCAGGTGGCGCTGGCGTTAACGAGCGTGAAGGCGGATGTCGGGTTTTCGTTGGCGGCCACGCGGCTTTGCGCGGCGTTGTGGATCACCTCGCCACGCAGGCTGAACCGGTCGCTGTTGTATTCCGCGCCGCCGCGCACGCGCAGCGGCGGGATGCGCGGGGCAGGGCCGATGCCGGTCAGCTGCGCGTGGACGTAGTCGACGCCGCCGTCGAGCGAAACCGAACGGTCGCCCCAGTCCAGCGCCTTGACCGAGCCTTCGGCTTCCACGCCACGGAACTTCGCGTCACCCTGGATGAACTGATAGACGGGAAAGCCTTCCACATCGGCCCCGGTGGGAACAGGGGCGATGAAGTCCTTGAAATCGGTGGCATAGGCCGTGACCGCACCCGCAAAGCGATCGGCATGGTAGCGCACGCCCGCCTCCACGGTATTGCTGCGTTCCTTGCGAAAGGCCGGATTGCCGCTTTCGTAGGACTGCGTGGCATCATGGATGCCGTCGATGAACAGCTCCTCGGCGCTTGGCGCGCGTTCGCCATGGCTGCCGGACAGGCTGATGGTAAGGCTTTCCACGGGATGCCAGGCCAGCCCCAGCCCTGCGGCAAGCTGGTTGAAATCGCGTGTGATCCCATTCGGGCGCGCC
Organism: Novosphingobium sp. NBM11; assembly: GCF_015390225.1. Taxonomy (NCBI): domain Bacteria; kingdom Pseudomonadati; phylum Pseudomonadota; class Alphaproteobacteria; order Sphingomonadales; family Sphingomonadaceae; genus Novosphingobium; species Novosphingobium sp. NBM11. The sequence continues at coordinate 3,841,091 of NZ_VUOG01000001.1, forward strand.
TTGACCGAGGTGTGTTCGTAGCGGCCGCTGGCCTCGAGGTCGAAGGTGCCCACCGAAAGCTGCTGCCGCGTGAACACGGCAAAGCGGTCGGTCAGGTTGTCCGGGATCAGGCGTTCGTCGCCCACCACGCGCAAGTCGCGGCTGCCATACTGGATGCCGGTTTCGCCGCGCCAGCCGCCATGCCGCGCCTGCACCAGTTCCAGACGCGTCTCGATGCTCTTGTTGAAGAAGCGCGTGCCCGCCACGCCACCTTCGATCTCGGCATGGGTATAATCGCCATAGGCTCCCCGGAATTCGAGCTTGTCGAAGAATCCATTGAGATTGAGGCTGCCGCGTATGTCGTAGCGGGTCTGGCGCAGCGAGATCGACACCGGATCGCCGCTGCCCGCTTCGGGGCGGGGCGGGATGCCATAATCGCTGGTCAGGCGCGAGACGGAGATGCCCAGGCTGCCCCCGGCGTCGATGAACGCAACGCCGGCACCCAGCGTGGAACCGCGCGCGAAGCTGTTCGCCAGCCGCCCGCGCGCATTCGCCTGCTGGGTCAGCGAAGCTGCGCCTTCGGTATCGCCATCGCTTGCCAGCTCCGCCGCCGAGGTCAGCGTGTCGGCGCGCAACTGCGGCGAAAGCACGTTGCCGCCGATGCGCAGGTTATCGGCGTGGTTGTACGAGGCGTCGAGATGCGCGACGAAGCGCGGCGCCAGGGCAACGTCCATCGCTCCGCCGACGTTGACCGAGTTTGCCGCGGTGCCGTAGCTCCCCTGCGCGGTCAGTTCGACGGGCTTGTCGGGCACGCGGCGTGGAATGCGCTTGTCGATCGCGTTGACCGCCCCGCCGGCCGGATCGGCGGCATAGAGCAGCACTTCCGGCCCGTGGAGCACATCGATCCGGTCGATGTTGAGCGTATCCAGCGCGACGCCGTGGTCGGCCGAGACGGACGACGCATCGAGCGAGCCCAGGCCATCGGTCAGCACCTGCACGCGCGGACCGTCGAATCCGCGCAGCACCGGGCGCGATGCGCCGGGCGCGAAACCGCTGGTGGAAACGCCGGGCAACCGGGCGAGCATCGCGCCGATCTGCGGCTGCGTATTGCGGGCGAGGTCTTCGCCGGTCAACACGACCGGCGCAACGATCACGTCCCGATCACCGGAGATCAGGCGGCCTGTCACCACGATCGGCGCGTGGCCGGCGTCGTCGGGCGTGCCGGTGGGGTGGGCGCTGTCTACGTGCCCGTCCGTGCCATCGGCCGGAGGGGTGGGGGGCGTCTGTGCAAGCGGAGCGGCAAGGGCCGGCGATGCGGCAAGAAGAAGCGCGAGGGCGGAGGAGGACAGAAATTGACGTTGCAAGGAATCACCCCGGGGTTTGAACTCCGGGCGTTCGTAATGAAATGATATAATATATCAACCCTGAATCGACGAACGTGGCGACAAGGGCGGTTGTCCGCCTTGAGCCGGAATCAGCCCGGAATCAGCCTTTGCCGCGCAGACGCGGGTTGGGCTGCAGGCTCTTGATCATTTTCAGGAAATCTTCGGGCCGGATGATGCGTTCGAACTGGAATCCGGTCCGATCATCCTTGATCCACACGATAAAGGCTTCGATGCGGCCGATCTGCGGAAGCCGCACGGTCACGCGCTCACCCCGGCCAAGATCCGTGACTCCCTGAGCCATGAACCCGTTGGACGAGATGTTGACGATGTGCAGCATCACATCGCCCATGCGACGATGCTCACCGATGACCGGCAGATTCACCGGCTGTCGCGTGGCACGGCGCAGGTCGGTGACTGAAAGCTGGGCTCCGCCAGGCATCGTTCCTCCTCGTCGTGGGAAAGTGGAGCCGATGCTGTAGCTGCGAAATGCCAAATATTCCCTAAACCTGCTTCGGACTTTTTCCGCCTGCTTCAAAAGTTTGCGGTAAAGGGATCAGGCCGGGCGGATGATGCCGTGCTTCTTCTTTCCCGCGGAAATCCGCCGTTCCTGGCCCGCCAGCACGATCTGGAAGCCTTCGTCGGATACGGATTCGCCGTCAATCCGGGCGCCACCGCCGGCGATAAGGCGTTTTGCCTCGCCACGGCTCGCCGCAAAACCGATACCGACCAGCGCATCGATCAGGCTGATCGCGTCATCGGCGCAGGCGAGCGTGGGCAGGTCCTGACCGATCCCGCCGCCCGCGAACGTGGCGGCAGCCGTGGTTTCGGCGGCGCGGGCCGCTTCCTCGCCACGGACCAGCCGGGTGATCTCGTTGGCGAGGACCACCTTGGCAGCGTTGATCTCGCTGCCTTCCAGCGCTTCGAGCCGGGCGATCTCGTCAAGCGGCAGGTCGGTGAACAGGCGCAGGAACCGGCCGACATCGCGGTCATCGCTGTTGCGCCAGTATTGCCAGAAGTCCCACGCGGGCAGCGCGTCCTCGTTCAGCCACACGGCCCCCGCCGCCGTCTTGCCCATCTTGGAACCGTCGGCCGTGGTCAGCAGTGGTGTGGTGACGCCGAATACTTCCACCCCGTCCATGCGGCGGGTCAGTTCGATGCCGTTGACGATGTTGCCCCACTGGTCCGATCCGCCCATCTGCAACCGGCAGGCATGCCGTTGCGACAGTTCGCGGAAATCGTAGGCCTGAAGGATCATGTAGTTGAATTCGAGGAACGACAGCGACTGTTCGCGGTCCAGCCGCTGCTTCACCGAATCGAAGCTCAGCATCCGGTTGACTGAGAAATGCTGGCCCACCTCGCGCAGGAAGGGAATGTATTCCAGCTTGTCGAGCCAGTCCGCGTTGTCGACCATGATCGCGTCGCTCGGCCCATCGCCGAAGGTCAGGAAGCGTTCGAACACGGTCTTGATCGAGGCGACGTTCGCCGCGATCGTGTCCGTCGTCAGCAGCTTGCGCGCTTCGTCCTTGAAGCTGGGATCACCGATCTTGCCGGTGCCGCCGCCCATCAGCACGATCGGCTTGTGCCCGGCCTGCTGCAAGCGGCGGAGCAACATGATCTGGACCATGCTGCCCACGTGCAGCGATGGCGCGGTGGGATCGAAGCCGATATAGCCCGGGATGACCTGCTTCTGCGCCAGCGCATCGAGCGCGGCGGCATCGGTAAGCTGGTGGATGTAGCCACGCTCGTCGAGCAGGCGGAGCAGGGTGGACTTGTATGCGGTCATGGTGGCCTCTTGTCAGGAGCGCGCGCCTAGCACGGAGAAATGCGCTTGGGAACGTTCGAGCTTGTGCCGCACCCCGATCACCCGCCGCTGGCGGTCAGCCGGATCGAGGCGCGGATCATCGGGCATGACGCGAACTGGTTGCAGGTGCGCTGGCGGATCGACGGCAGCGAGCGAGTGATCGTGCCGCCGTTCGCGGGCAAGGGGCGGGCAGACGGCTTGTGGCAGGCTACCTGCTTCGAGGTGTTTCTCCGCACCCCGGGCGAGGACTCCTATGTCGAACTGAACCTGTCGCCGTCCGAACGGTGGGCGGCCTATGACCTTTCCGGCTATCGCAGCGGCATGGTTGCCCGGCCGATGCCGCGCGATCCCTCCTGCACCCTGCGCTTGGGCGGACGCACGATGATCTTCGATGCCGCGATTCCGGTGGCGGGCCTGCCACCTTGCCCGTGGCAGGCCGCGCTTACCGCCGTGATCGTCGAGGACTGGGGGCGGACCTCCTATTGGGCACTGGCGCATGCCCCCGGCAAGGCGGACTTTCACCATCCCGCTTGCTTCGCGCTGTCGGTTGCGGCACCGGGGGCCGCATGAAATTTGGTATCGATCGCCTCCTCGCCGACCCCGACCTGCGCGCACCGCTGGAAGGCAAGCGCGTCGCCCTTGTCGCGCATCCTGCATCGCTGACCGAGAATCTCGAGCATTCGCTGGACGCCCTGATGGCCTGCCCCGGCATCCGGCTGACGTCCGCCTTCGGCCCGCAGCACGGCCTGAAGGGGGACAAGCAGGACAACATGGTGGAGACCGAGGACTTTCTCGATCCCAATTGCGGCATTCCCGTTTTCAGCCTCTATGGCGAGGTCCGCCGGCCGACGCCGGAGATGATGGACAGCGCCGACGTGTTCCTGTTCGATCTGCAGGATCTGGGGTGCCGGATCTACACCTTCGTCACCACGCTGCTTTACATGCTGGGCGCGGCGGCGAAGCAGGGCAAGGAAGTGTGGGTGCTGGACCGGCCCAATCCCGTGGGGCGCCCGGTTGAAGGAACGGTGCTGCAGCCCGGATGGGAAAGCTTCGTCGGCGCCGGGGCCATGCCGATGCGGCACGGGCTGACGCTGGGCGAGATGGGGCGCTGGTTCATCGACGAGTTCCGGCTGGATGTCGAATACCGCGTGATCAAGATGGAAGGCTGGCAGCACGAGGCGGCGCCCGGCTTTGGCTGGCCCGACAGCCGCGTGTGGGTGAACCCCAGCCCGAATGCGCCCAATCTCAACATGGCGCGCGCCTATGCCGGCACGGTGATGCTCGAAGGCACCACGCTGTCGGAAGGGCGCGGCACGACCCGCCCGCTCGAAGTGCTGTTCGGCGCGCCCAACCTCAACGCCCGCGCGGTGCTGTCGGAAATGGAGCGGCTGGCGCCCGAATGGCTGGAAGGCTGCGCCCTGCGCGAATGCTGGTTCGAGCCGACGTTCCACAAGCACGAAAAGACGTTGTGCAATGGCTTGATGATCCACGCCGAAAGAGGCTTCTATCATCACTATCGCTTCCGCCCCTGGCGGTTGCAGGCGTTGGCGTTCAAGGCCATCCGCCGGCTACAGCCGGAATACCCGCTCTGGCGCGAATTTCCGTACGAGTACGTCTATGACAAGCTGGCGATCGACGTGATCAACGGCGGGCCTTCGCTGCGCGAATGGGTGGACGATCCCCGCTCGCGCCCGGGTGACCTCGATGATCTGGCATCGCCCGACGAAACCCGGTGGATCGAGGAACGCCGCCACTACTTCCTTTATTGATGGCGACTGGCCCTAAGCGCCGCGCTTAGGGTCCCGCCTCAATGCTTTTTGCGCGTCAGTTCGCGCATCGCGTCGTCCAGCCCCTCCAGTGTCAGCGCATACATCGAGCCGCCCACCAGGTCGCGCAGCATCTTGGTGGATTGCGAATAGTTCCACTGCTTTTCGGGCACGGGGTTCAGCCACACCGTTGCCGGATAGGTCTGCGCCATGCGGTGCATCCACACCGCGCCCGCTTCCTCGTTGAAATGCTCGACCGAACCGCCGGGATGGCTGATCTCGTAGGGGCTCATCGCCGCGTCGCCGACGAAGATCACCTTGTAGTCGTGGCCGTACTTGTGGAGGATGTCCCAGGTCTGCGTGCGTTCCGACCACCGGCGCTTGTTGTCCTTCCACACCCCTTCGTACAGGCAGTTGTGGAAATAGAAGAACTCCATGTTCTTGAACTCGGCGGTGGCCGCGCTGAACAGTTCCTCCACCAGCTTGATGAACGGGTCCATCGATCCGCCCACGTCCAGGAACAGCAGCAGCTTCACCGCATTGCGCTTTTCCGGGCGCATGCGGATGTCGAGCCAGCCCTGCTTGGCGGTGCCTTCGATCGTGCCTTCGAGGTCCAGTTCGTCGGCATTGCCCTCGCGCGCGAAGCGGCGCAGGCGGCGCAGCGCCACCTTGATGTTGCGCGTGCCCAGTTCCCGGGTGCTGTCCAGGTTCTGGAACTCGCGCTTTTCCCACACTTTCAGCGCACGCTTGTGCTTGGATTCACCGCCGATGCGCACACCTTCGGGATTGTATCCCGAATTGCCGAAGGGGCTGGTGCCGCCGGTGCCGATCCACTTGTTGCCGCCCTGGTGGCGTTTCTCCTGTTCCTCCAGCCGCTTCTTCAGCGTGTCCATGATCTCTTCCCACGATCCGAGGGATTTGATCTTCTCCATCTCCTCGGGCGAGAGGAACTTCTCGGCCACGGCCTTCAGCCAGTCTTCGGGAATGTCGACCGGGCGCTGGCCATAATCGGTCAGCAGCCCCTTGAAGACCTTGTTGAAGACCTGGTCGAACCGGTCGAGCAGACCCTCGTCCTTCACGAACGTGGCGCGCGAAAGGAAGTAGAACGCTTCGGGCGTCTGCTCGATCACGTCCTTTTCCAGCGCTTCCAGCAGCACGAGGTGCTCCTTGAAGCTGGCCGGAATCCCGGCCGCGCGCAGTTCGTCGACAAAGTTGAAGAACATGGTGTCAGGCCTTGGTGGGAGGATTGGGGGCGGCGGCCGGAGCCGGCGGTTGCTGCGGCCATTGCTCCAGCGCGGGATCGATCTGCGCCCAGTCGGGCGCATCGTCCGTCCAGATCACCATGTCCGGGCGCAGGCCGTGCGGCTGGTCGAGCACGCCGAAGCGCACTGTCTTCAGGTGCATCCGCGCCGAGCTTTGGCCATAGACCTGCGTGCCGCAGGACGGGCAGAACGAGAAGGTCAGCGTGTTGCCGCTGGCCGACCGCCAGTCGGACGAGGCCAGCGCGCCCGATACGGTCACGTCATCCCCCTGGAAGATGGCGTTGTGCGTGGGGCCGCCGGCGGCAAGCCGCTGGCACTGGCGGCACCAGCACTGGCGTGTGGCCACCGGTTCTCCGGCGATTTCGAGCGTGACCGCGCCGCAGGCGCACCGTCCGGTGTAGCTCATGGTCCTTTCTCCATCCGGCTTTTTGCGTACCGGGTATTGTTAGTGTTACATACAATTTGTAGGGTGCGTCGATAAGGAGAGGACAACCGCACCCATGCTCAAGCTCTACAGTTTCGGCCCTGGCGCCAATTCGCTCAAGCCCCCTGCTGACGCTTTACGAAAAGGGCCTGCCGTTCGAAGGCCACCGCCTGAACCCGGCTACGTTCGAGCACCATTCGGACTGGTTCAAGGCGATCAACCCGCGCGGGCAGGTGCCGGCGCTGGTGGACGAGGGCCGGATCGTCACCGAATCCACGGTGATCTGCGAATATCTGGAAGACGAGTACCCGACCGAGGTCGCGCTGCGGCCCGCCGACAGTTTCGGCAAGGCTGAGATGCGCGTCTGGACCAAGTGGGTGGACGAATACTTCTGCTGGTGCGTGTCCACGATCGGCTGGCATCGCGGCGTCAGCCACATGGCGCAGCGCCTGTCCGATGCCGAGTTCGAGGAACATCTGAAGAAGATTCCGGTCCCCGAACAACAGGTCAAATGGCGCCGCGCGCGCGAAGGCTTCCCGCAGGACCTGCTCGACGAGGAAATGCGCAAGATCGCGGTTTCGGTGCGGCGGCTGGACGATCATCTGGCCGACAACGAATGGCTGGCGGGGGGCATGTACACGCTGGCGGACATCTGCAACTTCGCCATCGCCAACGGCATGCAGAAGGGCTTTGCCGAACTGGTCAACACCAGCGACACGCCGCACCTGGTCCGCTGGATCGAGCAGATCAACCAGCGCCCGGCGGTTCAGCGCATGTTCGCGGAAGTGCCGATGGAACGGCTCGGGCCGCCGAAGTAAGGGCGTTGCGGGTCGCGAGGCGCGGAGAGATGTTGCCTGCCCGAAGGCGGCACCGTCTCTCGCGCCTCTGGAAGAAACCATCTAGCTGATTTCCCGAGTTCAATTCCCCCGGCGCGCCATGAAGGCCAGCCGTTCGAACAGCATGATGTCCTGCTCGTTCTTGAGCAGGGCGCCGTGTAGCGGAGGGATCGCCTTGGTGGGATCGCGGTTCTGCAGCACGTCGAGCGGCATGTCCTCGTTGAGCAGCAGCTTCAGCCAGTCGAGCAGTTCCGACGTGCTGGGCTTCTTCTTCAGGCCGGGCACTTCGCGCACTTCGTAGAACACTTCCATCGCCTTGCTCACCAGCGTCTTCTGGATGCCGGGGAAGTGGACGTCGATGATCGCCTGCATCGTGTCGCGGTCGGGGAACTTGATGTAGTGGAAGAAGCAGCGGCGCAGGAAGGCGTCGGGCAGTTCCTTCTCGTTGTTCGAGGTGATGACCACGATCGGGCGTTCCTGGGCCGCGATGCGCTCCTGCGTCTCGTAGACGTCGAAGCTCATGCGGTCGAGTTCCTGCAGCAGGTCGTTCGGGAACTCGATGTCGGCCTTGTCGATCTCGTCGATCAGCAGCACAGGCAGCGTGGGGCTGGTGAACGCCTCCCACAGCTTGCCCTTCTTGATGTAGTTGCGAATGTCATGCACGCGCTCGTCGCCGAGCTGGCCGTCGCGCAGGCGGGCAACGGCATCGTATTCGTAAAGGCCCTGCTGTGCCTTGGTGGTGGACTTGATGTTCCATTCGATCAGCGGCGCGCCCACCGCCTTGGCGATTTCGTGGGCCAGCACCGTCTTGCCGGTGCCCGGTTCGCCTTTGACCAGCAGCGGGCGCCGCAGCAGCACGGCGGCATTGACCGCCACCTTCAGATCATCGGTGGCGACATAGTTGCTGGTGCCTTGAAAACGCATGCCTTCCATCCTGTCTTTTTTAATCGCTTGGTTAAGGGATAGGCGGCGGCGCGCCGTGTGACAAGAGCCGCAACGGCGGGTTTTGAAACGGTGTTCACGGCGAATTTCAAGCGATTGTTTTGGCCGATTGTTTTGGCCGATTGTTTCGGGGCGCGTCCAAGTATTTCCGCATGAATGATATTTCATGATTCAGGGCGATTGCGCCGGCCCGCGCCGGGCTGTAGCCACGCCGCGATGTCAGCGGAGCCCGCGTCCTTGCCTTCCGGTCGATATGGCGCGTCGCGGCGTAGCAGGGGGCCTGCGTTCCTGCTTTCGGCGGCCACCGTCGCGCTGCTGTTCTTCATCATGATCCGGATGGGGGCCTTCACCGGGAATGGCCCCGAAGGCGGCGGGCAACTGGTCGCGGTCAATCTGTCCAAGGAAGCGGAAGCGAGTTCGGCGGGCGCCCGCAAGGCCACGCGCGAAATCAAGGCCAGCGAACGGTCGCAGCAGGCAGCGCAGGCGCCAAGACCGGTAATGCCGCCGCACGTGCCGGTGCCCTCCGAAAACAAGGTCGATTGGCCGCCGGGTTTCATCCACATGAGCCGGGCGGACCTTGCAGCGGCGGATATCGGCAAGATGGCCCGGAGCGGGGACGCGGGCAGCAGCGGCAGCGCGTCGGGCTCGGCGGGCGGATCGGCCGGCGGGCAGGGCGATGGACCCAACGGCGCGCGGCTCTACGCCGCCGAATGGTATCGCGAACCGCGCGATGCGGAGATCGCCGGCTACATGCCCCAGGGGCGCCCGCCCGGCCAGTGGGGTATGATCGCCTGCCGCACGATCGAGAAATACCACGTCGAGGATTGCCGCGAACTCGACGAATCCCCGCGTGGCTCGGGCATCGCCCGCGCCCTGCGGCAGGCCTCCTGGCAATTCCTGGTCCGGCCGCCGCGCGTGGACGGCAAGCCGATGATCGGCGCCTGGGTGCGTATCCGCTTCGATTTCAAGCCGGCGAAGCGCGAGGATGCCGCGGGCGATGAGCCGTCCGACGGCGGTTGATCGGCGTTATTCGTCTTCTGTTTTCCGCAACAGGAAGCGGCGCAGGCGCGGTATCGGCAGGACGCGCCACAAGACGAGCAGCGCGATCAGCAGCGCGAGCCATGGAGCGCCGATGCCGACGATGAAGACGACCAGTGCGACCATCGTGCGCAAGCTGGACCAGGAGGCCTGCGCCACCCCGGCGAACGGGTTGTCGCCCCACACGAAGCTGCCACCGCCGGCATAAGTGAAGGTCATCGGCGTGCTTGCCAATCGCACCGCGCCGGTTGTCTGGGCATCGCGTTCCGCCGCGACCTTCGCGCGCAACGCGCCGGCCTGCTGGTTCAATTCCGCCCGTTCGCGATCCCCCAGGCCACCCTTGGCGAGTTTGGCCTCGATCTGGTTGAGATCGGCCTGCGCGTCCGAACCGCGCTTCTGGGCGGCCGCGATGTCGGAACCCACGTCTTGTCCTTCGATCGCAGCGCGGATCAGCTTTCCGTCGGCGTGCTCCACCGCCGCAATGCCTTCCTTGCCAAATGCGCGGGCAAGATCCGGGGCCAACTTGAATTCGAGGCTGGCGCTGACGCTATCGTTGCGCACCAATGCATAGTGCATGCCGGTGATGCGGCACCGTTCCGGGCCGAGTTTTTTCGCAGGCGGCAGCGTGTTGCTCCTGCACGCCCGCGATCGCCTTGTCGGGAAGCGCGAAGTCATAATGATAGTTGAAAGCCACACCCGGCGCCGCTGATGGCGATATGCCGGGGACACTGGAGGCGGCGCTTTCCGAAGCGGCTTCGGGCGCTTTTTCGCCGCACCCGGCGAGCAGTAGAGAGCAGGCTGATGTTGCGGACAGAAGGAAGGAACGGACGCCGACGCGCATGTCTATCTCCCGAGTGCTCCGCCGGAAGGCGGTAGCGGGAGAAATTACTACTTAATAAGTAGACATTGTCAATCGAGCCTGCGTCGGCGTTACATCCGTTTGAGCGGGAATGATCAGTGCCCGTGCCCGCGCGGACGCTCGCCGCCGCGCGGTCCGCCTCCGTGGGGATAGTTCGGCATGTGATAGTCGCGCCGGGGCTGGAAGTTGCCGCGGAACTCTTGATAGCGTCCGCCGGGGGGAGGCGCGTCGCGGCGGAAGTGGTTGCGGTCGCCGCGCCGGAACGCGCGGGCGTCAGGGGCGGAGCGATAGTAGAAGAAGCCGTCGCGGCCCCAGTAGCCGTCATAGATCGGGCCGTAATACCCGTCGTACCAGCCGTTGTAGGGGTAGGGAGAGCCCCAGCCAACGCTGGTGCCGTATTCGCCGTAGTATCCATCCGACGCGCAGGCAGACAGGCCAAGCGCCAGGGGCAGGGCTAGCAGGGTGATGGAACGCTTCATGGCAAATCTCCGCAATCCGCCGCTGTTCGCGAGCGGTCTTGGCCCCACCCTTCTCGGGATAGGACCGCCGATCTTAGCCATGGGTGAACGGTTGACGGGACGTTCGGGTTCCGAGCGATGGCCGGGTTTTGGGCCCGTCAGGCGTCGATCAATTCCGGATCGACCTCGCTCGCGCGGTTCTGGATGAACATGAAGCGGTGCTCTGGATTGCGGCCCATCAAGCGATCGACCAGATCCTTCACGGCCGCGCGGCCTTCGTATTCCGGCGGCAGGGTGATGCGGATCAGCGAGCGGCTGGCCGGGCTCATTGTCGTTTCGCGAAGCTGCTGCGGGTTCATTTCGCCCAGCCCCTTGAAGCGGGAGACCTCCACCTTCTTGCCCTTGAACTTCGTCGCTTCCAGCTCGGCACGGTGGGCATCGTCACGGGCATAGGCCGACGTGCTGCCGCTGGTCAGGCGATAGAGCGGCGGCTGTGCCAGATAGAGATGGCCGCGCCGCACCACGTCGGGCATTTCCTGGAAGAAGAACGTCATCAGCAGCGTGGCGATGTGCGCGCCGTCGACATCGGCATCGGTCATGATGATGATGCGGTCATAGCGCAGCGCATCCGGGTTGCAGTCCTTGCGGCTGCCGCAGCCCAGCGCCAGGATCAGGTCGGCGATTTCCTGGTTGGCGCGGATCTTGTCGCTGGTGGCGCTGGCGACGTTGAGGATCTTGCCGCGGATCGGCAGGATCGCCTGCGTCTTGCGGTCGCGCGCCTGCTTGGCGCTGCCACCGGCCGAATCGCCTTCGACGATGAACAGTTCGGTCTCGCCATCGCCTTCGCCGGAACAGTCGGTCAGCTTGCCCGGCAAGCGCAGCTTGCGGGCATTGGTGGCGGTCTTGCGCTTGACCTCGCGCTCCGCCTTCCGGCGAAGCCGCTCGTCCATGCGCTCCATCACCGCGCCCAGCAGCGCCTTGCCGCGCTCCATGTTGTCGGTCAGGAAGTGGTCGAAATGGTCGCGCACCGCGTTTTCGACGAGGCGCGCGGCTTCCGGAGACGTCAGGCGGTCCTTGGTCTGGCTCTGGAACTGGGGATCGCGGACGAACACCGAAAGCATGACCTCGCTTCCGGTGATCATGTCTTCCGGCGCGATGTCCTTGGCCTTCTTCTGCCCGATCAGTTCGGCAAAGGCGCGGATGCCCTTGGTCAGCGCCGCGCGCAGGCCCTGTTCGTGCGTGCCGCCGTCGGGCGTGGGAATGGTGTTGCAGTACCAGCTGTACGAGCCGTCGGACCACAGCGGCCAGGCGATCGCCCATTCCACGCGGCCCATCTCCTGCCTGTCCGGCCCGGCGGGAAAATCCTGCGATCCGGTGAAGGGCACCGACGTTACGCATTCGCGCGCGCCGACCTGTTCGGCGAGGTGATCGGCAAGGCCGCCGGGGAACTGGAACACGGCTTCCGCCGGCACGTCTTCCGAAGCCAGCGATGGCGCGCACTTCCAGCGGATTTCAACGCCAGCGAAGAGATAGGCCTTGGACCGCGCCAGCCGGAACAGCCGCGCCGGCTTGAACCGGGCGTCCGCACCGAAGATTTCGGGATCGGGTACGAAGGTGACCGAAGTGCCACGCCGGTTGGGGGCATTGCCGATCTTTTCCAGCGGCCCGGTGGGATGCCCGCGCGAGAATTCCTGCGCGTAAAGCTCCTTGTTGCGCGCCACTTCGATCCGCGTCAGCGTTGACAGCGCGTTGACCACGCTGACGCCCACGCCGTGCAGGCCGCCCGACGTGGCATAGGCCTTGCCGGAGAACTTGCCGCCCGAATGGAGCGTGGTGAGGATCACTTCGAGCGCCGACTTGCCCGGATACTTCGGGTGCTCGTCGACCGGGATGCCGCGCCCGTTGTCGGTGATCGTCAGCCGCCCGGCCGAGCCGGGTTCTTCCTCCAGCGTCACCTCGATGCGGTTGGCATGGCCGGCGACGGCCTCGTCCATCGCGTTGTCGAGCACTTCGGCGGCCAGGTGATGCAGCGCGCGTTCGTCCGTGCCGCCGATATACATGCCGGGACGGCGACGAACGGGTTCGAGCCCCTCCAGCACCTCGATCGCGGAGCCATCGTAGCTTTCGGCGCTGGATACCGGCGCCTTGTCGAACAGGTCGTCAGCCATATGGAACGGCTATAGAACACGCCGGATTCCGGACGCAAGCCGGGAGGCACCCTTATGCGGGCGATTTCGGCGCAAAGGGGCGGATAACTTATCCCGTCCCGCGATACCGGGCGGGCAGGGCTGGTGTCAGGGGGTGAAGCGGGCCGGCGCCGGGCTTACCGTAGTAAAGGTGCCCGCGCCTACCTCGCGCACTTCCATGGCGCGCTCGGCCACGCCGAACTGGTTGAAACGGAACACGCCGTCCAGGCCGATGAACCCGTCGCGGTCATAGAGCTTGGCGGTGGGGAAGATCGTACCGGGCTTCCAGGTGCGGCCCACGTTGAGCGTCAGCAGCACGCTATCGTAGCCGAGCGTGGCGATGCGCGAGGGCGATGCGCCATAGCGGCGGCGATAGCTCTGCTCGAACTGGCCGAAGCGCGCGTCGGATACCGTGGCGAACCACGCCCCGCGCGTGGCGGCGCTGCGCGCGATCCCGGCATCGCCCGCCCACAGTTCGGTGCCGAGCAGGCGTGTTCCGCCGGCCGCCGGCGCGGCCTGGAGCGCAATGCGCGCGCCGTCCGCGATCAGCAGCGCATCGACCGGGGCCTTGGCCAGCAGGCGGCGCACCGCGCTGGCGACCGAAGTATTGCTGCGGTCATAGGTTTCGGTGGCGGTTACCGTTACGCCGCTGGCGCGCGCGGCTTCGGTCAGCGCGTTCATCGCCCGCTGCCCGTAGATGCCGGTGGGGATGATCGCGCCGATGCGGTTTACGCCGCGGCTCTTGGCGAAACTGACGACGCGGGCCACCGATTGGCCGGGAACCTGCCCGAGCACGAAGACGTCGCGGTCGGCCACGCTCACGTCGTTGGAATAGGTGATCATCGGCACCTTGGCCGGCCGCGCGACTCCGGAAACGGCGACGACGTCTTCGGCCAGCAGCGGCCCGAGGATCAGGCGGTTGCCGTCGAGAATGGCCTTGTTCGCCGCCGCGCCCGCGCCGGCCGCCGTATCGTAGGTGGTGATGCGCAGGTTCTGCGCGTTGGTATCGAGCAGCGCCATCATCGCCGCATTGGCGATCGACTGGCCCACCGATGCGTTTGGCCCCGTCATGGGCACCAGCAGCGCGACGCGGTGGCGCGAGGCATCGGTAGGCAGGACATTGGCCTGCGGCGCGGTTTCGGTCGGTTCGGGCCTGGGCGCGACCGGCCCCTGCGGCTTGGGAATGACGGTACACGCGGCGAGCGCGGCCATGGCGCCCATCACGAGAAAACGCCGCCCCATCCGGACGGATCCGACCCATTGACCTTTCAACATCGCTTGCCCGTTCCCAATGACCCGGCCATGGAAGGCGCATGACCACGCCTTCGCTTATGGAGCCCGGGCTCTATATTGTCGCCACGCCGATTGGCAATCTCGGCGACATTACCAGACGCGCCGCCGAAACGCTTGCCTCTTGTGCGGTTATAGCGTGCGAAGACACGCGCGTCACGGCTAAGTTGTTGAATCATCTTGGCATCAAGAAGCCGCTGCGGCGCTATGACGATCACGCCGGAGAAGAGGCGCGCGAGCGATTACTCGCCGAAATGGCGGAAAAACCGGTTGTGCTGGTGAGCGATGCCGGCACGCCGCTGATTTCCGATCCCGGCTATCGCCTGGTGCGGGAAGCGCGCGCGCGCGGGATCGCCGTCACCAGCCTGCCGGGGCCTAGCGCGATGATCACCGCGCTGACCATCGCCGGCTTGCCGACCGACCGTTTCCTGTTCGCAGGTTTCCTGCCTTCGAAGGACAAGGCGCGGGGAGATGTGCTGGCGAGCTTCGCCGCCGTCCCCGCAACGCTGGTGTTCTACGAAACCGGGCCGCGCCTTGTCGCCTCGCTGGAAGCCATGGCAACCGTGCTGCCGGGGCGGGAAGTTGCCGTGGCGCGGGAACTGACCAAGCTGCACGAGGAATGCCGGACGGGCACGGCGGCAGACCTTGCCGATCACTATCGCGCGCATCCGCCCAAGGGAGAGATCGTGCTGCTCGCCGGTCCGCCCGCCGCGCCCGAGGCGCCGGACGAGGACGTCGTCGAAGCCGAACTGCGCGCCGCGCTCGCCGAATTGCCGCCCTCGCAGGCCGCCGCCCGCGTGGCGAAGAAGCATGGGCTCGATCGCAAGGCGCTCTATGCACAGGCGATGGCGCTCAAGGCATGAGCCGCGCCCGTGATCGGGCCGTGGCCGAAAAACAGGGCCGGCGTGGCGAGGCGCTGGCCGGCCTGTGGCTGCGCTTGAAAGGCTGGCGCATTCTCGCCCGGCGCCAGCGGATCGGCGTGGGCGAGGTCGACATCGTCGCGCGGCGCGGCCGCACGCTGGCTTTCGTCGAGGTCAAGTGGCGGCGTAGCGGCGAAGCACTCGATCTCGCCATCGATGCCCGCCGCCTGCAACGCGTGGCGCGCGCCGCCGAAGCGATCGCGCCGCGCTTTGCCAGACCCGGCGATGTCCTGCGAATTGACGTGATCCTCCTTGCGCCAGGCCGCTGGCCACGCCACATGGCGAACGTCTGGCAGCCATGACGGCGCCTTCACGGGATGGAACAGCATGACCCTTCGCGTCGCGGTCCAGATGGACCCGCTTCATTCGATCAACATCGCGGGGGATTCCTCCTTCGCCCTGATGCTGTCGGCGCAGGAACGCGGGCATGAACTGTACTACTATGACGTGAAGTCGCTGGCGTGGAAGGCCGGGCGCGTGACGGCTGAAGGCGCGCCGGTGACGGTGCAGCGCGTGGCGGGCGATCACTACAAGCTGGGCGAGGTGCGCAAGCTCGATTTGGGCAGCGACGCCGATGTCGTGCTGATGCGGCAGGACCCGCCGTTCGATCTGGGCTACATCACCGCCACGCACCTGCTGGAACGGCTGGAGGGCGAGACGCTGGTCGTCAACGATCCGCGTTCGGTGCGCAATGCGCCGGAAAAGGTCTATGTGCTCGATTACGCGCGCTTCATGCCGCCCACGCTGATCACCCGTTCGGCAAAGGACGTGCGCGCCTTCCAGCACGAACTGGGTGAAACGGCGGTGGTCGTAAAGCCGCTCCACGGCAATGGCGGCAAGGCGGTGTTCAAGGTGGAAGCCGATGGCGGCAACCTTTCCGCGCTGGCCGAACTGTTCGGGCAGGTCTGGCCGGAACCGTTCATGGTCCAGCCGTTCCTTCCCGAAGTGGCGGAAGGCGACAAGCGCATCGTGCTGGTCGATGGCGAGGTCGCTGGCGCGATCAACCGCAAGCCGGGCGAGGGCGAGTTCCGCTCCAACCTTGCCGTCGGCGGCTATGCCGAACAGACCACGCTGACCGCGCGCGAGCAGGAAATCTGCGAGGCGCTGGGGCCGGAGTTGAAGAAGCGCGGCCTGATTTTCGTGGGCATCGACGTGATCGGCGGCAAGTGGCTGACCGAGATCAACGTGACCAGCCCCACCGGCATCGTCGCCATCGACAAATTCAACGGCAGCGATACGGCGGGTATGATCTGGGACGCGATCGAGCGGCGGCTTTGACGCGTCGGGAACCGGACCCGTTCCCGTATCGCCGCGTTGTGTGATCGATGAATGACTGGATCGTCCACCTGATCGAAGGCGGCGGCTATTGGGGCATCGCCGCCCTGATGGTCATCGAGAACGTATTCCCCCCGATCCCGTCCGAAGTGATCATGGGGCTGGGCGGGATCGCCGTGGCCAGGGGGCGGATGGAGATCGCGCCGCTGATGCTGTTCGCCACCGCGGGATCGACGCTGGGCAACTATTTCTGGTTCCTGGTCGGACGGGCGTTCGGGTACCGGCGCCTGCACCCGCTGGTTACGCGCTTCGGACGCTGGCTGACGCTGGACTGGCACGATGTGGAACGGCTCGTGGCCTTCTTCGGGCGGCACGGGCAGTGGGTGGTCTTCGCCGTGCGCTTCGCCCCGGTGATGCGCACGATGATCTCGCTGCCGGCGGGCCTCGCCCGGATGGGCCATGCCCGTTTCCTGGCGTTCACCTTCGCTGGCGCGGCCGTGTGGAACGCGCTGCTGGTGGCGGCGGGCTATTATCTCGGCCGCAATTTCGCGGAGGTCGATCGGTACACCGGGCCGCTGGCGACCGGCTGCATGGCGCTGGTGGCTATCGCCTACCTGTGGCGCGTGGTGCGGTGGAAGCCACGCGAGGAGTGAGGTCCCTTACAGAAGGCGGTTATATCGCTTGCAATCCATGGAGCGCCGCCCACCCCCACCCCCTCCCGCTTGCGGGAGGGGAGCGAGACTTGCGTCGCCGCAGGCGGCGTCGGTCGCAGCAGCGGGGGCTTTCCACTCCGCGTTTGCAAGCGATTCAGGCGTCCTTCGCCAGCCAGTCTTCCAGCCACTTGATCGTATAATCGCCGCTGAGGAAGTCAGGATCGGTCAGCAGCTTCTGGTGCAACGGGATCGAGGTCTTGACGCCATCGATCACCATTTCCTCCAGCGCGCGCTTCAGGCGCATGATGCAGCCTTCCCGCGTGCGGCCATAGACGATCAGCTTGGCGATCATCGAGTCATAGTACGGCGGGATGCGATAGCCCGCGTAAAGCCCCGAATCGACGCGCACGTGCATGCCACCGGCCGCGTGATAGGTCTTCACCAGGCCGGGCGAGGGCGCGAAGGTGAACGGGTCTTCCGCGTTGATGCGGCACTCGATCGCGTGGCCCTTGAACTCAATGTCCTCCTGCGCGACCGACAGCGGCCGCCCTTCGGCGATGCGGATCTGTTCGCGCACCAGGTCGACGCCGGTGATCGCTTCGGTCACCGGATGTTCCACCTGCAGGCGGGTGTTCATCTCGATGAAATAGAACTCGCCGTTTTCCCACAGGAACTCGATGGTGCCCGCGCCGCGATAGCCCATGTCGGCCATGGCGCGCGCGACCACACCGCCCATGCGCGCGCGCTCCTCGGACGAGATGACGGGCGAGGGCGCTTCTTCGAGCACTTTCTGGTGGCGGCGCTGGAGCGAGCAGTCGCGCTCGCCCAAGTGGATGGCGTTGCCGTTACCGTCGCCGAATATCTGGAATTCGATGTGGCGCGGGTTGCCGAGATACTTCTCGATATAGACCGTGGCATCGCCGAACGCGGCTTTCGCCTCGCTACCGGCCTGCTGCATCAGCGTTTCGAGCTGGTCGGCGCTGTTGCACACCTTCATGCCGCGTCCGCCGCCGCCCGATGCGGCCTTGATGATCACCGGGTAGCCGATCGCCTCGGCAATCCTGCGCGCTTCCTCCACTTCGGAGACGGCGCCATCCGATCCCGGAACCAGCGGCAGGCCCAGCGCGCCGGCGGTGCGCTTGGCCTCCACCTTGTCGCCCATCGTGCGGATATGTTCGGGCTTGGGGCCGATCCAGGTGATGCCGTGGGCTTCGACGATATCGGCGAACTTGGCGTTCTCCGAGAGAAAGCCGTAGCCCGGATGGATCGCGTCGGCCTGGGTGATCTCCGCCGCCGAAATGATCGCGGCGACGTTCAGGTAGCTGTCGCGCGCGGGCGGCGGGCCGATGCAGACCGCGTGATCGGCCAGGCGCACGTGCATCGCGTCGGCATCGGCGGTGGAATGCACCGCGACCGTTTCGATCCCCATCTCGTGCGCGGCACGGTGGATGCGCAGGGCGATTTCGCCGCGATTGGCGATCAGCAGGCGTTTGATGGCCATGGGCGCTGGCGCCTCAGCCGATCACGACCAGCGGCTGGTCGTATTCGACCGGCTGCGCATTTTCGACGAGGATTGCCTTCACGGTGCCGGCCGCGGGCGCGGTGATCGCGTTCATCACCTTCATCGCTTCGACGATCAGCAGCGTTTCGCCGGCCTTCACGGTCTGGCCAAGGCTGATGAAAGCGGGAGCGCTGGGGTCGGGCGAGAGATAGACCGTGCCCACCATCGGCGATTTCACGGCATTGGCGTGATCCTCGGCCGGTTGCGCTGTTGCGGGCGCGGCCGCCGGAGCAGCGGCGGCAACGGGCGCCGGAGCGGCGACGGCAACGGTCTGCGCCACCGGCGCCGCCGTCAGCGTGCGCGAGACGCGGATCTTGCGTTCGCCGTCCTCGACTTCGATTTCGCTGAGCCCGGTTTCGGCAAGCAGCTCCGCCAGTTCACGCACAAGCGTGCTGTCGATTGCCATTCCTTCGGCCTTTTCGCCGCGGTCGTGCCCCATTTTAATCCTCGCGGGTGGTCATACTGGCTGGCCGCCATGCCTTCAGCCGGCGGCGCTGGCAAGGGGGGGATGGGGTGGGAATGCCCGCGAGGGTGGAAAACAGGCGCTTTCGCCGCTTTTTCGCGCCTACGGGAAGCCGTCAGAGTGCGGCGGCGGCGTCCAGCGCCAGAATGTAGCTGCGCGCACCGAACCCGGCGATGGTGCCCTTGGCGGCCATCCCGACGTAGCTCTTGTGGCGGAATGCTTCGCGGGTATGGGGGTTGGACAGGTGGACTTCGATCACCGGCGTCCGGATTCCCTTGATCGCATCGTGCAGCGCGACCGAGGTGTGGGTATAGGCGCCGGCGTTCAGCAGCACGGCCTTTGCCCCCACGGCCTGCGCTTCGTGCAGCCAGTCGACCAGGTGGCCTTCGTGATTCGACTGGCGCATGTCGATGTCGAGGCCGAGCGTCTGCGCGTGGTCTTCCAGCATGCCGGCAATGTCGTCCAGCGTCTGCGATCCGTAGATTTCCGGCTCGCGCAGGCCAAGCAGGTTGAGGTTCGGTCCATTGAGGACGAAGACGGTCTTGTCTGACATGGTGGCGTGTTCCCGGTGCGTGTGGCCGCCGCGCCGTGATAGTGCCGCCGCCGCCATGCGCAAGTGGCCGCGCGAATCCCCGGAAGGAACCCGCGCGGTCCATCTCTTTACCGGTCGATGCCCTTGGCCTTGCCCCACTGGCGCGCCGCCGTGTAGCCGAGATAGCCGGTGCCGAAGAGCGCATAGAGCGGCTCGGGCAGGCCATTGAGATAGGCGGTGATACCGGCGGCGATGTCGCGTGCCGCTTCGGGCCGCGCCGCAGCGATCAGGCCCATCGGCAGCGACCACAGGATCATGATGTACATGACGTAGAGGAAGCCGGGGCGGGCGCGGCTGGTCCATGGATCGGTAGAACCCGCTTCGGCGAGGATGGCCGACATTTGCGTGCGGATCTGTTCGAGTTCCTGCGTGCCTTGCAGCCTCAACAGTTCCAGCTTGGCGCGGTCGCGGGCTTCCTTGTCGGGAATGACGCGATCGATGATCGATGAGATGGGGGAAATCAGGGCGTCGAGGAGGGGCATGGGAGCGTCCTTGTTGCGGCAGGACGCGGGACAGTAACCGTATCGGTTCATGTAGGAAACCAAAGTATGATTGCTCCGGCGCTCGACATGATGTGAGATACAGAAATCGCACTGAGCGATCATTGTGACGATTTAAATCGCTTTGATAAATTAGTTCGCCCGAACGATACGGATTTCGGCGGCGCATGCGGCGCGGTTGATGAACAAGGCTGGAGAAACAGAATGAGCAGCAATTCCGCAACGGCGGGGAAGTGTCCCGTCATGCATGGGGGCCTGACCAGCACGTCGGCCTCCGTCACGAGCTGGTGGCCCGAAACGCTCAACCTCGACATCCTGCACCAGCACGACAGCAAGACCAATCCGCTGGGCAAGGGCTTCCGCTATCACGAGGCGCTGAAGTCGCTTGATTTCGAGGCGCTCAAGCAGGACATGCGCGCGCTGATGACCGACAGCCAGGAATGGTGGCCGGCGGACTGGGGGCATTACGGCGGCTTGATGATCCGCCTGTCGTGGCATTCGGCCGGCAGCTATCGCACGGCGGACGGGCGCGGCGGTGGCGGCACCGGCAACCAGCGCTTCGCGCCGCTCAATTCCTGGCCTGACAACGTCAGCCTGGACAAGGCGCGCCGCCTGTTGTGGCCGATCAAGAAGAAGTACGGCAACAAGGTGAGCTGGGCCGACCTGATCGTGCTGGCAGGCACCATCGCCTACGAGACCATGGGGCTGAAGACCTTTGGTTTCGGGTTTGGTCGCGAGGACATCTGGCATCCCGAAAAGGACGTCTATTGGGGCGCCGAGAAGGAATGGCTGGCCCCGTCGGACGAACGCTATGGCGATGTCGCCACGCCTTCGACGATGGAAAACCCTCTCGCGGCCGTGCAGATGGGCCTGATCTACGTCAATCCGGAGGGCGTGAACGGCCAGCCCGATCCGCTGAAGACGGCCGCGCAGATTCGCGAAACCTTCGCCCGCATGGCGATGGATGACGAGGAAACCGTGGCGCTGACCGCAGGCGGCCACACCGTAGGCAAGGCGCACGGCAATGGCGATGCCAGCCGGCTTGGCCCCGAACCCGAAGCCTCTCCGGTGGAGCAGCAGGGCCTTGGCTGGGCCAATCCCGGCGGCAAGGGCATGGGCCGCGATACGATCACCAGCGGCATCGAGGGGGCATGGACCACGCATCCCACGCGGTGGGACAACGGCTATTTCCAGATGCTGTTCAACCACGAATGGGAACTGCGCAAGAGCCCGGCCGGCGCCTGGCAGTGGGAACCGGTCAGCATCCGCGAGGAAGATCGTCCGGCCGACGTGGAGGACCCGTCGATCCGCACCAATCCGATGATGACCGATGCCGACATGGCGATGATCAAGGACCCGGTCTACCGAGCGATTTCCGAACGGTTCCGCGACGATCAGGCCTATTTCTCCGAGGTCTTCGCGCGCGCCTGGTTCAAGCTCACGCACCGCGACATGGGGCCGAAGGTGCGCTACCACGGACCCGACGTACCGGCCGAGGACCTGATCTGGCAGGACCCGGTGCCCGCCGGCAGCACCGGCTGGGACATCGCCGCGGCAAAGGCCAGGATCGCGGCGAGCGGACTGTCGATCAGCGATCTCGTGGCGACCGCGTGGGACAGCGCGCGGACCTATCGCGGGTCCGACATGCGCGGCGGCGCCAACGGCGCGCGCCTCCGCCTGGCCCCGCAGAAGGACTGGGAAGGCAACGAGCCGGCCCGGCTGGCGCGCGTGCTGGCGGTGCTGGAACCGATCGCGGCGGATGTTGGCGCCAGCGTGGCGGACATCATCGTACTGGCCGGCAATGTCGGTGTGGAACAGGCCGCCAAGGCTGCCGGCATCGAGGCGACCGTGCCGTTCGCACCGGGGCGGGGCGATGCCACCGACGCGCAGACCGACGCTCACAGCTTCGCGCCGCTGGAGCCGATCCACGATGGCTATCGCAACTGGCTGAAGCAGGACTACGCGGTCAGCCCGGCGGAGCTGATGCTGGATCGCACGCAGCTGATGGGGCTTACCGCGCCGGAAATGACCGTGCTGGTCGGCGGGCTTCGCGTGCTCGGCGCCAACCATGGCGGAACGAAGCACGGTGTGCTGACCGCCCGCGAAGGCGCGCTGACCACCGACTTCTTCGTGAACCTGACCGACATGGCCAACACCTGGAAGCCGGCCGGCAACGGCCTCTTCGAAATCCGTGATCGCAAGACGGGCGCGGTGAAGTGGACCGCCACGGCATTGGACCTGACGTTCGGTTCCAACTCGATCCTCAGGGCCTATGCCGAAGTCTATGCGCAGGATGATGCCCACGGGAAGTTCGTGGCCGATTTCATCGCCGCCTGGACCAAGGTGATGAACGCCGACCGCTTCGATCTCGCCTGATAGGGATCGAACGACCAAAACAAGCGCGCCGCCTGCGGGGTTCCGTGGGCGGCGTGTTTCGTTGTGCGTTGTTGTTGGAAATATTGGTCGGGACGAGAGGATTCGAACCTCCGACCCCCACACCCCCAGCCGCTTTTTTTTGGGGGTTCATGGTGCAACGCAATTGCTCCGATAGTTCTTGATTTTCCCTAAGAAATCAGCCACTTTTTGATAACTTAGGGCGTTGCGCGCGGTGCCATTTTGATGCGCCTTGTTTCACCAAGTTGCACCACCAGCGCACCACCAGAATGATTCGCGGACCAAGCAAAGGCGGTAGACGATGCGTGCGGCACTTACCCAAATGGCAATCGACAAGTTGCCCGTTCCGGCTTCCAAAGTCGAGCATCGCGACACGAGGCTAAAGGGGTTGGTGCTGCGAGTGATGCCGTCGGGCGTTAAATCTTGGTATTGCGAATACGGGCGTGGGAAGCGGGTCTTCCTCGGACGGGCAGATGTGCTCGGCGTTGCCGATGCGCGTGAGAGCGCCCGCACGATCCTTGCTGATGTTTATCGCGGGATTGACCCTATAGAAGCACGCAAGCCAAAGCCGGGCGTCCCGACCTTTCAAGACTTCCTTGATGGCGACTATAAAATCTGGGCGAAGGCCAATCAGCGGGCGCACGCGCAGAACCTCAAGCGGCTGGCGACGGCTTTCAAGTCCTTGCTGAATAAGCGGCTGGATGAAATCACAGGGCTGGATGTCGAGAAGTGGCGCGCCAGTGAGATTGAGCGAGGCCTCAGTCTGGAAACCATCAACCGCGATATTTCGTCGATCAAGGCAGCGCTCAATCGCGCTGTCGATTGGGAACTGATTTCGGCCAATCCTCTCGCCAAGGTCAAGAAGTCGAAAACGGACGACTGCCTCAAGGTCCGGTTCCTCAACGACAATGAAGAGAAGAGGCTTCGCGCCGCGATGGATGCCCGTGAGGAGCGCCGTCGCGCCGAACGCGATTCTGCCAATCATTGGCGGCGTGAACGCGGCTATGTTCTGCTCCCCAGCCTGCGAACGGTAATGTTCACCGATCATGTGAAGCCGCTCATCCTGCTGTCGATCAACACTGGCTGCCGTCGCGGTGAATTGTTCGATCTCACATGGTCCAACGTCGATCTCGACCGGCGCATTCTGACCGTGACAGGGGCAACAGCCAAATCCAAGCGCACGCGCCATATCCCGCTAAACCGGGAGGCTACTCTGGTCTTGCAGGGGTGGCGAGCACAGGCAGAAGAAGCGGACGGGTTGGTGTTCCTCAATGAAGCCGGGGAGCGGTTTGATCGCGTGAATTTTTCGTGGCGTCGATTGCTCAAGGACGCCGAAATCGGCGCATTCCGCTGGCACGATATGCGCCATCACTTTGCATCGCGGTTGGTGATGGGTGGAGTTGATCTCAACACGGTCCGCGAGCTGCTAGGCCATAGCGACTATGCCATGACGTTGCGCTATGCCCATCTCGCTCCCGAACATAAGCTGAAGGCGGTTGAGGTGCTTGATCGTCGAACGTCCCTTGCGGCGGCAGCATGACAGCTATCCTAGATTGACTTTGTTGGCAGATATGACTACATATGACGAAATCGCGTAACACCCTTCGCACAATCTCTTGGATTAAGGCGGCGCGGAAGGATTTTGAGGCGTTTCCCGAACGGGCCATGAATCGGGCGTTCGATGCCCTGACGGTTGTGGCCGATGGTGGTACGCCGGAAATCGCCAAGCCGCTCGCCGCACTTGGGGCAGGTGTCTGGGAGTTGGCGATCAAGGAGCGTGGTGACGCCTTTCGCGTCGTTTACGCACTGCAAATGGGCGATGACATCTGGGTGGTTCATGCTTTCCAGAAGAAATCGACCAAAGGAATTTCGACGCCGCGCCATGAAATCGACCTCGTGCGCGAGCGGATCAAGCGATTGAAGGAGATGCTCGATGGCTGACCATGATGACGATTTCGAGCTGGTCCGTGGTTCCGGCAACGTCTTTGCGGATTTCGATGTCCCCGACGCGAACCTTCGTCAGGTCCGCGCTATCCTTGCCGCTGAAATCGTCAAAACGCTTGATAACGAGAAGCTGACGGTGCGGGATGCCGAGGCGCGCACTGGCATTGCTGCTGCGGATTTTTCGCGTATCCGCCAGGTCAAGCTCGACCGCTTCACCATTGACCGCCTGATGCGCATTCTCGACCGGCTCAACCGTGATGTCCGCGTGAAAATTTCGGTCGCGCCTCGTGCGCGTCCGTCGAAGAGGCCGATGGCATCGCCGCTTGCTGCTTGAAATCTGACGCCCGGCTTTGGCGAGGGGCTCGGATTCTGCGGGTGTTGCAAGCTGTTTGAATGACTATGCTGCTTCGCGCAGCTGCACGATCCGCTGAAACTCCGCCAACAGTTCCGGATGGAAGCGGGCTAGGTGGTGAACCACGCGCACGTTTTCCGTCATGCGGGCCAAGTAGCCGGTCGCCAGAACCAAATCGAGATGATCGGTGCCGTAGCTTTGCTCGATCATGCGGAACTCGCGGTCGATGTTTGTCGCTTCCCGTTCCATGTGCTCGATCTGCTCATCGCTGAGGCCGCGCACGGTCTTGCGTTTTTCGCTGGTCAACAGATGCTGCGGCGTGGCGGCAACAAGCGACTTGGCATAGGGCCATGAAAACCTGTTCATCGCGATCATGGTCTCGGCGACTTCGATCTGCCGCATGGGGCGCAGTTTTTTCATCTCGCGAAAGGTGTTGAGCGGCACCATCCGGTCTTGCAACAACTTCGCCACCTCATCGCAAATTCCGTCCAGCAAGCGTCGTTTGCTGCGAATGCTTGAAATGTTGACGTTGAGCGCGCGCGAGGTGCTCCTCGGAAACGCCCTTCTCAAGCGCCTTCAGGATCATTTTGTGTTCCTGAACGATAGCCATGCGGCTGATGCGCTTGTTGTACGTGATCGCCTCATCGTCGGTCGCCACAAGGCAGACAACATCCTTGTCCCCGCGCGCTTTCAGAATGTCGATGCGGATATGCCCGTCTAGCAGCCGGTATCGCTCGTCCTTCCCCGGCACGCGAACGACAACGGGCGGCTCGATAATGCCGACTTCGGTGATTGATGCCGCGATCTGGCCGTACTTGGGCGATTTCCGTGTCGATTCTGGCATCGCGCGTAGAAGCTCGATCTCGCCAAGCGGAATCCGCAAACTGGTCTGTTCAAAGGCCAGCTTGATTTTTCGCTGCCGATTGCTCCGGGTCATTGGACGCTGATCCTGACTTTTTGAATTCGATCTGCAAGCCGGGCCGGAATTGTTGCAAGCCCTTCATCTTCAAGGATCGCCACGAAAGTTTCGTCGTTCGCTAGCTGGCTCAGGGCTTCGACGATGAAGACGAGGCGATTGCGGGTCGCCTCGGTCTTGCGGATCATCATGCGCTTCCGTTCGGTGTCCTCCTGAAAGGCCTTCACCAGCCCCTCGGGTGTTGCTGCTGCATCTTTGCCTACCAGTTTGGTGAGCTTGGCCGCTTTGCCAGACCGCTTTCGCACCTCCACCAAACGGCGTGCGGCGATCAGCGCGCGGCCGCGCAGGAGATTGTCTTCATAGGCCTTATGCAACGCGGCCTGCACGCCCTGATCGTCGGCTTCGCAGATTTCGAGGGCGACGGATATGGGGAGATAGCCTGCCTCTACGGCAGCGACCAAACGCCGCTCGCCGCGTTCCAAAAGCCTCCCCACGATATAGACATAATTGGCGGAAAGCCCGGTCATGGCGGCGATTTCGCTGTCGGAATAACCGCGCCCGCGCATCCCGAGGATGTCCTGCAACAGGTCCACGGCCTGATGCTGACGGCGGGCGCAATTCTCGACGAGGCTGGCGACGAAACAATCTTCCTGATCGGCAGTCACAATCAAGGCGGGCACCTCGGTCTGGCCGAGCTGCCGGAAGGCTTCAAGGCGGCCCTGACCGCAGACAAGATCGTATAGCGGGCCATCCTCGCCGTGACGGCTGGTGACGGTGATCGGACGTTTGAGGCCGACGTCGGCGATGTTTTCGACGATGCCCTTGAACACCTTCTTGTTGCGAAGGCGCGGATTGACCACGGTGATCCTGTCAATCGGGATCATCTCGACGCGCTGGGCGGGCAGCGCCACGGCTTATGCTGCCTGCCGAAATGGCACGCGCTTCGCCAAGGTGAACAATCCATCCAGCGCGTCGAAGCGGAATGCGTCAAACGACAGGCCGTTGTGGTCGGCCAACCGAAGCACGCTCTCCTCAAGGGTCATGCGCGGCAAGATATAGAAGTCGTGCGCGGTCATATTGTCCTCGTCCATCCTGACGCAGATTGTGAGGTCAGGGCGCAAGGTCTCGTCGAGCCTGATTTTCCAGCGGCGGAGGCCGCCGCGTGTCAGCTTGCACCGGGCGATAACGATGGAGGCGGTGATCTCGTCGTTGATTGTCAGCGTGTCATCTTCGAGATTCTGGATCGCGGTGCCGCCTGCGGCACGCACGCCCTCGATCACGTCCCTGACAATCGACGGGTGCATCCGGCGCAATTCGCGGTTGATCTCGATGTAGCGATAATCGTGGTCGGGCGTGACGCCGACAAGCGAATAGGCGCGCAACAGGCTGCCAAAGCGGGACTGGTAGGCGCTGCTGGACGGCCCATCCTCGAATTCGTCTATGATAAGGCCGGACAGGTAGCCGTTCTTTTTCAAGACTTCGGACAGCAGCGCGAGCATGTCATCGTCGGTCAGACGCTTTGACCGCTCCGCGATGATGCGGCGGGCTTGTTCAAACAACTCCTGCGACACGATAGCCGGAAAGGCTTGGTCGTGCCTGATCCAGTCCGATGGATCATTGCGAACGTGCCGGGTTTTCAGCTTGAAGGAAGTGCGGCCCCAGACGTTGTGACCAGCATATTTATCGTTGATGAGAATCTGATGGACCGCGCCGCGTGTCCGGGCACGCCCTAGGTCGGAAAGGATGCCTTTGGCATTCAGCCAATCGGCAATTTGCCGTTCCGATCTGCAGTCCTCGACGAATTGGCGGTAGATGTCGCGGACGGTTGCGATTTCCTCCTCCGGCCCCGGCACCAGCACGATCCGATCCGTGGCAATGCTCTTGTGTTCACCACGGGCCAAAATGCCCTTGTGCTGGCCGCGTTCATCGACAAGCATCCGGCGCAGCCCGAAGCCAGGTGCGCCACCTTGGCGATAGCCAAGGCTGATAAGGCGGCATTGCCCAGCGAACACCTTTACGGACAATTCGCGGCTGTATTCCCCGGCCATTGCCCGCTTGACGGTTTTGATGATCGACGAACCAATGGTGCCGTCGTTCTCGAACTGCTCGGCGATGTAGTGAACTGTGATCCCGGCGCGTTTGCAGCGTAGCTCGTAATAGGCCGCTTCATCAGGGTCTTGGAAGCGGCCCCACCGGCTCACATCATAAACAAGAACGGCCTCGAAATCGACGTTGCCGCCGTCGATGTCGATGAGAAGCTGTTGGAGGGAATCGCGCCCGCCGATCTGAAGGCCACTTTTGCCCTCATCGGCATAGGTTCGGACAATCTCGAATCCGCGCCTCTCGGCATATGCGCGTATTGCTGTCGCCTGATTGTCAGTTGAATATTGCTGGTGATCGGTGGACATACGGACATATTCAGCGGCCCGCTTTGGTGGCGGGCGGTCTGATCGGAAATCATCGTCTGTTTTCCACTCAATGACCATCGTGGTCGCGCCTTATTGTTGCCCGGATGCCACCTCGCTGCGTGCTCTCTCCTTTCTAACAGCAAAGGGAGGGCAACATGTTTCCGAAGAAGGGAAGTTCATTTCCGGTCGGTCGCGACAGACTGACGGATGCCGAATTCGCGCAAGTGATCGCCTCGGCCTTGAAGGTCGAGTTTGGATCGACGCGCAACGGCACGAAGATGATCATGAAGTGGACAGGCGTCAGTGATCGCACCGCAAAAAACTGGCTGAATGGCACCAATGCCCCAAGTGGCGTGCATTTGATTCTGTTGGCGCGGGAATCCAACGCGGTGCTGAAAGCCATGATGTTGATGGCCGAAAGGCCGGAAATGTCGCTGGGCGCAAGCCTCCTTTCGCTGAGGCGCGTGCTTGGCGAAACGATCGCCGCGCTCGATCAAATGATGTGATTTCGCAATGCTTCTCTATCGCAGGCTGCGACCGAAGGGAGCGGCCCGCTTATGGGATCGGGTGGGCGGGTCAAACGAAGTGGCCGCCCCAGACCGGGGCGGCCTCAATCATTGGCGGGCTATGCCGCCTCTTTGATCGCTTCGGGGTTCGCCAGTTGGTGCAGGAAGGCGACGGCGCGTTCTGCATGAGCTGCGGCCTGCACAATGGCGCGGGTGTCGTTCTGCAGAACCTTGATCCAGCTCGCGATGTAGCTTGCATGGTCGGGGCGCGGCTCAAGGGCAATGCCAAGGTCAGCGGCTAGGAATGCCGCGCCAAGCTCGGCACACAATTCTTCGCGGGCGTATCCTTCATCTCCCCATTTTTCGCGGCCAAAGCTGCGGTCAAGGCGGCTCTCGTGCCGGGTCCAATGCACGGTTTCATGGCCGCGCGTGGCGTAATATCCGTGGGCATCGTGGAACGCCGCGAAGGGCGGAAGCTGGATGCGGTCGGCTGACGGCATATAATAGGCCTTGTCCCCCCCGTGGTTCACGGTCGCGGGGATGGCGGCAAAGAATGCTTCGGCGGCTGCGATGCGCTCCGCCTCCGGCGCGGGTTCCGGGATGTCGTGGTAACGTTCGGGCAAGCCGTCGATCTGCGCAACATTGAACACCGTGTAGGTTTTCAGGAAGCGAAAGCCCTGTTCCCGGTCCTCGCCGCTGGCGTCGTCATGCACGGTTTTGCTGCTGTCGCCATAATAGACAATCGTTGCGCCGCTCTCACCTTTGCGGACCTGCGCGCCCAATGCCTGCGCCTGCCGGTAGGTCATCCATGACGCGCTGGCAAAGCCCGACGCCTGCGCCTCGATCCACAACAAAAGAACATTGATCCCGCGATAGGGTTGGCCGGTTGCGCGAAGTGGCCGCGCCCTGCCGGTGGCTGCCATATCGCCGCCACTCCACGGTTTCAGCCACGGGCGGACGCCATGTTCCAGCTCGGCCAGAATGCGGTCGGTGATGCGGCTATGAGGGTCTTGCTTGGTCATGGTAATTGCTCCCTTCCAATCCGCGCAGCGGGTCATGCCGCGCATGACCCCTGCCGACCCGGCGAGGGGCGGAGAGAGTGGGGGCAAGGTCCGGTGCTGGGGGTGGTGCGGGCGCAACGCAGTGAGCCACGGCCCCAAAGCGGCACCTTGCAGGGAGAGAGAGGCAGAGCCTCTTTCTTCCTCGGGTCAGGGAAGGTTTGCGCCGCTGGCGGCGCTCAGTGCTGGGCGGGCTTGCCCAGCCGTCTAATAACGACCTTCCATAAACTAACCCCTTCAACTTTGGTGCCGTTTAGGCGATGTAGCCGCCATGGGGGATTTTGATGCAATCAGGGCGGGAGCGCGTATCCGGGGCTTCACGCCAACCGGGATCGCCGAAGTTGTTTCGGTGGCGAATTTTGGCCCCAACGCAATCAACGTCGTTTTCCGCGCCAATGGACGTGTGCAAGAACGACTGATCTATCGGGGCGAGGAAAGCGGTTTCGTTGTCGAGGGCAGCGGGCAAGCTTTTGCCTTCGATGCCGATGGTATGCTGCTGAAGCTTGCCTCCGAAGCCTATCGCATTCGGCTGGCGCATCTGTTCGATCCCTACCTTGCCGTTACATCTTCGCAGATAGAGGCACTGCCACACCAGATCACTGCAGTTTACGGCGAGATGTTGCCGCGTCAGCCGCTGCGCTTCCTGCTTGCCGACGATCCTGGCGCGGGCAAGACCGTGATGGCGGGTTTGCTTATCAAGGAACTGTTGATCCGGGGCGATCTGGAACGCTGCCTGATCGTTGCTCCCGGCAGCTTGGTCGAGCAATGGCAAGAAGAACTGTCCGACAAGTTCGGGCTGGCCTTCGACATCCTCACTCGCGATCAAATCGAATCTTCGCTTACCGGCAATCCATTTATCGAGAAGTCGCGGCTGATCGTCCGGCTGGACATGGCCGCGCGCTCCGACGAATTGAAGGCCAAGCTGGAGGCTGCACCCGACTGGGATTTGGTGATTTGCGACGAAGCGCACCGCATGGCCGCTTCCTATTGGGGCGGCGAGGTCAAAGAAACCCAGCGCCACAAGCTTGGCAAGCTACTTGGCAGCCGCACTCGTAATTTCCTGCTGATGTCGGCTACGCCGCACAACGGCAAGGAGGCGGATTTCCAGCTTTTCATGGGACTGCTCGATGCTGACCGCTTCGAGGGCCGTTTCCGAGAGGGCGTCCATAAGGCCGATGTCTCGGACATGATGCGGCGACTGACGAAGGAAGAACTGTACCGCTTCGACGGCACCAAGCTGTTCCCGGAGCGGCGGGCCTATACCGCCAGCTATGACCTCTCTCCACGTGAGGCCGAACTGTATCAGGCCGTCACCACCTATGTCCGAGAGGAAATGAACCGCGCGGACCGGGGCGAGGACGGCAAGCGCCGCTCCAGCGTAGGTTTCGCGTTACAAATCCTTCAGCGCCGACTTGCTTCCAGCCCCGCCGCGATTCATCGTTCGCTCGAACGCCGTCGCAGGCGGCTGGAAGAACGGTTGCGCGAAGAAACCCTGCTGCGCCAGACTGGAGGCAGCGGCTTCAGTCGTTCGCCCGCGCTGCCCGCCTACGATCCCGACGATCTTGACGAAGCCCCCGGCGAGGAGGCCGAACGTGCCGAGGACGAAATCGCCGATCAGGCGACCGCAGCCACCTCCATCGCCGAACTGGAGGCGGAACTTGTCACCTTGCGCCACCTCGAATCCCAGGCGCTGTCGCTCAAGCTCTCGGGTGCGGACGCCAAGTGGCGAGAACTTGAAGCCATCCTTGACGAGCCGCTGATGCTCGATGCCCAGACCGGCATCCGCCGCAAGGTGCTGATCTTCACCGAGCCGAAGGATACGTTGGAATATCTCCGCGACAAGATCACTGCTCGCATCGGTGATCCCGCCGCCGTCGTCGTGATCCATGGCGGCATCGCGCGCGAGGCACGCCGCGCCGCCATCGCCGCCTTCAATTCCGATCCGACCGTCCGCGTGATGATCGCTAACGATGCGGCGGGCGAAGGCGTGAACCTGCAACGTGGCGCGCATCTCATGGTCAATTACGACCTGCCGTGGAATCCCAACCGGCTGGAACAGCGGTTCGGACGGATCCACCGCATCGGCCAGACCGAAGTATGCCATCTCTGGAACCTTTGCGCCACCAACACGCGCGAGGGGGAAGTCTATCGCCGCCTGCTCGAAAAGCTGGAGGAAGCCCGCGCGGCGCTTGGCGGCAAAGTCTATGATGTTCTCGGCGAATTGTTCGAGGGGCAAGCCCTCCGCGATCTGCTGGTGGAAGCCATTCGCTATGGCGACAAGCCGGAAATCAAGGCCCAGCTCTTCCGCAAGGTGGAGGGCGCGGTTGATGTCGATACAATTGATACGCTGGTCCGCGAACGCAAGCTCACCACCGAGGGGATGAGCGCCTCCTCCGTCGCCGAAATCCGCGAACAGATGGAGCGTGCCCAAGCGCGTAAGCTACAGCCGCATTTTATCGGCGCGTTTTTCCGCGAAGCCTTTTCTATGCTCGGAGGTCGCATATCCGCGCGGGAGAATGGCCGGTTCGAGATTACCCGCGTCCCCTCAATCCTCAAGGAACGGGATCGCCTCATTGGCCGCGCCGATCCGGTGCTGGACCGCTATGCGCGCGTCACCTTCGACAAGGCACACATTCCCGGCCAGCCGCAGGCGGAATTGCTCGCGCCCGGCCATCCGCTTCTGGAGGCGCTGGTCGATGTGATCCTTGAACGCTTCCAGCCGCTGTTGTCGCAAGGCGCTGTGCTGGTCGATGAGGCGGACGAACGCACCGACCCGCGCCTGCTGGTCTATCTCGAACACGCCATCCGCGATGGCCGCCAGTCACGGGGCGGGGAGCCACGCGCCATTTCGCAGCGGCTGCAATTCATCCTGCTGGGCGAGGACGGCGCGGCGGAGGATGGCGGACCCGCGCCTTATCTCGATTGCCGTCCGCTCAACGCTGAGGAACGCCCGCCCCTCGAACTGGCGATCCGTGCGCCCTGGCTATCCGACGAAGTCGAACAGCGCGCACTCGGCTATGCCATCCGCGAATTGGTGCCGCAGCATCTGGAGGAAATCCGCAGCCGCCGTCTCGCCGAAATTGACAAGGTGGAACGCGAGGTTCGCGCTCGCCTCACCCGCGAAATCAACTGGTGGGATGCACGTGCCGCCCGTCTGCGCGAGGAAGAGCGGGCGGGCAAGGAACAGCGGATCAACGCCCAAAATGCCGAGGCGACTGCCGCCCGCATGGTTGAACGCTTACACAAACGGCAGACCGAGTTGGACGCCGAACGCCAGATTGCCGCGCTGCCGCCGGTATTGAAGGGTGTAGCGCTGGTGATCCCCGGCGGTATGATCCGCGCGAAGGAAGTGGCAGGCGGCTCGTCCATGGTGCGCGGCACCGATCCGATCCTCCGCTCCGAAACCGAACGGCTTGCGATGGAAGCCGTCATGGCCTCCGAACGCGAACTAGGTCATTTCCCCCGCGATGTCGCGGCGGAGAAAAAAGGCTGGGACATAGAAAGCCGCAACGGCCAGACTGGGCACCTGCGCTTTATCGAGGTGAAGGGCCGACATGAGGATGGCCGTGATCTGATCCTGACCAAGAACGAAATTCTCGCCGCGCTCAACGCGCCCGAGCAATTCGCGCTGGCCATCGTGCAGGTTGGCACGGGTGGCTGGGTGGCTCAGCCGGTTTATGTCCGCAACTTTTTCAACCGCGAACTCAGCTTTGCCGAGACGGCGGTGGTGTTTAACATTACCGAGTTGTTGAGCCTTGGTGGCCCGCCCAATTGAATTTCAGGAAAAAGCCTACTCGTGACGATCTCCCACCGCAAAAAGCTGATTGAAGTCTCTATTCCGCTCGAAGCCATCAATAAGGCTTCCGCACGGGAGAAGTCGATTCGGCATGGGCACCCGTCCACGCTGCATATGTGGTGGGCGCGGCGGCCCTTGGCGGCTTGCCGGGCAGTGTTGTTCGCGCAATTGGTGGATGATCCTTCGGCCTGGCCGGATCACTTTCCCACGGAAGAAGCACAGGATGCGGAGCGGCTGCGGCTGCATAAAGTGATCGAGGCCATGGTGCCGTGGGAGGCATCGAATGACGAGCGCATCCTGAACGATGCCCGTTGGGAGATTGCCCGTTCGGTCGCCTGGAGTGTGGGGGAGGAGCCACCGGAGAGGCAAAACACCAAGGCAATTCTCGATTATCTGCAAGCCAAGGCTCCGCCGGTTTACGATCCCTTTTCGGGCGGCGGTTCGATCCCGCTAGAGGCGCAGCGGCTGGGCTTGCGTGCCTATGGCAGCGATCTCAATCCGGTGGCGGTGCTGATCGGCAAGGCGCTGGTGGAGATACCGCCCAAGTTCGCCGGGCAACCGCCGATCAATCCAAAGGCGCGGGCCGAGTTGCAGCGCGGCGGGCGCTGGCAGGGCAAGGGCGCGCAAGGGCTTGCCGAGGATGTGAGATATTACGGTCAATGGATGCGCGACGAGGCGGAAAAGCGCATCGGGCACCTCTATCCCAAGGCCAAATTACCGGACGGTTCCGAGGCAACCGTGATTGCCTGGCTGTGGGCGCGCACGGTGCGCTCACCCGATCCGGTTGCGAAGGGCGCGATGGTGCCGCTGGTGTCCAGCTTCATGCTTTCCACCAAAGAGGGCAAAAAGGCCTGGGTAGAGCCGGTAATTGACGCTGCCGCGCCCGATGGCTGGCGATTTGAGGTGCATAGCGGCAAGCTAGGCAAGGATGAGGAAGCGCGCCTGAAGGGCGGGACCAAGACTGGGCGCGGATCGAACTTTACATGCGTGCTGACCGGCTCCGCGATCACGCCCGGCCATGTGAAGGCCGAAGGCGTGGCGGGGCGCATGGGCGTGCGTCTTATGGCGATTGTTGCCGAGGGCAACCGCTCACGCACCTATCTGTCTCCCACCGCCGAACACGAAGCCATCGCCGCCAAGGCTAAGCCGGAATGGGAGCCCGATGGCGAATTGCCTGACGATCCGCGCAACTTCTGGACCGTGCAATATGGGCTGGCGACCTTCGCCTCGCTCTTCACCCCGCGCCAATTGGTGGCGTTGACGACTTTTTCCGATTTGGTGAGCGAAGCGCACGAGGCCGCGCTCGGCGACGCCCGCGTAGCAGGCCTCGATAGCGACCCCACCCCGCTACATCAGGGCGGACATGGTGCAACCGCTTATGCCGATGCGGTGGCGACGTATTTGGCAATCGCATCTAGTAAGATGTCGGTTTTCGTTACTACACAATCACGCTGGCGGTCAGGCGATGGCAAAACTGCACCCGGATTTGGGCGGCAAGCGCTGCCGATGGTCTGGGACTATGCAGAGGTAAATCCGTTTGCCGGTGCAGGTGGTGACTGGTCCGAGGTAGTTAACGGCGGAATGCGCGCCGTCTCCGAACATTGTGGTAAGCAGTCTGGCGGGCGTATCGACAACTTGGATGCACGCCATGCCGACCATCAGCAGGTAGTGATTTCAACTGATCCGCCATACTATGACAATATCGGCTACGCGGATTTGTCGGACTACTTCTATGTCTGGCTCCGGCGTGGCGCGAGAATGCTGTGGCCGGATTTATTCCGCAGATTGCTGGTTCCAAAAGCCGAAGAGCTTGTGGCGACCCCATATCGACATGGCGGCGTTGACGCTGCCGAACACTTTTTCATGAAGGGAATGTCGCAAGCACTTGCCGTCATGAACACGGCGTCACGCAGCTTGGAACCATTGGCAATCTACTATGCTTTCAAGCAGTCGGAAGCTGCCGAAGACGGGATTACTTCCGCTGGTTGGTCATCTTTTCTACAAGCCGTGGTTGACGCCGGTTTAGTCGTTGATGGCACTTGGCCGCTGCGAACGGAGGGCGCGACTCGACTGATCGCCAGCGACACCAATGCGCTCGCCTCTTCCATAGTCCTAGCCCGGCTTATTCATGAGCCCGCTGCACTGGGGCGTGCCGGGTTTGATGTGTCGGTGGCCGCGTGATCCGGGCGCGCGGTTTCGGCGGCGTTTTTCGCCGCAGCAAAACCGATGGCTTTTCGAGGTTGATGGGCGATGGCTCGGGCTTTGTGCGGCACAGCCGCGCTGGCTATGTCGGCGCTGGCCGGAGACTGGTGGCGATGGCTTTGAACACGCCGGCGTCGGGGCATGCTGACGCGAAGGCGACACGGATGCGCGAGGCGGTCTCGATGACGCGGGCGGCGACCTTGAGCAGCCGCAGGCGCAGCGTTGCGAACTCGGCAGTGGCCAGAGAGGTGGCCTTGGGGATGGCCTGCTGGACGCGCCACATCAGCCAGTAGGCGGCGGTATGCAGGATGAGGCGCATCTGGTTGGCATTGGCCGAGCGGCACGAGGTGCGATCGCTGGCCAACTGGGTCTTGTGGCGCTTGATCAGGTTTTCGGCTTGGCCGCGCGCGCAATAGAGCGTGTCGTAAATGTGCTCGGGCGAGCCTTCTGTCAGCGAGGTGACGACATAGCGGATGTCCATGCCCAGCGTGCTGGCCTCAATCCGGGCGACGACGCGGCGTTGGCTCTTCCAGCTTTTGGCGCCGTAGCGGGTCTCGACATAGTTGCGCAGGACCGGATGTTGGGCCTGGGCCCGCTTGACCGCGCAGGCATCGGCGACGGCAACGATGGCCGGATCGGCCCGCAGCGCGGCGTTGGTCGGCAAGCCGAACACGTAATCGACCCCGGCCGCCTCGCAGAACGCCATGATCTCGGGACGGGCGTAGTGCCCATCGCCGCGGATGGTGATGTGGGTATCGGGCCAGTGCTGGCGGATATGACGCACCAGGCGCCGGATGTGGCCGGCACCTTCGGCACCCGACGGCGTCTTGCCAGTGCGCAGCAGCATCGCCACCGGCCGCCCGCTCGCGGTATCGTACACATGGATCGGCAGGAAGCAGCGCTCACCGTGATGTCCGTTCCAGAACGAGAGCTGCTGATAGCCGTGCACGACATCACACGTGTCATCGATATCCAGCGTCACCGCCGCCGGTGGGGCCGGATAGCTGGCACAGTAAACGCCGATCATCGCGACCATCATCCGGGCCAGTTCACGCGTGGTCGGTGCATTCTCCCAGCGGCTCATCGTCGGTTGGCTGGCCAGCCCCGCGCCCGATCCCGGCAACTTGCCCAGCGCCAGGCGGAAGCCCGGATCGTCGCGCAGGGCATCGAGATCATCGGCGTCCTCATAGCCACACGTGATCGCGAACACACGGGCACGCAGAATGTCATCGAGGCGATGGATCACCCGCGTCGGGTCACGCGGATCGGCGATGCACGCAGCAAGCTGCCGGCAGATCCCCATCGCGCGCTCGGCCTGCGCCAGCAGCAGAACGCCGCCGTCAGAGGTCAGCCGGCCACCGTCGAACGCGGTTGTGACCTTCTTGCCGCCAACCGCTGGAAACGAAAATCCCGGTGCGCTATCATCGCTCCCGGCGGGTGTGGTCCGTGGCATAAATTGCCTCGCTGAAGGACTGGTCTAGACACCCATTTTCCTACTGCAAAGCAATCGCTTACGCCACTCCCGCCAACCCTCTCACCCGCCGCGGTGAATAAGACAGGCTAGTCTGCCGCAAGCGCCCCGCTAATGCCAACATCATCACCCGCGCCGATTTCATCCGCCTGCTCAAGCGCGAATTGCCTGACGCCATCGACGACATCCGCAAGGCCGGTGTGGCCCCCGTCGATATGCAGCAATCGGTGATCGGCCCCGGCATGGGAGTGTTTTCGCGTTACGCCAAGGTGCTGGAAGACGACGACAGTACCATGACCGTGAAGGTTGCACTGACGCGGATAAACGCCGTCTGGGATGAAATCGAAAACGAAAGCGACGCCGCGCTCGACGCCGAAACGCAAGTCGCGCTAGCGTGGTATGCCTCTTACGGATTCGATGCCAAGCCCTCTGGCGACCTAATCACGCTGGCCAATGCCAGAAACGTGCCGCAGTCAGCTCTTTTCTCCTCAGGCGTTTTCACCGATCTCAAGGGGCGCTCGGCCTTGACTCCAAGGGATTCGTTGCCGTCGAACTGGTCGCCCAGTACAGACAAGAACCTGACGATTTGGGAATGCGTCCAGCATGTCGCGAGGGTGCTGAACGCGGAGGATGGCGGGACCGAGAAAGCCGCGCTGTTGGTTGCGGAAATGGGTTCGGTGACCTCCGATGTGCGGAAGCTGGTCTATCGAATGTTCGAGATCGCCACGCAGAAAGGCTGGTCGGCAGAGGCGCGTGTGTATAACCAGTTGGCGGAAGAGTGGACGGCGCTGGAAGAGGCCGCCACTTCGCTCGCCGATCCCGCAAACGCAGGTGCGGCACAACTGGGATTGATATAAGATTTACTGATGCTGGACCGTTTGGAAATCTCGAACTTCAAGGCCTGGGCCGAAGCTGATTTGAGCTTTGGTGCGATTACGGGCCTGTTCGGCACGAATTCGTCTGGTAAATCGAGCCTCATCCAATTTTTGCTGATGCTGAAGCAAACGCGAGAAGAGCGGGATCGCTCGACCGTCTTGCAACTGAATCGTCCTTATGTCGAGTTGGGCCAATTTTCTGATGTAGTCAAAGACCACCAGACCACGGAGCACTTGCGTTGGTCTGTGAGCTTTGAGCCTGACAAGCCGATTGCTCTTTCTGACCCCAGTGCGGCGAAAGCTGTTGCTGCAAGCGGCAAGATGATCCGCCTTAGTTCCGAGGTCGAAGGCGAGCCTTTGAAGGGAACTTCTGCTTTTTCCATGCGCGCGGTGTTCCTTGAGTACTCTCTCGGCGGGGTCACCTTTCGGCTTGCCCAAAGGTCCGAGGGATCGCCGGAGTATGACTTGATCTCGGCGGGAGGGTCTTTCCGTTTCGTCCGAAATCAAGGGCGAGCTTGGCCGTTGCCTGGTCCGGTACGCTCCTACGCATTTCCAGACGAAGCCCGCACCTATTTCCAGAATGCTCAGTTCCTCGCCGATCTGGAAACGGCCTATGAGGATCAGCTCGATCAGATTTACTATCTGGGGCCGCTTCGAGTCCGGCCAGAGCGAGATTATGTCTGGACCGGCACACGCCCTCTTGATGTTGGCCCTGCGGGCGAGCGCACCGTTGAGGCGCTTGTCGCAGCGACTGCTGCGGGTGAGCGCCGTCGGCTGAGCAAAGGAAAGCACGAAAAATCGCTTCAAGAAATCGTCGCGCATTGGCTTCAGCACTTGGAATTAATTGACAGCTTTAAGGTTGAAGAAGTCGTTCCAGGCTCGAATCGTTGGATGGCAAAGCTCTGCGTGTCCAAGGGCGGGCCATTAGTTGCATTGACTGATGTGGGTACTGGTGTTTCACAAGTTTTGCCTGTCATCACACTGCTGCAATATGTGCCCGAAGGATCGACTGTTCTGTTGGAGCAGCCGGAAATCCATCTTCACCCTTCTGCTCAAGCAGGGTTGGCGGATGTCATCATCAACGCAGCCCTTCATCGCAAGGTGCAGGTAGTGCTGGAAAGCCATTCCGAGCATCTTCTGCTGCGATTGCAGCGTCGAATCGCGGAGGAAGCAATTTCTTCAGAGCAAGTGCGCCTGTATTTTGCCAAACCAGCCAAGGGGACTTCGGTTATCGATCCGTTGCAGATGGATGACTATGGTAACATTGCCAACTGGCCTGATAGGTTCATGGGCGACGCCTTCACCGAAACCGCCGAAGCTGAACTGGCGCGGCTGAAGCGTATGAAGGCCGCGGAATGAGCCGTTGTGTGGTCGATACCAATGTCGCGATCATCGCCAACGGGAGGCCTGATCCCGAGGATGCCAAACAACCCTCCCTCGACTGCCGTATGGCGACAGTCACGTTCCTGATCGAACTGTTACGAACCGGGACGGTGCTTCTCGACCGAGCAGGCGAAATCCAAGCCGAATATCGAAAGCATCTCAATGCTGCTGGCCATGACGTGACCCCCTGATTTTCCTCCACGAGCGATTAGAGTCTGGCCTTGAAGGAAGGACAGACGATGAAGCGTACGAGGTTTTCAGAAGAGCAGATTATCGGGGTGCTGAAGGAAGCGGAGGCGGGAGCCAAGACCGCTGACCTGGCCCGTCGGCACGGTGTATCTGAAGCGACGATCTACAACTGGAAGTCGAAGTATGGCGGGATGGAAGTGTCCGATGCCCGCCGACTGAAGGAGCTCGAGAGCGAGAACGCCAAGCTCAAGCGGCTGCTGGCCGATGCGATGCTGGACAAGGCTGCTCTGAAGGATCTTCTGGCAAAAAAGTTCTGATGCCCGCCGCGCAGCGGGAAGCTGTTGCTCATCTCCAGGTGTGCCACGGGATGAGCGAGCGGCGGGCGTGCCGTGTTATCGATGCTGATCGCAAAAGCGTGCGTTACCGTTCCACCCGGGACGATGATGCCGAGCTTCGCGAGAAGCTGCGCGAGCTGGCCAACCAGCGTCGCCGGTTCGGCTATCGCCGTCTGCATATCCTGCTGCGCCGGGAGGGGATCATGATCAACCGCAAGAAGACCCAGAGGCTCTACAAGGAAGAAGGGCTGGCAGTGAGGCGACGACGAAGCCGCAGGCGTGCTGTTGGCACAAGGGCACCTGCTCCGGTTCTGGCGCTGCCGAACCAGCGCTGGAGCCTGGACTTTGTTCACGACCAGATGGCTTCGGGAAGACGGTTCCGGGTGCTCAACGTGGTCGATGACGTGACCCGGGAGTGCCTGGCAGCGGTGCCGGACACCTCGATCTCTGGTCGCCGTGTCGTTCGCGAGCTGACCGCACTGATCGAACAGCGCGGCAAGCCAGGCATGATCGTCAGCGACAATGGCACCGAGCTCACCAGCAACGCTGTGCTGGCATGGTGCGGCGAGGTCGGCGTGGAGTGGCATTACATCGCGCCCGGAAGGCCGATGCAGAATGGCTATGTCGAGAGCTTCAATGGCCGCATGCGCGACGAACTGCTCAACGAGACGCTGTTCTTGAGCATGGCCCATGCCCGTGTCGAGATCGCGGCCTGGGTCGAAGACTACAATCGGGAGCGACCACACTCGTCTCTCGGTTACGCAACACCGGCGGCGTTCGCCGCTGAACTGGATAAGCAATGGCCTGCTTCGCTACGCCCTACGGGCTCCGCTACGCAGCCCATTGCTTCAACCGCGCTTATGCGCAAAACAACCGCCCGGCTCTAATCCCAGCTGGGGGAAAGCTGGGGGTCACGTCAGCCAGCCCGGTACGGGTGATCGCTTCTACCGAGAGGTCCTCCACAGTTCGCCTAAGCTCGTTGAGCGCATTGATTTACCAAAGCGAGCCGACGGTCAATACGCGGACCTGCCACAATCGCTGATCGACGCTGGTTTTGACCCAAGCGACAGAAAATTCGCTGCGCTGGGACATAAGGAGGATGTGCCTGTATATAATGCAACCGATAGCGACTGGGTTAATCACGCGATGACATTGCAGGAGGAGCAAATACGGGTCGAACATTTATGCGGGTGCGATCCAGCGGCCTGGTTTGCGCCTTGAGCGGCCCATCACTGCTCGACGAAATAATGCCCTTCGCTCACGAAGAAACAAGACATCTACCGCCATATGCTTGAACAAGCGGCAGAGGCTGCCTAGTCAATCGGGTGGCCTAGGAGAACACGCAGAGCATGACCGGAACCGACCACAGCGCCACTGACAGGGTTCGCAAGGCGCTCGATCATTTGCGTCCGGGCCTGACACCATTTGTCGAGGGCTGGCTCAAGAAGAAGCATGGCGAAAAGTGGCGGGAGGCGACCAGCCGTGCCCATGGCAGTGATCACGATGGTTTGCTCGATGCCTATGGTCTGCTCAAGACCCTTGTCGATAACTGGCGATACACCTTCGAGGAGGCGTTCCAGCAGCGTGATCGGTTCAAGGTTCGCAACTTCGTTTCGACCGCGCTCGACGCTCGCAATGCCACCGCACACCTGACGTTGCCTCTTCAGAATGAAGAGGCGCTGCGCTACCTCGATGCAATCCACGCATTGCTGAAGGCTGTGAAAGCAGCGGACAATGAAACCGGCGCGATCAAAGACCTATACGATACCCAGCTTCGCGCGATGGCTGGTGGCGCTGCCGATATGGTACCCAAAGCGACCCCCGCCGCGACGCAGGGCACGTTGTCGCTTGCTTCTCGGCCCAAGGATGATGACGGTGGCGGCAAGATGCTGCGCCCGTGGATCGAAGTGGCGCTACCCCATACCGACGTGCTGGAGAATCGTTTCCGCCAATCGGAGTTCGCCGCCGATCTCTTTGCCGTCGATTCGGGCAATGCCGAGGGCGAATATGCCGATCCGCGTGGATTCTATCGCATCACCTTCCTGACCGAAGGCCTACGCCGTGTCATCTCCACTGCCCTGTTGCGGTTGAGCGGCAACGGTGGCGATCCTGTGATCGGTCTGCAAACGGCCTTCGGCGGCGGCAAGACTCACACTATGCTAGCGGCCTATCACCTGTGCGGGGTGGACGACCCGACCACGCTCGACGGTGTAGCTGAACTGACCGGCGGGGACGCAACTGGTTGGAAGCGCCCCAAGACGGCGGTTTTTGTCGGCACCTCCAAGGCGACAGACGAATCGCTCGTCCTCAAAGGTGGCCCGAAGGTGCATACGTTGTGGGGCTACATCGCCTGGCGGCTGGCGGGGGATGCCGGGCTGGCGCTAGTGAAGGAAGCGGAGGCCGCGCGCACCAATCCCGGCTCCGAATTGATGGTCGAAGTATTCAAGCTGGCCGGACCTAGCCTGATCCTGCTTGACGAGTTGGTGGCCTATGCCCGCCAGCTATCCGATGAGCGGTTCGAGGCCTTTCTCTCCTTTATCCAGTCGCTGACCGAAGCGGCGAAGATGGTGCCTAATGTCCTCGTCATTGGCTCGCTGCCTGAAAGCATCGCAGAGGCTGGTGGCGAGAAAGGGCAGGCCGCGCTGCTTCGGCTAGAGCGGGTCTTCGGGCGCGTGCAATCGCCCTGGCTCCCGGCAGCGGGGGACGAAACCTATGAAATTATCCGCCGCCGCCTGTTTCAACCGCTGGATGCAGAGGGTGAAAAGGCACGTGAGGAAACCAGCAAGGCGTTCCACAAGCTCTATAAAGACAATACGTCAGAGTTTCCGCCAGAAGCGCGGGAGGCGCGCTATCTTGAACTTTTGAAGCTCTCCTATCCGATTCACCCTGAATTGTTCGAGCGGTTGTCAAAGGATTGGGCCAGCCTGGCCAAGTTTCAGCGAACCCGTGGCGTTTTGCAGTTCATGGCCAATGTGATCGGGGTGCTGTGGCAGGAACGCTCATCCGATCCGCTGATTACCCCGGCGCGCGTACCTATCAGCCATGAAAAGGTCCGCGCGAGCATCTTATATCCGCTTGATCCGGGTTTCGGCGCGGTGGTTGACCGCGAAGTGGATGGGCCGAGCTCACTCTCGGCGCAGAAGGAAGCCAATCCGCAGCGTCGTATTTCGCAGGCCCGTGCCGCCACTCGCGCCGCCCGTGCAGTATTCCTGTGTTCGGCCCCCTTGGTCGGTCAGCCGAACGCAGGCGTTACCGGGCAGGGAATGCGGTTGGCCTGTGTTGAGCCGGGCGACCAGATTGCAGTATTTGGCGAGGCGCTGCGCGAACTGGCCGAGCAGGCGGCCTACCTCTACGTTGAGGCTGGGCGCTATTGGTTTTCTACCCAACCGACGCTCAATCGGCTGGCTGAAGAGCGCGCCCGTGCCATCCCCGAGCATGAGGTGGATGAATATATCCGCAAGCTGCTGCGCGAGGATGCTGGATACAAGTCCGGCTTCGCCAAGGTCCATGCAGTGCCGGAAGACGCCTCCACCGTTGATGAAGCCGATGCGTTAGCGCTGGTGATCCTGTCGCCCACCACCGCGCATACCGGGAAGGGGGCCACGCAAAGCTCAGCGACCGAGGCGGTCAATGATGCGCTGATGCGCTGCCGCACCGGTCAACGACGTTATCGCAATACGCTGATTTTCGCGGCAGCCGACGAGTCCCATCTCGCCACCGCCCGCGATGTTGTCCGCAAGGCTATCGCCTGGCACAGCATTGCCGATGATCGGCGCTTGCAGGACCAGCTTACCAAGGCACAGGCCGCCGATGCGCAGGACAAGGCCAACACGAACCGGGAGGCTGCCAACAAGGCCATTCGCGTGGCATGGAGCCATATCCTCTATCCCGGCGAAGCCGCTAGCCAGGGCAGGCCCTTCGACCTCGAACATGCCGCCATCAGTGGAGGGGATCGCCAGAATGTACCAACGGCGGTCTACAACAAAATTGTCGCCGATGGCCTCGTGCGAGAAAAGCTGGGGGCCGACACACTCTGGCTCAAGCTGAGGGACTTGTGGCCGACTGACCAAGACCATCTGCCCATTACCGAGGTTTCGACGTGGTTCGCGTCTTACGTCCACTTGCCCCGGATCAAGAATCGCACTGTGCTGGAATTTGCCATCCGCGATGCCATCCTCCGCACCGATGCGACTTTCGGTTACGCTGATGCTTTCGACCCAGTCGGCGGCACTTATGCGGGCGT
Source organism: Novosphingobium sp. NBM11 (assembly GCF_015390225.1). NCBI lineage: Bacteria > Pseudomonadati > Pseudomonadota > Alphaproteobacteria > Sphingomonadales > Sphingomonadaceae > Novosphingobium > Novosphingobium sp. NBM11. The sequence continues at coordinate 3,885,353 of NZ_VUOG01000001.1, forward strand.
GCGAATTTCTGAAGGTCTGCCCGAGTTTCTTCCCGATACAGCGGTGCTAGTCAGGGAGACGGTTGCACGGGACGCCAAGCAGCCGTCACCTGCCCTGACAGGATTGCCGGGCGCGATGCCCCCTCAGCCGGGCGCAGATGTAACTAAAAATGAAACGGCACCAGTCGGGCCGTCCAAGCCTACGCGCTTTTTCGGCAGCGTCGAACTCGACGCATGGGGCATCCTTTCGTGAAATCACGAATGCAGGTGTTTTTAGGGGGGAGGGCAGGTGCGCCCCGCCAAGCAATCAAGCTGGGCCGGCGCGCTCTTGGGTCAGGTTAGTAGCGACGGGGCTGGAGGCTGTTCAGCCAGTCTGCGGATTCCGAGGTCATGCCGGCCACCATTCCGATTTGATCCCGGCCGGCATTCCGACCTGATCCCGGCCGGCATTCCGATTAATTCCCGGCCACCTGCCGGGGGATGAGAAGCCTGATCGTTGGGCCATCCTTGCGGCTGCGTGTGAGCCGGGAGGACTGGATGCCGACGAGGAGGCCGAAGATGCGCGATGTGCGCGAAGTATTGAGATTGCACCGGGAAGGCTGTGTCCCGATGCGCGAGGTGGCCCGTATGATGGGCATTGCACGCTCGACGGTGCGAGACATGGTGGTCCGCTTCGAGCGCTCGGGGCTTTCCTGGCCGGTTCCGGCCGAGATCAGCGACGCGGAACTGGAAGCCCGGCTTTATGGGCCTGCCGGGGTAAAGCCGGGCAGACGCAAGCAATCCGAGCCCGACTGGTCGGTGGTGGCACGCGAGCTGAAGCGCAAGCACGTGACGCTGCAGGTCCTGTGGGAAGAATACATCGCCGCTCATCCCGACGGTTATCGGTACAGTCGCTGGTGCGAGCTGTTCCGCAACTGGGAAGGCCGGTTGTCGCTGGTGATGCGCCAGAGCCATGCCGGCGGCGAGAAGCTGTTCGTCGACTACGCGGGCGACACTGTCCCGGTCGTGATCAACCGCCGGACCGGCGAGATCCGCGCCGCGCATCTGTTCGTGGCGGTGCTGGGCGGCTCGAGCCTGTCGTTCGCGTGCGCGACCTGGACGGAGCAGTTTGCTGACTGGGCCGAGGCCCACAACGCCGCGTTCGCGTTCTTCGGCGGCGTGCCGCGGTTGCTGGTGCCCGACAATGCCAAGGTCGCGGTGATCAAGGCCTGCAACTTCGATCCAATGGTCAACCGCAGCTACACCGACCTCGCCCGCCATTACGGTACGGCGGTGCTCCCGACACGAAGCCGGAAGCCGAGAGACAAGGCGAAAGTGGAGGCTTGCGTCGGCATCGTCGAAAGATGGGTGCTGGGCCGGCTGCGCAACCGGATCTTCTACAGTCTGGCCGAGGTCAATGCGGGCATTGCCGAGTGCCTTGCCGATCTCAACGACCGGCGCGTGCTACGCCAGTTCCAGAAGACCCGGCGCGAACTGTTCGATGAGGTTGACGCGCCCAACCTCAAACCGCTGCCTGCCGAGCCCTGGGTCCATGCCCAGTGGAAGCGCTGCCGGGTCGGGCTCGACTACCATATCGCGCTCGAGCAGCATCACTACTCGGTGCCGCATCGCTTCGCCCGCCGTGAGGTAGAAGCCCGCTTTACCGCACGCACTGTCGAGATCTTCCTGGGCGGCGAGCGCATTGCCGTTCACATGCGTGGCAGCGGAAATGGCCGGCACACGACTGTGCCCGAGCATATGCCCTCGAGCCACCGGCGCTATCTGGAATGGACGCCCGCGAAGATCCGCGACGAGGCGGCCCGGATCGGGCCGATGCTGTCGCTGTTGGTCGAGCGCATCATCAACGATCGGCCGCATCCCGAACAGGGATACCGCTCGTGCCTTGGCATCATCGGCTTGGCCAAGCGCTTCGGCGCCGATCGGCTTGAAGCCGCCGCGGTCCGCGCTCTGGAGATCCAGGCGCGCAATTATCCTTCCGTCAAATCGATCCTCGAAAAGGGGCTCGACAAGGTGCCCGTGTCCAAAGCCCCGGAGCGCGAGCCGATCCTGCACGACAACATCCGGGGCTCCCAATACTACCATTGAGAGGAACAATGATGCTCAGACACCCAACCCTTGATCAATTGAACCAGCTCGGCCTGACCGGCATGGCGCACGCCTTCGCCGACCTCGACAACAACGGCGATGCCGCCAGCCTGAACCACGCCGAATGGCTGGCGTTGCTGCTCGATCACGAGGCTACCTGGCGTAACGACCGGCGCCTCGCGCTGCGCCTGCGACACGCCAAGCTACGGCACCACGCTGTTCCCGAGGACGTCGATTACCGCGCTGCGCGCGGGCTCGACCGCCGGTTGTTCGAAATGCTGCTCAAGGGCAACTGGATCGCCGCCCACGAGAACTGCGCGATTATCGGGCCAGCAGGCGTCGGCAAAAGTTGGCTTGCCTGTGCAATCGGCCACCAGGCTTGCCGGGACAATCGCTCGGTGCTCTACACCCGCCTACCGCGCCTGATCGATGACTTGTCGCTGGCCAAGGGTGACGGCCGCATCGCGGCCCGAATGAAGAGCCTGGCGCGCGTCGACCTGCTCATCCTTGACGACTGGGGGCTTGAGCCGCTCGACGGCAATGCCCGTCATCACCTGCTCGAAATCCTCGAAGACCGTTACGGCCGTCGATCAACGTTGGTGACCAGCCAGCTCCCAGTAGCCAGCTGGTTCAATCTGATCGGCGACCCGACCTACGCCGATGCCATCCTCGATCGCCTCGTTCACAACGCCCATCGCCTAGAACTCTCCGGCGAATCCATGCGCCGAAATCTCCACGCTCAAGCCGCTTGACCCACTCAAAACCTGCATGCCAATAATTACCCACGATCTGGCTTCACCCGGCCGGCATCATATCGGAACAGTGACCGGGATCAGATCGGAATGGGCGGCCGGGATCGTCGGAATCAGCAGCCAGTCCTCGATGTCGCCCGAGCGCCACCGTATTTTGCCCCTGCCGATATGGCAGGGGCATGGAAATGCGCCGCTGCGTGCGCGGCGATACAAAGTGGTGCGCGATTTGAATCCGGTGACGCTGAGTACGTCGGTTACGGTCAGGAGCTGATCCCGGTTTGGAGGCATGGCGTTGTCCTTTCACTCGTTGGAATGCAGGACGTGGCAAATCGGGGCGTCAGCGTGAATTCAGTTCCACATTCACGGAAATTCATGCATCGGCAAATTGCGGAGAAAGCTATTGAACGGCGGGTAGATGCCTGCGTGGATTTTCTCCATTCTGCTATCAGCCGTTCCTTCGTCGCGAAGCTTTTCCTTCTTCTGCTCGAACGTCTTGCCTTCGAACTCCGGGCGTCGCAGTGCAACGATGATCTGGATCGCTTCCCGAAATCCCTTGGCTTTCGAACCGGCTTTGTCGGCATGTGACAGAAGCCAGGTGATGCGCTTGTCGAACAATTCGCGATCCGGGGTTTCAATTAGTGTGCGCGATGTCACGAAAACGGGCGCAACTCGCCCGCCAAGTCTGACCCATAAGGCGCTCATCGGGATTGGCCTATGCGGGGTGCATTGCCAAAGCGATTGATCGCGGCTGAGGACAAAGAGCGAGCCATGGTCCGCGAGGAAGGCAGCGCGTGCTTTCTGTGACAGCGGCTTGACCGTTCCGTCCGGCAGCCGCTCATCGCAAATGATGTCGCCGTTCGCGAGCAGATGCTTGTAATCTTCCAGCGCTCTCAGATTGCGTTGGAGCACTACATTCGGCTCGGTGACTAGCTCGTCGATTTCTGGCTCGAAGCGAATCTTGCTCTTGTTGTGCGCCCAAACGAAAGTCACACCGCTGGCCAGCAGGACAGCAACTCCGATGGCCATTGGTTCCCTGAACACGGCAAGAGCAGCGCCAACCGCAACAGCTACGATGGATATGCCGCGCATGACATCGAGGACCAGTTGACGCCTGCGGCCCCGGCGCGCAGCCAAAGCCATCGCGTCGAGAACTTCCTTCGGAATAATCAGCTCGATAGGTGTCCCAGCCGGTTGCTTGAGAAACGCAATGAAGCCGTCCCGGATTTTGACGAACTCGGCGGGGCTGAGGGGCAATTGCTCCTGCATCCGTCCCATCGGATTAGGGGGAATCGGCCCGGCGTTCAATTCGGAAAACGGGTCTGGCGATGTTTATTTTTGATGCGCAGCGATGCATCGCGGTGAGAACATACTGGTATTATCTGCACCACCAGCGCACCACCAAAGCAAAATCGGGGCGGTGCGTTGTCGAGAAATTGCCTCTAAGTTATTGAAATATTGGTCGGGACGAGAGGATTCGAACCTCCGACCCCCACACCCCCAGTGTGATGCGCTACCAGGCTGCGCTACGTCCCGACCGGAGCGCGCCCTATAGGCAGGTCACTTGCGGATGGCAAGCGGCATGGTGCGCTTTGGGCGGAGACGATTTTTCGTCTCCGAAAGTGCCTCCGGAAGGGGTGCCGTTTGCCTTGCGTGGCCCAAGCTGCTAGGCGGCCGGGCCATATTTTTGCGCAATCTTTCCGGGCGGGCACACCGCTTTCCGTCCGGGCGGGTTGCAATGCCTTTCCACCGATCCCAAGAACGGTTCCATGATGCTGACATTCCTTTCCGCCGCCGCACCCGCCGCCACCCAGGAGCCGCCGCAGTGGCTTTCGTTCCTGCCGCTGGTCGGCATGGCGTTCATTTTCTGGTTCCTGATCCTGCGGCCGCAGATGCGCCAGCAGAAGGCGCACAAGGAAAAGATCGCCGCCATGAAGAAGGGGGACATGGTCGTCACCGCCGGGGGGCTGGTCGGCAAGGTCATCAAGCTGGACGATCACTATGCCGAACTGGAACTCGGCCCCAACGTGCGCGTCAAGGCGGTGCGTTCGACGATCGGTGACATCGTTCCGCCCGGCGGGACGGCTCCGGCCAACGACTGATCCCATCGGCTAGACGAAAAGAACCTGTTCTCATGCTCGATTTCCCGCGCTGGAAGGTACTGTGGCTCTGGGCGCTGACGATCGTCGGCATGCTGGCCGCCGTGCCTTCGCTGACCGCCACGGCGGGCCTCAACTGGCCGTCCGTACTGCCGGAGCCGAAGATCAACCTCGGTCTCGACCTGGCCGGGGGCAGCCACATCCTGCTCGAAGCCGATCCCTCTCAGGTGCGCCAGCAACGCATCGAGGCGATGGAGGAAAGCGTCCGCAACAAGCTGCGCCAGTCCGGTGACATCCGCATCAGCGACATCTCCAACCGCGATGGCGCGCTGACGTTCGTGGTGGCCGACCCGACCAAGGTGGACGCGGTGCGCGAGGCGGTGCTGCCGCTGACCAGCGGCGCGGGGCTTACCGGTCAGCGCGACTGGAAGATCGATGTCGTCGACGGCAACCGCTTCGTGCTGACGCCGTCGCAGGAAGGCATCGACCATGCGGTGACGCAGGCGATGGACACGGCGGTGGAAGTGGTGCGCAAGCGTATCGACGCGCTGGGCACCAAGGAGCCCACCATCATCCGCCAGGGCGCCAACCGCATCGTGGTGCAGGTGCCGGGGCTGCAGGACCCGCAGGCGCTCAAGAACCTGCTGGGCCAGACCGCCAAGCTCGAATTCAAGCTGGTGGATACCAGCGCGCTGCCTTCGGACGTGGCGCGCGGCATCGCCCCTCCGGGCAGCGAGATCGTACCCTATCAGGACCCCAAGCTGGGTGCGATCGCGGTCAAGCGGCTGGGCGGTATTCGCGGCGATCAGCTGACCAACGCGCAGCAGACCAACAGCCAGCAGACCAACGAACCGGTCGTCAACATCACGTTCAATTCGGACGGCGGCGAAAAGTTCGCCAAGCTGACCACGCAGAACGTCAACAAGCCCTTCGCCATCATCCTAGACGGCAAGGTCCTGTCCGCGCCCAACATCAACGAGCCGATCCTGGGCGGCAGTGCCGTGATCTCTGGCCGGTTCACCACGGAAAGCGCCAACCAGCTCGCCATCGCGCTGCGCTCGGGCGCGCTGCCGGTGGACCTCAAGGTGGTCGAAGAGCGGACCGTGGGGCCGGACCTTGGCGCGGATTCGATCCGCAAGGGCATGATCGCCATGCTCGTCGGCACCGGCGCGCTGATGGCCTTCATCCTCATCACCTACGGCCGTTTCGGGGTTTACGCGAACCTGGCGCTGGTCGTGAACGTGCTGATGATCCTGGGCATCATGGGCATCGTCGGCACCACGCTGACCCTGCCCGGCATCGCCGGCTTCGTGCTGACCATCGGCGCGGCGGTGGACGCCAACGTGCTGATCAACGAACGCATCCGCGAGGAACGTCATCGCGGCCGGCGCGTGGTGCAGGCGGTGGAGATGGGCTACAAGGAAGCGAGCCGCGCGATCTTCGACGCCAATATCACCAATGTCATCGCCGCGGTGCTGATGTTCGCGTTCGGCACCGGCCCGGTGCGCGGCTTCGCCGTGGTGCTCATGATCGGCATCGTGACCTCGGTGTTCACCGCCGTGACCATGACCCGCATGTGGGTGGCGCAGTGGCTCCGCCGCGCGCGGCCGTCCGAACTGAGCCTGTAAGAGGAGACGAAGGACATGAAGCTCCTCAAGCTCATTCCCGACAATACCAACATCCATTTCCTGAAGTGGCGGCTGCCGTTCTACATCGTCAGCCTGCTGCTGATGGCGGGATCGCTGACGCTGGTGGCGACGCGCGGCCTCAACCTGGGCGTCGATTTCGTCGGCGGCCAGATGATCCGCGTGACCTTCGAGCGCAGCGCCGAGGCGCCCGTGGCGCAGCTGCGGGGCGAGGTGGATAAACTGGGTTACGGCGAGCCGATCATCCAGCGCTACGGCAAGCCCAACGAAATCTCGATCCGGATGAAGCTGCCCGAAGGATCGGACCACGATCCCGCGCTGTCGGACAAGATGGCCCGCACGATCACCGCCGCGATCAAGACGGCCCATGCCGATGCGCGGATCGACGGCGTCGATTCGGTTTCGGGCAAGGTTTCCAAGGAGCTTGGCTGGGACGCGTTCAAGGCGCTGGGCTTCGCCGCGCTGGCGGTGGCGGCCTACATCTGGATACGGTTCGAATGGCAGTTCGGCATCGGCGCGCTGTTCGCGCTGGTGCATGACGTGGTGCTGACGCTCGGCATGTTCGCGATCACGCAGATGGAGTTCGACCTCAACATCGTGGCCGCACTGCTGACACTGATCGGCTATTCGCTCAATGATACGATCGTGGTCTACGACCGTATCCGCGAGAACATGAAGAAATACCGCAAGATGCCGATGCCGGAGCTGCTCGACCTTTCGGTCAACGAGACTCTGGCGCGTACGATTGTGACCTCGCTGTCGATGCTGATCACGCTGGTCGCGTTGCTGCTGTTCGGGCCGGACGTGATCTTCGGCTTCACCGCGGCGATCACGCTCGGTATCTTCGTGGGTACCTACAGCTCGATCTACATGGCCGCGCCGATCCTGATCTGGCTGAAGGTCAATCCCAAGAGCTTCATCACCACCGAAAGCGCGCTGGAAAAGCAGGAACGCCTGGCGCGCGAGCGGGGGTGAGAAAACGCGTCATCCCAGCGTAAGCTGGGATCTCGGGCAGCCGGGGACGGACCCCTGAAAGGTTTCCCGCAGCGGCCTGAGGTCCCAGCTTGGGCTGGGACGACGGGGGCGGTGTTTGTGCCCGCCGTCAGGCTGTGGTCTGCTCCCGGACCACGCCCTCGTAAATCTCCGCCATCGCGGCCGCATTGCCGTCCCAGCTGAAGCGGGCGGCGCAGGCTGCGACGTCTTCCTGCGCGGGGGGATCGGCCAGCAGATCGCCGAGCGCGGTGGCGATGGCCACCGGATCGCGTGCCGCGATGCGGCCAGCGGCGGGGCAGTCCACCACCTCGCGCGCGCCGCCGATGTCGGGGATGACGACCGGCGTGCCGCAGGCGAGCGCTTCGATCCAGGCATTGGCAAGGCCTTCGCGTTCCGAAGGCAGGACCATGGCGTCCGCCGCGCAAAGCAGCGTGGGCAGGGTCTCGTGATCGACCGCGCCGACGAACTGGACCCGCTCGGCCAGCTCGAGTTCGCTCGCCAGCGCCTTGAGCGCGGCCTCGTTCGCCCCGGTGCCGGCAATGACCAGGCGGACGTCCTCGGGCAGATGGGCCAGGGCGCGGATCGCCAGCGCCTGCCCCTTGATCGGGATCAGCGCGCCGACGCTGACGACGAGCCTACCGACCGACCAGATGCCGAGATCGGGAATGGCCGAGACCAGCTGCCGCGCGGCGGCGCGCGGCAGGGGCGAAAAGCGCGCGTGATCGAGACCAGTATAATGGACGTGCATCTTGCCGGCTGGCAGGCCCAAGGCGGCCATGTCGTTGGCGAGTGCCTGCGAGACCGACAGCAGGACCGATGCCCTTTCGGCGGCCGCGCGCATCTGCCGCAGCGCGAAGGGCTTTGTGCCCCAGTAGTGGATGTCGGACCCGCGCGCCTTGATCGCGAACGGCAGGCCCAGCGCCTCGGCCACGCGCATGGCGGCCGGACCATCGGGATAGAAGAACTGCGCATCGACCATGTCGAACGGTTGTTCGGCGTGGAGACGCCGCACCAGCGGCAGGATGGCGCGCGCGATCAGCAGGGGATTGATGTGGCCGGAAAGGCCGGGGATCAGCGTGAAGCGCGGATGATGCACCGTGACGGGACCGCCGGTTTCGATCAGCGGCGTTTCGGCAATGTCGGCATAGCGGGCCAGCTTGACGGGGGGCAGGCCGATGGGGTTCACCACCGTCACCTCCCAATCGCCGCGCGCGGCCAGCGCTTCCATCTGCCGCGCGACGAAGCGCCCGAAACCGGGGCGCTGGGACGAGGGGTAAAGCGTCGAAATCGAGAGCAGGCGGCGCCCGGATGCAGGGTTCACAGTTTTCGGACCAGCATTTCCGCCACGCCGATCCACGCCGGGTGGTCGATCACCACCTGCCGCTGCCCGATGCCTGGGGGCAGCAGTGCGATACGCCCGTCGAGATGGTCGATCATCCGCCCGAAGGCGAAGCGGCCGGCAGGGCGTGGCGCAAGCACGTCGCGGTTGAGCGCGCGCGAATAATCCGCCGGATCGACCTGCCGCAGCCACACCTGATCGCCCGCCCGGTATTCGCCCAGGCCCGCATCGACAACCAGCGCCATGAGTCGCGCATCGCCGCCGAACTCGGTGGGCAGCACCGCGTCCATCGGGTGCGTCAGCGCCTCAGGTCCGCCGGCGGTGAGCCGCGCGACGACGTTGGGTATGGCGGAATGGTCCGGCTTTACCAGAAGCTGCGGATCGACATCGAGCGCGGCGCCGATCCGGTTCATCCACGTCAGCGACAAGCTGCGCATCCCGGTTTCGAGCCGGCCGATGGTTTGCGCCGTCGTCGGCGGAACGCAGCGCGCGGCCACGTCGGCCAGGGTCAGGCCTTTCTGGCGACGGATGTCGCGGATGCGGTTGATCATGGTGGTTCCATTTCTGAGAGGAACGGAAGTTGAAATTGCTTTCCTACAAAGCAGCCCCTGGGGCAAGTGCGGCGGCGTTCCCCAAATGTTCAAAGCGGAGGTGACCCGATGCGCCAAGTCCTTATCGATCGTGAACTGACCAGCGAAGGCCCGCGCCGGGCAGGGCGTGGTTCCGCGGCGGCCGCGCGGCGCAGCGTGAAGGTGAATTGCGCCGAATCGCCACTGACCTGGTTGCATGCACGCGGCGATCTCAGCGACCGGCAGTTCGACGCGGGGGAGCGCCTGCGGACCGATTGGGAGCGCGCGCAACTGGCGCCAGCCGTCACGATGCGCTGGGAGCCGGTGCGTTTTGGCGGTGGCGAGCGCAACCTTTCGCCAACCGAGCGGCAGATCGCGGCGAAGGAACGCTTCGATGCGGCGATCGCCGCCGCGGGAACCGGCTTGAGCGATATTCTGTGGCGGGTGGTTTGCTCCGGCGATGCCCTGGCGATGGCGGAGAAGGCGCTGGACTGGCCTGTCCGCAGCGGTAAGCCGGTCTTGCGCATCGCGCTTGACCGTGTGGCGGACTTTTATCGCATCCGATGAACGACACAGGCGGATCGACGAACGTCATTGCGGGCTATCCCCGCGCCGTGTCAGGCCGTATCGATTGAAACTACAGTGTCGGGAAGCAGCTTCATGGAACGACGGGAATTTCTGGGATTCGCGGGAATCGCGGCGGGTGCGCTTGGCGGAGGCTGGCCGCTCCGGGTTCTGGCCCAGACGGCCGGCGATGCCGCGTTCAACGCGCTGGCCGACAGGTTGTTCTACGAACAGCTGCTGATCGAGCCCGAAAACGCGACGCGCCTTGGCCTCGACAAGGGCACTCGTGCCGGCTTGCGAGCACGGCTTGATGACTACAGCGAGGCCGGGAAGGATGCGTCGCGGGCGTTTAACGAACGCGCCTTGGCGGCAATGCGTGGCGTGGATGCGGGAAGCCTGAGCGCTGCCGCCCGGCTGAACCGCGATGTCCTTGCCTACAAGTTCGAACAGGAACTCGCCGGCAAGCCGTTCGGGCTGGACGACGTGGAAAATCCCTATCCGATCACGCAGCAGAGCGGCGTCTATTTCAGTGTTCCCGACTTTCTCGACAGCCAGCACCCGGTCGAGAACGCCGATGACGCCGAAGCCTATCTGACGCGGCTGCGCGCTTTCGCTTTCGCGCTGGACGATGAAACCGCGCGGCAGCGGCGCGACGCCGGGCGCGGCCTGATCGCGCCGGTATGGTCCGTCGATCTGGTGTTGAAGCAGATGCGCGCGCTGCGCGCACCGTCACCCGAACAGAACGCCATGGTGCGATCGCTGGTCAAGCGAACGACGGCGAAGAGCGTGGCAGGCGACTGGGAAAGCCGGGCTGCCCGGATCGTGGCGGGAGACGTCTATCCCGCGCTCGATCGCCAGATCGCGTTGATGCAGCAGTTGCGCGGGCGCACGCGGCCGGGCGATGGCGCGTGGCGTCTGCCCAAGGGCGACGAGATCTACGCGCTGGCGCTGCGCAAGGCGACCACCACCGATCACACGGCCGAGCAGGTCCACAAGATCGGGCTGGAGCAGGTAGCCGATATTTCCGCGAAGCTGGACGCCATCCTGAAGGGCGCGGGCTTCACCACCGGTTCGGTTGGGGCGCGGTTGACCGCTCTCAACGCCTCGCCCGCGCAACGCTATCCGAACACCGATCAGGGGCGCCTGGACCTGATCGCCAGCCTGAACGCGGGTATCGCCGCGATGACGCAGAAACTGCCGCGCGCGTTCCGCGACATCCCGTCCGAGCCGCTCGAAATCCGCCGCGTTCCGGTGGAAATTCAGGATGGCGCGCCGAACGGGTATTACTATTCCGCGCCGCTCGACGGTTCGCGCCCGGCGATCTACTGGATCAACCTGAAGGACGTGGCCGACTGGCCGAAGTATTCGCTGCCGGCGCTGACCTACCACGAGGGCATTCCCGGCCATCACTTGCAGGGCGGCTATACCCGCAGCGGCGGGAACCTGCCGATGTTCCTGAAGGACTATTTCATTTCCGCCTATGGCGAGGGCTGGGCGCTCTATGCCGAGCAGCTGGCCGATGAGCTGGGCGGATATACCGGCATCGAAAGCGCCGGCTATCTCCAGTCCTTCCTGTTCCGCGCGGCGCGTCTGGTGGTCGATACCGGGCTGAACCACTACCGCTGGAGCCGCGAGAAAGCGACCGACTACCTCGTCAACACAGTGGGCTTCGCGCGGCCGCGCAGCCAGCGCGAGATCGAGCGCTATTGCGCCTCGATCGGGCAGGCGTGCAGCTACAAGATGGGCCACACGGCCTGGGTTGCTGCGCGCACCAAGGCGCAGCAGGCACTGGGCGACCGCTTCAGCCTGCCCTGGTTCCATGACATCCTGAAGGAAGGCGTGATGCCGCTGTCGATGCTGGAGCGGCGGGTGGATGAACGGATCGCCGAAGCGAAGCGCGGCTGACGAAGGACGGGCTGGGGCAGCGGAAGGCGGGAGTTACCGGCTCTCAGCCTTCCGCCATCTCCGCCAGTTCCAGCCAGCGCTCCTCGGCCGCGTCTTTGTCGGCGCGGACCTTTTCCAGCGCGGCCATCAGCGCGTCGAACTTCTTGGGATCGCGCGCGTAGAGGTCCGGATCGGCCAGTTGCGCCTCGCCGCGCGCAATGGCGGCATCGAGTTCCTCGATCTTTTGGGGCAGCAACTCGTAATCGCGCTGATCCTTGTAGGAGAGCTTGCCCTTCTTGGCGGCCGGGGGAGGCGGCGGCGGGGCGCTTTCCGCCTTGGGCGCGGCCTTGACCGGCGCCACGCGCGCCTTGCGCTGCTTTTCCCAGTCGGCATAGCCACCGGCCACGACATCGACCTTGCCCGATCCGTCCAGCCCCAGCGTGATGGTGACGGTGCGATCGAGAAAGTCGCGGTCGTGGCTCACGATGAGCACGGTGCCGTCGTAGTCCGCGATCACTTCCTGCAGCAGATCGAGCGTTTCGAGGTCGAGGTCGTTGGTCGGCTCGTCCAGCACCAGCAGGTTGGACTTGCGGGCGAATTCGCGCGCGAGCAGCAGACGCGAGCGTTCGCCGCCCGACAGCGTGCCGACGCGCGCCTCGACGAGGCCGGGATCGAACAGGAAGTCCTTGAGGTAGCCCTGGATGTGCTTGCGTTCGCCGCGCACGTCGATCCAGTCACCGCCTTCGGCCAGCACGTCGCGCACGCGCTTTTCCGGCGACATCAGGCTGCGTTGCTGGTCGATCATCACGCCGCTGAGCGTCTTGGCCAGCGTGACCGTCCCGCTGTCGGGCTGGAGTTCGCCGGTCAGCAGCTTGAGCAGCGTGGTCTTGCCCGTGCCGTTCGCGCCGACCACGCCGATGCGGTCGCGCCGGGTGATGCGCAGGCTGAAATCCTTGATGATCGCGCGGGCGCCGGCGCCTTCGCCGAACGTCTTGGTAACGTGATCGGCGACGATCACCGCCTTGCTCTTGGCCTCGTCGTCGCTGGCGATAGCGAGCTTCGCCGTGCCTTGCGGACTGAGCATCGCGGCGCGCTGGGCGCGCATTTCCCAGAGCTTTTCAAGCCGGCCCTGGTTGCGCTTGCGCCGTGCGGTGACGCCGCGCTCAAGCCAGTGCGCCTCGATCTTCAGTTTGGCGTCCAGCTTGTCCGCGGCGCGGGCTTCCTCGGCATAGACCTGTTCCATCCACGCTTCATAGCCACCGAAGCCGATGTCCTTTCGGCGCAGCGAACCGCGATCGAGCCACAGCGTGGCGCGGGTGAGCCGTTCGAGGAACGTGCGGTCGTGGCTGATGACCACGAATGCGCCGGTATAGCGCTGGAGCCAGGATTCCAGCCAGTCGATCGCGGCGAGATCGAGGTGGTTGGTCGGTTCGTCCAGCAGCAGGATGTCGGGGTCTGAGGCGAGCGCGCGGGCCAGCGCGGCACGGCGGCGTTCGCCACCGCTGGCGCTTTCGGCCTTGCGGGCCATGTCAATGCCAAGCTGGCTGGCGATGGCTTCCACCTCGTGTCGTTCCGGCGCGTCCGGCCCGTGCAGCGCGAAATCCATCAGCGTATCGAACCCGGTGAAGAACGGGTCCTGCTCCAGCGTGACCAGCCGCACGCCCGGCTGGATGGAGCGCTTGCCCTTGTCGGAATCGATCTGCCCGGCGATCAGGCGCAGCAGCGTGGTCTTGCCCGCGCCGTTGCGGCCAATCAGCGCCAGCCGGTCGCGCGGGCCGATATGGAGGTCAAGATCGCGGAAAAGCCAGCCGGTGCCCTGGAGAAGCCCAAGGCCCTCCCAGCTCAAGATCGGTGCTGCTGCCATGCCGCGCGCTTAGCCGCCGGTGGGCAGAAGGTCTAGGGTCAGTACTCCCGGCCGGCACTTTTTGCCTGAACCGCCGCCGGCATCCGCATTCACGCCTTGTTCAATGCTTCGGCTCTAGGCAAAGCAGCATCATGCGCTGGATCATCGCCTTTACCGCCGTCGGTCTCGCGGCCTTGCCTGCGACGGCCTTTTCGGCCCCGAACCGTCCTGACGCCCAGGGCGAAGTCCGCCGCGACCTGCGCGCGGGCAACGTGCGTTCGCTGCGCGAGATCGAGCGGACCGTGTTGCCGACCAAGCCGGGAATGCAATACCTGGGGCCGGAATACGATCCCGCCGCCATGGTCTATCGCCTGAAGTTCATTCGCGAAGGCCATGTCATGTTCGTCGACGTGGATGCGCGCACCGGGCAGGTGCTGGGTGAATCCCGCTGATCTTTCCATTCCTTGACCGTTCAGGTTCAAGGGATCATCTAGCATTCCTGAACACGTAACCGCGCGCTCTCCGGCATGGGAGCGGGCGAGCAGCAGGGGACAGCCTTACATGCGCATCCTGATCGTCGAGGACGAACCGACCCTCGGCAAGCAGCTCAAGGCCACGCTGGAACACAATGGCTACGCCGTCGATCTTTCCACCGATGGCGAGGACGGCCATTTTCTCGGCTCGACAGAGGACTACGACGCGGTGATCCTCGATCTGGGCCTGCCCGAGATCGACGGGCTGACCGTGCTTGGCATGTGGCGCAAGGAAGGGCGCAAGTTCCCGGTGCTCGTGCTGACCGCGCGCGACAGCTGGTCCGACAAGGTGGCCGGGCTCGACGCGGGCGCGGACGACTATCTGGCCAAGCCGTTCCAGACCGAGGAACTGATCGCCCGCCTGCGCGCGCTGATCCGCCGGGCTTCGGGCAACTCCTCGTCGGAACTCATCGCGGGCGACGTGCGGCTCGATACCCGTTCGGGCCGGGTCACGCTGAACGGCGAGCCGGTGAAGCTGACGGCGCAGGAATACAAGCTGCTGTCCTACCTGCTTCACCACAAGGGCAAGGTCGTCAGCCGCACCGAATTGATCGAGCATATCTACGATCAGGATTTCGACCGGGATTCGAACACGATCGAGGTGTTCGTCACCCGTATCCGCAAGAAGCTGGGGCCGGACGTGATCACCACGATCCGGGGGCTGGGTTACAGCCTCGACGATCCGGCCCATCCGGGCCGCGGTTGACGATCGGCGCCTTGTCCGCGGCACCGCAGGGCATGACGCGGCATCGCGGCGGACGGGCAGGGAACTGAGAGCGTGACCACCACCGCGCAGGAACCGAAGACAGCGCCGCACACCGGATCGCTGGCGCGGCGCATGATGCTGATCGCGTTCGCGTGGATCACGGTGCTGTTGCTGGGCGGTGGGCTCGCGCTCGACCGCACGCTGACCGGCCTGGTCACGCGTAATTTCGACGAACAGCTGGGCTACATGCTGACCGCCATGGTCGCCTCGGCCGAGATCGGGCCGGATGGCGAAGTGTTCTTCAACCGGCCGCTGGGGGACCAGCGCTTTCTGGAACCGAACAGCGGGCTCTACTGGCAGATCAGCGGGCAGGGGCATGAGGATTTCCCGTCGCGCTCGCTGTGGGACCGCACGCTCAAGCTCCAGAGCGACCATGTCGATACCGAGCCGCACATCTATGATAGCGGCCAGTTCGAGGGCGAACGGCTGCGGATGATCGAGCGATCGGTAATCCTGCCCGGCAGCAACACGCTGTGGCAATTCGCGGTCGCCGCCAGCCGCAGTGAACT
This sequence comes from Novosphingobium sp. NBM11, assembly GCF_015390225.1. Classification (NCBI taxonomy): domain Bacteria; kingdom Pseudomonadati; phylum Pseudomonadota; class Alphaproteobacteria; order Sphingomonadales; family Sphingomonadaceae; genus Novosphingobium; species Novosphingobium sp. NBM11. The sequence goes on from NZ_VUOG01000001.1 coordinate 3,900,911, forward strand.
CGACGCGCAGATCCGCCGCATCCGCTCGATTCTGATCTGGTCGTTTGTGGTGCTGGGGCTGGGCCTGTTCGGCATGGCGGCCCTCCAGACCTATTACGGGCTGGGGCCGTTGCGGCGCGTGCGCCGGGCGATCGCGGCCATGCGCGAAGGCGGGGCGAGCCGGGTCAACGAGCCGCTGCCGCTGGAAGTGCAGCCGCTGGTGCTGGAGCTGAACGCGCTGCTCGAACATTCGGAACGGCAGGCGGAGGAAGCCCGCACCCATGCGGGCAACCTGGCCCATGCGCTCAAGACGCCGCTGACGGTGGTGATGAACGCGGCGACGGCCAAGGCTTCGGATCTGGCCGATACGGTGATCCGCGAGGCCGCGGTGATGCGGCGGCAGGTCGACCATCACCTTGCCCGCGCGCGCGCTGTCGGCCGCCGCGCGACCGGCCTTTCGCGCGCGGTGGTGTGGGAAAGCGCCGAGGCGGTGGAGCGCGCGGTCACACGGCTCTATCCCAAAGTCCGCTTCGACATGGACGGCAGCCGCGAGGCGCAGGTCGCGATCGAGCGGCAGGATCTGGACGAGATACTCGGCAACCTGATTGAGAACGCCGCCAAGTATGGCGGCGGCAGCGTGTTCATCACCGTGGACGCGAACCCGGCGGACCCGAAGTTCTGCGACATCTGGGTCGAGGATGACGGCATGGGCATTCCCGAGGAAGCGCGCGAGCGCATCTTCGATCGGGGCGCGCGGCTCGATACCGGCAAGCCGGGGACCGGGCTGGGCCTCGCCATCGTGCGCGACGTGGCCGAGCTTTACGGCGGCTCGATCGCGCTGAACGAAAGCGAGGATCTGGGCGGATTGCTGACCACGCTGCGCCTGCCGCGCGTGGTGGTGAAATAGAACGGCCTAGCGTTCGCGCGGATGGGCATTGCGATAGACGTCCAGCAGCGTTGCCGCGTCCACCTTGGTGTAGATCTGCGTTGAACTGAGGCTGGCGTGGCCCAGTAGCTCCTGCAACGAACGCAAGTCTGCACCCGCGCCGAGCAGGTGCGTGGCGAAGCTGTGCCGCAAGGCGTGCGGGGTCGCGGTGGGAGGGAGGCCAAGCACGGTGCGGGCGCGCGCGACGGCCTTCTGCACCATGCCCTGCGCGAGCGGACCGCCCTTGGCGCCCCGGAACAAGGGGGCGTCCTTCGTCAGCGGCCAGGGCACCTTGGCGGCATAGTCCTCCACGGCGGCGCGCACGATCGGCAGGATCGCGACGACGCGCTGGCGATTGCCCTTGCCGGTAACGACGAGCGATTCGCCCAGCGGCAGGACGGCGGCCGGCAGCGCCAGCGCCTCGGCGATGCGCAGGCCCGCACCATAGAGCAGCAGCAGGACGGCGCGATCGCGCGCGGCGATCCATTCCTCGCTGGCGTCTTCGGCGACCATGGCGGCGAGGTTGACCGCCTCATCCGGCGTGATCGGGCGCGGCAGGCCCTTCTTCACGCGGGGGCCGCGCAGGCGGGGCGGCGCTATGCCGGTTTCGCCGGATTGTTCGCGCGCGAAGGCGATGAACGACTTGATCGCCGACAGTTCGCGCGCGGCGGAGACATTGCCGATCCCGTCTGCCCGCCGCGCGGCAAGGTGCGTGCGCAGCGTGGCGGGATCGAGCCGGGCGAGCGAGGCCCAGCCCTGCGCGGGCGGAAGCGCCGCCAGCAGGCGCGTGGCGGTGGCGAGGTAGGCGCGGACCGTATGCGGGGAGCGGCGCCGCGCCAGCGAAAGGTGCTGGCCCCAGGCTTCGAGGATGTCCTGCGGCGTCATGCCGCAACCAGGCTTTCGGGCACGAGTTCGCCCAGCAGCGCGTCGAGCAGTGGCATGCCCTTTCCGGTGACGGCCAGCCGGTCGCCGGTATCGTTCAGCAGGCCCAATCCGGTATAGAACGCGCGCTTTGCGGGCACCACGAGATCGCTTTCGGCGAAACCGAACCGCGCCGCCAGCGCCTTCACGTCCACGCCTTCTGCCAGCCGCAGGCCCATCAGCATCGCTTCAGAAGCCTGCTCCGCCATCCCCAGCGCGCGCTGTTCGGCAAGGCCATGCGCCTGCGCGTCCACCGCCTTGAGGAAGTTTTCCGGCTTGCGGTGGCGCACTGTCGCCACGCCGCCGCGCCGCCCGTGCGCGCCGGGGCCGATGCCGGCATAATCGCCATAGCGCCAGTAGGTGAGGTTGTGGCGGCTTTCCTCGCCAGGGCGGGCATGGTTGCTGATCTCGTAGGCCGGCAGGCCGGCGCGCGCGGTGAGTTCGCGGGTCAGGCCGAAAAGCGTGCCGGCCGCGTCGTCGTCGAGCGGCGTGAAGCGGCCTTCGCGCACCAGCGTGGCGAAGCGCGTGCCCGGCTCGATCGTCAACTGGTACAGCGAAAGGTGGCCGGTGCCGAAGGCCAGCGCGCGGGTCAGTTCGGCTTCCCAGCTTTCCGGGGTGTGATCGGGGCGCGCATAGATCAGGTCGAAGCTGACGCGGCGGAAATGCCGTTGCGCCACGGCAAGCGCGGCCAGCCCTTCGCTGGCGTCATGAAGCCGGCCGAGAAAGCGCAAGGCGGTATCGTCCAGCGCCTGAAGCCCCAGCGAGACGCGGTTGATGCCGGCCTGCGCCAGCGCCGCGAAGTTGGCGGCTTCCACCGAGGAAGGGTTGGCTTCCAGCGTGATCTCGATGTCTTCGGCAAAGCGCCAATGCCGGCTAGCTTGCGCGATCAGGGTTTCGACCAGCGCGGGCGGCATCAGCGAAGGCGTGCCGCCGCCGAAGAAGATAGAGGTCAGTTCACGGCCGCCGGTCAGAGTGGCCTCGTGCGTCATGTCCGCCAGCAGCGCGGCCTGCCACTGGCCTATGTTGGTGCGTTCGCGGACATGGCTGTTGAAGTCGCAATAGGGGCACTTCGCCAGGCAGAACGGCCAGTGGATATAGAGCGCGAGCGGCGTCATCGGCCCGGTTCTACTCGGGGAACTGTTCCGCGACCAGCTTGGCGAAGGCATCGGCGCGGTGGCTGATGCGATGCTTTTCCTCCGCATCGAGTTCGGCGAACGTGCGGGTGCCACCGGCGGGCACGAACACCGGATCGTAGCCGAAGCCCAGCGTGCCGCGCGGTGGCCAGGTCAGCGTGCCGTGCGCGCGGCCTTCATAGACGGCGCTGGCGCCATCGGGCCAGGCGATGGCGAGGACGCAGGCGAAGTATCCGTCGCGCGGGGTGTCCGGCCCCTGCTCGCACAGTTTCCCCTCGACCTTGCCCATGGCCATGTACCAATCGCGACCGGGGCCGCCTTCATAGGGCGCGGCTTCGGCCCAGTCGGCGGTATAGACGCCGGGCGCGCCGCCCAGCGCGGCCACGCAGAGGCCGGAATCGTCGGCCAGCGCCGGCAGGTTCGCCGCTTCCGCCGCCGCGCGCGCCTTGATCAGCGCGTTCTCGACGAAAGTCGTGCCGGTTTCGGCCGGTTCGGGCAGGCCGAGTTCGCCGGCGGACAGGCACTCCACGCCATAGGGCGCCAGCAACGCCTGGATTTCGCGGAGCTTGCCCTTGTTGTGCGTGGCGATGACGAGCTTGCCGCGCGCCAGGTGGCGTGTCACCGCGCGACGGCCTTGGCCTGTGCGTCGAAGATCTGCGCGCAGCCCACGCGGGCGAGGCGGAGCAGGCGGAGCAGCCCCTCCTCGTCATAGGTCGCGCCTTCGGCGGTGGCCTGCACCTCGGCGATCTTCCCGCCATCGATCAGCACGAAGTTGGCATCGGCATCGGCCGAGGAATCCTCGATGTAGTCGAGGTCCAGCACCGGCACGCCGTTCACGATCCCGCACGAGATCGCCGCGACCTTTTCGGTCAGCGGATCGTCGTTGATGGCGCCGGCGTCGATCAGCTTCTGCACGGCGAGACGCAGCGCGATCCACGCGCCCGAGATCGAGGCGGTGCGGGTGCCGCCATCGGCCTGGATCACGTCGCAATCGAGCGTGATCTGACGTTCGCCCAGTTTCTTGAGGTCGGTCACGGCGCGCAGGCTGCGGCCGATCAGGCGCTGGATTTCCTGCGTGCGGCCGGACTGCTTGCCCTTGGCCGCCTCACGACTGCCGCGCGTGTGGGTGGCGCGGGGCAGCATCGAATATTCCGCCGTCACCCAGCCTTCGCCCTTGCCGCGCATGAACGGCGGCACGCGTTCTTCCACCGAAGCGGTAACCAGCACCTTGGTATCGCCGAATCCGATCAGGACCGAACCTTCGGCATGCTTGGTGAAGTTGGTCTCGATCGTGATGGCGCGCATTTCGTCTGCGGCGCGGCCGGAAGGGCGCATGGTGATTATCCTGCAAATCCGCATGTCGATGACAGGCGGGTGTTGAAAGTTGCGCAGGCCCTACGCGCAATGCCCTTGAGCCTGCAAGCCTGCCGTTTACATTGGGTGCTTATGGTTTCGCTTCCGCTCACCGAACTGTCCAGCCGCGCCCGGGATATCTTCCGGCTCGTGGTGGAAGGCTATATCGCCAGCGGCCAGCCGGTCGGCTCCAAGACCTTGGCGGGCACGGGCGGGGTCAACCTGTCGCCCGCCTCGATCCGTTCGGTGCTGCAGGAATTGCAGGACGCGGGGCTGCTGGCCGCGCCCCACACCAGCGCGGGCCGGATGCCGACCGAGATCGGCCTGCGCCTGTTTGTCGATGGCATCATGCAGGTGGCGGAACCCTCGGCGGCGGAGCGCGCGCAGATCCAGCGGGGCCTTGCCGAAGGCGGCACGATCGAGGCGGCGCTCAACGCCGCGTCGCTGGCGCTGTCGGAACTGTCCGCCGGCGCGGGCGTCGTGATGGTGCCGCGGCGCGAGCCCCGGCTTATGCAGCTTTCCTTCATGGCCCTTTCGCCCGGGCGGGCTCTGGCGGTGCTGGTGGGCGAGGATGGCGCGATCGAGAACCGGCTGATCGACCTGCCGGCGGATGTTCCGCCCCACGCGTTGGAGCAGGCAGGCAATTACCTGACACACAAGCTGATGGGGCGCACGCTGGGCGAAGCCGCCGTGGAAATCCGGCGCGACATCGCGGGCGGCCGGTCCGCGCTCGACACCGCCAGCCGCGATCTGGTCGAACGGGGATTGGCGATCTGGTCGATGGACGCGGCGCAGCGCCCGGTGCTGGTGGTGCGCGGGCAGGCCAACCTGCTGGACGAGGCCGCGCTGGGCGACATCGAGCGTGTCCGCCAACTGCTGGACCAGCTCGAGAACGCCGAGGCGATCGCCGGGGTGCTCGATGCCGCGCGGGATGCCGAATCGACGCGGATTTTCATCGGCAGCGAGAACCGCCTGTTCTCGCTGTCCGGCTCGTCGGTGATCGCTTCGCCGTGGCGCGATGCGGAAGGGCGCGTCGTCGGCGTGGTGGGGGTTATCGGACCGACGCGGTTGAATTATGCGCGCGTTGTCCCCATGGTGGATTTCACGGCTCAATCGTTGAGCAAACTCATCGGACAAGACGGATTTTCAAGAAAATGACGGATAACGAGACACGCCCGCTGGACGAAGCTGCACAGGCAGAACTGAAGGGTGTGCCCGAGGAACTGATCGATTCGGCGGGCAACGGCGAGGAACTGGTCAAGCTGCGCGAAGAACTCGAGGCGGCGAAGCAGGACATCCTTTACGCAAAGGCCGAAACACAGAACCTGCGCCGCCGCATGGAAAAGGACATCGCGGACACGCGCGCCTATGCCGCGACCGGCTTCGCGCGCGACATCCTGTCCGTGGCCGACAATCTGGCGCGCGCGCTGGAATCGATCCCCGCGGACTTGCGCGATGACGAGAAGTTCAAGAATCTGGTCGCCGGACTGGAAGCCACGGCGCGGGAGATCGAGAAGGTCTTTGCCGGCCACGGCATCAGCCGTATCGCGGCCACGGGCCTGCCGCTCGATCCGCACCAGCATCAGGCGATGATGGAAGTGCCTTCCGCCGACGCCGAACCCGGCACCGTGCTGCAGGAACTTCAGGCCGGCTACATGATCAAGGACCGCCTGCTGCGACCCGCGATGGTGGCCGTGGCCAAAAAGCCGGACTGAGCCGGACGACGGGGGCGAGCGCTGGCGCGTCAGCGCGCCAGCAGTTCCTCCACCTCGTCGGTCGCATAAAGGTCGACGAACACCATGGCCATGATGTGCAGCGTGGCGGCGTGCTCTTCGTCGCTCAGCGCGGCGTTGGCGTCCGCGGCGATCAGCACGCGGTAGTTCAACTGCATCGCATCGCGCGCAGTGCTTTCGCAACAGCAGTTGGTCAGCGTCCCCGTGATGAGCACGGTGTCGATCCCGCGTTCCCGCAGCAAGGCGTCGAGCGCGCAAGTGCCCGGCGTGAACGCGCTGAACCGATGCTTGTCGAGGAGCTGATCGCCCGGCGCGACATCGAGTGCGGGCGAGAGCTGCCAGTAGTGCGCGCCGGGGGTGAACGCCGCCTTGTGGCCGGTGGCGGCCGCGCCCTGGCGGATCATGAAATTGGACCAGCTTGCATCGCCTTCGGGCGAACTGGTGTAGCGCAGGAACACGTTGGTGCCCCCGGCGGCCCGCACCGCGCGCGTGATCCGGTTGATGTTGGCGACTATGCTCCGCGCTTCGGGCACTTCCACGGGCGCGCCCGGCTCCATGAAGCCGTTCTGCATGTCGACCACGATGTGCGCCAGGCGGCGCGGATCGATATCGTCAAACACATTGCGCACGCCGCCGCGCCCGGCGGCAAGGCGATCGAGAATGGCTGCGTGATCGACATCGTGCGGCATGGCATCCTCCGGTGGATTATCAGCCACTTGTCGATCACGAAGCGCATGGCGAGTCTGCCCGCTTCCTGTCGCACTTCCGGCCCGTGAAACGCAACTGCTGCACGGTTCGTCGCAAGCGGCGGAACGCGGCCCCCGGTTCGCGCGTCGCCTGCGCAAGAAACGGAGACACATCATGCGTAAGTTCCTGATTGCCTCGCTTGTTCTGGGTTCCGCCGTCACGCTGGGCGGCTGTTCGCGCAATTATGCTGCCGAAGGTGGCCTTGTCGGTGCAGCGGCCGGCGCCGGTGTGGCGGCGGCGACGGGTGGCGATGCCGCTACCGGCGCCGCGATCGGCGGCGCGGTCGGCGCGCTCGGCGGCTCGCAGATCAAGAAGCACGGCGGCCGGTGCTACCGCGTGGATCGCAACGGCTACGAATACGAAGTGCGCTGCTGATCCGCGAACGGCAGAATCGCCTGCAGGCGGGCGAGAGGAGGGGCGTTCCCGGCGGGATGCCCCTTTTGCGCGAGAAAGGCGTGGCGGACGATTTTCGCCTGCTGCTCGATGCCATAGCGGGCGAAGGGCTTGCCCGGCACGAAGCGGTAATCGTAGCGGCAGAACGGATGGCGCATCATCGGCAGATACCATCGCCCCTTGCGCTGGGCCTGCCAGACATGCGCCATCTCATGAATGAACAGCCCTTGCAGCGATAGCGGGGCGTCCCCGAAATCGTCGCAATAGTGCGCTCCGGCGGGATGGAAGTGGAGGTGGCCCATCGGCGCCATCACCACGTTGCGCGGCTGGAACGGGAAGAACCGCCGCCGTTTGACGCGGACCGGTGCCACATCAATGGCTCCGCCGAACACCTCCCGCACCAGCGCGCACTCGCGTTCGGTGAGCGGCCGATCACCGCCCACCGGGCACGTCTGCGCGGGGCTGGCGATCACATCTTGTGGTCCATATGCTCCATGCCGCCCGTCGCGCCGCCCATCGCCCCGCTCGCCTCACCACCGCCGGGGCTGGTCACCTTGGCGACGACCGTTGCCTTGTCGCCATTGTCGAGCGTGATGGTCAGTTCGGTAGTGCCGCCGGCCTTCAGTGTATCGGCCACGTCGAACAGCATGACGTGGAAACCGCCGGGCTTGAACTCCACGGTCTTGCCCGGCTCCAGCGCCACTTCCTTGACCGGAGACATCGAGGAAACGCCGTTCTCCATCTTGCTTTCGTGCATTTCCGCCCGGCCGGCGCCATCGACATGGACCGCCGCGACCTTGCGCGGCGCGCCGTTCCCCTGCGAAACCGTGAAGTAGGCGACACCGGGGCGGCCGGCGACCACCGGCAGTTGCACGATAGCATCGGTCAGGGCGATTCCGGGGGCATTTTCCGGGGTGGCATCGGCGCTCGACGAAGCGGCGACCGGTTCCTGCGGGGCCTTTTCGCCACATCCTGTCAGCGCGAGGGCAAGGCTGGAAAGTCCCGCCAGAACGTAGAGCCGCATCGTCGATCCTCCAGTTGAAAATTCGTCTGTTGATCTAGGCGCGGTCAGGCCTTGTGCCAAGTCAAACCGAACCTATATCGGCCGCGTCGGAGCCGCCGACCGGCGTCTGCCCTTCGCGGGGGGCGCCATGTGCGCGGTGTCTAATCTGGAAGGAAATGGGGAAACCATGGCTAAAGTTATCGGTATCGACCTCGGCACGACCAACAGCTGCGTTGCGGTGATGGACGGGGGCACGCCCAAGGTCATCGAAAATTCGGAAGGCGCGCGCACGACGCCTTCGATCGTCGCCTTCACCAAGGACGGCGAACGTCTGATCGGCCAGCCGGCGAAGCGCCAGGCCGTGACCAATCCGGACAACACCATCTTCGCGGTCAAGCGTCTGATCGGCCGTCGTTTCGACGATCCGCTGACCCAGAAGGACACGGAGCTCGTTCCCTACACGATCGTGAAGGGCAAGAACGGCGATGCCTGGGTCAAGGCCGGTGGCCAGGACTACAGCCCGTCGCAGATTTCGGCCTTCACGCTGCAGAAGATGAAGGAAACCGCCGAAGCCTATCTGGGCGAGACGGTGACGCAGGCGGTCATCACCGTTCCCGCATACTTCAACGACGCGCAGCGCCAGGCGACCAAGGACGCCGGCCAGATCGCCGGCCTGGAAGTGCTGCGCATCATCAACGAACCGACCGCGGCGGCGCTGGCCTATGGCCTCGACAAGCAGGACGGCAAGACGATCGCGGTCTATGACCTTGGCGGCGGCACCTTCGACATCTCGATCCTGGAGATCGGCGATGGCGTGTTCGAGGTGAAGTCCACCAACGGCGATACGTTCCTGGGCGGTGAAGATTTCGACACCGCGCTGGTCGAATACCTGGCGGACAAGTTCAAGGCCAAGGAGAACATGGATCTCCGTGGCGACAAGCTTGCGCTCCAGCGTCTGAAGGAAGCGGCCGAAAAGGCGAAGATCGAACTGTCGTCGGCCCAGACGACCGAGATCAACCTGCCGTTCATCACCGCGCGCATGGAAGGCGGCAGCACCACTCCGCTGCACCTCGTCGAAACCATCACCCGCGCCGACCTGGAAAAGCTGGTCGCCGGCCTGATCCAGCGCACGCTCGATCCTTGCAAGAAGGCGCTGGCTGATGCCGGTCTTTCGGCCAAGGACATCGACGACGTGGTGCTGGTGGGCGGCATGACCCGCATGCCCAAGGTTCGCGAAGTGGTGAAGGACTTCTTCGGCAAGGACCCGCACACCGGCGTGAACCCGGACGAAGTCGTCGCCATGGGCGCGGCGATCCAGGCTGGCGTGCTGCAGGGCGACGTCAAGGACGTGCTGCTGCTCGACGTGACCCCGCTTTCGCTGGGCATCGAGACGCTGGGCGGCATCATGACCAAGATGATCGACCGCAACACCACGATCCCGACCAAGAAGAGCCAGGTCTATTCGACTGCCGAGGACAACCAGCAGGCGGTGACGATCCGTGTCTTCCAGGGCGAGCGCGAAATGGCGCAGGACAACAAGCTCCTGGGGCAGTTCGACCTCGTGGGCATTCCGGCAGCGCGTCGCGGCGTGCCCCAGATCGAGGTGACGTTCGACATCGACGCCAACGGCATCGTCAACGTCAGCGCCAAGGACAAGGGCACCGGCAAGGAGCAGCAGATCCGCATCCAGGCTTCTGGTGGCCTCAGCGATTCCGATATCGACCAAATGGTCAAGGACGCAGAGAAGTTCGCCGAGGAAGACAAGAAGCGGCGTGAGGCGGCCGAGGCGCGCAACAATGCCGACAGCCTTGTCCACGCCACCGAGCGTCAGCTTGAGGAGCACGGTGACAAGATCGACGCTTCACTGAAGGCCGAGATCGAAGCCGCCATTGCGGAAACCCGGACGGCGATCGAAGGCGGCAACCCCGACGACATGAACGCCAAGACCCAGGCGCTGACCGAAAAGGCGATGAAGCTGGGCCAGGCGATCTACGAGAAGGAACAGGCGGCCGCCGCTTCGCCGGGCGCCGATGCGCCGAAGGCCGATGACGATGTGGTCGACGCCGAGTTCTCGGAAGTCGACGACAACAAGGCTTGATGTTGCGATGAAACGAACCCGCCATTCGCGCACAGGCGTGGATGGCGGGTGACGTTGGGGCTGTTTTATGGCAACCGAAGCCGATTATTACGAACTGCTCGAAATCGAGCGCACGGCGGATGACAAGACGATCAAGTCTTCGTTCCGCAGACTGGCGATGCGCTTCCACCCGGACAAGAATCCGGGGTGCGCCGATTCCGAAGCCAAATTCAAGCAGATCAACGAGGCCTACGCCTGCCTGTCCGATCCGCAGAAGCGGGCGGCCTATGACCAGTATGGCCACGCCGCGTTCCAGCAGGGCGGCGCCGGTGGCGGCGGCTTTGGTGGCGGCGGCGATTTCGGTGATCTGGGCGACATTTTCGAAACGATCTTCGGCAGCGGCGCATTTGGCGGCGGTCGCCAGCAGGCGCGGCGCGGGGCGGACCTGCGCTATGACATGGAAGTGACGCTGGAAGAGGCGTTCCATGGCAAGACCGCCGAAATCTCGGTCGAGGTTTCGCAGAAGTGCGATCCCTGCGACGGGTCCGGCGCGGAGCCGGGCACCGGTGCGCGGCGCTGCAACCTGTGCGGCGGACACGGCAAGGTGCGCGCGCAGCAAGGCTTCTTCATGGTCGAGCGGACCTGCCCGACCTGCCATGGCCGGGGCGAGGTGATCGAGAAGCCCTGCCGGTTCTGCCGCGGCGAGGGCCGCGTCGATCTGGAACAGACGCTGGAAGTGACGATTCCCGCTGGCGTCGACAACGGCACGCGCATCCGCCTTGCCGGGAAGGGCGAGGCCGGGCCGTTCGGTGCCCCCCCGGGCGATCTTTACATCTTCCTGCACGTCAAGCGCCACCGCGTGTTCGAACGCGAAGGCACTACGCTGCTGACGCGCGCGCCGATCAGCTTCACGACGGCGGCGCTGGGCGGCGAGATCGAGATTCCAGGCCTGGATGGCAAACGCCATGCCGTGGAGATTCCGGCGGGCATCCAGTCAGGCAAGCAACTGCGCAAGCGTGGCGCGGGCATGCCCGTGCTGCAGGGGCGCGGTATGGGCGATCTGGTGGTCGAGGTTATGGTGGAAACGCCAACCCGGCTTTCCGCGCGGCAGAAGGAATTGCTGCGGGAGTTCCAGGCGACCGAGACCGGCGAGGAATGCCCGCAGTCGAAGGGGTTCTTCGAACGGCTCAAGGAAGCTTGGAGCGACCTGACGGAATAGGGAAACTTCCGCGGGGCAGGGCTGGCACGCCTATCGCGTTTCGCCCGGCTCCGTTTCTTCGAAGGCCGCTTCCACTTCCGCTATGACGCGGTCGACCATCCCGTTTTCCACGCAGAGACGGTCCCGCTCTTCGTGCAGGATGGCGAGAAACGCTTGCCGTTTCGCCCGGCGAACGGTGCTGACGTCAAGCGGAAGCTCCGCCGTGGAGACGATCAGGTCGATCATCCGTTCCGCGCCGTGCAGGCGGCCCCAGAGATAGTCGTTCTCGCGATAGGCGCGGCTGAAGAAGGCGCCGAAATTGAAGAACTCCACGCCGCGCAGGCAATCGAGCGTGCCTCCGGCGCGGATCGACGTGGCATCGTCGGGCGAGATGCGATCGACCTTGATCGGATCGAATTCGCCCATGCCTTCGCCCTGCAACAGCGGCAGCGTGGCGACATCGTAGAACGGGAAGCCGAGATAGGCGTGGAGGAAGCGCCGTCGCAACGGCTTGTCCATCGCTTCCAGCGCCGCCACGATCATGGCATCGACCTTGAGGTCGATCCCGGTCAGGTCGCGCCGCGCCGCGATGGAGGCAAGGACCGCCCCCGGATCGCTGGCGACCACGGCGGCGGAGGCGGCGAAGCCCGGGCCAAGGCCGGCGGCGGTCTCGCGGCCCTGATAGAGCGCCTGCGCGCGATAGACGGTATCGCGCGCCGCCTCGCGCGCTTCGGGCGTGATCCCTTCGGCCTCGTCCCAGTCGTAAGTCAGCCGACGGGCGAGAAGCTTGAGCCGGCGAATGCGGAAACCGATATCGTGCGCGCGGAAAAAGCCGATGGCGGCCTCCGTCGCACCGCCCTTGCGTTCGGCCAGCTTGTCGAGACCCGAGGACTGGACAAGGTGCGCCCACAGCACGCTCTCGATTTCCGCGCGCGGCGCGGCATCGGGCGCGGCTTCCGCGATCAGGTCCACCAGATCGCTGACGATCCCGGCGAACGTCACCTGGGCATAGCCATGGAAGGCATAGCCAGCCTGTTCGGCGGCCGCCTGTTGCGCCTTGTTCCGCCAGTTGGTCAGGCGCTTGCGGTTGGGCTGGTCGAAAAACAGGGTATAGCCGAACAGGCGTTCGACCGTTTCCTCGATCTCCGGCTGAAGCGCATCGACGATCGAGCGGAGCCGGGCGCGCTCGCGCGATTGCTGTTCCAGCGTTTCCAGATTGTCGCGGATCGGCTGTTCGCGCGGGATCGACGATAGCGAGCCGAAGATCGCGGAGAAGAAGCCGACCGTGCGGCCGCTGCGCTCCTCATAGCGGACGTGATCGGGGCTGGGATCGATATAGACGAAGCGACGGTCCACCTCGCGCTCTGCCGGGCGGTTGCGCAGCACGCCCATCGCCTGTGCGAACGGCCGATTGACCAGCACCGCGCCATCGACCAGCGCGACTTCGCCCACTTCCCCGCGCTTCCAGCGGCTGGGCATGATGCGCTGGAGGAAGCGGTCGCGCCCCGGCCAGCCCATGCGGCGCTCCTGCACAAGGCGGTCGATCTCGGCCACCATCAGCGGGGGAAACGCGCCGGGGAAGCTGGCGGTGGATCGCGCGGCAAAGACAAGTTCCGCCCGCGTGGCAAGATCGCTGCCAGGTCCGATACCGGCGACCCGGCTGAAGGCGATGGCCAGCCGGTGTTCGCTTTCTTCCACCAGCGGCGGGCTGTTGAGCCGCAGTTCCTCAAGGTGGCCATTGAAATCGGTTGCGGTGACCAGAAGATCGAGCGGATGGCCGGCGGGAAGCAGCGGAGCCGTGCCGGCATGTTCCGCCGTGCTCTCCTCCATCGCCTCCAGCGCTTCGGCCAGCAGGCGCGAAAAGCCGATGCCACTGAACGGCGGTGCGAACCAGCGCGCGCGGATCAGGCTGGAAACCTTACGCCGCACTTCGGCGCGGATGCGCGGGGCGACCATGCGCATCACGGCATTGCCGGGACGGGCCAGCACGAACCACACGATCGGTTGCGCCCAGAATTTGGCGAAGCGGCTCCACGGCTTGGCGTCGGGATCGAGCAGCACGTCGACATCGGCTTTTTCCAGCCACAGCGTCGTCAGTGGTTCGAGGCTCTGCCCGCTGATCAGCGCCTGGGCCAGCAGCACGCCGTTGATGCCACCCGCGCTGGTTCCCGAGATGATATCCGGCAGGATGCGCAGCCGCAGGCCGCATTCGCGCTGAATCGTTTCGAGAAGGTCGAGATAGACTTTCTCCACGCCGGCCGACGGGGCGACCCTGGCGGGATCGTCCGTATGCAGCGCTCTGCTGGCGCGCGTGGCGTACCACAATTCCTTGGTCACGCCATGCATGTAGACCGCAAGGCTGATCCCGCCGAAGCAGACCAGGGCTATGCGCAATTCCTTTTGCCGCATGGTGCGCAGCATGGCAGCGAAGCGCGTTCGCCGCCAGTGCCATGTTGCGCTGTTCGCAAACAATCGACGCACCATGATCGAGCGATTGCGGGCTGTAAACAATACCGACAGATTTCAGTACCTAGCGCGATAACATTTCCATTTTGCAGCGTTTTCCGGCGACCGCGGTGAAACGGAAATTGTCAGATTCACCGACGCTTTACCCTTCCTGGCTACAAGGACGGATGATGGCCGTAATGGTCGAAAGCCAGGTGAAGCAGGGCTGATGATCCGCCTGTTCAAACATTACATTCCGAACGCGGTCTTCCTTCTGGGCCTGTTCGATTTCTTCCTGCTGATCGCGTCGGGCGAACTGGGCTGGATCGTTCGTGCGCGACAGATCGGGCTCGATTTCGGGCCGATCAACGAACGCTGGGCGCCGCTGGCGACGTTCGCCGTGCTGGTGCAGGTGGCGATGATCTCGGTCGGGGTCTACGGGTCGGAGGCGCTGCGGTCCCTGCGCTATGCCGCCGCGCGCCTGCTGGTGGCTGTGAGCCTCGGCATCATTGCGATGTCGGTGGTCTATTTCCTCCTGCCCGGCCACACGCTGTGGCGGTCGAACCTGTTTTACGCGATGTTCCTGGCCATCGGGCTGCTGTTCGGGGTGCGCGTGCTGCTGGGTGGCCTGCTCGGCACCGCCGCGTTCCGCCGGCGCATCCTGGTATTGGGCTCCGGCCATCGCGCCGATCGCCTGCGCAAGCTGGGAGAGCGCCCCGAGGCCGGGTTCGTGATCGTCGGCTATGTCGGCATGAGCGACGGCGTGCCGGTGGTGGAGGAGGCGATCAACCGCGCCGCCATCCATAACCTGACGCGCTTCGTGGACAACCTGGGCGTCAGCGAAGTGGTGCTGGCGCTTGAGGAGAGGCGTAACGCGCTGCCGCTCAAGGACCTGCTGCGGATCAAGACCACCGGCGTCCACGTCAACGATTTCTCGACGTTCGTCGAGCGCGAAACCGGGCGGATCGATCTCGACTCGGTAAACCCGAGCTGGCTGATCTTTTCCGATGGCTTCTCGTCGGGCCGTATGTTGTCGAGCGCGGCCAAGCGCCTGTTCGACATCGCCGCCAGCCTGCTGCTGCTGGTGATGACGCTGCCGGTGATCGCGCTGTTCGCGGTGCTGGTGAAGCTGGACAGCCGTGGCCCGGCTTTCTTCCGGCAAACCCGCGTGGGGCTCTACGGGCAGAATTTCGATGTCATCAAACTGCGTTCGATGCGCACCGATGCCGAAGTGGATGGCGCGAAATGGGCGCAGAAGGACGACCCCCGCGTAACGCGGATCGGCCGCTTCATCCGCAAGGTGCGGATCGATGAATTGCCGCAAACGTGGACGGTCCTCAAAGGCGAGATGAGCTTCGTCGGCCCGCGCCCGGAACGGCCGGAATTCGTGTCCGATCTTGAGGACAAGCTCCGCTATTACGCCGAACGCCACATGGTAAAGCCGGGCATCACGGGCTGGGCGCAGATCAACTACCCCTATGGCGCTTCGATCGAGGACGCGCGCAACAAGCTTGAATACGATCTCTATTACGCCAAGAATTACACCCCGTTCCTCGACCTGCTGATCCTGTTGCAGACCATCCGCGTCGTGCTGTGGAACGAGGGCGCGCGTTGAACGCGATCGACGAACTCGCGGGGCATACCTCCAGTGGCTTTGCCCACTGGGGCTACGTGCTTGCGGCGTTCTGCGCTCTGCTGCTCGCGGTCTGGCTGGGCGATGGCGCGCGGCGGCGCGAACCCGGCGGCAAGGTGCGCATCGCCGCGCTGGTCGCAATGGCGCTTTGGGCCTTGCTGTGTGCGGCGATGGGGGCCGGATCGCTCCCGGCGCAGCTGGCGGAAACCCTGCGGGATCTTGGCTGGCTGGGCCTTGTTTACGCCCTGTTCGCCAGCGACGGGCGCAATGGCCACATGGGCCCTGTGCGCCCGCTGATGATCGTGCTCGCCTTCGTGGAGGCGTTGCAGGCGATCGCGATCATGCTGCAACTGTGGTTCGGCGCGATCGAGGGGGTGGAGGAGATGATCTTCCACATCTCGGTCATGCTGCGGCTGCTGGTGACCACCGGCGTGCTCGTGCTGGTCCATAATCTCTATGTCGGCGCGGTGGCGCAACAGCGCATCGCGGTGCGCTGGGCCTGCGCGGCAATGGCGCTGGTCTGGGGCTACGACCTCAACTTCTACACTATCGCCTACCTGGCGAACTGGGTGCCGGACAATCTCGTGGCGATCCGGGCGTTGACCCAGATCATCGCTACCGTCCTGCTCGCGTTCGGAGCGGCGCGTGCGCAATCCTCGCTGCGCTTTTCGCCTTCGCGCACGATCGCCTTCCAGTCGCTCTCGCTGCTGGTGATCGGCGGCTACATGATCGTGATGGTGGGCGCCGCGCAATCTTTGGCGTGGCTGGGGGGCAACGCCTCGCAACTGGCACAGCTTGGGTTTGCGGTGGCCATCACGGTGCTGGTGCTGGCCGTGATGCCATCAAAGCGCCTGCGGGGCTGGGCCAAGGTCGTGCTCGCCAAGCACTTGTTCCAGCACCGCTACGATTATCGCGCCGAATGGCTGCGCTTCACGCGCACGATCGGACACGGCGGAGCGCAGGCGCTGCCGCTGCATGCGCGCGTGGTGCAGGCGCTGGCCGATATCACGGACAGTGCCCAGGGCCTGCTGCTGGTGCCTTCCGAAACCGGTGACCTTGAACTCGCCGGGCGCTGGCAATGGCCCGCCGCCGAAGTTCCGGGCATGGCGATGGAGGCGGCCAGCGTCGCCTTCTTCGAACAGCATGGCTTCATCGTCGATCTCGACGAAGTGCGCGCCGGCACGGATCATCAGGGCGAACGGGCACGGGTGCCGGGCTGGCTGGTGGAGGATCGCGAAGCCTGGGCGCTGGTGCCGCTGCTGCATTTCGAACGGCTGGTGGGCATGGTCGTGCTCGGCAGGCCGCCGGTGACGCGCCAGCTCGATTGGGAGGATTTCGACCTGCTGCGCGTCGTCGGGCAGCAGTTGGCGAGCTATCTGGCGGAGAACAATGGCCAGGTCGCGCTGCTGGAGGCGAACCGGTTCGACGAGTTCAATCGCCGCATCGCCTTTGTGATGCACGATATCAAGAACCTTGCGAGCCAGCTCAGCCTGCTGTCGCGCAATGCGGAACGCCATGCCGAAAACCCGGCCTTTCGCGCCGATATGCTGGTGACGCTGCGCAATTCCACGGACAAGCTCAACGCCCTGCTGGCGCGCCTTTCGCGCTATGGCAAGGCCGCGCCGGAAAAGCTCGCGGGGACTGACGTGGCGGACGTGTGCAAGGGTGTCGTCACCCGTTATGCCGGAGCGCAAGGGCCGCGGGCGCACGCTGTTGGGGAAACGTCGTTCGGCGTTCTCGCCCATCGCGAAACGCTGGAGCAGGTGCTCCTGCACCTTGTGCAGAATGCGATCGATGCCAGCCCGCAAGGGATGCCGGTGCTGTTGCGCTGGCGCATCGAGGGCACGGATGGGTGCATCGACGTGGTGGATACCGGCGCCGGCATGAGCGCCGACTTTGTCCGCAACGGCCTGTTCAAGCCTTTCGTTTCCACCAAGTCAGGCGGTTTCGGCATCGGCGCCTTCGAAGCGCGCGAAATGGTGCGCGCCATGCGCGGGCGGCTTGATGTGGAAAGCCGGGAAGGGCTGGGCAGCCGCTTCACGATCCGCCTGCCTTTGGCTCCCGCCGCCGAACAACACGCCAATCCCGGAACCGGGGAAGGTTCCGATGAAAAGAAAGTGGCATGATGACCGAGGTGCGCCCCAAGCTGCTGATCGTCGAGGACGATCCCGGTCTTCAGGCCCAGCTCAAATGGGCCTACGAGGATTTCGACGTGTTTATCGCCGGCGATCGCGCCAGCGCCCTGGCGCTGCTGCGGGCAGAAGAGCCGGCGGTGGCGACGCTCGATCTGGGGCTGCCGCCCGATCCTGACGGAACCAGCGAAGGCTTTGCCGTGCTGGACGAGATCATGGCGCTCAAGCCCGATACCAAAGTGATCGTCGCCAGCGGCCACGGCGCGCGCGAAAGCGCGCTGACCGCGATCGCCAAGGGCGCTTACGATTTCTACCAGAAGCCGGTCGACATCGACGCGCTGGGCCTGATCGTGCGGCGCGCGCTGCACCTCCACCGGATCGAGGCGGAAAACCGCTCGCTGGCGGATCGCGCCGGGCCAGACAACAAGGTGCTGGGGCGGATGATCACGGCGGCGCCGGAAATGGTCAAGGTTGCCCGCACGATCGAACGGGTCGCCGGCACCAACGTTTCGGTCATGCTGCTGGGGGCGAGCGGCACCGGGAAGGAACTGCTGGCGCGCGGCCTGCACGAAGCGTCGAACCGCCGGCGCGGCGCGTTCGTCGCCATCAACTGCGCGGCCATCCCCGAAAACCTGCTCGAAAGCGAACTGTTCGGCTACGAGAAGGGGGCCTTCACCGGGGCGATCAAGACCACCGAGGGCAAGATCGAGATGGCGAGCGGGGGCACGCTGTTTCTCGACGAAGTAGGCGACATCCCCTTTCCGCTGCAGGTGAAGCTGCTGCGCTTCCTGCAGGAACGCACGATCGAGCGCATTGGCGGCCGTCGCTCGATCGAAGTCGATACGCGCATCGTCTGCGCCACGCACCAGAACCTCGAAGCGATGATTGCCGACGGGCGGTTTCGCGAAGACCTTTACTATCGCCTGGCCGAAATCGTCGTGCGCATTCCGGGCCTTGCCGAAAGGCCGGGGGATGCCACCCTGCTGGCCAATGCCTTCCTTGCACGTTTCGCCGCCGAGATGAATCCGGCGGTCAAGGGCTTCGCAGCCGACGCGTTGACCGCCATCGACGCGTGGAACTGGCCCGGTAACGTCCGCGAACTGGAAAACCGTATCAAGCGTGCGGTCATCATGGCCGATGGCAAGCTGGTGACGGCGCTGGACCTCGATCTGCCCGCGCCCGACGAGAACAGCGACAATCCGCTGAACCTCAAGACCGCGCGCGAGGCGACCGACCGCCGCGTGATCCGCCACGCGCTGGCGCGCAGCGAGGGCAATATATCGGGCACCGCGCGCCTGCTCGGGATCAGCCGACCGACGCTTTATGATCTCCTCAAGCAATACGACCTCCAGCACTAGGCGTTGGCCCCGGGTGGCGCGGCTGGTCGCGGCGGCGGTTCTGCTTGCCGCCGCGCTCCCGGTTGCGGGCAGCGCGCCCGTGCTTGACGGATTGCGGGGCAAAGCGCGCGCCGCGCTGGACCGGGGTGACGGGATCGCCGCCGAAGTGCCGCTGCGCGAAGCGGTGCGCAACGGCACCCCGGCCGATGCGGTGCGCGATCTGGTGGGCGAGGCGCTGCTGCTCGAAGGCGACCGGACGGAAGCGCGCCGCTGGCTGACGGAAGGCGCGTTCGCCCCTGATACGGCGGGCAATGGCTGGCGTGTTCGCGGACGACTCGAACTGGCGGAAGGCAATCTCCAGCGTGCCGCGCAGGCGTTCGACCAGGCCTTGCGGTTCACGCCCGATGATGCCGGATTGTGGGTCGATATCGCCCGGCTGCGCTTTTCGGGCGGCGAGCAGGCCCAGGCGATCGGGGCCGCGGATCACGCCGTGCGGCTGGACCCGAACAACGTGCGCGCGCTGGAACTGCGCGGGATGCTGGTGCGCGAACAGTATGGCCTGCGCGCCGCCCTGCCGTGGTTCGAGGCCGGTCTGCGGATCGCGCCCAACGACAAGGCCCTGCTGGGCGAATATGCGGCGACGTTGGGCGATCTTGGCCAGTATCGCGCGATGCTGGCGGTCTGCCGCAAACTGATCGAGGTCGATCCGAAGAACGCGCGCGCGCTTTACCTGCAAGCTGTGCTGGCGGCCCGCGCGGGAAAGACCGAGCTGGCCCGCTCGATCCTGCTGCGCACCGGAACCGCGCTGCGTGACATGCCGGCTGCCATCCAGCTCAACGGCATTCTCGAGTATCGCGCCGGTAACGTGAATCTCGCGGTCGAATATTTCGATCGCCTGTCGCGGATGCAGCCCGACAACCTCGAGGCGCAGAAGATGCTGGCGCGGGCGCTGGATCGCCTGGGGGATTACCGGCAGATACTCGACCGGTTCGAGATCGTAGCGCGACAGCCCTGGGCATCACCCTATATGCTCGCGCTTGTCGGTCATGCGTGGGAACGGCAGGGCAAGCCGCAACGTGCCGCGCCCTATCTTGCCCGGGCGGCGCAGCACGGCGTTCGTCCGTTCGCGCCGCTGCCGTCGGGCGCACCGCTGGGCGTGCTGGGCGTGCGCTACAACGAAGCGCCGAATTTCGCGACCAACGTGCTGCCCTATGTCCGGGGGCTGCTCGAAATGCGGCTCAACGGCGAGGCGCTGGCGGTCGCCACGCGCCTGCGTGATGCCAATCCCGGCGCGTCGGAAGCACACCTGCTGGTCGGCGATGTCAGGATGCTGGCGGGTGACACGACCGGAGCCATTGCCGATTATGATCGGGCCGCGTCCATCCGCTATACCGAGCCGGTTCTGGTCCGGATGGATGCGGCGCTGCGCGCGGCGGGGAGGGCGCGCGACGCCGATGGCATGACCGCGCGCTATCTGTTCCAGAACCCCGGCAGCGTGCAAGCCATGAAGCTGCTGGAAGCGGGCTGGCGACGCGAGGGGCGGGGTGCGGATGCGGATGCGATGGCGCAGGTCCTGGCCGGGCGCGGGCAGGGCTGATCGCGCCTCTCTCCTGGTCCGGCGGATTCGCTCTGGACAGGACACCGCCCCGGGCGTTACGACCTCGCTTTAATCGATCAATTAAATGCGAGGGAGCGGCATGGCCGGAGCGCTGGAAGGACTGACTGTCATCGAGTTCGCAGGGATCGGGCCGGGGCCGTTTGCCTGCATGATGCTGGCGGATCATGGCGCCAGGGTGATCCGGATCGACCGCCCCGGGGCCACCAGCCGCGTAGGCGACGATGGCCAGCGCGATATCCTCAACCGCAACCGTCAGCGCATCGCGCTGGATCTCAAGGACCCGGCGTCGCTGGCGCGCATTCGCGAGCTGGTGAAGGAAGCCGATGCCATCGTCGAGGGCTATCGCCCCGGCGTGATGGAGCGGCTCGGGCTTGGTCCGGACGTGCTGCTGGCCGACAATCCGCGGCTGGTCTACGGCCGGATGACGGGCTGGGGCCAGGATGGGCCGATGGCGCCGCTGGCGGGGCACGACATCAACTATATCGCCCTGTCCGGCGCGCTGCACACCTATGGCGAGGCGGGGGGCAAGCCCCAGTTTCCGGTCAACGCGGTCGGCGATTTCGGCGGTGGTGGAATGCTGATGGCGTTCGGCATCATGGCGGCGGTGTTCAGCGCCCGCACCACTGGCAAGGGGCAGGTGGTCGACTGCGCGATGGTCGATGGTGCGGCGATCCTGTCCGCGATGACGTGGACGTTCTTCGGCAACGGCATCTGGAAGGACGAACGCGGCGTCAACCTGCTCGATGGGGGCACGCATTTCTACGACACCTACGAGACGGCGGACGGCAAGTGGATTTCGATCGGATCGATCGAACCGCAGTTCTATGCGCTGCTGATGGAGAAGACCGGGCTGAAGGACGATCCGGATTTCGCGCGGCAGATGGATGCGAAGGCGTGGCCCGATCTCAAGCAGCGGACCAAGGCGCTGTTCCTGACGAAGACCCGCGACGAATGGTGCGCGATCATGGATGGCACGGACATCTGCTTCGCGCCGGTGCTCAGCCTGTCGGAAGCGCCCGGCCACGCGCACAACGTCGCACGTGGCACGTTCGTCAAGGATGGAGGCATGGTGATGCCCGCACCGGCGCCGCGCTTCCTCGGCACGCCGGCTCCCGAACCGACGCTCGCCTCGACGCCGATTGAATAGGAACCCGACGGAGTGAGGGTCAGTCCGCGCCGGTGTCGGGATGCCGACGCCGGTGGCGGATCGACCACCACAACGACAGGCCGATCAGCGCCGCGCCGATCAGTCCGGTGACGCTTTCGGGAATGTGGAAGCGCGCCGATGCCAGCATGATCCCGCCCAGCGCGATGATTGCCCAGAACGCGCCGTGTTCAAGATAGCGGTATTCCGCCAGCGTGCCGCGCTGCACCAGCATGATGGTCATCGAACGGACGAACATGGCGCCGATCGACAGGCCCAGCGCGATGATGACCATATTGTTGGAAAGGGCGAATGCGCCGATCACGCCGTCGAAGCTGAACGAGGCATCCAGCACGTTGAGGTACAGGAATCCGCCAAGGCCGGAGCGGACCATCGCGCCCGCCGCCTTCTGCGCTTCTTCGCGCATTTCGAGGATCGTGCCGATCGCTTCCACCGCGATGAAGGCGACGATGCCGAGCATCCCCGACACGATGAAGGTATGCGCCTCGGTGGCGTCCAGCAGCAGCGAGACCAGATAGAGCCCCACCATCAGCAGGCCGATCTCGGCGGCCTTGACGTTGGAGACGAGGCTCAGCTTCTCCTCGATCCAGCGGATCCAGTGGACTTCCTTTTCGCCGTCGAAGAAGAACGACAGGCCCACCATCGCCAGAAACGCGCCACCGAAGCCGGCAATGCCCACATGCGCGCCGCTGACGATCGCTTCGTAGCGCGCCGGTTCGTTGAGCGAGAGCTTGAGCGCTTGCACCGGCCCGATTCCGGCGGCAATCGCCACGATGGCCAGCGGGAACACGATGCGCATGCCGAATACCGCGATCACCATGCCCCAGGTGAGGAACCGCCGCTGCCAGATGTCGTCCATCTCGGCGAGGACGGTGGCGTTGACCACCGCATTGTCGAACGACAGCGAGATTTCGAGGATCGACAGCACCGTGACGATCCACACCAGCGCCAATGTTGCCGATGCCGAGCCCGTCAGCCACCAGCCATAAGCTACCGCCAGCGCGAGGCAGACCAGCGTGAAGCCGATCGAGCCCTTGAAGAAACGAAGCACGGTTTGGTCCCCTGAAGATGCGGAAATGCTGTGGCCGGTGCGCGGCCACGGACGGTCGCGCCGGGCATAGCGGAACGACCCGGCAACGCAATGCCGGGAAATGCGCGGATGCTTGCGTTGTGCGGAATCAGCGTGGCTGGTAGGTCTGTTCGATGCCGGGGAAGGTCCGGTTGCGGACTTCGTCGGCATAGCGCGCGGCCGCGCCGGAGATCGTCTCGGCCAGGTTCTCGTAGATCTTCACGAAACGCGGCACCCGTTCGAACATGCCCAGCATATCCTCGGTCACCAGCACCTGCCCGTCGCACTGCGCCGATGCGCCGATGCCGATCGTGGGGCAGGGCACGGCCTTCGTGATCTGGATGGCGATGGGTTCCACCACGCCTTCGATCACGATGGCGAACGCGCCGGCATCCGCCAGCGCCCTGGCATCGCCGACGATCTTGGCGGCTTCCGCGTCGCTGCGGCCGCGCGCGTTGTAGCCGCCCAGCACATTCACTGCCTGCGGGGTAAGACCGACATGGCCCATCACGGGGATCCCCCGCCGGGTGAGGAAGGCCACGGTTTCCGCCATGGCTTCGCCCCCTTCGAGCTTCACCGCCGCGCAGCCCGTCTCCTTGAGCAGGCGCGCGGCGCTGGCGAACGCTTGTTCCGGTGAACCTTCATAGGCGCCGAATGGCATGTCCACCACGACGGCGGCGTGATAGCTGCCGCGCACGACCGCCGCGCCGTGCGCGGCCATCATGTCGAGCGTGACGGGAACGCTCGAAGGCAGGCCGTAGATCACCTGCCCCAGCGAATCCCCGACCAGAAGAAGATCGCAATGCGCATCGAGCAACTGTGCCTGCCGGGCGGTGTAGGCGGTCAGCATCACCACGGGCTGATCGGTCACTCCGTCCTTCTTGCGCTGACGGATCGCCGGAACCGTCAGGCGCTTCATCGGCGCCGGCGTCGGGTTGGCGCGGCTGGTCGCGGTATCGAGCTGGAACGTCGTGGACATGCATGTGGTCCCTTCGGAATACGGGGACAAGCCTTCTAGACCATCGTTCGCCGCCCGCAAGCATGCCGGCATCCCCAGAAGGCGGGGGAAAAAGACCTTTGCGTGACGGAACCTTGCCGCTAGCTTCCTCCGCCACAACCTGGTTGCCGGTGTAACCGTTCCGAGGGATCGGCGGTCCGCAACGGTCCAAGGCGGGAGAATTCCATGTTCGGTCGCGTCAAACCACTCGACGCCATTCTTGCTACTGCCGAGAAGAAATCGCTGCATCGCTCGCTCGGCGCCTTCCAACTTACCATGCTCGGGATCGGCGCCGTGATCGGCACCGGCATTTTCGTGCTCACGGCCGAAGCGGCGCAGAAGGCCGGGCCGGGCATGATGCTCAGCTTCGTCATCGCCGGCTTCGTCTGCGCCGTTGCCGCCCTGTGCTATGCCGAAATGGCGGCGATGGTGCCGGTTTCCGGCTCCGCCTATACCTACAGCTACGCCGTGATGGGCGAATTGATCGCCTGGATGGTCGGCTGGGCCTTGATCCTCGAATACGCGGTGGCGGCCGGCGCGGTCAGCGTCGGCTGGTCGGGCTATGTGGTCGGGCTGGTGGAGAACGCCTTCCACATAGACATACCCGACATGCTCGTGCGCGGCCCCTATGACGGTGGCGTTATCAACCTGCCGGCGATGCTGATCGCCAGCCTCGTCACCGGGCTCCTCGTGATCGGCACCAAGGAAAGCGCGACGGTCAACGCCGTTCTCGTGGCTATCAAGGTGTCCGCGCTGACGCTGTTCGTCATCCTGTCGGTACCGGTGATGAACATGAAGAACTTCGAACCGTTCATGCCACTGGGCTTCAGCGGCGTGGGCGCGGCCGCCGCCTCGATCTTCTTCGCCTATGTCGGCTTCGACGCGGTCTCGACCGCCGCCGAGGAAACCAAGAATCCGCAGCGGAACATGCCGATCGGCCTGATCGGCAGCCTTGCGATCTGCACCATCTTCTATCTGCTGGTGGCGGCGGGCGTGATCGGTTCGGTCGGTGCGCAGCCGGTCATGGACGCGCACGGCATGGGCCTTGAGCCCGGCAGCCGCGAACTGGCGGCTCAGTGCGCCAGCATTGGCGATCAGGCCGTGGTCTGCTCCAAGGAAGCGCTGGCGTGGACGCTGCGCGAGATCGGCTGGCCGCAGATCGGCAACCTGATCGGTCTGGCAGCCGGCCTTGCCCTTCCTTCGGTCATCCTGATGATGATGTTCGGCCAGACCCGCATCTTCTTCGTGATGAGCCGCGATGGCCTGCTTCCGGCGGCCTTTTCCAAAATCCACCCCAAGTTCAACACCCCGCACGTCATCACCATCCTGACGGGTGTGTTCGTGGCCTTGTTCTCCGCGTTCTTTCCGGTCGGCCTGCTGGCGAACATTTCGAATTCGGGCACGCTGTTCGCTTTCGCGGCGGTGTCGGTCGCGGTGCTGATCCTGCGGCGCACGGAACCCTCGCGCCATCGCCCGTTCCGCACCCCGGCGATTATGATCACGGCGCCGCTGTCGTTCCTGGGCTGCCTCTATCTGTTCTACAAGCTGGACGTGAAGAGCCAGATGCTGTTCGTGGTCTGGGCGGCGGTGGGCCTGCTGGTCTATTTCGCCTACAGCCGCAGCCGCAGCCATGTGGGCCGTGGTACGGTCGAGGTGCACGAGGAGGACGCGGACATTCCGCCGCAGCCGGTGCCGCCGCTGCCCTGATCGGCCGGTTCGATCGGATCTGCGCAAAAAAAGGGGCGCTTCCTTCGGGAAGCGCCCCTTTTCGTTCCACGGATGCCGCAATCAATCCGATGTGACGAGGTGCAGCGCCCTGACGTTTTGCGCGGATGCCTCCGCCATCATTTCGTAAGCCGCCCGCGCCCATATCTCGGCATGGGTGAAGCGTTCCGCCCGGTTCGCGGAACCCGCTTCGGCCTTATCGGTGGCGGCGTGCCCCGCTTGCGCGGCGGCTTTGACCTGACCGGCGATCGAGAACTGCGTCCCGGCGGGCGAAGACGATGTCGCTGGCGCGGTCTGGTCCATCCTTGCCGGCTGATCGGCCGAGGGCGATGCCGGGTTTGTCGTTGCCGTATTGCTGGCAACGCCTGCCGTGTTAACCGGCGGCGAAGCTGCGGGCTTGTCGTCGACTGGCGCCTGTGGCTGCGCCGCCTTGTTCTCGGCCACCTCGGGGCCTTCGGCGTCCGCTGGCGTGTTAACTTCCGAGGCCGGAGGATTGGTGTCCGCCGGGGGCGCCGACGCAACCGCCGGGGGCGTTTGGTCCAGCGGTTCGGCGGGCGCGCTCGCGGCTTGCCCGGTCACAGCTGGCGGCTGTGCGGTTGCCGTCGCCGGATCGGCCGCAACGGGTTCCTGCGCAACGGGCTGGCTGTCGGTAACGGCCGGGGCAGCGAGAGAGGTGTTGTCGTTCGACGAAGCGGGCGACGAGGCCACCGGCGCAGCCTCGACCGGGGCGGGCGCGACCGCCGGAACAGAGTAGGTTACCGGCTCCGCAGGCGTATTGCCGGTTTCCACGATTACGCCCGGCGAGGTTGCGCTTCCGGTCGACGTGCCGGCCGATGCGGGCGCGGTCGCGCTAGTCGCGACGGGCGCGCTTGCGACTGCCGTGGATGTCGAAGTGCTGGTGGCCGGAGCCGGCTGCGTGGTCGTGGATGATGCAACGGTATTATTGTTCGTCGTCTGCTTCGGCGCTACCCAGCCGAACAGACCACCAAGTGTCATTCCCATGATATCTACCCATACGTTTTATCGCGTTGGGAGCTACCGGTGGCCTGTTAAGGCGTAAAAAATGGGAATGGTTTACCGGCGGGTAATCGTCTCCGGTCCGGTTCTATCAGACCACACTACGTGGGCTTGGTTAAGATCGGGTTTCCACGGCGGGCGGTGGGCGTTTATCCCCGCAGCCGCTCGATGCCCTGCGCCAGCGCCACGTAGAGCTTGCCCATGTCCGAGGACAGCAGCGTCACGCCCAGCGCGTTGCCATCGCGTGTGGATAGAAGCTGGCGCAGCATCGCCTCGAAATCGTGGATGTAATGGTTCACGTTCTTGCGGAAATCGCGGTTGCGTTCGTAGTGGTTCTGGATCGCCTTGGCCTGCCCGTTGTCGATCAGGCTGACCGCGCGCCGTGTGAAGATGCCCCGGTCTCCGCGGAGATAGGCCGCCCACGCGGTTTCCGACACGTCGGTCGACAGCGCCTTGGCGATATCGATGGAGGTCGAGTTGAGCGATTCGGTGATGAGCGCCACCCGCCGGGCAAAATCGTTGTCGACCTGTTCGGTTGCGCGTTCGCGCAGGCGTTCGACGCGCGCTTCCAGATTGCCGGCCAGTTCGTCCACGCGGCTTAGCTGATCGCGCATCTGGATAACCGAATCGCGGCTCGCCTGCGTCGCGGCGTCGATCGCTTCTTCCAGCTTGCCCACCAGTTCCGCGCCGCGTCCCTGAAGCACGCGCACGATGGCCGCTCCGCTCTGGTCGCCGAGCTGGTTCGCGATTTCCTCGATTTCGCCGACGGTGCCTTCGCGCAGTTGCGAGGCGATCCCCGAAGCGACGCTGGAGAGCCGCGTGAGCACTTCGGTAAGCCGCTCGTCAACTTGCGTGGCCAGCTCCTCGCTTTCCTCGCGCGCCGTGGCGAGGATCTGGCGCAGTTCGCTGATGCTGACCTGCTGTTCGGCGGCACGGCTGAGAAAGGCTTCCTGAAACCGGCCGACGTCCTTGATCGCATCGCGCACTTCGCCGCGCGTGGCGACAATGTCTTCGGACAGGGTGCGCCCGCTGTCGCCCGCTTCGCGCAACGTGTCGCGCAGCATGAACACGCGATCCTCGATGCCTTTCAGCCCGGCTTCGGAACTGCGCAGCGCTTCGGGAAGCTGTGTGCGGGTGTGTTCGCCGCTTACCTGGATCAGTTCGAGCAGGCGAACCGCCGCCAGCGTCAGTTCCCCGATCTGCACGTCCGTTTTCGAAAGGGCCTCGCGCGATTCCGCAAGCCGCTGGTTGAGCAGACCCAGGGCCTGATCGACGGCCTGCGCGGTTTCCCCGCCCTGTTCGCCCGAGGCGCGCAGCGCCAGCGAGAACGACACCACGCGTTCGGCGATCTGATCGCAATGCGTGGCGAGCTGCCGGGTGCTCTGCATCTGTTGCCGGCGCTGTTCCTCGATCACCTGGTCCAGCTCGGCCAGCTTGGCGGCCAGCGCGTCGGCCGCTTCGGCGCCGGCGGCTTCCATTGCCTGGCGCCGCAGCAGGATGGCATCGTCGATCTCGGTCAAACGGCGCGTCAGCGCGGCGCGCTGTTCCGAAGCGGAAGCCTCGGTGCTCGCGCGCCGGCGTGCCAGTTCGTCGTCCAGCCGTCGGGCTTCCGCCTCGATCCGGGAAACCAGCGAGCGGGCGGAATCCTCGAACCCGGCCAGCCGCTCCATCGCCTGCGCCACCACCGCTTCATGATCGCGGCTGACCGCGCCCAGCGATTGCAACGTGGTATCGGCATGGGCGGCGGAGCGTTCGTACCAGGCCTTGAGCGCGTCGCTTTCGGCGGCGGCGATCTGTTCGCCAAGCCTGCCGCTTTCCTCGCGCAGCGTATCGAAGCGCAGTTGCAGGGCATCCAGCGCCTCGGCCTCGGCCGCCATCGTGGCGACGCGGTGCTGGTCCAGTTCCGTCGCGAGGTGATCGGCGCGCGCTCGGATCGCCGCCAGGGCCGCGATCTCGTCCTGATCGAGCCGCTCGCGGAATGCCTCGCCTTCAGCCGTCAGTGCGGCAAAGCGTTCGGCCGATGTTGTTTCGAGCTCGTGAGTTGCGGCCTCGAACGCGGCAAGCGCCTCGTTCACCTTGCGGCGGATCGAATCGACCTGCCGCTCGCTCGCCACGCCGAACTCGTTGAGGCGCTGGAATCCGGCAACCAGGCTTTCCAGTTCGAGATGCGCCGTGCGCCCGGCTCCGGCGATATTGTTGGTTACATCCTTCGCCGCGTTGGCGATGACCGGCAGTTGCCCCCGCAACTTCTCCATGTTGTCGAGCGCGCTGACCGAAACGGTGGCGATGCGATCGACCTGCGCGCCGTTGTCGACCACCAGTTCCTGCAACCGCGCCGCGCTGCCGGTAATGCGCTCCACCGCGATGCGCCCCAGCGCTTCCAGATCGCGGCTTTGCGAGGCAATGAAGTTTGCGCGCCAGCGAGAGTTCGGTGTTCACGCTCGTCAAACGCTGTTCGAGCCGTTGCGACTCCAGCGAAAGCCCGCGCGCGGCATCGTTGAACCGCGCGGCTTCGCGCTTGCTCAAGCGCAGGACCAGCAGCAGCGCGACAAGACACAACAGCACGGGCATCGACCATGTGGAGATCGACTGGACCCAGACGTTCAGAGCGGACGTTGCACGCAGCACGTCCAGGTTGGCCAATACGAAAAGAACGGTCCAGGCAGCTATCGCCAGGGCCGCCAGCGTGGGCGCGAGAAGGCCTGAAAACCGAGAACGGGTTGCTTCCTCGAACCATTCGCCTTCGTCGGTTTCGAACATCGGCAAGTCACTGATCGGATCGGTCAGTTCCAGCGGTTCTGTCTGATTGTCGCGCGTATCTGCAGCCGCCTCCGCTTCGGGCTGGCTGCTGTCGATCGGAATGATGCGTCCCCCACTCATGGAGCCGGCATACCACGCCGCGGGCAGCGGCATAAACCCAGTTTTAACAATGACTGTTGAATATGGCCCCAATGGCCTATCTCGGCGAAAACATCGATGCCGCGCTGGCGGCGGCTGCGGGCGACGATCCGGCCCTGTTCCTTGAACTGCGCGCGGCGTTCGTTGAGAGTGTAGAGCGCCAGCTGGACCTGCTTTCGCGTGCGCGGTGCGATGGTAACTGGCACATGGCCGCGCTGCGGCTGAAGGGCCTTTCCGCCAGTTTTCATGACACGTCGCTGATGCAACTCGCCGACGAAGCGATCGAATCCGCGCCGGGCGAACCGCGCATCCTTCGGCAAATCCGCCAGCACATCGATGGGCTCGCGCCCGAAGTCTGACGTATCACCACGGCGGACCGGCGGGCGGGGATAAGGCGGGCGGCGCGCTTGGCATAACTGCCTCCGCGCCCTACCATGGCGTCTTACAGGAGGCCGGAGAGCGTGCGGGTCGCATTGCTATCGCTGATGGATGCAGCGGCGGAAGAACCGTCGGGGCTGCGCGGGCACCTGCCGATCGGCGGGCGTTCGGTGTTGCGCCATCAGGTGGGCCTGGCGCTGGCCTTCGGATGCGCGCGCATCGTCGTGCAGGCAGAGGCTTTGACCGGCGAACTCGTGGCGCTTCAGCACGTGGCTGAGAGCGCTGGCGCCCGGTTTCATGTCATCCCCACGGGGCGGGCGCTGGTGCCGCTGGTTTCGCCCGAGGACGAACTGCTCGTGCTGGCCGATGGGCTGCTTGCCGTGCCAGAGGATGCCCTGCGCCTCCTCAACGACGGACCGGTGATCCTGACCATGCCGGTCGAAACGGGATTGGCCGCCGGGTTCGAACGGATCGATATCAACCACGCCAGCGCCGGCGCCATGCGATTGCCCGGGCGCGTTGTGGCGGGGCTGGGCGAATTGCCGCCCGAATGGAGCCCGGCCTCCGCCTTGCTGCGAATCGCGGTGCAGGCTGGCGTACCACAGCGCGATATTCCCTTTGCGTTCATCGATCAGGGACGGTGGCGCCTTATCCGCAGCGAGGATGAAGCACACCGGGCCGAGCCGGGCTGGCTGCGGCTCCACACCATCGGTGCGCACCGCCGTTCGCCGGGCGAAATGCTGGCCGGCATCGCCGTGCAGAAGATCGGCCCCGCGCTGCTGCACGCCGGCACCCGGCCTTATATCGTCACCATAGCCTCGTTCGCGCTGGGCGTGCTGGGCGTCGGCGCGGGCTGGTTCGGCAGCGCGACGATCGGCTTTGCCCTGCTGGCGCTCTGCTGGCTCGTGGCCGAATGCGCCGCGCTGCTCGCTCGCGTGGAGCGGGCATCGCTGCTGGCATCGGCCCGCATGGCGCCGACCGGGGCCGCGTTCGCGTTGCTGCTCGATGCGGGCTTTGTTGCGCTTTGCGCGTGGCGGTCCGAACTGGCGGATATTTCGGGTGTGGCGGCGGCGCTGCGCCTGTTCGCCCCGCTGGTCCTGGTGTTGACGTTGCGGCTTGTGCCCGCGGTCTGCGCGGCCCGCGACTGGACATCGTGGCTGAGCGACCGCTTTCTGTGCGGCATCGGTCTGGCGGTGCTCAGCGCGATCGGGCCATTCGACGCCGTGCTTCGGATGGTCGTGCTGGCCCTGCTGGCGGGAACGCTGCTTGATGCCAGCGCTGTCGGCCGCCGTACCGCTAACGCCGCATCAACCATTCGGGAATAAAAGATTTCCGATGATGGACCCCGTGGTTCCCGCAGTCGCTTCCGGAGCGATGGAGGACGTGCTGGCCACGCGGCTGGCGGCGGAGGAGCGCGCGTATGCGGGGGCCGGACTAGTCCTGCAATATCTCCTCCACAACGGGCTGGGGACGATCTTCGATGACGAAATTCTGGCCCGCGTGCGCGGCATGCTGGCGGACTGCGCCCGCCAGCTTGCCGCCGCCCTGATCGGGCCGGATCGCGCCAGCCACCATGGCGAAGCGACGGTGGATGCGCTGATTGCCGGGCTGGCGGAACAGCCGGCAGTCCTCGAACATCTTCATGCTCTTGCGCTCGAATGGCGTCTTGCGTTGCGGCTGCGGGATAGGGCCGCGCTCGATCCGGCATTGTCGCCGTTGATCCAGGAGCAGATCGGCGCTGCCAACCCATCGGTTTCGACGCTGGCGGTGAACCTGATGGCGGCGCAGGCGCGCTTCTGCCAGCAGCAGCGGCGGATGCAGTTGCCGCTGATGGAATTGCCCGGCGATGTGCTGAACCGCGCGATCCGCGTGATGCAGGGCGTGGCTCGCGAAGCCGATGCCGATGCGGTGCAGGCGGAACGGATCGTGCGCACCGGACTGGACGAAAAGCGCAGCCGTCTGGCTCTGCTGCGCCGCTCGGTGGCGGCACTGGGCGAGCGCGCCGGCGTTTCGCTGGTGCTGGCCCATGCGGGCGCGGCGCTGTTCGTTACGGCGCTGGCGCTGGGCGCAGGATGCTCGCGCGAAGCCGCCGTTTTCGCCACCGCCGAAGGGCATGAGACCCGGCTGCTGCTGGGGTTGATCGCCTGCGGGCTGGAGGAAAGCGCGATCGCGGCGCAATTCCTGGCGGTGCATCCGGGCGGAACGGTTCCAGAGGGCCTTGGCCTTGTCGCACCCGAACGCGCGGCGGCGCTGCTGTCCGGGTACGAACGTTCATGAAGGCGCTCGATCTGGCTCACGGCGTCAGCGATCCCGACGACCGGCTCATCGATGCCAGCGAAGTGCTGGCGGACTGGCAACGGCGCTGCGGGGGCGAACTGCTCGGCGTGATCGCGATCCCGGCTCTGCTCGAACTGGTGCGGTCGGCGCGGCGGGCCGGCACGCCGCTCGCGCGCACGATAACGTTCTTGGACGAAACGCGGGCGCTGTCCACGTGGGCCGCGGTAACGCCCGAAGCGGACGGGACGCGGATCGAACTCAGCCGGTGGCGGACGTCCGCCGTGGAGGACGGCGGCGCGGACGCGCCCGGAGCGGCGGCGCTGGTCCGGCAGATCGCGGAAGCGCAAGTGCTGCTGGATGCCGAACAGCGCGTGGTCTCGGTCGACGCCATGGCCGCCGACCTTGCCGGCATGGCTGCAGCCATGCGCGAAGGAATCGGCCGGCGCTGGACCGAGTTCGTGAATCTGGCGGAGTTGGAGCATCACCAGAGCGCGCTGCACTGGCGCCTGCTGGACGATGCGGCGGTGGGAATCGACGGATCGGTCCGGCCCTGGCGCGCGCGGCTCTTCCCGATGGGGGATGCCGGCTTCGAACTGCTGCTGGTGCCGGACGGGATCGGCATCGTACCGCATGAAAGCGTAGCGCCTTCACCCCAGGCACCGGACGCGGCGAGCTGGAACGGCATCATCGGCCGCGAACTGGCGCCGGCGCTGCGGCAGCCGATCAACCGCATCATCGCCAACGCCGAAACGATCCGCACGCGCCTCGCCGGGCCGCTGTCGGACGAATACAGCACCTATGCCGGGGATATCGCCGAGGCGGGCCGCCATCTGCTGGGGCTGATCGAGGATCTGGCTGATCTGGAAGCCGTGGAGGCGGAGGGTTTCAAACCTGCGCCCGATCGGATCGATCTGGCCGATTGCGCGCGGCGCGCGGCGGGTATCCTGTCGGTGCGGGCGCAGGAGCGCGCGATAAGGCTGGCGACGCCCGCGGAAGAGGCGCGGACCCCCGCGATCGGTGAGTTCCGGCGCGTGCTTCAGATCCTGATAAACCTGTTGAACAACGCCATCCGCTACACGCCGGGCAGTTCCACCGTCACGCTGACCTGCTGGACTGATGGCGTGCGCGCGTGGCTGTGCGTTGCCGACGAAGGGCAGGGGTTGACGCAGGAGCAGGTGGACCGGCTGTTCGCCAAGTTCGAACGGCTGGGCCGATCGGGCGACGGCGGAACCGGGCTTGGCCTCTATATCTCGCGGCGATTGGCGCGCGCGATGGGGGGAGACCTGTCGGTGGAGGCGACGCCGGGGCAGGGCGCGCGGTTCGTGCTGGAACTGCCGGCCGATACGAACACCGAAATGGGCGTGTCGGAAATCTGAAAGGGGTCTAACCCCGCCTGCGCGAGGCTCGCCATAGGGCGCCGACGCCCAGCAGGGCGAGCAGCGCGCCTTTCCATACCCATTCGCGTTGATCCAGCATGAAGCTGGAGGCGGGCCACAAGATGAGGCCGGTTCCCCTGGCCCATCCACAGCCCGCCCATCAGGACGGCGGCGATGCCGAAAATCCGCAGGATTATTCTGAGCATCGCCGCCGCTCCCGAAGCTTAGCGCTGGTTCAGCGGGATGTAGTCGCGCTGCGTCGGCCCGGTGTAGAGCTGGCGCGGACGACCGATCTTCTGGCCGGGGTCGGAGATCATTTCGTTCCACTGCGCCACCCAGCCCACGGTGCGGGCCAGAGCGAACAGCACGGTGAACATCGTGGTCGGGAAGCCGATCGCTGACAGGATGATGCCCGAATAGAAGTCCACGTTCGGGAACAGCTTCTTCTCGATGAAGTAGGGATCGCTGAGCGCGATCTCTTCGAGGCGAAGCGCGGTTTCGAACAGCGGATCGTTCACCTTCAGCGCCGAGAACACCTCGCGCACCGTCTGCTGCATCACGGTCGCGCGCGGATCGTAGTTCTTGTACACGCGGTGGCCGAAGCCCATCAGGCGGAACGGATCGTTCTTGTCCTTGGCGCGCTCGATGTAGTGCGGGATCTTGTCGGGCGTGCCGATTTCCTTGAGCATGTTCAGCGCGGCTTCGTTCGCGCCGCCATGCGCCGGCCCCCACAGGCAGGCGATGCCCGCCGCCATGCACGCGAACGGGTTAGCGCCCGACGATCCGGCAAGGCGCACGGTCGAGGTGGAGGCGTTCTGTTCGTGATCGGCATGGAGGATGAAGATGCGGTCCATCGCCCGTTCCACTTCGGGCACGACTTCGTATTCCTCGGCGGGCACGCCGAAGGTCATGCGCAGGAAGTTGCCGGTGTAGGACAGTTCGTTCTTCGGATAGAGGAACGGCTGGCCGACCGAATACTTGTAGGCCATGGCCGCGATCGTCGGCATCTTGGCGATCAGGCGGTGCGAGCTGATCTTGCGGTGCTGCGGATCGGCGATGTCGGTGGAGTCATGGTAGAATGCCGAAAGCGCGCCGACCACGCCGCACATGATCGCCATGGGGTGCGCATCGCGACGGAAGCCGCGATAGAACGTGCTGAGCTGTTCATGCACCATGGTGTGGCGGCTGATCGTGCGGGTGAACTCGGCAAGTTCATCCTGGTTCGGCAGTTCGCCATTCAGCAGCAGGTAGCTGACTTCCATGAACGAGGAGTGTTCGGCAAGCTGGCCGATGGGATAGCCGCGGTGCAGCAGCACGCCTTCATCGCCATCGATATAGGTGATCGCGGAATCGCAGCTCGCGGTGGAGGTGAAGCCGGGATCGTAGGTGAACAGGCCGGTTTGCCCGTAGAGCTTGCGGATATCGACCACATCCGGCCCGATGGTGCCGCTGCGGACCGGCATTTCGACAGTCTTGCCGTCCGCGCTCAAAGTAGCCTGGTTTTCGCTCACGCTAAGCCCTCCTGATCTGGGTTGTGCCGTGGGAGATACGGCAAGGAGATTAGAAAACGAACTGGTTCATGCGGATTGGTCCCGGAGTCGCGCAAGCGCTTCCTCCTTGCCCAGCAAGACCAGCACGTCGAATATGCCCGGCGAGGTTGTCTGACCCGTCAACGCTGCGCGTAACGGCTGGGCAAGCTTGCCCAGTCCTACTCCCAGCTCCTCTGCCATGGCCTTGAGACTGGCCTCCAGCGTGGAGGTTGTCCAGTCGCATTCCGCATCGATCCTGGAGATGATCGCTGCGAGAATGGTGCGTGCATCGTCCGTCAGCAGGCTCTGCGCTTTCGCGTCGAGCGGCAGCGGACGCTGCGAGAACAGGAACACGGCGCCCTGCGCCAGTTCGTTGAGATCGGCCGCGCGTACCTTGAGCACGGGCATCGCCTGCTCCAGCAGCGCCATGTCCCGCGCGTCGTCGAACGCGGGGGCCAACGGCTTGAGCCGGGAAGCGACCAGACCCGCCAGCCGCGCATCATCGGCTTCGCGCAGGTAGTGGCCGTTGAGATTGAGCAGCTTCTTGAAATCGAACCGCGATGCGCCCTTGCCGACATGGCCGATATCGAACCATTCGACCGCCTGATCGCGGGAGATGATCTCCTCGTCGCCATGGCCCCAGCCAAGGCGCAGCAGATAGTTGAACACCGCTTCGGGCAGCAGCCCCATCTCGTCGCGATAGGCGTCCACGCCCAGCGCGCCGTGCCGCTTGGAAAGCTTGGCCCCGTCCGCGCCGTGGATCAGCGGAATGTGGGCATAGGCCGGGTCCGGCCAGCCGCCCTCGATCGCGTGCATACCGCGAATGATCACGAGCTGGCGGAAGGCGTTGTTGATGTGATCGTCGCCCCGGATAACGTGCGTCACGCCCATGTCGTGATCGTCGACCACGACCGCGAGCATGTAGGTCGGCGTTCCGTCCGAGCGCAGCAGGATGAAATCGTCGATCTCGCTGTTGCTGACCGTGATTTCGCCCTGCACCAGGTCGGTGATGACCGTCTGTCCTTCGCGTGGGGCCTTGATCCGGACGACATAGGGCTGGCCCGCAGGCCAGGTCGCGGGATCGGCGTCGCGCCATTCGCTGTCGATGCGGAACGGGCGGCGTTCTTCCTGCGCCTTGGCGCGGCGCGCGGCCAGCTCTTCCTGCGTCAGGTAGCAGCGATAGGCATGGCCGGCCGCGAGCAGCGCATGCGCCACTTCGGCGTGCCGTTCCGAGCGGGCGAACTGGAACACGGCCGGTTCGTCACCGGTAAGGCCCAGCCATTCCAGCCCGTCGAAGATCGCGTCGATCGCCGCGTCGGTGGAGCGGGCGCGATCGGTGTCCTCGATCCGCAGCAGGTACGTGCCGCCGTGGTGGCGGGCGAACAACCAGTTGAAAAGCGCGGTCCTGGCGCCGCCGATATGCAGGAACCCGGTCGGCGAGGGAGCAAAGCGCGTAACAACGCCGGAGCGTTCCTGGCCGGCTCTGGCGGCCGATTGTGCGGAAACGGTTTCAGTGGCGCTTGCCATCGGCCGCGCGGTCCTTCCTATTGCATTCCATGGCGTCCATGGCCGCAGTCGAAACTGAGGCTGAACCGGCGGTGAATCTGCCGGTGGAACCGGCGCGGCATTGGGCCAATTATCGGCGCTTGTCCAGCATACTTCCGTCGAGCAACGCATTCCTCGCCGCCCGCCCATTCGAGCGTGCGCCATGGCTTGCGGTCGCGTTCCTGACGGGAATCGCAAGCTGGCTGGAACTGGACGGGCCATGGCAGTGGATGGCGCTTCTCGCCGCCTGTGCGGCGGTGGCGGCGCTGGCCCTGGCGATCCCGCGCGAGGGTTCGCTGGACTACGTTCGGCTTGCCGCGCTTTCTCTGCCGCTCATGGTGGCGGCAGGTTGCGTGACGGTGTGGAGCAAGTCCGCGCTCGTCGGAAAGTCGGGGGTGGGCCATCCGACCTTCGGCTGGGTGGAGGGGCGCATTCTTGACCGGCAGGAGGAAAGTGCGCGGGGGCGGGTGCGCCTCCTCGTCGACGCGCGGATCGAAGGCGTACCCGGTGCGATGCGGGTGCGCGTGAACCTGCCGCTGGAAGAGGACAGGCCCGGTCTTGCCGAAGGCGCCACGGTGCGGCTGCGGGCGCGCCTGATGCCGCCCGCTCCGCCGATGCTGCCGGGCGGATACGACTTCGCCCGGGCCGCGTGGTTCCAGGGCCTTGCCGCGACCGGCAGCGTGGTCGGGCCGGTCGATGTGCTGGCCCCGCCTGACGGGGGAGGGCTGCTGCGCCGCTGGCAGCAACACCTGGCCGATCACATTCGCGCCCGTCTCGCCGGATCGCCCGGTTCGATCGCGGCCGCACTGGCAAGCGGCGATCGGGGCAGCATCGCGCCGACCGACGAGGACGCGATGCGCGATGCCGGGCTGACGCATCTGCTTTCGATCAGCGGCCTGCATGTCAGTGCGGTGATCGCGGCGGTCTATGTCCTGACCGTGCGCCTGTTCGCCTTGTTTCCCTTCGTGGCGCTGCGCGTGCGCCTGCCGATCGTCGCGGCGGCGGCGGGGGCGCTGGCGGGCATTGCCTATACCCTGCTGACGGGATCGGAAGTGCCGACGGTGCGATCGTGCATCGGCGCCTTGCTGGTGCTGGCGGCGCTGGCGCTGGGGCGCGATCCGCTGTCGCTGCGGATGCTGGCGGTGGCGGCGTTCTTCGTCATGGTGTTCTGGCCCGAGGCCGTGTTCGGGCCGAGCTTCCAGATGAGCTTCGCCTCGGTGATCGCGATCATCGCGTTCCACGGTTCCGCGCCGGCCAAGCGCTTCCTGGCCGCGCGCGAGGAAGGGGTACTGCTTCGCCTGGGGCGGCATCTCGTGATGCTGCTCGCGACGGGACTCGTGATCGAACTGGCGCTGATGCCGATCGGGCTGTTCCATTTCCACCGCGCCGGCATCTACGGCGCGGCGGCCAACGTCGTGGCCATTCCGCTCACCACGTTCGTGACCATGCCGCTGATCGCGCTGGCGCTGGTGCTGGACGTGGTGGGGGCAGGCGGGCCGGCGTGGTGGCTGACGGGCAAGTCGCTCGAACTCCTGCTGTGGCTGGCGCACGTGACGGCGGGGCAGCCCGGCGCGGTGACGTTGATGCCGTCGATGCCGCCCGGGGTGTTCGCGCTGTTCGTTACCGGCGGGCTGTGGCTGGCGCTGTGGACCGGACCGGTGCGCCTGTGGGGGCTTGTTCCGGCAGCGGTGGCCGCGCTGGTCTTTGCCACCATGCGCCCGCCCGACATCCTGGTATCGGGCGATGGCCGTCACGTGGGCGTGACCGGAGAAGGGCCGGAACTGCTGGTGCTGCGCCAGACGCGCGGGGACTATACCCGCGAAAACCTGCTGGAAATGGCCGGGATGGAGGGGAACGTCCGCCCGCTCGACACCTGGCCCGCTGCGGTCTGCAACGCCGACTTCTGCCGGATCGCGCTGAAGCGGGGCGGGCGTTCGTTCGCGGTGCTGATGGCGCGCGGGCAGAATCTGGTGGAGATCGGGGAGTTGAAACGGGCCTGCGCAGCGGCCGACATTGTCATCGCAGATCGCCGCTTACCACGCACCTGCCTGCCCAGGATGCTGAAAGCGGACCGGGCCTTGCTGGCACGGACCGGCGGGCTCGCCATCGATCTTGCCGCTGGCACCGTGCGCACCGTGGCCGAGACGCAGGGGCACCACGGCTGGTATCGCTGGCGGGCGACGCGCCGGCCGGAAGCCGCCCCGTCGCCCGCTTCAACGGATCAGTGATAGCGGCGCAGCAGCCCCGCCAGCTTTCCCTGCACCTGCACTTCATCGGGACGGTAGTATTGCGGATCGTAGGCTGCGTTGGCCGGATCGAGCCGGATCATGCCCTTTTCGCGGCGCAGGTACTTGAGCGTCGCTTCCTCGCCCCGGATCAGCGCCACCACGATTTCGCCATCGCGGGCGATGTCCGTGCGGCGGACCAGCGCGAAATCGCCATCGAAAATCCCGGCATCGACCATCGAATCCCCGGACACTTCCAGCGCGTAATGCTCACCCGCGCCCAGCAGGGCTGCGGGCACCGGCAGTACGCTGGAGCCTTCCAGCGCCTCGATCGGGGCACCGGCGGCGATGCGGCCGTGCAGCGGCACTTCGATGACGTCGTTGGCCGGCGCCGGTGCGGTCTTCGGCGGGCTGCGCAGCGGCACGACCACATCGTTGGCGGGAGCCGTGCGCGACGCGGCCTTGGTGGTTGCGCTGTCCGGCTGGCGCAGCACTTCCAGAGCGCGGGCGCGGTTGGGTAGCCGACGGATGAAGCCGCGTTCCTCCAGCGCTGAAATCAGCCGGTGGACGCCCGATTTCGATTTGAGATCGAGAGCTTCCTTCATTTCCTCGAACGAGGGGGAAATGCCGGACTCCTCAAGCCGGAGCTGGATGAAAGTCAGCAGTTCGTGCTGCTTGCGCGTCAGCATTGCGCGTCACTCCATAGTGAACGAATGCGGAACGAATAAGCAACTAAAACGCACCCGTCAAGCAATTCCGCCATTTTCCAGCAAATAGACCGGAACATCCGTTCCCGCTGGCGTCAATGGCGCGCGGGCTTCGCGCCGGACCAGCGCGTTGCTGCGCGCGAGCGACGACAGCGCACCGGAATCCTGCAGGGGATCGAGCGTCACGCTGGCACCGTCCCAGCGGGCGCGCAGGAATTCGGTACGTCCGCCGCCCGCCGGCATATCCTGCGCGAGGCGAGCCGGAATCAGGCGCGGCAGCGTTTCCGCCGCACCCAGCGCGGCCCGGAGGAGCGGCAGCAGGAACAGGTAGCCGGTCACGAAGGCGGCGGCGGGATTGCCGGGCAGGCCCAGGATCACCTGTCTGCCGCGTTGCGCCACCATCAGTGGCTTGCCCGGCTTGATCGCGACCCGCCAGAAATCGAGCGTCGCGCCGGTGGCCTCGATTGCCGGGCGGACCAGATCGTGATCGCCCACCGAAGCGCCGCCGCTGGTAACCACCACATCGGCATCGCGCACGCGGTCCAGCGCGGCGGCCAGGTCGTCGAGCCGGTCGGGGATCGGCCCGATGCGATCGGTCACGACCTGGCAGGCAGCCGCCAGCGCCGCCAGCATCGGGCCGTTGCTGGCGGGAATCTGGTGCGGCGCGAGCGGGGTGCCGGGGGCGACCAGTTCATCGCCGCAATCGATGACGGCCAGTTTCACCGGCCGGCGCACGGCAAGGTAATGGTGCCCGGCGGCAACGGCGAGCGCGATCTGCGCCGCGCCCATGTGTTGCCCTGCCGGCAGCAAGGGGGCATCGAGGCTGAAATCCATGCCACGCGGACGGATGTGCTTGTCACGGGGCACGGGCGGTTCGCCCGTCAGGTGCAGGCTGTCGTCCTCGCGCGTGGCGTCTTCCTGGATCAGCACCATGTCCGCGCCGTCGGGAACCACGGCGCCGGTGCTGATCCGCACCGCCTGTCCGGGCGCGACCGTGCCATCGAACGGATGGCCAGCGGCGCTTTCGCCCGCCACGGTCCACGGGCCGGGCAGGTCGGCCGCGCGCAGGGCGTATCCGTCCATGGCGGAGAGCGCGGCCTCGGGCTGGTTGCGCCGAGCGGTGAGCGGCTGGGCAAGATGGAAGCCCAGGCATTCGGCGGCGGGGCGACGTTCCACCGGCAGCGCGGGGGCCAGCGCGAGCAGGCGCCGCTGCGCCTCCTCCAGCGGTAACGGTGGGGTTTTCATGCCTGGTCTTGCCGCTCTTCGTCCGCGCGCCACGTGCCCGACTTGCCGCCGCGCTTTTCGATCAGGCGGACCTGTTCGATCACCATGCCTTTGTCCAGCGCCTTGGCCATGTCGTAGATGGTCAGCAGCGCGATCGAGACGGCGGTCAGCGCTTCCATTTCCACGCCAGTCCGGCCGGTGAGCGAGGCAGTGGCAGTCACCTCCACGCCATCGGGCACGAAGGCGAACTCCACTGCGACCGCATCGAGCGCAAGCGGATGGCACAGGGGGATGAGCTCGCCCGTCTTCTTCGCCGCCATGATCCCGCCGATCCGCGCTGCCGCCAGAACGTCGCCCTTTGGCGCATCGCCCTCGCGGATGGCGGCAAGCGTGGCCGGCGTCATGCGGATGCGGCCCTGCGCGATGGCGACGCGCGCCGTTTCCGCCTTGCCGCCGACATCGACCATGCGCGCATGGCCTTGTGAATCGAGATGCGTAAGCCCGCTCATGCGGAGCAATCTTGCGAAGTTGACAAAGTTGACACGGTCCATGGCGAAGGAACACGGGGTGGGCACGGGCCGGTAAAGACCGCGCCGCGACAAAAGGAAAAGCAGGCTGTCATGCCGTGGTCATGCCAGAGGATCGCGGCTTAGGACAGGGGGTTAGGGGCCGATCAGTGCCGCGTGGTCCGTTCGTCATTGCGAGCGGAAGCGAAGCAATCCAGAGCCGCGCGTGCTGCCCGGGATTGCCGCGGGGCTGCGCCCCTCGCAATGACGACAGGGTGGCCGTCCAACCCTACCAGTCGCGCCAGCCGTCGATTTCCTCCAGCAGCCGCTTCTGCCCGGCAAGCCGGGCCATCTCGGCGAGAGCGGCGCGGATGTCCGTCGCGCTCCGCCGTGCCGATCATGCCGCCGATGCGGTGATCGCATGGTTGAACCACGCCACGCAGCGCTTGAAGATCGCGCGGGCGGCGGGCTTGCGCGGCTTCGGCGCCAGTGCGGAGAGTTCGGCGCAGGCCAGCAGCAGCGCCCGGCGCGCGCCGGCCACGAACGCGGGCGGCAGCCCCGTATCGGCCGCGCTCCAGCCTGCCAGCGGCGTTTCGGCACGCAAGCGGTCCCACGTCAGCCCGGCCATCCGGGCGGCGAAGCGGGTGCGGGCGGCGGCTGCTTCCGCCTTTTCGGCGATCTGTTCGCGCGCGACTTCATCGCGCAAGGCATCGCGATCATGCGCCCAGCGCCATTCGCCCTCGGCAGCCTCGCTCGCGCTGGCGAGCGAGGTGCCATAGCGCGCGCCGATGCCATAGCAGGCGATGGCTTCGGCATGGGCTCGGTCTTGAGCCGACAACGGCGTTTCGCCCAGCAGCATCGGTTCGCGCAGGATGCCGCAGGCGGCGGTCTCGGCGAGCGATGGGCGCGCGGTCCAGATCCCGTCCAGGACAAGAATCACGATTATCGGGGGGCTGGCACCGATCACGCGCAATGCGGCCCATCGCCCGGTTTCGGCCGGCGAAAAGCGCGTGAACGGAGCGGTGCGGAAGGAAAGGACCGTGCCGGCGGCGGGCAGAACGCGGCGCGATCCCCGCAAGACTGCCTTCATGCCACCTTTCACCTTGCCGCCCGTGCCGTTGGGACGGGATCGCCCCTACTGCCGTGCCGGGACGCGAGGTATGGTGAAAATGGACCGATGCGGAGCGGCGGATCAGCCCTGGAGCAGGGCCTTTACCGCCGCCGTGACATCCGCCTGGCGCATCAGGCTTTCGCCGACCAGGAAGGTGCGTGCGCCGCACTTTTCGAGCCGCTGGAGATCGGCATGGGTATTGATGCCGCTTTCGCTGACCAGCAGCGTGCCTTCCGGCGCCAGTGGCGCGAGCCGTTCGGTGATGGCGATATCGGTGACGAAGCGCTTGAGATCGCGGTTGTTGACGCCGATCAGGCGCGAACGCAACCGCGCGGCGCGCTCCATTTCCGCCTCGTTATGGACTTCCACCAGCACGTCCATGCCGTGGTCGATCGCGGCGGCCTCGATCTCGGCCATGGCACCGTCGTCCAGCGCGGCGACGATGATCAGGATGGCGTCGGCCCCGATCGCGCGGGCTTCTGTGACCTGCCAGGGATCGACCATGAAATCCTTGCGCAACACCGGCAGCGCGCAGGCGGCACGGGCGGCGATCAGGAAATCCTCGTGCCCCTGGAAATAGGGTGCGTCGGTCAGGATCGAAAGACAGGTCGCGCCCCCGGCTTCATACTGCCGCGCGTGTTCGGCGGGCTGGAAATCGGCGCGGATCAGGCCCTTGGACGGGCTCGCCTTCTTGATCTCCGCGATCAGCGCGTAGCCAGCGGCCGCTCTCGCGCGCAAGGCCGCCTCGAACCCGCGCGGGGCGCTCTGCCCGGCGGCGCGCGCGGACAGGTCGGCCAGCGAGGTGGCGGCCTTGCGGTCGGCGACTTCGCTGCGCTTGGTGTCGCAGATCTCGGTGAGCTTGTCGGTCATCGCGGCGCTTTAGCGGGACTGCGCGGGGCGAGTCGAGAGGGTGGTGCGGTGTGTCTCGACTTCGCTCGACACGAACGGGGACAGGGTGTCCTTCAACCTCCGTTCGTGTCGAGCGAAGTCGAGACACCAGCGCGCACGCAATCCCGGCTCTAGCGCAGCGCCACGATCCAGCAATCGAGCAGGGCCTTGGCCAGCCCCTTGTCGATCGCCTCGGCCGCTTCCTCCACGCCTTCGTGCCAGTCGCGCGCTTCGCCCGCGACCATCAGCGCGGCGGCGGCGTTGAGGAGGACGGCGTCGCGATAAGCGCCGGGTTCGCCCAGCAGCAGGCGGCGCAGGGCTTCGGCGTTATGCGCGGGATCGCCGCCCCGGATTGCCTCGATCGGTGCGGTGGGCAGATCGGCATCGGACGGCGCGACGCGGCGCATCACGATCTCCGCGCCGGTCACGTCGGCCAGTTCGTTGCCACCGGCGAGCGAGAGTTCGTCCAGCCCCTCGTCGCCCGAGACGACAAAGGAACGCGCGGTGCCGAGCCGG
Organism: Novosphingobium sp. NBM11; assembly: GCF_015390225.1. Classification (NCBI taxonomy): domain Bacteria; kingdom Pseudomonadati; phylum Pseudomonadota; class Alphaproteobacteria; order Sphingomonadales; family Sphingomonadaceae; genus Novosphingobium; species Novosphingobium sp. NBM11. The sequence continues at coordinate 3,944,691 of NZ_VUOG01000001.1, forward strand.
GCCAGCGCATCGGCATAGATCGGCACATAGGCGGGCCGGGCGATACCCACCAGCTGGCGCGAGACCTGCGCCGGATTGGCGAGCGGCCCCATCAGGTTGAAGATCGTGCGCCGGCCGATCGCCTTGCGGATCGGCATGATGCGGCCCATCGCCGGGTGGTGGCGCGCGGCGAAGAGGAAGCCGATGCCGATGTCCGCCAGCGTTTCTTCCGCCGTTTCGGCGGCGCGATCGAGGTTGAGGCCCAGCGCTTCGAGCGTGTCGGCCGCGCCGGCCTTGGAACTGGCGGCACGGTTGCCGTGCTTGGCCACGGGCACGCCGCAGGCCGCGACGACCAGGCTGACGGCGGTGGAAACGTTGAGCGTATGGTGCCCGTCGCCGCCGGTGCCGCAGACGTCGATGGCGTTGGCGGGGGCCTGCACCGGGGATCATCCGCGCGCGCATCGCCCGCGCCGCGCCGGCAATCTCGCTCGCCGTCTCGCCCCGCTCCGACAGCGCGACGAGGAAGGCGGCGATCGCGTCGTCTGGAACCGAGCCATCGAGAATCGCGGCGAAGGCCCGCTCGGCGGTGTCCTCGTCGAGCGGGTGGTCGACCGGCGGCAGCGCGGTCACGCCGGGACTTTCGCGTCCACGCCGCACAGCCGAAGGAAGTTCGCCAGCATGGCGTGGCCGTGTTCGGTGGCAATCGATTCCGGGTGGAACTGCACGCCGTGGATCGGCAGCTCGCGATGGCGGAAGCCCATGACGTGCGTATCGTCCGAGGTGGCGTTGACCGCCAGCACATCGGGAATGTCGGTCACGATCAGCGAGTGATAGCGTGTGGCGGTGAAGGGCGAGGGGATGCCGGCGAACATGCCGGTGCCGTCATGCGTGACGGGCGAGGTCTTGCCGTGCATCAGCCCGCCGCGCACCACCTGCCCGCCGAAATACTGCCCGATCGACTGGTGGCCCAGGCACACGCCCAGCAGCGGTACGCCCGCGTCCGCCGCCGCGCCCACCAGATCGAGGCTGATCCCGGCCTCGTTGGGCGTGCAGGGACCGGGCGAGATCAGGAACCCCCGCGCGCCAGAGGATATCGCCTGCCCGGCGGACAGCGCATCGTTGCGGACGACATCCACTTCCGCGCCCATCTCCATCAGGTAGTGGACGAGGTTCCAGGTGAAGCTGTCGTAATTATCGATGACGAGGATCATGATGGGGTCCTACTGCCCGAAGCCCGGATCGCTGGCCACGCGGATCGCCTCGCGCGCGGCGGCGAAGAGGGCGCCGGACTTGTGTTCGCATTCGCGCTGTTCGTAGACGGGATCGCTGTCGGCGACGATGCCCGCGCCGGCCTGGACGTGGAGCACGCCGTCCTTGATCACGCCGGTCCTCAGCACGATGCAGCTATCCACCGAGCCGTCGGGTGCGAAATAGCCGACGCCGCCGGCATAGGCGCCGCGCGTTTCGGGTTCGAGTTCGGCGATGATCTCGCAGGCGCGGACCTTGGGCGCGCCGCTGACCGTGCCCGCCGGGAAGCCCGCGAACAGCGCATCGACCGAATCCGCGCGCTGGGTATCTAGTTCGCCCACCACGTTCGAGACGATGTGCATGACGTGGCTGTAGCGTTCGATCGTGTAGCTTTCGGTGACCTTGACCGTGCCCGCCTTGGCCACGCGGCCCACGTCGTTGCGGCCGAGGTCGAGCAGCATGAGGTGTTCGGCGCGTTCCTTGGGATCAGCCAGCAGGCTTTCCTCGTTGGCGCGGTCCTCCTCCGCCGTCTTGCCGCGCGGGCGGGTGCCGGCGATGGGGCGGATGGTGACTTCGCCATCGCGGATGCGGACGAGGATTTCCGGGCTGGAGCCGGTGAGCGCGAAGCCCGGCAAGTCGAGGAAATAGAGGAACGGCGAAGGGTTGATCCGGCGCAGCGCCCGGTAAAGCGCGATCGGCGGCAACGGGAAGGGCGCGCTGAAGCGCTGCGCCAGCACCACCTGGAAGATGTCGCCCGCCTCGATGTATTCCTTGGCCCGGCCGACCATGCGGGCATAGTCTTCGGGCGCCATCGCCGGAGCAAGCGCAACGTCCACCGGCGCATCGAGCCGCGCGTCCTGCGGCGCGGGGCGGGCGAGGCGGCGCAGCGCTTCGTCGATGCGCTCGCCCGCCGTTTCCAGCGCCTGCGCCGGTGTGCCACCGCCGGCCCAGACCGGGGCGATGGCGAACAGTTCGTCCGAAAGGCGATCGAACACCAGCACCACGGTCGGCCGCACGAACAGCATGTCGGGCTGGACCAGCGGGCTTTGCGGTGCGCGCGGCAGCTTTTCGACCAGGCCGATGGTCTCGTAGCCGAAATAGCCGACCAGACAGGCCAGCGCCGAAGGCAGCGCCGACGGCACGTCGATATGGCAGGCCTTCACCAGTGCGCGCAGTTCGGTCAGGCTGTCACCCGGCAGCGGGGCGAAAGCTTCGCGATCGTGCCGCCACGCGCGGTTGACCTCGGCCGCGCGGCCGGTGGCACGGAACACGAGATCGGGGTCCAGCCCCAGCAGGCTGTAGCGCCCGCGCACTTCGCCGCCCTGCACGGATTCGAGCAGGAAATCGCCGCGCCCCGGTTCGATCAGCTTCAGCGCGGCCCCGATGGGCGTTTCGGTATCGGCGATCAGGCGCCGCCAGATGAGCGCGGGGCGACCGTCGGCGAGCGCGGCGTGCGCCGCGTCCCAGTTTTCGGGCCGTCCGGTCCGGGCCGGCGCGTTCTCGATCACCGCCGCATCGACCATGGGCTTACTGGCCCCCGGTCAACTGCTTGCGCAGGGCCGCGATCGCGGTTTCGTTGCGCTTCACGCCGATCTCGTTGCGAATGGCGGTGCGCAGTTCGTCGGCCAGCTCGCGCCCGGCCGCCGCGCCCAGCTCGCGCTGGATGGTGGGCAGCATGGGATCGTTGGCGGCGACCTGGCCGGGGATGATGTCGTTCAGCGTGACGATGAACCATCCCTGCTTGCCCGGCGCTTCCAGCCGCTTGCTGGTCTTCTTCGCCATGCTGAACATCAGGGCCAGCGGCGCGGGCACGCGACCACCGGCGGCTGCCAGCTGCTGGCGCTCCATGTTCACGGCCTGCGGGGCGGGCAGGGCCACGCCCAGCGTTTTCAGCGCATCGGCGAGCGAGGTGCCCTTGGCGAGCGCGGCCATGATCTTGTCGCTGGCGATCTTGGCCTGGGCGGAACCCTGATCGGCGGCGTAATCACGCGCGACCACGTCTTTGATCTGCGCGAGCGGAGCGGGCGCGGCCTCGGTGATCTCGCCCACGTCGAACAGCGCGAATTTCGTGCTGCCTGGCACTTCGGAAATCTGCGGTTCGCCTTCGCGCTCCATCGAGAACGCCGCCGCAAGCAGCGGCGCGACGTCCGCCGGGGCCTTTTCGGCGGGCTTGCCGAAGACCTGCCCGGTGGCGAGGAGCGGCGCGGTGGTCTGGACGGTGAGGCCCATCGACTTGGCGACGTCGGCAAGGCTGGTGCCGTTTTCGAACTGCTGCTCGATCTTGGCGGACATGTCGGTCAGCGCCGCCCGGCGCTTTTCGAGCGTCATCGCCGCGACGATTTCCGCCCTGGCCTGATCCAGCGTCTTGCCCGGTTTGCGGGTGATCGCATCCACGCGGATGACGTGCCAGCCGATCGGGCTGCGCGCGGGGGCTGCAACCTGGCCCTGGGCCGTGGCGAACACGGCGGCCGCCACTGCCTCCGACGCCTGCGAGGACAGGGCCTCGCGCGTCAGGTCGGGCAGCTTCGTGGCGCCCAGGCCCTTTTCCTTGGCGGCGGCTTCGATCGACTTGCCGCCGCCCACTTCCGCGGCCAGCGCGCGCGCGGCCGCATCGGTGGGGACGATAACCTGCGTGACGGTGCGGGTTTCGGAAGCGGCATAGGTCGCCGCGTTGAGCTTGTAGCGTTCCGCGACTTCGGCATCGCTGGGCGCGGGCACGCTCTTGAGCGCGGCTTCATCGAGGAAGGCATAGCGCACGGTGCGGCGTTCGGGCTGGCGATAGCGGCCCAGGTTGGCCTTGTAGAAGGCATCGAGCTGCTGGTCGGAAGCCGGCTGTTTCGGCGCGAAGGCCAGCGACGGGATCGTGGCGATCACGCCATCGCGGCGTTCCTTGATCTGCGCGGCATAGCGCAGCGCGGCATCGCGCGGCATCGTCGCGCCGAACCCGGCGGGCACCAGGATCTGGCGGGCAACAAGGCCCTGGCCGATATCGTTGCGCACGCCGGCTTCGGTCAGGCCGCGCTGGGCAATGAGCTGCTTGTAGGTGGTCTGGCTGAACTTGCCGTCCGGCCCCTGAAACGCGGAAATCTTGGCGATTTCGCTGTCGACGAGCCGGCTGCTGGCGACGATGCCGTACTTCTTGCCCCATTCGAGCATGGCGGTGCGATCGACCATGCCGGAAAGGGCGTCGTCCAGCGCGCCCTGCTCCAGGAAGTCCTTCATCGTCAGCGTGGGCGTCTGCTGCCGTTCGGATTCGAACGCGCGGGTTACGGTCTTGCCCAGATCGCCGATGCCGATGCGATCGCCGCCGACGGAGGCCGCGCGATCGCCGCCCGCTACGCCGCCAAACCGGCTGCCGGTGATGTCCGCGCCGGCGAAAGCCAGGGCGATCAGCGCCAGGAACACCAGCGCCAGAATCACGCCGAGGCGCGATTTGAGGAAGGAACGGAAAAAGCCGAGCATCGGGGGCAATCGCCTATCTTGTAACTTCGGTTCAACACGTTGCCCGCGCCGCGGCGACCGGCCAAAGCCGGGGCGCACGCTACACGCGCGAACGAGGGGCCTTGCCTTAGGGACCAAACGCGAATCCTGCAATGGTCGCGCTCGGGGCCGCGCTCGGGGCCACCCTGCGGCCACGCTCTGCGGCGGCATGGCGCGGCGCAAAACGCTTTCGCCCGGGCAGAGAACGCTTTCCCCCGTATTGTGAGGAACCGTTTTGCATTCTTATGCGCGGTTTGTTAGCCGCGCGGCGATTCAGTCCGCCTCGCTTACGTTCAGGAGGCGCGAATCCGAGTTTTGCTAGGGGGACCAGTCGAAGCCTATGACTCATCGGCCTTTCATCGTTGGCAACTGGAAGATGAACGGTACGCGCGCCATGCTGGCCGAAGCCCGTGCCATCGACCGTGCCGCCGAACGCTTTCCCGATGTGCAGGTTGCGCTTGCGCCGCCGTTCACGCTGATCAACACGCTGCGCGAGGCGGTGAGCGCGATGAATGTCGGCGGGCAGGATTGCCACGCCGAAGTGAAGGGCGCGCATACGGGCGACGTCTCCGCCGCGATGCTGGCGGACATCGGCGCCGATTTCGTGATTCTGGGGCACAGTGAACGCCGGCGCGATCACGGCGAGACCGATGCCGCCGTGCGTGCCAAGGCCGATGCCGCGCTGACGGCCGGGCTGGCGATCATCGTTTGCGTGGGCGAAACGCTGGAAGAGCGCGACGCGGGCAAGGCCGAAGCGGTGGTTTCCGGTCAGGTTTCGGCGTCTTTGCCGGTGGGCGACGAAGCGCAGGCCGCCGCTGCGGCGGGCAAGATCGCCGTCGCCTATGAACCGGTATGGGCGATCGGTACCGGCCGCGTGGCGGCGGTGGAAGACGTGGTCGCGATGCACGCCGCCGTGCGCGCGCGGCTCAACGCGGCCTATGGCGAGGCGGCGGACAAGGTGCGCATTCTCTATGGCGGCTCGGTCAACGCCGGCAACGCGGCCGATCTGCTGTCGGCGGCCGACGTGGGTGGCGCGCTGGTGGGCGGAGCGAGCCTGACGGCGGAAGCGTTCCTGCCGATCATCGCCGCCGCGGGGTCGGGCGAAGCCTGAGCGCCAGCCGGGCCTCAGCCGGTGCCTTGCCATCGGCGGGTTCGCGGCCTACATGCGCCCCAATCGTTTCAGGCAGAACATCATGTCGCTTTTCATTTTCCTTACCGTCGTGCAGGCGCTGGTCGCGGCCGCGCTGGTCGGTGTCATCCTGATCCAGAAGTCCGAAGGTGGCGGCCTGGGCGTTGGCGGAAGCCCTTCGGGCTTCATGTCGGCGCGCGGCGCGGCGGATTTCCTGACGCGCGCGACGACGGTGCTTGCCACGGCGTTCGTGGTGCTGAGCATCGCGCTTGCCGCGCTGGCGGTGAAGACCAGCTCGGGCAGCACGATCGACACTTCGCTTGACCGTTCGGTTCCGGCGCCCAAGGCTGATCCGCTGGCGCCGGCGCAAGGCCAGCAGCCGAGCCAGCAGCCCGCGGCGCCCGTTCAGGGCAGCGCGCCCGCGCCCGCGGCGGTTCCGGCCGACCCGCTCAAGGGTGCCGCGAAGCAGTAACCGTTACCCGGCAATAGAGCGCGCACCGATCCCGCATCCTTTTCCGGGCTTGCGGGGCGGGCGCTTTGCTTGTTGCCGATCGACCGTTTCAGCGGCCACATAAGGGCCGCAATCATCCAGCTTGTGGATTGCCGGAGCAATTTCTCCGGTAACCGCTTGCGTCCATTCAACCTCTGACGCTAAGGCCCGACTCCCATGGCGCGGTACATATTTATCACCGGCGGCGTGGTCTCCTCGCTCGGCAAAGGTCTCATGGCGGCAAGCCTCGCCGCGCTGTTGCAGGCGCGCGGCTATCGCGTGCGAATCCGCAAGTTCGATCCCTATCTCAACGTCGATCCGGGCACGATGAGCCCGTACCAGCACGGCGAGGTCTATGTGACCGACGACGGCGCGGAAACCGACCTCGATCTGGGACACTACGAGCGCTTCACCGGCGTGTCCGCGCGCCAGGCAGACAACATCACGTCGGGCCGCATCTACCGAGACATCATCGCCAAGGAGCGCCGGGGCGATTACCTGGGCGCCACGGTGCAGGTGATCCCGCACGTAACCGACGCGATCAAGGACTTCGCGCAGACCGAAACCGAGGACCTCGATTTCGTATTGTGCGAGATCGGCGGCACGGTGGGCGACATCGAGGGGCTGCCGTTCATCGAGGCGCTGCGCCAGCTCCACAACGAGCTGGACCGCGACCAGACCTGTTTCGTCCACGTCACGCTGGTGCCCTATATCGCGGCCGCCGGCGAGCTGAAGACCAAGCCTACCCAGCATTCGGTGCGCGAGCTGACCGGGCTGGGCATCCAGCCTGACATCCTGCTGTGCCGTTGCGAAAAGCCGCTGCCCGAAGGCGAGCGCGCCAAGATCGCGCAGTTCTGCAATGTGCGCAAATCGGCGGTGATCCCGGCGCTGGACGCGTCGAGCATCTATGCGGTACCGCTGCAGTACCATGCCGAGGGGCTGGACGCCGAAGTGCTGCGCCACTTCGGCCTGACCGCGCCGGAGCCGGACCTTACCCGCTGGGACGATATCGTCGACCGCCACCAGAACCCCGAGGGCGAGGTGACGATCGGCGTCGTAGGCAAGTACGTTGGGCTGCAGGACGCCTACAAGTCGCTGAACGAGGCGCTGGTCCACGGTGGCATGGCCAACCGCGTCAAGGTGAACATCAAGTGGCTCGACGCCGAACTGTTCGAGAAGGACGACAGCGAGATCGCCGCGCATCTGGAGCCGATGCACGGCATCCTGGTGCCGGGTGGCTTCGGCGAGCGCGGCACCGAGGGGAAGATCGCGTCCGTCCGCTTCGCGCGCGAACGCAACGTGCCGTTCTTCGGCATCTGCCTGGGCATGCAGATGGCCTGCATCGAAGGCGCGCGCAACACCGCCGGCATCGCCGCCGCGTCGTCCACCGAGTTCGGCCCGACCGACGAGCCGGTGGTGGGCATCATCACCGAATGGATGACGCCCGAAGGGCTCGAAAAGCGTCAGGCGGGCGGTGACCTTGGCGGCACGATGCGGCTGGGCGCCTATGAGGCAAGGCTCGACGGAAACAGCCATGTCGCGCAGATCTACGGTGCGACGACGATCAGCGAGCGCCACCGCCACCGTTACGAAGTGAACGGCGCCTATCGCGCGCCGCTGGAAAAGGGCGGGCTGGTATTTTCCGGCATGTCACCCGACGGACTGCTGCCCGAGATCGTCGAACGGCCGGACCACCCCTGGTTCATCGGCGTGCAGTTCCACCCCGAACTCAAGAGCCGCCCGTTCGATCCGCACCCGCTGTTCCGCGGCTTCATCGAGGCGGCGGTCAAGCAGGCCCGCCTGTTCTGAAACAGGCCGGGCCAGCGCGGCCCGGGGCGCAAATCCTCACCGTTTGTTAACTTTAGGCACTGGCCAAAGCCAGTTTCCTCTGGCTATTTGTCCGCGGTGGAGCGGATTCCCGTAATCCGTTCGGGGTATTGCTGGGGGATACTGAACGATGGACGCCGCCAAGCTTGCGGACACGCTGGCCGCGCAAAGCCTGTTCGCCGATTGCGAGCAGGCCGAGCTATCCGACATCATCCGCCGCGCGCACCTGCGCACGTTCAAGCCGGGGCAGGAACTGATGGCGCAGGGGGAGGAGGGCGATACGCTCTTCATCATCCTCAAGGGGCTTGCGCGCGTCAGCATGGTGGCCGCGAACGGCCGGGAAATCATCCTCGACTATGCCGAGCCAGGCCATGTGCTGGGCGAGATCGCGTTCCTCGACGGCGGGGAGCGCACTGCCAGCGTCGAGGCGATCGATCCGACCGAGGCGCTGTGCCTGAGCCGCACGGCCTTTGCCGACATCATCGATCTGCACAAGGGGCTGGCGCTGCGCCTGTTGCGCGCCATGGCTCGCCGCCTGCGCCAGAACAACGCGGTGATCGAGGCGGACCGGGCCTATACCTCCGGTCCACGGCTTGCGCGGTTCCTGCTGCGCCTGATGATGGCGGAAAACGCCAACATCGAGGAAAACGGCGCCGGCGGGAAGCTCAAGATCGCGCTGAGCCAGGGCGAACTGGGCAACTTTGCCGGCATGTCACGCGAACAGATCAACCGCCAGCTTTCGGCCTGGGCCGAAAACGGCCTGGTCGGCCTGAAGGGCGGGCGCGTGACCATTCTCGATCGGCAGGCGCTGATCGACGTGGCCGAAGCCTGGTAGAGTTTCGCCCGATTCAAAAAGGGCGGCCCCCGAAGGGACCGCCCTGATTTCACGGCACCGGATGGAAGCGATCAAGCGGCGGCGCTGGCATCGCCTTCGATCACCTTCAGCGGCTTCTGTTCGCCGATCAGCACCTTCTTGGGCTTCATCGCTTCGGGCACTTCGCGCACGAGGTCGATGGTGAGCAGCCCGTCGGCAAGGTCCGCCGCTTCCACGCGCACGAAATCGGCCAGTTCGAAGCGGCGCTCGAAGCCGCGGTTGGCGATTCCGACATGGAGGAACTGACGGTCCTCGGCATCCGGCTTGGCCCCCTTCACCACCAGCAGGTTCTGCTGGGCGGTGATGTCGATGTCTTCCGGCTTGAAGCCGGCGACGGCCAGCGTGATGCGGTAGGCATCCTCGCCACGGCGTTCGATGTTGAAGGGCGGATAGTTATCGCCGGCATTGGCGCGGGCCTGGCGTTCGAGCAGGTCGAACAGGCGATCGAAACCCACGGTGGTGCGGCGATAGGGAGTGAAATCAAAACGGTTCATGGCAATATCCTCTGTTGAGCAATCTGCACTCTTCCGCAGGAACCCGGTTCGGCGTTCCCTTGGACCTTGTGGCCATGCCCGCCAGCGCGGCGCATGACACGAAAATGGATGTGTGATAGCCCGGTTGAAATTCAAGACCCCGATGCGCATTTTCGCGTGCATGCAAACAGCGAAGGGCGCGTTCCCGGACGCGCCCGGACAAGAGGACATCATGGCCGGAACGCCCAAAGTCGATATCTACACCAAATGGGGTTGCCCCTACTGCGTGCGGGCCAAGGCGCTGCTCGAAAAGAAGGGCGTGGCCTTCGAGGAATTCGATGTGACCATGGGCGGCCCGAAGAAGCAGGAAATGCTCGCCCGCGCGCCCGCGGCAATGACGGTGCCGCAAATCTTCGTCGGCGAAACGCACGTCGGCGGCTGCGACGATCTCTATGCGCTGGATTCCGCCGAAAAGCTCGATCCCCTGCTGGGCCTCTAGGGCATGACCATGCCCGATGGTCCGGTGCGGGTTGCGCTGTTCCAGATGACCACCGGCATCGATCCCGCAGCCAATGCCGCGGCGATCGTGGATGCCGTGGGCCGCGCGGCGCACGGCGGCGCGGCAATCCTGTTCACGCCCGAAATGGCGGGCCTGCTCGACCGCGACCGCAAGCGCGCGACGCCGCATATCGTGGCGGAAGACGCCAATCCGGTGCTGGCGGCGGTGCGCGCGGCGGCGGCGCAACACGGCATCTGGGTGGCCATCGGATCGCTGGCTGTGCAGCGCGGCGGCGAAGCCATGACCGGGGAAGCCGCATCGGGCGAAGGGCGCTGGGCCAACCGTTCGTTCCTGATCGACGCCACCGGCGCGATCGTGGCGCGCTATGACAAGATCCACATGTTCGACGTCGATCTGGCCACGGGTGAAAGCTGGCGCGAATCCGCTGCCTATCGCCCCGGTGACAGCGTGGTAACGGCGGAAACGCCGATCGGCCGGCTGGGGCTGGCGATATGCTACGACGTGCGCTTTCCCGCCCTTTTCGAGCAGCTTGGCCGGAGGCAGTGCGATGTCATCGCCATCCCGGCGGCGTTCACCGTGCCCACCGGCAAGGCGCACTGGCACCTGATGCAGCGCGCCCGCGCGGTGGAAGCCAGCGCCTTCGTGATCGCCACAGCGCAGGCCGGACGGCACGAGGACGGGCGCGAGACCTACGGGCACAGCCTCGTCATCGATCCATGGGGCGAAGTGCTGCTGGACATGGGCGAGGAACCGGGCCTGGGCTTCGCCACGCTTGATCCGGCACGCATCGCCGAAGTGCGCGCGCAACTGCCCAGCCTCATCAACAAGCAGCCGATCCCGGCAGGGTGAACCGCGAGGCTCTTGCGGCGGGCCGCGAAATGCCTAAATCGGCTGTCATATGATCGTCTTTGATCTTGAGTGCCGCGATGGCGGGCATCGTTTCGAGGGCTGGTTCGGCTCGTCGGACGACTTCGCGCAGCAGCAGGCGCGGGGTCTCCTCACCTGTCCCACCTGCGGCTCCGGTGATGTCGGCAAGGCGGTGATGGCCCCGCATGTGGGGCGCAAGGGCAACCAGGTTCCGGCTCGGGTGCCGACCGACAAGGGTGCGGCCGTGGCCGCGGCGCCAGCGCCTGTAACGGCTGGCAGCTCCTCACCGCAAGTGATGGCGGGCGGAGGTCTTCCTCCCGAGGCGGTCGCCATGTTCAAGGCGCTGGCGACGATGCAGGCCGAAGCGCTCAAGTCCTCGAAATGGGTGGGCGACAGCTTCGCCGACGATGCGCGGGCGATGCACTATGGCGAAAAGGACGTGGAGGCGATCCACGGCCAGGCCACGCCCGAGGAAGCGCGTGATCTGATCGAGGAAGGGATCGAGATCGCGCCCGTGCTGTTTCCGATCGCGCCGCCCGGCGAAACCAATTGATCCCAAAGCCCGGCGCACTGAACGCAATGTTCCGTTCAAGCGCGATTGCCAGCGCGCGCGCGGCCCCCTAAAGGGAGCGCGGGCGCCCGTAGCTCAGCAGGATAGAGCACCAGATTCCTAATCTGGGGGCCACAGGTTCGAATCCTGTCGGGCGCACCACTTCCAGCGCGAACCTTGACTTTTTCCGGCAAAAGCCCTAGGTTCCTTTTGCTATCGTCGCTTTCGACGGAATTTGACGCCGGCCACGGCTCTCCTTCCTTTGTCACGCTACCGGCTCCATCCGCGCTGTTGCGGGTGGGTTTTTCGTTTTCGTGAAAAGGAAACACCCCATGCCTATCGGCACCGTCAAATTCTTCAATTCCGACAAGGGTTACGGTTTCATCGCGCCGGAAGACGGCGCGCCCGACAACTTTGTCCACATCAGCGCCGTCGAGCGTTCGGGCATGGCCACGCTGAACAAGGATCAGCGCGTCAAGTACGAGCTGGAAACCGACCGTCGCGGCAAGACGTCGGCCGTCAACCTGGAAACGGTTTGATCCCTTGGCCAAAGAGGATCTTCTGACACTCGACGGCCAGATCGATGAAATTCTCCCGGACGGCCGCTTCGGCGTCGTCCTGGAGAACGATCACCGGATCATCGCCTATACGGCGGGCAAGATGCGGAAATTCCGCATCCGCTCGATCGTGGGAGACCGGGTCAAGGTCGAAATGACGCCCTATGATCTGACCAAGGGACGCATCGTGTTCCGCGAAAAGGTCCAGAGCACGGGCGCGTTCCGCAAGCGGCGCTAACACTCAACTCAGGACGGCGCGCAATCAACGCGCAATATTGCATAACATATTCAAGGTATTCATGTTTTTTTCCAATTTGGTTTCCAGTTTTCCCCGGATGCGCAACCCGCATCCATCGATTGACCGCCATCGCGGTTTCGTACTCAGCCCCCGCCAGTCTCCGCAGCTGACCCGCCGCGAATTGCAGGCCGCGGTCATGCAGATGGTCGATTGACCTTCGTTCTTGCCGCCTGGCGCCGCTTGCGATAGCGGCGCGTCAGGCCGGTCCATTGGATTAGGGCTTGAATCCAATGGTTAAGTATGATTCTGTGACAGAATGAAGCGCCGCCGCCATAATCTGCGACTGCCCAAGGAAAGCCTGACCCAGACGGCGGCGCTGCTGGCGTTGCTGTTTCTGGGCGCCATGGGGCTGGCCGGGCCGAGCGGACTGCTCGCCTGGAGCGAGAACGCGCGGATGCTCGAACAGCGCCAGAAGGAAGTGGCGCAACTGACGGCGGAGCGCGATCATTTGCGCAACCGCGTCAACCTCCTCGATCCGCGCCACGCCGATCCTGATCTGGTGGGCGAGTTGCTGCGCAGCAACCTTAACGTCGCGCACCCTGACGAGCTGGTCATTCCGCACCAGTAATTCGCGACTTCGTTCGCCCGACGCGTGCTTGTTGACGCTTTATGCGGGGCACGCGATGCGCTCTGCGCAAACTGGCCATGCCCATGAGGGCAGCAAAGTGCCACTTGCGGGCCTGAAACCAAGTGGGCATTGCGGTTCATATCGCGAGGCACTACCCGGCGGGTAATTCCACGTGCAAAGCGACCGGAAAAGAAACCCGGCATCAGGGGAACGAAATGGCTTGCTCGACCGGCACTGACGACGAAGATCTGGCGCGCGGCAAGGAGCCGGTGCCGCAGGAGGTGCAGGAAGCTATCCGCACGCTGATCCGCTGGACCGGTGACGATCCGGCGCGCGAAGGGCTGCTCGATACGCCCAAGCGCGTGGCGCGCGCCTGGCGCGAATATTGCCAGGGCTATGCCGACGATCCGGCCATTCACCTGACGCGCCAGTTCGAGGAAGTGGGCGGCTACGACGAGATCGTGCTGCTGAAGGACATTCCCTTCCAGTCGCATTGCGAACACCACATGGCGCCGATCACCGGCAAAGCGGCGATCGCCTATCTGCCGAGCCGCAAGGTCGTGGGCATTTCAAGCTGGCACGCGTGCTACACGGCTTTGCCCAGCGCCTGCAGATCCAGGAACGGCTGACGGCGGAAGTCGCGCAATGCATCTGGGACAACCTGCATCCGCAGGGCGTGGCCGTGGTGATCGAGGCGCAGCATGGCTGCATGACTGGCCGTGGCGTGCGCACGCCGGGCGTTGGCATGGTGACCAGCCGGATGCTGGGCTGCTTCCTCGAGGATTCGCGCAGCCGCAAGGAAGTGCTTAGCCTGATGGGCTACTGATCGGGCGCGCGAACATTCCCATAAGGGCTGTCGATGGCGCAGTACAAACCCGTGATGACCGTGCCGGACCTCCAGGCCTTTTTGCTGCGTGCGTTTCCGGAGGAAGCGCACGCGCGTATCGGCGTGGTGTCAGACATTGCCCCCGGTCTGGCCCGCATGCACCTCGATCCGGGCGGAGAAAGTCTGCGGCCCGGTGATCTCGTGTCCGGACCGACACAGATGGCGCTGGCGGACGTGGCCGCCTACGCGGTGGTGCTGGCCCACATTGGACCGCAGGCTATGGCGGTCACCAGCAATCTCAATATCGCGTTCCTGCGCGGCGCTCGGCGGGCGCGGGTCATCGCGGAAGCGCGCCTGCTGAAGCTGGGCCGGCGGTTGGCGATGATCGACGTGCGGCTGTGGCAGAGTGATCCCGACGAGCCCGTCGCGCAGGCGACGGTCACTTACGCGCTGCCGGGGTAGCCCTGAGCCAGACAAAATACATTACAATTCCAGGGCTTTGCAGGTGCGTTGGGCGCACTAGGTTCATCTCCGTCACCGGCGAAAAAAGAGGCCGGGGCATTGCAGGAGACCGAACCATGAAGGCATTGTGGATCGCCGGGCTGTTGTCTGGCGTAGGGCTGGCCACGCCCGCCATAGCAACGGCACCGGCCGCGCCTGATCACGTCGAACGTATCGAGCATCGCGGCGGCACCGTCGAGGCGCGCTATCAGGTGATGACGCAAACGGTGCAGCGCCAGATCGGCGCGCCAGGACCGGGCGGGCGCATGGCCTCGCTGCGCTGTGTGTGGAGCGTCGATCTCACCGTTCGGCGCGAAGCGCGCTTGCCTTCGGGCGCGCTCGCAAGCCGGCAGCTTGAGCGGCCGCGTGTGCTCACCGGCACGCGCGCGGGATGGTGCAAGGGGCAGGAATCCGCGATCGCCGGAGAAGTGGCGCGGCGCACCGACCAGCTGCGCGCCGAAATGCTCGCCGCCGCGCGGGAAGATCGGCAGGAGGTGATCGCGGACGCCGAGCGATTGCACGCGGGGCATCGGGAAGGCTGATGGCGATCCGCGTGACGATACTGGCGGTGCCGGCCCTCATGGCTGGTGTTGCGACCGCGCAGGCGCAGGGTATGCCCTCGTTCGGCGTGGAGGCGACGACCGACGAGGTTCGTCGCGGACTGAGCTGGAGCGAGGGCAAGGCAAGCGCTTCGGCAGACGCTGCGGTTTCCCTCGCGCGTTTCGACCTGTCCGCGCGAATGGCGGCCACGCGCGGCGCGGCGCGGCATCTGGGCGCGGATGCCGTGGCCGATCTGACGCTGGCACGCCGCTGGACGATCGGCCTGTTCGATGTGAGCGCGCTGGTTTCCGGGCATCTGTTCGCAGGCGCGGCCGATGCCGCTCACTATGCCGAACTGGGGCTGGGCGCCAGCTATGCACTGGGGCCGGCGCGGATCGGGGCCGGTGCGCGCTATGCCCCGCGGCAAAGCGCGATCGGCGGCGACAACCTGTACTTCTATGGCGATGCCGCGCTGGGCATTCCGGCAACACCGTTCAGCCTTTCGGCCTCGCTCGGCCATTCACGGGGTAGCGTGCGCGATCCCGCGCGCGCGGCGCGGCTGCGACCGCACGGGGCCTATACCGACTGGCGGATCGGCGCGGACTATGCACGGGGGCCGCTGCTGGTTGGGCTGGATTATACAGGGACCGATGTGAAGGACGGAGCGCCCGGCGGGCACGCGGGCGACCGGGTGATCGGGCGCGTGCGGCTGTCGTTCTGAAGGACCCGCGTTCTAACGGTCGGCGAAGCGTCCGGCCCTTCCCGCACGGGGGAAGGGCCGGAAAGCGCTCATAGGTTTTCGAGCATGTATTCGGCCGAGCTGACCTTGAAATCGCCCGGCGCTTCGACGTGGAGCTGCTCGACCACGCCATCGTTCACCACCATCGAGAAGCGCTGGCCGCGCGTGCCAAGGCCGAAGCCCGAGCCATCCATGGTGAGGCCCACGGCCTTGGCGAAATCGCCATTGCCGTCCGCCAGCATGGTCACGTCGGGCGAGCCACTGGCCGCGCCCCACGCCTTCATCACGAAGGGATCGTTAACCGCCGTGCAGGCGATTTCATCAATGCCCTTGGCCTTGAGATCGGCGGCCTTCTCGACGAAGCCCGGCAGGTGCTTGGCCGAACATGTGGGCGTGAACGCGCCGGGAACCGAGAACAGGGCGACCTTCTTGCCCTTGAAGTAGTCGGCGCTCTGCACCGCTTCCGGGCCTTCCGCCGTGGCCTTGACCAGCTTCACGTCGGGCAGCTTTTCTCCAACCGCAATCGTCATCCCCAATATCCTTTCTTCTGGATGTGCCGCCCGGACCTGTCGGCCGGGTCTATGACAGCAGGGAGGATATAGGCCAGCCGCAAGACGGTGCAACACAAGCGCAAGCGCGGGCGAGAAATTTCGTCGGTGGGGAAGGGCATCCCGCCCGGTCCTGCGCGGTTTGCGGGTTTGCGTTCTTTCGAGACGTTAATGCAGCCATATAAAGTTTCCTTTATATTGCGTCCGCTCGTGCAAGCGGCTAAGGCGGCGGCAGACCCGCCAACCTGTCGGCCGCTATCGTGTGGTCCGGCGGGCGGGCTTGAACTCATCCAGGAGAATGCTTCGTGGCCAGCGTGCTCGATGCCGAAAAGGACTATGTGATCGCCGATATCGGGCTTGCCGACTTCGGCCGCGCGGAAATCGCGATCGCCGAAACCGAAATGCCCGGCCTGATGGCGCTGCGCCAGGAATTCGGCGCTGCACAGCCGCTCAAGGGCGCGCGCATCACCGGATCGCTGCACATGACGATCCAGACTGCCGTGCTGATCGAGACGCTCGTCGCGCTGGGCGCCGACGTGCGCTGGGCCACCTGCAACATCTTCTCGACGCAGGACCACGCCGCCGCCCGCGATCGCCGCCGCCGGCATCCCCGTGTTCGCGGTGAAGGGCGAAAGCCTGGCCGACTACTGGGATTACGTCGGTTCGATCTTTGACTGGGGTGATGACCAGACCGCCAACATGATCCTCGACGACGGCGGCGATGCCACCATGTTCGCGCTGTGGGGCGCGCGCGTCGAAGCCGGCGAAAAGCTGTTCGAGCCTTCGAACGCCGAGGAAATCGAGTTCGTCCGCGCGCTCACCGCGTTTCTCAAGAAGAAGCCCGGCTACCTCACGCAGTCGGTCAAGGCCATCAAGGGCGTTTCGGAAGAGACCACCACCGGCGTCCACCGCCTGTACCAGATCGCCAAGGACGGCAAGCTGCCGTTCCCCGCGATCAACGTGAACGATTCCGTCACCAAGTCGAAGTTCGACAACCTCTATGGCTGCAAGGAATCGCTGGTTGACGCGATCCGCCGCGCGACCGACGTGATGCTGGCCGGCAAGGTCGCCTGCGTTGCCGGCTTCGGCGATGTGGGCAAGGGCTCCGCCGCCTCGCTGCGCCAGGGCGGTGCGCGCGTGATGGTCACCGAAATCGATCCGATCTGCGCGCTGCAGGCGGCGATGGAAGGCTATGAAGTCGTCACCATGGAAGAAGCGGTCACGCGCTGCGACATCTTCGTGACGGCGACCGGCAACGAGGACGTGATCACCGCCGAGCACATGAAGGCGATGAAGCCAATGGCGATCGTCTGCAACATCGGCCATTTCGACAGCGAGATCCAGATCGCCGCGCTGTCGAACTACAAGTGGACCGAAGTGAAGCCGGGCACCGACCTGGTCGAGTTCCCGGACGGCAAGCAGATCATCGTGCTGGCCAAGGGCCGGCTGGTGAACCTGGGCTGCGCCACCGGCCACCCCAGCTTCGTCATGTCGTCCAGCTTCACCAACCAGACGCTGGCGCAGATCGAACTGTTCACCAAGTCTGACCAGTACAAGAACGATGTCTACGTGCTGCCCAAGCACCTCGACGAAAAGGTGGCCGCGCTGCACCTCGAAAAGCTGGGCGTGAAGCTGTCGAAGCTTTCGCCCAAGCAGGCGGCCTATATCGGCGTTTCGGAAGCGGGACCGTTCAAGCCGGATCATTACCGCTACTGACCCGTCGCCGCTACGGCGGCCAGGCGATTTGGAAATGCGATACGGCCCCCCAGCATGGCTGCGGGGGCCGTTTTCGTGGGAACCGCCCTTGCGGCTTCGCACGATATGGTGGCTTTCGCGGCGCTCCTCACCAGATTTGAAGTGCGTGCCGGTTGTCATCGGCGCAAGGCCCGCATAGCGAGGGGCGGATGCTTCTGAACCAGACCGTGCTGGTCATCGTGGGACTGCTGGTTGCCGCATGGACCGTTGCGGCCGGCTGGGCCGTGCTTGTCGCGCGCGGGCGGGCGCGCAAGGCCGAAGCGCATCACCGGCTGGCGCGCCGGCTGACGCGAATGGTGGACGAATCGCCCGCCCCTGCCGCTGCTGGTGCGGGCCGACGGGCGGATCGAGGGCCATCGCGGCTGGCGGGCTGGCTGGGCCTCGATGCCATGCCGGGCTATCTTTCCGAACTCGATGCCGGCGATGCCAGCGATCGCGGCCTCAACGAAGTGCAGCTTTCGCAACTGAGCGATGCCGTGCGCCGCGCGCAGAAGACCGGCGCGGCGTTCCGCATGGTGCTGACGCCGCGCGGCGGCACGCGCTGCCTGGCGGTGCGCGGGCATCTGGCGGACCCGCAGGTTTCCCCCGGCGGCTCCGCGCTCGTGTGGTTCTTCGATTTCAGCGATAGCGAGGCCGAGCTGCGCAAGCTGCGCGCGGAAGCGGCCGGCGCGCGCGCCGATTTCGCCGGCCTTTCCGGCTTGATCGAAGCGGCGCCGCTGCCGATGTGGTTTCGCGGTCCCGACATGGAATTGCGACTGGTCAACAGCGCCTATGTGAAGGCGGTGGGGGCCAAGAGCGCGGACGATGTCGTCACGCAAGGCATCGAATTGATCGAGCCGGCCGACGGGCTGACCGCGGCGCAGGTGGCGCGGCACGTGCTGGCGCGCAAGGCGCCGGTCGAACGCATCGTGTCCGCCACGATCGGCGGCCAGCGCCGCTCGGTGCGGGTCAGCGACCTGCCGCTGGGGGATGAAGGTGTCGCCGGCTATGCCGTGGACATCGAGGAACTGGAGGAACTGATGCGCCAGTTCCGCCGGTTCCGCGAAGCACAGCGCGAGATGCTGGATACGCTGTCCGCCGGCATCGCGCAGTTCGACGAGCGCCGGAACCTCGTTTTCGCCAACCAGCCGTTCCTGCGCATCTTCGGCGTGCCACAGGCGTGGGTGGCCGATACCCCGCCGTTCGACCGCGTGCTGGATCGCATCCGCGATGCCGGGCGCCTGCCCGAAGTGCGCGATTTTCCCGAATGGCGCCGCGAGCGGCAGGGCTGGTTCCTGGCGCGCGATCCCCGCGAGGAATCGTGGCATCTTCACGATGGCACGCATTTGCGCGTGGTGGGCCAGCCGATGCCTGATGGCGGGCTGCTGATGATCTTCGAGGACCGCACCGAACAGCTCCAGCTTTCGGCGACGCGCGACACGCTGCTGCGCACGCGCACGGCCACCTTCGACAACCTGTTCGAAGCGCTGGCCGTGTTCGCGCCCGATGGCCGGTTGCAGCTGTGGAACCGCCGCTTCGTGGCCGAATGGGGGCTGGAGGACAGCTTCCTCGATACCCACCCGCGCGCGGACCTGCTGCTAACCCGCATCGCCCAGCAATTGAAGCGCCCATCGCAGGTCGGCACGATCGGTCAGGTGATCCAGGCGGCGACGCTGGAGCGCCGCCAGCGCAGCGGGCGGCTGGCGCTGGCCGACGGGCGCTATCTGGAGTTCGCGGGCGTGCCGCTGCCCGATGGCAACGGACTGCTGACGGTGCTGGACATCACGGATTCGCAGAAGGCCGAAACCGCGCTGCGCGAACGCAATGCGGCGCTGGTGGAAGCCGATGCGGTGAAGACGCGCTTCATCGCCAACATGAGCTATGAATTCCGCACGCCGCTGACCTCCATCGGCGGGTTTGCCGAACTGCTGCAAAGCGGAATCGCCGGCGAACTGACGCCGCAGGGCCAGGAATACGTGGCGGCGATCCTCGCCTCGGTCGAGCGGCTGGGCGAGCAGATCGAGAACGTGCTCGACCTGTCGCAGAGCGAGGCTGGCACGCTGCCGCTGGCGCGCGATCCGGTGGAGATTTTTCCCCTGCTGACCGGCGTCGTCAAGGAACGCTCGGACCGGATTTCCGCCGCGGGCCTCTCGCTTGACTTGCGCGGCAATGCCTCGGTCGGCACGGTGACGGGCGACGCGCGGCGGCTGGCGCGGGCCTTTGGCCAACTGGTGGATAATGCCATCGCCGCCACGCCGGAGGGCGGGCGCATCCTGATCGAATGCACGCGCCAGCGCCAGGGGGTGCGGGTGGTGATCTCGGACAATGGCGGCGGCATGGAGCCGGCGGTGCTGGCGCGCGCGATGGAGGGCCTGAAGGTCACGCCCGATGGCCGCGCGGCGGAGCGGCGGCAGGGATTGGGCCTGCCGCTGGTGCGGCAACTGGTCGAAGCGCACGGCGGCACTATCGAGCTTCTGTCCGAACCGGGGCAGGGCACCGCCGCGATCGTGGACCTGCCGTGAGCGAACGCATTCCCCTGCCTGATATCGCCGCGACCGAGGCGCTGGCCGCGCGGATCGCCGGGCGGTTGCGGCCCGGCGACGTGGTGGCGCTTTCGGGCGGGCTGGGCGCGGGCAAGACCACGCTGGCGCGCGCGGTGATCGCCGCGCTGGGGCACGAGGGCGAGGTGCCTTCGCCCAGTTTCGCGATCATCGAATGCTACGATCCGCCGACGGTGCGCCTGCCGCTGGTGCACGCGGACTTCTATCGGCTGGAAGACCCTTCCGAAGTGGAGGAACTGGGGCTGGATGACTATCGCATGGGGGCGGCGATGCTGGCCGAATGGCCCGAACACGCCGGCGGCTTTGCCCACGAGCGCGGTTGCCTTTCAATCCTGTTGGAATCGGCGGAAAGCGGGCGCACGGCCATTGTCGAGCCGGGTCCGGATTGGATAGAGCGCGGATCATGGACCTGACGATACCCGATGGCGTCCCCGTTGGCGTCGAAGCGTTTCTGGCCGAAGCCGGCTGGACCGGTGCGACGATCGATCCGCTGCCCGGCGATGCCTCGTTCCGCCGCTACTTCCGCATTCGCGGCGGGGCTGGCGATGCGATGCTCATGCACGCGCCACCGCCGCAGGAAGATCCCGCGCCATTTCTGCGCGCGGCGAAGTGGCTCGATGCCAACGGGTTGCGCGCGCCGCGCATCCTGGCCGAACGGGCGGAGGAGGGCTTCGTCCTGCTCGAAGACTTCGGCGACGTGCGGATGCGCGAATATGTCGAGGCCTGGCCGCAGGACGAGGAGGCGGTCTATCGCGCCGCGATCGACGCGCTGCTCAAGGCCGGCACGCTCCCCGCCGGGCCGTTCCCGCCCTATGGCATGGCGGAGTACTTGCGCGAGACCAAGCTGTTCACCGACTGGTTCTGCCCCGCGCGCGGGCTGCAGGTCGACGCGCGCGGCTGGGCCGCGGCGTGGGAAGAGGTGCTGACGCCGCTGCTGGCCCGGCAGGGCGAGGGCGTGACGGTGCTGCGCGATTACCACGCCGAAAACATCATGCTGCTGGGCGGTACGGGCAATCAGGGTCTGCTCGATTTCCAGGACGCGCTGGCGGGCCATCCGGCCTATGACCTGGTCTCGCTGTTGCAGGACGCGCGTCGCGACGTCAGCGCCGAACTCGAAGCCGCGATGTTCGACTACTACGTCGAACAGGCGCGGCCGGGCGATGATTTCCTGGCCGATTACGCCGTGCTGGGCGCGCAGCGCAATGCCAAGATCGTGGGGATTTTCGTGCGCCTGTGGAAGCGCGACGGCAAGCCGCGCTACCTTGGCTATATCCCCCGCGTGTGGGCAATGCTCGAACGCGATCTGGCGCACCCCGCGCTGGCGCCGGTGGCGCGCTGGTTCGATGCGAATATCCCGGGCGAGGTGCGCGCGGCGGGCGGCGGGGTGTTTTTGGTATGACCAAGCCTCTCGCCAGCGATGTGGCCATGGTCATGGCCGCTGGCATCGGCAAGCGGATGCGCCCGCTGACCGCGACGCGGCCCAAGCCGCTGGTGCGCGTGGCGGGCAAGCCGCTGATCGACTACGCGCTCGACAAGCTGGAAGAAGCCGGCGTCGCGCGCGCGGTGGTCAACGTCCATTACCTGCCCGATCAGATCGAGGCCTATCTCGAACAGAGGCAGCACCCCGCGATTTCGATCTCGGACGAACGCGATGCCCTGCTGGAAACCGGCGGCGGCATGATCCGCGCCTTGCCGTTGATCGATGCCGATCCGTTTTTCTGCGTGAACAGCGACAACATCTGGCTCGATGGCCCGCGCAACGCCTTCGGCGCGTTGAGCGATGCGTGGGACCCTGAGAAGATGGACGCGCTGCTGCTGCTGGTGAACCATGCGCGCGCGTTCAACTTCCAGGGGCCGGGCGATTTCCATCTCGATCAGGAAGGGCGGATCACGCGCCGCCGGCCCGGCCGGATCGCGCCGTTCATCTACACCGGGTTGCAGATCGTGTCGCACCGCCTCCTGCGCGACGCGCCCGAGGGATCGTTCTCCACCGGCGAGCTGTGGAACCGTGCCATTGCCGAAGGGCGGCTTCATGGCGTGTCGCATACCGGGCTGTGGTACGAGGTTGGCGAGCCGCAGATGATCGCGCCGACCGAGGCCGCGCTGACCCGGATGTGACGCGGCGATGAGCGAGAGCCAATGAGCGACAGAACGCCGCGAACGGGGCCGAAAGTCTGGTCGATCGCGGCGCACCGGGGCTTCGCCGACGCGCTCGTCGCCGGACTGATCCCGCGCTATCGCGAGGACGGCTTCGGGCTGGCCCGGCTGTTGCTGCTGCTGCCGAGCCGCCGCGCCGTACGCACGGTGACCGAAGCTTTCGTGCGCGCCAGCGGGGATGGCGGGCTGCTGCTGCCGCGCATGGCGGTGGTGGGCGATCTCGATCTGGACGAGACGCTGGGGCCGCTGCTCGATCCGCTGGGGCCGGGCGCGACAGTGCCGCCGGCGAGCGATCCGGTGTTCCGCCTGCTGCGCATCGCGGAAATGCTGCGCGCCGAACCGGAGACGGGCAATCTGGGCGAGGCCGGCCTGCTGCGGCAGGCGCGGTCGATTGTGCGCAGCATGGACCGGATGGCGGTGGAGGATGTCGCGCCCGAAAAGCTGCTGGACGAAGCGGTGATCGGCGCGGTGGGCGATCTTTCCCAGCACTGGACGGACAGCACGCGGCTGTTCGCGAAAGTGCTGTTCCGCTGGCGCGCCGAACAGGAGGCGCGGGGCGAGATCGACGCGCCCGAACGGCGCAACCGCCTGCTCGATCACGCGGCGCGGGCATGGCGGGACCATCCGCCGGCGCATCCGGTGATCGCCGCCGGGGTCACCTCGGCCGCGCCCGCCATCGCTCGGCTGTTGCGCACCGTGGCCGATCTGCCGGACGGCGGCGTGATCCTGCCCGATCTCGATCTGGCGCTGGAGGAACCGGTGTGGGACGCGCTGGGCGCGGCGGGGATGCCGGAGGAACCGGGCGGCCCGCCGTTCGCGCGGGGCGATGTGGTGACGCACCCGCAGTACCACCTCAAGCTGTTGCTCAACCGCATGGGCGTGGCGCGCGGCGAAGTGCAGCCCTGGCACCGCGCCGGGCTGGCCGCGGCCCCGCCCGAACGCAGCAGGGCGATTTCCAACCTGTTCCTGCCGCCCGAAGCCAGCACGGTGTGGGGTGAGCTTGCCCCCGGAACGGCGGCGGCTTTCGGGCGTGCGCACGATGGAGACCGCGCATACCGAGGAAGAGGCGCAGGCGGTGGCGGTGCTGATCCGGCAGGCGCTCGCCGAACCGGAACGGCGCGTGGCGCTGGTGACGCCGGACCGGGCGCTGGCGGTGCGCGTGGTCGCGCATCTGGCGCGCTGGAACATCGCGGCGGACGATTCCGCCGGCCGCCCCCTGCCGCAGACCCCGGCGGGGCGGCTGTTCCTGCAGATCTCCGAGGTCATGGCGGAGCGGGCCGCGCCGGTATCGCTGCTGGCGCTGCTGGCGCACCCGCTGGTCATGGCGGGAGAGGCGCGCGCGGCATGGCTGGAACGGGTGCGCCAGCTCGATCTCGTGCTGCGCGGGCCGCGCCCCGGGCCGGGACTCGAAGCCGTGCGCGCGGCGGTTAAGGAGCAGGACCGGCGCTATCCGGGCCTGTTCGACTGGTGGGATGAGGCGGAGGCGCTGCTGGGCCCGCTGCTGCTGTTCGATGGCGCCCTGCCGCTGGGCGCGGCGCTGGCGCTGTTGGCCGAAACCGCGGAGGCGCTGTGCGGCGAAGGCATCTGGGCGCAGCCCGACGGGCGCAGCCTGTCGCAGTTCGTGCAGCAATGGAGCGATGCGGCCGGCGAGGTGGTGCTGGAGACCGATCCCGCCGACCTGCCCGTGCTGCTGCGCGACGCGCTGGACGAGGTGGCGGTGCGCCCGCCCTATGGCGGGCATCCGCGCCTGGCGATCTACGGCCTGCTCGAAGCGCGGATGAGCCGGGCGGACCTGGTCATCTGCGCCGGGTTGACCGAGGGCACCTGGCCCGGTGCGCCCGCGCCCGATCCCCTGCTGGCGCCGCCGGTGCTGCGGATGCTGGGCATCCCCGGCGCGGATTTCCGCATCGGCCTGGCCGCGCACGATCTGGCCGCCGCGCTGGGGGCACCCGAAGTGGTGCTGAGCCATGCGCAGCGCGATGCCTCCGGACCGGCGATCCCTTCGCGCTTCCTGATGCGCATCCGCGCCATGCTGGGCAAGGAGCTGCGGCACGAGCACGGCGCGGTGCGCTTTGCCCGCGCGCTGGACGATGCGCCGCCCGCGCCGCCCTATCCCCGCCCAGAACCGATGCCATCGGCCGAACAGCGCCGGGTGCCGATCGCGGTCACCGCGCTCGACCGGCTGCGCGGCGATCCCTACCAGTTCTACGCCTCCGCCATCCTGGGCCTGCGCGCGCTCGATCCGATCGATGCTGATCCGACGCCGGCGTGGCGCGGCACGGCGGTCCACGCGATTCTGGAAGCATGGCACGATGCCGGCGCGCGGCCGGGCGAGCTGATCCCGCTGGCCGAACGCGCGCTGGCGGAGATGAGCGCGCATCCGTTCATGCGCGGGCTGTGGCGGCCGCGCCTGCTGGCGGGGCTGGGCTGGATCGAAGTGGAGCAGGAACGTCTGCTGGGCGAGGGGCGCGAAGTCCTTGCCTGGGAGGAAAAGGGCGAGATCACCGTGGACGGCGTGCGCATCCATGGCCGCGCCGACCGGATCGACCAACTGCCCGACGGCACGCTGGCGGTGGTCGACTACAAGACCGGCACGCCGCCATCGGCGCGGATGGTGGAGGAAGGCTTCGCGCTCCAGCTCGGCCTTGTCGGCCTGATCGCGCAGGGCGGCGGGATCAAGGGCGTGAGCGGGAAGCCGACACGGTTCGAATACTGGTCGCTGGCGCGCAACCGGGAGCGCGATTTCGGCTTCATGGAGGAGCCCGTGCTCGAAGGCCGCCGCAAGTCCGGCATTCCGCGCGAGGAATTCCTCGACCGCACGCGCGACTATCTGGAAGAGGCGATCGCGCGGTGGATAATGGGCAGCGATCCGTTCACGGCGCGGCTCAATCCCGATCTGCCGGGCTATTCGGACTATGACCAGTTGATGCGGCTGGACGAATGGCAGGGCCGCGGCCGCGCCGGGGACAGGCCATGAGCGGGGAGCAGCCAAGCCGCGTCTATCCGCTGAAGGACAACCAGGCGCGTGCGGTCGATCCGCGCCGCACCGTGTGGCTCAGCGCGTCGGCGGGCACGGGCAAGACGCAAGTGCTGTCCGCGCGCGTGTTGCGCCTGTTGTTGCAACCCGGCGTCGAGCCGGAGCATCTGCTGTGCCTGACCTTCACCAAGGCCGGCGCGGCCGAAATGGCGACGCGCGTCAACGAGGTGCTGGCCAGCTGGGTGCGCCTGCCCGAAACCGCGTTGGCCGAACAGTTGATCGCGATCGGTGCGGACTATGGCCCCGAAGCGCTGGCGCGCGCGCGCAGCCGGTTCGCGGCGGTGCTCGATTGCCCCGGCGGTGGCCTGCGGATCGAGACGATCCACGCCTTCTGCCAGTGGCTGCTCTCGGCCTTCCCGGTGGAAGCGGAGCTGATGCCCGGCACCCGCGCGATGGAGGACCGCGACCGCGCGCTGCTGGTGCGACAGGTGCTGGCCGACCTGCTGGTGAGCGCGGAGGAACAGGGCGACGAAGCGCTGCTCGATGCGCTTTCCGACCTCAGCTTGCGGATGGCGCAGGATCAGGTCGAGGCGTTCCTGCTGCGCTGCGCCGGCGCGCGTGACCTATGGATCGGACACGGTGCGTGGCAGCCGCCGCTGCGCCCGCGCATCAACCGAGCGCTGGGGCTGGACGCGGACGAGGACGGAACGGACCTTGCCGCGCTGTGCGCAGACGATGCCTTCGATGTGCGATCGGTACGGCGATGCCTGGAAGCCAACGCGGAATGGGGCACGAAGAGCGGGATCGAGACCGCCAATGCCTTGGGCGACTGGATTGCGCTGCCGCCCGAACGGCGGTTGGACGCGCTGGACCTGCTGGCCGACCAGTTCCTGACCAAGGCGGGGCAGCCTCGCTCGACCACCAACATCGCCAAGAAAGCGCCGGACTATCCCGAATATGCCGCGCGCGTGATCGGCTGCCTCGAAGCGGTGCGCGAACGGCGCGCGCTGGTGGCGCTGGCGGCGATGCTCGATCCGGCGCTGACGCTGGGCCGCCGCTTCGCCCTGGCGTGGGACGAGGCCAAGACGCGCGAAGGCTTCATCGATTTCGACGACCAGATCCGCACCGCCGCCGCGCTGCTGACCGAGAAGGCGAGCGCGGAGTGGATCCGCTTCAAGCTCGACCGACGGTTCGATCATATCCTTGTCGACGAGGCGCAGGACACCAACGCGGCGCAGTGGCGCATCGTGCTGGACGGGCTGGTGGCGGACTTCTTCGCCGGCGAGGGCCTGCACGGCGACGCGCTGCGCACGCTGTTCGTGGTGGGCGATTACAAGCAGGCGATCTTCCGTTTCCAGGGCACCAGCCCGGAGAACTTCGCGGCGGCCAAGGCGCGGGTGGAACGCCAGCTGCGCGATGTGGCGGACGTGCTCGACGACCGTTCACGGACGCTGTTGGGGCTGGGGCTGGGGCGGTCCTACCGCACCTCGCAATCGGTGTTGTCGTTCGTCGACCGGGCGATCGCGCATATCGGGCCGGACCGCTTCGGGCTTGCCGAACCGCCCGAACCGCATGTGGGCGAGGAACGGCCGGGATTGGTCACGCTATGGCGGCCGGTCGGGATGGCGGCCGATGGCGAGGACGAGGACGCGCCCGAAGCCGGGGAGGAGGGCGCGGAAGGCTGGCTCTCGCGCCCCGACCGCGATCTGGCGGACCGGCTCGCGCGGCAGATCAGGGCGTGGCTGGAAAAC
Source organism: Novosphingobium sp. NBM11 (assembly GCF_015390225.1). NCBI lineage: Bacteria > Pseudomonadati > Pseudomonadota > Alphaproteobacteria > Sphingomonadales > Sphingomonadaceae > Novosphingobium > Novosphingobium sp. NBM11. The sequence goes on from NZ_VUOG01000001.1 coordinate 3,971,885, forward strand.
GGCTTCCCGCTGGCCAAGGGCACGCCGCGCTTCGCCAACGCGGGCGACATCATGGTGCTGGTGCGCAAGCGCAAGGAACTGGCCGGGCTGATCGTGGCGCGGCTCCATGCGCAGGGCGTGCCGGTGGCGGGCGTGGACCGGCTGCGGCTGGGCGCGCCGCTGGCGGTGAAGGACCTCGTCGCCGCGCTGCGCTTCGCCGCGCAGCCGTGGGACGATTTGAGCCTTGCCGGCCTGCTCGTGTCCCCGCTGATCGGGTGGACACAGGAAGAGTTGCTCGAACATGGTTATCGCGGGGCAGGCACGCGGCTGTGGGACCACCTGCGCGCCAGCGAGGGGCCGAAGACGCACGCCACGATGGAGCGGTTGCGCGCGCTGCTGGCGCGGGCGGACTACGAAACGCCGCAGGCGATGCTGCACTGGCTGTTGCTGGGGCCATGGCAGGGGCGGCGCGAGCTGGTGGCGCGGCTGGGCCGGGAAGCCAATGATCCCATCGACGAATTGCTCAACGCCGCGATGGCCTATGCCGTCGGCAACGTGCCGAGCCTGACCGGCTTCCTCCAGTGGTTCGACGCGGGCGAGGGCGAGCTGAAGCGCGAGGCGGGCAAGAACGAAGGACTGGTGCGGGTGATGACTGTGCACGGCTCCAAGGGCTTGCAGGCGCCGATCGTAATTCTGGCCGATGCCGCCGACGATCCCGATGCCTCGCCCGTGCGCGGGCTGGAGGTGACCGAAAGCGTGCTGGGCGAAACCCGCAAGGTGCCGCTGCCGCCGCTGCGCAAGGAGGAAAAGGCCGGGCCTGTGCGCGAGGCCGAGGCACAGGCCGCGCGCGAGGAGCGCGAGGAGCACTGGCGCCTGCTCTACGTGGCGATGACCCGCGCGGAGGAGGCGCTGTTCGTCACCGGATCGCTGGGCGGGCGGCGCAAGGAAATTCCGCCGGAAAGCTGGTACGCGATGCTCGAGCCGTTGTTCGGCACCGACGAATGGATTGCGGACCCGCTGTGGGAAGGGCGCCGGCAACTGGGCGCACCGGCGCCTGCGCCTGCGCCGTCCGCCGGTGCCACGCCAGCGGTCGTCGCGCCGCGCGAGGTGCTACCCGCCGAGCTGCTTCAGCCGATCGGTCCCGAACCGCGTCCGCCGCGCCCCCTCGCACCATCGGCCATGGGCGAGGACGACGCGCCCGATCCGCCGATCCGGCCGGGGCCGGGCGCGCTGCTGGCGGCGCGGCGGGGCACGCTGGTTCACAAGCTGATCGAGCGCCTGCCCGAACTGCCGCGCGAGCGCCGCCGCGATGCCGCGCTGAACTGGCTGGCGCGCGCGGGCGGGGAGTTCCTGCCCGAAGACCATGCGGCGATGGCGCAGGCGGCGCTGACCGTGCTCGATCACCCGGACTGGCAGGACGTGTTCGGGCCGGATTCGCTGGCCGAAGTGCCACTGGCGGCGGTCGTCGAAGGGCGCGTGGTGACGGGCACGATCGACCGGCTGATCGTCCGCCCGGACCTGATCCGCATCGTCGATTTCAAGACGGCGCGCCGACCGCCCGCGCGAATCGAGGAGATTCCGGCGGCCTATCTGCGCCAGATGGCGGCCTATGTCGCGGCGCTGAAGGTGATCCATCCCGGCCGCCGCGTGGAAGCCGCGCTGCTCTATACCCACACGCCGCAACTGTTCGCCTTGCCGGAGGCGCTGCTGGCGGCGCAGAAGCTGGACCTTTCCTCCGCGCAGGAATCCTTTTCCGCGTGATCTGTTGTTTCTAGACAGGGACCGCCTAGATTGGCGGCCAAGACCAGAAGGAGTTACCGATGTCCACCAAAGCCGTCACCGACGCCAGCTTCGCCGCCGACGTTCTCGAATCCGACAAGCCCGTGCTGGTCGATTTCTGGGCCGACTGGTGCGGCCCGTGCAAGATGATCGCGCCGGCGCTGGAAGAGATCGCCGAGGAACTGGGCGACAAGCTAACCATCGCCAAGATGGACATCATGGAAAACACCGGCATTCCGGGCGAAATCGGCGTGCAGTCGATCCCGCTGCTGGTTCTGTTCAAGGGTGGCAAGCCGGTGGCGCAGAAGCTGGGTGCCGCGCCCAAGAGCCAGCTGAAGGGCTGGATCGAAAGCGTTCTCTAAACCCGACGAAAGTGCCCTGAATCGTCATTGCGAGGGGCGAGGCCCCGCGGCAATCCAGAGCGGCACGCCGGACTCTGGATTGCTTCGCTCACGCTCGCAATGACGGGGCGGGGTACGTCGGGGTTCACTCGGCGGGCAGGGCGTTCAGGCGCTCCGCCATGGCATCCCACAGAGCAGGCGTTGCCGCCGCGATCAGGCCCGGCTCCAGATGCCGGTCCAGCAGGTAGGGCGAACCATCGGGCCGCGCGGCCTTGCCGCCGGCTTCGTTGACGAACAGCACGCCCGCCGCATGGTCCCACGCCAGCGTGCGTTCGAAGATCGACAGGTCGTTCACGCCCAGCACGATGCGCGGATACTGCTCGGCCGCGCAGCGCGGGATGTCCACCAGCGTATAGTGTGGTGCGATATGCTGGCGCATCGCCTCGCGCTTGTTTTTGTCCACGAACACCAGCGAGATCGCGGCGACCGGCGGTTCCTGCCCGGTCGCCTGCGCCATCACGCGCTCGCCGTTCACCCACGCACCCTTGCCGCGATGGGCGATGCACAGCCGGTCGATCAGCGGATCGTAGATCCAGCCCGCCACGGTCTCGCCCTTTTCCGCCAACGCGATCAGGATCGCGAACGGAGGCTTGCCGGCTGCGAAATTGTTGGTGCCGTCGAGCGGGTCGATCACCCAGCACAGGCTGTCGCCCAGCCGGTCCATCAGCGCCGGATCGGCATGGCTGCCCTCTTCGCCCACGATCGCGGCTTCGGGCAGGATCTTCGCCAGCCCTTCGATCAGCAGCGCCTCGCTTTCGGTATCGGCGATGGTCACGACATCGTCCGCCGCCTTGGCCACGATCTGGTGATCGGCAAGCTGGCGATAGTGCCGCAGCAGCGTGCGTTGGGCGGTATCGCGCATCAGCGCGGCGACGGCGGTGTCGAGAGCGGATTCCGTCATGAAAGTCCTTCGGCGCGCGAACGCGGGTAACGGGGAAGATCGTCGGCCGGCTCCGCCCAGGGGATGCGGCTGGCGTAGAACATATGGAAGCCCGGCGTGACGCGTTCGGGATGATCGAGCGTGGCAAGGCTGAAATCGAAGGTCGCGGGGGCGGACGTGTCGCGCATCAGCAGCGGCGTTCCGCAGGCGCGGCAGAACCAGCGTTCGCCGCTTTCGCTGGAAGATACCCGCCCGATGGACGCAAGGCCCTGTTCGACCACGAAGGCATCGGCCGGGACGGAAGCGAAGGCCATGGCCGGGCTGCCGGAATTGAGCTGGCAGGTGCGGCAATGGCACCAGCCGGCGTCGGTCGGCGCGCTGGCCAGCCGGTAGCGCACCGTGCCGCACAGGCAGCCGCCGGTCCAGTCGCCGCTCCCGTCCCCGCTCATGTCAGCGGGATCATGACCTGGCTGGCATAGCCGGGACGTTCGCGCAGCCGGGCGTACCATTCGGCCACGTGCGGCACATCGGGGCGCGGTACCGCGATGCTGTAGAAGGTGTGGGCATAGACGCCCATCGGGATGTCGGCGATGCCGAAGCGGTCACCCGACAGCCATGGGCGTGTGGCGAGTTCGGCGTCGAGGATGCGCATCATCGCGCCCGAGGCTTCGGCCGAGCGGGCGACCGCGGGATCGCTGGCGTCCTTGCCTTGGCGCACGCACCCCAGGAACGCATCGCGCTGCGCGTCGGCGAAATGGAACTGCCAGTCCATCCACTTGTCGCCCATTGCGCGGATGGCGGGATCGTCAGCGCGCAGCGACGGGGCGTGACGATCCGCCAGATAGCGCAGGATCGCGTTCGATTCCCACAGCACCAGATCGCCGTCCTCGATCGTCGGGATCATGCGGTTGGGGTTCTTGGCCAGGTATTCCGGCGTGAAGCCGAACGGGCCGCCCATGTCGATCCGGCGGTGCGGCAGGTCCATCTCGATCGCGGCCCACGCCACTTTCTTGACGTTGTGCGAATTGAGCCGTCCCCAGATCGTGAGCATCGCGGGTCAGCTCCGGTAATCGGCGTTGATCGAGATGTAGCCGTGCGTGAGATCGCAGGTCCAAACCGTTGCGCTGCCATCACCCAGGCCGAGATCGACCTCGATGCATATCTCGCGGCCCCTGAGATGCGCGGCGACCGGGCCTTCGTCGTAATCGGCGAGCGGCTGGCCTTCCTTCGCCGCCCAGGTGCCGCCGAAGCCGATCGACAGCCGGTCGCGGTCGGCCGGTTCGCCGGCCTTGCCCACGGCCATGACCACGCGGCCCCAGTTAGCGTCCTCGCCGGCGATGGCGGTCTTGACCAGCGGCGAATTGGCGATGGCCAGACCCACGCGGTGCGCGCTTTCGTCGCTGACCGCCCCGGTGACGTGGACGGTGATGAACTTCTGCGCGCCTTCGCCGTCCCTGACGACGAGATGCGCCAGTTGGCGGCACACGTCCTCCAGCGCGGCGGCGAAGGCATCGGCGCCGGCGCTGTCGAACGAGGCCAGCGGCGCGTTGCCCGCCTTGCCGGTGGCGAAAGCCAGCACGGTATCGCTGGTGGAGGTATCGCTGTCCACGGTGATGCAGGAAAACGTCCTGCGGTTCGCCGCCGAAAGGAGTTCCTGAAGGAAGGCCGGCTCTATCGCCGCATCGGTGAAGACATAGCCCAGCATCGTCGCCATGTCGGGCGCGATCATGCCCGAACCCTTGATGATGGCGCTCAGCGTGACCTTGATGTCGCCCACCATAGCCGTGGCAGTGGCGCCCTTGGCGAACGTATCGGTCGTGCCGATGGTGCGCGCGGCGTCCTCCCACGAACATTCGGGTGCGGTGAGCGCGGCCTCGACGCCGGCGCGCGCCTTGTCCTTGGGCAGCGGCACGCCGATCACCCCGGTCGAGGACACGAACACCTGCTCCTTCGCGCAGCCGAGATGGTCGGCGACTTGGGCCATGATCTGTTCCACCGCCTCGCGCCCGCGATAGCCGGTAAAGGCGTTGGAATTGCCGGCGTTGACCACCAGCGCGCGGCCCAGGCCCTGCGCGATATTGGCGCGGCCAAGCTCGACTTCCGAGGAGCAGCAGACGTTGCGGGTGAACACGCCCGCTATCGAGGTGCCCTCGGCCAGTTCGACATAGGTCAGATCGCATCGGCCCCAGTCCTTGTAGCCGGCGCGGGCGATGCGCGGCGTCACCCCGGCGATGGACGGAAGGGCGGGAAAAGGCGTGGCGAGCGGAGAGATGGCGTCGGACATGGGCCAAGCGGTTAGCCCCCGGCCACGCTGATCGCAAGCCGCCGGCGCGTGTTTTCGATGCCCGATGCCGATGACCGCTTTGACGCTTTACCCGAAGGAAAATTCCGGGCACGGAGGCGGCCATGCGTATCAAGACCCTGCTGCTGACCGCCATGACCTCCCTTACTTGCGTGGGCCTTGCCTGCGTGAGCACCGCGCAGGCCGCCGCTCCCAAGGGACCCACGCCGAGCAACAACCCCGGCACCTGGATCGGGGCGGACGACTATCCGAAGGACGCGCTCGCCGCTGGCGCGGAAGGCGCGGTGGCGTTCGATGTGACGGTTGGCGCGGACGGCGTGCCGACGGGCTGCACGGTCACGACGGGCAGCGGCTCCGCCGCGCTGGACGAAGCCACCTGCCGCCTGGTTTCCACGCGGGCGCGGTTCAATCCCGCGACCGACGCCGGGGGCAAGGCGGAAGCGGGTCACTACCGCAACAAGATTCGCTGGGTCTTGCCCGAACAGACGCAGCCCGTGCTGATCGTGCCGCGGGCCGGCCCGTGGATGTGGTCGCGCGATTGTCGGGTGCTGGCTGATGGCGATCCGGCGGCCGCGCTGCGGGTGATCGCCAGCGCCACTTGCAACTGAGATTCACCCTGGAGGCATTTCGCGGCGGTTCGGCATGGACGGATCGCGCGCGAGATACTATCTGACTTCGCACATGCGCCTGTTGCTCGCCCTTCTTGCCCTGTTGACGGGGCTGTCCTTCCCCGATGTCGCATTGGCGACGTCGCGGATGGAAGTGGCGGATTCGGGCGTTTCGGTGGCTGTCGCCACGCCCGCCGCGCCGCGTGCGCAAAGCTGCGCCGGGCAGGGCGGGGAAGCCCCGCGCAAACGTTCGACGGTGCAGCGCAAGATGCTGCGGCTGCCCACGGTGGCGCTGGCGCGGACCTGCGGCATCCTGCTTTCGGATCGCGGGCGCGAATAAGCCGCGCGTTTTCGGACCCGCTTTCCCCGACCAGACGCCGCGCCAGCACGCCACAGCGATGCGCGCGGCCAGTACATCTCTCCAAATTCAGGATATTTCCATGCTCGGCTCGCTCGCCAAGGCCATTTTCGGCTCGTCCAACGACCGTTACGTGAAGTCGCTCGACAAGATCGTGCGCAAGATCGCCGCGTTCGAACCGCAGGTTCAGGCGATGAGCGACGCGGAACTTAAGGCGCAGACCGCCAAGTTCCGCGAACAGCTCGATCAGGGGCAATCGCTCGACGACATCCTGCCCGAAGCCTTCGCCACCGTGCGCGAGGCGTCGATCCGCACGCTGGGCCTGCGCCATTTCGACGTGCAGATGATCGGCGGCATCGTGCTGCACCGAGGCGAGATCGCGGAAATGCGCACCGGCGAGGGCAAGACGCTGGTGGCGACGCTGGCGGTGTACCTCAACGCGCTGGAAGGCAAGGGCGTTCACGTCGTGACCGTCAACGACTACCTCGCCAGGCGCGACGCCGAGACGATGGGCGTGCTCTACACGTTCCTGGGCCTGACCGTGGGCGTGATCGTGCCGAACCTCAACGAGGAGGAGCGCCGCGCGGCCTATAACGCCGACATCACCTACGCGACCAACAACGAGCTGGGCTTCGACTACCTGCGCGACAACATGAAGCACGAGCGGTCGCAGATGGTGCACCGCCCGTTCAACTACGCGATCGTCGACGAAGTGGACTCGATCCTGATCGACGAGGCGCGCACCCCGCTGATCATCTCCGGTCCGACCGACGACAAGAGCGACCTCTATATCTCGGTCGATGCCGTGGTGAAGCAGGTTGCGCCCGAGCTTTACGAAGCCGACGAGAAGACCAAGAACATCACGCTGACCGAAGAAGGCGTGGAATGGATCGAGCGCAAGCTGGAGGAAGCCGGGCTGCTGGTCGGCTCGAACCTCTATGACGTCGAGAACACGATGGTCGTCCACCATCTCGACCAGGCGCTGAAGGCCAACGTCATGTTCAAGCGGGACATCGACTACATCGTGAAGGACGACAAGGTCGTCATCATCGACGAGTTCACCGGCCGCATGATGGACGGCCGCCGCTGGTCGAACGGGCTGCACCAGGCGGTGGAGGCCAAGGAAGGCGTGCGGATCGAGCCGGAAAACCAGACGATGGCCTCGATCACCTTCCAGAACTACTTCCGCATGTACCCCAAGATTTCGGGCATGACCGGCACCGCCGCCACCGAAGCCCCGGAATTCTTCGACATCTACAAGATGAACGTCGTCTCGATCCCCACCAACGTGCCCGTCATGCGCGTGGACGAGGAGGACGAGTTCTACAAGAACACGTTGGACAAGTTCGGTGCCATCGCGAAGCTGATCCGCGAGCGCTACGAGATCGGGCAGCCGGTGCTTGTCGGCACCGTCTCTATCGAGAAATCGGAACTGCTTTCGGACTTCCTGACCAAGGAAGGCGTGAAGCACAGCGTGCTCAACGCCCGCTTCCACGAGATGGAAGCGCATATCGTGGCGCAGGCCGGCCGCCTTGGCGCGGTGACGATCGCCACCAACATGGCCGGGCGCGGCACCGACATCCAGCTGGGCGGCAACATCGAGTTCCGCATCGCGGATGAACTGCGCGACGTGGCCGATGGCCCCGAACGCGATGCCGCGATCGAACGCATCCGCGCCGAGGTGGCCGCCGAAAAGCAGAAGGTCCTCGAAGCCGGCGGCCTGTGCGTGATCGGCACCGAACGGCACGAAAGCCGCCGCATCGACAACCAGTTGCGCGGCCGTTCGGGCCGTCAGGGCGACCCGGGCCTCAGCAAGTTCTACTTGTGCCTGGAGGACGACCTGCTGCGCATCTTTGGGCCGGACACGCTGTTCGCCCGAATGATGAACTCCAACCTTGCCGATGGCGAGGCGATCGGTTCGCGCTGGTTGTCCAAGGCGATCGAGACCGCGCAGAAGAAGGTCGAGGCGCGGAACTACGACATCCGCAAGCAGGTCGTCGAATACGACGACGTGATGAACGACCAGCGCAAGGTGATCTACGAACAGCGCGCCGACATCATGGACGCCGACGCGATCGGCGAAGTGGTGGTGGACATGCGCCACGACACGATCAACGCGCTGGTGGCCGACGCCTGCCCGCCGGGCTCCTATCCGGAACAGTGGGACGTGGACGGCCTGCGCCAGCGCGTGGCCGATACCCTGGGCCTGGAAGCGCCGCTGGAGCAGTGGATGGAGGAAGAGGCGGTCGAGCCCGAGATCATCGAGGAACGCCTGACCGAACTGGCCGACGCGCACATGGCGGGCAAGGTCGACGCGCTGGACGAGGCTTCGTGGCGCGGGCTTGAAAAGTCGATCCTGCTCGAACGGCTCGATCACCACTGGAAGGAACACCTCGCCACGCTGGACGCGCTGCGGCAGGTAGTGTTCCTGCGCGCCTATGCGCAGAAGACGCCGATCAACGAATACAAGCAGGAAGCCTTCGGCCTGTTCGAGAAGATGCTGGACGCGATCCGCGAGGACGTGACGCGCATCCTGATGACCAGCGAAATCCGCATGCGGCCGGCGGATGATTTCCAGCTTCCCGAACTGCCCGATTTCCTGACCAGCCACATCGATCCGTTCACCGGCGAGAATGACGCGGTGCAGGTGCCGGGCGCCGCTGCGATGCTGGGCGCGCTGGGCGGGGCGGAAGCGGGCCTCGCCACGCTGCCTCCGGTTGGCACGGAAGATCCCTTCGCCGGGCAGGGCGTCAGCCGCAACGCGCCGTGCCCCTGCGGTTCGGGGCAGAAGTACAAGCACTGCCACGGCGCGGCGGTCTGATCGCCGGTTTGCCGCCGGCCGGCCCCATCGTCCGGCGGGAAGCGGGTGCAATTTCGATTGCCTGCCGGGAAAGAATTGGCATGGTGAATGCCAAGGCTGTCCCGGGAGAGCAGGCATGGCAATGGAAATCAGGCAGACGGGCGTTTTCGGCGCGGAAATCACCGGCGTCGATCTGGCGCGGCTGAGCGATGAAGAGTTCGGCGCGATCCGCGAGGCGTTCGTCGATCACGGCGTGGTTTTCTTCCGCGATCAGGATCTGACCGAAGACCAGCACATCGCCTTCGCCCGGCGCTGGGGCCAGATCAACATCAACCGCTTCTTCGCCGCGCATCCGGCGTACCCGGAAATCGCGCTGGTGGTGAAGGAAGCGGCGCAGAAGGACAACATCGGCGGCGGCTGGCACACCGACCACAGTTATGACGAGGTGCCCGCGCTCGGCTCGATCCTGCTGGCGCGCGAAGTGCCGCCATCGGGCGGCAACACGCTGTTCGCCTCGATGTACGCGGCCTATGACGCGCTGCCGGACTACCTGAAGCGCGAGATCGAGGGCGTGCGCGCGGTTCACTCCGCGAAGCACATCTTCGGCACGAACGTGCGCGAGGAACTGCGCAACGCCGATACGCATGAAGGGCGCTTCGGTAACGCCGCGGTGGCGGACGTGCTGGCTGACGTGACGCACCCGATCGCGCTGGTGCACCCCTTGAGCGGGCGCAAGGCGATCTATGTCAACCCGGCCTTCACCATCGGCGTCGTCGGGCGCGACGAGGAAGCCGGTCAGCAGTTGCTGACCGAACTCTACAAGCACTGCGTCGAAGGCGATTTCGCGACCGAATTCGTCTGGGCCGAGGGATCGATGGCCTTCTGGGACAACCGCGCCACCTGGCACTATGCCCTGAACGATTACCACGGCCACCGGCGCGAGATGCACCGGATCACACTGGAAGGCGAACCGCTGCCCTGATCGCGAATACGCGCCCTTGTGCGCTCCCGGGCTGCGTGGACAAATTCACGGTCGGTTCGGACTGCAGATGTTCGGGACTTTTCGCCATAGCGGCCATTCCGGAGACGACGTGGTTGCCGACCGAGCGAGGATCGTTCATCTCGTTCCCATGCGGATCAAAGCTCCATATGCACTATATTTGGCTCTTTTGGCTTCGTGCCATGACCAACCTCAAACGCAGACTTCCGCAAAGATCGTTGACATTTCGCAGCGGGTATCTCGATGGCATGCCGGCGAAGTTGTCATCACTTTTCAAAACCCCGCAGGGCTTACGGGCATGCGGACTATGCTGCTCTCTGAAGTGCGCTGTTCAGTAGGTGACATCGTACCAGCAAGTGCCAAAGGCGTATCTTTACAAATGGCCGTAACAGCGTGCCGGTGATGACGTCCGCTTTCCCCGCCATTTCCGCCGGATTGGCTATTCCGCAAGCGACGCGATTGCGGACTTTGGCATACGAAACCCCGTTCGTCCTGAGCCTGTCGAAGGACGCGCATTGTGCCGGCCTCGCGCGCTAAATCGCCTCAAGATGAACCGTATCGCGCATCCTTCGACAAGCTCAGGATGAGCGGATTTGGGGATTGGGCGACAGTACGCTAACCGCGCCCGTTCCCGCGCCCTCCAACAGCGGATATTGAGACCCGCGGATATCATCCATGCAACCCTACGCGGCGTTGTCGATGCCCAGTTCCGACAGCTTGCGATAGAGCGTGGACCGGCCGATGCCGAGCCGGCGGGCCACCTCGCTCATGCGGCCGCGATAGTGGCCGATGGCGAGACGGATCACGTCGGCCTCGATTTCTTCCAGTGGGCGCAGGTTGCCATCGGCAGCGTAGAGCATGACTCCCGCGCCTTCGCTGTGCTGCGGGTTGTGGCGCGGCGCTTCGCCGACCATCATCGAGAGATTGGGGAAATCCTGCGCGGTCAGCGCCTCATTGTCGCAGAACACGGCGGCGCGGAACAGCGTGGCCTGCAACTGGCGGACGTTGCCCGGCCAGTCATAGGCCGAAAGCAGCGCGAGCGCGCCATCGGTGATCCCAAGGTGCCGAAGGCCCGGCTGCTCGCCGATCCGGGCGAGGAAATGGCGGGTCAGCGCCGGAATGTCGCCGCTGCGTTCGCGCAACGGCGGCAGGCTGACCAGCACCGTGCTGAGCACGTCGACCAGATCGGGACGGAACAGCCCGACATGCTGCAGTTCGCGCAGCGAACCGTTGCTGCACGCGATCAGTCGCACGTCCACGCGGAAGCGGTGGCGCGCGCCGATCGGCTGCACATCCCCGCGTTCGAGGAATTGCAGCAGGCGTTCCTGCACATGCGGATTGAGGCGGTCGATCTCGTCGATCACCAGCGTTCCGCCGTCGGCATGCTGGAGCGCGCCGGCCTGCCGTTCGAACGCGCCGGGGAAAGCGCCCTTTTCATGCCCGAACAGCACGGATTCGATCTGGTTGCCGGGAATGCCGCCGGCATTGACGATGCGCAGCGGCGTCTTGGCGCGAGGGGAAGCGGCGTGCATTGCACGCACCAGCATCTCCTTGCCGCTGCCGGTCTCGCCCTCGATCAACACGGTGCCCTGCGTCCGCGCGGCCTTGGCCGCCACGGCGAGCGCGGCGCGGAACGAGGGCGCGGCCCCGATCATCGAATCGAAATCAAGCGCGGCGCCGATCTTTTCGGTCAGCGGTTGCAGTTCCACCGCCGGCGCCTCGCGCGTGGTCGCGCTGCGCAGCGCCTGGAGCAGGCGATCCGGGGCGACCGGCTTGATGAGATAATCCGTGGCGCCCGCGCGCATGGCTTCCACCGCGAGCAGGGGCGAGGAACTGGTGGTGAGCATCAGGATGGGCAGAGCGGGCCGGCGGGCCTTGAGTTCGGCGATCAGCGCGCAGGCATCGTCGCCGGGCACCCACTGGTCGAGAATGATCGCGCCAAGCTGCATCCCCTGCCGCGTACCCAGGGTAGCGATCGCGGTTTCGGAATCGCGCGCGATGATCGTGCGCCATCCTTCCCGCGCGGCAAGAGCGGTGATCAGCCGGCACTGTGCCGGCTCGTCATCGATCAACATCAAAAGGCGGTCTTCGGGCTCTGCCATGGTCTTCCCGGTCAATGATCCGCGCTTCTGTTACGCCTATCGGGTAAAGACCCTGTTAAGCGTGGCGACCGTCACGCAGCGGCGCGGACGCGCTAAGAACACGGTTCGTTCTTGAGCGAACCGGACGGTGTCGTTAGAGAGACCGCGAAGGCGCTTCGGTGCGCCGGGGGAAAGAGGTAGATCATGACTTCCGCGAACGACATGAAGGCCGCCGAGGCCACCTATGCCGGCTTCATCAACCTCATCAAGATTTCGGTGCCGGTGATCGTGCTGATCGTCGCTTTCGTTATCGTGGTGATCCAGTAACCGGCGCGTGGGCGAAACCATAAGGATCGCCGTCCTTCGGGAACGCGCGACGGGAGAGAGCCGGGTTTCGGCAACGCCGGAAACGGTAAAAAAGTTCATCGGCCTCGGCGCCACGGTCAGCGTTGAGAGCAACGCTGGCGCGACGGCCTCGATCGCCGATGACGATTACCGCGCGGCGGGCGCCGAGGTTTTGACCGAAGGCGCGGCAAAGGATGCGGACATCGTGCTGGGCGTGCAGGGGCCGGAGGCCGATCTGCTGCCTGGCGTGAAGCCCGGGGCGTGGATCGTCGCCGGGCTTGATCCTTTCGGCCGGCGTGACCGGGTGGACGCCTATGCCGCCGCCGGCCTGGAAGCGCTGGCGATGGAATTCATGCCGCGCATCACCCGCGCGCAGTCGATGGACATCCTGTCCAGCCAGTCGAACCTCGCTGGCTACAAGGCGGTGATCGTCGCGGCGGACCTTTATGGCCGCGCCTTTCCGATGATGATGACGGCGGCCGGCACGGTAAGCGCGGCCAAGGCCTTCATCATGGGCGTGGGCGTGGCGGGCCTTCAGGCCATCGCCACCGCGCGCCGCCTGGGCGCGCAGGTTTCGGCGACCGACGTGCGCTCGGCCACGAAGGAACAGATCCAGTCGCTGGGCGCCAAGCCGATCTTCGTCGAAAGCGTGGCCGGGATCGAGGGCGAAGGCAGCGGCGGCTATGCCACGGAGATGAGCGAGGAATACCAGAAGGCGCAGGCCGAGCTGGTTTCGGCGCATATCGCCAAGCAGGACATCGTCATCACCACCGCATTGATCCCTGGCCGCGCCGCGCCGCGCCTGATCAGCGATGCGCAGATCGCAACGATGCGCCCGGGCAGCGTGATCTTCGACCTGGCCGTGGCGCAGGGTGGCAACGTGGAAGGATCGGTGCCCGATCAGGTGGTGGAGAAGCACGGCGTGAAGATCGTCGGCTATTCCAACACGCCCGCGCACCTGCCGGCCGATGCGTCCGCGCTGTTCAGCCGCAACCTCTACAACTTCCTCTCCGCCTTCTGGGACAAGGAGCAGGGCAGGCCGGTGCTGGACGAGGAAATCGGCAATGCCATCCGCCTGACGCAGGGCGGCAAGGTCGTCCACGAACGACTGCTCGGCTGAGGGGGGCCACACTCATGGATTTCATCTCGATCCTGTCGATTTTCGTGATGGCCTGCTTCGTGGGCTATTACGTGGTGTGGTCGGTCACCCCGGCGCTCCACACGCCGCTGATGGCGGTGACCAACGCGATCTCGTCGGTCATCATCGTCGGCGCATTGGTGGCGAGCGCGGCGGCCGGATCGCCGGTTTCCAAGTGGCTCGGCCTTGGCGCGGTGGTGCTGGCTTCGGTCAACATCTTCGGCGGCTTTGCCGTCACCGCGCGCATGCTCGCGATGTACAAGAAGAAGGAGAAGAAGTGATGGAACACGTCACCGCCACTCCTTCGTGGGCGATGCTCGCCTATCTCGTTTCCGGCGTGCTGTTCATTCTGGCGCTGCGGGGGCTGTCCAGCCCCGCGACCAGCCGCGCGGGCAACCGCTATGGCATCATCGGCATGACCATCGCCGTGGTGACGACGCTGGTTGTACACGCGCCCTTGGGCGGGCTGGGTTGCGCTCATGGGCCGTGCATCCCCTACCAGGGCGACTTTGTAAACTTGGCGTCCGCATTCGAGATCCTTGCCGCAATTGCCATTGGCGGCAGCATTGGCTGGTTCACCGCCCGCAAGATCGCGATGACCGACATGCCGCAGCTTGTTGCGGCGTTTCACTCGCTGGTCGGCCTTGCGGCGGTGCTGGTGGGCCTTGCTGCTTACCTCAACCCCGGCGCGTTCGGTATTGAGGGGGTAAGAGAGGCTGCGGGTTCGTTGACCAACACGAATCTGCCCAATGCCGTCTCTGCATCGGTGCAACTCGAATATTTCATTTTCCCTCAGTCCCGCGTCGAGATGGGGCTTGGCATCGCCATCGGCGCGATCACGTTCTCGGGTTCGGTCATCGCGTTCCTCAAGCTGGCGGGCAAGATGAGCGGATCGCCGATCCTGCTGCCGGGACGCCACGTGCTGAACCTCGGCACGCTGGTCGCGATCCTGGGTCTGGTGGGGTACTTCACGCAGGACCAGGCACCCTGGGTGATCGCCACGATCACGGTGCTCAGCTTCCTGATCGGCTTCCTGCTCATCATCCCGATCGGCGGCGCGGACATGCCGGTGGTCGTCTCGATGCTCAACTCGTACTCGGGCTGGGCGGCGGCGGCGATGGGCTTCACGCTGCACAACACCGCGATGATCATCACCGGCGCGCTGGTCGGCTCGTCCGGCGCGATCCTGTCCTACATCATGTGCAAGGCGATGAACCGCGGGTTCCTGTCGGTGATCGCGGGCGGCTTCGGCGCGGACGCCGGAGCCGGTGGCGCCGGCGGCGCGGCCAAAGAGCAGCGCCCGTGGAAGCGCGGCTCGGCCGAGGACGCGGCCTACATCATGAAGGAAGCCGAAAGCGTCATCATCATCCCGGGCTATGGCATGGCGGTGGCGCAGGCCCAGCACGTGCTGCGCGAGATGGGCGACCAGTTGAAGGCCGCCGGCGTCAACGTGAAGTACGCGATCCACCCGGTGGCGGGGCGCATGCCCGGCCATATGAACGTGCTGCTGGCGGAAGCCAACGTGCCCTATGACGAGGTGTTCGAACTGGAGGACATCCAGGGCGAGTTCGCGCAGGCGGACGTGGCCTTCATCATCGGCGCCAACGACGTGGTGAACCCGGCGGCCAAGACCGACAAGTCCAGCCCGATCTATGGCATGCCGGTGTTCGACGTGGAGAAGGCCAAGACGATCTTCTTCATCAAGCGTTCGATGGGCGGCGTGGGTTATGCCGGCGTGGACAACGACGTGTTCTACATGGACCAGACCATGATGCTCCTCGCCGACGCCAAGAAGATGGTCGAGGATATCGTCAAGGCGCTGGCCCACTGATGGAGGCACGTTGATGCGCCGGATCGGGATGTTCGCCGCGCTGACCGGCGCGCTGGCACTGGCTGCCTGCGCGCCGTCCAAGCTGGCCTATGGTCAGGTCAAGAGCGCGATGATGGATGCGGGGCTGTCCGAAGCCAATTCGGCCTGCATGGCGACGCGGATGACCGACCGGCTTTCGCTTGGCCAGTTGCAGAAGCTGAAGCAGCTCAAGGGCGATAAGCGTTCGCTGTTCGATTATGTTTCGGCGGTGCGCCGGGTGGGCGATGCGCAGGCGATCGAGGTGACGGCGAGTTCGGCCGCGCTGTGCGCGGTGGGGCTTGCGCCGGAGAAGCGCCGGTAGGGCGTTCCCTCGCGGGGGCGGGCAGAGGCACAATCCGCCGGATTCCGTGTCTCTCCCGCTGGACGGCGCGCACGCCCTTTCGTAAGGCCGGGGCGACGAGGGTGGTCGCATTCCCCGGGAGATCTGACTTTGCGTAAACTCGGCCTTATCGGCGGCATGAGCTGGGTTTCTACCCGCACCTACTACGAACACATCAACCGGCTCGTTCAGGCCAGAACGAGCAAGCTGGCCAGCGCGCCGCTGCTGATCGAAAGCCTGGATTTCACCGATCTTGTCCGCCTGTCCACGCCCGAGCAGTGGAATCACGCGGCAGACGTGCTGACGGCCAGCGCGCAGCGGCTGGAGCAGGCCGGCGCCACCGCGATCCTGATCGGCGCCAATTCGATGCACAAGGTTTATGACAAGGTGGCCGGCGCGGTGCAGGTGCCGGTGATCCACATCGCCGACGTGGTGGGCCAAAAGATGCAGGCCAATGGCGTCAAGACGGCGGCGCTGATCGGATCGCGCAACGTCATGATCGAAAGCTTCTATCGCAAGCGGCTGATCGAACATGGCGTAACGCTGCTGCCCCCGGTGATGGACAGCGTGGAGGAAGTGGACCGCATCATCTACGAGGAACTGATGCAGGGCCGCGCCACGCGATCGGCGGAGCGCACGTTCAAGACCATGATCACCAACATGGAGCGCGATGGCGCGCAGGCGATCGTGCTGGGCTGCACCGAACTGGACATGGTGATCGATGTCGATGCCAACGTGCTGCCGATCTATGACGGCACCGCGATCCATGCCGAAGCGGCGGTCGACTGGATCCTGGGCGGGTAGCCGATTGCCGTGACCGCCACGCGCGCGCCCTATGCCAGCGATCCGGCGCAGTCGCGCGGACGGGAATACCCGCTTGAACCGTCGACCGCGCGCGGCCCGCGCAGCGAATTCCAGCGCGATCGCGACCGGATCATCCATTCGATCGCGTTCCGCCGGCTGCGCCACAAGACGCAGGTGTTCATCGCGCCCGATGGCGATCATTACCGCGTGCGGCTGACGCACAGCCTGGAAGTGGCGCAGATCGGCCGCGTGATCGCGCGGGCGCTGGGGCTGGACGAGGATCTGACCGAGGCGCTGTGCCTGGCGCACGACATCGGCCACCCGCCGTTCGGCCACGCCGGCGAGGACGCGCTGGAAACCGCGATGGCGGACCACGGCGGGTTCGACCACAACGCCAACACGCTGCGCGTGCTGATGCGAATGGAAAGCCCCTATTGCGGGCACGAGGGGCTGAACCTTTCGTGGGAGCTGCTGGAGGGTCTGGCCAAGCACAACGGCCCCGTCCACGCGCCGACCTGGGCGCTCGCTGAACTCGACGCGGCGTTCCCGCTCGATCTGGGGCAGCGCGCTTCGCTGGAAGCGCAGGTGGCGGCGGTGGCGGACGACATCGCCTATGACAACCACGACATCGACGACGGCCTGCGCGCGGGTTTCCTGACGATCGACGAGCTGCTGGAACTGCCCTCCATCGCCGACCAGTGGCGCGCGATCGAACGGCGCTTTCCGGGTGGGCAGCGTGATCGCCTGCAGCGCGAGCTGGTGCGCGGGCAGATCGGCCGCATGGTCAACGACGTGATCGCGGAAACGCGCCGGCGCCTGGCCGAAAGCGGCGCCGAAACGGTGGATGACGTGCGCGCCGCGCCGCTCGCGCTGGCCGGTTTCTCGGCCGGGATGGCGGACGAGGAGCGTGCGCTCAAGCGCTTCATGTACGACCGGCTCTATTACCACCCCGAACAGATCGCCACGGCGGAACGCGCGTGTTCGGTGATCGCCGCGCTGTTCACGGCCTATGCCGAGGACCCTGCGCGGATGCCGGAAAGCTGGCAGCGGCAGATGCCGCAAGGCGAGCCAGGCCGCAGCCGGCATGTCGCCGATTTCATTGCGGGGATGACCGACCGCTATGCGATAGACAGCTTCACACGGCTGTTCGGCAGCGCCCCCGAGGGCCTGAGCAATGTCTAACGAAACGCGCATCGCGCTGCTGGGCGCCACGGGCATGGTCGGGCGGCAGGTGATGGAAAAGGCGGTGGGCCGGCGCGGCCAGCGGCTGATCGCCATCGCCCGGCGCGAAGTGCCGTTGCCACCGGGCGCGCGCATGGAAATGCTGCTGTCCGATCCGGATTACTGGCCCGATGCCATCGCCGCCGCGCGCGCGGACGTGGCGGTGATCGCGCTCGGCACCACGATGCGCGCCGTGGGCGGGGACAGGGACGCGTTTCGCGCGGTCGATCACGATCTGGTGCTGACCTGTGCCCGCGCCGCGCGCGAGGCCGGGGTGCGCCAGCTGATCGCGGTATCCTCGGTCGGCGCGCAACTGGCGTCGAAGAACTTCTATCTCTCCGTGAAAGGTGAGGTGGAGGACACGCTGTCGCGGCTTCGTTTCGGCCGACTCGACATCCTGCGCCCCGGGCTGCTGCGTGGGCGGCGCGAAGGGCCGTTGCGCATGGGGGAACGCGTGGCGATGATCGCCAGCCCGGCGGCGGACCTGTGTCTGCACGGTTCGCTGCGCAAGTACCGCTCCATCCGCGCTTCCGTGGTGGCGGAGGCAATCCTTGGCCTTGCCGGGATCAAGCCCGACGGGCGCTTCGTGCACGAACACGACGCGATCCTGCGCGCCACCCGCCGCTAGTATCGGGCGCGAGAACCGTTAGCCTGCCTTGCGGATAAGTTCGGCCGCAAAGGGTGGCCGCGCGGATTGACTTGGCCTTGCTGCGGCGCGAAATGGTCAGGTCGCTGATCGCGCGGGAGAGTTCCTACGATTCGCCAGTCGGATCGCGGGACGCCGAAGGAGCAACCGCCCCGGAATCTCTCAGGCTTCAGGACCGCGTTGGTCGATAGCGACGCTCTGGAAAGTGTCCTTGCCGCAAGGAAAGGGCCGCCGAAGGGGTAACCTTGCCAGCCCGTGCGGGCGGCGGGGGAAAGCTCTCAGGTTTCCGTGACAGAGGGGGCACCGATGGGTGCCAGACTGTACGGAGACCGATTTTGTGAGCGACACATACAAAATTTCACCGCATGAAACCGGCGAGCCCGACGCCGGGCCGCTGGCCCTGCCGCTCGATGCCTGGCACCGCGCGCGGGGCGGCCGCATGGTCGCCTTCGCCGGATACTGGATGCCGGTGCAGTACGAAGGCATCATCGCCGAACACCTGTGGACGCGCGCGCAGGCCGGGTTCTTCGACGTTTCGCACATGGGCCAGCTCTACATCACGGGCGAACATGCCGAAGCCGCGATCGAGGCGGTGCTGCCGATCGACCTCTCCACCCTGCCGCTGGGCGGGGTGCGCTATTCGCTGCTGCTCGATGCCAATGGCGGCATTCTGGATGACCTGATGGTCACGCGCTGGGGCACGGGCTTCTATCTGGTGGTCAACGGCGCGACCAAGCACGACGACATCGCCCATCTGCGCGCAAACCTGCCCGAAGCCGTCTCGCTCACGCACCTGGCGGACAGCGCGCTGTTCGCGCTGCAAGGGCCGGAAGCCTTCGCCGCGCTCGCTCCGCTGGTGGGTGGCGAACACGCGCTTTCCGCGCTCAGCTTCATGCGCGGCGCCAGCTTCACGCTGGGCGGCGTGGACGCGTGGATCAGCCGCTCGGGCTATACCGGCGAGGACGGGTTCGAGATCGCCGTGCCGGCCGAAAGCGCCGCCGCGATCGCCGACCTGATCTGCGCGCAACCGCAAGTGAAGCCGATCGGCCTGGGCGCGCGCGATTCGCTGCGGCTCGAAGCCGGCCTGCCGCTCTACGGGCACGACATGACGCCGGACGTGGACCCGGTGAGCGCGGACCTGTTGTTCGGCATCAACAAGCGACGGCGCGGCGACGGGGGCTTCCCCGGCGCGGACCGCATCCTGCCGCTGATCGATACCGGCAGCGTCACGCGCCGGGTCGGCCTGGTGCTCGAAGGCCGGATGGCCGCGCGCGAGGGCGCGAAAGTGCTGTGGGGCGAGGCCGAGGTCGGCAGCGTCACCTCCGGCGGCTTTTCGCCCAGCCTGGAGAAGCCCATCGCCATGGCCACCGTCGCCGCCGAACTGGCGCGGCCGGGCACCCAGCTCATCATCGACGTGCGCGGCCGCAAGATCGCGGCCACCGTCACGCCCATGCCCTTCGTTCCCCACCGCTATCACCGCAAAGGAGCCGCCTGATGCCCCGCTATTTCACCCAGGACCACGAGTGGATCGACGTTGACGGCAGCGATGCCACCGTTGGCATCACCGACTACGCGCAGAGCCAGCTAGGAGACATCACCTTCGTGGAACTGCCGGCGGCGGGTTCGGCGGTGGCCAAGGGCGACAGCGCCTCGGTGGTGGATTCGGTCAAGGCCGCCTCGGACGTCTATGCACCCGTTTCGGGTACGGTGAGCGAGGCCAACGCCGCGCTGGAAGACGAGCCGGAACTGGTCAACACCGCTGCCGAAAGCGATGGCTGGCTGTGGCGCATGACGCTGTCCGATGCCGCCGAACTCGAAGGCCTGATGGACGAAGCCGCCTACAAGACCTACGTCGAGGGGCTTTGACCGGATGCGCTATCTTCCCCTGAGCGAGAATGATCGCAGCGCCATGCTGTCGGTCATCGGCGCGGGATCGATCGACGACCTGTTCGTCGACGTGCCCGCCGAAGCGCGGCAGGCGGGGCCGATCCCCGGCCTGCCGCTCCACGCCAGCGAAATGGCGGTGGAACGCCACATGGCGCGGCTCTCCGCCGAAAGCCTGACGGCGGGCGAAGCACCGTTCTTCCTGGGCGCGGGCGCCTATCGCCACCATGTGCCGGCCAGCGTCGACCACCTGATCCAGCGCGGCGAGTTCCTGACCGCCTACACGCCCTATCAGCCGGAAATCGCGCAGGGCACCTTGCAGGTGCTGTTCGAGTTCCAGACCCAGGTTGCACGCCTGTTCGGGACCGACATCGCCAATGCCTCGCTCTACGACGGGTCGACCGCGTGCTGGGAAGCAATCACCATGGCGGGCCGCATCACGCGGCGGAAGAAGGCGGTGCTTTCGAGCGGCCTCCACCCGCACTACGTCGAGACCGCGCGCACCATGGCGCGCTTTACCGGCGATGCGCTGGTGACCTCTGCCCCGGTGCTGGCCGCAGCGGCGGATGACGACGCCGTGATCGCCGCGATCGACGCGGACACGGCCTGCGTCGTCGTGCAGTATCCCGACGTGCTTGGCCGCATTCCCGATCTCGCGCGGATCGCGGCCGCCGCGCAGGCGCAGGGCGCCCTGCTGGTGGCGGTGGTGACCGAACCGGTCGCGCTGGGCCTGCTCGAAAGCCCGGGCGCGCTGGGCGCGGACATCGTCGTGGGGGAAGGGCAGTCGCTCGGCGTCGGTCTCCAGTTCGGTGGGCCGTACCTCGGCCTGTTCGGCTGCCGCGAGAAGTTCGTGCGCCAGATGCCCGGCCGCCTTTGCGGCGAAACCGTGGACGCCGAAGGTCGGCGTGGCTTCGTGCTGACGCTGTCCACGCGCGAACAGCACATCCGGCGCGAGAAGGCGACGAGCAACATCTGCACCAATTCCGGCCTTTGCGCGCTGGCGTTCTCGATCCATCTCAGCCTGCTCGGCGGGACCGGGCTGGAGCGCATGGCACACCTGAGCCACGCCCGCGCGCGCGCCACGGCGGACCGTCTGGCGCACGTGCCGGGCGTGGAGATCGTCAACACCGCGTTCTTCAACGAATTCGCGGTGACGCTGCCGCGCGACGCCCGGCAGGTGGTGCGCGATCTGGCGGACCGCAAGGTGCTGGGCGGCGTGTCGCTGGGCCGGCTCTATCCGGGCGAAGCGGCGCTCGCCAATGGTCTGCTGGTGGCGGCCAGCGAATGCACGACGGCGGAAGACATCGACGCGCTGGGTACGGCGCTTGAGGAGGTGCTGGCATGAACGACCTCAATCCCGCGGGCTGGCGCCCGGCCATGTCCGCCGATCAGGGCGAGAGCGCGGCGGTGACGACTTTTACCGGCAACCGCGCGCTGCATCTGGAGGAACCGCTGCTGTTCGAGATCGGCGCGGCCGACCGGTGCGGTGTCGATTTCGATGAAGCGCCCGACCTGCCCGACACGCTGGGCGCATTCCGGCGCAAGGCGCGGCTCGATCTGCCGGGCCTGTCCGAGCCGGAAGCGGTACGGCACTATACCCGGTTGTCGCGGCAGAACTACGCGATCGACCTGGGCCTCTTCCCGCTGGGAAGCTGCACAATGAAGCACAACCCGCGCCTGGACGAAAAGGTGGCGCGGATGCCGGGCTTTGCCGATGTCCATCCGTTGCAGCCGCAGCAGACGGTGCAGGGCGCGCTGAAGGTGATCAACGAACTGGCGCACTGGCTGATCAAGCTGACCGGCATGCACGGCGTGGCGATGACGCCCAAGGCCGGCGCGCATGGCGAACTGTGCGGGCTGCTGTGCATCCGCGCCGCGCTGGAAGCGCGGGGCGACGCGCGCGAGGTGATCCTGGTGCCCGAAAGCGCGCACGGCACCAATCCTGCCACGGCGGCCTTCGCCGGCTATCGCGTGGAGAACATCCCGGCGACCGAGGACGGCCGCGTGGATGTCGCGGCGCTGACCGCGCGGCTCGGGCCGGACGTGGCGGGGGTGATGATCACCAACCCGAACACCTGTGGCCTGTTCGAGCGCGAGTTGAAGACGATCGCCGATGCGGTCCATGCGGCCGGCGGCTATGTCTATTGCGACGGGGCGAACTTCAACGCCATCGTCGGGCGCGTGCGTCCGGGCGACCTTGGCGTCGATGCCATGCACATCAACCTGCACAAGACGTTCTCCACCCCGCACGGCGGAGGCGGGCCGGGGTCAGGGCCGGTCGTGCTGTCGGAAGCGCTCGCGCCCTATGGGCCATTGCCGTTCACCGCGCGGCAGCCCGATGGTTCGGTGCGGCTGGTGGAGGAAGAGGACGCGCGCGGCATCCATCCCGAAGGCTTCGGTCGGATGTGCGCGTTCCATGGCCAGATGGGCATGTTCACGCGCGCACTGGCCTATATCCTGAGCCACGGCGCGGATGGGCTGCGGCAGGTTTCGGGCGACGCGGTGCTCAACGCCAACTACGTGCTGCGTCGGCTTGAGGACGTGCTGGAAGCGCCGTTCGGCGCAGCCGGCCCCTGCATGCACGAAGCGCTGTTCAGCGATGACGGTTTCGCGGAAGGGTTCTCCACTCTCGATCTCGCCAAAGGCCTGATCGACGAGGGTTTCCATCCGATGACGGTCTATTTCCCGCTGGTGGTCCACGGCGCGATGCTGGTCGAGCCGACGGAGACCGAAAGCAAGGCGGGGCTGGACCAGTTCATCGGCGCGATGCGGTCGCTGGCCGGCCGTGCGCGGGAAGGCGATCCGTTGCTCAAGAGCGCGCCGCACCTTGCTCCACGCCGACGGCTCGACGAAACGTTGGCTGCGCGCAAACCAAAGCTGGTGTGGAAGGACTGACGGCCTTCCGCATGCAAAGGCCGCCGGGTGACCGGCGGCCTTTTTCCTGAAACTTACTTGTGGATCGCGTCGGAACCGGCCTGACCGACTGACTCGATGTCGCGGCCGGCGCCTTTCACGGTGTTGCAGGCGGCGGTGCCCAGCACCATTCCACTCAGAACCGTCGCGAGAACGATCTTGCGGATCATCGGAAATCTCCTCTCGTAAATAGCCGAACACCGCATTGGCGGTGATGAACCGCTGGAACGTTCGGAACGGCTAGCGGTTCCGCCGGTGGATCGGTTATGCGGTCAGCGCGTCGCCCGCGCGTTGGCGATGCAGCAGGTGTTCCCGCCAGGCGATGATCAGCCCGGCGGCGATCACGATTGGCGCGCCGATCCAGGTTGAGGCGGGCGGCAGATGGTCGAACACCAGCCAGCCCCACAACGTGGCCCAGGCGAAGGCGGAATAATCCATCACGATCACGCTCGATACGCTGCCATAACGCAGCGCGGCGGTGAGAAAGATCTGGCCGATCAGGCCGGACAGGCCGATGCCGAACAGGATCAACCAGTCCGCCGCGTCATGGTGGACGCCGGTGCGCAGCAGGAACAGGGCCAGCACCGGCGAGGTGAAAGCGGAGAACCAGAATACCACCGTCAGCGGTTGTTCGGTCCTTCCCAGATCGCGCAACTGGATGGCGATCACCGCGACCATGAACGCCGCGCCCA
The DNA here is from genome assembly GCF_015390225.1 of Novosphingobium sp. NBM11. NCBI lineage: Bacteria > Pseudomonadati > Pseudomonadota > Alphaproteobacteria > Sphingomonadales > Sphingomonadaceae > Novosphingobium > Novosphingobium sp. NBM11. The sequence continues at coordinate 3,995,905 of NZ_VUOG01000001.1, forward strand.
CGCCCACGGCAATGCCGAACAGCGGGAGATGCGATTGGTTCGGCCCCGCGATCACAAGGATGCCCGCCAGCCCCAGTATCACGGCCGACCAGCGCACCCAGCCCACTGGTTCCTTGAGCACCACCGCCGCAAGGATCACCGCGAACATCGGGGCGGTGAAGCCCAGCACGGTAGATTCGGCCAGAGGCAGCAGGATCACCGCGCCCAGGGTCAGGAACATGCCGGAGCCGCCGAAGGCCGCGCGGCGGGCATGAACCCACAACCGCTGCGTCTTGAGGACGGAAAGCTGGCCGCGGGCGGCAAGATAGCCGAGCAGCATCAGCCCGGGAAAGAACTGCCGCCAGAACAGGGTTTCCGGCAGGCTTACGCCGCGGGTGCCCGCCACTTTGACCAGCATCAGCATGACCGAGAGCGAAGCCATGGCGGCCAGGCGCAACCCCAGCGCCAGGATCGGTCGGTTCATGCGGTCCATGCGCTTGCCCATAGGCGCACGGGGCTTGCGATCAAGCGCTTCGTTCCCATCTTCGGCGCATGGACGACGCGGTGACGATGGGTTCGATCGGGGGTGTGGCCATTCTGATGGCGATGATCGCGTGGTGGGCCGACCGCCGTCGGTTGCGCCGCAGCGACCCTGACGCCGTCGGCTTCATGCCGTGGACGACGATCTATTTCCTGGCGATGATGATCGGCTGCGTTGCGCTCGGCCTGGCCGCGCGCGACTGGTTCCACACCGCCTGAACCGGCGGCAGCCGATCAGAGGCAGGCGTCGAGGTAGGCCTGGTCGAACCCGAACTGGCGCGCCTTTTCCAGCGTGTAGGGGCGCAGGCCGGTCGAACGGAATTCGCCGATGATCTTGCCGTCCTCGCTCTCGTCCAGATATTCGAACTTGAACAGTTCCTGCGTCACGATCACGTCGCCTTCCATGCCGATCACTTCGGTCACGTTGGTGGTGCGGCGCGAACCATCGCGCAGGCGCTTCACCTGAACGATCAGATCGACCGATTCCGCGATCTGGCGGCTGATGGCTTCCTTGGGGATCTTGATGTCGCCCATCATGATCATGTTTTCCATACGGCCCAGGCATTCGCGCGGGCTGTTGGCGTGCAGCGTACACATCGAACCATCGTGGCCGGTGTTCATCGCGGCCAGCAGGTCGAAGCATTCGGCGCCACGGATTTCGCCCAGGATGATCCGGTCAGGGCGCATACGCAGCGCGTTCTTGACGAGATCGCCGATGGTGATGGCGCCCTGACCTTCCAGGTTCGGCGGGCGGGTTTCCAGCGGCAGCCAGTGCGGCTGCTGCAGGCGCAGTTCGGCCGCGTCCTCGATCGTCAGCACGCGTTCGCCCGGATCGATCATCTTCGACAGGGCGTTGAGCATGGTCGTCTTGCCCGAACCGGTACCGCCCGAGATCACGATGTTCATGCGGCACGCGCCCGCGACTTTCAGCGCGGTACACATCTTGTCGGACATCGAACCGAAATCGCGCAGCATGTCGAGCGTGATCGGCTTTTCGGAAAACTTACGGATCGAGATGGCGGTGCCGCGCAAGCTGAGCGGCGGCACGATCACGTTGACGCGGCTGCCGTCCTTGAGGCGCGCGTCGGCCAGCGGCGTGGTCTGGTCGACGCGGCGGCCGACCTGGTTGACGATGCGCTGCGCGATCTGGAACAGGTGGCTTTCATCGCGGAACCGGATCGGCGCGATGGTCAGCTTGCCCTTCTTTTCGATGTAGGTCTGTTCCGGGCCGTTGACCATGATGTCGGTCACGTCGGGATCGTTGAGCAGTTCTTCCAGCGGACCGAAGCCCAGCAGTTCGTCGATCAGCACCTTTTCCAGCGCGAACTGTTCGCGCCGGTTGAGCGTGACTTTCAGTTCCGCCAGCACTTCCATGATGATCGGGCGGAATTCTTCGGACAGTTCGTCCTTGGTCAACGTGGCGGCGGCTTCGGGATCGACGCGTTCGAGCAGGCGCGGGAGCACCTGTTCCTTGATCTTGTGGACCGAGGCTTCGAAGCCTTCGGCCTGATACGTACTTTCGTGGACGCCGTTGACGCGATCGGCAAGGCGCGTCATCGCATCCGCCTTCATCGGGTTCTGCGGCGCGGCGCTTTCGGATTCGGCAGGAAGGGGCGGGAACTGCTGGCCACCGACCGGCGGCTGGCTCGCTGGCGCGGGCTGGCCCGCGGGAGCTTGTTCGCCAGCCCGCATGGGCCGCGCGACGCCGAAGGAAGGCCGCATGGAACCGCCGCCGCCAAGTCCGTTCTTTCGCCCAAAAGCGCTCATTAAATAGATCCCGTCTTGCGACCCCTTCCGGAAAATGGAGGAAGAAGGTCACCAGTCCTTATGCAAACGCGGTGAATAATCGGGAAACGTTCAGGATTTCCTAACTGCGTGGCAGGGCCGGAGGCAAAGGGTTGGCTGGTCCGTTGCAGCGCGGATGATGCGCCGTGCTCTCGGGTAATGTCTTGCCCACGACGTAAAGCCCGAAGAATTCGCCGTCATACCCGGCCGGAATCTCGGCGATCTGTTCAACAAAAGAGGGGCGATGGGGTAGATAGCGGTCCGTCACGAGATAGAAGCGCCCATCGCTTTTCATCTTGCGGGCCAGATCACGGTAGAGGCCATCCGGCTGCTCGGCCCGCTTGTCGGTGCTGTGGTTCCAGCGCACGAAATCCTGGACGCAGGAATCGCCGGTACGTTCGAACAGGATACCCGTAAGTGCGGATATGCCCTGCGCACTCGATTGGGGAAAGGTCATCCAGTCCTTGTCCCGCAATCCACGGCGATCGATCTCTCTCGCTGCTGCCTCGGCGTTGTGAAACGGCATGGCGGAGGCGATCACCGACGTGGCCAGGCCACAGGCCGACAGAACCAATAGCCAACTGCGGAAGCCGACCGAGGGCATGGCCTCGCCTGCGGCGACCCGTCGCCAGACCAGCAGTATCAGGAGCAACGCAACTAGCCCGGCTTATTCACCGCGTTGGGCCGAGAGGGTTGGCGGGAGTGGCATAAGCCTCTGATCTGAATTAGGAACTGGGTGTCTAAGCCGAACCTGCCGCAGGGCAGAAGATGCCACAGGCCACCCCGCCATGACCGACGATACTGCAAACCCATTCCGATTCCCAGCAGTGCGCAGCCGGAAAGTCACAGCCGCCTTTGATGGTGGTCGGCTGACCTCGGACGGCGGCGTCCTGCTACTGGCACAGGCTGAGCGCGCGATGGGCATCTGCCGTCGGCTTGCCGCTTGCATAGCCGACCCGCGTGACCCTGGCCGGGTGATCCATGCGCTGCCCGACATCCTGCGCGCCCGGGTGTTCGCGATCGCTTGCGGATACGAGGATGCCGACGATCTCGACGCCCTTCGCGACGATCCCGGCTTCCGCCTGGCGCTGGGCAAGCTGCCGGGCTCCGGTGCCGGGCTTGCGAGCCAACCCACGATGAGCCGCTGGGAGAACGCGCCGACCACGCGCGAACTGGCGAAGTTGATGGCCGCCATGATCGATATCTACTGCGCCAGCTATCCCACTTCGCCGGCGGCGGTGACGTTGGATATCGATGACACCTGCGATGTCGTCCACGGCTATCAGCAGCTCTCGTTCTGGAACGGGCACCATGGCGAGCGCTGCTTCCTGCCGATCCACGTCTACGACACCGCCAGTGGCCGGCCGGTGGCGATGCTGCTTCGCACCGGCAAGACGCCATCTGGCGCCGAAGCTGCTGGCCACATCCGGCGTCTGGTGCGTCACATCCGCCGGCACTGGCCCGATACCCACCTCACCATCCGCGGTGACGGGCACTATGGCCGCCCCGAGGTCATGGCGTTCTGCGAGGCGTACGGCATCGATTACGTGTTCGGCCTGCCAACCAACGCTGCGCTGCGGGCCGATCCCGCCATCGTCGCCGTCGCCGATACCTGCGCGGTCAAGCGGGCCGAGGAGCAGCGTGTGATCCTGCGAAACTATGCCGAGACCCGCTACGGCGCCAAAAGCTGGAAGGGCCAGCGCCGCGTCGTCGCCCGGATCGAGGCCAGCACGCTGGGCATGGACATCCGCTATGTCGTCACTTCGCTGACCCAAGGCTCGGCCGAGCACATCTACGACACGCTCTACTGTGCCCGCGGCCAGGCCGAAAACCTGATCAAGCGGCACAAGACCCAGCTCGCCAGCGATCGCACCTCGTGCCGCTCGGCCAATGCCAACCAGATGCGCCTCATTCTGCACACCGCCGCCTACTGGCTCCTGTGGCGGATCCAGCAAGAAATCCCAAAATCTGCCGCGCTTGCCGTCGCCGAGTTCGCAACGATCCGCCTCCGGTTGCTCAAGGTCGCCGCCCGCGTCATTGAATCCGCAACGCGCATCCGCATCGCCTTCGCGTCAGCATGCCCCGATGCCGCCACGTTCAAGGCCGTCGCCACCAACCTTCGGCCTGCTCCTACATAGCCCGCGCGGCCGTGCCGCCGAACCGCAAGCCCCCCTCCATTAACCCCGAAAAGCCCATCGATCCCACCGCGGTGAAAAACACCGCCAGAGGCGCTCGTCCGGATCACATCACCGAAAACGCATCGCCACCCAACAAGCCCGGAACCTCAGTCTCATGAATAGGCCGGGCTAGCAACAGATGCCGGATGGCGAGGGGATAGACCGCAAGGCTGAATATCCACGTCAGCGCCATCATGCCGCCGACCAATAATGCGTCGTCCCGCCGTCCCCTGGTTTCGCGCCAGCACACCGCCATGAACGCGCCGAGCGCCAGCCCGCCGAACAGTAGCGGCGGGGGCGAGTTCCATTCCGGCCTGAAGGCTATTCCCTGCCAGGGAAGACCGAGAGTGGACAGATTTGACGCCCAGATCGCCGTGCCCAGCAGCAAACCCTTGCTGCCCAGAGCGGGCACGATGTCGGGCATCGGTCGTACAGTCCAGGCCGAGACTACGCCGCTGATGCCCCATACGACTGCCGGGACATACGCCAGCCGCCGTTCGCGCCAGCGCAGATAGACGAACGCCAGCGAAATTACGCCGAACAGGAAATCGCACAGCGGAAGCAGCGCGATAAAGGGCCACGACCATCGACCCCTTCGCCACAAGGCGATTGCCAGTATGGCGAATGCACACCCCATCGTCATGCTGCGCGAGATAGTCATAAATTCGAAGAGGATGAGTTCGGAGGTTGCCAGCATGAGCCGGTCGAGGCGTCGGAAAGGAGCAGCAAACAAGATCGCGCCTTGCGTCATCCCCGCAAAGATCGCGGCCGCCACAGGCAGCGCCAGAAACGGGTTTCCCAGTATCGACGCAAGGCAGCGCAGCACCAGATACCACAAGGGCGGGTGCCCTTCGTACCGCAGGTTGTGCAGCAGTTCCGCCAGCGTGGGGGACTGCACCGCGATCTGGAGCGCCTGCCATTCATCGAGCCAGGGCTTATGGTAGAATATCAGCGCGAACTGTAACGCCAGGGCAGCCGCCACAGCCGGTGCCCACGCAGCGTCCCGTGCGAAGACGCGGTCCAGCCGGCCGAACAGTTCCACCATGCACTCCTCCACCCGCGCAAGCCGGGTGCCGGCCCGGCCGTGCAAGCGTTCTGTTTGCGGTTCGGCAAAGGTGGTATGCGACATTGGCCCCCCAATAATGCGCGGGTTTCCTTGCATCTTGTGATTAGTATCGGGTTAACGCGATCCGGGTGCCGAGTTAACGGCTCCATATCCTTTACGCGTTAATTGCAGTGTGCATGAAGAAAGCACCCCCGCCCGGCCGGATCGAGGCAATCCAGGCTTTGCGCGCCATCGCAGCGATTCTGGTGGTGCTGGTTCATGCCATCAATGTGGATGATGAGCGGGCCGACTGGGGCCGCAGCCTTCTGGGCGCGTGGCCACCGATCAACGATTTCGGCGGGATCGGGGTGGACGTGTTCTTTGTCCTTTCGGGTTTCGTAATGGCCTCCACCGTCGCCAGTACCCCGGGCCTCACCGCGCGACATTTCCTGAATGACCGTTTCATAAGGGTTGTACCGGTCTATTGGCTGGCCGGCGGATTCTTCTTGATCACGATGTGGCTCATCGGCCGACCGGTCTTTGTCAACGAGGCGTTGCTGGGGATCACGGTCTTTCCGTTGTTCGACGCGCAGCAGTTTGAACTTCCGGTATTGCTGGTGGGATGGTCGCTTGCTTACGAGATTGCATTCTATTGCTTGGTGGCGATCGTCATCCGGCTGAAGCGCGGAAACGACGTACCGCTCCACCTGCTGCTGGCCGCAGTCCTCCTTCTGGCCACGTGGGGGAGTGTCTCACAGCCGGCGCCCTACCTTTTTGCCATTTTCATCAACCCGATATGGTACGAGTTCGGCTTCGGCATTCTCCTGTATATGTTGTGGGTGCGCTGCGCCGGAAGGATCCCGGACAGCATAGGCTGGATCGCCGCCACTGTTTGCATGTCCAGCATTGCATGTGCGCTGGTGATCGGCGTGCCTTTCCTGTCGCCGCCGGTCTATCTTGTCGATGGGCGTTCCGCTCTTCCGCGTGCGTTCCTGTGGGGCATACCGGCCGCGGCTTCGGTTTTGACACTACTTTGGTGGAGCACACGAAGCGGCATGGCCGAGCGCCTTAGCCGATCGACCGTGTGGCGAGCGCTCCTTGTGCTCGGCGACGCCTCCTACATGCTGTATCTTCTGCATATGTTCGTGATCATCCCGGGACAGGTCCTTTTGCCGACTATCGCGAAAGGTGTGGATCTGTTTCTGGTGGCGGAGGTGATACTCTGTTGCGGGATCGCCGTTATGTTCCATCAGGTGATTGAAAAGCCCATGCTGAAGGCTTTGCGCGGCCCGAAAATTACGGCAAAGCCGCGCCCTGCTGCGGTGGAGGTCCATGCCTGAAGGTGCCTCCCGGGAATGCTGTGGGGGAATAATTTGCAGGGGCGGGAAAGATCTGGGCTGGTTTTCGCGCTCGCCGGGTTCGCGCTGCTTTCGGTCGGGGATGCGGTCGTCAAGTCGATGGCCGGGCTGTGGCCGGGGCTGGCGATCGCGGCGCTGCGTTATGTCGCGGGCGTGATCGGACTGGGCGTGGTGCTGGCGCTGCGCGAAGGGCGGGCCGGGTTCCGCATGGCGCGGCCCGGCTGGCAAATGCTGCGGGGCGGGGGCGTGGCGATATCGGCCATGGCGTTCTTCACCGCGCTGTTCCTGATGCCGATCGCCACCGCCACCGCGATCACCTTCACCAGCCCGATGATTACCGGGCTGCTTGCCGCGCTGATCCTGCGCGAGCCGATGCGGCGCGCGACGTGGATCGCCAGCGCCTTCGCTTTCGCCGGCGTGCTGATCGTGCTGCGGCCCAATCTTGCCACACTGGGCGCGGTGGCGTTCCTGCCGCTGCTTTCCGCCATCGGCATGGCGCTGCTGATGATCGGCAACCGTGCGGTGGCGGGCCATGCCAGCGCGCTGGCGATGCAGTTCAGCGTGGCGTTCTTCGGCACGCTGATCCTGGTACCCGCCGCGATCATCGGGCATTTCAGCGGCTTGCCGATGCTGCATATCGGCGTGCCGGAATGGAGCGTGGCAGCGCGGTCGGTGCTGATCGCCTGCAGCGCGAGCCTTGCCCACACGCTGGTCTACATGGCGACCACCCGCGCCGGCGCGGCGACGATCGCGCCGATGACCTATGTGCAGTTGCTGATGGCTGGCTTCTTCGGCTGGCTGCTGTTTCGCGAGCGCCCCGATGCCACCGCGCTGTTCGGCGCCGCGGTGATCGTCGCGGCGGGGCTGTACCTGTGGAACGCCGGGCGGGCCGACGCGCCTGCCAGACCGGGCCGGTGAGCGACGCGGCGGCCTGCTGCTGGTTGTGCGAACGGCCGCTGGGACGACGGATCGAATGGCATCACCCGTTACCGAAAAGCCGGGGCGGGCGCGAGACCGTGGCCGTCCATCCGATCTGCCACCGCACGCTGCACGCCCAGTTCGGCAACGGGGAACTCGCGCGCATTGGCCATGATGCCGACACGCTGCGGGCCCATCCGGTGATCGCGAAATTCGTAGCATGGGTTTCGGGCAAGCCGCCCGATTTCCACGCTCCCACGGCAAAACGGCGTTAGAGGATATCCAGCAGCGGCTTCAGGCTATCCAGCAACACGGCGGGCCGGTCGCGCTCGGGCAAGTCGTCGCTTTTCGCCATGATCCCCGTGGCCATGCCGACCGAGAGCGCCCCTACGGCATTGGCCATGCGCATTTCCAGCGCCGGATCATCGCCCACCACCACCATATGCTTCGCCGCGCTTCGCGGCAGGCCCATCAGCAACCGCGCGGTATCGAACGCCACGCGCGAAGGCTTGCCCAGGATGCGCGGGCGCTTGCCGGTCATCGCGGTCAGCATCGCGTTGATCGGATAGCTGGCGCCGATGGCGCGGCCGTTGGCCGTCGCAAAGAACGGCACGTTGCTGGCGGTCAGCAGCCTCGCACCCTTCCACAGCGAATCGCAGGCGGCTTCCAGCGCCGCAAAATCGAACTCGCGGAACCAGCCGGTATAGACCGCTTCCACCCCCTCGGCCGCCTCGTCCGGCCCCACCACAGCGAGCCCTGCGTCGTCGAGCGGCGCGCGGCAACCGGCATTGCCCAGCACGCGAACCTTCCCAACGCCGGAGCGCTTCAGCCAGTCCGCCGTGGACGAGGAGGGAGTAAGCATCTGCCTGTCCTCCACCGGAAATCCCGCCTTGCGCAGCGAGGCGGCATAGGCGGCGGGCGGCTTGGCCGTGCCGTTGGTGAAGACGACATAGGGCGTGCCCCGCGCCTTCAGCCCTTCCAGAACGGCAATCGCATGGGGCAGGGCCTTGTGCCCGCCACTGGCGGCATCGCCCAGCGCGATCGTGCCGTCCATGTCGAACACGTAGCCGGCGGCATCGCGCAGGCGGGCGGATACGTCCTTCGACACAGTCATGCGGCGGCTCCGGCATGGAGGGCGAGGCGGAAGCCCGGCCGTTCGATCACGATGTCGCGCGCCTGTGGTTGCGCGGCGAGCTTGCGCAGCAGGGCGAGCATCGGCGCGGCCTGGGGCGTATACCCCGGGCGGGAACGCCCCGCCGCCTGCATGGCATCGACCTGTTCGGGCGGCATCACCGCGCGCAGCAGGAACTCCTCGTCGGACAGATGCACGCCGAACTGGCGGCGCAAGTCGGCGAGCGCGGGGAAGGTGGGCTCGTGCTCCAGTTCGCGCGCGCGGGGCCGGTCCATGATCGCCGCCAGGACTTGCGGATCGATGGGGGATGTCGGTTTGCCGAACTTGCCCAGGCAATAGCGCACCACCTGATCGGATACCTGCGCATAACGGCGGTCGCCGATCACGTTGAACAGCGCCTGGCTCATGACCATCTGCGGGAAGGGCGTGACCATGATCGGATAGCCCAGCTCCGCGCGCACCTGCTCGGTTTCCGCGATCACCGCGCCCAGCCGGTCGGACAGGCCCAGTTCGTCGAGCTGGCGCGCGGTGGTGGTCATTACCCCGCCGGCGATCTGGTGGCGCAGGAAGCTGGCATCGAAGTTCTGCGGCTGACCCGGGGGGAGGCCTTCTGCAGCGGCAAGGCGCGTCCAGTATTGCGTGAGCCTGCCGAGCGCGGCCTTGTCGATGGCCACCGCGTGCCCCGCTTCCTCCAGGTTTGCCAGCATCCGGTTGGCTTCGGGCAGCGAAGACCCATCGCCCCCCGGCCCGATGCCGACGTGGATCGCGGAGACGCCGAGCTTCGCCGCTTCCAGGCTCGAGAGCATCCCCTGTCCGATCGTGGTATGGGCATGGATTTCCAGCGGACGGTTGCCGATCGCGGCCTTCACCGCCGGTACCAGCGTGCGCGCGCGGTCCACCGAGAGCAGGCCGGACGGGTCCTTGATATAGAACAGGTCGATATCGGCGCTCTGGCCCACGGCGCGCGCGAAATCGGCGTAGAACGCATCGGTGTGAATGTTCGAGAGCGTGAAGGTCAGCGCGCACATGACCTCGGCTTCACCTTCCTGCTTCACCAGCCGGGCGGCCTCGATCACGGCCGGCACCTCGTGCATCGGATCGAGCAGCACGAAGCGACCGATGCCGTCACGCTGGAGCTGGCGATAGACCAGCCGCATGAACTCCGGGTCGGCTTGCTGCCAGGCGATGAAGCGCAGGCCGGTGGTAATGAACTGCAAGGGCGTGGTGGGCATCGCCGCGTGCATCCGGCGGATACGCTCCCACGGGTTGTCGCGGAAATAGCGCACGGCCACGGCCATGTGGCTGGACGAGGTGAAATCGATCGCGCGGAAACCGCAGGCTTCGGTCAGCGCGGCGGCGGCAAGCATCTGCGCGGTATCGAGGCCGGTGGCCCCCCACAGGCTCTGGTTGCCATCGCGCATGGTGACGTCGACGAGACGCAGTTCGGTCATTGTCCCGGCCCTCCGGAAAGCCCCACAAGAAATCCCGTGTCGACGCCGCCTGCCGCAAAGCGGGGATCGGCCACGATGCGGCGGTGCAGCGATGCGGTGGTGGGCAGCCCGTCGATCGCCAGTGTGGACAAGGCATCGGCCAGACGGTCCACCGCTTCTGCCCTGGTGGCGCCATGAACAATCAGCTTGCCCATCAGCGAATCGTAGAACGGCGGGATTTCCCCTCCGTCGGCGATGTGCGTGTCCACGCGGATGCCCGGTCCCGCGGGCCAGGCCGCCCGCATGGCGCGGCCGGGGGATGGGCGGAAATCGGCATCCGGGTCCTCGGCGTTGATGCGCACCTCGATGGCGTGGCCTTCGGGGCGCACCATCGCCTGCGTCAGCCCCAGCGGCTTGCCGGCGGCGACGAGCAACTGCTGCTCCACCAGATCGATGCCGGTGATCGCTTCGGTCACCGGATGCTCGACCTGGATACGCGCGTTGAGTTCGAGGAAGTAGAACGAGAAATCGTCGGCATCGACAAGGAATTCGGCCGTGCCCGCGCCCCGGTATCGCAGATGACGGGCAAGGCGGACCGCCGCGTCCTCGATCGCCGCGCGCGCGGCTTCGGGCATGGCCGGGGCAGGAGCTTCCTCCACCAGCTTCTGAAACCGCCGCTGGATCGAGCAATCGCGCGTGCCGAGGTGGAGCGCGGTTTGCCCGTCGCCCAGCAGTTGCACTTCGACATGGCGGCCGCGCGCGACGAAGCGCTCGACATAGACCGCCGGATTGCCGAACGCCGCTTGCGCCTCGGCGCGGGCCATCGCCAGCGCGCTGTCGAGGTCTTCGGCGCGGTCCACCCGGCGCATGCCCTTGCCGCCACCGCCGGAAACGGCCTTCAGCAGCAGGGGAAAGCCGGTTTCCGCGACACGGGCCTGCACGGCCTCGGCGGTTTCCGCTTCGCCGCCGGGCAGGACGGGCAGGCCGGCTTCCAGCGCCAGCCGGCGCGCGGCGAGCTTGTCGCCCATGCCCTCCAGCGTGGCGATGTCCGGCCCGACGAAGCGCATGCCCGCCTCGGCCACGGCCCGCGCGAACGCGGCGTTCTCCGACAGGAAGCCGTATCCGGGATGGACCGCATCGCACCCCGCATCGCGCGCGGCGGATACCACCCGATCAATCACGAGATAGCTTTGTGACGAAGGCGCCGGCCCGATTACGACCGCCTCGTCGGCAAGGCGGGCGGGCAGCGAAGAAGCGTCGGCTTCGGACACGCCCAGCACCGTGGCGATGCCCATGCGGCGCGCGGTGCGGATCACGCGCAGCGCGATCTCGCCGCGATTGGCGATGAACAGCTTGCGGATCATGCCAGCCGCACGAGCGCCTGGCCCTTGGCGACCATCGTCGCGTTGGGCACGATCACTTCGGCGACGACGCCGCTGCGGCCGGCATGAACCGGGTTCATCAGCTTCATCGTCTCGACAATGCCGACCACGGTTTCGGCATTCACGTTGTCGCCCGGTTGGACGAACGGCGGCGCGCCCGGTTGCGGCGCGTGGTAGAACGTGCCGGGCAGCGGCGCGAGAACGGCGTCCGGGTCGCTTTCGGCGCCGACGGTTTCACCGGTGCCGGCCTCACCGGCGCCCGTCGCGCCGGCCCATTGCCATTCCTGGGTGAAGCCGGATTGCGCGCCATCGCCGCGCGCCACGCGCAGACGGAAGCGGTTGGTCGCGATATCGACTTCGCGATAGCCGGAGCTTTCGAGGATGGCGACGATCTCGGCGACGTCCTCGGCGGTAAGGGGCAGGTCTTCGGTCATTTGGCTTCCAGAAGTTCGCGCGCGGCGGCGATGATGGCGTCGGCAAACGCTTCGTCGTTGAAATGCGCGTCGATGACGGTGACGGGCGCGCTGGCCGGCATCACCTGTTGCAGATATTCGGCGAACGGCGCGGGCACCGTGGTGTCCATCAGGTGTCCGCTGGTGCTGTCGTGGCTGGAGAAGCCGCCCAGCGGGGTGAACACGCGCACTGGTCCCTTCGCCTCGCGCACGTTGGCGGCAAGATGATCCGCCACCTTGCGCAAATCCTCCAGCTTGGTCCGGACGGCGGTGAGTTGCGGGTTGTGCTCGTGATAGCGCCGGTCGGGGAACTGCACGCGCGAAACGTCGATCGGGCCGCCGATGATGAAATCGGCGTTGCCCGGCGCGATGATCGTGGGAATGCCCTTGCGCAGGGCGGGGCGGCCGCGATCGGGGCCGGTATCGGCAAGGCCGCCGAACAGGTGGTCAATGATCTCGGTGACCGAAAGGTCGAGCACCAGCGCCACGTCCTTGTCCTGCGCCAGCGCATCGAGCGTGGGGCCGCCCGCGCCCGAGGAATGGAACACCATGACTTCGCAGCCATCGGCTTCCAGCGCCTGGCGGATGCGGCGCGTGCCCGCTTCGGTGGTGCCCAGCGTGGTCATCAGCACCAGCGGGCGCTCCGGCCCCTTGTCGCGGTCATAGCCCTTGGCCATGCCGGCCACGGCGAAGGCGGCGTTGCGGAACACGTCGCGGCTGATCGTGTTGATGCCGGCGATATCGGTCACCGCGTTCATCATCGCGATGTCCTTCACGCCCATGTAAGGCTTGGTGAAGCCCGAGGCCATCGTCGAGACGATCAGCTTGGGCAGGCCATAGGGAAAGCTCTGCATCAGGGCGCCGGCCAGCGCCGACCCCATCGAACCGCCGATGGCGAGAATGCCCGAGATCGGGTCCTTCGCATCCCAGGCATGAGCGGCGGCGACCGCGCCGCGTATCATCGCGTCCTGGCAATGCCCTTCGTGGCCCAGTCCGCGCACCGCCTCGATCGTGGTGCCGGCGGCGGCGGCCACATCTTCGGGTGAAATCTCCGCACCGCCCAGGGTGCGCCGTACGCTGGGGTCGAGATGGACCACGCGCGCACCTGCTTCTTCCAGCGCCGCCCGCGCGAAGCGGGCTTCCTCTTCCTTGGTATCCTGCGTGATAATCAGCAGGACGCTTGGCTTGTTGTCCATCTTGCCGTCCATTGTGGCCCCCTGGGGCGTGTCTCCCGCCTTAAAGCTGCGACAGCGCGATTGACTTTGCACGATGGTTTGGCGACTTTGCGTTGCATAAGGTGAAACGGGGATGATGCTGGAACGGAAGGTCAAGACCGTCCGCGCGCTTGAACGCGGGCTGGACGTGCTGCTCGAAGTGCAGGCGCGCAAAGCGGCCAGCCTGCACGAATTGCACCAGGCGCTTGGCTTGCCCAAGGCCACCTTGCTGCGCATGCTGATGACGCTGGGCCGCAAGGGACTGATCTGGCAGCGCCTTGCCGATGGCGCCTATCTGCCGCACGCCTATGCCTCGACGGCGGCCCCGGTCGCTTCGGCGGAGCGCATCGCCGAAGTCGCCTCGCAGCACATGAAGGCGCTCAGCACGCGGATCGCCTGGCCTTCGGTCCTGGCCGTGCCGCGGCTCGATCACATGGAAATCATCGAGACCAACGGGCCGCTGTTCCGACTCGATTCGGCGGTGCTGGGGCCGGTGGGGGTAAAGCTGTCCTATATCCACACCGCGACGGGCCGGGCCTATCTGGCGGCGTGCGGCGAGGCCGAGCGCGAGGCGATCATCGCGCGGCTTAGACCGAAGGAAACGAGCGAGGGAACCGAGGAAGACTTGCGCCAGATCCTGCAGCAGACGCGCCAACGCGGCCACGCCTCGCGCGAGCCGCTGCATCCGTGGCCCGACCGGTCGCGGCAACTGGTGCTGCGCGATGGCCGCCGGTCCATGGCCGTGCCGATCATCGTCGAAGGCACGCCTGTCGCGGCGATCAACGTGACGTGGCCCGCACGGCGGGGAGCGGAAGAGGTGGTAATCGCACGCAATCTCGAAGCGTTGCGCCGGACCGCGCGGATCATCGGGCTCGAGATCGAAGGGAAGGACAAATAAGTTTCGTACAGTGAAATCCGTTTGCGTTGCTGATTAATTACGCCAGCCGCTTCGGCGAGACTGCTTGGCGGGAGAGGAAAGGCACGATGCGGCAGTGGGTGATCGAAAAGGGTTCTTCTTCGCTTGACGGGCTGAAGCTCGTCGAGGCGGAAAAGCCCGTGCCTGGGCCGGGTGAAGTGCTGGTCCGGGTCAGGGCCTGTTCGCTGAACTATCGCGACCAGATCATTCCACTGGGACTGTACATGGGCGGAGCGGTCGATCGCGACACGGTTCCCCTGTCCGATGGCGCGGGCGAGATCGAGGCGGTGGGTGCCGGCGTGACAAGCGTTCGCGTCGGCGATCGCGTGGCCGGCACGTTTTTCCAGAACTGGGCCGATGGCCCGCCCAATCCGCAGGCGGGCCCGGCGCTTGGCGCTCCGCCGGCAACGGGCATGTTGCAGGACTATGTGGTCCTGCCCGAACGGGGCGTGGTGCCGCTGGCGCAAAGCCTGGGCTTCGAGGAGGCGGCCTGCCTGCCCTGCGCCGGTGTGACCGCGTGGAACGCACTGATGGAAGGGCCGCGTCCGGTGCAGGCCGGTGAAAGCGTGCTGGTGTTGGGCACCGGCGGCGTATCGCTGCTGGCGCTCCAGATCGCCAAGGCAGCCGGCGCGCGCGTGATCGCCACCTCGTCCTCCGACGAGAAGCTGGATCGGGTCCGCGCGCTGGGTGCGACCGAAGGGATCAATTACCGCGCGGTGCCCGCGTGGGGCGCGGAAGCCGCGCGGCTGGCGGGTGGCGGTGTCAATCACGTCGTCGAGGTCGGTGGCGCGGGCACGCTGGCGCAGAGCATACAGGCAGTGGGTTTCGCGGGCGAGATAGCGCTGATCGGCGTGCTGACGCGCGAAGGCGATACCAGTCCGCACGGGCTGATGTTCAAGGGCGCCACGCTGCGCGGAATTTTCGTGGGATCGCGCGGCATGGCGCAACGGCTCAACGCCTTTGTCGACAAGCACGCGATCAAGCCGGTGATCGACCGGACGTTCCCGATCGAACAGGCGCGCGATGCCTGGAACTATCAGGGATCGGCCAGCCTGTTCGGCAAGGTCGTGATTACGCTCTGAACGGGCGCTGACGCTGCGGACCATCGCCGGGAAAGACGGTGGCCGCGACAGGGACGAGGGACGGGTGTTCCGCCGGTGATCCGGTGGAATCGCCCGTGCATGAAGGAAGCATGGGCATGACGAAACTAGGGTTCGGACAGCCATTCGGCGGGATCATGCAGACGGCGTTCGTCGTCGCGGACATCCGCGCGTCGATCGATCATTTCATACGCGATTGCGGGGCTGGCCCGTTCTTCCTGCTCGACCATTTTCTGGCGCCGGACCAGTTCTACCGGGGCGAGCCCTCGCGCGCCGATGTCACCATAGCGATGGGCTTTGCCGGGCATATGCAGATCGAGCTGATCCAGCCGCTCGACGATCATCCCTCGGTCTATCGCGAGACGATCGAGGAGCGGGGCTATGGCTTCCATCATTTTGGTATCGCCTGCGCCGATGTGGACGCGGAGCTGCCGGGATACCTCGAACGCGCCTATCGCCTGGCCTTCCGTGCCGCCGTGCCCACCGGGGGCGCTGTCGCCTATCTGGAAGGCGGAGACGCGGCCGCGCCGGGGTTTCTCGAACTGATCCCGGCAACGCCGGGCATGGACGAGCATTTCACGCGGTTCTGGAAAGCCTCTTTGGACTGGGACGGCGCCGATCCGGTGCGCCCGTTCCTCTGAGGATGCCGGGCATGAACTTGCGCGCTGATCCTGATGGTCTGCGCGCCAATGCAAGAGAGGAGAGGGCACGCGGCCTAACAGGAAAGGGAAATTGGCGTGATTGCCGGATAAGAGAACGGGAGAACAGCATGCGCGACGGCCAGATGAACGATGCCGGGAAGGCGGCCGCTGGAACGGTGGCTGGAGGGGGATACCAGGTCTGGGTCACCGCGCTGCTCAGCCTGAATTTCGGCATCCTGTTTTTCGACCGCAACGCGCTCAACTTCCTGATGCCGTTCGTGCAGCCAGACCTGCACCTGTCGAACACGCAGGTCGGCATGTTCAGCTCGGCGCTCTCGCTCACCTGGGCGCTTTCGGGCCTCGCGGTCGGCCGCATTTCCGACCGGCTCGGCTCGCGAAAGCCGGTGGTCGTGGTCGCGACGCTGGCGTTCTGCCTGTGCTCGTTCGTTTCGGGCATGGCGTCCTCGTTCATGATGCTGCTGGGTGCGCGCCTGCTGATGGGCGCGGCCGAAGGCGGGGTGATGCCCGTCAGCCATTCGATGATCGTCAGCGAAGTGGCGCCCGAACGGCGCGGGCTGGCGATGGGCGTGGCGCAGAACCTTGGTTCCAACCTGCTGGGATCGGGCCTCGCGCCGATCCTGCTCGTCCCCGTGGCGATGGCGGTGGGCTGGCGCGGCGGGTTCTATCTCGCCGCCGCGCCCGGCCTGATCACCGCCGCGCTGATCTGGTTCACGCTGCGCGAACCGCCGGCGCCCGCGGACGATGGCGATCATCCCCGCGTCACGCTGCGCGAGGCTTTCGCGCACCGCAACGTGGTGCTCTGCGCAGTAATCTCGGTGCTGCTGGTCTCCTACCTTGTCGTGTGCTGGGCGTTCATGCCGCTGTTCCTGACCAAGCATCGCGGGTTCGCGCCCGAGACGATGAGCTGGCTGATGGCCACGCTGGGCATTTCCGCCGGGATCGGCAGCTTCGTGGTGCCGGCGATTTCCGATGCCATCGGCCGCCGTCCGGTGATGATCTTCTTCGCCTTCCTGGGCGTGATCCTGCCTTTGGGTGGACTGTATTACACCGGATCGCCCTGGGTCCTGGCCGCGATCTTCTTCTTCGGGTGGGGGCTGAACGGCCTGTTCCCGATGTTCATGGCGACGATCCCTTCGGAATCGGTCGACCCGCGCCTTACCGCCACGCTGACCGGCGTGGTCATGGGCACGGGCGAGGTTCTGGGCGGCGTGCTGAGCCCTTTCCTGGCCGGCACGCTGGCCGACGGGTGGGGCCTTTCGGCGCCGCTGTGGCTGATGCTTGTCCTGACCATCCTTGCGGGCCTGTGCGCGCTGGGGCTGGTCGAATCCGCGCCGCGCATCGTCGCGCGGCGCAGCGGCGCCGTCGGTGCGGCGGCTTTGACCTGAACGGAGGGGGCGATGGGGGCAATCGAGAAGTTCGCGACAACGGGCATCGCACCCACGCAGCGGTTGCGGTATTGGAACGATCTTGTCGACCGGATCTACACGGGCACATTCGTCAACACCCCCGGCGAGGAGTTCCGGGAGGAGATGTGGAGCTGGAACGTCGGCGACCTCGCCATGATCCGCCCGCGTTCGACCCAGTCCTTCGTCGGCCGGCGCGGTACCGACAGCGCCGAGGAGCGGGTGATCCTGCACCTGCAATGCCGGGGCAAGAGCCGCCACATGCAGGACGGGGGGGAAAAGTCTTCTCCAGCCCGGCGACTTCGTACTGGGGTCGGCACACCGCCCCTATTCGATCGAACTGACCGGGCA
The DNA here is from genome assembly GCF_015390225.1 of Novosphingobium sp. NBM11. NCBI lineage: Bacteria > Pseudomonadati > Pseudomonadota > Alphaproteobacteria > Sphingomonadales > Sphingomonadaceae > Novosphingobium > Novosphingobium sp. NBM11. The sequence continues at coordinate 4,013,749 of NZ_VUOG01000001.1, forward strand.
CGAATTGCTGGTGGTGGAATTTCCCCGCGCGCCGCTGGTCGAGCGCTTTCCGGGGCTAGACGATCTGATGCGGCAAAGGTTGCATGGTGGCACCCCCGGGGGACGCGTGTTCCACGATTTCCTGCTGTCGCTGTGGCAGCTTGGCGATCAGAGCCAGCAGGACCCGGAATGGGAACGCGGCGTCACCTCGGTGTTCTATGATCTGTTCGCTCTCGCGATGCGGGGGGCTAAGCGGCCAGCCGAGGATCGCGCCAACGATCACGTCCTGCGGGAGCGCGTGCTGTCGGTCGTGGAAGCCAGCCTGGGCGACCCGGCGCTGCGCACGGTGATGCTGGCGCAAGTCTGCAACACTTCGGTCCGCACGATCCAGAACCTGTTCGCGGGGATGGGCACCACGCCCACCGCCTACATTCTCGAACGCCGTCTGCGCCGCGCCGCGGACCGGCTGGTCTCCACGCCGGATGCCAGCATTACCGACATCGCCTTCGAGCTGGGGTTCAACGACAGCGCCTATTTCGCGCGCTGCTTCCGCCAGCACTTCGGCGTCGCGCCGCGCGATTGGAGGGCAGCGCGCTGAGACGTGCGTGAAGGATTTGCGTTTCCGTCCTGATCGCCCTGCGCACCAGTGCAAGCAGGCGAAAGAGGGAGGGGTTACAGAACACTGCCAACAGTGTCCGCGTTTTGCGCGGTAGCACCAGATAACGGACTTTTGGGAGAGGAGAAGAGCATGAAACTCGCACCGGTTTCACTTGCCGTGCTCGCCACGGCGCTGGCCACACCGGCCATGGCTGCGGACGAACAGGAATCCAGCGGCGGCATCGAGCAGATCGTCGTGACCGCGCAGAAGCGCGCGGAAAACGTGCAGGACGTGCCGATCGCGATCAGCGCGTTCACGGCGGGCGCCTTGCAGGAGCGCGCGGTGACCAGCGTCGCCTCACTATCGAACATCGCCCCGAACGTGACGCTCGATGCGGGCACGCCGTTCTCGGGGTCGAGCCAGGTCCTGGCCGCCTATATCCGTGGCATCGGCGCCAACGACTTTGCGTTCAACATCGATCCGGGCGTGGGCATCTATCTCGACGGCGTCTATCTCGCCCGCTCGGTCGGCGCGAACCAGGACTTGCCCGATGTTGACCGTGTCGAAGTGCTGAAAGGTCCGCAGGGCACGCTGTTCGGCCGCAACACGATCGGTGGCGCGATTTCCATCGTCACGCACGATCCGGGCGATCAGTTCCGCTTCGTGGGCAGCGTCACCACCGGCAGCTATAGCCTGATCAACGTCAAGGGCACGGTGGATGTGCCGATCGCCGAAGGCCTTGCCTCCTCGCTGAGCTTCGCGGTCAACCGCCGCGGCGGCTACCTGCACCGCATGCCCTATCCGGGTGCGTCGTCGTATGCGTTTGATCCGATTACGTCGCTTAAAGCCGCCGGCTACAACAACAGCGGCTACGGCACCGAGGGTGGCGACAATACCTACAACCTGCGCGGCAAGATCAAGTACACCAACGGGGCCTTCCGCGCGACAGTGACCGGCGATTACAGCAACACGGATACCTCACAGATCGCCAACCGCGTGATCACCACGTTCCCGGCGGTGTTCGCCGGCACCTACAACTGCGCCATCGCGGGCAACCCGACGGTGACGGTGGGCGGCGCGACCGGCCCGTGCGATTCCTTCATCGGCGGCCCGCCCTCGATCGCCTACACCGCGCGGCGCGGTGGCCTGAACAGCCTGTTCGACCTGCCGGCGCTGTTCGGCGTCAACACCGATGCCAATCCGGACAACAACCGCCTGCCCTATGACAACCGGTTCGTCACCAACAACATCGACACCAGCTACGCCAACGGCAACAACTTCAACAAGCTGAAGCAGGGCGGCGCGGCGGTGACGCTGGAGTACGACCTGTCTGACAACGCCACGCTGAAGTCGATCACCGCCTATCGCGAGCTGCACTGGAAGGTCGGCATGGACCTCGACAGTTCGCCGCTCAACTTCCTGCACACCAGCTTCTCGATGAACCAGAAGCAGTTCAGCCAGGAATTGCAGCTGACCGGCACGGCGATGGACAAGAAGCTGAAGTACGTGCTGGGCGGGTACTACTTCAAGGAATCGGGCGACCTGCACGATTACGTGACGTTCGCCGAGGGCCTGCTGCAGGTGGACGGGCCGAACAACCTGGCGACCCGCAACTACGCCTTCTACGGCCAGTTGGACTACATGCTGACCGAACAGCTATCGATCACGCTGGGCGGCCGCTACACGCACGAGAACAAGGACTTCGAAGGCTTCCAGTCGGACGCCAACGGGCTGAACTACAAGCTGGCACAGGCGTTCGGCGACCCGAACTGCGCTTCGCTCAACCCGATCAGCAACCAGTGCCGCATCGACAACAACTTCCCCAATCCCGGGCAGCCGCTGCGCTATTACGTGGCCGGCGTGCAGCACAAGACGTTCAGCAACTTCTCGCCCAAGGTCGGCATCCAGTACCATGCCACCGACGACGTGATGCTCTACGGTTCGTGGTCGCGGGGCTACAAGACCGGCGGCTGGACGACGCGCCTGTCGAACCCGCTGCCCTATGCGCCGGGCTTCGGGCCGGAAAAGGCCGAAACCTGGGAAATCGGCGTGAAGTCGGAATTGCTTGACCGCCAACTCCAGATCAACGCCGCCGCCTTCCTGACCAACTACAAGGGCATCCAGCTCAACTTCCAGCAGGGCGTTTCGCCGACCATCCAGAACGCCGGCGATGCGCGCATCAAGGGCTTTGAAATCGAGATGACGGCGGCGCCAGGTGGCGGGTTCACGCTGACGGGATCGGTCGGTTATACCGATGCCTACTACACCAGCGTCCTGGCCGGCGCGCAGGTGGCGCCTTCGGCGCTGCAGGCGGGCGTGATCCCGGGCGCCACGCTGCCCAAGACGCCCAAGTGGAAGGTCAACATCAGCCCGCGCTACGAAGCGGACCTCGGTGATCACGGCAAGCTCGTGTTCCTGGGCGACGTGACCTACACCAGCGCGGTCAAGAACGACACCGAAGGCACCTATCTGCTGATGCGGCCCGGCAACGCGCTGGTCAACGCCAGCGCCACTTACAAGGCGCCTTCGGGCAATTGGGACCTGACCGTCGGTGGCACCAACCTGACCAGCAAGCGCCTGCTCATCACTGGCCAGGCCCAGCTTGCCGGCGGGCAGATCTACGGCACCTACAACCGCCCGGCCGAATGGTACGCCCGGCTTGGCGTGAAGTTCTGACGTTCTGACACTTGCGCGGGCGGCGGGATGCCTGCCGCTCGCGCCTACCCCAACGAGGATACCATGCCCGAATCCCCGCATTCCGAATTCTGGAAGGACATCAAGCCGGTCGCCAAGGTCTTTCGCGAAGGCGGGCTTCCCGAAGTTTACATGCCGAAGATCGCTGAAGGCGACGAACGGTACTGGGTGCCGATCAGCGAGACCGTGTTCTCCAAGCCGGTGTGGATCAGCCCGGCCAAGAATATGTGGGCAGACGTGCTGATGTCGAAGCAGGCGGGCCTCGTGAACCGGCACTATCACCCGCACCCGATCTGGGCCTACACGATCAGCGGCAAGTGGGCCTATCTTGAGCACGAATGGACCGCGACGGCGGGCGATTTCATCTACGAGACGCCGGGCGAGAGCCACACGCTGGTCTGCTACGACCATCCCGATCCGATGAAGGTGTTCTTCGTCGTGTCCGGTCCGCTGATGTGGCTGGACGAGGAAGGCAACACCACCGGGCATTACGACGTGTTCGACTACATGGCCGCGGCGCGCGCACACTATGCCTCGAACGGCATCGGCGCGGACTACGTCGATACCCTGATCCGCTAAGGTGAGGACTTTCCCATGACCGTGATGACCGCGCCGCCGTCCACCAAGGCCGAAATCGTCGACGTTCCTTTCGCGCATCGTGAACTGGTCCAGCGGCTGAGCCCCGGCGGCCGCTACATCGACGCGCAGACCGATGTCGACAGCCCCTGGGTGCCGTTCGGCGACAACGCGGCGATCAAGCACCTGGCGTTCGATGTGCGCCAGAACCTGTTCTCCAACATCCTGTGGGTGAAGGGGCCGGGCGTGATCGGCACGCATTTTCACCGCGGCACGATCACCATGGTCTGCCTGGAAGGCAGCGTCCGCTATCTCGAATACGACTGGGTGGCGACGCCCGGCGGGTTGATCCTGGAAACGCCGGGGGAAAGCCACACGCTGGTCAGCGACCATCCGGAAGGGTGCAAGCTGTTCGGCTGGATGCAGGGGCCGATCGAGTTCTACGACGACAAGGGCGTGTTCGTGGATACCACGGACGTCTGGTGGTTCATCAACCACTACGAGACCCATTGCCGCGAGCACGGCCTCGCCATCAACCCCAAGCTTTATCTTTGAAGGACAAGACCGTCATGGGTACGATGAAGGCCCCGCCGTCGGGCGCATACAAGATCGTTCAGGTTCCCGAGCTTTATGGTGACCTGATCCGTGCCAAGGGCGTCGAGGGTACGTATGTCGGCGCGTCCGAGGCGGAGAGCCCGTGGGTGCCATTCGGCGACAATGCCGCGATTCGCCATCTGGCGTTCGACGTGCGCGAGAACATCTACGTTAACATCCTGTGGATCAAGGGGCCGGGCGTGATCGGCACGCACAAGCACCGTGGCCGCGTCTGGGCGGTGGGACTGGAAGGGTCCTTCCGCTATCTGGAATATGACTGGGTGTGCCGCCCGGGCGAGTTCATCACCGAAACGCCGGGCACCGCGCATACGCTCGTCACCGACGACCCCAACGGCATGAAGGCGCTGTTCCACATGCAGGGCGCCAACGAGTTCTTCGACGAGAACGGCAACCACGTGGAAACGCTCGACGTGTGGTGGTTCATGAACCACTACGAAAGCTATTGCCGGGAGAACAACATCCCGATCAACCCGCAGTTGTATCTCTAGGGCGCGCGCAGTGCCCAACCCGCTGCGACTAGCCGCCCCTAAGGGCTGGCAAGTCTCGCTCCCCTCCCGCAAGCGGGAGGGGTTGGGGGTGGGCTTTCCGACGCTGCGATATCGTGTGTGAGCAACGAGTCATGAGGGGAGAGGGCCGACCGGTCCCGAGGCTTTCGGAAACCCCACGCGGAACCTACCTGCGCAATTGCTGGTATGTCGCCGCCTGGGCTTCCGATCTGGGCGTCGCGCCGATGGCGCGGGTCTTTCTCGAGGAACCGGTCGCCCTTTTTCGCGACGAAACCGGCAAGGCCCGTGCCGTCGGCGGGCGCTGCCCGCACCGTTTCGCGCCGCTGGGCAATGGCACGGTTGTCGATGGCACGCTGATGTGCCCCTATCACGGGCTGCGTTTTGATGGGGCGGGCCGCTGCGTGCATAACCCGCACCCGGGCGGGCAACTGCCCGATGGCCGACTGCCGGTCTATCCGCTGGAAGAACGCCACGGGTTGCTGTGGATTTGGATGGGCGATCCGGCGAAGGCGGATGCCGCACGCATTCCCGATTTCGCGTGGCTGGCCGATCCGCGCTGGGAAGCGGTGCGCGGCGCGACCGTGGCCGAAGGGCACTACGAGCTTTATAGCGACAACATCCTCGATCTCAGCCACGCCAACTTCGTCCATCCCGCGCTGGTGGCGAGCGCCTTCACCGAAGGCGCGCGGAGGTTCTGGCAGGACGGCGAAACCGTTCACGCCGAATATGTGCGGCTGGACGATTACCTGTCCGAAGGCATCGGCGGTATGCTCGGGCGGATCGGCCGCAAGCAGGATTTCTATGGCGAGGTGGTGTGGCACGCGCCCGCCGTGCTCTATTTCGATTTCCGCGCCGGCGATCCGGGGACTCCGCGCGAGAGCTGCACGCTGCTGCCCTCGGTCCACGCCTTCACGCCGGAAACGCCCGATACCACCCATTACTTCTGGGCGACGGCACGGGATTTCGCTCTGGGAAACGCAGAGTTCGCAGCGGGCATGCGCGCGGCGCTGGAATATGCTTTCGAACACGAGGACATGCCGATCATCCGCGACAGCCACCGGCTGATGCGCCGCCACGATTTCTGGGATCTGCGCCCGCTGATCCTGAATGGCGACGGCGGCGGAGTACGGGCGCGGCGGATGCTGCAACGGCTGATCGAGCGGGAAAGACAGGCCGAAGCCTGAACGGCGCGGCGGGAGAAGGAAGAGCCACATGGCGACACTGGATTGCTTCGACATCAAGGGCAGAAGCGCGCTGGTTACCGGTGCGGCTTCGGGGATAGGCCTTGCCTATGCCGAGGCCATGGCCGAAGCCGGCGCGGCGGTCACGCTGGCGGACATCGATGCCGAGGGCGCCGAACGCGAGGCCGCACGCCTGCGCGAAGCCGGGTACGAGGCACGCGCCGACGTCTGCGACGTTTCCCGCTCCGATGCCGTGGCCGCCGCGTTCGATGCGCACGACAAGGCCTATGGTGGCCTCGATATCTGCTTTGCCAACGCCGGGATCGATGCCGGCGCCGGCTTCTGGAACCCGGCGGGCCACCGCAACCCGGACGGCCAGGTCGATACCTACGATCCGGCGCGCTGGGACAAGTCGATCGCCGTCAATCTTTCCGGCGTGTTCTACACGGTCAGCAATGCCGTGCGGATCATGAAGAAGGAAGGGCGCGCCAACGGCCGCACCGGCGGTTCGATCATCACCACCGCGTCGAACGCAGGCCTGGTCACCGAACCGATCGTGGGCCTGCCCTACATGCCGGCCAAGGCGGGCGTGCTGCACATGGTGCGCGCGCTGGGGCTGGAACTGGCGGAGTTCCGCATCCGCATCAACGCGATCGCGCCAGGGCCGTTCGTCACCAACATCGGCGGGGGCTGGCTCAAGAAGGACCCGGTGGCGCGGCAGGCGTGGGACGCGATCGTTCCTCTGGGCAAGCTGGCCGATACTGACCAGATCAAGCCGCTGGCGCTGCTGCTCGCTTCCGACGCCTCGGACTACATGACCGGAAGCCACGTCGTCATCGATGGCGGCATGATGCTGGGGAAATACAAATGATCCGCAAGACCCTGCTCGCGGCCCTTGCCGCCATCGCCCTGCCTTGCGCGCCAGCGCAGGCCCAGACGCAAGCTCCGCAGAAGCCGTTGACGGTGGAAGTGCTGCGCACCAGCGGCGGATCGCTCTATGCCAACATCGCCCTGATCGAAGGCGAGCGGGATGCGGTGCTGGTGGACGCGCCGTTCACTCTGGCCGACGCGCACCGCGTCGTCGCGATGGTGCTCGACAGCGGCAAGCACCTGACCACGCTCTACGTCACGCACGATCATCCCGATCACTTCTTCGCGATGGAAGTCATCAAGGATGCCTTTCCCGACGTGAAGATCGTGGCGCATCCCACGGTGACGGCCGACATCTGGAAATCGCTTCCGTTCAAGGTCAAGCGCTGGACTCCCGTGCTGGGCGCGAATGCCCCGCGCCATCCCACCGCGCCCGCGCCGCTCGATGGCGATACGATCATGCTGGAGGGCCGGGAGCTGAAGGTGATCGGACCGATGGCCGGCGATCACGTCCATGCCACCGCGCTGTGGGTGCCGTCGATCAAGGCGCTGTTCCCCGGCGATCTGGTCTACAACCAGATGTACCTGTGGTTCGGCGAGCATGACGCCGCCGCCATCGCCGCCTGGGGCCGGTCGATCGATCAGCTCGCCGCGCTGAAGCCCGATATGGTGGTGCCCGGCCACAGCAAGCCGGGCTTGCCCAATGATACCAGCGGGCTGGACTTCAGCCGGCGCTATATCGCCGACTGGCCGAAGCTGGTCGCCGCCAGTAAGGACAGCGCCGATCTGCGCGCGCGGGTGCAGAAGGCCTATCCGGATGCAGTCGACGTTCTGGGCGATTTCCTGCTGGGGAACTCGTCGAAAGTGGCCAAGGGGGAGCAGCCGGCATGGCAGGAGTGAAAGGAACCTATGCCGGCAAGGCGGTGCTCATTACCGGCGGCGCGACGGGCATAGGCCGCGCCACGGCGCTGGCCTTCGCGCGTGAAGGCGCGCGGGTGATGATCGGCGACAAGGACGACCGCGCGGGCGAAACGGTGGCGCTGATCGCGCAAGCCGGGGGCGAGGGCGCGTTCGTGCCGACCGACGTGACCGATGCCGCCGCTGTCGAGGCGCTCGTCGCGGCTTGCGTGGAACGCTTCGGACGGATGGATGCGGCGTTCAACAACGCCGGCGTCTTGCCGCCGCAACGCCCGTTGCACGAGGTTCCGCCCGAGGAGATGGCGTTGGCCGTCGATGTCGATTTCAAGGGCGTGTGGTACGCGCTGCAATCCGAAATCCGGCATTTCCTGAAAGTGGGCGGCGGCGCGATCGTCAACACCGCCTCGGTTGGCGGGCTGATCGCCGATCCCAACATGGCGGCCTATGTCGCGATGAAGCACGCGGTCGTGGGGCTGACCAAGGCGGCGGCGATCGATTACGCCCGCTCCAACATTCGCGTGAACGCCATCGCGCCGGGCTTCGTCGTCACCCCGATGACGCAGCACTGGGCCGACAGCGCCGACTTCCGCGCGGCGTTTTTCGCGGGCAACGTCAGCGGCCGCGCCGCGCAGCCGGAGGAGATCGCGGGCACCGTGCTGCATCTCTGTTCGGACGCCGCCAGCTTCATCAACGGCGCGACGTTCGTGATCGATGGCGGCCAGACCGCGCATTAGGAAGGAAGCAGGACGATGCGCGCAGCCGTGATGCAGGGCCTTCACCGGCCGCTGGCGATCGAGACCGTGCCCGATCCCGTACCGGGCGAGGGCGAGGTCGTCGTGCGCGTGGGCCGTTGCGGCATCTGCGGCTCGGACCTGCACATGACCGAAGACCCCGCCTATGGCATGGGCGCGGGATCGGTGCTGGGGCACGAGTTCGCCGGTGAAGTGGTGGCGCTGGGGAAGGGCGTGGAAGGGCTGGGCATGGGCGATCTCGTCTCGGTCGTTCCGCTCCGCAGTTGCGGCCAATGCCCGTCGTGCCGCTCGGGCGAAGTCGCCTGGTGCGATCAGTTCGGCCTGCAGGGCGGCGGCTATGCCGAATATGCGCTGACCCGGCCCAACCAGTGCGTGCGCCTGCCGAAGACGGCCAGCCTGGCCGATGGTGCGATCATCGAACCGCTGGCCGTGGCGCTGCACGGTCTGGCCATGAGCGGGATGCGTATTGGCGACCGGGTGCTCATCCTCGGCGCCGGGCCGATCGGCCTTGCCGTCGCGTTCTGGGCGCGCCGCCATGGCGCGGGGCGCGTGGTGGTGCAGGATCTCGCAACGTGGCAGCGCGATCGCGCGCTGGCGATGGGCGCGCACGATTTCGTGGTCGATCCCGCCGATCCGATCGGCAGCGCCGAACGCGCGCTGGGCGGCAAGGCCGATGTGGTGTTCGAATGCGTCGGCGTGCCCGGATTAATCGCGCAGGCGGTGGATCAGGTGCGCAACCGGGGCACGATCCTGCTGCTGGGCCTGTGTACCCGGCCCGATACCTTCAACAGCTTCGCCATGCTGTCGAAGGAAGTGCGCCTCGTGACATCGGCCTTCTTCACCCGGCAGGAATACGAGGCGGCGCTGGACGCGCTCGATAGCGGCGCGGCCGAACCGCGCCTGCTGGTGACCGACACCATTGCGCTCGATGCCACGCCCGACGTGTTCGAGACGCTGCGCAAGCGTACGCACCAGTGCAAGGTGCTGATCGACCCGACCGCCTGACGCGGAACACGTTGCGGGAGAATATCCGATGAATGCCATCGAACAGGCGGTCTTCGACTGCATGAAGCCCACTCAGGCGCTCTACGAACGGACCGACGATTCGCTGCACAAGGCGATCCTGCTCAATTTCTGGCGGCATGTTCACCTGGAGGGCGCAGGGCTATACGACGAGATCGTGAAGCCCGACATGATGGTCGATCACCCGGTCTATCGCGTGAGTTGGGGAGACAGCCCCGCCGTGGTCGAAGGCAAGGACGGCGTGCTCGCTTTTTACAACAGCGTGGGCGAAACCGTGCTGTGGCATTCGGACGACCGGCTTGCCGTCAACGACTGGGGCATCTGCGACGAGATCACGTTCCACCAGCTGGCGCGCGGCGCGGACCTGAAGGCTGTGGGCTATGCAGCAGAGAGGGATGAAGGGCTCTACCATGTATCGAGCCGGCAGGCCTTCGTCTGGCCTTACGATGGCAGCGCCCGTCTGGCTGGTGAACATCTCTACGAGGACAAGACCAGCCTGAAGATCGAGGAAATCGATCCTTCGTTGGCCACCACGCCCGAACGCGTGCGCGCGATCCACCGCGAACAGCTTGCCGCGCTCGAAGTGCGGTTCGGGCCGCGTTACTGGGTCTGGCAGGGCTGAGGCCGCTTCAGGCGCGCGGCAGGGTCAGCACGAATTCCGCCCCGCCGCCCGCGCGGTTCGCCGCGGTCAGCGTGCCGCCATGCGCTTTCGCCACGTCGCGCGCGGTGGCAAGGCCAAGCCCGGTGCCGGCGGTTTCGCGGCTGCGTGATCCTTCCACGCGGAAGAACGGCTCGAACAGGCTTTCGGCAAGCTCGGGTGGAAAACCCGGTCCGCGGTCCGCCATGCGTGCGACGATCCCGTGCGCATTCCCCTCCAACGTCAGTTCGCCGCCGCCGGCATAGCGCAGCGCATTGACCGCCAGATTGGCGATCAGCCGGTGCAGCGTCATCGGATCGCCGTTGACGGTGCAGTCTTCCTCCGGCGCACGGAACGCCAGCCGGCCTTCTTCCTGATCGATCGTCGCGATTGCATTCGCGCACAGCGCCTTCATGTCCACCGCGCGTTTGCGGCTGCCCGCCGTTCCACGCGCATAGTCGATGATGCTGCCGATCATGTCGGCCAGTTCCGTAAGGTCCCGCTCGGCACCGTTGCGCGCCTCGGGCGGCAGCTGATGCAGGCGGAATTCCAGGCGCGAGACCGGTGCGGCCATATCGTGCGCGATAGCTGCCAGCATCTGCGTGCGGTTTTCCACCAGCCCCGCCAGACGATCACGCATGGCGGCCACGGCCTGCGCCAGTTGCGCGACTTCGGGTGGCCCGCCGCTGGTGATGGTGATGCCATCGTGTTCGTTGACGACGCGGTCCGCTTCCGCACCGAGGCGGCGCAACGGCTGCACGATGCTGCGCGCGAGGCGGAACGACACGCCCGCCAGCAGCACGGCCAGCGCCAGCGTCATCGCCAGCGTCGCCCAGTGCCATCCGGTAATGAACGGCCGCCGGGTATAGCGCGCGATCGACCATGTGCCGTCCGCGCGGCGTATGCCGAGCGAGAAGGTTTCACGGATCGCCAGCGGCGCTTCGAGGGGGCGGCGCTGGATCAGCGCGCCGCGCTCCACCGAAAGTTGCACGCACCCGTCGCAATCGGGCAGGAGATCGTCGATCCGCGCGGCGGCGGCCGGCACGGGCACTTCGCCCGGCTGCGGCAGGAACTGCGCGCTGCCGCGTTCGATCCGGGTGGTCGAGGCAAGGCGCGACAAGGGCCGGCCCTTCGCGAGAACCGGCAGCAGCTCCTCGATCGGCATCGGGCGCGGATAGGGCGGCGGCCCGGAGAAGGTGACGATGAAATTGCCGAGCGTCGCCAGCAGCAGAGCCGCCAGCATGACGACGCCCAGCCGGGTCGTCAGGCTGGCGCTTTTCCAGCCCGCCATCAACGTCTCATCAGTTGCGGGCGGCGAACAGATAGCCTTCGCCGCGGATGGTGCGGATCAGGCTATCGCCATCATGCCGCATCAGCTTGGCGCGAAGGCGCGAAACCGCGACGTCTATCGCGCGATCGAAAGCCTCGCCTTCATCACCATAGAGCGCGGTGAGCAGTTCCTCGCGGCTGATGACCCGCCCGGCGCGCACGGCCAGAGCATGCAGCAGCTTGAACTCCCCGCTGGTCAGTTCGACTTCGGCGCCGGCCGCATCGCGCACGGTGTAGTACTGCGCATCAAGCGTCCATCCGGCAAAGCGCGTGATGGCGCTGCCATCGGCGGGAACGCCGGTGCCGCGCCGGCGCAGCACCGCACGCAGCCGCGCCAGCAGTTCGCGCGGGTTGACCGGCTTGGCGAGGTAGTCGTCCGCCCCCAGTTCGAGCCCCACGATCCGGTCGATGTCGGCCGCCATCGCCGACAACATCAGCACTGAAGGCGCGCCGGGGCGATCCGCCAGGTCGCGCAGGATCGAAAGGCCGTCCTCGCCCGGCATCATCAGGTCGAGCACGACTGCATCGACCTTGCCGGCAGCAAGGGTCGTGCGCAGTTGTTGCCCGTTCGCCGCCAGCGTGACGGACAGCCCCTGCTTTTCCAGGTAGTCACCGATCAACGCGCGCAGATCGGCGTCGTCGTCCAGGATGACGACATGCGCTTCGGCGCGGGGCTGGACGGGGGGGGATGTGGGAAAGGATGTCATAGGGAGCAGTTCCATGGTGGCTCCTTGTTTCAGGGTGCGAACCCGATAGTGGACGTTGCAGCGCAGCACGCGCCGGACGATCCGTTCATGGCCGACACCCCTAAAACGGGGCGGGGTCGCAAACCCTTCGCGGATATTCGATAAAACTGTCGCGTCAGCGCTCGATCGGGTTCGCGCATACGAATTGTCGGGCGGCATCGCGGTTTGTGTGCATTGCGGGATGACCGTGATCGGGTATGTTCCGTTTCGCCAACCTGTCGAAATGAGGCCCATGACCGCAAGCCGTGACGCCAGCCTGTCCGCTCCAGTCACCGCGCCGTGGTGGCGCGGGGCGGTGATCTACCAGATCTATCCCCGCAGCTTCGCCGATGCCGATGGCGATGGGGTGGGCGATCTCGCCGGGATCACGGCGCGGCTCGATCACGTGGCGAAGCTGGGGGTAGACGGCATCTGGATCTCGCCGTTCTTCACCTCGCCGATGCGCGATTTCGGCTATGACGTGGCGGATTATTGCGATGTCGATCCGATCTTCGGCACGCTCGCCGATTTCGATGCGCTGGTCGCCCGCGCGCACGAACTGGGGCTGAAGGTCACGATCGACCAGGTCTATGCCCATACCTCGGACCTGCATCCATGGTTCGCGCAGAGTCGGCAGGGCCGCGACGGTGACAAGGCGGACTGGTATGTCTGGCGCGATCCGAAGCCCGATGGCACGCCGCCCAACAACTGGCAGTCAGTGTTCGGTGGTCCGGCGTGGACGTGGGACGCGCGGCGGCGGCAATATTACATGCACACCTTCCTGCGCGAACAGCCGCAGCTCAACGTCCATAGCCCGGTGGTGCAGGACGCGCTGCTGGAGGCCGCGAAGTTCTGGCTGGATCGCGGGGTCGATGGTTTCCGGCTCGATGCGCTCAACCATTCGATGTTCGACCCGCAATTGCGTGATAACCCGCCGGTGGCGGACGACGGGCGTATCCGCACGCGGCCGTTCGATTTCCAGGAAAAGGTGTTCAGCCAGTCGCACCCGGATGTCGCGCTGTTCGTGGAGCGTATCCGCAAGCTGTGCGACCGTTACGACGCGATCTTTACCGTGGCCGAGGTGGGCGGCGCCCGCGCCGAGATCGAGATGAAGGAATACACCGCCGGCGCGCACCGCCTGAACAGCGCCTATGGCTTCGATTTCCTCTATGCCGAAAGCCTGACGCCCGCGCTGATCCGCGATACGCTGGCGAAGTGGACCGGCGCGCCGGGCGAGGGCTGGCCAAGCTGGGCCTTCGAGAACCACGATGCGCCGCGCGCGGTCTCGCGCTGGTGCGCGCCGGAGGAGCGCGCCGCCTTCGCGCCGCTCAAGAAGATGCTGTTGCTGGCCCTGCGCGGCAACGTGATCCTCTATCAGGGCGAGGAGCTGGGGCTGGTGCAGGACGATATTCCGTTCGAACTGCTGCAAGACCCGGAAGCCATCGCCAACTGGCCGCTGACGCTCTCGCGCGATGGCGTGCGCACGCCGATGCCGTGGCGGGTAGACGCGCCGAACGGCGGCTTCACCACCGGCACGCCGTGGCTGCCGATGGGCGCGGAGAACCTTTCGCGCGCCGTCGATGTGCAGGAGGCTGAGCCTACCTCGTTGCTTCACTGGACGCGCAATCTGCTGGCCTTGCGGCGGGCCACGCCCGCGCTGCGCCTTGGTTCGTTCGAGGTGATCCATGCGGATGCGGACGTGCTGGCCTTCGTGCGCAGGCATGAGGGACAGGCGGTGGCCGGCCTGTTCAATCTTTCGTCGCGCCCGGTCGCCTTGCCCGAAGGGCTGGCGATCGCCGGACAGGTGCTCGCAAGCGTTAACGGCGCCAGTCTGGAGGAAGTGGGCGACCTGCCGGGCTACGGCGGATTGCTGGTCGCGCTTCCGGGATAGGCCACCGATCGCATACTTATGCGTTGTGCAAGTTTGGAATGACCGGGCTAACGGGGGCCTCGAGGGGATGGCCCCGGTCCGGACGAAACCATAAGGAGAAGCATCCGATGGCTGAGGCAAGCTGTTCCGCCCTGCTGTTGTTCGGGGCCACCGGCGATCTTTCGCGCCGGATGCTGCTGCCCTCGCTCTATGCGCTGCACGAGGACGGGCTGATCGAGCCGGGCCTGCGCATCGTCGGCACCGCCCGGTCGGAGCATGATGACGCCGATTTTCGCGATTTCGCCAAGGCCGCGCTCGACGAGTTCCTGCCCGCCGATCGCAAGGACGAAACCAAGCTGGCCAGCTTTCTGGAATGGCTGGAATACCAGACGCTCGACGCGTCCGACATCGCCGGCTTTGCCGGGCTGGCGGAGAAGTTGGGCGATACCTCGTGCGGCCTCTCGATCTTCCTCTCGACCGCCCCGGCGCTGTTCGAACCGACCATTGCCGGGTTGAAAAGCGCGGGGCTGGCGCACGAAGGGGTGCGCATCGGCCTGGAAAAGCCGCTGGGCAACGATCTGGCATCCAGCAACCGCATCAACGATGCCGTCGCCGCCGCCTTCGCCGAAAACCAGATATTCCGTATCGATCACTACCTGGGCAAGGAAACCGTCCAGAACCTGATGGCGCTGCGCTTCGCCAACATGATGTTCGAGCCGTTGTGGAATAGCGCGGGGATCGATCACATCCAGATCACCGTCAGCGAAACGGTGGGGCTGGAAGGGCGCAAGGGGTTCTACGACGATACCGGCGCCCTGCGTGACATGGTGCAGAACCACATGCTCCAGTTGCTGGCGCTGACCGCGATGGAACCGCCCGTCGATTTCGACGCGACCGCGATCCGCGACGAAAAGGTGAAGGTGCTGCGCGCACTGCGCCCGGTGAAGGCCGACGAGATGGTGCGCGGCCAGTATCGCGCCGGCGCGGTGAAGGGCGAAAGCGTCAAGGGGTACGAGGACGACCTGGGCCAGCCTTCGGAGACCGAGACGTTCGTGGCGATCAAGGCGCACGTGGAGAACTGGCGTTGGCAGGGCGTGCCGTTCTACCTGCGCACCGGCAAGCGGCTGGGCGAACGGCGCTCGGAAATCGTCGTCGAGTTCAAGCAGGTGCCGCACAACATCTTCGGCAGCCGGTTGCGCGCCAACCGGCTCGTCATCCGCCTTCAGCCCGAGGAATACGTGCGGCTGCAGGTCATGGCCAAGGAACCGGGGCTGGACCGGGGCGGCATCGTGCTGCGCGAGGTCAATCTCGATCTCTCGCTGACCACCGCTTTTGCCAAGGCCCGCCGCCGCATCGCTTACGAACGCCTGCTGCTCGATCTGATCGAAGGCCAGCAGACGCTGTTCGTGCGGCGTGACGAGGTGGAGGCGCAGTGGCGCTGGGTCGATGGCATCCGCAAGGTCTGGGCCACCGAAAGCATGGAAGTGAAGGGCTATTCCGCCGGAAGCTGGGGGCCGAACGCGGCAATCGCGCTGACCGAACGCGACGGGCGAAGCTGGAATGACTGACCCGCGCCTCGCCGAGGTGCGCTGGGCAGAGCCCGGCGACGCTGCCGCCGTGGCCGATCGCATCGCCGCGGAACTGGCGAAGCCGGGGCCGAAGCGGATTGCGGTGCCGGGCGGTTCCACCCCGGTAAAGGTGTTCGCGCTGCTGGCCGACCGCGCGCTGGACTGGTCGGAGGTCACGCTTTGCCTCACCGACGACCGGCAGGTGCCCGATGACCATCCCGCCTCGAACTACGGCAAGCTCGTTGCCGCGCTGGGCGATAGCGGTGTGACCGTGGAGCGGCTTGCCGAAGGTGCCGCCGTGGCACCGTTCGATCTGGTCTGGCTGGGCATGGGCGAGGACGGGCATGTCGCATCGCTGTTCCCGCACATGCACGCGCTGGTCCGGCCCGGCCCGGCGGTGATCGCCACCACGCCGGTGCCGCTGCCGTCCGAAGCGCCGTTTCCGCGCCTCACGCTCAACCGCCGCGCGCTCAAGGCCACGGCCGAGATCATCCTGGTCATCACCGGCGCGACGAAAAAACAGCTCGTCCAGCGGGTGCTGGGCGGGGCGGACACTTATCCCGTTTCCGATTTCCTGCGCGGCTTCGGCCCGCCGGTCACGATCTACTGGAGCGCATGATGACCCTGAACCCGATCGTCGCCAAGGTCACCGACCGTATCATCGAGCGTTCGCGCGACAGCCGACGCCGCTACCTCGACCTGATCGACCGCGCGCGCGAACAGGGCGTGAACCGCCCGATCCTGTCGTGCGGCAACCTGGCCCACGGTTTTGCGGCCAGCGGCGACGACAAGGCCGCGATCCGCACCGGCAAGGCGATGAACATCGGCATTGTCACCGCTTACAACGACATGCTTTCGGCGCACCAGCCCTATGGCCGCTATCCCGAACAGATCAAGCTGTTCGCTCGCGAAGTGGGTGCGACGGCGCAGGTCGCCGGGGGCGTGCCCGCGATGTGCGATGGCGTGACGCAGGGGCAGGATTCGATGGAACTGTCGCTGTTCAGCCGCGATACCATTGCCTTGTCCACGTCCGTCGCGCTCAGCCACGGCATGTTCGAATCCGCGCTGCTGCTGGGCATTTGCGACAAGATCGTGCCGGGCCTGCTGATCGGCGCGCTCCGCTTCGGCCACCTGCCGATGATGCTGGTGCCTTCGGGGCCGATGCCGACCGGGCTTGCCAACAAGGAGAAGGTGCGCATCCGCCAGCTCTATGCCGAAGGCAAGGTGGGGCGCGAGGAACTGCTGGAAAGCGAAAGCGCCAGCTACCACGGCGCGGGCACCTGCACGTTCTATGGCACCGCCAATTCCAACCAGATGATGATGGAGATGATGGGGCTGCACATGCCCGGCTCCAGCTTCGTCCTGCCAGGCACCAAGCTGCGCCAGGAACTGACCCGCGCCGCCGTTCACCGCATCGCCGGGATCGGCTGGGACGGCGACGACTATCGCCCGCTGGGCCACTGCGTCGATGAAAAGGCGATCGTCAACGCCATCGTCGGCCTGCTGGCGACGGGAGGTTCGACCAACCACGTCATCCACCTGCCCGCCATCGCCCGCGCGGCCGGCGTGCAGATAGACTGGAACGACATGGACGAACTCTCGCGTGTGGTGCCGCTGATCGCCAGCGTCTATCCCAATGGCGCGGGTGACGTGAACTACTTCCACGCCGCCGGCGGCATGCCCTACGTGATCCGTGAACTGGTGGAATCGGGCCTGGCCCATGCCGACATTCGCACCGTCTATGGCCAGTCGCTGGCCGAAGGCGCGCAGGAACCGGTGATGGACGGCGAAACGCTGCGCTGGACCCCCGCGCCGCAGACGAGCGCGGACGAATCCATGCTCCGCCCGGTGGCCGCGCCGTTCCAGCCCGAAGGGGGCTTGCGCCTGCTCGAAGGCAACCTCGGGCGCGGCACGATCAAGGTCAGCGCGGTCGATCCGGCCCGCTGGACGATCGAGGCGCCGGTCCGGGTGTTCGATGACCAGAACCAGGTGATCGCCGCGTTCAAGGCGGGCGAACTGGAGCGCGACGTGGTCGTGGTCGTCCGCTTCCAGGGGCCGGCCGCCAATGGCATGCCCGAACTGCACAAGCTCACGCCCCCGCTCGGCGTATTGCAGGACCGCGGCTTCAAGGTGGCGCTTGTCACCGACGGGCGCATGTCGGGCGCTTCGGGCAAGGTGCCGGCGGCGATCCACGTTTCGCCCGAAGCCAAGCTCGGCGGCCCGCTGGCCAGGTTGCGCGATGGCGATGTGGTGCGCGTCTGCGCGGACAGCGGCGAACTCGTCGCGCTCGTCGATCCGGCCGAATGGGCTGCGCGCGATGAAGCGATTGCGCCGGCCGAGGCGGTTGGCGTAGCACGCGAACTCTTCGCCCTGATGCGCCACCATACCGACCCGGCCGAACGCGGCGGTTCGGCGATGCTGTCGGCCGCAGGGCTCTGAAACGCACAAGCCGGGGATGGGGATGCAACTGGTCGCGGTCGATATCGGCGGAACGCACGCGCGCTTTGCCCTTGCCGAAGTGGAGCAGGGCCGCGTCGTCTCGCTGGGCGAGGCAGTAACGCTAAAGACGGCCGAACACGGCAGCTTCCAGCTTGCCTGGGAGGAGTTCGGCCGCACGCTTGGTACACCCTTGCCGAAGGCGGCGGCGATCGCGGTGGCCGGCCCGGTCGGCGGAGAAATCATCCGCTTCACCAACAATCCTTGGATCATCCGCCCGGCGCTCATTCCCGAGAAGCTGGGCGCGGACGACTATGTAGTGGTCAATGATTTCGCTGCCGTGGCCCATGCGGTGGCACAGGCCGCGCCCGAACATTTCGTCCACCTGACCGGGCCGGATACCCCCCTGCCCGAAGAGGGGGTGATCAGCGTGGTCGGCCCCGGCACCGGGCTGGGCGTGGCGCAATTGTGGCGTCATGACGGCGTCTATCGCGTGCAGCCGACCGAGGGCGGCCACATCGATTTCGCGCCGCTCGACGGGATCGAGGACGCCATCCTCGCCCGCCTGCGCAAGCGCCACCGCCGCGTGTCGGCGGAACGCGTGGTCGCCGGCCCCGGCATCGTCGACATCTACGAAACGCTGGCCGCGATCGAGGGCAAGCCGTTTACCCCGCGCACCGACAAGGAGCTGTGGACGCTGGGCATGGCGGGCGAGGACAGCCTGGCGGCGGCGGCGGTCGATCGCTTCTGCCTGTCGCTGGGCAGCGTGGCGGGCGATCTGGCGCTGGCGCACGGTTCGGCGGCGCTGGTCATGGCAGGCGGGCTTGGCCTGCGCATCAAGGACGTGCTGCTGACGTCCGGCTTTGCCGAACGCTTCCGCGCCAAGGGGCGTTTCGAAGGGATCATGGCCGCGATGCCGGTGCGGCTTATCACCCATCCGCAGCCCGGCCTGTTCGGCGCGGCGGCCGCTTTCGCGCAGGCACACACCCGCTGAACGGGCTTGCAAAGCGCGCGCCGCTCGCATAGCCCTTGCACTTAACCGATCGATTAAATCGACTGGCGACCGGCCATCGCGCCGCGTGCGCCAAGCACGGAAGGGGTGTCTGACGATGGCTTACGAAACGATCCTGCTTGATATCGCCGATGGCGTGGCCACGATCACACTGAACCGGCCGGAACGGCTCAATGCCTGCTCGCTGCCGATGGCCGGCGAGATTTCCGACGCGCTCGATCATCTGGGCGATGCCCGCGTACTGGTGCTGAAGGGCGCGGGCCGGGCGTTCTGTTCGGGCGCGGACCTTCAGGCGCGCGGCGATCGCACCACCGGCGCGGGCGAGGGAAGCTATCTGGCGCTGCAGGGGCACTACAACCCGGCGATCATGAAGCTCGCCCGGCTGAACCTGCCAATCATCTCGGCGGTCAACGGCGCGGCGGCCGGCGTGGGCTGCTCGATCGCGCTGACGGCGGACTTTGTGGTGGCGGGCAAGAGCGGTTATTTCCTCCAGGCGTTCGTCAACATCGGCCTGGTTCCCGACGGCGGATCGAGCTGGATTCTCCCTCGCCTGATCGGCAAGGCTCGCGCCACCGAGATGATGATGCTGGGCGAGAAGATCGGCGCGGACAAGGCGCTCGACTGGGGCCTGATCCACAAGGCGGTGGAAGACGCCGATCTTGAGGCCGAGGTATCCGCGCTGGCCACGCGGCTCGCTACCGGGCCGACGCTGGCCTATGCCACGATGCGCCGCAATATCCTGACCGCGCTGGAACACAGCCTGGCCGAAACGCTGCTGGCCGAAGCCGAGGGGCAACGCGTAGCCGGCAACAGCGCCGACGCGACGGAAGGCGGCCTCGCCTTCCTCCAGAAGCGCAAGCCCGCGTTTACGGGGCGGTGATCGGAAACCGGCGGGCACGACAGTCGGGGGTTGCGGTCCGCGCCGCGATCCCCACAATGCTCCGATGCATCTCGATCATGATCCCGCCGCGCCGCCGGCCGAAGCCATCGCCTTCGACGATTTCCTGAAAGTCGACATCCGCGTCGGCACGATCATCCAGGTCGAACCCTTTCCCGAAGCGCGCAAGCCCAGCCTGAAGCTGTGGATCGATTTCGGCGCGGGGCTGGGGGTGAAGAAAAGCAGCGCGCAGATCGCCGCGCTCTATGAAGGCGAACTGCTGCTGGGACGCCAGGTGGCGGCGGTGGTCAATTTCCCGCCGCGCCAGATCGGCAAGATGCTGTCCGAAGTGCTGACGCTGGGCTTCGCGGACGAGCAGGGCCGCGTAGTGCTGTTCTCGCCCGACAGGCCCGTGCCCGACGGATCGCGGCTGTTCTGATGCCGGTGATCTGGACCATCGGTTACGAACAGGCGACCGTGGCCGGGGTGATGGCCGCGCTGAATCGCGCGGGTGTTGACCTGCTGGCCGATGTGCGCGCCCTGCCGCTTTCGCGTCGCCCCGGCTTCTCGAAGTCCGCGCTGGCCGCCAACGCGCGCGAGGCCGGCATCGAATACCGCCATTTCAAGGCGCTTGGCACCCCGGCGGACGGCCGCGCCGCCGCGCGCCGTCACGATCATGCCGCGCTGGCATGCATCTACGCGGCGCAACTCGACCTGCCCGAAGCGGTGATCGCGGGCGCACAACTCGCGGAGCTGGCGCGCGAGCGCAAGGTGGCCCTGCTGTGCTACGAACGCGCCGCTAGCGAATGCCACCGCACCCTGTTGCGCAAGGCGGTGCTGCCCGATTTTGAAGTGGTCGATCTGCTGCCGGACGAGGCCGGCTGACGCGCCGCTCAGCCCCGCGCCAGTTCCTCGTCCAGGAACGCGGCCACATCGCCCAGGTCTACGTCCTTGGCCAGGAACGTTTCGCCGATCCCGCGCAGCAGCAGGAAGGGCAGGGTGCCCGCGTCCATCTTCTTGTCGTGGAGCATGTGATCGGCCAACCGCCGTCCGTCGCAAGAGAGGTTCAGCGCGGCGAGCGAGTCGGGCAGGCCCACCGCGCCGATGTGCGCCGCCACGCGTTCGGCGTCCTGCCCGTTCATCAGCCCCTGCCGCGCGGAAAAACGCGCGGCCAGCACCATGCCCAGCGCCACGCCTTCGCCGTGGAGCAGGCGGTCGGAAAAGCCGGTTTCGGCTTCCAGCGCATGCCCGAACGTGTGCCCCAGGTTGAGCAGCGCGCGGACACCGGTAGTTTCCTTCTCGTCCGCCGCCACGATCCGCGCCTTGGCGGCGACGCTGCGCGCGATCGCATATTCGCGCGCGTCCGCTTCGCCCGCGAGCAGGCGGTGGCCGTTGGCCTCGCACCATTCGAAGAACGGCGCGTCATCAATCAGGCCATATTTCACGACCTCGGCATAGCCCGCCCGCACGTCGCGCGCGGGCAGAGTATCGAGCGAGAGCGGATCGGCCAGCACCAGCACCGGCTGGTGGAACGCGCCGACCAGGTTCTTGCCGGCGGGCGTGTTGATCGCGGTCTTGCCGCCCACGCTGGAATCGACCTGTGCCAGCAGCGTCGTCGGGATCTGGATGAAGCCGCAGCCGCGCTTCACGATCGCGGCGGCAAACCCGGTCAGGTCACCGATCACACCGCCGCCCAGCGCCACGATATTGTCCTTGCGCTCGACTTCCTGCGCCAGCAGCCAGTCGATCACGCGGGCCAGCTGTTCCCAGCTCTTGGTAGACTCGCCCGCTGGCAGCACCAGCCAGCGGCTTTCGATCCCCTCGGAAGCGAACGAAGCCGCCACCGTCTCGCGCCAGCGCGCGGCGACGTGTTCGTCGGTGACGATGGCCACGGTATCCTTGCGCAGGAAGGGGCGGCAATGCGTGCCGGCTTTCGCCAGCAATCCGGCTTCGATCCGGACATCGTATGGCGCGCCGGCGATGGCGACGGGGATGGTGGCCATGCTGTTTTCCTACAACCAGTTGTCGATCGCCCGCAGGATGCGCACGGCAGTCACCTGATGCGGCTGGTTGCCGCTGGTAACGTGTATCGGCGCCTGGGCATAGGCGGGCCGGCGCTCTTCGCGCAGATTGGCAAGGATTTCACGAGGGTTGCCGCCGCGTAGCAGCGGGCGATTATCCTTGCGGCCAACGCGTTCCACCAGCGTATCGACGTCGCTGTCCAGCCAGACCGCAATGGCGCGGTCGAGGATCAGCTGGCGCGTTTCCGCATCGCAGAAGGCGCCACCGCCGGTCGCCAGGATCTTGCGGTCGGTGGTCGCGCCCTCGCCCACGAGACGGGCGATCACCCGCCGTTCGCCGCTGCGGAAGTAAGGCTCGCCATAAGTCGTGAAGATTTCCGGGATCGACATCTGGGCCGCCCGTTCGATTTCCTCGTCCGCATCCACGAACGGCTGGTGCAGCATTGCCGCCAGCTTTCGGCCTACGGTGGTCTTGCCAACGCCCATCATGCCGACCAGCACGATCGGCCGGTCGATCCGGCGGGTGATCCGCGCCAGATCGGTACTGTTGAGCGAGGCGGCGTCTTGGTCCATTGCCGGGCCGCCTATAGTTGCGCTACTGCGCAGCGCAAGCGTCGCGCGGTTTCCGCGGGATGACGCGCGTCAGGCAGCGGCAGGTGAGGTCGCGTGAACAAGGTATTGGTCGCTGGCGGCGTTGTCGCGCTTGTTGCGATAACGGCGGCATTATTGGTGGTAGCATGGATCAGGGGCGGAGCGGAGCCGACACAATGGATCGAAGAGCCGGTAAACGCCCCGGGGACAGCACCGTGAGCCACGATACCCCGACAAGATCGAAGAACGGGCGTGCGTTCATGCATCGGTGGCGCCTTGCCTTGCTGGGCTGCGCCGCGCTGACCGGCATCTCAGGCATGGTTGCCGCGCAGGAATCATTGCTACCTCCCGGTTTCGATAGCGCGCCCGCCCCGGCGGCATCGCCCAAGTCCACCGCCTCGCGCCCAGCCACTTCAACTCCCGCTCAACCGGCGACGGCCCCTGGATCGGCCGCCTCCACATCGGTGCCGGTTGTCCAACCCGTTCCCGGCGCGCCGGCGGCGGCATCGGCGCCGGTCGACGACGGGCTGCTCGATGCGATCGACCCTGCGTTGCTGGACCAGCTGATCGCCAGCGCCACGCCGAAGTTCGATACGCCGGTCTCCAGCCAGCGCAGCTTGTCGCGGGTGGGCGTGATCGACGAACAGGATGGCGGTTTTCCCGCCACGTCCACCCATTTCCTCAACGGCGCGTTCGTCGAAGGCGTGATCGGCCGGATGAGCGGCGATTTGGTTTCGCGCTGGGGGCACATCCTGGTGCGCCGCGCGCTGGCAAGCCGGCTGGATACACCGGTCGGTATGAACGGCGCGGACTGGGCAGCCCTGCGCGCGCAGGCGCTGCTGCGCATGGGCGAGGCCGATGCCGCGCGCGCCATGGTGCAGGAAGTCGATAGCGGTTTCTATACCCCGGGGCTGGAGGATGCCGCGATGGGCAGCTACCTCGGCACCGCCGATCCGGTGGGCCTGTGCCCCATCACCGGGCTGACGGCGGCTGGGCGCCAGGGCTGGGACTGGGATCTCGCCCGCGCGATCTGTTCGGCCTTCACCGGCGATGGTCCGCCGGCGATGGCGCAACTCGATCGCGCGATGCGGCGGGGCGACGGCGAGAAGATCGATATCCTGCTGGCGCAGAAGTTCGCGGGCGCGGCATCGAACACGCGCCGTGCCGTCACGATCGAGTGGAAGGACGTCACCACGCTCACGCCGTGGCGTACGGGCATCTCACTTGCCACCGGGCTTGAACCCCCCCAAGACTTGCGCGCCAAGGCGGGGGCGGCCTATCAGTTCTATGCCGTTCGCGCACCCATGCTTTCCCTTGCCGCGCGCGCGACCGCAGCCGACGTGGGCGCCGGGCGAGGCATCCTGTCGAGCGCGGCGATGGTCGATCTCTATGGCGAGATCGCCGCGCAGGAAGATCCGGACAAGGCCTGGGGGCCGCTCGCCGACAAGCTGCGTACCGCCTACGTCGCGCCCGATGCGGATGATCGACTGGGCGCGATCAAGGAACTGTGGGGCGATGGCAGCGATCCTGATCGCGCCTATTCCCGGCTTGTGCTGACGGCCTATGCTGCCGCGCGGGTGGTGCCGGGCGATGGTATGGCCGATAGCGCCAGCGGCTTGATCGCCTCGATGCTGACCGCTGGCCTCGATCAGAACGCGGTGCGTTGGGCGCCCTATGTCAAGGCTGGCAGTGAAGCCTGGGGATTGCTGGCGCTGGCCGCGCCGAACAAGCTGTCGGCAGTAGACGCGGGAACGCTCGATACCTTCCAATCCAACGATGACAGCACCGATCAGATGCGCTCGCGCTTTCTGCTTGCCGGGCTGATGGGGCTGGGCCGCATCGATTCCTCGGCCGCCACTACGCTCGCGGGCAAGCTCTCGGTGGACATGAACCGGCAGACCCGATGGACGCGTGCGATCGACGCGGCGGCGGAATCGAACAATCCCGCGCTCGTCGCGCTGCTTGCCGGTTTCGGGATGCAGGGCGCCTCGTGGGACCGGATGACGGCGGTTCACCTGTTCCATATCGTTTCCGCGCTGCGCCGGGTCGGCCTGGACGGTGAGGCCCGGATGATCGCGGCAGAGGCAGTGGCGCGGGTCTGATCCGGATGGCCGGCGCCGCCCTTTCCGCCGCGATGCCCGGCGGCCTGATCGGCGCGTTTCTCTCCATGCTTGCGGCGGAACGCGGCGCGGCCGCCAACACCATCGAGGCTTATCGCCGCGATCTGACCGGCGCGCAGGCCATCGTCGGCGATCTGGCTGGCGCGGACCGGGAAGCCATCGCCAGCCTTGCCGGGCACTGGGCCGAGCTTTCCCCCTCGAGCATCGCGCGCAAGGCTTCGGCGCTGCGCCAGTTCTACGGCTTCCTGATCGACGAGGGCCTGCGCACCGACGATCCCTCCATCGCCATGCCGCGCCCACGCGCGCGCCGTCCGCTGCCACGCCTGCTCGATCACGGGGAGATCGCCCGGCTGTTCGCCACGGCGGAGGAGGAAGCGGGCGCCGGCACGCACGATGGCGTGCGCATGCTTGCCCTGCTTGAATTGCTCTATGGGTCCGGCCTGCGCGCGACGGAACTGGTCTCGCTGCCGCTCGTCGCCGTGCCGCGCGATGCGCCGTTCCTGGCGATCACCGGCAAGGGCGGGCAGCAACGGCTCGTACCCGTGGGCGCCCGCGCGATCCGGGCGCTGGCGGAATGGCTGCGCCTGCGCCCGGCGGGCGGCCGCTTCGTTTTTCCTTCGCCGCGCGGCGGGCACCTGACGCGCGTGCGCCTGTTCCAGTTGCTGCGCGATCTGGCCGCGCGCGCCGGAATCGATCCCGAAAAGGTCAGCCCGCACGTGCTGCGCCATGCCTTCGCCACGCATTTGCTGGAAGGCGGGGCGGACCTGCGCGTGCTGCAGACCCTGCTGGGCCATGCCGATATCGCGACCACCCAGATATACACCCACGTTGATGCCTCGCGGCTTGTCGCGCTGGTCAACGAACGGCATCCGCTGGCCGCGTCCACAGGACGCGCCGAAGGACGCAGTTGACCACGGGCGCGCACCGCCCTAGCGCGTCTGCCATGATTTCGTATCTCGAATTCGAGAAGCCGGTCGCCGCGCTGGAAGCGCGCATCGCCGAGCTTCGGGAGACCGCGCAGAGCGGCGAACTGGACATCGCGTCCGAAATCCGGCGGCTGGAAAACAAGTCTGCCGAACTGCTGGCCAGCACCTACAAGGCGCTGACGCCCTGGCAGAAGACCCAGGTGGCCCGCCATCCCGCCCGCCCGCATTTCCGCGACTATGTCGAACGGATGTTCGAAGGCTTCATGCCGCTGGGTGGCGATCGGCTCTATGGCGAGGATCAGGCGATCATCGGCGGGTTCGCGCGGCTGGGCGATCGCCGGGTCATGCTGATCGGCCACGAGAAGGGCAACGATACGCAAAGCCGCATCCGCCACAACTTCGGCATGGGCAAGCCCGAAGGCTACCGCAAGGCGGTGCGCCTGATGGAACTGGCCAGCCGCTTCGGCCTGCCGGTGGTGACGCTGGTCGATACCTCGGGCGCGTTCCCGGCGTGGAGGCGGAGGAGCGCGGACAGGCCGAGGCCATCGCCCGTTCGACCGAGGCCTGCCTGGCGCTCGGCGTGCCGATGGTGGCGACGATCGTGGGTGAGGGCGGTTCGGGCGGTGCGGTGGCGCTGGCGAGCGCCGAGCGCGTGCTGATGCTGGAACATGCGGTCTATTCGGTGATCTCGCCCGAAGGTTGCGCCTCGATCCTGTGGCGCACGGCGGAAAAGGCGCCCGAAGCGGCCGAGGCGATGAAAGTTACGGCGCAGGATCTGCTCGCGCTGGGCGTGATCGACCGGATCGTGCCCGAACCGGTGGGCGGTGCCCATCGCGATCCCGCAGCAACGGCGGCGGCTCTGTCGCAGGCGATCGCGCAGGAACTGGACGGACTGGCAGGCAAGTCGCCCGATGCTCTGCGCACGATGCGGGCGGATCGTTTCCTCCGAATTGGTGCCTGATCCGTTCGTCGCGCTGGCGCGCGGGAACCGGATTTGGCACAGAAGATTTCGGTTTGCGACAAAGCGTCGCGGCATTTGCCGCAGCCGTTGCGATCGTGATTGTTCGAGGGAGATGCCATGAAAAGCCGAAACCGCCTGCGTCCTGCCGTTGCCGGACTGTCGGTTCTTGCGGCGGGCGTGGCCGGGTCTGCCATGCTGCCGGGCGCTCCCGTGCGCGCGCAGGCCAATGCCGTCCAGGCGATCAGCGCGTCCGACAAGAAGCAGGGCGCTGAAGCGCACCCCCAGCTCCTCCAGGAATACGGCGGTGGCCTGACCGGACCGCAGGCGACTTACGTCGAATCCGTGGGCAAGACCATCGCCGTTCAGTCGGGCCTCAGCAATGCGCGGGGCGATTTCACGGTTACCTTGCTCAATTCACCGGTGAACAACGCGTTCGCCATTCCCGGCGGCTATATCTACGTCACCCGGCAACTCGTGGCGCTGATGAACAACGAGGCGGAACTGGCCGGCGTGCTGGGGCACGAAGTCGGCCATGTCGCCGCGCGCCACGCCGCAAAGCGGGAAAGCGCCGCCACGCGCAACACCATCCTTGGCGTGCTCGGTTCGGTGCTTTCCACCGCCGTGCTCGGCAATTCGGCAGCCGGCCAGATCGGCCAGCGCCTGTTCTCCACCGGGAGCCAACTGCTGACGCTCAAGTATTCGCGATCGCAGGAAACCGAGGCGGACAATCTTGGCATCACGTATCTGGGCCGCGCAGGCTACGACCCCCGCGCAATGTCCACGGTGTTGCAAAGCCTGGCCAACCAGACCGCGCTGGACAGCCAGATCGCGGGGCAGGGCAATTCGGTGCCGGAATGGGCCAGCACGCACCCGGATCCCGCCTCGCGCGTGCGCGCCGCGTTGCTGCGCGCCGGGACCACCGCCACGGGGATGACCAACCGCGACACGTTCCTCACGCGCGTGCGCGGCCTGACCTATGGCGACGATCCCAATCAGGGTGTTGTCGACGGGCGCACGTTCACGCACCCGCAGTTGCGGCTCGCTTTCCAGGCGCCGGCGGGATTCTCGCTGGTGAACGGCGCCACGTCGGTTGCGATTTCCGGCCAGTCGGGCAAGGGCGAGTTCGCATCGGGCAAGTACAGCGGCGATCTTTCCGCCTATGTCCGTTCGGTGTTCGCCGGGCTTTCGTCGCAGGGGCAATTCGCGCCCGATACGCTGCAGACGACCACGATCAACGGCATATCCGCCGCCTATGGCACGGCCAGGACCACCAGCAACGGTTCGACGGTGGACGTGGTGGTCTATGCCTACGACTGGGGGCAGGGGCAGGCCTTCCACTTCGCCACGATCAGCCAGGCCGGGCAGGCGGGCCAGTTCGATTCCATGTTCCGCTCGATCCGCCGCATCAACGCGACGGAAGCGAGCGCGGTGAAGGCGCGCAGGCTCGATGTGGTGACGGTGAAGAGCGGCGATACCGTGCAGTTGCTCGGCGCGCGCATGGCCTATACCGACAGGCCGGTGGACCGCTTCCTCGTGCTCAACGCGCTCACCGCCTCCAGCAGGCTGCTGCCCGGCCAGAAGATCAAGCTGATCGTCTATTGATAGCGGGCGCTGAGCCACCTCAGGGCGACAAACAGAAACGGCCGGCGTGAAGCCGGCCGTTTCGTTCGTGTCAGGCAAGGCGACGGACGATCAAATCGTCTTGGCCGCGGCCTTGGTGTTGGCGTTGTTCATCTTGCCCGACACCGTGTTGAAGGTGTTGGTCAGCGAATTGCCGAGCGAACCCATCGCGGTGATGGCGCCGACGGCGATGAGCGCGGCGATCAGGCCGTATTCGATCGTGGTTGCAGCTTCTTCGTCGCGCAGCAGCGCGTGGAAGAGCTTCACGGCCGGTCCCCTTTTCGGATGCCTTGCGGTGCAGCCTTCCGGCGGTGACGGACGCCGGGCGAGGGGCTGCAGCGAAAAAGGCGGCCGGCGATTGCGCCGACCGCCTCTTTGGCTTGGATCGCGGTCCAGGACCGCGACCGATCACGTCTGCGATTAGTTCTTCGCAGCAGCGGCCGTGTTGGCGTTGTTCATCTTGCCCGACACCGTGTTGAAGGTGTTGGTCAGCGAGTTGCCGAGCGAACCCATCGCGGTGATGGCGGCGACGGCGATGAGGGCGGCGATCAGGCCGTATTCGATGGCGGTCGCGCCTTCTTCGTTCGCGAGCAGATCACGGAAAAGCTTCATGTCAGGTCTCCTTAAGCGTCTTCTTGTTCCCGACCCGCTCCGTGTTGTCCCTGGAGCAGGTAGGGCTGAATTAGGCGGCATTTCCTAAAACGACGTTAATTGGCCGCGGCGCTGTTCGATGCGTTTTCGACCGAATGCCACAGGGCAACCATCTGGTTGGTGAAGTTGTTCATGCCCCCAATAATGGCAAGCGCGATGAATCCCACCAGCAAGCCGTATTCAACGGCCGTGGCGGCGCTTTCATCGCGCATAATTTTATGCCACAATTCCAACATATTACTTGGCCCCCGCGTCACGGTGGCGAAAGGTTACGGGATTGTTCCTAAAATTTGATTTACGAAAAGTTTCGGGCCTTCCAGCGGAGCCGGTTGTCGCGTCCTTTGCGATCCGCCAGTATTTTTAATCCGGAGTGGATCGATGCGAATTGTTGTTGCGGCAGCCATGATCGACGGGTGGGGCAGGGTCCTGCTCCAGCGCCGTCCGGAAGGAAAACAGCATGGCGGCCTGTGGGAATTCCCCGGCGGCAAAGTCGAAGCCGGCGAAGGGCCAGTCCAGGCGCTGATCCGCGAAATTGATGAGGAACTGGGTGTGACCCTGTCGGCGGCTGATATCACGCCGCTGTCGTTCGCCCACGCAGATGATTCGAGTGGCACGCCGCCGATTCTGCTGCTGCTATACGTCTGCCGTCTGTGGAAAGGGGAACCGGTCTGTGAAAAAAATGCGATGCTGAAATGGGCGGGAAGACCGGAAATATCGACGTTTCCGATGCCGCCCCTGGATGTTCCGCTGGCAAAAGCGGTGCTTGCGTTGCTGAAGTGACTTGCCAACCCGGAATCGCTCTCCTAAAGGCGCGTCTCCCGGCGCCCGTAGCTCAGCTGGATAGAGCATCAGACTACGAATCTGAGGGTCGGACGTTCGAATCGTTCCGGGCGCGCCATTCCCCCGAAAGGGTGGAAATGTTCAGGCCGGCCAGGTTATCCTGGTCGGCCTGAAACGTTTTGGCGGTTCGCAATTCCGTCCTCTCGCTGCCTCTCCCGCCCTGCCTCCCTTCCGGGCGCATGACGTACCCATCTGCATCCGCAGCCCTGTCACGGTTGATTCGGATGTTGCGGGCGCGCCGTCGTGCGTCCAGCGCGTCTCCACTCCCTTGAAACGCCAAATTGAATTGTCTTTCTCACGATAATAACCAGATCGGTGTGAATAGCTATCCGGGAACGGGAGCAGGCCGGTTGGACGTTGCGGAATCCTCGCAACTGGCTCATACGCAAGCCAAGCTTCGCACGATCGAAGCCGAGGCTGCCAGAAAAAGGATCATCGACTTGGCCAAGTCCGCCAGGCCCCGCGCCGCCAAACCTGCCGCCCCCGCGACCAAACCCGCAGCAACGCGCCGCCGCACCACCAAGGCCACGCCGCCCGCCGCCGCGGAGCCGGTGATCGCTTCGGCGGCGGATGAACCGCTCGACGAGGCCACGTTCGCGTTGCGCAGCCTGCAACAGGCCCACGCCAACAACCGCCGGTTCGAGGCGAGCGATGACGAACTGCTGCACTTCTACGAACAGATGGTGCTGATCCGCCGGTTCGAGGAAAAGGCGGGCCAGCTCTATGGCCTCGGCCTGATCGGCGGGTTCTGCCACCTCTACATCGGGCAGGAAGCGGTCGCGGTCGGGCTCCAGTCGGCGCTCAGCGAAGGGCATGACAGCGTCATCACCGGCTATCGCGATCACGGGCACATGCTGGCCTATGGCATCGATCCCAAGGTGATCATGGCCGAACTGACCGGGCGCGGCGCGGGCATCTCGCGCGGAAAGGGCGGATCGATGCACATGTTCAGCACCGATCACAAGTTCTACGGCGGCCATGGCATCGTCGGCGCGCAGGTGCCGCTGGGTGCGGGCCTGGCCTTCGCGCACAAGTACCGCAACGACGGCGGCGTGTGCATGGCCTACTTCGGCGATGGCGCGGCCAACCAGGGCCAGGTCTATGAAACCTTCAACATGGCGGCGCTGTGGAAGCTGCCGATCGTGTTCGTGGTGGAAAACAACGGCTACGCCATGGGCACGGCGGTCAAGCGCGGTTCGGCCGAGACGCATTTCTACCGTCGCGGCACCGCCTTCCGCATCCCCGGCATCGACGTGAACGGCATGGATGTGCTGGAAGTGCGCCAGGCGGCCGAAGTGGCGCTGGAATTCGTACGGGGCGGCAACGGGCCGGTGCTGCTCGAACTCAAGACCTATCGCTATCGCGGGCACTCGATGTCGGACCCGGCCAAGTACCGCAGCCGCGAGGAAGTGCAGGAAATGCGCGAGAAGCATGATCCGATCGAGGCCGCGAAGACCGAGCTGCTGCAGCGCGGCGTGGCCGAGGACCGGATCAAGGACATCGACAAGAAAATCCGCCAGGTCGTGGCAGAAGCCGCCGATTTCGCCGAAAGCTCGCCCGAGCCGGCATTGGCCGAACTGTATACCGACGTGGTGGTGGAGCAGTACTGACATGGCGATCGAACTGAAGATGCCCGCGCTCTCGCCGACGATGGAAGAGGGCACGCTGGCCAAGTGGCTGGTCAAGGAAGGCGATGAAGTGAAGTCCGGCGATATCCTCGCCGAGATCGAGACCGACAAGGCGACGATGGAATTCGAAGCCGTGGACGAGGGCACCGTCGGCCAGATCGTCGTTCCCGAAGGGACCGAGGGCGTGAAGGTCGGCACCGTGATCGCACTGCTGCAGGGCGAGGGCGAGGATGCCGCGCCGGCACCCGCCGCCGCGCCCGCTCCGGCTCCGACCGCAACGCCGGCTCCCGCACCTGCGCCAGCTGCCGCGCCGGTTGCGGCCAAGCCCGCCGCCGATCCCGAAGTGCCCGCCGGCACCGCGATGGTTCCCACCACCGTCCGCGAAGCGCTGCGCGATGCCATGGCCGAGGAAATGCGCGCCGACAGCCGCGTGTTCGTGATGGGCGAGGAAGTGGCCGAATACCAGGGCGCCTACAAGGTCACCCAGGGGCTGCTGGACGAATTCGGCCCCCAGCGCGTGATCGACACCCCGATCACCGAATACGGCTTTGCCGGCATCGGCACCGGCGCGGCGATGGGGGGCCTGCGCCCGATCGTGGAATTCATGACGTTCAACTTCGCCATGCAGGCGATCGACCACATCATCAATTCCGCCGCCAAGACGAACTACATGTCCGGCGGCCAGATGCGCTGCCCGATCGTGTTCCGCGGCCCCAACGGCGCTGCGAGCCGCGTCGGCGCGCAGCATTCGCAGAACTACGGCCCGTGGTACGCCGCCGTCCCCGGCCTTGTCGTGATCGCGCCCTATGACGCGGCCGACGCCAAGGGCTTGATGAAGGCCGCGATCCGCAGCGAGGACCCGGTGGTGTTCCTTGAAAACGAGCTGGTCTATGGTCGCACGTTCGATGTGCCGCAGCTGGACGATTTCGTCCTGCCGATCGGCAAGGCGCGCGTGGTGCGCGAAGGCAGCGACGTTACGATCGTGTCCTATTCCATCGGCGTCGGCTACGCCCTTGAAGCGGCGGCCAAGCTTGCCGACGAGGGCATCGACGCCGAAGTGGTGGACCTCCGCACGCTGCGCCCGCTCGACAAGGAAACGGTGCTGGCCTCGCTCGCCAAGACCAACCGCCTCGTCGTGGCCGAGGAAGGCTTCCCGGTCTGCTCGATCGCGTCGGAAATCATCGCGATCTGCATGGAGGAAGGCTTCGACAATCTCGATGCCCCGGTCCTGCGCGTTGCCAACGAGGACGTGCCGCTGCCCTATGCCGCCAACCTTGAAAAGGCGGCGCTGATCGACGCCAACAAGATCGTCGAGGCGGTGAAAAAGGTCTGCTATCGCTGAGGGCGAGGGGCGCTGCGGTTTCCGCACGGCAGCGCCCGCCCCCGGCGAAGACCCTGATTTTCGATGGATCAGCCGATCATGGACTTGGCCGACCAGCTAGCCCCGCTGGAACGGTTCGCCGTGGCCTATGCCCCGGCGGCAGCGCGGGCGGCGTGGATCGGCCTGTTCGCGTTCGAACAGCGCCTGGCCGATACCGCGAAGCCGGGGCGCGATGCGCTGATGATCCAGCTACGGCTCGCGTGGTGGCGCGATCGCATGGCGCAGGAGGCCGCGCTGTGGCCACGGGGCGAACCGCTGCTGGCCGGCCTGCAGGTCTGGGATGCCGAGCGCCCGGCGCTGGGCGCGCTGGTCGATGGCTACGAGGCGCGCAACGTTGGCGAAGATGGCGGTGCCGAACTTGCCCAAGCCCGGATCGAGGCGTTCGTGGCGCTCGGCCGCCTTTCGGGCGTGAGCGATCCCGGCCCGATCCGCGCGAGCGTGGCGCAATGGCTCGATTCCGATCCCGCCGCGCCAATGCCCCGGCTGCCCCGCCCGATGCGCCCGCTGGCGATCCTGGCCGGCATGGCGCGCCGGCAGGCGAGCGGGCTGCCCGACACCGGCCTGCGCGGCTTCGGCGCGGCGCTCCGGCTCGGCCTGACCGGCCGCTGACAGGCGGCTCCCCGCCGAAGGCCCCCAAACCCATTCTAGAGCCACAATCCCCGGCTGCCATGAGCCGCCCACCTCTGGCGAACCCCCTCTGCGCTTCCGCGCGAACAAGTATCTACCAAATCGGTCCCAACTCGCCCTGCCGCACAACTCCCGCGCGCGATAGCTTGATCCGGATCGGAGGGAACGCGCGGTGAACCGGATCGTGCTGGGAGCGCTGGGCGCCTTGTTGCTGGTGGCCGCCGGCCTGTTCTGGTGGCAGGGCCGCGCGACGAATGCCGACCCGCCGCCCGCCCCCCGGCTCGCGCTCGATGCGCCCACGGCCGAGGCGGACGAATTGCCCGATGCCGACGGGGAAGGGCTGCAAGGCCCCGCACTGCCGCAGGCGACCGAGCAAACCCGCGAACAGAAGCGCTTCGACCGGCTCGACCGCGACCGCGACGGCCGCATCACCCGCAACGAGATGCTGGCCCCCCGCGTCCGCGATTTCCGCAAGCTCGACGTGGACGGCAACAACCTGCTCAGCTTCGAGGAATGGGCGGTCAAGACCGCCGACCGCTTCAAGACCGCCGACGCCAACGGCGACCAGTCCCTCACCCGCACGGAATTCGCGACGACGAAACCGAAGATGAAAAAGAAGCAGGATTGCGCGTGCAGGTGAGTTTTCTCCCCTTGACGGTTAACCCGCGATTGGCTCCGCATACAGACTACTGGCGATGGCGCGTTGGAGGATTGTTGATGACCATGCAGAGGTTGCTGGGCATTTGCGCAGCAGTGGTTCTAAGCTTTGGGAATATCGTTCCCTGTGCCATCGCATATGCTGGCTCGCCTCCACCGCTCGCGGCTTACGGGCAACTGCCCGGCGTGGAAATGATGGCACTGTCTCCGTCCGGTGAACGTCTCGCGATAGTGGGCCTGGCAGAAAACGTCCGGCGCCTCGTGGTCCTTGACGCCAACAAAAAACCGTTGCTGGCGATCCCTGTAGGGGATGCAAAGGTACGCGGGATATATTGGGCCGGGGAGGACCGGGTCCTTATCATGAAATCGGAAACGACAAAGCTGGATGCCGGCTTTTCTACCGACATGACCGAACTTTTCACGATGGTGGTGGTGCCGCTCAACGGTGACAAGCTCTGGTCTGTTTTTGCCAATGACGAAAAAATCACCGGCGGCGTTCGCGGATTTTACGGAATTCGGCAAAGGGATGGGCGCTTTTATGGATACTTTGGCGGCCTGACCTACAAGGGTGATTTTCGGTCACCGGTGGGCTACCTGACATCCGGTGGGCCGGTGCTGTACGAAGTCGATCTGCAGAACCGGCAGTCCAGAATGGTTGCCCCGCGCTTCGAGAACGACGGCTTTCGGCAATGGGTCTTGGGTAAGGATGGCAAAGTCGCGGCGACGCTGGACTATATTTCCACCAACGGAACCTGGACGATCCGCAACGCGGATGGAACGAAAATCCAGGAAGGGGCTAACCCGGCTTATTCACCGCGTTGGGCCGAGAGGGTTGGCGGGAGTGGCATAAGCCTCTGATCTGAATTAGGAACTGGGTGTCTAAGCCGAACCTGCCGCAGGGCAGAAGATGCCACAGGCCACCCCGCCATGACCGACGATACTGCAAACCCATTCCGATTCCCAGCAGTGCGCAGCCGGAAAGTCACAGCCGCCTTTGATGGTGGTCGGCTGACCTCGGACGGCGGCGTCCTGCTACTGGCACAGGCTGAGCGCGCGATGGGCATCTGCCGTCGGCTTGCCGCTTGCATAGCCGACCCGCGTGACCCTGGCCGGGTGATCCATGCGCTGCCCGACATCCTGCGCGCCCGGGTGTTCGCGATCGCTTGCGGATACGAGGATGCCGACGATCTCGACGCCCTTCGCGACGATCCCGGCTTCCGCCTGGCGCTGGGCAAGCTGCCGGGCTCCGGTGCCGGGCTTGCGAGCCAACCCACGATGAGCCGCTGGGAGAACGCGCCGACCACGCGCGAACTGGCGAAGTTGATGGCCGCCATGATCGATATCTACTGCGCCAGCTATCCCACTTCGCCGGCGGCGGTGACGTTGGATATCGATGACACCTGCGATGTCGTCCACGGCTATCAGCAGCTCTCGTTCTGGAACGGGCACCATGGCGAGCGCTGCTTCCTGCCGATCCACGTCTACGACACCGCCAGTGGCCGGCCGGTGGCGATGCTGCTTCGCACCGGCAAGACGCCATCTGGCGCCGAAGCTGCTGGCCACATCCGGCGTCTGGTGCGTCACATCCGCCGGCACTGGCCCGATACCCACCTCACCATCCGCGGTGACGGGCACTATGGCCGCCCCGAGGTCATGGCGTTCTGCGAGGCGTACGGCATCGATTACGTGTTCGGCCTGCCAACCAACGCTGCGCTGCGGGCCGATCCCGCCATCGTCGCCGTCGCCGATACCTGCGCGGTCAAGCGGGCCGAGGAGCAGCGTGTGATCCTGCGAAACTATGCCGAGACCCGCTACGGCGCCAAAAGCTGGAAGGGCCAGCGCCGCGTCGTCGCCCGGATCGAGGCCAGCACGCTGGGCATGGACATCCGCTATGTCGTCACTTCGCTGACCCAAGGCTCGGCCGAGCACATCTACGACACGCTCTACTGTGCCCGCGGCCAGGCCGAAAACCTGATCAAGCGGCACAAGACCCAGCTCGCCAGCGATCGCACCTCGTGCCGCTCGGCCAATGCCAACCAGATGCGCCTCATTCTGCACACCGCCGCCTACTGGCTCCTGTGGCGGATCCAGCAAGAAATCCCAAAATCTGCCGCGCTTGCCGTCGCCGAGTTCGCAACGATCCGCCTCCGGTTGCTCAAGGTCGCCGCCCGCGTCATTGAATCCGCAACGCGCATCCGCATCGCCTTCGCGTCAGCATGCCCCGATGCCGCCACGTTCAAGGCCGTCGCCACCAACCTTCGGCCTGCTCCTACATAGCCCGCGCGGCCGTGCCGCCGAACCGCAAGCCCCCCTCCATTAACCCCGAAAAGCCCATCGATCCCACCGCGGTGAAAAACACCGCCAGAGGCGCTCGTCCGGATCACATCACCGAAAACGCATCGCCACCCAACAAGCCCGGAACCTCAGTCTCATGAATAGGCCGGGCTAACCCGCTCGGCGATGTTGGCCTGGTTGGCTTGGGGACGACGGTGGAAACCGTCATTCTAAGCGATGAGCGTGAAAATGGGGAAGTACGCTGGTTCGAGACGCCGCTGGGTGGTGGCGCATCGAAAGAAATCCTCGCCGACGTTTACGTCCACAAATACTTCACCGACACTAATACGGGCCGGTTGATCGGGTATCAGCAGGAGGGAGATACACCAGCCTATACCTTCTCCGATCCGCGCCAGCAAAAGATCGTAAGCGCCGCAATGAAGGCATTTCCGGGTCTGATAGTTCATTTGATCGATTGGAGTGAAAATTTTGACCGGCTCGTCGTCATGACGGAAGGGGCAGACGATCCGCAAACATGGTGGAAGATTGATATTGCCAACGGCAAGGCAGAAGAGATCGGCTTTTCCTATCCGATCGATCATGCTGACGTGGGCCCGGTGCAGGTCTTCAAATACAACGCTGGAGATGGCACCGCCATCGAAGGCGTGCTGACACTCCCGCCCGGTCGCGACCCCAAAAATCTGCCTGTGGTCGTTCTTCCGCACGGCGGCCCAGCGGCTCGGGATTACCCCGGCTTCGATTGGTGGGCGCAGGCATTCGCCTCCCGTGGTTATGCAGTGCTTCAGCCCAATTTCCGCGGCTCGACCGGTTATGGCGCGGCGTTTCAGCACGCTGGTAACGGCCAATGGGGGCGGATCATGCAAAGCGACATTTCCGACGGTCTGGCCGCGCTGGCCAAACAGGGGATCGTCGATCCTAAACGTGCTTGTATCATGGGCGCCAGTTACGGCGGGTTCGCTGCACTCGCCGGAGTCACTCTGCAACATGGGATCTATCGCTGCGCGGTGTCTGTGGCAGGCGTCAGCGATGTTGCCCGTCTGGCGTCAACTAACATTGTGGGAAGTAACTATGACAAGGCAATGAGGCACGCGGTTGAACAGGAATTGGGTGCGCGGCGCGATTTGCGTGCGATCTCGCCGATCAACTTCGCTACCGCGGCGGACGCTCCGATTCTGCTGATCCATGGCAAGGACGACATCGTGGTGCCTTACGATCAGAGCAATGACATGGCGGTTGCGCTCCAGCGCGCCGGCAAGCCTGTCGAACTGGTGACTCTGACGGACGAGGATCACTGGCTTTCGCGCAGCACAACCCGGCAGGAAATGCTGGAAGCGGCTATGCGCTTCATGGAGCAGCACAACCCCGCCGATCCTGTGCGTTAACCCTTAGGGATTGCGCCGCCGCGCGTGCCGGGCGGGGGCTCAAACCCCCGCCAACAACCACTCCCCCAAGTCCCGCTTCGCCCGCGCAGTATGAGCTTCCTTGCGTTCCTTCTTCTTCACGCTGGCGTCCACCGGCGGGAACAGGCCGAAGTTCACGTTCATCGGCTGGTAGCTTTCGGCCTCGGCATCGCCGGTGATGTGCGCGAGCAGCGCGCCCAGCGCGGTGGTGCGCGGGGGCGGGGTCCAGGCGTGGCCGGCGAGTTCGTGCGCGGTCATCAGCCCGGCGAGCAGGCCGACCGAGGCGCTTTCGACGTAGCCTTCGCAGCCGGTGATCTGCCCGGCGAAGCGGATGTGCGGGCGGCTTTTCAGGCGCAGTTCCCGGTCCAGCAGCGTGGGCGAATTGAGGAAGGTGTTGCGGTGCAGCCCGCCCAGCCGTGCGAATTCCGCGTTTTCCAGGCCGGGAATGGTGCGGAACAGCCGCACCTGTTCGGCGTGCTTCAGCTTGGTCTGGAAGCCCACCATGTTCCACAGCGTGCCCAGCTTGTTGTCCTGCCGCAGCTGCACCACGGCATAGGGCCAGCGCCCGCGCGGAAATTCGGGCGTGGCGCTGTGCGGGTTGTCCAGCCCCACCGGTTTCATCGGCCCGAAGCGCAGCGTGTCCTCGCCCCGTTCGGCCATCACCTCGATCGGCATGCAGCCATCGAAATAGGGAGTGTCCGCTTCCCATTCCTTGAACGCGGTCTTGTCGCCATCGAGCAGGCCCTGCCGGAACGCGCGGTATTGGTCGCGGTTCATCGGGCAGTTGATGTAGTCCTTGGTCTCGCCCCGGTCCCACCGGCTCGCCATCCAGCACACGTCCATGTCGATGCTGTCACGGTGGACGATGGGGGCGATGGCATCGAAGAAGGCGAGCGCGTCCGCCCCG
Source organism: Novosphingobium sp. NBM11 (assembly GCF_015390225.1). NCBI lineage: Bacteria > Pseudomonadati > Pseudomonadota > Alphaproteobacteria > Sphingomonadales > Sphingomonadaceae > Novosphingobium > Novosphingobium sp. NBM11. The sequence continues at coordinate 4,052,540 of NZ_VUOG01000001.1, forward strand.
GTGGCGCCGCCGATGCTCTCGGCCAGCGCCGGCGCGGTGAGCGGGCCGGTGGCGACGATCACCGGCCCCTGCGCCGGCAGCACGTCCACCCGTTCGCGCACGATCTCCAGGTTGGGCAGCGCCGCCAGCGCCTGTTCCACCGCCGCCGAAAACACGTCGCGGTCCACGGCGAGCGCCGAGCCGGCGGGCACGCGGGCCTTTTCCGCCGCCGCCATCAGCAGACTGTCGCAGCGGCGCATTTCCTCGTGCAGCAGGCCGACGGCGTTCTTTTCGTGATCGTCCGACCGGAAGCTGTTGGAGCAGACCAGTTCGGCCAGCCCCGTGCCCTGGTGCGCCGCCGTGGTGTCGCCGCCGCCTGGCAGATTGGCGCCGCGCATTTCCGAAAGGCGCACGCGCACGCCGCGCCGGGCAAGCTGCCATGCCGCCTCGCTGCCGGCCATGCCGCCGCCGATGATGTGAACCTGATGCGTCATGCCCCGCGCATTGGCATTGCCTTGCGGCGCGGACAACCCCAAGGTGCGCGGCCATCACGCGGGAAGGACGGTATGACAGGTCGCGCATTGGCCGAGCGGCGGCCCTGGCTGCTCGCCAGCCTGGTCTTCGGCATCAGCTACTGGTTCATCGCCGGCGGGCCGGTGCCGGGGCTGTATCAGATCGCGTGGAAGGGCGCGGGCGTGGGCCTGCTCGCGGTCTATGCCTGGCTGCACCACCCTTCGCGCGGGGCGCACCGGATCGCGCTGGTCATGGCGCTGGGCGCGCTGGGCGACATGGTGCTGGAAGTGGCGTTCACCGCCGGCGCGGCGGCGTTCTTCTCGGGCCACCTCGTCGCCATCGCGCTCTACCTGCGGCACGGGCGGGGCAGGGCGGTGCGTCCGCTGGACAAGGGCATCGCGATCGCGCTGGTCGTCGGCGTGCCGGTGCTGGCCTGGCTGCTGCCGACGGATCGGGCGATGGCGATGCAGGTCGCGCTCTATGCCCTGCCGCTGGGCGGGATGGCCGCGGCGGCGTGGCTCAGCGCCTTTCCGCGCTGGCGGGTGAGCGCGGGCGCGCTGCTGTTCGTGGCTTCGGACCTGCTGATTTTCGCGCGCATGGGGCCGCTTGCCACCAGCGCGCTGCCGCACCTGTTGATCTGGCCGCTCTATTACTTCGGCCAGTTCTTGATCTGCACCGGCGTGATCGCCACGCTGCGCCGCGAAGGGGAGTTCAGCGCGGAGTAGGGCTCCGATCCCTTATCCCGCCACCGGCAGGGCGATCGTGCCGTCCGGGTGATGCCGCAGCGGACCATAGGCGATCACCGCGTCCAGCGGCAGGCCGGTGCCGTAAATGTGCGGGAACAATTGCCCCCCGCGCGAGGGTTCCCACTTCACCGCATCGCCCAGAGCGTCCAGATCGACCGTGACGATGTGCAGGTCGGTCTGCCCGGCGAAGTGCTTGCCGATCGTTTCGGCAAGCTGCCCGGCGGTGGAGAGGTGGATATAGCCGTCGGCCAGATCGACCGGCGCACCGGCGAAGCGGCCGCTATCGGCCAGCTCCGCCATCTGCGGCGCGGTCAGCACCTTGTAGGCGACGGCAGGGGTCATGCTTCGGACGGCGCCTCGCCATCGGCCGCACCTTCCGGCACTTCGCCCTCGCTGCCCTCTTCCTCGGCCAGACGCACCGCGCTGACCACATGCTCGTCATCGGCGACGTGGAACAGCCGCACGCCCGCGCTGCCGCGCCCGATCACGCGCAGCGAATCGAGCGGCAGGCGGATCAGCTTGGCCTGATCGGTAACGAGCATCAGCTGGTCGGCCTGCACCGCCGGGAAGCTCGCCACCACCGGGCCGTTGCGGCCGATGTTGTCGATATTGGTGATGCCCTGGCCGCCGCGGCCGGTGCGCCGGTATTCGTAGGCGGACGAAAGCTTGCCATAGCCGTTGGCGCAGACGGTGAGGATGAACTGCTCCTTCTCGGCCAGCTCGGCGTAGCGCTCCGCCGCCATCTGCGGTTCGCCTTCCTTCTCCGCCTTCCACGGGGCGAAGCGGAGATAGTCCTCGCGCTCGTCCTGATCCTTCACGCCGACGCGGTGGAGGATGGACAGCGAGATGACCTCGTCGCCTTCTTTCAGGGACATGCCGCGCACGCCGGTGGACGTGCGGCTCTGGAATTCGCGCACATCGTCCGCCGGGAAGCGGATGGCCTTGCCCTGCCGGCTGGCCAGCAGCACGTCATCGCCTTCGGACAGCAGCGCGACGCCGATCAGGCGATCCTCGCTCTCTTCCTCGAACTTCATCGCGTACTTCCCGTTCGACGGGATGTTGGCGAACAGATCCATGGCGTTGCGGCGCACGTTGCCTTTCGCCGTGGCGAACATGACGTGAAGCTTGCTCCATTCGCCTTCGTCCTCGGGCAGCGGCAGCACGGCGGCGATCGTCTCGCCCTGGTCAAGCGCGGGCAGCAGGTTGACCACCGGACGGCCGCGCGTGGCCGGTCCGCCTTCGGGCAGGCGCCACACCTTCAGGCGATAGACCTTGCCGGCGGTGGAGAAAAACAGAACGGGCGTGTGGGTGCTGGTGACGAACATGTTCGCCACGGCATCCTCTTCCTTCGTCGCCATGCCGGAGCGGCCCTTGCCACCCCGGTTCTGCGCGCGGAAGGTGGAGAGCGGTGTGCGCTTGATATAGCCATCGAGCGTGATCGTGACGACCATGTCCTCGCGCTCGATCAGGTCCTCGTCCTCGATCCCGTCCGCCGCCGGCGCGATCAGCGACACGCGCGGCGTGGCATAGGCATCGCGCACCTCGATCAGTTCCTGGCGCATCACGCCATAGAGCTTCACGCGGTCGGCCAGGATCGAGAGGAACTCCTCGATTGCCTTGGCCAGCACTTCCAATTCGCCGCCGATCTCGTCGCGGCCGAGCGCGGTCAGGCGGTGCAGGCGCAGATCGAGAATGGCGCGAACCTGCGTTTCCGACAGGCGATAGCTTTCGCCGCCGATGCTGGCATCATCCTCGATCGCTTCGACCAGCCGGATATAGGGCGCGATCTCGCCCATCGGCCATTCGCGGGCGAGCAGCGTTTCGCGCGCCAGCGCGGGATTGGCCGATCCCCGGATGATCCGCACGACTTCGTCGAGATTGGTGACCGCGATGACGAGGCCGAGCAGGATATGCGCCCGGTCCCGCGCCTTGTTCAGTTCGAACTTGGTGCGCCGCGTGATCACTTCCTCACGGAAGCGAACGAAGGATTCGATGATGTCCTTCAGGCTGAGGATTTCCGGGCGGCCGCCACGGATCGCCAGCATGTTGGCCGGGAAGTTCGATTGCGCGGGCGTGTTGCGCCAGAGTTGGTTCAGCACCACTTCGGGCGTGGCGTCGCGCTTGAGGTCGATAACCACGCGCACGCCTTCGCGGTTGGATTCATCGCGGATGTCCGAGATGCCCTCGATCCGCTTGTCCTTGGCCGCTTCGGCGATCTTCTCGACCAGGCCGGACTTGCCGACCTGATACGGGATCGAGGTGAGCACGATCGAGCGGCGATCGCCCCGGCCTTCCTCGATCTTGTGGCAGGCGCGCATGATGATCGAGCCGCGGCCTTCGTGATAGGCCTTGCGCGCTCCGGCCGCGCCCAGGATCAGCGGCGCGGTTGGGAAGTCCGGCCCCGGAATGATCTCGATCAGTTCGTCGATCGTGATCAGCGGGTTGTCCATGTAGGCAAGGCAGCCGTCGATCACCTCGCCCAGGTTGTGCGGCGGAATGTTGGTCGCCATACCGACGGCGATGCCGCCCGCGCCGTTGACCAGCAGGTTGGGGAAGCGCGCGGGCAGAACCGAGGGTTCCTGCCGCGACCCATCGTAGTTGTCGGTGAAATCGACGGTATCCTTGTCGAGATCGTCGAGCAGCGAATTGGCCACGCGCGCCAGCCGCGCCTCGGTATAGCGCATCGAGGCCGGCGGATCGGGGTCCATCGAGCCGAAGTTGCCCTGGCCGTCGATCAGCGGCAGGCGCATCGACCAGTTCTGCGTCATGCGCGCTAGCGCATCATAGATCGCGCTGTCGCCGTGCGGGTGATAGTTGCCCATCACGTCGCCGACGATCTTGGCCGATTTGCGATAGGGCCGCCCGGCGACGAAGCCGCCTTCCTGGCTGGCGAAAAGAATGCGGCGGTGGACCGGCTTCAGGCCGTCGCGCACGTCGGGCAGCGCGCGGCTGACGATCACGCTCATCGCGTAATCGAGATAGCTGGTCTTCATTTCATCGACGATGTCGATCCGCTGGAATTCGGGTTCCGGCGCGGGGGCAGGGGGATCGATGATGGTGGTGTCGTCGCTCACGTCGGTGGCTATTTCGCTCTGGTTGTGGGAATTGATGACCGGCCCTAGGACAATCGGGCGGGAATGGCCAGCAACGCCGGGAATTTCGGGCCGTTACGGGGGTAGTTTTCCACACATGCGACAGGTTGACCGTGTTGCGGGACGAAGTGCCGTTCAATCGCGGTTCACTGCGCAAAAGGTATCGCCGGAGCGGTTGCAAAGGTCATGATTCCGCGCCACTAGCGGAGCCGGCCACAAGTCAACGAACGCCGGCCGGGGCAGGGTGCAAAAGCGATTTCACAACGCTTGCCTTCGGGTTTCCGGGTCGAACAGGAGAATGCATGATGCGGGTTTCTTTCGGGAAGTTTGCCAAGGGTGGTGCAGCCCGCATGGCGCTGGCGACCGCGCTGGCAACCGGCCTTGTCGCGGGTGGAGCGACGCTGGGCGCGACAGCCGCCGTCGCCAAGGAAAAGGAAGCGGCCAAGGCCGGCGCCTTCTCCAAGGAATTCGTCGCCGTTGCCGGGCCTTTGCAGAAGGCTCTGGGCGATGCGGCCGCCGCCAAGGCGAAGGGCGCTTCGGACGCCGATATCAAGACGCAGCTTGCCGGCGCTCCGGCGCAGCTGGCAGCCGCCGAAGCCGCGATCAAGAACCCCACCGACCGGATGACGGCCGGCCAGTTCGCGGTGAACCTCGGCGGCATGCTGGGCGACATCGGGATGCGCGAGCGCGGCATCAAGAACATGCTCGACAGCGGGCTGGTGCCCGCCGACAAGGTCAGCGAATACCAGTTCTATCTCGGCAACTTCGCCTATACGCAGAAGGACTGGCCGGTCGCTGTCGATGCGCTGACCAAGGTCGTGCAGGCGAACTACAGCGAGGACACGGCGGCGGAGTTGCTGGCTGATGCCTACGTGCAGCAGGGCAAGTCGGCGGAAGGCCTTCAGGCGCTCAAGCTCGCCGTTGACACGCGCAAGGCCGCCGGTGGCACCGTTCCCGCCGACTGGTTCAAGCGCGCCAACCTGATCGCCTACAAGGCGAAGCTGGGGCCACAGGCGATCGAATGGTCGACGATGATGGTCGCAAACGATCCCTCGCCGATCAACTGGCTGGGAGCCGGCCAGCTGACCCGTGAATTCGGTACGTTCACCAATCAGGAATCGCTCGATCTGGGCCGCCTGATGATGCGTTCGGGGGCGTTCCAGAGCGATCCCAAGTATCTCGAACGCGAATACGTCGAATATATCGAGGCCGCCGACCCGCGTCGTCTGCCGGGCGAAGTTCTGAAGGTGGCGGAAGCCGGCGTCGCCGCCGGCGTGCTGCGCGCGAACGACCAGTTCGTGGCGGATGCGATCTCGCAGGCCAAGGGCCGCATCGCGGCGGACAAGGCCTCGCTGCCCGGCCTGGAGCGCGATGCCCGCGCCGGTGCCGATGGCAAGGGTGCGCTGGCAACGGCCGACGCCTACCTGTCCTATGGCGATGCCGCCAAGGCCGAGGATCTCTACAAGCTGGCGATCCAGAAGGGCAACATCGACAAGGATCGCGCGCTGACCCGCCTGGGCATCGCCCAGTGCGATGAAGGCAAGTACGAGGAAGCCAAGGCCACCTTCGCCCAGATCACCGGTGCCGTCCGCGCGCCGCTGGCCAAGCTGTGGACGGTTTACGCGACCACCAAGGCCGCCAAGTAACCGCTGGCGCCAGGTGTATGAAAAAAGGGGGCGGCCACTGCGGTGGTCGCCCCCTTTTTTGCGTCCTTCACCCGGACAGGGGTTTACCCGACGGGATGGAAATCGCCGCTGGCTTCATCCAGCAGGTGAAGAACGCCGTCGGAAATCGCGAAGAAGGCGCCGCGCAGGATGAGTTCGCCCCTGGCCTCCTTGCGCTGGATGCACGGGAAGGTGCGCAGATTCTTGAGGCTGGCCTTGACGCCGGCCTGCTCCATCGCACGCTCGGCCGTGCGCCCGGTCGTGCCGTGCGCCTCGGCCACGGGCTCGCGCGCCTCGTCCAGCAGGGCGATCCAGTCGGCGATGAAGCCGCCTTCGCCCGGTTCTGTTCCGCGCAGTTCCTGTGTCAGCGCGGCCTTGCAGCCGCCGCACATGCCGTGGCCCATGACCACGACTTCCTTCACCTTCAGTACCTGCACCGCGAATTCCAGCGCGGCGGACACGCCGTGATGGCCGGGGGAAGTTTCGAACGGCGGCACCATCGCCGCCACGTTGCGCACCACGAACATCTCGCCGGGGTCCGTATCGAAGATCTGCGCGGGATCGACGCGGCTGTCGGAGCAGGCGATGATCATCACGCGCGGCTCCTGCCCTTCGCTCAGCTGCTGCCAGCGTTCGAGGCGAGGCGTCCATCCATGGTCACGGAAACGGCGATAGCCGGCGATGAGCTTGTCCAGCTCTGGCGATGAATCGTCTGACATGGTGAAGGCTAATGCGCGGGTCGATTGCCACTTTCAAGTGCCCGAAGATGCGCCTATCTGGACGCCATGAACGATCTAGCCTCATCGCCTCGCCCGGAACGCCAGCGCAAGCCGGACTGGATCCGCGTGAAAGCGCCGACCAGCCGCGGTTACGGCGAAACGCGCCAGCTGATGCGCGACCTTCGGCTGAACACCGTTTGCGAGGAAGCGGCCTGTCCGAACATCGGCGAATGCTGGACCAAGAAGCACGCGACCGTGATGATCCTGGGCGACGTCTGCACGCGCGCCTGTGCGTTCTGCAACGTCAAGACCGGCATGCCGCGGGCCGTCGATCCGCTTGAGCCGGATCAGGTGGCCGAAGCGGCCGCGAAGATGGGGCTGGAACATATCGTCATCACCTCGGTCGATCGCGACGACCTGCCCGATGGCGGCGCTTCGCAGTTCGTCAAAGTGATCGAGGCGCTGCGTCGCGCCACGCCGAAGACGACCATCGAAATCCTGACGCCCGATTTCCGCAACAAGATGGAAAGCGCGGTGGAATCGATCGTCGCGGCCGGGCCGGACGTGTACAACCACAACCTTGAAACCGTGCCCCGGCTCTATCCCACGATCCGGCCCGGCGCCCGTTATTACGCTTCGCTGCGTCTGCTGGAGCACGTGAAGCGGCTCGATCCGCGCATCTTCACCAAGTCGGGCATCATGCTGGGGCTGGGCGAGGAGCGCCTCGAGGTCCATCAGGTGATGGACGACATGCGTTCGGCGCAGATCGACTTCCTGACGATGGGGCAATACCTCCAGCCCACTCCCCGCCATGCCAGCGTGGCCGAGTTCGTGACGCCCAAGGCATTCGAGGCCTATGGCGCGATCGCGCGGGCCAAGGGCTTCCTGCAGGTCGCCGCCAGTCCGCTGACCCGGTCCAGCTATCACGCCGGTGACGATTTCCGCGAAATGCGCGCCACCCGTGAAGCGCAATTGGCCAAGGCCGCGCAGAAAGCCGCAGCGCAGGGCTGATCGGGCGTGCCGCATATCGCCGAGAAGCGGCGCCTGCCCTGGTCGCCCGAACAGATGTTCGATCTGGTGGCGGACGTGCGCCGCTATCCCGAATTCCTGCCATGGGTCGTCGCCACACGCATCCGTTCGGAAAACGAGTCGGAAATGATCGCGGACATGCTGGTGGGCTTCAGCGCGCTGAAGGAGAAGTTCACCTCGCGCGTGCGGTTCGATCGTCCGCGGGGAATCGTCGTCGAATACCTCGACGGCCCGTTGCGCAAGCTGGAGAACAACTGGGCCTTCGCGCCGGATGGGGAAGGGGGCTGCATCGTCGATTTCCAGGTCGACTTCGCGTTCCGCAACGTCATTTTCGAAAAGCTTGCCGGGCAGTACCTCGACAGCGCCTTCCGCAAGATGGTGGCCGCGTTCGAGACGCGGGCGGAAGCGCTTTACGGCAGCAGCAGGTCCAGCGCGACCAGCGTTGCCTGACGGCGCACGTCCGCGCGCGTCTTCGCGTCCTCGAAGAACTTCATCTCGGCATTGACCGCTTCCGGGTCCTCGCCGCGTTCGGCCTTGGCGAAAACGACCGTCCCCACCGGCTTCTGCGGCGATCCCCCGTCCGGCCCGGCAACGCCGGTGATCGCCACCGCCACGTCCGCGCCGGAATGCTTGAGCGCTCCCTGCGCCATCGACCAGGCGACGGCGACCGAGACCGCGCCGAACGTGTCGATCACGTCCATGGCCACGCCCAGCATCTCGTTCTTGGCTTCGTTGGAATAGGTCACGAAACCGCGATCGAGCACGGCCGAACTGCCGGCGATTTCGGTCAGCGCGGCAGCGACTAGCCCGCCGGTGCAGCTTTCGGCCACGGCCACCTTGCGGCCGGCAGCCAGATTAGTCTCGATCACGCGGCGCGCCAGATCGGCGATGTCGGCGGGAAGCAGGTTGTCCATGAAATCGGGCTTTCGGTGTCAATTCTGCGCGGGGCAGATCAACAGCTTGGGAGTCTTGCCGGGCTTGGGCTTGTCCGCGACAGACAGGATGAAGGTGATCAGTTCGGCGGTGTTTTCCGGCGGCAGCGGCGCCAGCAGCCGGGCACCACGTTCGATGGCGACGCATTGATCCGGCTTGATCCCGCTGCCGACCAACTGGCCGACCATGCCTTCCGCAAAGGGTTGAAGCGCCTCGTCAGGCATCTTGGCGAGAAGATCGCGCGTCTGGGCATCGCCCTTGTCCCCGCCCAGCTTGAACAGGGCGGCCTTGGCCGTGGGCCAGGCGGCGGCCTTGCCCGCCGCATAGCGGGCCACAAGCGACCGGCCCTGCGTGGCGAAATAGCCGTTGGGGGAAAGCTGAGGCTGGCAGGTGGTGATGGCGCTGTTCATCACGGTCGGCAGCGCGAACGTGACAAGGCCCGTCACTTCCCGTTCGGTCAGGCAATTCTGCGCCAGAGCGGCCTGCGACTGGAGAACAAGCGCGGCACCCGCGACCAGCGTCGCGGCGATTCTGGTGGAAGAACTGACAGGACGCATGGCGTTTCCTTTCACTGGACCGGAACGACGGTGGCGACGGCTTGTGCGGCGATGCCTTCACCCCGTCCGGTCATGCCAAGCCGTTCGGTGGTCGTGGCCTTCACGCTCACCCGGCCAATGTCAATTGCAAGAATCTCCGCCAGCCTTGCGCGCATCGTCGCCTTGTGCGGGCCGATTTTGGGCGCCTCGCAGATGATCGTGACGTCAACATGCGCGATGGCGTGGCCGGATTGCGCGACAAGCTCGGCCGCGTGCGCCAGGAACCGGTCGGAAGAAGCGCCTTTCCAGCGGGCATCGGACGGCGGAAAATGGTCGCCGATGTCGCCGGCGGCGATGCTGCCAAGCAGCGCATCCACCAGCGCATGGATCGCCACATCGGCATCGCTGTGCCCGGACAGGCCGTGGGTGTGATCGATGCGCAGCCCGCATAGCCACAGTTCCTCGCCGGGGACGAGGCGATGGACGTCAAAGCCCGATCCTGTGCGGGGATAAGGAATCGTCACCGCGTTCTCCTGAAGGTCACTCTCTCGAAGGTCACTGGCGAATGTGACCTTGCGCAGCCTTTCCTCACCCTGAACCAGCGCGACCGCGTGCCCGGCGGCGACGGCGACCTGCGCGTCATCACCCGCTTCGGCTTCGCCCTGCCAGGCACGGTGCGCGGCTAGGATCACCGGGTAGCGGAACGCCTGGGGCGTCTGCACTCTATAAAGCCCTTCGCGCCGCGCCGGTTCCAGCATCATGCCGTCTCCGCCGCGCACGAGGCTGTCGACGACAGGAAGGACCGGAATGGCCGCTTCGTGCCGGGTCAGCGCTTCCACCAGCGCCGCGATCACGCTTTCCGGCAGATCGGGGCGGGCTGCATCGTGGATCAGCACCAGGTCGGGGGCGTCGGCTTCGAGCGCTTCCAGCGCGGCGCGCACCGAAAGCTGGCGTGTGGCGCCACCCGCCACAAGGCGGACATCGGAAATCCCGGCGAGCGACTCCTCGGCGGTTGCACGCCAGTTCTCCGGAATGGCGACGACGATGGGAGCGATGCCTGCGTCCGCCATCCGCTTCACCGAATGGCGGACAAGCGGTGCGCCGCGCCACTGGGCGAACTGCTTGGGGACAGAGCCACCGGCGCGCAGACCTTGGCCAGCCGCGACGACAACGGCCGCGACTCGCTTGCCGGCCGGATCGGGAAACGTGTGGTTCATGCGTGCGCGCCTCTATCAGCCTTGCCGTGCGCCCCGCAATGGACTAAGCGCTGCCTGTTTTTTAGGCAGATTTGTACATACGATGAGCACGCTCCCGCATCCTCCGCGCCTCGCACCGCTTCAGGTCGGGCCGGTGCGTATCGATTGCCCGGTGATCCTGGCCCCGATGACCGGGGTTACGGACATGCCCTTTCGCACGCTCGTGCGGCGCTTCGGATCGGGCCTTAACGTTACCGAGATGATCGCCAGCCCGGCGATGATCCGCGAAACCCGGCAATCGCTGCAGAAGGCCGCCTGGGATGCCGTGGAGGAGCCGGTTTCGCTCCAGCTGGCCGGTTGCAACCCGGTCGAGATGGCGGAAGCGGCGAAACTGAACGCCGATCGTGGCGCCGCGATCATCGACATCAACATGGGCTGCCCGGTGAAGAAGGTGGTCAACGGCGATGCCGGATCGGCTCTGATGCGCGATCTGCCGCTGGCCGCTTCGCTGATAGAGGCGACGGTGAAGGCGGTGGACGTGCCCGTTACCGTCAAGATGCGCATGGGCTGGGATCACAACGCGCTGAACGCGCCCGAACTGGCGCGGATCGCCGAGGATCTCGGCGCCAAGCTGATCACCGTTCACGGCCGCACGCGCAACCAGATGTACAAGGGCAGCGCGGACTGGGCCTTTGTGCGCAAGGTCAAGAAAGCGGTATCGCTGCCGGTCATCGTCAACGGCGACATCTGCGGCATCGAGGACGTGGCCACCGCGCTGGAACAGAGCGGCGCCGATGGCGTGATGATCGGGCGCGGCGCCTATGGCAAGCCGTGGCTGCTGGGGCAGGTGATGCACTGGCTCCAGACCGGCCAGTTGCGGGCCGATCCATCGATCGACGAACAGTATCGGCTGATCGTGGAACACTACCAGGCCATGCTCGATCACTACGGCGCGGAAACCGGAGTGAAAATGGCGCGCAAGCATCTTGGCTGGTACACCAAGGGGCTGCCCGGATCGGCCGAATTCCGCAACCGGGTGAACTTCATCGATGACCCGCGCGAAGTGCTCGATAGCCTGGCGCGCTTCTACGCGCCCGCGGAGCATCGCGCGGCGGCATGACCGGGGCGGCGGACTGGCGCCTGCCCGACGCGGCCAGGCCGGATGCCAAGCGCCTGATCGGCAGCATGCCGATGGCGGTTCTGCTGATCGCGCCCGACCTGTCGATCGTCTCCGCCAACCCGGCCGCCGAACAGTTGACGGGGCAGGGAGCGAGCCGCCTCGTGGGGCGCCGCGTGTCGAGCCTGTTCGAGTTCGACGAACCACTGATCATGAACCGTCTCACGGAAGGCGAGGCGCAGCTTTCCGCGCGCGACGCGCAAGTTCGGATCAACAACCAGCCCGCGCGCAGGCTTGACGTCATGACCGCGCCGGTGGCGCATACCCCGGGCTGGCAATTGCTCGTGCTGCACGAACCCATCGGGGTCGAGGCGCTGGGCGGCAGCGTGGGCGGGGCAAGCGATCAGGGCGGGGTAACGCTGCGCGCGCCCGAAGTCTTGGCGCACGAGATCAAGAATCCGCTCGCGGGAATCAGGGGGGCGGCCCAGCTTCTCAATCGCAAACTGGAAGGAAGCGACCGGGCGCTGACGGAATTGATCACCTCGGAAGTCGACCGCATTGCGAAACTGATCGACCAGATGCAGTCGCTTTCTCGGCGCAGCCAGGAACCGGCGGTGCCGTGCAATCTGCATGAAGCGGTGCGGCGCGCGCAGGCGGTTATCGCGGCAAGCGACCCGGGCCGGGTGGTGATCGAAGAGGAGTTCGACCCGTCGCTGCCGCTGATCATGGCCAATCCCGACGCTCTGGTGCAGGTCCTGCTGAATCTTCTGACCAACGCGCGTGAGGCGTGCGAAGGGCAGACGGACCGCCGCATCGCGGTGCGCACGCGCTTCGCCAGCGGTATCCAGTTGCACACGGGGCCGGAAGGCAAACCCTTGCGCCTGCCGATCGAACTTCGCGTGAGCGATAACGGGCCTGGCATAGACCCCGCGCTGCGCGATCATATTTTCGAGCCGTTCGTCACCGCCAAGAAGCAGGGGCAGGGGCTGGGACTGGCGCTGGTGCAGAAGCTGGTGCGTGAAATGAACGGGCGGATCAGCCATGATCGGGACGAGGCACGGGGCTGGACGCATTTCCGCCTGCATCTGCCGGTGGCGGGAACGGTGAGAGGACAGGCATGAAGAAGTACGTCCTGCTGGTGGAGGACGACGCCTCGATCGCCCTGGTCATCACCGCGGCGCTGGAAGCGGAGGGCTTCCTCGTCGACCGCTGCGACAGCATCGCCGAACGCGATCGGCTGCTGGCCGGCCAGCGCTATGGGCTGATGCTGACTGACGTCATGCTGACCGATGGCGACGGCATCGAAACGCTGGGACGCGTGCGGCAGGGCTATCCGCGGCTGCCGATCATCATCCTGTCCGCCCAGAACACGCTGGATACCGCCGTGCGTGCCAGTGATACCGGCGCCTTCGAATATTTCCCGAAGCCTTTCGATCTTGAGGAACTTGTCCGCACCGTGCGCCAGGCTTTTGCCTCGGCGGCGACCACGGAAACCGAGAACGAGCACGAAGACGTGCCACAGGCGCTGCCGCTGGTCGGGCGCAGCCAGGCCATGCAGGCGGTCTATCGCATGATCACGCGCGTCCTGCGCAACGATCTCACCGTCCTGATCCTGGGTGAGTCCGGAACGGGCAAGGAACTGGTCGCCGAAGCGGTCCACCAACTTGGCAATCGCTCCGCCGGGCCGTTCGTGGCGGTGAACACCGCAGCCATTCCCGGAGAACTGATCGAAAGCGAACTGTTCGGCCACGAAAAAGGCGCGTTCACAGGCGCGGTGGCGCGCCATGTCGGCAAGTTCGAGCAGGCGAGCGGCGGCACGCTGTTCCTCGACGAAATCGGCGACATGCCGATGCAGGCGCAGACCAGGTTGCTGCGCGCGCTCCAGTCCGGGCGGATCCGCCGCGTCGGCGGGCGTGACGAAATCACGCTGGATTGCCGTATCATCGCGGCCACCAACAAGGATCTGCTACCGATGATCGCGGCCGGGCAGTTCCGCGAAGATCTGTACTACCGGCTTGCGGTCGTGCCGATCGAATTGCCCCCCTTGCGCGATCGGGCGGACGATATCGAGGCGTTGTCGCGCCATTTCCTGTTCCAGGCCGCGTCCGAAGGGCTGCCGCGCCGCCAGCTTTCGCCCGGCGGCGTGGCCTTGCTCGCCCAGCAACCGTGGCGCGGCAACGTGCGTGAACTGCGCAACTTCATCTATCGCCTCGCGCTGCTGGCGCGCGATGAAGTGATTGACGCCAGCGCGATCGAGCCCCTGCTGATCCAGGACGGTCCGGCATCCCCTAGGCCCGTCGAAGACATCGGCGCGCACCCCACGGCCAGCGGTGGCACGACGGGTGAGGGCGGGGCGACGGATTTCGCCTCTGCGCTGGCGCACTGGTTGGAGCAGGCGCGTCCCGCAGCCGGCGCTCTCTATGACGAGGCGTTGGCCGCTTTCGAGAAGCCGCTGTTCCTTCATGCCTTGTCGCAGACCGGCGGAAACCAGCTGCGCGCGGCCCACTTGCTGGGGATCAATCGCAACACCTTGCGCAAACGTCTGGCCGAACTGGGCATCCATCCCGACGAGGCGATCCAGCGCGTCTGATTCCCGGATCGTTCCACCTCCCGCCGAACGGCAGAATTTACTTGCGCTTGTGCAACAGCGGTGTTGTATATGAGCAACTATGGTTGGTGAAGGCAAAGCTGGCGTGAACCGCTCGCCGCGCTGGTGGCGGCGCTTGCTGATCGGCCTGCGGCGCGCCAACGTGTTCTTTCTGCTGGAGCTCGTCGCCACGACCGCGCTCGTCGCCATGCTCGCGGTAAGCTGGATGGCGGTCAGCGCCAATACTGCCAGCAACCAGTTGCTGCCTTCGCGGCTGACGTCCACGCTGCTGATCGGCACGCTGGTTCCGGCGATGGCGCTGATCGTCCTCGTGGGCCGGCGGATCGCGCTGCGCCGTGCCAAACAGAGTGGTCTGGGCGCCAGTGGGCGCCTGCACGTCCGCCTTGTCTGGCTGTTTTCGCTGATCGCCGCGATCCCGACCCTGCTGGTGGTGATCTTCGCCTCGCTGCTGTTCCAGTCGGGCGTGGAGTTCTGGTTTTCCGACAACTCGCGCGGAATGCTGGAGAACGCCAACAGTCTGGCGCGCGGATACTACGCGGACAAGCTGCGCGATGTCGGCAACGAAAGCGTGGCCATGGCCAGCGACATGCGCGCCTATCTGAACCAGACGCCGATCACCAGCCAGGACTTTGCCGAGGGGTATTCGTGGCAGGTGATAAGCCGCAAGCTGAACGAATCCGCGCTGATCGAAAAGGGACCGGACGGCAATTTGCGCACCGCCGCCATTGTCGATCCCAACAGCGACGAGAGCCGCGAGCGGATCACGCCCGACGATATGAAACGGCTCAATGCGGGCGAAGCCGTGGTGGTCAAGGCTTCCGCCCAGCGGATCGAGGCGATCTCCACGGTCGATCCCGTGCGGGGCATTTATCTTTATGTCGCGCGCAATTCCGATACCTTGGCGCTCAACCAATGGGCGCGCGCGCAGAGCGTGCTCAAGGCCTATGACATTCTCAGCGGCCGCGCGCGCGCGCTGCAGTTGCGATTCAACCTCGCGCTGCTCACGATCAGCCTGGCGCTCGTGGGGCTGGCAGTGTGGGTGGCGCTGCGCTTCGCCGACCGGCAGGTTTCTCCGTTGGTGGAACTGGTGTCCGCCGCGCGGACGGTGGGTAGCGGCAATTTCTCCATGCGCGTGGCGCATCGCGGTGGCACCGACGAAATCGCGCTGCTGGCGCGCGCGTTCAACCGCATGACCGCGCAACTTGAAGGACAGACGCAGGCGCTGGTCAGTGCCAACAGCCAGCTCGAGGTGCGCCGCGCCTTCATCGAGGCGGTGCTGGAATCGATTACCGCCGGCATTATTTCGGTCGGACCTGACGGGACCATCCAACTCGTGAACAGTTCGGCGCAAAAGCTCCTGCAGGCGGCGGGCGCGCCCGATCTGCTCGGCCGCCCGCTGGACCGGATCGCCCCGCAGTTCTCCCAGCTTGCCGCCAGCGGCCAGCACGGGGGCATCGTTCAGTATGCCAAGGGCGGCGATCTGCTGACGCTGGCAGTGAAAATCACCGCCGATCGCAACGGCCACGTCATCACCTTCGAGGACATCACCCGCCAGTTGCTGGACCAGCGGCGCGCGGCCTGGTCCGACGTGGCGCGCCGGATCGCGCACGAGATCAAGAACCCGCTGACGCCGATCCAGCTTGCCACCGAACGCCTGCGCCGCCGTTATGGAAGGCAAATCACCACCGATCCGGAGCTGTTCGAGGAACTGACCAGCACCATCATCCGGCAAGTGGGCGATCTGCGGAAGATGGTCGACGAATTCTCCTCGTTCGCGCGGTTGCCCAAGCCCGTGTTCAGGGCCGAGGATGCGAGCGATCTCGTGCGGCAGGCCCTGTTCCTTCAGGAAGTGGCGCATACCGAGATCACCTATAGCTTCAGTTCCGACGGGGATTCGGCCGCTATCCAGTGCGATCGGCACCAGTTCGGCCAGGCGATGACCAACGTGCTCAAGAACGCGGCGGAAGCGATCGACAGCCGGGCGCGCAAGGAGGATGTCGATTTCAGGGGGCGCATCGCCGTGCACCTCGCCAGCACCAATACCGCCGTTACCGTCACCGTCACCGACAACGGGATCGGCCTTCCGGCGGAGCGCGAGCGCATCCTGGAACCGTATATGACCACGCGCGAGAAGGGCACCGGTCTGGGGCTCGCCATCGTGAACAAGATCGTCGAGGAACACGGCGGGGAAATGACGTTCTCATCGGCGGATGAAGGTGGCACGTGCGTCTCCATGCGCTTCGCGCGCGAGCCGCAATCCGAAGCGGCGGCGGCACCGGAACCACCCGGCGTCGTCACGGTCTCCTGAACCGGCGCGTGAAATCAAGATTTACGGAACCTGCTCGATTTACGGAACCCGCACATGGCACTCGATATCCTGATCGTTGACGATGAACGCGATATCCGCGAGCTCGTCGCGGGCGTCCTCAGCGACGAAGGCTATGGCTGCCGTCTTGCCGCCGACAGCACCGCCGCGCTGGCGGCGATCGACGAGCGCCGGCCCAGCCTCGTCCTGCTCGACGTATGGCTTCACGGCAGCCCGATGGACGGGCTGGAAGTGCTGGACGAGATCAAGAAGCGCGAGCCGGAACTGCCGGTGATCATCTTTTCCGGTCATGGCGGCATCGATACCGCGGTATCCGCGATCAGCCGCGGCGCGATGGACTTCATCGAAAAGCCGTTCGAGGCGGAACGCCTGCTGCTGCTGGTCGAGCGCGCCACCGAGACCGAAAGACTCCGTCGCGAGAACGCGCGGCTGCGCAGCGGCTTTGCCACCGCTGACGAGTTCACCGGCAACAGTTCCTCGATCAATGCGGTGCGCGCCACGCTGAAGCGCGTGGCCAACACCGGCAGCCGCCTGCTGATTTCAGGCCCGGCGGGATCGGGCAAGGAAGTGGCCGCCCGCCTTCTTCACAGCTGGAGCCCGCGCGCGCAAAGCGCGTTCGTCACGGTCAATTCCGCCCGGATCACGCCCGAACGGTTCGAACAGGAACTGTTCGGGGAAGAAGCCGATGGCAAGCTGGTTCGGGCCGGGCTGCTCGAAATGGCCGATGGTGGAACGCTGTTTCTCGATGAAGTGGCGGACATGCCACCTTCCAGCCAGGCGCGCATCCTGCGCGTGTTGACGGAACAATCGTTCGTGCGCGTGGGCGGGCATCGCCAGATCCGCGTGGACGTGCGCGTGGTCTCGTCGTCGTCACGTCCGCTGGAAAAGGAAATCGCCGAACGACGCTTTCGCGAGGACCTTTACTACCGGCTCAATGTCGTGCCCGTGACGATTCCCTCGCTGGCGGAACGGCGCGACGATATTCCCGCGCTGGTGGACCATTTCTTCACCCGCTACGCCACCGAGCAGGGAATTACCCCGCCGGCCATATCGCCAGAGGCCATGGCCGCGCTGCAAAGCCACGACTGGCCCGGCAACGTGCGCGAACTGCGCAATGTCGTGGAACGGACCGTCATCCTGGCCCCGCGCGACCGGTTGGGGCGGATCGATTCCGACATGCTGCCGTCAGAGATCGTCAGCGGCCGCCTGGGGGCGGAAGCGGGTACGCCGGCGCTGATGGGCGTGCCGCTGCGCGAAGCGCGCGAGAACTTCGAGCGGGAATATCTCAAGGTCCAGATCCGGCGCTTTTCCGGCAATATCTCGAAAACCGCGAACTTCATCGGCATGGAGCGCTCGGCGCTGCACCGCAAGCTCAAGCTGCTGGGCATGGTCGACCGGCGCGAAGACGAAATCGACGACTGATTTCCGACGGCGAGGGGCAATTGCGTTTTCTGTCGGAACTCTTGCGCATTTTCCAAGTTTACGCGCAAGGGTTCCCGCAATAAGAGAGTCATCGAAACCGGCTTGAACGGGTTCCGGCGACGGAGCTTCGAACACGCCAGATCGCGACGCCACAAAGGGCGCGCCAATACGAAGGAGTCACAAGAATGACCGGCAAGACACTTTCCGCACGTCCGCGCGCTAAGGCCGAAGCGGCACCCGCGGCCGAAACGGCCCCAGCACCTCAGTCCGGCGCGCCGGCAGGCGGGGCCAAGGGCCAGAACCTTCAGGACCTTTTCCTGAACCACCTGCGCAAGAACAAGATCCCCGTCACCATGTTCCTGGTGAAGGGCGTTAAGCTGCAGGGCATCGTGACGTGGTTCGACAATTTCTCCATCCTGCTCCGCCGGGATGGGCAATCGCAGCTTGTCTACAAGCACGCGATTTCCACGATCATGCCGGGTCAGCAGCTTTCCGTGGCGCACTTCCAGGGCGCGAATGACGAAGGTGGCCGCAAGCGGCTGTTGCAGGAAGTGTTCCTGTCGAGCGTGCGCGATGCCGGCGTGCAGGTGACGATGTTCCTCGTCAACGGCGTGATGCTGCAGGGCAAGGTCGCGGCCTATGACCTGTTCTGCATGTTGCTGGAGCGCGAAGGCTATGTCCAGCTTGCCTACAAGCACGCGGTTTCCACCATCCAGCCCGCAGGCCATGTCGACCTGACCGGCGATTGGGACGGCGAAAGCGCCTGACCCGGTGGCTTCGGACGCGTCCTGATGAGTTCGTTCGAGTTCGGGAACCGCTCCGAAGAACAGCGCAATGAAGTGGCCCGCGGCGCCCGCGCGCTTGTCGTCCTGCCGGATATCCGGCAGCGCGGCGGCGGGCTGGGCGACGATACCGAGGCGCGCCTGGAAGAAGGGAAGGGGCTCGCCCTCGCGATCGGGATCGAGGTGGTCGACGCTTTCGTCCTGCCGATCCGCGCGGTGCGTCCCGCCACCCTGTTCGGCGAAGGGCAAGTGGAACGGATGGCGGTTGCCGCCAACCAGTCCGATGCCGAACTCGTCATCGTCGATGGCGCGCTTTCGGCGATCCAGCAGCGCAATCTCGAAGACAAGCTCAAGCGCAAGGTCATCGATCGCACCGGCCTGATCCTCGAGATCTTCGGTGAGCGCGCAGCGACTGCCGAAGGGCGCCTGCAGGTTGAACTCGCCCATCTCGATTACCAGGCGGGGCGGCTCGTGCGCAGCTGGACCCACCTTGAACGCCAGCGCGGCGGCTTCGGCTTCCTGGGCGGTCCGGGCGAAACCCAGATCGAGGCCGACCGGCGCCTGATCCGCAACCGCATGGCGCGCATCCGCCGCGAACTGGAGCAGGTCCGCCGCACGCGCGGGCTGCACCGTGACCGGCGCCAGCGCGCGCCCTGGCCGATCATAGCGCTGGTCGGCTACACCAACGCGGGCAAGTCCACGCTGTTCAACCGCCTGACTGGCGCCGGGGTGATGGCTGAGGATCTGCTATTCGCCACGCTGGACCCCACGATGCGGGCGATCCGCCTGCCGGGCGTTGAAAAGGCGATCCTTTCCGATACCGTGGGTTTCATTTCCGATCTGCCGACCCAGCTTGTCGCCGCTTTCCGCGCCACGCTGGAGGAAGTGACGGCGGCGGACATCATCGTCCATGTCCGCGATATCGCCAACCCGGCCACGTCCGCGCAGAAGAAGCAGGTCGAGCAAGTCCTCGCCGATCTCGGCGTGATCGGGGAGGAGGGGGCCACCATTCCGATCATTGAGGCGTGGAACAAGTGGGACCTGCTCCCGGCCGACGAGCGCGCGATGCGGCTGGACCTGATCGCGGCCGACGTGCCAGACCGCCCTGTCGTGCCGATTTCCGCGATGACGGGCGAGGGTGTGGATGACCTGCTTGCGAGCCTGGGCACGATGCTGACCGGCGGCGCGACCGAGCTGGAACTCTCGATCCCGATGGGCGACGGCCAGAAGCTGGCGTGGCTCCATGCGCATGGCGAGGTTCTGTCGGAACGTGAAGTCGAAAGCGCAACCGGCGAACCGCAGGTGCGCCTGAAAGTGCGGCTGACGCCGCGCGAACTAGGGCGCTTCAACAGCCTCTGACGCCTTGACCGCCTGCCACAGCGCTTCCTGTTCATCCAGCGTCAGATCGGCAAAGCGGCCCCCCGCCATGGCTTCCATCGCCCGGAAGCGCCGCTCGAACTTTGCGTTGGCGGCCCGCAGCGCGTCTTCGGGCGCAATGCCGTGGCTTCTGACCACGTTGACGGCGGCGAACAGCAAATCCCCCGCTTCTTCCAGCCGTTCCGCATCGTTCCGCGCGGCTTCCAGTTCAGCGGCTTCCTCGGCTAGCTTGGCTGTCGGCCCGGCGGTGTCGGGCCAGTCGAAGCCTTGCCGCGCGGCCCGTTTCTGGAGCTTTTCCGCACGCATCAGCGCGGGCAGGGCAACGGCCACGCCGTCCATGGCGCTTTGTTCGCCCTTGGCGGCCCGTTCGCCCGCCTTGAGCGCTTCCCACCGGTCCTCGCGGGACTGGTCCGGATCGCCGTCCCCAGTGCTGGCATCGCCGAAGATATGCGGATGCCGTTTCTCCATCTTGTCCGAAATCGCGTTGGCGACGTCGGCGAAGGCGAACAGGCCGGCTTCCTCGGCCATGCGGCTGTGGAACACCACCTGGAACAGCAGATCGCCCAGTTCCTCGCGCAGCGCCGCCATGTCGCCGCGCGTGATCGCATCGGCCACTTCGTAGGCTTCCTCGATCGTGTAGGGGAAGATGGTGGTGAAAGTCTGCGCCCGGTCCCATTCGCACCCCGATTGCGGATCGCGCAACCGCGCCATGATCGCCAGAATGCGGGATATCGCGTCGGCGGGCAGGGGAGTGGATGCTGGCGTTGTCACGGGGAATCGTCCTGGCCGGGGAAGGGCAGCTTGTTCCCTATGCCAGCGCAACGGCGATGTCACCGGCGGCGCATCGACCATCGGATCTGGGGCGGAATGGAGCATTCTCGCCCACCGCTCCCTTGATCCGATCCGGCGCATGTGAAACCGTCGGGGAGCACTTCGGGAAAGGACGTTCGACCATGGCGGAACACGATCAGCAGCGGCGTATGGTTCTGGCGGGCATGGCGTCCATGGCCGTGGCCCCCCTGTTCGGCGCAACCGCGCAGGCGCAGGTCCTCGGCAGCGGCCTGACCGGCATTCTCGGCAATGCCTCGGACAGCGCGCTGGACAAGCTGGCCTTGCCTGGCGCGTTCTACAACGACAGCGCGGTGCGCATCCTGCTGCCGCTGGTGGGCAACGCCGGCGGACTGGGCGGTGCGCTGGGATCGGTGCTGGGCGCAGGCGACCGGCTGGGGCTGACCGACGGCATCACCCGCAAGCTCAATGATGCGGCGGGCCTTGCCGCCAAGGAGGCCAAGCCGATCTTCCGCGCCGCGATCAGCCGCCTGTCGCTGAACGACGTTCCCGGCATCGTTTCGCAGAACGACGGGGCCAGCCAGTATCTGCGGCGCAGCGCCGGGGCCGAGCTGACCGGCAAGATGCGCCCGCTGATCAACGCCGCGCTCGGCAAGGTCGGCGCTTTCAACCAGCTCGATAGCCTGTCGCGCCGCTCCAGCCTGATTTCGGCCGCCGGCATCACGCGCGACAAGCTTGGCAATTCGGTGACCGACCAGGCGCTCAACGGCATCTTCAAGTACATCGGCAGCGAGGAAGGCCGGCTGCGCGCCAATCCCGCCGGCTCCTTGCTCAAGGGCATTCTCGGAAACTGAGGCACCGGGGGAAGCGATCGGCATCCCCCATCATATCGCCTCATTGTTCAGATTTGATAATACTAATTATGTAAATTGGCGTCGAAGCAGAAGGGCGCTCCGATCACCTCAACCGGCTGAACGCCAGCGCCGCTACAGCGATGATGGCAACCCACGCCAAGGCCATCCAGGCTTTCGTTCCCAGCGGCAATCGTGTCAGCCGACGATTGGAAAGCACCAGGACCAGCGCGGCAAGGATTCCGATAATGCTGATCCATTGATCGGTCACGGCGGCGATCCTTCGGCCTTAGAGTTCGATCTCCATCCCGTCGTAACCGGGATCGACATGCGGCGGCGTCTCGTCGCAAAGCGTACGGTAATCCATGCTCTTGTCGAGATGCGTCAGGACGGCGCGCTCGGCGCGGCACGCCTCGACCAGCTCGAGCGCCATGGCCAGATGCGCGTGCGTGGGATGCGGCTGCCGGCGCAAGGCATCGACCACCAGCACGTCCACCCGATCGAACAGCGCCACCATATCCGCATTTATCTCGCTGAAATCTGTTGCGTAACCTATTGATTTTCCGTCTTGATCGAAGCGAAATGCGGTGGATTGCGCGGGGCCGTGCGGCATCTGGCAATGGCTGATGCCGATGCCGGCGATCATGCGCACGCGGTCGAGATTATCGAGATTGCAAATCGTGTGATAGCCGTGCTGGCCGGCAAAGACATAGCCGAAGCGCTGGCGCAGGCGGCGGACCGTTTCTTCGGCTGCATAGCCCGGCAAAGGCCCGCCACGTCCCATGCGCAGCGGTCGCAGATCATCGATGCCATGCGTGTGATCGGCGTGATCGTGCGTCCACAACACGCCGTCGAGCCGGTCAATTCCGGTGACCAGCAATTGCTGGCGCAAGTCCGTCGGCGTATCGACCAGCAGGCGCGAACCATCGGCGCCTTCCACCACGATCGCCACGCGCGTTCGGCGGTTGCGCGGCTCCTCCGGATCGCATGCGCCCCAGTCGTTGCCGATGCGCGGAACGCCGGTCGACGTGCCGGACCCCAGGACAGTCAGCTTCACGCGGCGGCTTTCACAGGCTGGCCTTGCGGAACAGCCGGAAGAAGTTTTCCCCGGTCACCTCGGCCAGACGCTCGCTGCTGATGCCGCGCAACCCGGCCACGAACGCGCACGTGTCGGACACGAACGCCGGCTCGCAAGTCTTGCCGCGATGCGGCACAGGAGCCAGAAACGGCGCGTCGGTCTCGACCAGCAGGCGATCTTCAGGCAGTTCCGCCGCAATCGCCTGCAAGTCCTTGGCGTTCTTGAACGTCACGATGCCGGAAAGCGAAATCGTCAGGCCAAGGTCCAGCGCGGTCCGGGCCAGATCGGCCGACGCGGTGAAGCAATGGATCAGCGCGGTGAAGGCCCCCTTCCCCATTTCCTCGGTCAGGATGCGGGCGGTATCCTCCTCGGCATCGCGGGTGTGGATGATCAGCGGCAGCCCGGTTTCGCGCGCCACGCGGATATGCGCCCGGAACAGGTCCTGCTGCACGGCGCGATCCGAATGATCATAGAAGTAGTCCAGCCCGGTTTCGCCGATGCCGATGACCCGGCTGTCGCGCGTCGCCGCGAGCAGCACGCTTTCGCCAAGGTCCGCATGGGCATCGGCTTCGTGGGGGTGGATGCCCACCGTGGCCCAGACATCCGGTTCGCGATGCGCGGTGGCGATGATGTCGGCCCATTCGCGCTCGCGCGTGGCGATGTTGAGAAAGCCCTGCACGCCGGTTTCGCGCGCGCGCGCCAGCACCGCGTCCTGCTGCTCGACCAGGCCCTTGTAATTCAGATGGCAGTGGGAATCGATCAGCATCAGGCGTCCGTTTCCGCGGCTTCGGCATCGGCGGGCAGTTCGAGGCGCGGGAACGCGCCGACCGGCTGCGCCAGGCGCTCCCCGGTGGCGACGCGTGCCATGTACCAGTCCGCATCGGTGAGATTGGCGATGTTGCGTTCGGCCGGCGGAATGCCCAGCTGGTCCAGTACCTTGTTCGCCGCATCGGGAACCACGGGAAGGATCGCGATGGTCAGATCGCGGATGGCCATGAACAGCGTCAGCAGCACCGCGCGCATTCGCTCCGGATCGGTCTTGCGCAAGGTCCACGGAGCCTGCTCGTCGATGTACTGGTTGCAGGCGAACACCGCGCGCATCCAGGCCTCGATCCCGGTCGAGAAGTTCAGATCGGCAAACGCGGCGGGCAGTTCGTCACGGCAGGCGAGCGCCACGATGGCCAGCAAGGCATCGTCCGTCTCGGTGCTCGAAAACGCGCCAAGTTCGCCACCCAGGTTCTTGAAGATCATGGACAGAACGCGCTGAACCAGGTTGCCATAGCTGTTCGCCAGCTCGGCGTTGCAGCGGGTGACGATGGCCTCGGGCGAATAGCTGCCGTCCTGCCCGAACGCGACTTCGCGCAGGAAGAAATAGCGCAGCGGATCGACCCCGAAGCGCGCGGCCAGCGCCAGCGGATCGGTGACGTTGCCGAGCGACTTGGATTCTTTCTGCCCCCGGTTGAGCAGGAAGCCATGGCCGAACACCTGGCGGGGCAGCGGCAGGCCCGCACTCATCAGGAAGGCCGGCCAGTAGATCGTATGGAAGCGGACAATGTCCTTGCCGATCAGGTGCAGGTTCGCCGGCCAGTAGGCCTTGAACTCCGCCGTCTCTTCCGGCCAGCCAAGGCCGGTCAGGTAGTTGGTCAGCGCGTCCACCCACACGTACATGACGTGGTTTTCGCTGCCGGGCACCTTGACGCCCCAGTCGAAGCTGGTGCGTGAGACCGACAGATCGCGCAAGCCCTGGCTGACGAAGGCGATCATCTCGTTGCGGCGGCTTTCGGGCCGGATGAAATCGGGATTGTCGCGATAGTGCGCCAGCAATTTCTCGCCATAGGCGGACAAGCGGAAGAACCAGCTCTCCTCCACCGTCCATTCGACCGGCGTTCCCTGCGGCGAGAGCTTTTCGCCCCCTTCCCCCGCCACGAGTTCGCTCTCGTCGTAATAGGCTTCGTCGCGGATCGAGTACCAGCCCTCGTAGCGGCTGAGATAAAGATCGCCGTTGGCCTCCATGCGCCGCCACAGTTCCTGCGTGGCAAGGTGATGCCCCGGTTCGGTGGTGCGCTGGAAACGATCATAATCGACGTTCAAGGCATCGCACATATCGATGAAATATTGTGACATTTCATCGCTAAGCTGCTTTGGCGTCACACCCAGTTCGCGCGCCTTCTGCGCCATCTTCAGGCCGTGCTCGTCCGTTCCGGTCTGCAGGCGCGCATCGCGCCCCATCGATTTCTGGAAGCGCGTGATGACGTCGGCGGCAATCGCCTCATAAGCATGGCCGATGTGCGGCTTGCCGTTGGGATAGCTGATGGCAGTGGTAACGTAATAAGGTTCGCCCATCGGGCCGGTCGCTTTCACTCTGGAGACATGCGCTTAATGCGCCCCTTCCCTAGTGCGCGCGACCGATGCCAGCAACCCGCCGATTTCCATCATCAGCAAGGCCGGATCGAAGTTGTAGGTCGGCGCCTGCCCGGCAAGGCGGACCAGCGCGGCATGGGCATCGGCGATGCGGAAGCGGGAATCGTCGTCCCCATCACGCATATGCTCGACCAGCACCATGCGCGCGCATTCGATCGCGGCGAGCTGGCGCTCCCGGTCGGGCCGCTGCCCCATCGCTCCACTCAAGGCCCCGCGCAGGGCGAAATCGGCATCGCCCTGCGCCACGAGTTTGCGGAACAGGCCGTGCACCTTGCCCAGATCCTGCTCGGCGAAAGCGATGGCCGCGCCCGGCGATCCCCCGGCGACCGCGATCGCGGCCGCACGCGTCGCGCTGTCCAGCCCCGGCGTCGCCGTATCGACCGCCCGCGCGAGTTGGTCCCGGTCGAGCGGGTGGAACCGCATGACAAGGCAGCGCGAACGGATTGTCGGCAGCAGCCGGCCCAGCCCATGCACCACCAGCAGGAAGAAAGTGCCTTGCGGCGGTTCCTCAAGACTTTTCAGCAGGGCATTGACCGCGCTCTTTTCCAGCTGGTCCGCGGCGTCGATGATGACCGCCCGGCGCGCGCCCAGCGTGGGGCGGGTTACCAGGCGCCGCTGCATCTCGCGCACCTGGTCGACGGAAATGTTCCGCTTGGTGAGATAGGGCTTGCCGTCCGCCTTCTTCTTCGCCTCGTCATCGTTGGCCGGCAATGGCGACAGTGTGAAAATATCGGGGTGGGAGTCCGGTGGCGGCTGGGGAATGCCCCTTTCCGCGACCAGTTCCGCCGCCGCCATCCGCGCGAAGCTGGCTTTGCCCAGCCCTTCGCGGCCAGCCAGCAGCCAGGCGTGGTGCATCCGGTGCCCGGTCATGGCAGCGCGCCAGGTACGCCAGGGCTCCTCGTGGCCGATCATCGGCGCGTTTGTCGGCACGATCATGGCGAGGGCATCCGGTCGAGCGCGGCAACGATGCGATCGTGCACCGCCTCGGGCGATCCGGCGGCGTCGATCCGCGCAAAACGGGTCGGCTCTTCCTCGGCAAACCGCCGGAACGCGCCGGCCACGCGCGCGTGATAGGGGGCCGCGCGCCCGCCGATGCGATCGGCGCCGTTCGTATCACGCAACGCTAGCCTTCTGTCAGCCTCGTCCGCAGGTAGTTCCAGCAGGAGCGTCAGATCGGGTAGCAGTCCCTCGCTGCCGATCCGGTGCAGGGTGCGGATGTCATCATCCGAAAGCCCGCCACCGCCGCCCTGGTAGGCGCGGCTGCTGTCGAGGAACCGGTCGCAGATCACCCAGGCGCCGCGCGCCAGCGCCGGACGGATCAGCCGTTCGACATGATCGGCCCGCGCGGCGGCGAACAGCAGGGCTTCGGCCCGAGCGCCCCAGCCCTCGCCCTCGGTGGACAGCAACAGCGCGCGGATCGCTTCGGCGCCGGCGGTACCGCCCGGCTCGCGCGTGACGACCACTTCCACCCCGCGCCGGCGCAGCGCCTCGGCCAGCAGACGGGCCTGCGTGGACTTGCCAGCCCCTTCGCCGCCCTCGAATGCGATGAAGCGCCCTGTCATCGGAGTTATCGGCGTCATCGCCCGACCAGCGAAAGCAGGCCATCGCGCATTCGCGCCACCGGTCCGCCGGCGTCCACGGCATCCGCCGCGATCAGCGGCAGGCGTTCATCGGGCAGTCCGGGAACCTTGGCGATCAACGTGGCCACTTCCTGCCCCCTCGCGATGGGGGCGCGCAATGGCCCCTTGTAACGGATCGAGAGCGTATAGCCCGCGCGCTCGCCAGCCGGCATCGAAATCGCCAGCGCCCGGGGCGCGATCAGCCGCACCGCCCGGCTTGTCCCGCCGCGCACGCGCGCTTCGCCCACCAGTGCGCCGGGGCCATACAGTGGCCGATCCCGCCAGGCGGCGAAACCCCATTCCATGAAATCGCGCGACTGCTTCGCGCGCAGGGCCGGCTTGTCATAGCCCCCGACGACCATGATGATGCGCCGGCCGTTGCGGATGGCCGACCCCACGAAACCGTAGCCGGCTTCGTTGGTGAAGCCGGTCTTCACCCCGTCCGCGCCGGCGGTGTAGCCGTAAAGCGGGTTGTGGTTTTCCTGCTCGATGCCGTCCCAGTCCATTTTCGCGTGGCCATAGAAGCGGCGGTAGAGTTGGGGGTGACGCATGATCAGCGCCTGGCTCAGCGTGGCGAGGTCGGCGGCAGAGACATAAGTCTGACCCCCGTCGGGCCACCCGTTGGGCGTGTTGTAGTGCGTATCGCGCATGCCCAGCTTGCGCGCTTCGGCATTCATCATCGCGGTGAAGGCCGGCACGCTGCCGGCCACGCCTTCCGCGAGCACCACGCAGGCGTCGTTGGCCGATACGGTGACGATGCCGCGCAGCAGATCCGCCACGGTCACTTCGGCGCCGTCCGCCAGGAACATGGTGCTGCCCACGCCGCGCCATTGCTTGAACGTGTCATGGCGGACCGGCAGCTTGCGATCGAGCGAAAGCTTGCCCTGCGCGACGAGTTCGAAGGCGACATAGCTCGTCATGATCTTGGTCAGCGAGGCCGGAATGAACCGCCGATGGGCATCGCGCTCGAACAGCACGCGCCCGGAACTGACATCGACCATGTAAGCCGTTGGCGCATCGAGTTGCGGCATGGCCATCACCGGCGGCGCCTGTACCGTGGCGGCCGAAGGCGCCGCGCCAACGGACAGCGCCGTCAACGTCATCAGCGGTAAAAGATACGGGCGTTCAGGCAATCGGCATCCCCGGAGGCTTGCGGATTCCCTGCCCCTTTCAGGGCGCGCGCAGAATCCGCGCATCCGCATAGCCGGAGCGACGCGCTTTCGCCAAGGCCGCATCTGCTTCCGCCTGTGTGGCGAAGGGGCCGCTGCGCACGCGCCACAGCGATCCCGCGGCCGTCACGTCGCCACCGGCCGCCCGGGCGACCGTTTCGGCCCGTTGCCGCGTGGAAAACGCGCCAACCTGCACGAAGAGGCCGGCGGGCTGGCGCGCGGCGGCGGGTGCCGGCTTGGGCGCGGGTTTCGGAGCCGGCTTGGGTAACGGCGTCGCTGTCGGAGCCGGCCTGGGCGCAGGCGTCGCGCGTGGCGTTGGTGTGGCCACGGGATGCGGTGCGGGTTTCGTTGCCGGGGCCGGCTTCGGCGCGGGCGTTGCGGCCGAGACTGGCACCGGCACGGGCGGAGAGGGGCGCAACACCGGCTTCGGTACCGGGGAAGCCGCCGGCCTTGGCGCCATGGCGGGCGGAGACACGGGGTGCGGCGTGGCCACCGGCGCGGGTGTCCCGGTGGGTGCCAGCGTCACCCCGGTCGCGGTGCCCAGTTTGCGGCGCAGCGCGGTGAGCAGGCCCGGCGGCGTATCCATGCGCGCCGGGGCCTGTTCGCCCTGCCGTAGCAAGGCGCGTTCCGGCTCGATCGGATTCACGCGGCGGACGCGCACCGGCGCCTGCGATCCCGGCGCCAACCCCAGTTGCGCCCACGCGGCGGGCGAGAGGTCCAACAGCATTTTGCCCGACATCGGCCCGCGCCGTTCAAGCCGTACGAGGATGGTCTTGCCCGAATCGAGCGCCGTCACTTCCACGTAGCTGGGCAGCGGCAGCGTGCGGTGCGCGCCGCTGATGCCTTCGCCTCCGTCCTCGCCGGCATAGCCGACCGCATCGTAGTTCATCGTGTCGGCAGGCGTATAGGTAACGCCATCGACCATGAACGGCGCGCCCAGCACCATCGGGTAATCGCCCGCCGGCCCGGCCCGATCTTCCACGGGCTGGGTTTTCGCCAGCGCCATCTCGCCCATGACCGGGGCTGAAAAGGCAAGAGCGGTGACCGCGACCATCGCGGTGGCGGAGGCGAAACGGCTAACGGCTGATCTCATCTGCAAGAAGTCCTACGGACAGAGCGTAAAAGTTCGAGCAGTTGTAATCGAGGATAACTCGATAATTTCCGGTTAGCAGATAGGCGGTTCGTCCCCGCCCGTCCGGTTCCAGCAGCGAGGCCAGCACATCGTCGCCCGGCCAGACGCCCGATTTCGGCGCCAGCCCCAGCGCGCGCCATTCGCGCATGGTCTTCCAGCGGCTGTGCCGCGCGAACACCTGGGGGCAGCGCGGGCTGGCCAGCGCCGTGCCCAGCGCGGCGCGGTCAAGCCCGTCTGGCACGCTGACGGCAAGGCCCCACGGCTCGCCCGGACGCCATCCGGCATCGCGGAAATAATTGCCGATCGAGGCCAGTGTATCGGCCCGGCTGCTCCAGATGTCGGCCAGCCCATCGCCATCGGCATCCTGCGCCACGCGCAGATAGACGCTGGGCAGGAACTGCGGATTGCCGAATGCCCCGGCCCAGCTTCCGACCAGCTTGGAGCGCGGCACGCCCCGGTCCATCATCTTCAGCAGCGCGATGAATTCCTCGGTGAACAGATCGCGCCGCCGCCCTTCGTAAGCCAGCGTCGCCAGCGAGCGGGCCAGATCGAAATCGCCGGTATAGCCGCCATAGTGGCTCTCGTGCCCCCAGATGGCGAGGATGATCGGCAGCGGCACGCCATAGCGCCGTTCGAGCGCGCCGGCCTGCCCGGCCACCGCCTCGTACTGCCGCCGGCCACCGCCGATCCGCGCCGCGTCGACATGCTTGCGGCGATAGGGTTCGAACGCCGGAATCGACGAGGACGGGCCGCCGCCGGGCTGGCTCCGGTCGAACGCGATCACGCGCGGATTGAACGTCAGCCCCGGCAGCACGTTGTTGATCGTCGATTCGCGCACCCCTTCGGCGCGCGCCTTGGCGGCGAGAAGCTGGAGATAGCCCTGGAAGCCCGCTTCCTCGCTGCTGTTCTGGGCGCTGGCGGGCGCCCCCAGCGCAAGGGCGGCAACGGCGGCCACGGTCACGCGCCACGATGATCGGATACTGGCAAGAAGCGTCATCCGGCCGACACTCGCACAGGGGGCAGCGATTGGGAATCCCCCGCGGCGCAAATCCTCTTCACGACGGAGCGGTTCGCCGCTATCGCCCCTCCACGCCGCGCGCCCACGGGTCGCGCCGGTGCGGACAGGTGGCCGAGTGGTTTAAGGCAGCGGTCTTGAAAACCGCCGTGGGTGCAAGCTCACCGTGGGTTCGAATCCCACCCTGTCCGCCACATTTCCTCGCAAATTCAACGGCGGCACGCTCTTCGGGGGCCGGAATGGCGATTTGGACAGGCCAAACATGAACCGGACGAATTCGACGCAAACTTTGCGCGCCTGCTGTCGCCCGCCGCAGGAGCGGCTAGACCGCACCGAAAGCAGGAGCGATCGATATGCGCCTTGACCCTCTGACTCCCGGCCAGTTGTCTGATACCCAGCGTCCGCTTTTCGAGAGCATGAAGGCAGGCGTCAGCGCCAAGTATTCGAACTTCGTGACGACGCGGGCCGATGGCGCTTTACTCGGCCCCTGGAACGCGTGGCTGCATGATCCTGAGATTGGATCGGGCATCTGGCATCTCTCGCAGACGATGACGCAAGCGCGAAGGATCCCGGACCGCGCCCGTCAGGTTGCTATCCTGGTTACCGGTGGGCGGCTGGACGCGGCATACGAAATCTACGCGCATGGCGCCGTTGCGACCGCCATTCACGGGATGAGCGCGGCGCGGGTGGAGGCGATAGCGTCAGGCAATCGGCCGGACGATCTTGACGACGAAGAGGAGGTCGCATTCGAGGTTGCCCAGACGCTGGTCAAAGGCGGTGCGCTGCCGCAAGCCCTCTATGATCGCGCTTTGGACGTGTTCGGTCGTGAAGGAGCGACCGAGCTGTTCTACCTCGTCGGCTACTACTGCCTTGTCGCGATTACGCTGAACGCATTCGACATTCGCGTACCCGCTCAACCCTGATCCGTTGGCGGCCCCGCTGACCGGGAGCATCGATCCGGCTTTCCTTCGGGATGGCGGCGGGAAATCGCCATGACGGGCCACGCGCCAGTCAAGGAGGGGTGAATCCCCCCCCTTCCGGGTGTGAAATGGGCTCCCGCCTTGGGCTATCCTCGGGCCGATGACTGAACCATCATGCAACGATGTCCGTCGGTTTGCATCATAGGATGGCGTTTGCGGCCGATCCGGCAGCTTCAATGGCGGCCGGGACAGGTGCTTCCCGTTCTCTGCCGGTTACGCGGCAGGTGGCGGCGGCCCTTCTCGCCGTGGCAATCTTCTGGGCGGACACTTTCACCGACTTCGGAAGCGCCTTCGCGACTCTTTACGTGCTGGTGCTGCTTCTCGCATGCAATCGGGCGGCGCGAGCGCACATTTTCGGATGGTCCGCCGTCTGCGCGCTATTCACCGTCGCGAGCTTCGCCTTCGTCCATGGCATGACCGCTCACGCCGATGCGACATTGCGCATGGTGATCAGCCTGGGCGCGAATGCGGTAACGACCGCCCTCCTGCTGCATCGGCAAGCGGTGGACGATCGGGCAACTCGCGGCGAGCGCCGTCATGAAGATACGCTCAATTCGCTGGCCGTCGCGATCTGGGAACATGACTTTCGCCCCGTGGCCGCCGCGATCGCCGCGGTGCGAGCGGCCGGGGTCGAGGACCTGCCGGCGTTCCTCGACGAAAATCCCGATTTTATCGTCTCGACGCGCTCACTGGTGCGCATCACCGATGTGAACGAAACTGCCCTCGATCTCATGGGCGTGCCGTCCAAGCAGGCCTTCTTCGAGCATCTGAGCGATTTTCTGCCCGAAAGCGATGCCAGCTTCCGCGAGTGCATCCTCGCGATCGACGAACGGCGCGATATGTTCCAGGCGGAAACGCAGGTTCGCGCCGCAAACGGGGAGCCGATCGACATCTTTGTCGCCTTCAGCCTGTCGCCCGATCGCGGGCTTGATCGCGTGCCCGGGAGCATTTTCGACATTCGCCAGCGCAAGCGGCTCGAAATGACGGTCGAACGTACGCGATCGGAACTGGACAAGGTGCAGCGCAGCGCCGCGCTCGGAGCAATGTCGGCGATGATCGCGCACGAGATCAATCAGCCTTTGACCGCGGTCCAGGGATTCGCGTTTTCAGCGCAACGCTGGATTGAACGCGACGTGCCGGATCTGGACGAGGCGCGGCAAGCGCTTGCCGGTCTGCACGACGCCGTGCTCAACGTTCACGAGGTCATGCAGCGCGTCCGGAATCTGGTCGGTAACTCGCAGACCGAAAATGCGCCGGTGAACCTGCATACGCTGATCCGCAATACCGTGTCGTTCGCTTCGCGGGACGTGGAAGCCCAGGGTGCGAGGATCAGCTTTTCCCACTGTGCCCCGGAGGTGATGATCCTGGGGGACCGGGTGCTCCTGAAGCACCTGCTGCTCAATCTCGTCGCCAATGCGCTTCAAGCCATGGAAACTCCGTCGCGCGAGGAAAAGCTGATCGAGATCGACCTCAGTCTCGCCGGGAACCAGGCCAGCATCATCGTGCGCGATACCGGACCAGGCTTGCCCGCATCGACGCGCGAGAAGCTCTTTGAACCCTTCTTTACGACGAAACCCGTCGGCATGGGTCTGGGCCTGTCGATATGCAGGTCCATCGTGGAGCTTCACGACGGGCAGATAACGCTGGCGAACCATCCGGAAGGCGGGACGCGGGTTTCTCTAACCCTGCCCGCACGGGTATGACCTGCCGAGCAGCTTATGCGGGAAGCGCCTGCCGAAGAACGTCTAGAAGCCGATCGGGATGCAGCGGCTTCTCCAGAAAACCTGCCATCTTCAGCATCCGCGCCTTGGCCCGCACGCCCGGCGATGGAAATGCCGTCATCAGGATCACGGGCACGGAGGCCCCCCGTTCCCGAAGGGCAGCGCCGAGGTCCAGTCCGGTCAACCCGGGCATCTGCAAATCGGTCAGAACACAATCGATCGCTGTTTCGGTCGATCCAAGGAAGTCCTCCACCGAGGCGTAGGCCATAGCGGCATAGCCCAACGAACGCAGCAGGCTGGCCGTGGATGCCCGAACACGCGCATCATCGTCGATGACGGCTATGACTTTATTTCTCAAGCGCATGATCTCCGGCCCTGCCTGCTCCCTCAGAAAGCCTGATGGACCGGATATATGGACTGCAACCACGCTGTAACCATACGGTAGTCTAAGCCGGCATTTTTGAGCCGTCGGATGCAAATTGTGTTGCGATTGCATCGGCTGCCCGCACCAGATCGGGCACTGTGCGCATTTCCATCTTCCGCATCATGCTGGAGCGGTGCAACTTCACGGTGATCTCGCTGATCCCGATTTTTCCCGCGATCTGCTTGTTCAACAGCCCCCGAACCACCCCATCCATGACCTGCCGCTCGCGCCTCGTCAGCAAGGCATAGCGTTCGCGAAGGGCTTTCGT
Source organism: Novosphingobium sp. NBM11 (assembly GCF_015390225.1). Classification (NCBI taxonomy): domain Bacteria; kingdom Pseudomonadati; phylum Pseudomonadota; class Alphaproteobacteria; order Sphingomonadales; family Sphingomonadaceae; genus Novosphingobium; species Novosphingobium sp. NBM11. The sequence continues at coordinate 4,086,046 of NZ_VUOG01000001.1, forward strand.
CTGCTCGCCCGCGCTCCGTTTGACCGTGGCCGACGAGAGGCCCGCGTAGACTGCCTCCAGTATGTCCTGCTCACGGTAAGGCTTGGTCAGGAAATCGACGGCGCCGGCCTTCATCGCCTTCACCGTCATCGGTATGTCTCCATGCCCGGTCAGGAAAATGGCAGGGATGTCGATGCCCCTGTCGAGAAGCTGTCCATGGCATTCGAAACCGCCCATCTGCGGCATCCGCACATCGATGACGAGACAAGCCGGCACGTCAGGCAAATCGGCATCAAGGAGATCGTGGGCGGAGCCAAAGGCAAGGACCGCAAAATCCACCGAACGGAACAGCGATTCCAGCGACCTACGCACGAGGGCATCGTCGTCAACAATGATGACGACGGGGTTGCCGGCCTTGATCTGAATCGTCGCCATGGCGCGTCCTTTCCGGGCAGGAAAGGACAAGGAACGCGCATCCGATACAAGCCCCTGGCGGGTTAATGGCGCACCACCCTATCGAGGGGGTTCGGTATCAGAGGTTGTATACAGTTTTGACATTAAAGGAGAATTTTAGGCTATTGTTTGAGGCGCCGCACGTCGCACCACGGCAGGGGAGTTTCGCTTGCCAAGCTGGACCATGGTTTAATCTTCTCAAACGATGGCGATGATCAACTCAGCCGCCGCTCGATTTCGCCCCCCGAAGGATCCGGCGACACTCCCGTCAACCAAGATCGGGAGTCATTATGCTTCAAGAGCTGCAACGCGCGTCCGCGGCGCGCATCCAACCCACTGGCGTCCAGCAATCGATCTCCCCGCTTCAGGTCGCGTCGCTTCTGGCCGGTGCGCGGCGTTCGCTTGACGACGATCCCGGCCTGGCGCGGCATTATCTGGAGCAGCTCTCGGCCATATTCGACAAGGAGCTCGATGAAGGAACGCCGGACCGGCTTCTCCTTCCGCAGCGTCTTTCGAACGGGATAATCCAGACCAAGGGGGGGCTGGCAAGCTGGCAGGTCCGCCGCGTTACCGATTATATCGACCAGAAGCTGGAAACGCCCCTCATCACGGAGGAACTTGCTGCCGTAGCCAGGCTCAGCACCGGCCATTTCTGTCGCGCGTTCAAGGTGAGCCTTGGGGAGACGCCGCACGCCTACGTCATCCGCCAGCGCCTGCGGCGTGCCCAGACTCTCATGATCCACACCCGCGATACGCTGTCCCAAATCGCGTGCGCTTGCGGCCTGACCGACCAGGCTCATCTGACGCGGCTCTTCCGTCGCATTGTGGGAAAAACTCCGATGTCGTGGCGTCGAGACCACCAATGCGTCGCCTGAGCGGCGCAGGAAGGCTGCTGGGCCGCTGACCGCCCGGTCGCCCGCGACATCGGCCTTTACCGGTTGAGCGTGTAGTTTACCGGGAGCCACTGGTAGGCGCCGTGGGGAAGTTTGGTCACGTGCCCGATCCCGGGGAACGAGATGTGCGCCGCCGCAACGAGCCATCCCTTGTCGGCTGCTTCGGCCAGGACCGCCTTGCGGGCCGCGATTGCTTCGGGAACGTTCCAGTCATACTTGATCGCGATGTCCGGCTCGGGGAACTGGACCGGCGCCATATGGACGGTGTCGCCCCAGAACAGCATGGTGGCGCTTGCGTCCTGGAGACGGAAGAAGCTGTGGCCGGGCGTGTGCCCCGGCGCCGATATTGCGCTCAGCCCTGAACCGAAGTCGGCATCGGGAGCAAAGGGTTTGACGCGCCCGGCAGCGACGTAGGGTTTCAGAACCTTCTGGATCGCCGGAAAGAAGGGCTGCAACAAGGGGCTGACCGATGCCTTGTTGCTGTCGTTGGTCCAGAAATCGAAATCGGCCTGAGAGACGTGGACAATGGCCTTGGGGAAGACCGGCTTCCCGCCCCTGAGCAGCCCGCCGGCATGATCCTCGTGCAGATGCGTGATGTAGATGTCGTCGATCTGTTCCGGGCCGTATCCCGCTGCCGCCAGCACGCTGACGAGTCCGCCGCCTTCCTTGCCATAGAGATCCCCCGCCCCCGTATCGATAAGCACCAGGCGATCGCCGAGATTGACCAGAAACGCATTGATCATGCCTTCGAATGGCGCAGGCAGGAACTGGTCGGCGAGAAGGCGCTCGATTTCGCCCGGTCGGGCGTCGACCGCGACCGTCGACGCGGGAAAGGGATGGGTGCCATCGAGCAAAGCGGTCACCTCGAAGCGGCCGACATGCATCCGAAAGAAGCTCGGCGCCTGCCGGATGGGCGATGGCGGCACGGCCGTCGTGGCGGCGAGCGCCGGTGCGTGGGGCGCGGCGGGGGAAAGAGCGAGGCAAGTCGCCATGGCGATGGCCGTCGCTGCTTGCCGATATGGTCCGTTCATCGAGAGGGGCCTCCGGTCGAATAGTGTCCTTATTGGATGGGGATGAACGAACGAAGGCGGGCCGGATTGGACATTAGCCACGCAAACAACAGGTTTTCGACAAGAACGCCGGGACATTCAGGCTGCCCGGCTGGCCTGTGGCGCGCCCGATACGCGGGCGAGATTGGCTCACATATGTCCAAATCCCGTCACTCGGAAACAGGACGCGCGGGGGCTGCGATACGAGTTTGACTGCTTCGCGCGATGAGAATGCCGTGACGGAGGCTGTAAAAAATGGGCGAGATTTCGGCGCGTACATTGGGTGAGCGACGCGGGGTCCGCTTCAAGGTCGCGCAGATCGATGTGCTGACGGAGGATGTCGAACTTCTGGTCGTGGGAATGTTCGAGCACGATGGCAGCAACCTGCCGACCGGCGGCGCCAATCAGCTGGACACCGTCTTCCAAGGCACGCTTAGCCGGCTGCGTGAAGGCGGTATCTTCAAGGGCACGATCGGCGAGACTCTGATGCTGTCGACGCCCCCACCCCCGATCAAGGCGCGTGCGCTGATGCTGATTGGAATGGGCGGCAGCGTGCCCTCCCCGCATTTGTCGATCGGCGGGCTCACCGAACTCGCCATGCGCACGGCGCTACGCATGGACGCCCGATCCGCCGGCTGCTTGCTGACCTGGTCGGAACGGGAAATCCCGTCGGATCTGGTGGAGGAGACCGCCACGGCCATGATGGAAGGGGCGCTCAAGGCAATCGAGGAAGCCGGCAAGGGTGCGTCAGGCGAGATGGACTGGATATTTGATATCCGGAACGGAGACGCCACACGGACGGCCAATGCTCTGGAACAGAGGCTGAAGGGCGGCCGTGCGCAGGATTGAGAGCGCCCGGCGGCGGTCGCTCATGCGCGCCACGCGCAATTCAGGGCGGGCCGGGGCGGGATCGCGGATGACGCGCGGTTTCGCGTGCAGATGCGGGTTGCCATCATTCCGGTCCAAGACGGGTGAAGGCAACCAACCTAGTCTCGGGTGCATGTCAGCCTTCGCCTCTGGAAACGGTGCCGTCGATTTGGCCCGGGCCGGCGCGGCACATGCATGACAATTTTGCCGCGTTGATGCCCCCTCGGCGATTTCCGCGGCCGATCTGAAGTCGTCAGCGTGCTTCGCACGCACCCAGACCGTAGTCGAACGTTGTCCGAAAAGGAAATCCCGCATGACGATCAAAGCCACGCCAACCCCCGGCAGGTCGCTTATCTCGCCCACCGACCATACACTCATCCTGATCGATTTTCAGTCGCAGATGTCCTTCGCGACCAGATCGATAGCGATGGAGGTTTTGCGCAACAACGCGGCCCTGATCAGCCGCGCGGCAAAGGCGTTCAACGTACCGACCATCCTGACCACCGTTGCCGAGAAGAGCTTCTCGGGACCGATGTACAGCGAGATCACCGATGCCTTTCCGGGCCAACCGCTTTTCGACCGGACTTCGATGAATACGTGGGAGGACGCCGCGGTGATCGCGGAGGTCAACCGGATCGGCAAGGAGCGGATCGTGTTCGCCGGCCTGTGGACCGGCGTTTGCATCGTGGGACCGGTCGCCTCGTCGATCGATCAGGGATTCGATGCCTATTTCATCGCGGACGCCTGCGGCGACGTGTCTGACGAGGCGCATGAGCGTGCCTGCCAGCGCATGATCCAGCTGGGTGCGAAGCCGATGACGTCGCTCCAGTATTTGCTCGAACTGCAGCGCGACTGGGCGCGGGTCGACACGTACGACGCCACGACGGGAATCGCGAAGGAATGGGGCGGCGGCTACGGCCTCGGAATTACGTACGCGAAGACCATGTTCGGTGCCTCCGAGGGGCACTGACCTCCCTCGGGACCGGCAGCGCCTTCGCCCCTCTCCCGCCCCCGCGCTGTCGGTCCCGTTCTCTCAACCCAGACAAGAGGAACGCGATTATGAGTTTCGCAACGGCCAAGGACGGCACCCAGATATACTATCGCGAATACGGCGAAGGCCAGCCATTCGTCTTCTCGCACGGCTGGCCTCTCAACGCCGATGCCTGGGACGGCCAGATGCTGTTTCTCGCGAACAACGGTTTTCGTGTGGTCGCCCATGATCGACGGGGACATGGGCGCTCCGAGCAGCCCGCGAAGAACAACGACATGGACACCTATGCGGACGATCTGGCCGCCGTGATCGAGGCCCTGGATCTTCGGGACGCAATTCTGGTGGGGCATTCCACCGGTGGTGGCGAAGTTGCGCGCTATATTGGCCGTCACGGTACGTCACGCGTCGCCAAGGTGGTGCTCGTCGGCGCGGTCACGCCGGTCATGAAGGTTGGCCCCAACAACCCGGATGGTGTCCCGGCCGAGGTCTTCGATGGAATCCGCAAGGCGGTGCTCGACAACCGCTCCGGCTTTTATATGTCGTTTCCGGAAACTTTTTACGGATGGGACATCGGCAAACCAAGGGACGAGAGCCTGCGGTACGCTTTCTGGCAGCAGGGAATGGCAGGCGGCGCCTATGCGCAATATGCCTGCGTGCAGCAGTTTTCCGAAAGCGATTTCACGGAAGATCTCAAGAAGATCGACGTACCCGCCCTGTTTGTCCACGGCGACGCCGATCATGTCGTGCCGATCGATGTCTCCGCGCGCAGGGCGGTCAAGATTGCGCCGCATGCCACGCTCTCGGTGTACGAGGGCAGCACGCACGCGATCCCCACGCTGGATCAGGACCGGTTCAACGCGGAACTGCTCGCCTTCGCGCGCAACTGACGCGGGAATCTGACGGGTCCGCCGGGGAGGAAAGTCCATGAAGCCCTATCTGATCTCGCTGGCCGCCGGCTTGCTGATCGGCCTCATTTACAGCCTCCTCGGCGTCCGCTCACCGGCGCCCCCGGCGATCGCCCTGCTCGGGCTGCTCGGCATGCTGCTGGGTGAGCAGGCGATCCCGGCCGCCAGGCGGGTCTTCTCCGGGAAAGAAGTCATTCCCTTTCTGCGTTCGGACCACGCTGGGTACGTGCAGGACCTGCCTGCCAACCAGCAGAAGGACGACGTGTGAAGCTCACTCGGCGCAAAACGGTCGTCGGAGCCGGCGCAACCGCGTTTGGCGCCATGCTCCCATCCCCCTTGTACGGAAGGACTCCTTCGGTGCCACAATCCGACCTTCTTCTCGTCAACGCCAAGGTGTCGACGCTTGATCGTGCCAATCCGGTTGCTGAGGCCATCGCGATCCGGGATGGCCGGTTTCTGGTGGTGGGGAGCGAAGCGGAAGTCCGCGCCGCGGTCCTGCCCGGTGCGCGGGTCATCGATGCCGGGGGCCGCCGCGTCATTCCGGGGCTGATCGACAGCCACATGCACATCATCCGCGGTGGTCTGAACTTCAACATGGAACTGCGCTGGGACGGCGTGCCTTCGCTGGCCGAGGCGATGGCCATGCTGAAGCAGCAGGTCGATCGCACCCCCGCGCCGCAATGGGTGCGCGTGGTCGGCGGGTTCACCGAGCACCAGTTCGCCGAGAAGCGCCTGCCGACGATCGCCGAGCTCAACGCCGTCGCGCCCGATACGCCGGTGTTCATCCTGCACCTCTACGACCGCGCGCTGCTCAACGCCGCCGCGCTGCGCGTGGTGGGCTATACCAAGGACACGCCCAATCCGCCCGGTGGCGAGATCGTGCGCGATGCCGCCGGCAACCCGACCGGCCTGCTGCTGGCCCAGCCCAACGCCACGATCCTCTATTCGACGCTGGCCAAGGGCCCCAAACTTCCCGAGGACTATCAGATCAATTCCACCCGTCACTTCATGCGCGATGTGAACAGTCTGGGCGTGACCGGGGTGATCGATGCCGGCGGCGGCTTCCAGAACTATCCCGACGACTACCGGATCATCGAGAAGCTGCACCAGGACGGCGAACTGACCGTGCGCATCAGCTACAACCTGTTCACGCAGAAGCCGAAGGAGGAACTCGCCGACTTCAGCGGATGGGTGAAGCAGGTCAGCCCCGGCCAGGGCGACGACAGCTACCGCCACAACGGCGCGGGCGAGATGCTGGTCTATTCTGCGGCCGACTTCGAGGACTTCCGCGTCGCCCGGCCCGACATGCCGCCCAGCATGGAAGGCGATCTCGAACCGGTGATCCGCCTGCTGGCCGAACACCGCTGGCCCTGGCGCCTCCACGCCACCTACGACCAGACCATCGGCCGCGCGCTCGATGTGTACGAGAAGGTCCATCGCGATATCCCGCTGACCGGGATCAACTGGTTCTTCGACCATGCCGAGACGATCAGCGACCGCAATATCGACCGCATCGCCGCGCTGGGCGGCGGCATCGCCGTGCAGCACCGCATGGCCTATCAGGGCGAATACTTCGTCGAACGCTATGGCGCCAGGGCGGCCGAGCGCACCCCGCCGATCACGAAGATGATCGCCGCGGGCATCCCGGTGGGCGCGGGCACGGATGCCACGCGCGTCGCCAGCTACAACCCGTGGGTGTCGCTGTCCTGGCTGGTCACCGGGCGCACGGTGGGCGGGCTCACGCTCTATCCCGGCGCCAACCGCGTCAGCCGGGAAAAGGCCCTGGCGATGTGGACCTACGAGAATACGTGGTTTTCCAACGAAGTGGGGAAGAAAGGTCAGATCAAGGCGGAGCAGCTTGCCGATCTGGCGGTGCTGTCGGACGATTACTTCAGCGTGCCCGAGCACGCGATCGTCCACATCCGCTCGGTCCTGACGCTGCTGGGCGGCAAGGTCGTCCATGGCGAGGGCGACTATGCGCCGCTCGCCCCGGCCCTGCCGCGCCCGATGCCCGACTGGTCGCCGGTCGCGACCTTCGGCGGCTACCACAAGACGCCCGAGGCACGCGCCAAGCTCGCCTCGGCCTGCGGCTGCCACTCCGCCTGCGGCGTCCATGGCCACGATCACGCCGCCGCGCTGGGCGCGTCCGTGCCGGCGGCCGACGTGCAGACCTTCTGGGGCGCGCTCGGCTGCGGCTGCTGGGCGGTCTGATCCCGGGAATACAGGAGAAATCACATGAGGAAGCTTGCCTATCTTGCTGCTGTCAGCCTGGTTCTGTCCACGCCGGCAGCGTTCGCGCGCGATGCCGCCGCCGCCGACTACGCCGTGGGGCCGCAGTACGACACGACCCATGTCTACGTGCCCGAAGACGCCTTCGACACGTTCGTCGCCAGCTTCGTCGCCACCTTCGGCGGCAGCACCAGCAAGCAGGGCGAATTCCAGGTCACGCCCACCAAGAGCCTGACCAAGTCGCAGCTTGCGCTGACCCCCGCCGGCACGGTGTCCGCCTTCGGCTTCAAGACGCCGATCCCCTACCCCTTCGGCGACGAGCGCACCGGCTATCTGGTCACCGACATGGACGCCGCCATCGCTTCCGCGGTGAAGCATGGCGCGGTGCGCCGGCTCGATGCCTTCCCCGATCCGATCGGGCGCGACGTGGTGATCCAGTGGCCGGGCGGCGTGAACATGCAGCTCTACTGGCACACCGCCAAGCCGAGCTACGCGCCGCTCGCCACCGTGCCCGAGAACCGCATCTACCTGACGGCCGATGCCGCCGACCGCTTCATCGCGAGCTGGACCGGCTTCGCGCACGGCCGGGTCACGGCCGACAACCGCGCCGCGTCGGGGGCCGAGGTGGGCCAGCCCGGCAAGACGATCCGCCGCGTCGCCATCGACAGCGGCTATGGCCGGATGGTGGTGTTCGTCACCGACGGGCAGCTTCCCTGGCCCTATGGCCGCGACATGACCGGCTACGAGACGGCGGATCTGGCCGCCACGCTGACGCGGGCCAAGGCCGCCGGTGTCGAGACGCTGGTTGCCCCGTTCACCGCCAATGCCCGCCAGAGCGCGATCGTGCGCTTCCCCGGCGGCTATATCGCGGAAATCCACGCCGCGGCGGCGCAGTGACATGGCCGCCGATGCTCCGCCGCGCTTCGTGAACCGGTTGCTTGGCTGGGCGCCAACGTGGTTCATCGCCCGCCTGCTGCTGGTCAGCGCCTACCTTCTGGGCGGCGTGACCAAGCTGGCGGACTGGCCGGGCGCGGTGGCGGAGCAGGCGCATTTTGGGTTATATCCCGCAGGTTTATGGGCCGCTCTTACCATTCTTGTCGAGATCATCGGTCCGCTGCTGATCCTTGCCGGCCGCCTCGTCTGGCTGGGCGCCGGCATGCTCGGCGTGTTCACGGTACTGGCCGCGATGGTGGCCAACGCCTTCTGGACCCTGCCCGCCGGCGCGGACCGGTTCATGGCGACCAACGCCTTCTTCGAGCACCTCGGGCTGGCGGGCGGCTTCGTGCTGGTGGCGCTGGTGGCGCGACAGGCGCGGTGACATGGCGCGGTGACATGGCGCGCCGCGTCCTTCTCGCGCTGCTGCTCGCCGTGCTGTCCTTGCTACGGCCCGCCCCAGCGGCCGCCCAGACCGCCGAAGCCTGGCAGGCGCCCACGCTGAGCATCACGCGCTATGACGAGGACTGGTCGGACCTGGCCGACGCGGCAAAGCGCGCCCACCACTGGACCGGCCCCTTCAAATACATCCCGCTGGGCGATGATGCCTGGCTGTCCACGGGCATCGAAGTGCGCCTGCGCAACGAGAACAACCGCAACGCGCTGTGGGGCGGCGCGCAGGCGCCCGACGACAGCTTCCTGTGGGTGCGCGCGCTGCCCTATGCCGATCTCCATGCCGGGCCGGTGCGCCTGTTCGCCCAGCCCATCGTCGCCTATGCCGCCGGCGTCGCTCCCGCCCCCGGGCCGGTCGACCGCACCGGGATCGACCTGCTGCAAGGCTTCGCCGAAGTCGACGCGGGGCCGGTCACGCTGCGCGCCGGGCGCCAGATGCTCTCGCTCGGCACCGAACGGCTCGTCGGCACGCGCTATGGCCCGAACGTGCCGCTGGCCTTCGATGGCGTGCGCGCCATCGTTACCCACGGACAGGCGCAGCTCAGCCTGCTGGCGGTGAAGCCGGTGCTCTCGCGCCCCGGCAACTTCGACGATCGCACGTCCCCCGCCAAGGCGCTGTGGGGCGCTTACGCGACGGTGCCGGGCGTCGACCTCTACTATCTCGGCTATTACAACCGCGATGCCCGCTTCGGCGCCGCGCAGGGCCGCGAGCGGCGCCACACGATCGGCGCGCGGCTCCACGGCGCGCGCGCCGACTGGCACTGGAACGTCGAGGGCGTCTACCAGTTCGGCGATTTTGCGGGGCAGCCGATCGCCGCCTGGACGCTGGGCAGCGAAGTGGGCCGCGCCGTGCCGCTGGGCCGCCTCTCGCCCGACGTGACCGTGCGCTTCAACGTGGTCAGCGGCGACCGCAATCCGCGCGACAATCATCTCGGCACGTTCAACGCCCTGTTCCCCAAGGGCAAGTACTTCGGCGAGCTTTCTCCCGTGGGGCCGACCAACATCGTCAGCCTCAACCCCCGGATCAGCACGCCGCTGGGCAAGGGCTGGTCCGCCAGCATCGCCGCCATGGCCTATTGGCGCTACACGGCCGGCGATGGCGTCTATGACATTCCCGGCAACCTGATCCGCGCGCCCGGCACCAGCCACGCCCGCTTCATCGGCAAGGAAGCCGAAGCCACCCTCGCATGGCAAACCACCGCCGAACTGGAACTGTCCGCCTCCCTCTCCGTCTTCTCACCAGGAACTTTCATCCGCCAAACCGGGCCCGCTCACCGCATCACCATGATCGGCTTCGAAAGCAATTTCCGATTTTAGTCCGCCACCGGAACGCCCGGCTTCCATCCGGATGCTTTGGACCGGCGCGATGGGGCTGCCGCCACGCTAGGGCATTTCCCCGGCGGAATCGCCCCAGCCGATCACCCGTTGTTCCTGCATGCCAAGCCCTTCAATGCCCAGCGTCATCACGTCGCCCGGCTTGAGAAAGACCGGCGGCTTATGCCCGAAGCCGACACCCGCCGGTGTCCCGGTTGCGATAAAATCGCCAGCCTCGAGCGCGTAGAAGCGCGACAGGTAGCTTACGATCTGGCGTACTCCGAAGACCAGATTGCCGGTGCTGCCGTTCTGAAACCGATGCCCGTTGACTTCAAGCCAGATGGGCAGGCCGCTGGCGTCGCCCAGCTCGTCGCGGGTGACAAGCCAGGGGCCGATCGGCGCGACGCCCGGAAAGCTCTTGCCCTTGGTCCACTGACCGCTGTGATCCATCTGGTAGGACCGTTCCGTGAGATCGTTGAACAGGCAGTAGCCGGCGACGTGATCGAGCGCGTCCGCCTCATCGATGTACAACCCGCCTCGCCCGATAACGATGCCGAGTTCGACCTCCCAGTCCCCTTTCTCCGCAGCCATCGGCAGCCGGACCGGATCGTCGGGGCCTGACGGCGCGCAGCCTTTCATGAAAACGGTTGGTTCGCTGGGCAGTGGGAGCCCGACTTCGGCGGCATGATCGGTGTAGTTGAGCCCCACGCAGATGATCTTGCCCGGCCGGCCGATCGCGGGACCATAGCGTACGGGCTGCGCGATGACCGGGAGCGAAGCCGTGTCGATCGCGGCGAGAGCCGCCAGCCCTTCCGGCAAAAGGACGTCGCCCGCAAGATCGGCGACATGACCGGAAAGGTCTCTCAGCCGCCCTTCGCTATCGATCACCGCGGGCCGTTCGCGGCCTGCTTCTCCAACTCGGGCCAGTTTCATCCACACTTCCTTTCGATGCCGGGCGCTTCTTTCGCCGCCGGACGCGGCCGAGGTATTGGCGGATTGAGCGATTGCTTGGACATTCTTAGCGGCGAACGTGAATCAGGAACCGCCAGCCTGCTTCGCTGCCGTGTATGCGCGCTTCCGCGTTGGCCTTGAAGGCAAGCCGGCGGTCTTTGGTCAGAAACTGCCAAAAGGGCGCAATCCGGGCCAATCGCAAGACACCATGGTCAAGCAATACCGCAGAAGAACCTGGGCGGGATTGGCCTGCCGCCGATTCTGGAACCTGAAATGATCGCACAGACAAGCCATACCTTGCGGGCAAACGGCATTCGGCAAAACTACATCGATGCCGGCGACGGCCCGCCGGTGGTGCTCCTGCACGGCTTTCCAGAAACGAATTTCGCCTGGCGGTTCCAGATTCCGGTTCTTGGCGAGCTCCATCGCGTGATCGCACCGGATCTTCGGGGCTATGGCGAGACCGACAAGCCGGCTGCCGGATATGACAAGCGGACCATGGCCCGCGATCTCGCGGCGCTGCTCGACAAGCTGGGCATCGGGAAAATCGCGTTGGTTGGCCACGATCGGGGCGCGCGGGTGGCAACGCGGTTTGCCAAGGACTATCCCGAACGCGTCGACCGTCTCGTGGTGATGGACAACGTGCCGACCCGCATCGTCGCGCGCGAGATCAACGCCGAAATTGCCAAGGCCTATTGGTTCTTTCTGTTCCACCTCATTCCGGACCTTCCGGAAACGCTGATCGCCGGCAAGGAAGAACAGTGGCTCCGCTGGTTCTTTTCGGACTGGGCCTATGACCCCTCGGCAATCTCGGGCGATGCCTTCGACACTTACGTGCGTGCCTACCGCGCGCCGGGCGCCGTGCGCGGCGCCATGGCGGACTATCGGGCCAACGCCGAGGATGTCGCACAGGACCTTGTCGATGCCGACGTCAAGATCGCCTGTCCCACGCTTGCACTATGGGGCGCGGATTTCGGGGCGGTCGGCAAGATGTTCGACATGCCGAAAGTCTGGGCGGAGATGGCCGACAATCTCCGCGCGGTGCCGATTGAGCGCTGCGGCCATCTGCCGCACGAGGAGCGGCCGGAAGCGGTGAATGCGCTCCTCCTTGAATTTCTCCAGGGCTGGCAAGGCTGAGCCATGGCCAGGATCGATCCCGTGCCGTCCGCCGTCTCTCCGCCAGCAGCCGCGGCACCGGACTTGATCGCCGAACTCGGAGCGATCGTTGGAAGCCGGTATATCCTGACCGGCGAGCGGGAGACCCGGCGTTACCGCACCGGCTTCCGCTTCGGCGGCGGCAAGGCGCTTGCCGTGGTCCGGCCCGGCAGCCTTGTGGAGCTCTGGCGCGCGGTGAATGCCTGCGCGCGAGCACGCACGATCATGATCGTCCAGGCAGCGAATACCGGCCTGACCGGCGGCTCGACGCCGGACGGCGACCGCTATGACCGCGATGTGGTCATCATCAGTACTACGCGGCTCGACGGCATCCAGCTCGTCCGCGACGGCAAGCAGGTCATTTGCCTTCCAGGTTCACGCCTGTTCGAGCTCGAGGACATCGTGGCTGGGATCGGCCGCGAACCGCATTCGCGGATCGGCTCGTCCTGCATCGGCGCGTCCGTGCTCGGCGGCATCTGCAACAACTCCGGCGGCGCGCTGATCCACCGTGGCCCCGCCTACACGCAGATGGCGCTCTACGCCCGGATCGAAGCGGACGGCTCGGTGCGACTGGTCAATCACCTCGGCGTGAGCCTTGGCGTCGAGCCCGAGGCCATGCTGGCACAGCTGGATGCCGGCGAGATTGCGGAGAGCGATATCGTCGACGACGCGACCCGCGTCTGCTCCGATCGGCATTACCAGGATCATGTCCGCGAAGTGGATGCGGACACGCCGGCGCGCTTCAACAACGATCCCCGGCACCATTTCGAAGCGTCGGGCAGCGGAGGCCATGTGGTCGTGTTCGCGGTGCGGCTCGATACCTTTCCGAAGGAAGAGGCCATCGCCGATTTCTATATCGGCACCAACGATCCCGCGGAGCTGACGGCGATCCGGCGCGTGATCCTGAAGAGCTTCACCTCGCTTCCGATCCAGGGGGAGTATATCCATCGCTCGGCGTTCAGGCTGACCGCATCGTATGGAAAGGATACGTTCCTTGCGATCCGGTATCTCGGCGCCAAATACCTCCCGGGCCTGTTCGCGCTGAAGGCGCGGTTCGACGCGTTCTGCGCGAGACTGCCCTGGGCGCCCCACGATCTCTCCGACCGGATCATGCAGACGTTCGCGACGCTGTTCCCGCAGCATCTTCCGGAGCGGATGCGTGATTTCGACAACCGGTTCGAGCATCACCTCATCCTGAAAATGGGCGGCCGCGGTATCGAGGAGGCCCGCACCCTGCTCGCCCAGGCGTTCCCCACCGCCCAAGGCGACTATTTCGAATGCACGAAGGACGAGGGCGATCGCGCCTTCCTGCATCGTTTCGCGGTGGCCGGCGCTTCCATCCGGTATCGCGCGCTCCATCGGGACACGATCACCGATATCGTCGCGCTCGATGTCGCGTTGCGCAGGAACGACGACGAATGGGACGAACACCTCCCTGCCGAACTCGCGAAGCAGATCGTGGGGGTCAGCTATTGCGGGCATTTCTTCTGCCACGTCTTCCACCGCGACTATCTGGTGAAGCAGGGGCACGATCCGGTGGCGTTCGAACAGGCGATGCTGGCGTTGCTCGATGCACGCGGTGCGGAATATCCCGCCGAGCACAATGTCGGGCACCTCTATCCCGCAAAAGCGGCGCTTGCGCGGCATTACCGGGAGCTTGATCCGACAAACAGCCTGAATCCCGGCACGGGCCATCTCTCGCGCAACGCGGATTGGGCCTGACGCAGCCCGTCCAGCCGCGACCCAAACCTCAGAATAACGCAAAAATGCGCGGGATAGGACAATATGAGAGCCGCCACCGCCGTTAGGTTCCGGGGACATCTCAATCAGGAGTGCCTCCACGATGACCGCATCCCGCACGCAAGAGCCAACCGTTGTCCTCGTGCATGGCGCATGGGCCGACGGTTCCAGCTGGCAGCGCGTGATTCCGATCTTGCTCGACAAGGGGCTGTCGGTCGTTGCCGTGCAGAACCCGACCAGTTCACTCTCCGATGACGTCGCGGCCACGACGCTCGCACTCAACGCGATTTCGGGACCGGTCGTGCTTGTCGGCCACAGCTGGGGCGGTGCGGTAATCACGCAGGCCGGCACCGATCCCAAGGTGAAGGCGCTGGTATTTGTGGCGGCCTTCGCCCCCGCGGCGGGTGAAACCGTTGGCGAACTGGTCAGAAAATACCCGAATCCACCCGCGCTTGCCAAAATCACCGATGATGGAAACGGAAACCTGAAGCTCAGCGCAGCCGGATGGATCGAGGACGTAGGCCACGACCTCCCCGAGACCGAGGCGCGTGTACTGGCAGTGCTCCAGCCCCCGCTGCCGGCCGCCACGTTCGGCGAGAAGGTCACGCAGGCAGCGTGGGAAACGCGGCCGAACTGGTACATCGTATCCGGCGACGATCGCGTGGTCAGCGTTGATCTGCAACGCGAATTTGCTGACCGGATGAAAGCGATCTCGTCTGAACTGCGGGCCGGCCACCTTTCCCTGCTGTCGCAACCCCAGGCGGTTGCCGATGTGATCATTCAAGCTGTCGAGCAAGTCGCACAGGCGGAAATCCCGGCATGGCGTGATGGTGGTGGCTAGCCGGACCTGTACCCCGCACTAGGCACAAGGCACGGGAGCGAACCAGGCAATCTGCCGTTCGCTCCCGTAAAGACTCAGGCTCGTCTGGCGCGGTTGTTCAGTTGCAGGACGGACGCAGCCGCCGCCAGCGCGATCCCAAGCGCGCAAACGGCCGGCCAGCCACCGGTGGTCCAGCCCACCGTCGCTGCCGCAGCGCCGCCGGCGCCGCCGAGGAACATCAGGCCCATGAAAATGGTGTTGAGGCGGGCACGCGCTTCGGGGCGCAATGCGAACACGATATGCTGGTTGGATACGAGCACGCTCTGCACGGCAAAATCCAGCAGGATACATCCGGCCACAAGCCCCATGATCGACGGCCACAGACCGAAGATCGTCCAGGCGGCGACCGTCAGCAGCGTGCCGGCAAGGATGACCTTGCGGGGGCCGCGCTTGTCCGCAAAACGACCGGCAATCGGCGCCGCCAGGATACCCACCGCGCCCACGATACCGAACAGCCCGGCAACGTCTGCTCCGAGACCGAAGCGCGGCTCTTGCAGCCGCAGCGCGAGGATCGACCAGAACGCGGTGAACGCGGCGAAGAGCAGACCCTGCGTGACGGCGGCAAGACGCAGTTCCCCGAATTCGCGCCACAGGTGAATCAACGAAACGATAAGGCTGCCATAGCTGTGGTCGGTATCGGGATGGCTGCGCGGCAGCGTAAAGGCCATCAGGCCACCGGCGCCGAGCGCGAGGGGGATGCCTAACCAGAACATCTCGCGCCAGCCGGCATGGGCGCCGACAAAGCCTGACAACGTGCGGCTGAGAAGAATGCCGCAAAGCACGCCGGACATAACCAGACCAACGGTGGCGCCTCGCTTTTCCGGCGCGGACAGGTGCGCGGCAAACGGAACGATCTGCTGGGCGACCGTCGAGGCTACACCCAGCACGAGCGATGCCAGGAGAAGCAGCGTAGCGGAAGGCGCCATCGCCGCGCCGGCGAGGGCAAGACCGAGCACGATGAACTGGATCACGATCAGGCGTCGGCGTTCCACCAGATCGCCGAGCGGAACCAGGGCAAAGAGACCGAAGGCATAGCCAAGCTGGGTCGCTGTCGGGACGAGACCCACCAGCCCCCCGGCAAAGTTCTTCTCCATGATCCCGAGCATCGGCTGGTTGTAGTAGATGTTGGCGACGGCCAGACCGGCCGCGATCGCCATGGCGAAGGTCAGCCCCCGTCCGATTGACGCCGGCGCGGCGTCCGCCCTTCCCTGCATAATGGTGCCGCCCATAGAAAAATCCTCACGAAAGCGTGCGCAGCGACGGCAGGTTGGATAAATCTGCGCCAACTGGACGATTGACTTGCGGCGGATATAGAGTTGCAGCATTTCTCGCTGTAGTGTTTCATTCGGTTAGGCCAGCATAACGGAAAATGTGGTAATGGAATTGTCCGACCTGGCGGTGTTCGTCGAGGCCGTGCGGGCTGGAAGCCTGGCCGCCGCCGGCCGCCGGCTGGGCATCAATGCGATGGCCGCGTCGCGCCGGCTCGCCGCGCTCGAGACCGAACTGGGCATTCGCCTGGTCCACAGGACAACCCGATCGCTTTCGCCAACCGCAGAAGGAGAGACGTTCCTCCCCCATGCGCAGGCGATGCTGGATGAGCAGGCAAGCGCCCTCGCGGCGCTACGACCAAGCACATCCGGTGTCTCGGGCCAACTCCGGGTGACGGTTTCTGCCGCTTTCGGACGCAAGGTTGTCGCGCCGATGATCGCTCCGTTCATGCGCGACAACCCCGAACTGCAGGTTGACCTGCTTCTGACGGACGATCAGGTCGATATCGTCGCGCAGGGCATCGATGTGGCGATCCGGATCGCCAAGCTCCGGGACAATCACCTCGTTGCGCGCCGTCTCGCGGACAATCCGCGCCGGCTTGTCGCCTCGCCCGCCTATCTGCGTTCCGCGGGGACGCCCGGCGTGCTGGCCGCCCTGCCCGACCATGCGTGCCTGCCGGCATCGGGTACTTCGCACTGGGTCTTCAACCGCAACGGAAAGACGGTGCGCCAAAGGGTGACAGGCAGATTTACGGCAAGCTCGGTCGAGGCGCTGCATCAGGCTTGCCTGGGCGGCCTGGGCATCGCCAATCTTTCGGCCTGGGACGTGGAGGACGATCTGGGCAGCGGTCGTCTGAGGGAAATCCGGCTTGCGGATGCGGAGCCGGAACCCCTGGCGATCTGGGCGGTCTATCCCACAGCACGCATGGTGCCCGCCAAGGTTCGCGCGTTCGTGGACGCGCTAGAGCAGATCCTGCGCCGTTCCCCTCATCAGGCTGCCGATGGCCAGAGTGCCTAACCGTTTTCGCCTGAGCGACCGAGGGATGCGCAAGCCACGGATAACGCCGGAACAAGGTCACGCGAATGTCGGCGCGGCCTAAAGCTCGATGATGCCGCGGCGCGCGGCGATGGTGACGGCATGGGTGCGATCGGCGGCACCGAGCTTGGAATAGATAACCTTCATGTATCCCTTGATCGTGTCCTCCGAGAGCCCCAGGCGCACCGCGATCTGGCGATTGGAGTTTCCTGCGGCGGCGAGAGTTAGAACCTCTGCTTCCCGCCGTGAAAGCATATCCTCGGTTACATGCAGCGCTATGCCGGTTGCCACCTCGGAGGAGAGATACTTGCCGCCAGCATGAACGCTTCTGATCGTATCCATCAGTTCCTTGCGCATGCTGCTTTTCAACAGATAGCCTGCCGCGCCGGCACGAAGGGCGCGCATGGCCTGGGCGTCTCCGGCATACGTGGTCAGGACGACGATCCGCGATGACGGATGGCTCTTTCTCAGCGCCTCGATCGCGGCGACGCCGCCCATGCCCGGCATCTGAAGATCCATGAGCACGATATCCGGCCGGTGCGCTTCATAGAGAACAAGCGCCTGCTCGCCGGTTTCGGCCTCGGCGACGATATCGAGATCGGCCTGCGTTGCGATAACCGCGCTAACGCCCTCCCGCAGCAGCGGATGGTCGTCGACGATCATTATGCGGATTTTGTCGGACTTGACCATTCCCGTGCGCTTTCCGTGTCTTCGATTCGGCGAGGCTCGCCCTACTGTCCCAGATCGATGGCGGCGCTATACGATACTATCGAAGCCGTGCTCGCCTGCGCCTTGCCGATTGCCAGGGATGCCGATCAGGCGCCGAGGCCGGGGCTGGTCATATACGCTGCTTTAGAAATGGTCACGCCGGACGTAAAGGGTGGTGCCGATGACGGCGTTGAGCCATCGCCGTTGCTTCACCGCTCACGATCTTTCGCCGCCACTTCGGGAGGAGCCATCCCGCAGACCCCGTTTCCGGAACCAGTCCCACTGCGTTTGATAAGCGACCCGTGCGGGAACGCGCAGATGGACCTGGGTTCCGTTTGTTCCATTGGCGGTGAACCACAGCTTCCCGCCGATGCGGCCTGCCCGCTCCGACATGCCCTGCAAGCCGTAATGGCCCCGACGCCCGCCCGACGCGAGGATGGCGGGAGCGATGCCGACGCCGTTGTCACCGACGAAAATGTCAAGCGCGAGCACCCGGTACCGCAGTTCGACCGCGATATGGGTGGCCTTTGCATGCTGCTCGGCATTGGCGATCGCTTCGCCGACGATCGCGAGGATTTCATCGGCCACCGGCGCGCATATGGGGCGCCGATAGCCACTGATGCGCAGGTCGGCGCGATCTTCGGCCAGGGAAGCCATACGACTTTCGAGACTACCCGGATCTGATGCCCGCAAATCGAGAACCCGTTCGCGACTTGCGATCATGAGGTCGTCGCCGCGCTCCAGCGCCCGCTCAAGCATGCCGCGCGCGGCCGTGTTTGAGGGCGTGATCTCCGCCACTGCCTGGAAGCGCATCATGAGACCTTGCTGCCCTTGCAGCAGTGTGTCGTGAAGCTCCCGCGCGATGCGTTCCCGCTCCTCTACCTGGACCTCAACGCGGCGCCGGGTCCGGTCTGCGGCGGCGCGGGAACGCCAGCGTACGAGCACGATCACGAACAGGAACAACGCCGTCACCAACAGCGCGCGAAACCACCATGTCTGATAGAAATAAGGCTTGATGTAGAAGTCGAGCGCCGCCCCTTGCTCGTTCCACACGCCATCGCCGTTCGCCGCGATCACCTGGAAACGGTATGTGCCCGGGGCGAGGTTGCCGTAATTGGCCTGCCGCCGCTCACCGGCGTCGACCCATTCCTGGTCGAAGCCGACAAGGCGATAGCGGAACTTGTTTGCCGCTGGATCGGTGAAGCTCAAGGCGGTGTAATCGATCGTGATCCGATCGGTCCCCGGGGGAAGAGACTGGCTCGTGCCGTCGGCACCGCTTTCCAGCGCGATGACACGATCGTCCGCGACCATGTTGCGAATGACCACGGGCGGCGGGATCGAGTTATGGACAAGCTTGCGTGGATCGATCCACGCCAGACCGCGGTTCGTCGCCAGCCACAACAGACCATCACGATCCTCGACGATATCGTTCATGTCGTACCAGTTGGACCGCGCGCGCAACCCCTGGTCGCGGCCATAGACGAAGGCCGTAAGGCGTTGGGCCGGATTGAGAAAGGCGGCGTCGAGATCGGCGGAACGCACTTTTGCGATGCCTTGGCCGGTAATCAGCCAGGTCGATCCATCGGCGCGTGGCAGGATGCCGGTGACGTTGGCCAGAAAGGGATGCGCCCGATCGTCGATCGTGGCGAACCGGGCGCCGTCATATCGGGCAAGGCCATGCTCTCCCCCGATCAGCATCCCGCCGGGAATCGGCACGACGGTCTTGATGAAACCGACCGGGATGTTCCGCCCCTGCCAGATTTTCGATATGCGCCCCTGCCGGCGTACCGTGAGCGCGCTCAACGCCTGATAGGACAGGATATCGCTCCCTCCCAGATTCCGCATGAGCATCGCATGACCGAGCGCTTCCGTGCTGTCCGCGACCTCGCTGACCTTTCCCGCATGCAAGCGATACGTACCGTAGGCCGATATGAGCCAGTCACCATTGCCTTCGGATACGCAGGCCGTGGGCGTCGCTCCCTCGGGCGCGAAGAGCGTTCTGGATATGCCATGCCGCGAAATCAGCATCAGGCCTTTCGAGCTGACGACAAGAACATTGCCTTAATGGTCGCTGCATATGTTGAAGATGATGCCCCAGTTGGGCGCCACCATTTCTGTCCGGATCGGATTTCCGTGGATGCGGTACAGCCCTTTGGGCGTGCCGAACAGAAAGGTGCCTTCGCGCCCGATCGGGACAAATCCGGTATTCGTCGTCGGGAAGCTGGACACGAGGTGGACGTCGATTGCCGAAAACCGGTCAAGCCCGTTCGGGCTGCCGACCCAGACGTTGCCTTCGCGATCCTGGAAGGGAGCCAATGACAGCGGACCGAGCACGTCCCGGAGGACTTGCACGGTCGGCCTCGATGTGTCTCCGCGCTCCAGGCGTTGCAACGTTTCGGGTAGCAACCGGATGATTCCCCGCTCCTGCCCCGTCACCCAGAGCCGGCCATCGCGGTCGAACAGCAGTCTGCGCCCAATGTACCCCGTCGTTCCGGGGGTGAGCCTCATGGCGCCTCCCCGGCCGTCAAGACGCCGCAGGCTGTCGTTGTCGATGATCCAGATGTTTCCGGATCTGTCCTTGCCCAAACCGACGGAGACACCTCCGCGGGCGTTCAGCCGGACAAAGCGGCCCGCCGCGGGATCAAAGCGGTGGATCGAGTCGCTCAGCGCGATGATGATAGTGCCATCGCGGTCGGCGATCATATCCTGGGTGTGCTCGTCTGGAAGATCCACGCCCGAGTTGAACACATGCCACTTGCCTGCCTTGTAGTATCGCAGGCGCTGGCTGTTCGAACTTTCGGAGGCGACCCAGATCGCCCCGTCCGAACTTTGCACGATCGCGACCACCGAGCCCCGCGGCGTTCCTGCATTGCGCCCCTGCAGCCTGCCATGCCGATAGACCGCCACGCCGCCGTAGTCATAGCCGACCCACAGGTCACCGTCGCGGGCGGCCAGCAAGGCGGTAACCTGCAACGATCGCGCGGGATCGCCTTCCTGCGCTTCGATATGCTCGAACCGGACTCCGTCGAAGCGATACAGGCCGGTTGCCGTGCCCAGCCAGATGAAACCGTCAGGGGTCTGCGCGATGGCAACAACATTGGCGGGAGCGCCTTCGGCGATCGACCATTTCACATGCCGCATCTCGGTGGTCGGCACGGTAAAATCGAGCGCCTGTCCGGCGCGGGGGGTAACGATCATCATCCCGAACAGCAAGGCCAAGAAGGCCAGCCGAAAACGGCTTGCAGGCAGATCAAACACCGGGCGCAAAGAGATCATCGGCGACAATATCCCGCTCCGCTGACAATCACCAACCCTATCTTGCAGCGAACGACAATGGGCACGCAACGAACACCGCGCGGCAGCCGGGATGCGTCGATCAACGCGGTGGGCTCATCCGGTCCCTGGCAGGCCGATTTCCAAGCCCAAAGATCGCGGGATTGAGCGCCGAAGACAGCAACAGGCCGATGCCGATGCTGACGGTCAACACGAACGCGGAGATCAGCGCAGCGGCGCTGGCCGCCAGCAATGCGGCGGGAGCGGCAGGTCCTGCGAGCATGATATCCAGTGCGCCGATCAGCCCGCGAAAGGCATAGGAGCCCGGCACCATCGCGACAACGCTGGGAAAGGCCAGCGCCGAAGAGGGGGTGCCAAGCCGGCGCCCGACCAGCCGTGCGAGGACACCGGCAAGAGTGGCGCCAGCCAGGGTCGCGATGGCGATGTCGCTGCCCAGCATCATCAGCGCCGTGCGCAATCCATGGGCGAGAGCGCCGGTTAGCATAATCGTCGGAACCGCCCCGCGCGGTGCTCCGAACAGGATCGCGAAGCCGAAAGCGGCGATGCTGGAGAACAGCAGGTCCCATGCCAGCCCGAGATTCGGCGTGTTCAGCGTGACCGGAAGATGCACGCCCACCGCCAGACTCGTGGCGGCCAGCCCCGCGGCTATCGCGATAACGGTGATGGCGCCATTGGCGATCCGGGCCAGCCCGATCGCGGCGTGCCCCTGCATCAGATCGCGCACGCCGTTGATCAGAGGAACTCCCGGGACCAGAATCATGCCTGCCGCAACCAGAGCGAGCGTAGGGTCCGCGCCACTCGGGCGCGACGCGAGCACAGCGGTCATGCCACTAATGGTCGCCGTTATTCCCGCTGCGGCGGCAGGCCCGACACGTAACCGGGGTAACACGCGCCGCAGCACGGTACTGACTGCGCCGGCAAGGAAAGCCGCGCCGACGACCGGCAAGGTGGCGCTAAAAAGGCGGGCGAGCGCCGCCGCCGTGCCTGCCACCGCCAGTATCGTCAGCCACCCCGGATAAGCGGGCCGGGCTTTGGCGATCACGCTAAGGCGGGCAGCGGCCGCTTCGAGTTCCAGCGTGCCCGCTTCAATCGCGGTCGCGACCTCCTCCAGCGCGACGAGGCGACCGGCGTCAATCCCCATCACGCCCAACGCGTGGCCAATGCGGGTACGATAGACTTGATCGTTTCCCAACATCAGCAGCAGGCGTTCGCTGCCGAGAAACAACTCGGCTGCGAAATCCTGCCGTTCGGCAAGCGCCTCGACGCGCCGGCGGACATGCTCGCTGTCCGCTCCTGCTTCCAGCAGCAGGCGCGCGAGGAGCAACAACACGTGGGCGGCAGCATCGAGGCGGTTTGTGTCAGGCATCGCTATTCAGGCCAGCCCATATGCGGATGCGGCATACCATTGGATCGTCTCATTCAGGCGCCCGCCAGACCGTGGCCGACCATGTCGAGCGGGCGGATGGTGTTGTCGAAAAGCGCTGCGTCCACCTTGCCGGAAGCGAGCGCGGCTGCGCGCAGCGTGGTGCCGTCGGCGATCGCCTTTTCGGCGATATGCGCGGCATTCTGGTATCCGATCACCGGCGACAGCGCGGTGACCAGCATCACGCTGCCCTCGACGTAGGACTGGATCTTGTCGCGCAGGATTTCGGTCCCCTCGACCGAGAACTCCCGGAACCGGTCGCACCCATCGGCGAGGATGTGAATCGAGTGCAACACGTTGTTGATGATCACCGGCCGCATCGCGTTGAGCTCGAAATTCCCCTGGCTGCCGGCGAAGGCGACGGCGCTATCGTTGCCAAGAACCTGGATGGCGATCATGACCATAGCCTCACACTGGGTCGGGTTGACCTTGCCCGGCATGATCGACGAGCCGGGCTCGTTGTCGGGCAGCTTCAATTCGCCAAAGCCGCAGCGTGGACCGGAGGCGAGCCAGCGCATGTCGTTGGCGATCTTCATCAGCGCGACAGCCAGGCCGCGCAGCCCCGCGGAGGCCCTCACCATCGCGTCAAGCGAACCCTGCGCGGTGAACTTGTTGGGCGCCGTGATGAACGGCTTGCCCGTAAGCGCGGCGATCGTCGCCGCGACCTCCTGGGAGAAGCCGGCCGGCGCGTTGAGCCCGGTGCCGACCGCTGTACCGCCCACCGCCAGTTCATAAAGCCCGGCGCGGCTTTCCTCGATCGCGGCGATGCAGGCGCGGATCTGCCCGGCCCAGCCGTGCCATTCCTGGCCGACTGTCAGCGGTACAGCGTCTTCCAGATGGGTGCGGCCGATCTTGACAATGTCGATCCAGCCATCGGCCTTGCGCTCGATCACCTCGGCCAACCGGGTAACGGCAGGCAGCAGTTCGGCGTCGATCGCGAGGACGGTCGCGATGTGCATCGCGGTGGGGAAGGTGTCGTTGGACGACTGACCCATATTGACGTCGTCGTTTGGCCCAACCGGATGCTGGCTGCCCAGCGTGCCGCCGAGCAACTGGATTGCCCGGTTCGACAGCACCTCGTTGACGTTCATGTTCGACTGGGTGCCGGAACCGGTCTGCCACACGTAAAGCGGGAAATGCTCGTCGAGTTTGCCGGCGATCGCCTCGTCCGCCGCCTGTACGATCGCGTCGCGTTTCCAGTCAGGCAGGCGGCCGGCGGCTGAATTCACCAGCGCGCAGGCTTTTTTTACATAGCCGTAGGCGTGGTAAACGTCCTTGGGCATGCGGTCGCCGCCAATGTTGAAGTGGTGAAGAGACCGTTCTGTCTGCGCGCCCCAATAGCGATCGGCAGCGACGCTGACCGTGCCCATGCTGTCGAATTCCTCGCGCATACCGCTGGCGTTGATGCCAATCGCAATTGCCTGGACGGTTGGTATCTCGGTCAATGCAACGCTCCCTTCTTGGCGGCGAATTGCGTGAGGGTTCTGCGCCAGGCTCGCGATCTCCGTCATGGGATCCGCCCTTGAGCCCAGACTGCCCGCAAACGATAGAGCGCCAAGCTATCGGCGTCGCCCCCGATCCATCTTGTCGAATTGCGCTGATTTTTGGACGGGTAGTCCTCGCTGCAAAGCCCGTCCGCGTGGTCTTGGGACTTGTTGCAAAGGCGTGATCAGCCGATCACACTCGGCAACTAATGGATAAATGATCCCATTGGCATCCATCCTGTGCAAGCCTGACGGCCGGAAGTGCGGCTATCCATCGGATCGCTTCGCCGCTGAATAATCGATTTTTCGCAGGCGCTTGCCGAATACCCTGAGGCTGGCGCATCAATCCCGGTAGGTTACGGAGAATACCCTCATGTCCAAACAGACGATCGCAGATCTGGTCGCCGCCACGCTCGCCGACGCCGGCGTCGAGAGAATTTGGGGGTCACGGGACAGGGTGTGCTAAAACCCACGGATCAGGCAAGCCTGTCCGGCGATCCTGAAGCCGTTTCACGGACAAATGGTGTTGGCCGGGAGCGACCAACGCCCGAAATTAGCCGGCCGTCCGTTGAAAACCGGGGTACAGCCGGGAAGCGGAGTGGCGGATCTAAAGCGCCGGCTTTGGAATGGCCGCCGTTTCTGGAGTCGGCTTCCTGCCGTGCATGAACGCCTGAACCATGAACCATGCGAACGCAAAGACACCGAATGCGAACACGATGTCGCCGGGCACCCTTGCCCAGACCAGCGCCTGCATGATCGGGCTATGGATAAACTCCGCCGAGCGCGCATAGGCATAGCCGTGCTCGATGCTGGCGTAGGTCTGCAGGATGCCCTGCGGGAGCAGCGACAGGAACGTCATCATGCCAAGGCCGATATTGAGCGACCAGAAGGAAATCCTGATCCATTTCTGGTTCCACCGCGTGACGTCGGTCAGTCCACGCATGCAATAGAGCGTCAGGCCAAGGCCGAGCATGCCATAGACGCCGAACAGCGCGGCGTGGCCATGGTTGGCCGTCGTGTTCAGCCCCTGCATATAATAGAGCGCGATCGGCGGGTTGATGAGGAAGCCGAACAGCCCGGCGCCGACCAGATTCCAGAACAGGACGGCGGCGAAAAACATGAACGGCCAGTGGTAGATTCGTTCCCACTCGGCCTCATGCTCGACCTTGTGGCGCGTATAGGCCTCGAAGCCGACCACCAGCAACGGCACCACTTCCAGCGCCGAGATCATCGCGCCGACCGCAATCACCGACGTCGGCGTCCCACTGAAATACAGGTGATGGAAGGTCCCGAGCACCCCGCCGAACAGGAAGATGATCGTCGCGAACAGCACCATCACGGTGGCGGTGGAGGTTCGCAGGATCCCCATCTGCACGAACAGCAGCGAGATGATGGCGGTCGCGAAGACCTCGAAAATGCCTTCCACCCACAGGTGCACAACCCACCAGCGCCAATATTCCATGATGGCGATGTTCGTATGCTGGCCCCACATCAGCCCGGCGCCATACAGCAGCCCGATGGCGAGCGCCGACACCAGCACGAGATAGATGAGAGACTTGCCGCCCTCCCGGCGCAGCACGGGCCGGAGTGCGCGCACCACCAATGCCACCCACAGGAACAGGCCGATCAGGAGGTAGATCTGCCAGAAACGGCCTAGGTCGACATACTCATAGCCCTGGTGCCCGAACCAGAAATTCGCCGTCAGGTTGGTGAAGAAGCGATGGACCGCCGCCCATTGCCCGGCGAACGAGCCGATGACGATGACCAGAAGGCTGACGAACAGAAAGTTGACGCCGAGCCGCTGGAATTTGGGGTCGCGTCCCCCGAGCATCGGCGCGACATAGAGCCCGGTCGCCAGCCACGCCGTGGCGATCCACAGCACCGCGAGCTGCGTGTGCCATGTGCGGGTGATCGTGTAGGGAAGATATTCGGCGAAGGGCAGGCCGTAGAGCCCTTGCCCCTCGACCGCATAATGGGCGGTGACGATGCCGAGCAGCACCTGCGTCACGAAGAGCGCGCAGACGACCCAGAAATATTTCGCCGTGGCCCGCATCGACGGCGTGATGACCGCCTGCCCCAGTAGGTCGGAGGTCGCCATGCCATCCTCGGGCAGGATGTCGCCGCGCCAGACGTCAAACTGCTTGGCATAATAAGCGATCAGCGCCCCGGCTGCGGCAAGCAGCAGGATGACAGACGCAAGGCTCCACAACAATGTACCGGTGGTCGGGCTGTTGCCCACCAGGGGTTCGTGCGGCCAGTTGCTGGTATAGGTAATGGTCTGGCCCGGACGGTTCGTGGTCGCGCCCCATGCCGTCCAGAAATAAAAGGCGGCAAGCTGCCGGGCTTCCGCTTCCGACAGCTCGCCATAGACCGGAAAGGCATAGTCGCGGCGGAGCTGGAGCGAGGCGGGGTCGCCGCCATCGTACAGGCTGACGAAGTGCTGCTGCACCTGCCTGATCGCGCGCGCGCGCGCGTCGCTGACCGTTATGACGCCGGATGCGGGGTCATAGGTGTTCCTGCGCATTTCCTCCTGCAGCGCGGCCTTTCGCATCGCCTCCGCTTGCGTCGCGGATACCCCCTCAGGTACCGGCGAAGTCGATAGGGCGAGCAATGCCTCCGCCTCCCGGTGCAGCCAATCGGCGCTCCAGTCGGGCGCCAGATAGCTGCCATGGCCCCAGATCGAGCCCTGTTGCATGCCGCCGATCGACTGCCAGATATTCTGGCCGGTCTCGATGTCGGCGCGCGTGAACAAGGTTTCGCCGCTTTGGGATTTCACGGCTTCGGGAATGGGCGGCGCCTGCTGGTAGATCTGCTGGCCGAGCAGCAGCAGGATGCCGAACATGACCACCATGCCGACCGACAGGATGATCCACAACCGTTTGATGCTGAATGTCGTTTGATAGCTCGTCATGCTCCAACCCCTCCATTCAGAATAGCCCGTGGCTACCGCCGACCGCTCCAAGAATAGTTGTGATGCTGATGATGAGTAATAGTTGATGCAGTCGCGTCATTCGAGCGAAATCCGCCTCCGGTGACTTTGAATCTGCAAGTCGGCGGTGCAGATGCAGTGGCTCGATGACGAACAACATTAGCGCAAAAACGACCCAAAGCGCCACCATCAGGTGCATCCACCAGAACCGGGCGTCGAGGAAACGGCTCCACAGATCGGCGCGCACCACCAGCCACAGGCCGCTTGCGCCGGCAAGCAACACCCACAGGCGCGCCTGCCAGGCAAAGCGCGCCTCCATCTGCTGAAAACGGCGCAGGCGGTCCTGAGGCAGTTCCGTTGTCCTCAGCGTCGGCATCAGCACCCGGGTGACGAAGCCGACGCCGCCTATCCAGAACAGGACCGCGATGACATGCACCGCGCGAGCAAGGGCGAAGTCATCCACGGCCGGCGTCTTCGCCAAGGAACGGGCGTTCCCGGTAGAACTCGACCTGCATCGTCATGGGGCCGAGCGGAACGACATGATGGGTTGCTTGCGGCGGGATGATCGCGGGCCTGTCGGGCGTCACAAGCTGCTCGCTCGGCGGATCGACGAAAATGAGCCGCACTTCGCCGTCCAGCACCCGCAGCAATCCCCAGGTGCCCGCCTTGGTGCGATGATCGTTGCGTAGGGCATCAGGCAGGCTTTGCTCATCGAAGATCGGCGAGGCGCCATAGGGGGCGGGCGTCATGACGAGGCCCTCGCGGAAATGGCCGCCAGGCCGCCGCGGTCGATCTTGATGCCGGTCAGCAAGCTCTCGCCAATGCGCAGTGCCGCTTCGCGAAACCGATCCGCGACCGCGGCGTTCGGCGCGATCCGGTCAAGCGTCTGGTTCCAGAGCGACTGCCAGCGCGCGAAATGCGCCTCATCGAGCCCGCCGATCGCGATGTGCTTGCGCATCGGATTGCCGCTGAAGCGCCCGGATTCGAGCATGACCGAGGCCCAGAAATCCTTCATCCGCGCCAGATGATGCGGCCAGTCGCCGATCCGTTCCGCAAAGATCGGGCCGAGCATGTCGTCCTGGCGGACGGTGCTGTAGAACCGCTCCACGAGTTGCGAGATGAAAGCATCATCGATTCCGCAGGCGAGCGCGTCCGCCATCTTGCGCGCCCGCGCCTGCTCGGCATGGTTCGACGTCATTGCCTGCCTCGACTCGATTAAGATGTATTCCTATGCATGGTTTACGCGCGTTGGCGGATAAAACCAATATATGATATCCATCTTTTATGAGATTGTCCGTCCAGACCGACTATGCCCTTCGCACACTGATGTTCCTGGCCGTGAAGGACGGCCATCATTCGATCGCCGAGATCGCACACGCTTATGGCATCTCGAAGAACCATCTGATGAAGGTGGCGCAGCGACTGGCTGCGGAAGGATTTGTCGAGGGCGTGCGCGGTCGGAGCGGCGGCCTCAAGCTGGCGCGGCCCGCCAATGCCCTGAACGTCGGTTCGATCATGCGCGCCATGGAAGACACCGGGACCTTCGTGGAATGCTTCGACGCGGCGACCAACAGCTGCGTCGTGACGCCCGCATGCGGCTTGCGCCATGCCTTGGCAGGCGCGCTGGAAGCTTTCGCGCGACACCTCGATCAGTTCACCATCGCCGATCTCGTACCGGATTCCAAAAGCTACGGGTGGCAGCTCGATGCGCAAGCGGCCACTGCTTCGACGTAACGGAGAACCCGGCGATTCTGACCTCATCCTTCTCGGAAGCCCGCAACATCTGTAATGAGTTATTACGCCACCTAGCGCAGATGTTCAAAGCCAAGAACAAGCTTTTACTCATGAACCTGTCAGTGTAGAATCCAATTATCTTCCCATCCTCCACGCCGGGGTGTGCATGAGTTTTATTGAGGGACTCGCACGAGACCAGGTCAGCCTGCTTCCTCCTTGTGTTGATGACTATGTTTCCCCGGACGCATTGGTCCGAGTCGTCGATGCTTTTGTTACCAGCTTGAACTTGGCAGAGCTTGGCTTCGGTCGTGCTATCGCTGCGGTCACCGGCCGCCCTGGATACCATCCAGGCGATATGCTCCGGCTGTACATCTGGGGCTACCTCAACCAGGTACGGTCCTCACGCCAATTGGAACGAGCGTGTGTCCGCGACCTCGAAGCGCTTTGGCTAATGCGCCGGCTCGCCCCGGATTACCGAACGATCGCCTCCTTTCGTCATGACAATCCGGAAGCCATTGTCGGCGCCAGCGCTGCATTCATCCAGTTCTGCCGCGAAACCGGCTTGATCAGCGGTCGATTGGTCGCGCTGGACGGGACGAAGATGCGCGCGGTCGCGAGCCCAAAGAACATCGCTGGCGCCGACCGGCTGGCCCGTGACGTTGCGCACACCGAAAAGGAGATCGCCTACTACCTTGAACGGCTCGACATCATAGATGAGGCAGTGGCCCAGGGGTTCGACGATCAGCCCAAACATCGGGAGGCGTTCACCACTGCGATCGAGACCCTCGGGCGCCGCAAGGACAGGCTCGTGCGCCGGCAGGACATCCTGAAGGATCGCGACGAGACGGCTTTGGTCTTTGGCGAGTCCGACGCGCGGCCGATGGGCTATGGACGTTCTCCCAAGACACCCTGCTACAACATGCAAAGCGTGGTCGATGTAGATAGCGGCCTGATCATACATCACGACGTGACCAACGAGGCAAACGACAGCCAGCTCCTGCATCCAATGTCGATGGCGACGATGGAGGTGCTTGAGGTTAACGAGCTCAAAGTCCTGGCCGACGGCGGTTACTCCAACGCCCAGGCGGTCGCGCAATGCGAGCGCGACCATATTGAGGTCGCGGCGCCGATCAAACGCGGCGCCATGAGCACCGATTTTTTCCGGCCAGCGCAGTTCGTGTATGATGAGGGGACCGACACAATCCGGTGCCCCGCCGGCAAGACGTTGAGACCATCCGGCAAACATACCCGCAACCGTGCGATCCGATATAGAACGTCCGCATGCAAAGACTGTCGGCTGAAGAGCCGATGCACGTCCGGCGCCCAACGGACCATCCATCGGTTGTTCGACCAGGCGGCGCTGGATCGTATGGAGGCCAGAATCTACGCGGATCCGAGCTTGATGGTGACCCGCCGATGTACTGTAGAGCACCCCTTCGGCACGATTAAACGGATGTCCGGCGGCGGAAGGTTCCTCACGCGAGGTCTCAGAGCGGTAAAGGCCGAAGCGGCTCTCTCGATTGTCGCCTTCAACATCCTCCATGCAGTAAATGCCTTCGGTGTCGAGCGACTGACGCCAGCGGGGTGAGACGCGCGTCGCTGTGCTGGTGGCGGCGGATTAGACGAATGAGTTTTTGCACAGCCTGGGGAGACAGCCTCAACGGATTGAACGAAAGCCTTCGACGGCTGGGCACGATTCAATGGATGATGACGCGCCACGAGGAGGTGGCGGCCTTCGCAGCGGGCGCCGAAGCCGGCCTTACCGGCAAGCTGGGCGTTTGTGCCGGGTCGTGCGGGCCGGGCAATCTCCACCTCATCAACGGGCTGTTCGACTGCCATCGCAACCATGTGCCCGTGCTGGCGATCGCGGCGCATATCCCATCGTCGGAGATAGGCCTGGGCTATTTTCAGGAAACGCATCCGCAAGAGCTGTTCCGAGAGTGCAGCCACTTCGTGGAGCTCGTCAGCAACCCCAAGCAAATGCCGGAGGTGCTTCACCGCGCCATGCGGGCCGCGATCGGAAAGCAAGGCGTCGCTGTCGTGGTGATCCCGGGCGACGTCGCGCTCGCGGAGGCACCCGCCGGGGCCGCGACCGTCTTCCCGGTGCTACGGCCCCCACGGCTGCTTCCGCATCCGTCGGATATCGACCAGCTCGTCGCGCTGCTCGACGAATCGCGAGCAACCGCGCTGCTGTGCGGCAGCGGCTGCGCCGGTGCTCATGACGAAGTCGTCGCGCTGGCAGACAGGCTCGGTGCCCCGGTCGTTCATGCGCTGCGCGGCAAGGAGCATGTCGAATGGGACAACCCTTTCGATGTCGGCATGACCGGTCTGATCGGCTTTTCGTCGGGCTATCACGTCATGGAAAACTGCGACACGCTGCTCATGCTCGGCACCGATTTTCCCTACCGCAACTTCTATCCCGAAAGCGCCAGGATCATCCAGATCGATCGGGACCCCTCGCAAATGGGCAAGCGGGCTCCCCTTGCCTTGGGGATCGTAGGTGATGTCGGTGAAACGGTCCGCCAGTTGTTGCCGCGGTTGGAGCGTCGTGAAGATAGAACGTTCCTGACCCGATCGCTGGAACACTATGCCGGCGCTCGCAAGGGGCTCGATAGCCTCGCCACCCCTGACAAGCCCGGCCGACCGGTCCACCCGCAATACATCACCAAGCTGGTCAGCGATCTCGCAGCCGACGATGCGATCATCACGGCCGACGTCGGGACACCCACCGTATGGGCCGCACGGTATCTCAAGATGACGGGGAAGCGGCGCCTGCTTTTTTCGGGCAATCACGGCTCGATGGCCAACGCCCTGCCCCAGGCGATGGGGGCGCAGGCCGCCTTCCCCGATCGGCAGGTCATTTCTCTCTCGGGAGACGGCGGGTTCGCCATGTCGATGGGCGATTTTCTGAGCCTTGCGCAACTCGGTCTGCCCGTGAAGGTCATCGTGTTCGACAACAGCCTGCTGGGCTTTGTCGCGATGGAACAAAAAGCGGGCGGATTCCTTGACGTGAACGTACAGCTGCACAACCCGGACTTTGCCGCGATCGCCGAGGCGTGCGGTGTCCTGGGCCTCCGCGTCGAGGATTCCGACGCGCTCGAGCCCGCCCTGCGCCGTGCCTTGGCGCATCCCGGGCCGGCTTTGGTCGATGTGCGAACCGCACCCCAGGAACTGGCGATGCCGCCCGCGATAAAACTCGAGCAGGCAAAGGGCTTCAGCCTTTATATGCTCAAAGCGATCATCAGCGGTCGCGGCGACGAGATCATCGAGCTTGCCCGGACCAATCTGCGCTAGTCGATGACAGGGCGACAGTATCAGGATTCCGTTTCAGCCCCGAATACCGCAGCGAGGATTTCCGCCCGGCAAGGCCCGAAGCCGATCGGCACGAAGCCATCGGCCCGGGCCTTGCCGCCGAAGGCGATCTCGTCGCCGTCGATCAGGAACGAACGCTCCTCGCCACCCGGCAGCGTGATCGGCGCTTTGCCGCCCCGCGTGATTTCCATGAGGCTGCCGAGGCCCGATGCTGCCCGCGATCGGGTCGCTGCCCATCAGGATCGATGGCCGGGTCATCGGCGCTATCGGCGCGAGCGGTGCGCCGTCCGCGGTGGATGTGGCGGTGATCACTGCGGCTATCGAAGCCGTGGTCGGCCCCATCGGCAGCTGAGGACGATCGAACATGCGTCTCCTCGCTTACCAGGACAGCACGGGTCGCGCGCTCGGCGTGTCGACCGACGGGCTCAGCTTCCATCCGATCGCGGCACTGGCGCCCGATCTGCCGACCGACATCGAAGCATTGCTTGGTATCGACGGCGCGCTTGATCGGCTGGCCCGACTGCTCGCGGCAGCCGGGCCTGGTCACCCATTGAAGGACGTCACGCTCCTTCCTTTTCTCGGCCGCTCCAATGCGTTCTGGGCACTCGCACTCAACTTCAAGACGCATATCGCCGAGACGGGTCTCACCACGTCACTCGACTATCCGCATCTCTTCCTGCGCACGGCTGCCTCCTATGTCGGAAGTGGCGAGCCGATCCTCGCCCCGCCGGAAAACATCGCGAAAGCCTTTGACTACGAGGGCGAACTGGGGGTCGTGATCGGCAAAGCCGGCCGGCATATTCCGGTCGAACGCGCGCTCGAGCATGTAGCCGGTTATACGATCGTCAACGAAGGGTCGGTCCGCGAATACCAGATGCACAACCGCCAGTTCGGTCTGGGCAAGAATTTCGAGGCATCGGGCAGCTATGGCCCGTGGATGGTAACACCCGACGAGTTCGGCGATCCGACCCGGCACTGCCTCGAGACACGCCTGAACGGCGTGGTTCGCCAGCGTTCTGGTCTAGATGACCTGCTGGTCGGCGTTGCCGAGACCGTTGCCTATCTCTCACAAGGCTATCGCCTGCGCCCCGGCGACATGATCGCCATGGGCACGCCCGGCGCGCTGCCGCCGTCCGAGGATGATGCGGAAGGACGCGACCTTTCGCGCCAATATGGTCCCTTCCCGACGCCGGGGCTGGTCCACATGCGGCCGGGCGTCAACCCTCACCCCGCCACCGGCACCTCTTCCGGTGGCAACGGCACCCTGCCCCGGATCACGTCGGCGATCTTTTCCGCGATCATGATCGTGGGGGCGTTGGTGTTGCCGCCGATCAGGGTGGGCATGACCGAGGCATCGACCACGCGCAGGCCTTCGAGGCCGATCACCTTCAGGTCCTTGTCCACCTCGGCGAGGGGATCGGTGGGCAGGCCCATGCGGCAGGTGCCCACGGGGTGGTAGATCGTCTCACCCTTGGCGCGGATGAAGGCGTCGATTTCCTCGTCGGTCTGCACCTGCTCGCCCGGCGCGAACTCGGCGCCCCGGAACGCCTCGAGCGCGGGCTGGGCGACCACCGCGCGGGCCATGCGCACGCCTTCGCGCACCGCGCGGCGGTCATCCTCGGTCGAGAGGAAGTTGGCGAGGATCGCCGGATCGTTATAGGGATCGGCCGAGGATAGCGAGACGGTGCCCCGGCTTTCGGGCCGCAACTGGCAGACGTGCATGGTAAAGCCATCCTGCTTCACCGCGACCTTGGCATGGTCCTGCATGATCGCGAGCACGAAGTGGAACTGCAGGTCCGGCCGGTCGAGGTCCAGGCGGGATTTGAGGAAGGCGCCCGCCTCCAGCCCGTTCTGCCGCCCCGGCCCCTTGCCGGTGAGCAGGTATTGCAGGCCGACCTTGAGCTGCTTCAGGCCCTTCGTATCGTTATAAAGCGTGATCGGCTGCGGGCACGTCCAGTTGAGCGTGACGTCAAGGTGATCCTGGAGGTTGCCGCCCACGCCCTTGCGCGCATGAACCGGGCGGATGCCGTGGCGGGCCAGCGCCTCGGGATCGCCGATGCCCGAGAGGTTGAGGATCTGCGGCGACTGGAACGCCCCGGCGCAGAGCAGCACCTCGCGCGCGGCGTGCGCGGTTTGCACCGGCTTGCCTTTGCCCAGGCTGTATTCCACTCCCGTCGCCCGGCCGTTCTCGATGACGATGCGGTGGGTACGGGCACCGGTCACCACCGTCAGATTGGGGCGCTGGCCCACGATCGGCTGAAGATAGCCGCGCGCCGCGCTCCAGCGCTGCCCATCGCGGATCGTCAGTTGATAGCGGCCGAAACCTTCCTGATCGAAGCCGTTGAAATCGGGAGTGATCTTGTGCCCGGCCTCGCCCCCGGCGCGGATCACGCCGGCATAGAGCGGATGGTCGGACCGTTCGCCCCAGCTGACCGAAAGCGGCCCGCCTTCGCCGTGGTAGGTCGAAGCGCCATCCTCGAAGTTTTCGGCGCGTTTGAAGTAGGGGAGCGTTTCGGCATAGGACCAGCCGTCCAGCCCAAGCTGCCGCCAGTGATCGTAATCGCGCGCGTGGCCGCGAATATAGACCATGCCGTTGATCGCGGACGAACCGCCCAGCCCCTTGCCGCGCGGATGCCACAGGCGCCGGCCGTCCATGAACGGTTCCGGCTCGCTCCAGAAGCCCCAGTTGAACTTGCTCTTTTGCTTGATCAGCGTACCCACGCCGGCCGGCATCCGCACCAGCACAGAGGTATTGCGCCCGCCCGCTTCGAGCACCAGCACCCGGACGCCGGGATCTTCGCTGAGCCGCGCGGCCAGAACCGATCCCGCGCTGCCCGCGCCGATGATTATGTAATCGTATTCGCCCGAAGCCATGGCACGCCCATCCCGATACCGTTCTTATTGACATGCTTGTCATCAAGAACGCGCCTGAGCGCAAGCGCATTTAGGCGATCGGTTAAATTACCGTTCTACAGGGCTAGACCGGCGGCCTTGCCGCTGGCCCAGGCCCACTGGAAATTGTATCCGCCTAGCCAGCCGGTGACGTCAACCGCCTCCCCGATCGCATAGAGGCCGGGCACCGTGCGCGCCTCCATCGTCCGGGAGGAAAGGCCCGCCGTATCGATCCCACCGCCGGTGACTTCGGCCTTGGCGAAGCCTTCGGTGCCGTTGGGGTGGAAGCGCCAGTCGGCAAGCCGGGCTTCGGCCGCGCGCAAGGCCTTGTCGGTCATGCCGCCAAGCTCGCCACCGCCGCCTAGCCGTTCGCACAGGGCAGTGGCAAGCCGCTCGGGCAGCGCTTCGGCCAGCACCTTGCGCAGCGCCACGCGGGGCCGTTCACGCTTGGTCGCCAGCAGCCATTCGCGCGGACGGTCGGGCAGGAAATCGATACCCACCGCTTCGCCATGGCGCCAGTAGGACGAGATCTGGAGAATGGCGGGGCCGGACAGGCCCCGGTGCGTGAACAGCGCGGCCTCGCGGAACGCCGTTTTGCCGGCGCGCGCGGTCACATCGGCCGAAACGCCCGACAGATCGCGGAACAGGGCCTCGTCCCCGCCCAGCGTCAGCGGCACGAGCGCCGGGCGGGGTTGCACCACTTTCAGCCCGAAGCGCCGCGCCAGATCATAGGCGAAGCCTGTCGCGCCCATCCTGGGAATCGATGGCCCGCCCGTGGCCAGCACCAGCGCCGGCGCGGTGAAGGTTCGTCCGCTGGCCTCCACGCGAAACAGGCCATCGGCATGGCTGACCTCGCCCACCGCCATGGCGCACAGCACCTCGACCTGCCCTGCCGCGCATTCGTCGAGCAGCAGGGACACGATCTGCCGCGCCGAACCATCACAGAACAGTTGCCCCAGCGTCTTTTCGTGCCAGGCGATGCCATAGCGGTCGACCAGCGCGATGAAGTCGGACGGGGTGTAGCGGCTCAGCGCCGATCGCGCGAAGTGGGCATTCTGCGAAAGATAGCGGTCATGCGCGGTGTGGATATTGGTGAAGTTGCACCGCCCGCCCCCGGAAATCAGGATCTTCCGGCCAGGCTCGTCCGCGTGATCGAGCAAGGCCACGCGGCGGCCGTTCTGCCCGGCGGTGGCCGCGCACATCAGCCCCGCCGCGCCGGCGCCCAGCACGATCGCATCATGAGTCGCGGTCATGCCGGAACGCCGGAGTGGTCAGGATCAGATATGCAGCGCGCGCCCGTAGGCGGCGAGCACGCTTTCGTGCATCGATTCCGAGATCGTCGGATGCGGGAACACGGTGTTGATCAGTTCGGCTTCGGTCGTTTCCAGCGTCTTGCCGACGACGTAGCCCTGGATCATCTCGGTCACTTCCGCGCCGATCATGTGCGCGCCCAGCAGTTCGCCGGTCTTGGCGTCGAACACCGTCTTCACGAAGCCTTCCGGTTCGCCCAACGCGATCGCCTTGCCGTTGCCGATGAACGGGAACGTGCCGACCTTGAGCGTGTAGCCCGCTTCCTTCGCCTTCGCTTCGGTCAGGCCGACGCTGGCGATCTGCGGGTGGCAATAGGTGCAGCCCGGAATGTTGCCGCGATCCATGGCGTGCGGATGCACATCCTTGTTGCCCAGTTCCTGCGCGATGGCTTCCGCCGCGATCACGCCTTCATGGCTGGCCTTGTGCGCCAGCCACGGGCCGGGGGTGACATCGCCGATCGCCCACACGCCCTTCACGTTGGTGCGGCCATGGCCATCGATCTGGATGATCCCGCGTTCGGCCTTCACGCCCAGCGTTTCCAGGCCGATGTTCTCGGTATTGGGCACGATGCCCACCGCGACGATGACGTGGCTGAACTGGCTTTCGACCACCTTGCCGTCCTTGCCCTTGATCTTCGCCTTCACGCCACTGGCACTCACGTCGAGGCTTTCGACGCCCGCCCCGGTCAGGATCGTCATGCCCTGCTTGACCAGCGCCTTTTCGAGGAAGGCGGAAACGTCGGCGTCTTCCACCGGCACGACCCGGTCCATCATCTCGACGACCGTCACTTCCGTGCCCATATCATTGTAGAAGCTGGCGAATTCGATGCCGATCGCGCCCGATCCGATGACCAGCAGCTTGCTCGGCTGTTCCTTCGGCGTCATCGCGTGGCGATAGGTCCACACGCGGTTGCCATCGGCCTTGGCGAACGGCAGGTCGCGCGCCCGCGCACCGGTGGCGACAATGATATGGTTCGCGGTCAGCGTCTCCACGCCCTTGTCACCGGTCACTTCCAGCGTGCCGGGCGCCTTCAGCACGCCGGTGCCCATGTGGACGGTGATCTTGTTCTTCTTCATCAGGTGCGTGACGCCCTGGTTCAGCTGCTTGGCCACCCCGCGCGAACGCGCGACCACCGCTTCGATGTCGGCGCGGATGTTGTCCGCAGCCAGGCCATAGGCCTTGGCGTGCTTCATGTGGTTGTACACTTCGGCCGAGCGCAGCAGCGCCTTGGTGGGGATGCAACCCCAGTTCAGGCATATGCCGCCGAGCAGTTCGCGCTCGACAATCGCGGTCTTGAGGCCGAGTTGCGCGGCGCGGATCGCCGCGACATAGCCGCCGGGGCCGGATCCGAGGACGATCAGGTCATACTGTTCAGCCATGTTCACTCCACTGTATCGATGGCGCGCGGCCGGCCATCATCGGCCAGCAGCACGAATTTGAATTGCCCGCGCGCGACCTCGGTCACGCCTTCGCCATTGCGTTCGCGCCCTTCCCCCCGCGCGACGATCGTCAGAGAGGTGCGCCCCCGCGCAACGATTTCGGCATGGACGGTCAGTTCGTCGCCCACCGCCATCACGCCCGGAAAGGTAAAGTCGGTAGCGGCGACCACCACGGCCTTGCCCTTGCCCCGGCGCGAGGCGAGCGAGCCGGCGCCCAGCGCAAGCTGGCTCATCAGCCAGCCTCCGAACACCCCGCCATAGGGATTGAGGTCGGTTGGCATCGCGGTCACGCGGATGACCAGTTCCTCAGCCATGCGCGTTCTCTCCCACGGGAATCGGCGGCACCGCGCGCGGCTGCCGGCTCTCGTCGATGGCCACGAAGATGAACCGCGCCTGCGTCACGCGCTGCCGCTCGTTCCCTGTGCGCGGCCGCCGCCAGGCTTCCACGTCGATCACCATCGACGTGCGGCCCACCGAGGCGAGATCTGCATAGACCGTCACTTCATCCCCGATGTGAACGGGGTGGTGGAACTTCATGCCTTCCACCGCGATCGTCGCCGCGCGCCCCATCGAATGCCGGGTGGCGACGATTCCCGCCGCCATGTCCATCTGCGCCATCAGCCACCCGCCGAAGATGTCCCCGGCCGGATTGGCGTCCGCCGGCATCGCCGTGATGCGGATCGCCGGCTCCGAACCGGGCAGCGGCGGGTTGTCGACGTCCGACACGGCGGGGTCAGGCGACCAGGCCGAGCGGGTTTTCGATCAGCGCTTTGAACGCCTGCATCAGTTCGGCCCCATCCGCGCCATCGATTGCGCGATGGTCAAAGCTGCCGGTGGCGCTCATCACGGTGGCGATCGACAGCGCGCCATCGACCACATAGGGCCGCTGCTCGCCCGCGCCGACCGCCATGATCATGCCCTGCGGCGGGTTGATCACCGCATCGAACTGCTTGATGCCGAACATGCCGAGGTTCGAAAGCGAAGCCGTGCCGCCCTGATACTCATGCGGCTGCAGCTTGCCTTCGCGCGCCTTGTTCGCCAGTTCCTTCATCTCGGTGGCGATCGTGGAGATCGACTTGGTGCCGGCATCGACGATGATCGGCGTGATCAGGCCCGAAGGCGCGGCCACGGCCACCGAGATGTCAGCACGGCTGAAGCTGCGCAGTTCGTCGCCAGCGAAGCTGACGTTGCACTTGGGCACTTGCAGCAGCGCCTTGGCCAGCGCCTTGATGATGAGGTCGTTGACCGAGAGCTTCACGCCCTGCGCTTCCAGCGCCTTGTTCAGCTGGCCGCGCAGCTTGAGCAGCGCGTCGAGCTGGATGTCGACGGTCAGGTAGATGTGCGGGATGGTCTGCTTGGCTTCGGTCAGGCGGCGCGCAATCGTCTTGCGGACGTTGTTGAGCTTCTGCGCTTCGTAGGGAATGCCGAAGTCCGGAACGCTGGCGGCGGCGGGAGCCGTCGCGGGCGTCGGGGCTGCTGCCGGCGTGGCGGCCGGGGCCGAAGCCACAACAGGCGCGGTCGCAGGCTGCGCGCCCGCAACATCGGCCTTGACGATCCGGCCATTGGGGCCGGTGCCCTTCACGCCGGCCAGATCGATGCCCTTGTCGGCGGCGATGCGCTTGGCGAGCGGGCTGGCCACGACGCGGTCTCCCTTGGGCGCGGGCGCGGCGGCAGCCACGGGAGCGGGAGCCGGCGAAGGCGCGGGTGTCGCAGCAGGGGTCGGCGTGGTGGCTGGCGCGGGAGCCGGGGTGGCCTTGGGCGCGGGTGCGCTGGCGCCTTCGTCCTCGCCCGCGAGCGTGGCGATCACCGTGCCGACCTTCACGCCTTCGCTGCCTTCGGCAACGTCGATGGAAACGATCACGCCTTCATCGACCGCCTCGAACTCCATCGTGGCCTTGTCGGTCTCGATTTCGGCCATGATGTCGCCGGACGAAACCGTGTCGCCCACCTTCACCAGCCACTTGGAAAGCGTGCCTTCTTCCATCGTCGGCGAAAGCGCGGGCATCTTGATGGCTATGGGCATGGCGCAGTTTCCATCCTTGGTTATTGATTTGAACAAAAAGCAACCAAATAGGTTATTTCAGGCTGCCTCACCTCTTGTCGCCATTTCAACGGCCTTGCCTTGCGGGTCAAGTGGCTTGAGGCTTGCCCTGCATACGAATTTGCCGGTAGAGAGGTCCGGGAAGGAAAAGGCCATGCTTCAGCAGCGTGTCTACCTGGTCATTATGGACGAAACGGACGAGGCGCGGCAAGCGCTGCGTTTCGCCGCCCGACGCGCCGTTCGCACCGATGGCACCGTTCACATCCTCGCACTCGTTCCGAAGCAGGAATTCGTTGCTTTCGCCGGCGTACAGGCGACCATCGAGGAAGAGGCCAAGGATCGCGCCGAAGTGCTGGTCACTACCGCGGCCGGCAGCGTGGCCAGCGAATCCGGACTGACGCCGATCATCTCGGTGCGCCAGGGCAACGGCCCGGACGTCGTG
Organism: Novosphingobium sp. NBM11; assembly: GCF_015390225.1. Lineage (NCBI taxonomy): Bacteria > Pseudomonadati > Pseudomonadota > Alphaproteobacteria > Sphingomonadales > Sphingomonadaceae > Novosphingobium > Novosphingobium sp. NBM11. Next base: position 4,126,151 of record NZ_VUOG01000001.1, read on the forward strand.
CGCGATTACCTGCGCGAACATCCCGAGGTTTCGGCGCTGGTGCTGGGCGCCGCGGCCGACGGCGCGCCCGGCCCGATGATTACCCATTTCAGTACCCACGCCGGGCAACTGCCCTGCCCGCTGATGATCGTGCCCGGCGGCATGGACGACGAGGCGATCGACGCGCTGAGCTAGGAGCGGACTGTCCGGACATGCTCGAAGCCCGTTGCCCAAAATCAAAATCCCGTCACCCTGGCGAAGGAATCCCATCATCCCGGCGAAGGCCGGGATCTCATGCCGGATGCCTGAGGCCAGAGATGCCAGCCTACGCTGGCATGACGGCGGAGGAGGGAGAAGTCTCGACGGTTGTCGCCCAGTTGCGGAAGTTTAGCGATGATAACGGCCTGCGATGGGTTGCCGCTTTCACTCCAAAGCGTTAAGTTAAAGCAATGAAAGTTGCGAAGATTTTTTTAGGCGGCGTGGACAAATTGCCTAGAGGCGAGCTTTCCAAGTGTCTTCGGGATATTTGATGATTTGTCGCCGCCATATCCAAACGGCGAACGAAAACATGATTGCTCCGGTAGCTATACCAGCACCCCATCCCTTCTGATGACCATGAAAATAGGCCACCAGAATACTGACAACGGCCGGAGCAGATAGCGCAAGCCAATCCCGTCGGGTCACTTTCCTCATGCGGCGTAATCTATCGCGAGGTGGCCGTAAAAACACCGATTTCTGCATGGTGTTTGGGAACGCGATTGACGCGATGGCCAGTCGTTGATTCAAGCCTGCTTTTTGGAGGCAGATTTGAGCCGGGGCGATCTCACCGAAGCAGAATGGCGAATTTTGAAGGGCTTGTTGCCAATCGAGCCTGAAAATCGCGGTCGAGGCAGGCGGCCGGAGCAGAACCGTTCTGTCGTCAACGGCATACTCTGGCGGCTCCGTTGCGGCGCACCGTGGCGCGATGTACCACCGAAATACGGCAGTTGGAACACGATCTATCGGCGGTTTCGACGCTGGAGTGAGGCTGGTGTTTGGGAGACCGTTGCGGTTACGCTCGCCGAAATCATGGCTGACAGCGGCCACTACAGCATCGATAGCACAACAGTCCGCGCCCACGTTTCGGCAGCGGGCGGAAAAGGGGGACTCATCGACGCGCTCTTGGCCGCTCGCGGGGCGGGTTCACCAGTAAGCTTCACTGCTTGGCTGATGCCCTCGGACGACCAGTTGCCTTCCACCTAACAGGTGGCGAGGCAGCGGACTGCAAGGCGTATGATGCTTTGATCGATCTGCCCGAGTGCACGCCCGACGCTTTGTTGGCGGACAAGGGGTATGACGCTGATGCCATTCGTGCGGATCTTGCCGAGCGGAAGATTGCTGCCGTCATCCCCGGCCGGTCAAACCGCCGCGTCAAGATCGAGCATGATCGAACGCTCTACAAGCAGCGCAACCGCATCGAGCGCATGTTCGGCCATCTCAAAATCAACCGCGCCATCGCCACCCGCTACGACCAGCTTGCCAACAGCTTCCTCGGCATGGTCCATCTCGCCACCGCCAGATACTGGCTCAAATTTGTCCACGCCGCCTAGGATTATGCGCTCTTGCTGTCGCTTGGACATGCATACTTTCCTACGTCGAGAGAACGAGAACAATCGAAGGCATCTGGAGTGTCGCTTTCGAATGCTCTGAATTTTTCGAGAATGCTCAACCAGAGGATGTTGAGGACCAAAGTTGCCATGACGGCTCATGGATCGACTACCTCTACGATAAGGGACGTGGAGAAAACTACGATCGCATAATGCAGCACAGCTTTAACCCTCATACAGGTAAAGTGCGAATTTGGCCGCCCGCTCCGTATAAGATCCGCTTCATAGGTAGTAAAAAGGTAGCTTTATTTGGGATCGGCTACTTGATACCCGTCGGATTCGGTCACATGTCTGGCTGGGGAAGCGAGTACCGCGTTGAAAGGTTGCTTTCGATCAAGCCTTTGCCCCTTCGCGGGAATGACAGTGCGCCGTCGCCATGGCTCACAGCGAAGTGAGTGATCCCAGGATCATCCGCGAACGACGATGATCGCCTACTTGCGCTTGCCCTGATGGCGGATGTTGGACGGCCGCCCACGCTTTCCGGTCATGAACTTGCCCTTGGGCTTCGGCTTGCCCGGAAGCTTGCCGCCGCGGCGCTCGATGCGGCTGACGCCTTCGGCCACGTCGACCGGTTCGAACTTCAGCGCGCCGGTCAGCGGGTTGGCCTCGGCCAGTCGCAGCTTGAGCATCATGCCCATCGCAAACTGTTCGCCGCTGCTTTCGCCTTCCAGCACTTGCGCCTTTTCGTCATAGACGAAGCGTTCGGCGCCCAGCACGGAAACGGGCACCAGCCCGTCGCCGCCCAGCCCGATGATCGTGGCGAACAGGCCGAACTTCTGGACGCCGGTGATGCGCGTATCGAACACTTCGCCCACCCGACCGGCCAGCCATGCCGCCACATAGCGGTCGATCGTTTCGCGCTCGGCTTCCATCGCCCGCCGTTCGCTGGCGCTGATCGCTTCGCTCACGCGGGCCAGATCGTTGCGGTCGCGGTCGGCAAGGCCACTCGTCGGCGGCAAGTCATGGTCCTGCGGGCGCGGCTGCTCCAGATCATAGGCATCGACCAGCGCGCGGTGGACCAGCAGGTCCGAATAGCGGCGGATGGGCGAGGTGAAATGGGCGTAGCTGCCCAGCGACAGGCCAAAGTGGCCGGCGTTGCGCGGCCCATAGTAGGCCTGCGTCTGGCTGCGCAGCACCGCTTCCATGACCAGCGCCTTTTCCGCCTCGTCGGTCACGTCCTTCAGCATCCGGTTGAACAGCGATGGCGTGATAACCTGCCCCAGCGCCAGCTTGCGATCGAACGTGGCGAGGTAGTCCTTCAGCGCAAGTAGCTTCTCGCGCGTGGGCGGTTCGTGGATGCGATAGACCACCGGCGCGACTTTCGCCTCCAGCGCCTTGGCCGCGGCGACATTGGCGGCGACCATGAAATCCTCGACCACGCGATGCGCGTCGAGCCGTTCGCGCAGAGCCACTTCGGCGATTCGCCCCTGTTCGTCGAGCAGCACGCGCCGTTCGGGCAGATCGAGTTCCAGCGGATCGCGATCCTTCCGCGCCTTTTCCAGCAGACGCCAGGCCTCCCACAGGTGCGCCAGGTGCGGCGCTGCTTCGCTGGCGTCGATCCGGCGCTGCGCTTCCTCGTAGGCGATCACTTCGGCGATCCGCACCCGCGCGCGGGTGAAGCGCCATGACGTCACGCGCCCCTGGGCATCGATGGTCATGTGGCACGCCATCGCCGCGCGGTCCGCGCCGGCCTTGAGCGAGCAGACATCCGCGCTCAGCACTTCGGGCAGCATCGGCACGACGCGGTCGGGAAAATAGACCGAGTTGCCCCGCTTGCGCGCGTCCCGGTCCACCGCGCCACCGGGGCGGACGTAGAAGCTGACGTCGGCGATGGCGACCAGCGCGCGGAAGCCGCCCTCGCCGTCCGGCTCCGCCCAGATGGCGTCGTCATGATCGCGTGCGTCGACGGGGTCGATGGCGACGATCGGCAGGTGGCGCAGATCCTCGCGATGCTCCTCGCTCAGCGGCAGGGCTGCCGCGAGCTTCGCTTCCTCGATGGCCTTTTCGCTGAACGAGAACGGAATGCCGTGCTTGTGGATCGCGATCAGGCTGAACGCGCGCGGGGCCAGCGGATCGCCCAGCACCGTCGTCACTTTCAGGCCCGAGCGGGGCGAACGCCCGGCGGGTTCCGCCAGCACCAGGTGGCCGGCTTCCGCCTGGCCCAGATCGCTGATCGGCGCCGCGTTGCGCACGCGCTTGTCCACCGGGGCAAGCCATCCCTTGCCCGCGCCATCGATCTCGATCACGCCCAGCATCTGGTCGGTCTGGGCGGGCAGCTTCTTCATCGGATGGGCGATCCAGCCCTTCCCGGCTTCCTCGGTCCGCGCCAGCACCCGGTCGCCCACGCGCAACGCCTGCTGCCGCTGCTTGCCGCGCTGCTCCACCAGCCGCACGCGCGGCGGCGGCGCGCCATCATCGGGATGCCAGCTGTCTGGAATGGCGATCGCCTCGCCATCATCGATATCCACCACGCGCAGCACGGTCACGCGCGGCACGCCGCCCATGCGGTGAAACGCGGTGCGGTTGCCGTCTATCAGGCCTTCCTCGGCCATGTCCTTGAGCAACGCCTTGAGCGCGATCTTCTCCTGCCCCTTCAGTCCGAACGCGCGCGCGATCTCGCGCTTGCCGGCGGGCTCGTCGGACCGGGCGATGAAGTCGAGAACCTGCTGGCGCGTGGGCAGGCCAGGCTCTGGTCGAAGCGTTTTGGCTGAAGGCATCAACGCCATGTGGCGCTTTGCCGCCCGCAACTCAAGGCGAACGTGGCCTAAATCGCCCTAATCGCGATCGGACATACCCCGAATGCAACCTAGAAGCGCGTGGGCTCGTCTCCGTAGCGATTGGGTCCGTCTGTCGATTTCAGAACCCCAAAGATCACCACGAACAGTACCGGCACCCAGCCGAGCAAAGCTATCGGCCCTTGTCCCTGCATCATCGTCATGGGACCGTTGGCGGCCGATCCCGGCGCCTGAATTCGCTCCATCACCTCGATCGCGCGATCCATCTGTACGGGCAGCATCGCCAGCGCCACAGCGTAGGACAGACCGGGCACCAGCACGAGCCATCCCGAAAGGCCGCTGTCGTGCAGCCGCCGGGCCAGACTGGCAGCCAGCAGCACGATCGTAACCACGCCGATGACGATCCCTACACCGGCCATGGTCTGCATCATGCCCGTCATCTGATGCATCATCTGCGCCTGGACCACGGCCTCGCCATCGTTGCGTTGGGCGGCCCGAAACCCTGCGCGCATCAGGTTCACCGTGAGCGGAATTGAAACGGCTATGCCGCCCGCAACGCGCAGCAAGACCACGAATAGCACGTAATACCAGAACGTCTGGCGCGCATCGCGACCCCGGGGATCGAAAATATGGACCAAGCCGTGCCGAACCGCCCCAAGCATCCCTCGACCCCACCTTCACTACCAGACGCATCATTTTTTGCCGCGGCGGCGCAAGCGCGTCCAGCGCCAATGGATCGGCATTGACGCTACCATCAGGGGAGCGCGGATGCGACCGGAACGAACCCACCCCCGGGCAGGGCGGAAGCAATCGGGCTTTCGCTGCCGTCGGCCGCTTTCGCGCTGACCCCGAAGAACCAGTCGTCTCCGCGCACGCCATCGAACCGCACGCTGGTGCCGGTCACGCCTTCGCGGACTTTCTCCTGCCATGCCGGCGCGTCCGTGCGCCGCCGCCAGACCGTGTAGCTGGCCGCGCCGTCCACCGGCTTCCACGCGATGTCGGTCCAGGTCGAAACCGCCGCCTTGACCGTCGCCACGGGCGGCATCGGCGCGGCGGCCAGCGCCGCCAGCCCACGCACGTTGAGGCGGACGACCTTGGCCAGATAGGGGAAGTCCATCTCGTCGATGGTATCGCCGAACTTCACCCCGTTCTCGGTGCGCAGATCCTGGTGCTGGTGCTCGTAATCCTCGACCGCCACGGTGAAGCGCACGGCGGGATAGCCCTTGTCCGAAAACGGCAACTGGTCCCCGCCACGCCCCATGCGGTCGGCGCGCCAGATCTGGCGGACTTCCAGCCCCGTGGCGTCGCCGGTGGCCAGCCCCGCCAGCCAGCGCGATAGGTTGCGCGAAGGGCTGTCGTTCTCGCCCCCAAAGCGCCGCTGCGCCGCGCGGAGCGCATCGGTGCTGTCGGCGCGCGGCCCTTCTGAAAGGATGCGGACATGCGTATCGTCCTTCCACCCGTCGGACCCGCGCGATCCGCCGACGATGTCGTTGTTGAACACCGCCTTGATCGTCCAGCCATGCTCTGCCGCGTAATCGGCCAGCAGCTTGCCGCCCAGCAGCCCCTGTTCCTCGCCGGAAAGGGCGGCATAGACGATCGTCGAAGGGAATTTCTGCCGTGACAGCACGCGCGCGGCTTCCAGCACCAGCGCGGTGCCCGATCCATCGTCGTTGGCGCCGGGCGCATCGATCGTGGCGTTGAGGACATCCGACGCGCGGCTGTCGATATGCCCCTGCACGATCACCACCTCGTTGGGGCGTTCAGTTCCACGCTGGATAGCGACAACGTCGACCAGGCGCGTCGGTGTCGGCACGCGTTCGCCCTGCACCATGCGTTCGGGGAGCACGATCTCCAGGCAATTGCCGCAGGCCTTGGACGTCTTGCGGAATTCGGCTTCCGCCCAGGCCCGCGCCGCGCCGATCCCGCGTTTCGGGTCGGTCTGGGGGGACAGGGTATGGCGCGTGCCGAAGGCCACCAGCTTCGCCACGTCCGCTTCAAGCCGTGCTTGCGAAATGGCGTCTTCGGGCGCCGCGATGGCCGGCGCGGAACAGGTGAGGGCGAGCGGGGCGATAATGGAAAGGCGCTTCATGCCGCGCAGGGTAACCGTTCGCCCCTGTTCCTCGCAAGCACCGGCAGGAAAAAGGGCGGAGAACCCGAAGGTTGCCCGCCCTTCTGGATCAGTACGCCCGCGCGATCAGGATGCGCTCGACCGCCGGTTCGCCCGTGAACGGGCACGGCCCTTCCGGCGGCGCGGCATCCATCGGCGTGTTGCGGATGGTGAGCTTCAGCCCCTTCAGCGTTTCCACGACCTTGTCGAGCGCCGCGCCGGTGGGGCGGGACCAACCCATTTCCACCCAGCCGGGGAACTTGCGATCTTCGGCGAAATAGGCGGCAAGCCCGTCCAGATCGGTCACGTCGCGCACCACCTGCGCATCGCGCTTCGCCTGCGCTTCGGCGAACAGGCCTTGCTGGATGGCTTCAAGCTCGACCACCGCCGTCGCGACGAAATCGTCCTTTGCCTGTGCCACGAAGTTGGGCTTGCCATCCTCGCGCCACAACCGGTCGCGGCGCAGCGCGCTGACCTGGCCGCCTTCGGCATCGCGGCCGCCGATTTCGAGCACCAGCGGCACGCCCTTCTTGACCCAGGCCCAGCGCTTGGCGGTGGCCTTGCCGGGGCGTTTGTCGAGCAGGACGCGCACGCGCTCGCCGAACGCCGATTGCCGCGCCAGCGCCGCGCGCAGGCCTTCGCAATAGGCGAGCAGCACCTCGTCGCCTTCGTTGTCGCGCAGCATCGGCAGGATCACGATCTGCTGCGGCGCCACCTGCGGCGGCACGCGCAAGCCGTCATCGTCACCATGGGTCATGATCACGCCGCCGATCATGCGGGTGGAAACGCCCCAGCTGGTGGTGTGGCACAGCGTTTGCTGGCCTTCCTTGTCCTGATAGCGGATGCCCGCCGCTTCGGCGAAGCCGGTGCCGAGGTAATGCGAGGTGCCGGCCTGCAGCGCCTTGCCATCCTGCATCATCGCCTCGATCGAATAGGTCGCGACCGCGCCGGGGAAGCGTTCGTTCTCGGGCTTGGCGCCGGCGATGACCGGCATCGCCAGCACGTCCTCGGCAAACGACCGGTACATTTCGAGCGCGCGCAGCGTTTCCTGCATCGCGTCGGCCTCGTCCGCGTGCGCGGTATGCCCTTCCTGCCACAGGAATTCGCTGGTGCGCAGGAACATGCGCGTGCGCATTTCCCAGCGCACGACATTGGCCCACTGGTTGGTCAGCAAAGGCAGGTCGCGCCACGATTGCACCCAGCGCGCCATCGCCGCGCCGATCACCGTTTCCGACGTGGGGCGCACCACCAGCGGCTCTTCCAGCTTCGCTTCGGGGTCGGGCACCAGTCCGCCCTTGCCGTCCGCGATCAGGCGGTGGTGCGTGACCACGGCCATCTCTTTGGCGAAGCCTTCGACGTGGTCGGCTTCCTTGGCGAAGTAGGACAGCGGAATGAACAGCGGGAAGTAGCAGTTCTCGACGCCCGCTTCCTTGATGCGTTCATCCATGATCTTCTGGATGCGTTCCCAGATGCCATAGCCCCACGGCTTGATCACCATGCAGCCGCGCACCCCCGATTCCTCGGCAAGCTCGGCCTCGGCGATCACCGCCTGGTACCACTGGGCAAAGTCTTCGTCGCGCGTGACGTTCAGCGCGTGCTTGATCTTGGGCTGGTTCATGCCGCGCGGGTTAAGCGGCAATCGACAAAGGGGCAAGACGGTTTGCAGCGGTTCCGCACGGTTCGTGGCCCGGCGATCACGCCACCGGCACCGGCACCGGCCCCGCGCTCGCCGCTATTTCGTGATCTGGTCGAGCTTCTTCTGCATTTCGGCCATCTGCTTGCGCAGTTCGGCCAGTTCGTCACCTTCGCCGGCGGCGGGCTTTTCCGCTTCGCGCGCGGGGGCGCCCGGCACAAACGCGGCGGCTGCGGCCTTGAAGATTTCCATGTTGCGCTGGGCCAGTTGCGCCAGCGGGTTGGCGCCGATGCTGTCCTCGATCGCCTTGCGCAGCTTGTTCTGGTTTTCGCGGAAATAGTCCATCGACGCTTCGAGATAGCCAGGCAGCAGCGCCTGCATCGAATTGCCGTACATGGAGATCAACTGCCGCAGGAAGTTGGTGGGCAACATCTGTTCGCCCGCCGATTCCTCTTCCATGATGATCTGCGCCAGGATCGAATGCGTCAGGTCCGCGCCGGTCTTGGCGTCGATCACCTGGAAGTCGATGTTTTCCTTCACCATCTGGGCGAGATGGTCCAGCGTGATGTAGCTCGACGTCCGCGTATTGTAGAGCCGCCGGTTGGCGTACTTCTTGATGATTACGGTATCGCCGTCTTTGGACTGGTTGGCCATCGTGGTGCGCCCTTCATGGTTTATCGGCGTCATTAGCAGATGCAGTATGTGCGGCGCAACACGGGGGCACAAGCCCACTTGCCTCAGGTTTGGCGGAAAAAGCGACGCCCGAGCAGGGTAAAGAGTTCATATTGAGACAATCCGCTGATCGCGGCCGCCGAAACGGGGTCATAATCGACCGTCAGCCAGTCGCCCTCGCCGCAACCGGGCGCATCGTCCAGCGCGACGATGGTGAGGTCCATCGAGATTCGCCCCAGCACCGGGATGGGGATTCCCCGCCATGAAAGGCCGCCCTTGCCCGACCAGCAGCGCAGATAGCCATCGGCATAGCCCAGCGCGATCACGCCCGCGCGCATCGGGCGCGGCGCGATGAAGGTGGCGTTGTATCCCACGCCCTCGCCCGCCTCGATCCGGCGGACCTGCAGCACCGCCGCTTCGGGATAGGCGACCTGGCGGATCGCCCCCGCCATTTCCGCGCGCGCGATCCCGCCATAGAGCGCCAGCCCAGGCCGCGTCAGGTCCGCGTGATAGGCATCGCCCAGCATGATGCCCGCGCTGTTGGCCAGGCTGTAGCGCCGCGCCGATACCTGCCGCCGCACTTGTTCGAAACGGTTCAATTGCTGCGCGTTCTGGGGCACGTCCTCGTCCGCCGACGCCAGGTGGCTGATGCAGCAATCGATGGTCAGCGCCTGCAGCACCGGATCGCCCAGATCGCCCATCGCCAGACCCAGGCGGTTGATGCCGGTATCGACCATGACATGGCACGCGCCGCCCCCGGCGGCGGACCAGCGCCGGGCCTGCTCCAGCGAATTGAGCACCGGCCGCACGCCGCTTTCGAGCGCGAATGCCACGTCGGCATCGTTCAGCGGTCCATGCAGCACGGCGATCTGCTCCGCCGGCACATGCCGCAACAGTGCCGCCGCCTCGCTCCAGTGCGCCACGAACCAGTTGCGACACCCCGCGCGCGCCAGTTCCGGCACCACTGACGTTGCCCCCATGCCATAGGCATCGGCCTTCACCGCCGCGCCCGCGACCGCCTTGCCCGACCAACCGTCCAGCGTCCGCCAGTTGCGGGCGAGTGCGTCCAGATCCAACCTCAGGCGAAGCGCGGCGGGCGGAACAGCGAAATGGGTGGGATCAGACGGCATCGTCACCATAGGCTTGTGGAGGACCGCCCTTTAGCCCCCACATCGCCACGAGGAAAGCCACCGCCACCACGACCCAAGTGTACCACAGACCCGAATAGGGATCGCCCGTCTTGGCCACGATCAGGCTCGATATGAACGGCAGGAAGCCGCCGAAATACCCCGTGCCGATGTGATAGGGGATCGACATCGAGCTGTAGCGGATGCGAGGCGGGAACATCTCCGTCAGCAGCGCGGCGACAGGGCCGTAGGTGAAGCCGGACAGAGCCATCAGCAGCAGTAATGAGGCGATGATTCCCGCAATCTGCACCGGGCCAGGGCGGACCTTGGTGAAATCATATCCGGCATCGGCCAGCATCGCCTGCAAGGCCTTGGCGCGCGCCGCCTTGTCCGTCCAGGGATAGGCATCGAGCTGCAGGACGCGATCACCCGCCCGCAGCGTCAACGCCGGCGCGGTCTTCAGGCTATAGGGCACGCCCGATCCCGCCAGATCGGCCAGCAGCTTTCCGCACTGCGTCGACTGTTCGGTCGAAAACGCGCTGAAGCTGCAATCCGGGCCAGCGACCGTGACCGGGGCGCGGCGTGCCTGTTCAGCCAGCGCGGGATTGGCGGAGGCGCCCATCAGCCAGAACGCCGGGAACAGCAGCAGCAGCGTGGCGAGATAGCCGATCACGATCGGCTTCTTGCGGCCGACCCTGTCGGAGATGTGGCCCGCCAACAGGTAGAACAGCATACCCACCGCCGCGCCCACGCCGACCACGATTTCGGCCAAGGTATCTTCCACGCGCATCGCCGATTTCAGGAACGAAAGGCCGGTGAACATCGCGGTGTACCAGATCACCGTCAGCCCGGCCGCGATGCCGAACAGCGCGATGAACAGGCGCTTCCTGTTGCCGGGATAGGTCAGGCTTTCGACAAAGGGGTTGCCGGCGATCTCGCCTTGTTCCTTCATCGCCTGAAACACCGGGCTTTCCGACAGTTTCATGCGCATCCACAGCGATACCACCAGCAGTGCCAGGCTGACCAGGAACGGCACGCGCCAGCCCCAGTCCTTCCACACCGCCTCACTCATCAGGCTCTTGCAGGTCAGCACCACGATCAGGCTGAGCACGAAACCGCCCACCACGCTGGCCTGGATATAGCTGGTGAAATAGCCGCGGCGGCCGGGTTCGGAATGCTCCGCCACGTAGACGGCCGCTCCGCCATACTCGCCGCCCAGCGCCAGCCCCTGCAGGATGCGCAGCAGGATCACCAGCACCGGTGCCGCCATGCCGATGGTGGCAGCGGACGGGATCAGGCCGACGCCCGCCGTGGCGATGCCCATCAGCGTGACGGTAACGAGGAACGTGTACTTGCGGCCCAGCCGGTCGCCCAGAAAGCCGAACAGGATCGCCCCCAGCGGCCGGAACCCGAAGCCGACCGCGAAGACCAGCCAGAACAGCAGCATTTCCAGCGTGGCATTGCCGGTCGGGAAGAACGCCTTGGACAGGATGGCGCCCAGCGTGCCGTAGATGAAAAAATCGTACCATTCGAACACGGTGCCGGCCGACGACGCGGCGATAACCAGCCGAATGTCCGCCGCGCTTGGTTCAGCGCCCGCTGCTGCCATTGTCCGTCCTCTTCCCCGTTTATAGCCCCGCTCTAGCGAACGCGGCGGGATCGGGAAAGAGCCGTTCAAGCCGCCTGTTCGAGTGCGGAAAGCGCGGCTTCCCAGGCCAGCATGATCGCGCCATGGCGCGCCGGATAGTCGCGGGCAACGGCGATAAGGTCGATACCCGGCCAATCCGGCATCGCGCCATCGCCCGCCAGCCATGCTGCCAGCGCATCGCGCGCGGCCGCGATGGCAGCGGCATCGCGGCCGATCGCGGCTTCGGCGAAAACGGAGGCCGCCGCCTGTCCCACCGCGCAGGCGTGCGGTCGCAGGCCCAGCCCGTTGATCGTGCCATCGGCATCCGTCCGCAGCGCCAGCCCGATCGTGCTGCCGCAGCTGCGCGAGCGCGCCTCACCCCGCAAGGGCAAGGCTTCGTCCCACGGCCAGTTGGCCAGCCCCGCCGCCGCCGCCAGCATGGCCGGCGTGTAGAGAGCGCGCGCGGAACTGGCCACGGTTCAGTCTTCCTTATCGGCGGACGTGTCGGCCCGATGGCGTGAAGCCGACTTCTTGGCCGCTTTCTTGTGCGCGGCCGCCTTGTCCTTTTTTGCCTTGGCGGCCTCGTCAGCCTTGGCGTCCGCTTCCGCCGCCGCGCGGCGATCCGCGATCATCGTCATCAGTTCCTCGCTGGCCGCGTTAAGGAACGGATAGGTGCGCGCCTGCGAAATCCACATCGGCCGACCGCTGACGCCCCACACCACGTCATAGCCGAAGACTAGAATCGAAAAGCCCAGAACGACGATGATGAAGCCCTTCACCGCGCCGAAACCGAAGCCGAGCAGCCGGTCGATCGGCCCCAGCACCGAATTGCGGCTGGCGCTTCCGATGCGGCGCGCGATGAAGCGGGTGATCCCGTAGGGCACGATCAGCAGCAGCACGAAGGCGAGCACACCGCCGCCGGTCTCGTTCTCCAGATAGGGCGTCAGCAGTTGCGTGAGCGGTTCGTGCAGATAATGCACCGCGAACAGCGAGATGCACCACGCCGCCACGGCGAGGATTTCCTCCACGAAGCCGCGAAAGAATCCACCGATCGCGCCGACCGCGACGATCAGGAATACAACATAGTCGAAGCCGGTCATTACCCGGTGAAATTAGGAGCCGCCCACAATCCGGTCAACGAGATTTGGCAGCAACCGCAACGGCGCATAGCTGAGACCGGCCACCTTCTCGATGCTGCCATCAGGGCCATAGGCGCGGGAAAAGCCCAGTTTCGCGGCTTCCTTGAGCCGGATGGAGCTGTGCGCCACGGGCCGGACTTCGCCCGCCAGCGATATTTCGCCGAACCAGGCCGCCTGCGCCGGCAGCGGCCGGTCGGCCAGCGCCGAGACCAGCGCCGCCGCCACCGCGAGATCGGCGGCGGGATCGGTCAGGCGATAGCCGCCCGCCACGTTGAGATAGACTTCGGCTGCGGAGAAATTCAGCCCGCAGCGCGCTTCCAGCACGGCCAGCAGCATCGCCAGCCGTCCGCTATCCCAGCCCACCACCGCGCGGCGCGGCGTGGCCCCGCTGGCGAGGCGCACGGTAAGCGCCTGGATCTCCACCAGCACCGGCCGCGTACCTTCCAGCGCGGGGAACACCGAACTGCCCGGCACCGGTTCGTCCCGGCCGGACAGGAACAGCATGGAGGGGTTGCCGATCTCCTCCAGCCCTGCCCCCGCCATCGCGAAAACACCGATCTCGTCCACCGCGCCGAAGCGGTTCTTCAGCGCGCGCAGGATGCGGTACTGGTGGCTGCGTTCGCCCTCGAAGCTCATCACCACGTCGACCATGTGTTCCAGCACGCGCGGGCCGGCGATCGAACCGTCCTTGGTGACATGGCCCACCAGCACCAGCGCGACGCCGTTCTCCTTGGCATAGCGAATCAGTTCGAACGCACAGCCGCGCACCTGGCTGACCGTGCCTGGCGCGCCTTCGATCTGGTCCGAATGCATCGTCTGGATCGAATCGATCACCAGCAGCGCCGGCGGCTTCATGCCGCCCAGCGTCGTCAGGATGTCACGCACCGAGGTATTGGACGCGAGCCGGATCGGCGCATTGCCCAGGCCGAGCCGGTCGGCGCGCAGGCGGACCTGGTCGGACGCTTCCTCGCCGCTGATATAGATCGCGTCCGCGCCGGCAAGCGCGATGGATGCCGCCGCCTGCAGCAGCAGCGTGGACTTGCCGATGCCCGGATCGCCGCCCATCAGGATCGCCGATCCCGGTACCAGCCCGCCACCGAGCGCGCGGTCGAATTCGGCAAGGCCGGTCTTGCGCCGCTCCGGCAGCTTGACCGGCTGATCGAGCGAGACGAACGAGACCAGCCGCCCTCCGCTCGACAGGTCATGCCTCGCCGAAAACACCGTTTCCGGCGCTTCCTCCACCAGCGTGTTCCATTCGCCGCAATCGGCGCACTGCCCCTGCCAGCGGGGAGAAACACTGCCGCAGGACTGGCAGACATAGCGGCGCTTGGGTTTGGCCATGGCCTGCGCTTAACGGGAACGTATCAGGAACGCAAGCCGCGTGATCGCCGCAACGCTCCTCGCCGTCACCCCTTGGGCATCAGCCGCATCGCCTCGCTGGCCAGCGCTTCCGCGCCGGCGGCGATGACCTTGTCCGCCTCGGGCGCCCAGAACGGACTGTGCAGCGATGGCAGCGCCCGCCCCTCGCGCTTCGCCGCTTCCAGTTCGCTGGCCGGGCGGCCGCCGACCCAGAAGATCGTCGCGCCCATGCGGTCAGGATCGGCGCGCCAGAACTCGCCGAAATCCTCGCCCGCCATCACCGGCGGCGTCTGCACCGCGCCCGTATCGCCAAACTGCCGCTTCATGTCGGCCAACACCCGCTGGCTGAACGCGGGCGGATTGAACGTGGCGCGGGTATAGGGATCGAGCACGGAGACGACCGGCATCCGGTCCTGCGGCACGCCCGACGCCATGGCCTCGCCCGCCGCAATGCGGCGGATGCCGTCGAGCAGCAGCTTGCGCTGTTCGTCGCTGTAGCTGCGCACGGTGAGCTGGAGCCTCGCCTCGTCGGGGATGATGTTGTGCTTGGCGCCGGCATGGAAGCTGCCGACGGTGACCACGCCCGGCTCGAACGGGCTGTTCTCGCGGCTGATCAGCGTCTGCAGGCGCATGACGATGGCGCTGGCCAGCACGATCGGGTCTTTCGTGGTCTGCGGATAGGCGCCGTGCCCGCCGAGCCCCTTCACCGTGATGTCCACGCTGTCGACATTCGCGAGGGCATAGCCCGGCGTCACCCCGATCACGCCCGAAGGCAGATCGCCAGTATCGTGGAACGCCAGCGCGAAATCGGGCTTGGGAAAGCGGGTGAACAGGCCGTCGGCCAGCATCGCGCGCGCGCCGAGGCCGACTTCCTCCGCCGGTTGCCCGATCATCACCAGCGTGCCCGACCACGCATCGCGGTGCGCGGCCATCAGCTTGGCGACTTCCATCCACGCGGTCATGTGCGTGTCGTGCCCGCAGGCATGCATGATCCCGCTTTCGACGCCAGCGGTGGACGTGCCACGATCCTTCGAGGCGAAGGGCAGCCCGGTCTGTTCGACCACCGGCAGCCCGTCCATGTCGGCGCGGACCAGCACGGTCGGGCCGGGGCCGTTGCGCAGTACCGCGACGACGCCGGTGCGGCCCACGTTCTCCGTCACCACGAACCCTGCCTTGCGCGCGGCGGCGGCCAGTTGCGCGGCAGACTTCACTTCCTGGAAGCTGAGTTCGGGATGCGCGTGCAGGGCGCGGTAGGTCTGCAACAGCCCCGGCAGATCGGCAGCGATTTCCGCGCGCAGATCGGGTGCGGCAGCCTGAACGGCGGCGGGGATACAAAGAGCGGCAGCGCCGAGCGCCAGCAGGGAGCGGAACGTCATCGCGCCACTCTATCGCCGGGCGGGGCCGGTGCAAACGTCCTTTCCTGGCCCCGAAGAAATGCTTTGTGGCAATGCCGGGTCCACACCCCACATCGGCCACCACATCGACCTCAGCATTGACACGGCAACAGGACAGGACGGATCATGACGGACGCAGCAACGATCGACACCGCGCGTTGGGCCGCGGCGCAGCACTTGCGCGATGGCGGCTTCGAAACCGAGGCGACGATGGTATCCGAAGGGCGCGGTGACGATTTCGCCGAAGTGCGGATCGCCCTGTCGCTGCTGCGCATCCTGGGCGAGCGACCCGCGCGCACCGCGCCGCCGGTCAAGCGCAACGGCCGGCGCCTTGTCGGCGAGGAGTGTTGAGTCGGGAGTGTTGAGGGGGGAGCGCTGAGGCTCCCTCGCTTTCAGTAGTGTGGTACGGGCGGCCGGACTCGAACCGGCATGTTGTCACCAACGGCGGATTTTGAATCCGCTGCGTCTACCATTCCGCCACGCCCGCGCGTTCGACGAAAACCCGTACGTGCCGGAGAACGAAGGCGCCCTATAGGGCGCTGTTCCCCGGCAAGCCAGAGCCAATGTGCAAAATTTAGACGCGCCGGTCAGCGAGCCTTGAGCGCGCCAGCCACCAGCTTGTGCAGCTTGGAATGGAGCGCATCGTTGCCGGCCAGGACGGTTTCGTCGCAGATCGGCAGCGAACGGCCCTTGTAGTCCGAAACGAAACCGCCGGCTTCGCGCACCAGCAGGCATCCGGCCGCGCTGTCCCACGGTTGCAGGCTGCTTTCCCAGAACCCGTCGTAACGGCCGGCGGCCACCCACGCGAGATCCAGCGAAGCCGCGCCGAAGCGACGGATGCCGGCCACGCGCGGGCCAAGCTCGTGGTAGATGCGGGTCCATTCGCCCATGTCGCCCCGGCCCGCGAAGGGAACGCCGGTGGCGATCAGCGCCTCGTCCAGATGGCGGCGCGCCGAAACGCGCAGGCGGCGGTCCTGCAACCATGCGCCCGGGTCTTTTCGGCCCAGAAGCTCTCGTCGGTCACGGGCTGATAGACGATGCCGGCGGTCACTTCGCCCCAGCCCCTGCCGTCCAGCGTCGGTTCCTGCACCGCGATCGAGATCGCGAAATGCGGGATGCCGTGGAGGAAGTTGCTGGTGCCGTCGAGCGGGTCGACGATGAAGCGCGGCTTGCCGGGCTCGCCCGCGATCTCGCCGCCTTCCTCCATCAGGAAGCCCCAGTCCGGCCGCGCCTGGCGCAGTTCGTCCCAGATCGTCCGTTCGGCGGCCTGATCCGCCTTGGACACGAAGTCGGCCGGCCCCTTGCGGCTGACCTGGAGATGTTCGACTTCGCCAAAGTCACGGCGCAGGCGCGTGCCGGCCTTGCGGGCGGCACGTTCCATCACGCGGATCAGTCCGGAAATTGCGGCCATCGCGGATCAGCCCGCCTTGCCGACGTAGGAACGTTCGTACACGTCCACGACGATGCGCGTGCCGCTTTCGATGTGCGGCGGCACCATCACGCGCACGCCGTTGTCGAGGATCGCGGGCTTGTAGCTCGAAGAGGCGGTCTGGCCCTTCACCACGGCGTCGGCCTCGACGATGGTGGCTTCGACCTGTTCGGGCAACTGCACCGAGATCGGGCGTTCGTCGTACATTTCGAGCAGCACGGTCATGCCGTCCTGCAGGAACGCGGCGGCATCGCCGAGAAGATCGCTGGGCAGCGTGATCTGGTCGTAGGTTTCCACGTCCATGAACACCAGGTCATCGCCTTCGGCATAAAGGAACTGGAAGTCCTTGGTATCGAGGCGGACGCGCTCGACCGTGTCGGCGCTGCGGAACCGGACGTTGGTCTTGCGGCCGTCGATGAGGTTCTTCATCTCGACCTGCATGAAGGCACCGCCCTTGCCGGGCTGGGTGTGCTGGGTCTTGGCAACTTTCCAGATGCCCTTTTCGTATTCCAGGATATTGCCCGGACGGATGTCCACGCCGCTGATCTTCATGATGGAAAGAGCCTTACCGTGAGTAGGGAAGCGCGCGCCTTAGCCGCTGTGGCCGATTGCTTCAAGCGGCAGCCGCGTGCTAGCGCGATATCCGTCATGAACCGTCGTCTTTTCCCTGCCTCGCTCGCCGTGATCGGCGCGCTTGTCGTCACGGCTCCGGTCGAGGCCGTTCCGGGCGGCCCGATCCACACCTTGCTGCGCGGGCGCTGGATCTGCGAACTGCCGGGCGATGCCGAAATGCAGCCGACCGCGCTGCCCGACGACAGCTTCCGCGCAATTCCGGATTCGAGCTACCAGATGGCCGACGGAAAGCGCGGCACCTACGCGCTGTTCGGCCGTATCCTGACGATGACGAGCGGACCGCTGAAAGGCCGGCGCTATCAGTTGAACAACCGCGCGATGGCGCGGCAGATCGACGCGGCAGGCGAGTTCATCGGGCCACGCTGCATCCACGCCGGCACGCCGACCGGCGTCGACGCGGGCGATGATTCGTCCGGGTCCGACAGCGGCAACTCCGACATCTGACCCGGATCAGCGGGCGGCGCCATCGCGCCGCATCCGCCAGTAGGCATAGCCCACCAGCCCGCCAAACACCGCAATGCCCAGCGGCATAGCCACGGGGTTTGCGTGAACGATCGCCAGCGAATCGGGGTCGTTGGTGGCAGCCACGATCGCGGCATAGGCAATGTTGAACAGGCCATCGCCAACGATCAGGCCGGTGGCGGTCAGCACGCCCATGCGTTCGGCCAGTTCCGGATCGGCCTGCCGCGCGGCCCAGCGGTTGTAGAGATGGCCCAGGATCGCGCCGATCACGACCATCCCCGTGGTCTGCGTGGGCAGGTACATGCCCATGCCGACCGCGAGCGGCGGTAAGGCACCACGGCCCGACCGGCGCAGCGCGCCATCGACCGCCAGCGCCACCACGCCGATCGCCGCCCCCAGACCCACGAGGTTCCAATCGAGACTGCCGCCCAGCACGCCTTGCGCGATGGTGGAGATCAGCGCGGCCTGTGGCGCCGCCAGCGCGTTTTCGCCCGCGCTCGGGGCGCCAAGGAACCCGAAGGTGCCGTTGAGCAGATCAAGGATGGGCGGGATTACCAGCGCGCCGAACAGCACGCCCAGCACGAGCGCGACTTGCTGACGCCATGGCGTCGCCCCGACAAGCTGGCCGGTCTTGAGATCCTGCAGGTTGTCGTTGGAAATCGTGGCCACGCCGAACACGATCGCGGTGACGAACAGCGCGAAGGCGACCAGCGCCTTGGTTGCCGCCGCATCCCCGCCGCGCCCGTAGAGCGCCAGCAGGATCAGCGAGATGCCCAGGGCGGCGAGGATGCCCACGCCCGAGATCGGGCTGTTCGACGCGCCGATCAGCCCGGCCATATAGCCGCAAACCGAAGCGATGAAGATGCCGGCGACCAGCACATAGAGCACGGCGGCCGCCAGCCCGATCCCGAGCGATTCAGCGACCGGGCCGCCGGCCGCGAAATCGGCCAGCAACAGCGCGATCGGCACCATCGACAGCAGGATCGTGCCGCCCACCAGGCCAATCGGCAGGTCGCGCTCGCTAAGGTCCAGCGAGGCGTAGCCCGCCTGCTTGCGCGCCCGGCTGGCGGCGATGGCTCCGGCCACGCCGCGCACGATCGGGCCGATCACCCGCAGCATCGTCCAGATCGCCGCCACGCCAATGGCCCCCGCGCCGACGAAGCGGATGCGCTGGCGGAACACGATGGAGATGAAATCGGCGAGTTCGGTCCCCGCCGGGGGGCCGCCGGCGGTCAACACCGGCAGCAGCACGCCGAAGCTGATGACGATGCCCACCAGCATGGCGATGCCCACCGCCAGCCCGACGAGATGCCCGACCCCGACCAGCGCCATCGACAGCCCGCCGCCGAACGCGGTGCCGCCCGCGCCGACGCGGATCAGGGTCGAGGCTTCCTCCGCCACCAGCTTAAGCTTGGCGAGCAGCGGATAGAGCGCTGCCAGCAGCGCCCCGCGCATCACCGCCGCCAGCCCGCGCCGGTTTTCATCCGCGCCACCGACACCCGCGCCGACCTTGAGCACTTCCGCCGCGGCCACGCCTTCGGGATAGGGCAGGTCCGATCCGGTCACCAGCGCGCGGCGCAGCGGCACCGAATACATCACGCCCAGGATCCCGCCGACCGCGATCACCGCGACCGATTCCCAATAGGGAAAGCCCGTCCACCACCCGATCATGACCAGGCCCGGCAGCACGAACACGATGGCCGAAAGCGTGCCCGCCGAACTGGCGATCGTCTGGACGATGTTGTTTTCCTGGATCGTCGCGCCCGAAAGCAGCCGCAGCACGGCCATGGAAATCACCGCGGCCGGGATCGAGGTGGCGAACGTCAGCCCGATGCGCAGGCCAAGATAGACGTTGGCCGCCGTGAACACGACCGTCAGCACCGCGCCAAGCACCACGCCGCGCAGGGTCAGTTCCCGGACCGGCCCCGTGCCCGATTCGCCTGCGCTCATGCTCGATCTCCGTTCAGGAAACTCCGCCTTTTCCTGACGAAGTTGACAAAGTTGACACGGTCCAGCGGAAAGGATCGCCCCTTCCCCGCGCGGACTTCGCAGGCCCTGTCTGGCATGGTGCGGCGGATTAGGAAAGCGGGGCGCCGTTAGCCGTGCTGGCCCCCCATGTTGACGGCGCACTTCCTCGACTCGCCCGTCGAGCATCGTCACGCGCACATCAGCCACCTCGGCAATGCCGGTATCGTGGGTGACGCAGACCACCGCCCGGCCCTGTTCGTGCGCCAACGTGCGGAACAGGTCGACCACGCGCGCCGAATTGGTGGAATCGAGATTGCCGGTCGGCTCGTCGCCCAGGATCAGCGCGGGATCGTTGGCCAATGCGCGCGCGATGGCGACGCGCTGGCGTTCGCCGCCGGACAGCTTATCGGGGGACTTCAGCACCTTTTCACCCAGGCCCACGTCAGCGAGCAGCGTCCGCGCGCGCGCATCGGCCTCGGCGCCAGACAGCTTCCCGAGCCGGCGGATCGGCAGCATCACGTTTTCCAGCGCGTTGAATTCGGGCAGCAGGAAATGGAACTGGAACACGAAGCCGAAGTGTTCGAGCCGGATGCGCGCACGCTCGTCGCCCGAAAGCGGCGTCATGTCTCGCCCTTCGAACAGCAGCCGTCCCTGCGTAGGCCGGTCGATCAGGCCCAGCAGGTACAGCAGCGACGACTTGCCGCAGCCCGAAGGCCCGACGATGGCGGTGAAGCACCCGGGCTGGATGGCAAGGTCCGCGCCGTCCACCAGCGTCACCGGGGGATCGACCGGCAGCCGACGGGTAAGTCCTTCGGCGACAAGGACGGGCCGGTCCGGGGCGGGCGCGCTCACATCGCCCCCCGCAGGATATCCACGGGATCGACCTTGGCCGATTTGCGCGCGGGCAGCCACGCCGCCACACCACCCGCCAGCAGCGAGGCCGCCGCCGCGATCAGGTATTGCCGGGGACTGCGATCGATCGGGATCGACTGCTCCTCGCCGCCGATGGCAAAGCGCAGCGAGCCGAGAATGCTCATCAGCGCATAGCCGAGCAACCAGCCCAGCAGTACGCCGATCACCGCCAGCGCCAGCCCTTCGACGACGAACACGATCTGCAGGTCCGCTTCCGAAAAGCCCATCGACCGCAGGATCGCGATGTCGCGCCGCTTGTCGGCCACGCTGTTGGAAACGGCGGTGTAGATGCCGAAGCTCGCCACCAGCAGGATCGCGGAAACCACCGTGTACATGATGATGTTGCGCGTCACCAACAGCGAGAGGAAATCGGACGAGCGTTCCTGCCAGCTTTCCGCCTTGTAGCCATAGCGTTGCTCCAGCGTGCGGGCGACATCCTGCGCGGTATAGGGATCGCTCAGCTTGATGCCGATGCGGTTGATGATGAACGGGCGGCCGAGCAGCGATTGCGCCTCGCGCAGCAGCATGTAGCCGTTGGACGAGCCGAGCTGCGAATTGCCCTTCTTGACCAGGCCGACGATGCGCAGCGAGCGCGTGGTGCCCGATGCCGCCGTCGCGCCGACGATGTCGCCCATGTTGAGGCCGAGCCGGCTGGCCAGTTCCTCCCCGATGATGACGCCGCCCTGCACCCGCTCCAGATCGTCGAGATGCCCGGCGCGCAGCTTGTCGGAAATGGTGCTGACGCGGGATTCCAGCGCGGGATCGATGCCGATCACGCCCAGCGGCTCCTCGCGCCCGCCCAGCCGCAGCGTGACCGCACCCGAAAGGCTGGGCGAGACGACCGCGCCGGGGATGGCGGCGGCGCTGGCCATCACCGCCTGCCAGTCCTTGATACCCCGCACCTCGTTGCGGACCTTGTAGCCGTGCAGCACCACGGCGCCGTCGGGAAAGGCGCGCGCCCCCGGCTGCGGCGCCGGGCTGCGCAATTCGTCGGAAATGATGATGTGCGGGGCAACGTCGATCAATTGCCGCACGAAGTCGGCCTGGCTGCCGACCATCAGCGCCGACACCGCCAGGAAGAAGCCGACGCCCACAGCCACGCCGCTGGTCGCCACCAGCGTTTGCCGCTGCCGCATCAGCAGGTGGCGCGAGGCGATGTGCAGCAGCAGGAGCAGGCGGCCGATCACGGGGTCTTGATCCTGACCTTCCGTCCTTCCGCGAGGTCGGCAGGCGGGGCGACGACCACCGTCTCGCCCGCGCGCAGCCCACTCACGATCTCCACCATGTCGTTAGCCTCGATCCCGCGCCGGATGGTGCGAGCATGGACCTGTCCGTCCGCCACCACCCACAGGCGATCGCCGGAAAGCGCGGTAGCCGGCACCAGCACCGCGCGTTGCGTGCTGCGCGTGACGACGTTGACCTCCAGCGTGATGCCCAGCGGCAGGTCGCCCGCGCTTTCGGGCAGCAGGCGCACGCGGAAGGCGCGGGCGTTGGGATCGCCGCTGGGGGTGACTTCATGGACGCGCGCATGGATCACGCGGCCGGGCCAGGCATCGCTCGACATCAGCGCATCCTGGCCGACGCGGACCCGGGTGATGTCGCGTTCGTCCACGGTCGCGGTGATGCGGATGCGCGCCGGATCGCCCAGCAGGATCAGCACGCGCGTGGGCGTGGCGAGATCGCCCGGCTCGACATCGCGCTTGGTAACCACGCCGTCGGTATTGGCGCGCACGACAAGCTGGTCGCGCCGGGCAACGGCGGTGCGTTCGCCGGCGCGGGCTGCATCGGCGCTGGCGACGGCCTGATCGCGCGCGGCGCGGGTCATCCAGCCCTGGCGATAGAGCGTTACCGTCCGGCGTTCGGTTTCCTCGGCCGCGCGCCGCTGCGCCGCCGCCTGATCGAGCAGGCCGCGTTGTTCGTCATCGACAAGGAGAACCAGCGGCTGGCCGCGCCGCACCCGGTCCCCTTCGGACACGAGCACTTGCGCTACTGGCGCGGTGATGCGGGCGGCGACCGATACCGGCTGCTGAGCCTCGACATAGCCGGTGGCATAGACGAGGTCCGCCGCCGGCCCGATCCGCGCCTTGGCGACCTCCACCGCGGGTGGCCGGGTTCGCCATGCCAGCCCGCCGGCTATAGCGCCCGCCAGCAGCAGTACCACCACGATCCAGACCAGCCAGCGCTTCCGTCCCACGCACCGTACCCCATGCCCGCCGGGGCCCACGCGCCCTTCGGATTTCCGGTCATTGGCGTGCTACGTGCGCCCGCGCCTTGCGTTGGGTCAAGCGCGGAACGGTGTCCGCTGCTTATTCGTCTTCTTCACGCCGGGGCGCGGCTGCGATGGCCGCCAGCAGGTCGCGCACGCCCTGCGCCTCGTCCCCGCCCCACACGGCGTGACTCACCGCGAGGAAATCGGCGCCCGCTGTGACCAGCGGCGCGCAATTGGCGGCGGTGATGCCACCGATGGCGACGCAGGGCAGTTCGAACAGGGTGGACCACCAGGTCAGCAGGTCCGGTTCGGGACGATGCTCGGTTTCCTTGGTGGTGCTGGGGAAGAATGCGCCGAAGGCCACGTAGTCCGCCCCGGCCTCGCCCGCTTCCATGGCGAGGTGGCGGCTGGCGTGGCAGGTCACACCGATCTGTGCGTCACGCCCCAGGCGCTGGCGCGCTTCCTGCGGATCGCCGTCCTTCTGGCCCAGATGGACCCCATCGGCGCCGAGCCGCTTGGCCAGGCTGACCGAATCATTGACGATGAACGCCACGTCGCGGTCGGCGCAGATGCGCTGGAGCGGTTCGGCCAGCCGCGCGGCGGCATGATCGTCCACGTCCTTGACGCGAAACTGGAACGCGGCGACCGGCCCCGCGTCCAGCGCGCGGACCAGCCGTTCGGGAAAGGTGCCCGAGACATCGAGCGGGGAGATGAGATACAGTTCGCTGGCGGGTTGCGTCATCGGCGCGCTCTACCGCCGTTGCGGGGCGGCGGCAATCACAAGGTCAATCTTCGAAACGCACGCCCTGCGCGGCCAGCATGGCATCGAAAGCGGCGGGATCATCAAGCCTGATCATGACCGCATGAACCGGGCGCCGATCCGCCAGCGGCGGCGAGAGCACCAGCATCCGGTTCGGATAGGCCAGGGGCACGAGATTGCGCACACCCGCCTCCTTGTGCGCACCCGGCTGCCAGCTTCTGCGCACAACCGCAATAGCACCCAGCGGCACGCTGATCTGTCGCAGCGAACCGGCGCGGAGCAGCAAGCTCCCTTCGGCAAGCACATGGGGTAGCCGCGCCATCGACCGTATCCACCGCACGATCCAGGCGAGAGACGCCGCGGTCAGCGCGGTCAGTGGCCAGGCCAGCCATGGCCAGCGCAGCGCAACGAGAAGATGGACCACGACAAGCTCGATCGAAGCCAGCCCGAACAGCACCCATGCCATGGGCGCCACGCCGCGATGATAGGCAAAGGTGGACGATGAACATGCCGGTCCGGTCATGGCTTCTCCCCGGCTATCGGTCTCCCGACAGCAAGACGCCCCTCCCCCGCTTTGCGGGGCGAGGGGCGGCCTTTCCCATCCTCTGCAATCGATAGATCGTCAGGCGGACTTGACGGTCGAACCCGTAAAGATTTCGTCAATGGCGCCGGCCAGCGAGGCATCGAATTCCGCGTCGGTCATCTGGTGGCGCAGGTCTTCGAGCAGCGCACGGCTGAAGCTGGCGATGATCCCCGCGTTCTTCGCCAGTTCGACGCAGGCTTCGGGGCGCTTGTAGCCGCCCGACAGCGCGACGACGCGCAGCACCTTGGGATGGGCGACGAGGGGATCGAATGTGCCCGGCACGATCGGCAGGGACAGCTTGAGCATGACCTGCGTGCCTTCGGGCAGTTCGTCCAGGTTCTTGAGGATTTCCGCGAGCAGGATCGTGTCGCACTCGGCGCGGGTTTCGCTCTTGATGTTCACTTCGGGTTCGATGATCGGCATCATGCCATGCGCGAGCACCTGCTTGCCGACTTCGAACTGCTGCTTCACCACGGCGGCGATCCCGGCCGGGTTGGCCGAATTGATCACCGAACGTTCCTTGGTCCCATAGACGCCCAGCGCCTTGCTGCGTTCGAGCAGCGCATCGAGCTCGGGCATCGGCTTCATCAGCTGGACGCCGTCCTTTTCGTCCTCAAGCCCCTTGTCGATCTTGATAAAGGGCACCACGCCGCGTTCGATCAGCGCGGCGGGAACGGGCTTGCCGCCGGCATCGCCGTCCATCGTGCGTTCGAACAGGATCGCGCCGATCACCTTTTCGCCGGTGAACGCGGCCGAAGTGATGATGCGCGTGCGCATCTGGTGGATCAGGCCGAACATTTCCTCGTCCGTGCTCCACGCGCCTTCCTCGATGCCATAGCCCTTGAGCGCCTTGGGCGTCGAACCGCCGCTCTGGTCGAGCGCGGCGATGAAGCCCTTGCCGGAAGCCATCTTGGCGGTCATTTCAGTGACGTTCATGATCCCATCCTGTCCTGTGGCGCCTTCGGAAATCCAAGGATTTTCAAAAGCGCATACCTATGCACAAACTTCATTTGAAAAGGCGTCCGCCTTGCAACGGACG
>NZ_VUOG01000002.1:0-48369 GCF_015390225.1 Novosphingobium sp. NBM11
GGCATGGTCCTCGACCCGCTCGACCTCAAGCCCCTGTTCGGGCATCCGCGACGCCGCCGGCCCGATCTTGTGCTGCGGCTCAAGCTCGATGCCCTGCGCCGCCAACGTCCGGTGATCGATCCGCGCATCTATATCCAGCTCGGCAAGCCGCTCGTTGACATGATCGGCCCACGCCTCGCGCCAGCCCTGCAACAGCGCCGCGCTGTTCCACTCGCGCACCTTCTGCCCGAACCCTCCGGGCCGACCTCGCGCATCGACAGCATGACGTGCGCGTGGGGCTTGGCTGGCCGTCCTTCCCCATGTCCCAATGCACATCCAGGTCCGCCACCATGCCGCGTTCGACGAACTGCTTTTCAACGAAATCGCGCGCGAGCTGGATGCCCTGTTGCTGGTTCATCTCGCGCGGAATCGAGAACTCCACCTCGCGGGCAAGCTGGGCGTCCTTCCTGATCTCTCCCGCCTCGACCTCGTTCCACAAGGTCGTGCGGTCGTTTAAACGCTCCGGCGCACCTTCGGGCAACATGATTTCCGAATGGACGACGCCGGCCTTGTTCGAGAAATCATGGTCGCGCCCTAGCCGGTCATCGTGCAACCGTTCCGCCGCACGATAGGCAGCGGACGCAACGGCGCTCGATCCGTTGGCGCGACTGATGACCTTGGCCGAGAAATGGTAGATCGCCATGACGGCCACTATACTGCCCTTCTTAGCGCACGTCGGCAACGACGTATAAGCGCGCACTCACTCTCTGGCCGTTCGCGTGATTGACTTCGCCGCATTTTACGGAACCTACCTTGCCAGCAGGATCGTGCTACGCTGCGGCGCTGAGTTTTCACAGGCGCGAGGATGAGGATGCGGAAAACAACGCGATATGACGCGAGCTACGGCAACTGAACGACAAGGCCAAGGCGCTCAAGGCCCGCAAGGTCAGCAGCTCGGCGAACTCGTCACGTCCACCGGGGCCGACGCGCTCGATCTCGATACGCTCGCCGGCGCGCTGCTCATATCGTCGCGGAATCGGAAGTTGCCGAAAATCGGGAGGCGTGGCGTTCCGATGGCGCGACCTTCTTTCAGCGCAAGGGCCGCAAAGCTACGCCACCCTCGCTATGACGGCGAAGGCGGAAACGAAACTGGCGCAGGCGAGACACCGTTGAGGCCGCTCGCGCCGCACCGATACAAGGGAATGGGTCGTGGCGCCGCCGGAACGCACCGCCACTATAGAACTGGGCGGCCTCGTCCAGAAAGCCGGCCTGGTCGAGCTGCCGGCGACGATCGCGCCACCCTCTACGGCGCAATGCTCGATTGCGCCGCCCGCGCGCGGGTGACGACGACGGCGGTTCGGTCCTCGCCCTCTGGAAGCGGCGCGGCAAGCGCGCGTTCGACGCGGAAGCGGAAGCGACTGACACGGAGGCAATCGACCATGACCCGCGACATTCCCCGCTCCTGGCAACTCATGATGGTAGGGCCGGGTACCACGACATCACACCCGAGCTACGCGATCAGCTCGTCCGCCTGCTCGACCTGTTTGCCGGAAACCGCCGCATCGACATCGAGAACCGATGGCGGCGGCGTCACCGCCTCGCGCGACTGGCCTAGCGAACGCATGGAGGAAGCCAACGCGATCCTGGCGCCATTGCCGCGCTCCCGGCGTTCACGGCGTCACGATGCCCAAGGGTATCTGACGATGGAGTGGCTGCGCCAGCTCGGCCGCGCGATCCGCAACCTCGCCCGCATCGCCCGCCAAAATCCGGTATGGGCCATCACCGCTTTCACGCTCAGCCCCCGTGAAGCTTATCCGGCACCTGATCGGTGTCCCATCCTGTTCCTCATCACCGGCATTGTGCTCGCCGGCGGCGCGCAGTTCGTCCTTCATTCCCTCATGGAACCTGCCGCGAGATTCCCATGTCTACCAGATGGGAATGATGCTGACGGGCCTCGTCATCATCCTCGTGGCGCTACGCGCGCTCTTCCAGCCCCTGATCCTGCGCTATGCCGGCCCTGACGGTGACGACACCCACGGCTCGGCCCGCTTCGCTACCGATCGCGAGACGCGCACCTTCGCCAAAATGGTGACGGCCTGCTGATCGGCCGTGATCGCAAGTCGGGCAAGCTGCTGCGCTATGCCGGCCCCTCCCATCTGCTGACGATCGCGCGACGCGCACCGGCAAGGGCGTGGGGACCATCATTCCCAACCTGCTCGACTATCCGGCCCGGTCGTCTGCATCGACCCCCAAGGGCGAGAACGCCCGCATCACCGCCCGCCACCGCGCGAAGTTCGGCCCGGTCCACGTCCTCGATCCCTTCGGAGTGACGGGCATTGCCTCGGCCGCGTTCAAATCCATTGGATCGCATCGACCTGCCGGCCTCGACTCGCCGACGATGCCATGACGCTGGCGACGCGCTGGTCTATGACGCTCCTGGCGAAGCCGGCGAGGCGCATTGGAATGAGGAAGCCAAGGCGCTGATCGCCGGCCTGATCCTCCATATCGTCGCTAGCGAGCCCCCCGCAACCCGCACCCTCGCCACGCTGCGCGAACGCCTCACCCTCGCCCCTGCCGCTTTCGCATCCCTGCTCGAAACCATGCAGAGACAAGGCGGCCTGGTCGCGCGCGCCGCCAACCGCCATCTTGGCAAGTCCGATCGCGAAGCCGCCGGCGTGCTGTCGGCCGCGCAGCGCCATACCCATTTTCCTCGATAGCCCGCGCATGACGGCGGTGCTGGGGCCATTCGGATTTTACGTTCACCGATGTGAAGGCGCGCGCCACCACCGTTTATTTGGTGCTGCCGCCCGATCGGCTCGCCACCTATGCCCGCTGGCTGCGCCTGATGCTCGCCCAAGGCCTCACCGATCTGGCGCGTGCGCCGGCCTCCCCCGCCCGCCCCGTCCTGTTCCTGCTCGATGAATTTGCCGCGCTGGCCGTCTCGAACCTATCGAGCGCGCCATGGGCCTGATGGCCGGCTACGGCATTCAGCTCTGGCCCAATCTTGCAGGATGTTTCACCAGCTCCGCGCGCTCTATGAGCGCCGCGCCGGCACCTTCCTGTCGAACGCCGGCGTCTTGCAGATATTCGGGGTCAACGATCACGACAGCGCGAAACTCGTCTCCGATCTGCTCGGCCAGGAAACGGTCGTGTTCGAGACCATGAGCCGCGCAATCGACAGCGACGAAACCGGCATATCGTTCGGGTCGCAGCATGTCGCGCGGCCCCTGCTCACGCCGGATGAAGTCCGTACGCTGCGCGAGGATTACCAGCTCCTGTTCCTCGCGGGCAAACGCCCGATCGTCGCCGCCAAGCTCGCCTATTTTGCCGATCGCGAGTTCGCGGGTCGCTTCGATAAGGCGTGAAGCCGTTTAAAACGGCCTGTCCGTTAGGCGCCATCATTCGATATCGTTTGTATATCGGAGATATGGCGTTCCGGCCGCACACTACGCCGCGACGAAATCGTCTGAAAGCGGCGAAAATCGCGCTCTGGCGCGCGAAAGTGAGTTTTGGGGTATCGGCTCACCGTTCGCGTGTCGCGCAGCGGTGGGTGATACCCCGAAGGTTCGTGGATCTCGCATCGAAAATCGACCGCCTGGGAAGCCCGTAGAGCGTCATGGGGCGGTTCTGACGCCAACCCCCCCTATCCGAGAGCTGGAATGGCGCGCAGCGGTCCGGAAATCGTCCCTGCCGAGACGTTTCCGCCTCCCTGCCCTCTTGATCGAGCGTCTACATATCCGCTTGGCTTTTTTGGAAAGCCATTTGCAACCGGTTGGTCTAGGCGGTGTGGCTGGCGATAGGAGCGCCACGGTTGCCATCATTCCCAACAATTAAAAGCGCACCGGCGAAGCCGGTTTCATCATGGGGATGCCGGGTGGGAGGATCGCTAAAGCGATCCGGGGCGGCCGAAGGCCGCGAGCCGGCGGGGCGAAGCCCCAGAGGCGGTGCTTTTCTTCTTCTTCTGGTCTGAGGGTTCGGCGTATCGCGGACTTATCCACAGTCAGGCTACCCCAAAACTCACCGTTCGCGTTCTGATTCAGAGATTCTTCTTAGATTCAAGATTCAAGAGGCCTCAAACCCGCAGAAAACCTTGAAAAATTGCCTTGAAAAGTGAGTGTTGGGGTCGAGTCGCGTGAGTTTTGGGGTAGCCTTCGGTGAGTGTTGGGGTCGGTAAAAAGTGAGTGTTGGGGTCGAGTCCGGTGAGTTTTTGGGTAGCCGCCAAATCGACGGTGAGTTTTGGGGTATCCCCTCCCCGCCCTCCATCGGGGAGCTTTAGGAATTGCCTAGCTCACCGTTGCTGCTAAAGTGAGGGCATGAATCGTGCAAGCTCACCTGTAAAATAACGGAAAGGCAAAGATTGCCCTAGGTGATGATACCGCCCTCACCCTCTCGCAAAAGGGGCGCGGAAATCCGTTCGATCCGCCAATTACGGGGAAATCGTCAAACCCGGCGAGCTGGTCGATATCGTCGAGCTGTCCCCCCTCACCCTCGCCGATCGCCGAATCTACAATCTGCTGATCGCGAACGCCTGGGAACGGATCGGCGAGCCGGTCATTCACCGCATCGCCAAAACCGCGCTCAAAGGGCACGCATCAGGGCAATGAGCGCATAGAAAGCTCGCTGCTGCGCCTGATGGGCACAATCGCCATTCGTCACGATCCGCAAGGGCGGCAAGAGCTACAAGCGCCGCGTCCAGCTTCTCGGCCCCAGCGACGAAAGCCTCGAAAAAGACGGCTCCTGGCATTACCGCATCCCCGAAGAACTGATTGAGATTTTGCGTAACAGCGAGGTCTATGCACGGCTCAAGACGCAGGTGATGTATTGTTTCGAGTCGAAATACGCGCTCTGCCTCTATGAAATGATCCGAACGCCGGATCGGCCTCGAATACAAGCAAAGCGAGGAGTTCACGATTGCGGAGCTGCGCGGCCTGCTCAACGTGCCGGAAGGCAAATTGGAACGCTTCGCCGATTTCAACAAATACTGCCTCAAGGTCGCCCAGGAGGAAATCAACAAGCTCTGCCCCTTCTGGGTCGAGTTCACGCCGATCAAGAAGGGCCGCAAGGTCGAGCGGGTTTCTATGATGTGGCTCCCGAAAACCATGAGCGCCGCCGTGACGCGGCAAAACCTGATCGACCACATAGCATCGTCCGCCGCGCGAAGCTGCGCGGCGATATACCCGAAATGCCGGTGCTGGTGGATTTCAGCCTGCCCGCCGCCCAAAAGGTGAGGCCCTACCCCAAAACTCACCTTCGCGCGCTGGGGCCGCCGCGCCCTAGCCGGCACTACCCTGCGCCGGCATCGAGGGTGACTACACGAAAGTGACGTATCTGCACGGAAAGGGCGAACGGATAGCGAACGTCACGCGGCAAGTAGGGAGTTGACGGCGCGCAGCGGTCGCAAGGCGTCCGGATCGGGTTGATCTTCACATTCCAGCTATAGTCACCGGTCAAGCGAGATATGCTCCCAGCCCAAATGGCGCGATGTGGCGTGCGATTTCGTCGGCTGTGCGATGTCCGCCAGCGCCATTTCGAGATAGCGAGTGTTCCACAAGATGATGGCGGCGACGAGCAGGTTGAGGCCGGAGGCGCGATAGGTCTGGTTCTCGACCGACGATCGCGCAGTTTCGCCGAGCTGGTTGAAGAAGAGCGCGCGGGCGAGCGCGTTTGGCGGGCTTCGCCTTTGTTGAGGCCCGCCTGGGTGCGCCGGCGCAGGTCGATGTCGCGCAGCCAGTCGAGCATGAAAATGGAGCGTTCGAGGCGGCCCAGCTCGCGTAGTGCGAGGGCCAGTCCGTTCTGTCGCGGATAGGCGGACAAGCGGCGCAGCATTGCCGAAGCAGTGACGGTGCCGGTGCGGATCGACGTGGCGAACCGCAGCAGTTCGTCCCAATGCGCCGCGACATGACCCAATGCGATCGGTTCGGCCGTCATGCCGGCAAGCAAGGGGCCGGATTCTTGGCCGGGAAGAGGTGTAAACGACGCTCCTTGATGTCGCGCAGGCGCGGCGCGAAGCGGTAGCCGAAGAAGGGCATGAGGCCGAACACATGGTCCGATGCCCCGCCCGTATCGGTGTAGTGCTCCTCGATCGTCAGGCCGGTCTGGTGATACAGCAAGCCATCCAGCACATAGGGCGCTTCGCCAGCGGTCGCCGCGATCACCCGACTTGCGAAAGGGGTCATATCGATCCGAGACATGGGTGTAGAAGGCAACGCCTGGTTCGTTGCCGCTGCGCGCGTTGATGTCGCCGATCGCGGCCCCACGGCCCCCGGCATGAAATTGCTGTCCGTCGCTCGACGAAGTGGTGCCGTCTCCCCACAGCGCGGCGAGCGGCATGGCGCGATGGGCGTCGATCAGCCTTCCCAACGCTTCGCCATAGGCGGCTTCCGCTGATGTGCCAGTCGTGAAGATGGGCGAGCTGACGCAGACTTGCGCCCCGGCAGGTTTCCGCCATGCGTGTGAGGCCGAGATTGATGCCATCGGCGAGGATGACCGTGAGCAGCGCATTGCGATCGTCGGCTTCCCGGCCCGAACGACGATGGATGAAGCATTCGCTGAACCCGGTCCAGGCATCGACCTCCAGCAGAAGATCGGTGATCTTCACGCGCGGCAGTCGATCATAGGCGGCGCGACGGGCAATCTCGGTGGCGGGCGGTGTTGCCGCCTTCAGCGGCGAGATGATGAGACCGTTTTCGTCAAGCTTAACCTGGGGCAGCTCCCCTTGCCGTGCAAGGACCGTTACCTGCTCGATTCGCCGTGTCGAGCCTGGTGCGCCGTTCCTCGATATGGCGCTCGAAATCCGTTTCGATGGCGAGCGGCAACGGCCCCTTCTCGCGCAGCGCCGCAAAGGTCGCCGGCGGTATGAGATAGCTGTCGAAATCGCGAAACTGCCGGCTTCCGCGACCCATATATCCCCGGCTCGCAACCGCTCGCGTAGTTGGGGTCGGTTCCGGCTGAGGGCGAAATGACACCCTAAGCGAAACGGCAAGAAGGGGTGGGGAGCGGACATCGCGCCCCCGCCTTGCGTCATCCTGAACTTGTTTCAGGATCCATCGGGCGATGGCTCTGTTGCCAAAGATTGGCGGCAGTCAGAGGTAGGCTGTCGCTCTGCGCCGATCAGGCGGCTGCTGCGAAATGGTGGTTGAGCATGCCCATGGCCTCCGTCAGCGCCGAGGGCCCAATGCCAAAAGCTCTCTCCACAAGGCGCACCTCGCCCCTGATGCCGGGCTGCAGCACCAGGGGCGAGCCTGTCCTTTGCGCAGGGCTCGCATGACTTCGAATCCCTTGATCGTGGCATAGGCCGTGGGGATCGATTTGAAACCGGCGCACCGGCTTGATCAGTATCTTGAGCTTTCCGTGATCGGCCTCGATCACGTTATTGAGATACTTCACCTGCCGGTGGGCCGTCTCCCGGTCCAGCTTTCCTTCGCGCTTCAATTCGGTGATCGCTGCACCATAGCTCGGCGCTTTGTCGGTATTGAGCGTGGCAGGCTTTTCCCAGTGCTTCAGGCCTCGCAGGGCCTTGCCCAGGAACCGCTTCGCTGCCTTGGCGCTGCGGGTCGGCGACAGGTAGAAATCGATCGTGTCGCCCCGCTTGTCGACTGCCCGGTACAGGTAGGTCCACTTGCCCCGCACCTTGACGTAGTTTCATCCAGGCGCCAGCTCGGATCAAAGCCACGCCGCCAGAACCAGCGCAGCCGCTTCTCCATCTCCGGGGCGTAGCACTGGACCCAGCGATAGATCGTCGTATGGTCGACCGAAATGCCGCGTTCCGCCAGCATTTCCTCAAGGTCGCGATAGCTGATCGGATAGCGACAATACCAGCGCACGCCCACAGGATCACATCACCCTGGAAATGGCGCCACTTGAAATCCGTCATCGTTCCGTCCGTCCAATCTCCGCCAAGCATGCTCAAGCTTCACGATTTTTGCAACAGAGCGGTGAGGGACATAGTCTTCTCCGTGGGCGTGGGGGTGTTCGGGGGGGTGTTCGCGGGGGCGCCCGACGGTTTTGCGCGTCGGGCCATATCAGTTGAACCGGTAGCGGACCGTCAGGCCGTAGGTGGCGGGCATGCCGGCGAAGCGGTGGTGAAGTCCGAATTGCGGGTGACGCCGTTGACATAGAATTTGTTGGTGATGTTGCGGCCCCACAGTTCGAGCCGCCAGCGCTCGTCCGACGCCTCGATCCCGGCGCGCAGGTCGACCAGCGCATAGCCGTCGATCTTCAGCCCGGCCTCGAGCGCGGCCACCGCCGGATCGCCGCTCAGCAGCGCGCCCGTCGTCGAACTTCGCGCGGTGATCGTGCCGCCGAGGAAGGCGTAGAGATCGGCGAAGGCCGGGAAGCGATACTGCGCGTCGAGGCTGCCCTGCCAGCGCGGGGTATAGGGGAAGCGCTGGCCGACGAAGTCGGACGGCGTGCCATAAGGGCCGGTCGGGTTGATCGGGTTGCGATCGATCCGGGTGTCGACATAGGTGCCGCTGGCGGTGAGGGTGAAGCCGGCGACCGGCCGCAGGGTCGCGGTGATCTCGGCGCCCTGGATGTGGTTCTTCGGGATCGACACCAGGCTGGGCAGCGGACCGAACACCGGATCGACCAGGAAGCCGACGAGCTGCTTGTCGCGGTAGCGATAGTAGAAGGCGGCGGCCTCGACCTGAAGCATCCGGCCGAAGCCGAGCTTGGCGCCCGCTTCGAACGCCAGCACCGACTCCTGCGGCACCGGCCGGAGCTGGACCGCCGACGAGGCCGGCAGGGTCGGGAAGCTGCCCGACTTATAGCCCTTGGTGACGTTGGCGTAGAGCAGGCTCTGACTGTCGAGGTTCCAGTTGAGGCTGGCGCGCCACGACAGATTGTCCTCGTTCAGCTTGCCGGTGACGATCGGCGCGGGGAGGAAATTGGCGCCCAGCGTACCGCAGCCGCCCAGCGGGATCGTCTGCGGCGCGCCGGTGAAGATGGTGCTGAGCAGGCCAAGCGCGGCCGAGATCTGGCCATTGCCATTGTCGCGGACGCAGCCGGCGAAGTCGCGCTTCTGGTCGGTGTAGCGAACCGACCCCTGCAGGACGAGGCGGTCGGCCAGCGGCAGATCGAGGCTGGCGAAGACGGCCTTGGATTCGATCTTCTGGTCGTTGTCGACGAAGAAGGAGTCGAACGTCGCCGGGCCGACAGCGGTGCCCGATGTGATCATCGGATCGAAGATCAGCCGTTCGAACACCTTGTCGTGCTGGTAATTGCCGCCGACCATCCATTTGAGGCCCGAGGGCGTGTCGCCGGTCAGCCGCAATTCCTGCGCGAAGGTCTTGATCCGTCCGGTATCGTCGGAGACGCCCGATGAGAAGGTCGTGCCGTCGAGGTCCAGCGGGATGCTCTGCCGGTAATCGGCATAGGAGGTGAGCGAGGTCAGCGTGACCGCGCTGCTCAGGTCGACCTCGACCCGGCCGGAGATGTGATAGAGCCGGTCGTCGCGGACAAAGTCGCCATTGGGATCCCAGGCGGCGGCGCGCGGCGAGCGCGGCGACACCGGGAAGGTCGCGAGCGGGAAGGGAACCGGCCGCGCCATCGGCCCGGTCAACAGCGGCGTATAGGCCACGGGTCTGCGGCTGCTGCGTGTCCGACGTGTCGTGCCACGCGGTGGCGACCAGTTCGGCGCGGATCGTGTCAGCGGGCTTCCAGTCGAGGATCGCACGGCCGTTGACGAAGCGGCGACGGCCGATCGTGTCGCCATTGGTGTAGCCGCGCTGCCAGTCGCCCTGGCGTTCGCCGCGCACCGCGATGCGGCCCGACAGGGTCGAGGTCAGCGGACCGCTGACAAAGGCTTCGCCGGTGATCTCGTTGAAGCGGCCATAGGAGGCCTCGACCCCCGCCTTCAGTTCGTCGGTCGGCTTGGCCGCGATATAGTTGATCGCGCCGCCGGTGGAGTTCTGGCCGAACAGGGTGCCCTGCGGCCCCTTCAGCACCTCGACCCGCTCGATATCGAGCATTGCGCCGCGCGTCATCGCCGAGAAGGGCAAGGGCTGCTGGTCGACATAGACCGACACGCCGGGGCTGACGCCGAGCGTCGTGTCGTTGAAGCCGACGCCGCGCAGGAAGAAGACCGGCAGACCGTAGACGGTGCGCTGGAAGGTGAAGCCGGGAACGAGCTTTTCGAGCTGCTCGCTGCTGGTCACGCCCAGCGACTTCAGATGATCGCCGGTCGCGGCGTTGATCGACATCGGCACGTCGCGAAGCCGCTCGGCGCGCTTCTGCGCGGTGACGATGATGTCGCCGGTGTCGACGCTGGCCGCGTCGGCCACCGCCGTTTCGGCGGGCGCTGTCGCCTGCGCCAGAGCGATGCCACTCGACGATGCCAGGGCGGCGATCGCCAGGCCGCGGACGATGGTGCTGAACTGCTTCATGATCCCCTCCTCCAGGTTCGACTGTCCGTCGAATCTCTTCGGAGAGTTTTATGAATGAACTCTCATAAAACTACAATATGAGAAATCTCTCATCTTTGAATTTTTGATGCGGCGAGGCGACTTCCGTCAAGGCCTCGGAAAGCAAGATACTGAAAATTAACGAAAGTAATTCAGCGGATGCCGCCTCTTACCGGGCTTGGCCCAGCTTGGATTCGAAATAGGAGCGCATGATCAGCGCCATTTCCTGCTGAATATCCACCCCCGCACCGCCGCGTTCGAGCGCATAGGCCGCCTTGAGGATCTGCAGCGCGACGATCGCCACGACCTTCGTTTCCGATGCCGGGACGTGGGGGGCCTTGCTGGCCAGAAGCGAGGCCAGCTCGGCCTCGAATTCGTCATGCGAGCTCGGGCGAAGCCTGGAAGGGGGCGTTTGCGGGAGGGGGCGGAATCCTACGCCAAGCTCGCCCAGATAGCCGGCGCGAGATCTTACTTGTTGCTGCCTTCTACGGTCGCGCCAGAAAGGCGACGGCTCAGTTCTATCCGGCGATGGCTACGCATTTTGAAGGTGTCTGGCCCAACGCGCCGATACTCAATGAAGCCGAGAGAACGCCAAAATCGCTCTGCCGCTTCATTCGCTTCCAGCACGGCCAACCGAATCTCTGTGGCACCTCTCGCAGCGGCCCAGCTTTCGACCGTCGAGTAAATTGAGCGTCCGACGCCACGACCACGCTGTGCGGCATCTACGATCATGAAGCCGAGATACCATGTGCCATCACGCGGATAATCGCGGAGGATGGCCGCGATTGCATATAGGCCGCCAGGCCCCTTCCATCCCAGGACAGCTTGATTGTGGGCGCTCTTTTCGGGCGGCACATCGGAGAAAAGCTCGCGAGCACCGTCCAGCGTGGGCGCGGCCCCGTCCTGCAACAGGAAATAGTCGCTGCAACGGTTGTACAGGTCTGCAACGTCTGCGGCGTCCGCTTGGGTAAGTTTGATCGGGGCTCCCGTCATCATCATCGCGTTTTGGCAGCAAGCACGCGCTGACCGTAATCCCGGAGTTCCCCGTTGGGACCGACATAGCGGTAGAGAGTGACGCGCTCGATCCCGAGTTCCTTGCAGAGGTCGGAAACGGACGTGTCGCGTTGGGCCATAGCAGCCTGAGCGAGCCGCACCTGGGCCTTGGAGAGGGCGAACTTGCGGCCACCCTTGCGTCCCCGCGCGCGGGCAGCGGCCAGGCCAGCCATGGTGCGCTCGCGGATCATATCCCGCTCAAACTCCGCCAGTGTGGCAAAAATGCCGAACACCATCCGGCCCGATGGCGTCGTGGTGTCGATCTGCGCGCCCTTGCCGGTGAGCACCCGCAGACCGATACCGCGATCCGACAGATTCTGCACCGTGCTGACCAGGTGGGTGAGCGTTCGGCCGAGCCGGTCGAGCTTCCAAACGATGAGGACATCGCCGTCGCGCAACGATTTCAGGCAGGCGGCAAGACCGGGGCGATCATCACGGCTACCGGATGCACGATCATCATAGATATTGCCTGGCTCGACACCGGCAGCGCGAAGGGCATCGTGCTGCAGGTCGAGCGACTGCGAGCCGTCGGCTTTGGACACGCGGGCGTAGCCGATCAGCATGGATCACAAACGAAGGTTTGAGGCGGTGACGAACATGAGCACATAAGATTGGGCTATTGTGTATCTTAACCAGCATCTCAATCAAGCTATCTCAAACCGTAGCTCGGAAAGAATAAGGAGCATGTATGCCGCGTCGCGTGACCCTGACCGATCGACAGCGCGAGGCGCTGCTTCACTTGCCGGTCGATCAAGGTGAGCTGCTGCGGCACTATACCCTCAGCGATGAGGATCTCGGGCATATCCGCCAGCGCCGGCGCGCCCACAATCGTTTTGGCTTCGCGCTGCAACTGTGCGTCCTGCGCTACCCGGGCCGGGTGCTCGCTCCTGGCGAGTTGATCCCGGCGCAGGTATCGGATTTCATCGCGGCCCCAGCTCGGCCTGACCAGCGACGATCTACTCCTCTATGCCGCGCGCGAGGAGACCCGGCACGAGCATCTGGCGGACCTTCGCCGAATCTACGGCTATCGCTCCTTTTCGGGGCGGGGCGCACGGGATTTGCGCGAATGGATCGCTCGGGAAGCCGAGGCGGCGACATCGAATGAGGATCTTGCCCGTCGCTTCGTTGCGGAGTGTCGCCGCACCCGCACGATCCTTCCCGGCTCCTCGACGATCGAGCGCCTTTGCGCCGATGCGCTGGTTGAGGCCGAGCGCCGGATCGAGGATCTTATCGCCCATCGCATCACGCCAACCCTGAGCGAGAATTTGGCTCACCTGTTGGAGGATACGGTGGATGGTCGCGTCACGCGCTTCGTATGGCTGCGACAGTTCGAGTTGGCGCAAATTCAGCAGCCGCTAACCGGCTGATGGATCGACTGGAATATCTTCAAAGGTTCGATCTTCCGGCGGATTTGCTGGACGGCGTGCCGGCGCATCGTGTGACCCGGCTTCGCCGGCAGGGCGAGCGCTATTACGCCGACGGCATGCGTGATCTGCCCGAAGACAGGCGGCTTGCGATCCTCGCTGTCTGCACCCTGGAATGGCGGTCATCGCTGGCCGATGTCATCGTGGAGACCCACGATCGCATCGTAGGCCGTCTCTATCGGGCCTCCGAACGCCTTTGCAACACCAGGATCGCCGACGCAAAGGCGGCCGTTCGGGACACGCTGAAGTCCTTTGCCGAAATCGGTGGTGCTTTGCTTGGAGCGCAGGACGATGGCACGGCCCTGGACGGGATAATCGCCACCGGGCCTGGCTGGGAACGGTTCAGAACCCTTGTCGCCACGGCCTCCGCGCTGACCAACGTGCTCGCGGCCGACCCGCTCAGCCGTGTGCTGGACGGCTATCACCGTTTCCGCCTCTACGCGCCCAGGATGCTGCGCCTGCTCGACATGCAGGCGGCGCCGATCGCCACGCCTCTTCTGGCGGCCGTTGCGATGCTGCGTAACGGGATCAAGGTCGATCCGCCGGTGGATTTTCTACGTCCCAACTCGAAATGGCATCGTCATCTTCGCGCTGAGCCCAGCGGCGACCACCGGCTTTGGGAAATCGCGGTGCTGTTCCACATCCGCGACGCCTTCCGGTCCGGTGACATATGGTTGGCGGGATCGCGCCGCTATGGCGACCTCAAGCAGCTTCTGGTCCCGCCACAGGCGATAGAGCAGACCGCGCGGCTCGCCGTGCCGCTGCGACCCGGCGAATGGCTGGCCGAGCGCAGGGCTCGACTGGATACACGGCTGAAGGAGTTTGGCCGCGCGGCGCGAACCGGCACGATCCCAGGCGGCATCATCGAGAACGGCAAGCTGCACATCGACAAGCTGAGGGCCGACACGCCCGAAGGGGCCGAGGATCTCGTGCTCGATCTCTATCAACAGCTCCCGCCGCGAGGATCACCGATCTGTTGCTGGAAGTCGATGAGCGAACCGGATTTTCCGAGGCGTTCACGCATCTGCGCACCGGCGCGCCCTGCAGCGACCGGATCGGCCTGATGAACGTGTTGCTGGCGGAAGGCGTCAATCTCGGTTTGCGCAAGATGGCGGCGGCGACCAACACGCACAGCTTCTGGGAATTGCTGCGGATCGCGCGCTGGCATGTCGAAGGCAGCGCCTATGATCGGGCGCTCGCCATGATCGTGGAGGCCCACGCCGCCCTGCCCATGGCCGCCTTCTGGGGACAAGGGCAATCGGCATCCAGCGACGGGCAGTTCTTCCTTGCTACCGAGCAGGGCGAGGCGATGAATCTGATCAACGCGAAATATGGCAACGTCCCGGGCCTCAAGGGATACAGCCATGTGTCCGATCAATATGCGCCGTTCGCAACCCAGGTGATCCCGGCAACGGTCAGCGAGGCTCCCTATATCCTGGACGGGCTGCTCATGAATGACGCGGGCCGCCGCGTTCGCCAGCATTTTGCCGACACGGGCGGCTTCACCGATCATGTGTTCGCCGCCTGCGCCTTGCTCGGCTACAGGTTCGCCCCCCGTATCCGCGATCTCCCTCAGAAAAGACTCTATGCCTTCACGCCCAACGCGACGCCGGCCAATGTGCGAGCGCTGGTCGGAGGTAAGATCAATGAACCGCTCATCGAGCGCAACTGGCCCGACATCCTGCGCATCATGGCGACGATCGCAGCGGGGATCGTCGCCCCCAGCCAGATTCTTCGCAAGCTCGCCTCTTACCCGCGCCAGAATGAGCTGGCCCTCGCATTGCGAGAGGTGGGCCGCATCGAGCGAACCCTGTTCATGATCGACTGGATTCTTGATGCCGGCCTCCAGCGCCAGGCTCAGATCGGCCTCAACAAGGGTGAGGCCCACCACGCCCTAAAGCGCGCCATCAGCTTCCACCGCCGAGGTGAAATCCGGGATCGATCCGGCGAAGGCCAGCACTATCGCATCGCCGGAATGAACCTGCTCGCCGCCATCATCATATTCTGGAACACCATGAAGCTCGGCGAGGTCGTCAATACCCGGGCCGCCAGCGGTACCCCATATCGCGCCTGATCTACTCGCCCACGTCTCGCCGTTGGGATGGGAACACATCAATCTAACCGGGGAATATCGCTGGCCCAAATCCTTAGCGTAGGATTCCGCCCCCTCCCGCAAACGCCCCCGGGATGGGCAACCAGCTCACATATTTGGCGAGCAGGGTTCTACCTCGATCGTTGGTCAATCGGATTGCCGCCCTCCCATATCGGCGCCCGTAGAGCGGCACCACATAAAAGGGGCAGGAAAGCCTGCGAATAGCATCTGCTGGCATCGTACCGGATTTGTTCGCCCTTAGCGTGCAGATACGTCACTTTCGTGTAGTCACCCCATCTACAACCTGCTGATCGCCAATGCCTGGGATCGGATCGGCGAGCCGGTCATCCACCGCATCGCCAAATCCGCGCTTAAGGGCACGCACCAGGGCAATGAGCGCATCGAAAGTTCGCTGCTGCGCCTGATGGGCACGATCGCGATCGTCACCATCCGCAAGGGCAACAAGAGCTTCAAGCGCCGTGTCCAGCTTCTCGGCCCGAGCGATGAAAGCCTCGAAAAAGACGGCTTCCTGCACTATCGCATCCCCGAAGAGCTGATCGAGATATTGCGCAATAGCGAGGTCTATGCGCGCCTCAAGACGCAGGTGATGTATTGTTTTCGAGTCGAAATACGCGCTCTGCCTCTATGAAATGATCGAGCGGCCGTATCGGTCTCGAATACAAGCAATCCGAAGAGTTCACGATCGCCGAGCTGCGCGGCCTGCTCAACGTGCCCGATGGCAAGCTCGAACGCTTCGCCGATTTCAACAAATACTGCCTCAAGGTGGCAGCGGACGAAATTAACAAGCTCTGCCCCTTCTATGTCGAGTTCACGCCGATCAAGAAGGGCCGCAAGGTCGAGCGCGTGTCGATGATGTGGCTGCCCAAAACGTCGAGTGGCCGGCGCGACGCGCAAAACCTGATCGATCAGCACAGCATCGTGCGCCGCGCCAAGCTGCGCGGCGGCATCCCCGAAATGCCGGTGCTGGTGGATTTCAGCCTGCCCGCCGAACGGTGAGCCCTTACCCCAAAACTCACCGTTCGCGCGCTCGACTTCGCTGGCATGTGCTGCCGCTCGGCCTGCCAGAACGATCTGGTGGGGGCAGAGCTTGGATGAAATGACACTTTCCGCAGACGGAGGGCATTCCTTTGGGCAATAGGACGACGGTCGAAATCAAGGCATATGTTCCGGCGAAAGATTTTGATTTATCGAGACAATTCTATCGCGACCTCGGATTTGCTGAGATGTGGCTATCCGACGATATGGCGTATTTCAATGCTGGTAGTTGTAGCTTCCTGCTGCAACGCTTCTATGAAAAGGAACGCGCCGAAAACTTTATGATGCACCTCCTCGTCGAGGATGTTGATGCTTGGTGGCAGCATGTCGAGGCTCAGCAGCTCGTTCAAAAATACGGCGTCAGGGCCGAACCGCCCGAAGACAGGCCGTGGGGTATTCGCGATTTCATCCTTGTCGATCCAACCAGCGTCCTCTGGCGCATCGGCCAAGGCATTGAGAGTGGCCCAGCTTAGCCTTCGCCGGCGTCGAGCGCGCGGCTGACGGTGAACTGAATCCATGCGCTGCGGCTGATCCCGCGCCGCTTGGCCGCAGTATCGACCTTCGCGAGAAGCGCACGATCGAAGCGCAGCATCACCGGCGACTTGCGCGGCTCGGTCCCCTCCCCGGCCTCGGCCGCGATCGGCGCTGCCTCGGGCTTGGCTGCGCCGGCAATGAAGGCGTCGGCCGCCGCGTCGTCCACCGGGGGCTTGGGCTTGCTGTTCGGTTTACGAGCGATAGCCATAGAAGATCACTCCGATATTATTTTGATATACAAATGGCAGCGATGAGCGCGTTAAGCTCGTCGATCGCCTTGGGGTCGCGCGGGCTATGCTCGACAATCGCCCTGCCCTCGGCCGCCGCGTTCGGAAATGCCTTGCGGCGAACGATCGACGTGGACAGCACCTCGATCCCCTCGATATCGCCGATCATCTCCAACGCGGCATCATTGTCGGCCCCTTGCGCGTCCGCGCCGTTCAGCACGGCGACGGCGCGCAGCCCCTCGTTTATCTCGCGCGCCTCGGCGACCAGCGCCGAAACCTGGTCCAAGGCCCATACGTCGAAGCTGCGCGGCTGCACCGGGACTAGGAGCGTATCGGCGACGGTGAGCGCGGCGCGCAGCGAGCCAGTGTCACGTCCGCCCACGTCGATGATGATGTCGTCATATTTGCTGGCGAGCTGGCGAACCTGACTGCGCAGCGCAGCGCCGGTGAGCGCGACGGCGGTATAGCCAGCTTGCCCAAGCCTCTCGGCGCGGAGCTGGGTGAAGGTGAGGGCGGTGCCCTGCTCGTCGCCGTCCACCAGCAACAGGTCGCGCCCCGCGAGCGCCAGCGCGACCGCGAGATTGACGGCGAGGGTAGTCTTACCAACGCCGCCCTTAGTGTTTCCGACTGCCAATATCATAGCGCCCTCACTCTGCGAGCAATCGTTAATCGGTTTGCGATGATCTGTCTATCATAGCGATATACATTTCTCATTCTTCGGGCTCGGGGTCGTCGTCGAGCGGGTCATGTTGCATAACTCCGTGATCCTCGATCGGGCAGAGCGGCGCGCCGGCCTGTTCCAGCCATTTGCGCGCGGTCCTGACGGTATAGCCGCACGTCGCGCACTCGCATTTGAGCAGCCGGGTAGTCTGCTTCTTCGGCGCCGTCGTGTCGCCGGCCGTATCGAGACGGGCATGGGGAGGGGGCCTGCTGCATCGAGGATCGGGGTCACGACAGCAAGGAACGCCTCGCCGGGGGTGGTAGCACGCATCGGCCCGACCAGGCCCAGCCCTACAGCGACCCGTTTAAACGCTTTCCCATGTCCGGCCGGGATGCCGACGGCGGCATGGACCAGCTCATGCGCGAGAATGGCCGCGATCTGCGCCGGCATGGCATCGGGTGCGTGCGCGAGGTCCGGCCGGATGAAGATTTCAAAATGGCCATCCGCGCTCAGCCGGTTATCCCAGCACTCGCCGATCGCCTTGCCCTTTGCTCCCCTGCTGGTGAAACCGATCGCCACGCGCACGCGATCGGGCAGGGGGGCGTCCAACGCCTCGAACAGCGGAGCCATACCCAGCGCCACCCGATTGAGCCAGCTTTCGCGGTTGTCCTGTGTCATGTGGTTCTACTCCCTTCAAATCGCCTGTGCGGCGATGGCCACAGCCATCGGCCGGACACGGACGCCCAAGAACGCCGGCAGGAGAGGGGGCAGCGGGAATCGACGGGGTGGAGCGGCCGCAGCGCAGCGAGGCACGGCCCGTCGATTCCCGTTGCTGGGGAGAGGGGGGCGGAACGCCCTCTCCCCACTGACAAGTATAGAGCCGGCGGCGCCGGCCCCGCATCGAGCGAGATCCGCGCAGCGATCTCGCCCCGCCATGTGGATCGTCACCTTGGGCCAAGACCGCCAGCGGGCTTGGGGAGCGGAGCGAGTAGAGCCACGGTGCCGCGCAGCGGCAGGCGCCGGCTTCAAGATGGGAACTTGCGCTTGTGTCTCGGTTTTGATACACCGTTCGCGATGGAGCCTGCGACCCCGAAGCCGATTCATTTCCTGGGTGACAGCCGCGAG
The DNA here is from genome assembly GCF_015390225.1 of Novosphingobium sp. NBM11. NCBI lineage: Bacteria > Pseudomonadati > Pseudomonadota > Alphaproteobacteria > Sphingomonadales > Sphingomonadaceae > Novosphingobium > Novosphingobium sp. NBM11. The sequence goes on from NZ_VUOG01000002.1 coordinate 18,552, forward strand.
GCCCTACGGGATTTCCCGGATGACGCTCGCTATAGTGCTGGCGTCGAACTCCGGGCGGTGCAGACGGGGCTCGATCCATCGGATTGGAAGCCCATGAAGACGGTCGGAGCGGGCGTAAGGGAGATAAGAATCAAGGAAGCATCGGGCGCATTTCGAGTGATCTATTTGGCGACATTGCCGGATCGCGTGCTTGTGCTTCATGCGTTTCAGAAGAAGACGCAGCAGACGCCGAAAAAGGACATCGATCTGGCCGCAAAGCGGCTGAAAATTTGGAAGGCAGAGCAATGAACGCCGAGACTGTGAATATCGAAGTCTTCGATAGCGTCTTTGATGCGCTCGCCGACACGCCGGCGGAAGCGGCGAACCTGACCGCGCGCGCGGACCTGCTGCTGAGCATCCGCGAGCGGGTGAAGTCGTGGAACGTGCCGCAGGAACAGGCCGCAAAGCGCCTCGGCCTGACGCGACCGCGCCTCAACGACCTGCTGCGCGGGAAGCTCGACAAGTTCTCGCTGGATGCGCTGGTGAACGTCGCCACGGCGGCGGGCTTCAGGCTCCATATCCAACTCGAAGAAGCGGCTTGAGCGACAGGCGAATGGCCGGCACTGGCACGCCGCACCGACATGACGGTAAGCCCTGGCTGCAGCACTGGGCGGCGCGCTACACCTGACAGCGCCTTTCCCGTTCGCACCGTCGAGATCGGCAATTTAGAGACGGCGGCCGGCTAGGACGATCGTGCCGGTCAAGAAGGGCAAGGGATTCCAATTCACATTCGATCCGGTATTATTTGTATAGCGATATACAGTCATTTGTATATCAAGTGCGGCGTGATGGAGGCTGCATCGCTTGATAAAGCACAGGGTCAGGCGAGCGCCGCAACAGGTCGCAGGAGAGGCTGACGCCTAGTTCGCCATCAGCCAGGTCAAATCGGTCTTAAGCAGCTCCTCGGTCACGCCACCGAATATCCGCTCCTTCCATCGACCTTGCGACCGTCCGCCCGCCACCAACAGGCCATAGCCTTCGCGCCGGGCAATCTCCGTCATCGTCGCTGCGGCACCTTTCTCATTGTCCGGAATGTGAAGCTGTCGAGCATCGAGCTGATGGGCGCTAAGATAACGCTCCACGGCGCTGAGACATTCCGAGGACGTCTCATCCCCTACGCCCACGATCAGGATGCTCTCACATCGCCGCAAAAGGGGGAGGGCGGCTCGCAAGGCGCATCGCGATTTCCCGGCAATCCTTCCATCCGATCAGCCCGCGCCGGAAGCCTTGGGCTAATGGCGCAGCTCCTACGCGCAAAACCGGCGTGCCCGTAGATGCCGCAAGGTCGACCGGATCGGCCTGGACGATATTGGCGTCTCCCGGCAGTCCCGTGACGATTAGATCGGCCAGCAGACCGTGCTCGCGTAGCACGGTGCCCGGATCGCCAACGCCGTCACACCATTCGGCCGATAAGGGCGAGTCCTTCACCACCCGGTCGAACGTCGAACGCGACGTCGCAATGGCCGATCGCATATCCTGCTCTTGGACCATCGAATGAACGGGATTTTGGACAAGGGCGTCAGCGATCGACATGCTGGCGGGCCATGCGGCACACACGATGGACAGTGCCGCCTCCTGCTCACCCGCGATCTGCAAAGCGGCTTCGATGCGCCGCTCCACGCCGGCTCCCGGCGTTGCGTCCACGACCAGGCTACGGAGCTTTTCGGCGGTCATTATCGTTCCCTTCATGAAGAGGGCGAGACTAGGTTCGCTGGTCACGGCGATCAACAGTGTGGCGGGTTACGCCCGACTTGCGACAGAGATTAAAGACGGCAACAGCCCTGTCGAGACAGCAGACATGACGTCGCGATATTTTCATTGTTCCGATATTCACCAGGTCGGGCGCGCAAGTGCCGATCGCCACAATTACCGCCAGTAACTTCGGCTTTAACTTGGAAGCCGTATGATATAACGGCACATCAACGCCGGTGCGCGAAAGGAATCCTTTCCCGATCTGAGCATCATGTTATACGGGCATCCCATGGGACGCTTGCTGACCCTTATCCTGATGTGCGTTGTGTCGCTGTCGTTGATGGCGGGCACAGTCGCGCACGCGGCCGAACCAATCGGCTGCCTCGATTCGGACGTCGCCGCCGGCCTCGGCCATGCGGCGGGCGACCGCGATCAGGTTCCATCTGACGATGGCAAGGCGACGCCGCACCATCACGGCGGTTGTCACGGCCACCAAATCGGCGAGCCGGTGAAGGAAGGGCTCGTCACTCAAGCGACCCTGCGCTCTGCCGTTCCTTTCCTTGCCAATGCCAAGGTCCGCGTTTCCGCACCGACCGATCCGGCCTACCGCCCTCCAAGAGCCTGACGATTCCAGCCTAGCCCTTTGTCGGGGCTTCCTCGGAAATTGTCAGGAGTCTTCTCACCATGCACCGATTGTTCGCGGCCTTGATGGCCGCGACGGCTTGCGCGAGTATCGCGCAGGCCCAAACCACGCCACCGGCCGATGCCGGGCAGGCGCTGTCGCCAGGCACGCCGCCCGCGCTTGCGGGTCCGGTTTTCAGTGTCGATCGCGCGCTCGAATTGGCAGGCGTCGTCTCTCCGGCACTGGAAGCTGCGTCGGCCGACGTTCGGGCGGCGGAAGCCGGACGCCGCGTCGCCGGACTGCGCCCTAATCCGACTGTCACCGTCGAAGCCGAGAATGTCGCGGGCTCAGGCCAGTATCGCGGCGCGCAAAGCCTTGAGGCGACGACTTCGCTTACGTTGCCGCTTGAACTCGGCGGCAAGCGATCGGCCAGGATCGCCGTCGCCGACGCTCGAACCGACCGGGCCGCGATTCAGGCGGCCATCGCCCAAGCCGATCTCCGGCTGAACGTCATCCGTGCCTACGCGGAGGCGGCCTCGGCGGAACGCCGGCTTATCACCGCCCGCGATCAGGCCCGGATCGCAAATGAGGCTCTGCGCGGTGCGCAGGTCCGCGTGCAGGCGGGCCGCGCATCGCCGATCGAAGTGCAGCGCGCCGACGTGGCACGGGTCAACGCTGACGCGGCGCTGACGCGCGAGGAACGGGCTGTCGAAGTCGCGCGGTTCACCCTGGCGCGCATTATCGGCGAACCGATCATGGGGCCGCTCGATACGGATTGGTTTCGCTCGCGCTCCCACAACCTATGGCCCCCTCCGGCCGATCGACAGCACGGGCACGCTCATGATGGCGGCGGCCGACGCCGACTTCGCCATCGCCGACGCCGGCGTGCGCCTCGCCCGCTCGCAGCGCGTGCCTGACCTGACGCTCGGGGCTGGGGCGCGCCGGCTCGAACAGACCAATGACACGGCGGCGATTTTCAGTCTGTCGATCCCGATTCCGTTGTTCAACAACGGCCGCGCGGCGCTGGGCCAGGCCACCGCCGAACGGCAGAGCGCGGACGCGCGGCGACGCCTTACGGCGCTTGATGTGGACCAAGCCATCGCGCGTGCGCAAGCTGATGCCGCCAACGCCGCGACGAATGCGGCGGCGGCCAGCGGACCCGCGCTTGCGGCGGCCGAAGAAGCGGCTCGCATCGCGCGCATCGGCTACCGGGAGGGCAAGTTCGGCCAGCTCGATCTACTCGATGCCGAACGCACCCTCGCCCAAACGCGGGCGGCGGCGATCGACGCGCTGCTCTCCTACCACATCGCCCAGGCGCAGCTTGAGCGGCTTACTGCCCGCGCGCCCGTCACACAGGGGGAAAACCCATGAAGTCACTTCATATGGTGGCCTTGCCGCTCACACTGGCCGCATTGCTGATGGCCGGATGCTCCGGCGGCGAAAAGGCCCCCGACGAAGCATCGAACGCCGCCACGGCCGAAAATGGCGCGTCGAGCGAGAAAGCTGGCCATGCCGACGAAGAAGGCGAAATCGACCTTAGCGCCGATCAGATTCGCAAAGCCGGCATCGAGATCGTGCGCGTGATCCGCAGCGGCGGCGGCGCGCTGACGCTGCCGGCGACGATCGAGGGTGATCCGCAGGGGATGCAAGTCGTGTCCGCCGCGATCGGGGCCGCGTGGTGTCGCTCACCCGCAACCTTGGCCAGTCGGTCGGGCGCGGACAATCGCTCGCCGTTATCGAGAGCCGCGAAGCCGCATCGCTCAACGCCGAGATCGAAGCGGCACGGGCGAGGCTGGGTCTCGCCGAGAGCAACCTTCGCCGCGAGCAGCGCTTGTTCAACGAGCGCGTGTCGCCCGAACAGGATCTGATCGCGGCGCGCACGGCGGCCACCGAAGCGCGCATCGCGCTACGTCTTGCGCAACAGCAAGTGTCCGCCGCAGGCGGCGGTGGTGGTGCGCTCAATCGCATCGCGATCAACAGCGCCCCTTTCTGGCCAGGTCGTCGCGCGCAGCGTGACGCTGGGCCAGACCGTCGCGGCCGACGCCGAGTTGTTCCGCGTTGCCGACCTTGGGCGGGTCGCGGTGACGCTGGCGCTGTCACCGGCGGACGCCGGCAAGGTGCGGCCCGGCTCCATGATCGAGATCGTTGCCGGCGATCGGCGATCGGTGGCGCGGGTAGATTTCGTGTTCGCCGATCCTTGATGAGACCACGCGGCTCGCCAGCGTGATCGCGGTCATCGACAACCGTTCGGGTCAATGGCGCGTAGGCGAGCCGGTCACGGCCTCGATCCAGCTCGCCGGTGGCGGCGCTGCCGCGCTGCTCGTGCCGCAAAGCGCGGTGCAGACGGTCGAGGGCCGGTCCACCGTGTTCGTGCGAACCGATCACGGCTTCAAGGCCACGCCCGTCACGCTCGGAAGCCCGAACGGCGACAATGTGGTCGTGACCTCGGGGCTCAAGGGCGACGAACAGCTCGCTGGCCCCAATAGCTTCACTCTCAAGGCTGAGCTTGGAAAAGGCGAAGCGGAGCATGGGCACTGACATGATTGACCGCATCGTCACATTTTCCGTCGAGCGCCGCTGGTTCGTCCTGCTCATTACGCTCATCGCCACGGTCATCGGAGGGTGGGCGATCTCGCGCCTGCCGATCGACGCCGTTCCCGACATCACCAACAAACCAGGTTCAGGTAAATATCAGCGCGCCGGCCCTCTCGCCCGAGCTGGTCGAGAAGCAGATCGCCTTCCCGATCGAAACCGCCCTCGCGGGCGTTCCCGGCCTTGAATATACTCGCTCCTTGAGCCGCAACGGGTTCGCCCAGGTCACGGCGGTTTTCTCGGATTCTACCGACATCTATTTTCGCGCGCCAGCAGGTATCCGAACGGCTGCGCGTCGCGGAAGAAAGCCTGCCTGACGGTGCAGTCCCGACGATGGGGCCGATCGCGACGGGCCTTGGCGAAGTCTATATGTGGACCGTCCACTTCCAGCACCGGAAGGAAGACAAGCATAAGCCGGGCGAGCCTGGGATGCAGCCCGATGGCAGTTACATCACGCCGGAGGGCGACCGGCTCGTCAGCGAGGCCGATCAGGCGACCTATCTGCGCACCACGCAGGACTGGATCGTCGCGCCGCTGCTGAAGAATACGCCGGGTCTTGCCGGCGTCGACTCGATCGGCGGCTATGTGAAGCAGTTTCAGGTGATCCCCGACGTCCAGCGGCTCGCCGCTCTCGGGCTCAACCTGACCGATCTGTCGCGGCCCTGCAGGAGAACAATGTCGGCGTCGGCGCCGGCGTCGTCGATCGCGGCGGCGAGGGTCTCGCCGTCCGCTCCGACGCGCGCATCCGCAACGTGGGCGAGCTGGCCGGCACGGTCATCGCCACCCGCGAAGGCACGCCGATCCGACTGGATCAGGTGGCGCAGGTGCGTCTCGGTCAGGCGATTCGCTACGGCTCGGCGTCCGAGAACGGCAAGGAGGTCGTGGTGGGCACCGCGATCATGCGGATCGGCGAGAACAGCCGCACCGTCGCCTCGGCGGTCGCGGAACGAATCGACGGATCAACGCATCGCTGCCGACCGACGTGGTGATCAGCCGGTGCTTGACCGCACCGCCCTGGTCAACTCGACGATCAAGACCGTGGCTAAGAACCTGAGCGAAGGCGCGCTGCTCGTCATCGTGGTGTTGTTCGTGCTGCTCGGCAATTTCCGGGCGGCCCTGATCGCGGCGCTGGTGATCCCGATCACCATGGCCATGACCAGCTTCGGCATGTTGCAGGGCGGCGTCTCGGCCAACCTGATGAGCCTGGGCGCGCTCGACTTCGGCCTGATCGTCGATGGCGCGGTCATCATCGTCGAAAACGCGCTGCGCCGGATAGGCGAGCGGCAACACCATTACGGCCGCACACTGGAATTGGACGAACGATTGTCGGTCGTGGCGCAGTCCGCGCGCGAGATGATCCGGCCCTCGGTATTCGGGCAGGCAATCATCATCCTCGTCTATGTGCCGCTGCTCACGCTCACCGGCGTGGAGGGCAAGACCTTCACGCCCATGGCGCTCACCGTCATTATCGCGCTCGCCTTCGCCTTCATCCTCTCCCTGACCTTCGTGCCGGCCATGCTCGCGATCTGGCTATCGAAGCCGGTCGAGGAGAAGGAGGGCCGGATCATGACCTGGCTCAAGCGCAAATATGAGCCGGGTCTTGATCGCGCGATGAAACGGCCGACGCTCACCATGGGCGTGGGTCTCGGCGCGTTCCTTGCGGCCATCCTCACCTTCTCGTTTTTTAGGCCAGGAGTTCCTGCCCCAGCTCGATGAGGGCGACCTGACCGCACAGGTGCTGCGCGTGCCGGGAACCTCAATCGATCAGAGCCAGGCGATGCAATCGCGGATCGAACGCGAGTTGGGCAAGCTGCCGGAGGTAAAGTTCGTTTTCTCGAAAACAGGGACGGCCGAACTCGCTGCCGATCCTATGCCACCCAACATCTCCGACACCTTCATCATCATGAAACCGCGTGATGAATGGCCAGACTCGGGCCTCAGCAAGGCCGATCTGGTGGCGAAGGTCGAAAAAAACGCTCGAAAGCCTGCCGGGCGGAGCGTTTGAGATCACCCAGCCCATCCAGATGCGCTTCAACGAGCTGATCGCCGGCGTGCGCGGCGATGTGGCGGTCAAGGTGTTCGGCGATGACACCGACGCGATGAACACCACCGCAAACCAGATCGCGGCCATCCTGCGCAAGACGCAAGGCGCGACCGATGTTCGGGTCGAGCAGACCGAGGGGCTGCCGATGCTCGATATCCGGCCCCGCCGCGATACCATATCGCGGCTCGGCATCACCGCGCAGACCGTGCAGGACACCATCTCGGCCGCGATCGGCGGGCGGGACGCCGGCATGATCTTCGAGGGCGATCGGCGCTTCGCCGTCACCATCCGACTGTCCGACGTGGCGCGCGCCAACCTGCAAACGCTCGGCCAGGTGCCGGTGCCCTTGCCGGGCGGCGGGTTTGTGCCCTTGCAGAGCGTGGCCGACATCGGCGTGACCGATGGCCCGAACCAGATCAGCCGCGAGAACGGCAAGCGGCGCGTCGTCGTGCAGGCGAACGTGCGCGGCCGCGACGTGGCAGGCGTGGTGGCGGACGCACAGGCCGCGATCGACGCCCAGGTGCGCCTGCCCGCCGGGCAGTATCTCGATTGGGGCGGCCAATTCGAGAACCTGCAATCGGCGAGCGAGCGGCTGATGCTGGTCGTGCCCGCCTGCTTCGCGCTCATCATCCTGCTGCTCTACGGGGCATTGGGCAGCGTGCGCGATGCGGCGATCGTCTTCACCGGTGTCCCGCTGGCGCTGGTGGGGGGCGTGCTCGCGCTGTTCCTGCGCGGTATGCCCTTCTCGATCTCGGCGGCGGTCGGGTTCATCGCCCTGTCGGGCATCGCGGTCCTCAACGGCCTGGTCATGGTGACGTCGATCCAGGGGCTGATGGCGCGCGGCATGGAGCGCGCCAAGGCGGCCCATGAAGGCGCGATGATGCGGCTGCGGCCCGTGGTCATGACGGCACTGGTCGCCAGCCTCGGCTTCGTGCCGATGGCGATTGCCAGCGGCGCCGGCGCGGAAGTGCAGAAGCCGCTCGCAACAGTCGTTATTGGCGGCCTGATCTCGGCGACGCTGCTGACGCTGTTCGTGCTCCCCACGCTCTATGCCCGCTACGGCCGCCGCGAGACGGATATCCCGGCTCCGGCCAAGCGGCCCGATGCACCGCCCGCCGATCCTGTCGAGGCTCCGCTGTGAGCCCCGGCACCGGCCTCATCACTTTGGACACCCAGCGAAGGGCAAACCGGCCATGAAGGAAACAACCTCCTTCGCCCTGTCCATCACGCCCATCCGGGCCTGGACACACATCGTCGATCTGGCGGCGTTCGCACTATGGCACCCCAGCTATCGCTTTCGTGGGACCGCCGCGCCCGATGCGACCGTGGGCCTGACATTCGGCCTGCTCAAAGGCGAGCTGCCGCTGAGGGCCGATGCCAGGATCATAGCCTATGAGCGGGCTCACCGGCTCGCGTGGCGAACGGGCCTCGGCGGGGTGCTCGCCCTGCATGAAGAATATGTGTTCGACGGGGCCGGCGAACAGACGCAGGTTCGCCATATGATCGCGGTGGAAGGGGTGCTGAGTCCGCTCGGCTATGTCGTCCGGCGCGGCTTGCGCAGCGCCATGCGGGCGCAGGATGCGGCGCTGATCCGCTATCTCACCAAGGAAGTGCGGGGAAGCGGCTTCCCGGTCAACCGCCATCGCCGGCGGGTCCGCAAAGCACAGCTCGTTCCGAAAGGCCGGCCATGACTGATCCTGCATCCTCGGGCGCGGATACGGAGCGGCGCACGCTGTGGATTGTCCTGATCCTCAACGCTGTGATCGCGCTGGCCTTCCTTGTGGCCGGCATCAGCGGCGATTCGAGCGCACTGCTCGCCAATGGCCTCGACAACCTCTCGGACGCCGCAGTCTATGCGTTGAGCCTGATCGCGTTGAGTCGAGGCGCAAAATGGAAGACCCGCGCCGCGACCGTATCAGGCGTCATGCTGCTGATTTTCGCCGGCGGCATCCTGCTCGATGTCGGGCGGCGATACCTTCAAGGGAGCGAGCCGATCGGCGTCACGATGATGGCGATGTCGGCGGTCGCGGCCGTGGTCAATTTCATCTGTCTCAGGCTGCTGCAACGGCTGCGGAAGCCCGACGTCAACCTGCGCGCCGCGACCACCTTCAGCTTCAACGACTTCATTTCGAATGGCGGGATTTTGATCGCCGGCTTGCTGGTCTGGTGGCTCGGTTCGAACTGGCCCGATCTGCTGGTCGGGTTTCTCACCGCGATCATTGCCATCAAGGGCGGCGTCGAGATTTTACGCGATGCGTGGAACGAGAGTCGCCAAGTCAAAGAGACGAAAGCGTAACCCTGATCGTTAGTTTTTATGCTGATCCAAGTGAAAGGATACTGCCATGGCAGAAAACCAGAAACACCAAGGGCTGTTGTGCCCGACGTGCCGGGTCGATCTTGTAATGAGCGAGCGCCAAGGCATCGAAATAGACTATTGCCCACAGTGTCGTGGTGTCTGGCTTGATCGCGGCGAACTCGACAAGATCATAGAGCGCAGCGTCACCGACGATGCCGCAAGGCCGACAAGTGGCCGCCTCGGCGTGTTCGGCGAGCGCAGCCATGGCGATCAAGGCGGCAAGCACGGATATGAGCGGGGCCATCATGGTCGTCGCAAGGGCTTTCTGCGCGAACTGTTCGACTGAACTCCTGTGGATCGGCCGCCGCACAACGAGTCCTTCGGGTGTCCGTGTGAGAACGGCCCGCGCCATGGGCGTGTCCCCTTAAACGCCCATGGCGAACGATCGTGGAAAAGGAGGGGAATGGCGGCTCGGCGACCAAAGAGCGGCCCGGTTCGATGGATTATCCTCGCAATCGGGCTTGCCCTGGCGCCGGGCCTGCTCGGCTGCTCGCCGTCGCCGAGCGACAGTAACAGCGACGTGTCTCGCGATCGACAATTGCCCTATTTCATCGGCGAGCATTTCTATGCCTGCCCCGATGGTTCGCGCCTCGATGTCGATTTTCTTGGCGATGGCCTTACCCTCGACATCAAGACAATTCCAAATGCTGTCCCTGTGCGAGTAACCGCGCCGGCAAGCGGGCTGACCTATGTCGGCCACAATCTCAACGTGACGATCTCGGGCGGGGACCGGATCACGCTTATGCGCCCCGGCGCGCGCCCTCTGGCTTGCAAGAGGGTGCCATCCAGGTCCGCGCCCCCCTGATAGCCACTCCCGCCCGCCTGACCACGAAATCGCCCTCGCGAAGGGAAAACGCCATGAACGACAAGCTCAAACTCGACATCCCGGTTATCCTTCCCGATCTGCCCGACGCGGCCGACGCCTGCCTTGATCGCCTCGTCTCCACGCTGGTCTCTCGCGATGGGGTCGAGCGCGCTCACGTCATTACCATTGATGGCGATGATCCGGCGGCGCTTTGTATTCACTTCGATGCGGGGAAGCTGCCCCTGTCGCGGGTGCGCGACATGGTGCGGGCGGCGGGGGCCGAAATCACCGAGCGCTTCGGTCATGCCATCTGGCAGGCCAAGGGGATCAATCACGAGCGCCGCGCCCGCACAGTGAGCGAAGCGCTCAGCGCCATGAAGGGCGTCGTGCAGGCGAGCGCCAGCACGAGCGGATCGATTAGAGTTGAATATGATCGGCGCGAGACGACGGAACAGGATATCCGCGACGCTTTAGGTAAGCTCAACGTCGGTCTCGGGAAGCGGATTGCGGCCGACGAACACGCCGGTCACGATCATGGACCAGCAGGCCATAAGGCCAGCGAAAAGAAGCATCGCCCCGGTGACGGTCACGATCACGCCCATGGCGGATTGCTAGGGCCGAATACCGAATTGATCTTCGCGCTGGCCTGCGGCGCTACGCTCGGCCTCGGCTTCGCAATCGAGAAGCTGGTTGCTGGCGCGCCTTCGTGGTTGCCGCTCGCGCTCTACCTCGCCGCCTATGTGTTCGGCGGCTTCTACACGGTGCGCGAGGCGATCGACAATCTCCGCCTCAAGCGGTTCGAGATCGACACATTGATGCTCGTCGCTGCCGCCGGCGCTGCGGCGCTGGGGGCATGGGCGGAAGGCGCGCTGCTGCTGTTCCTGTTCAGCCTCGGCCATGCCCTCGAACACTATGCCATGGGCCGCGCCAAGCGCGCGATCGAGGCGCTGGCTGAACTGGCGCCGCGCACCGCCATGGTGCGGGCGTCCCGATGGTGGCACCAGCGAAGTTCCGGTCGAGGATCTGAAGCTCGGCGATGTCGTCATCGTGAAGCCCGACGAACGGGTCGCGGCCGATGGCTTCATCGTCAAGGGCATCACGGCGATCAACCAGGCCCCGGTCACGGGCGAGAGCATGCCGGTCGATAAGCGGCCCGTGCAGGACGATGCGGCTTCCCGCCAGAACCCCGATCGCGTCGATGCGGCAAGCCGCGTATTCGCCGGCACGATTAATGGCAGTGGCCTGATCGAGATCGAAGTGACCCGCCTGTCCACCGAAAGCACGCTTGCCAAGGTGGTGAAGCTGGTGAGTGAGGCCGAAACGCAGAAGTCGCCGACGCAGCGCTTCACGGACCGATTTGAGAGGTTCTTCGTGCCGGCGGTCCTGGCGCTCGCCTTCTTGCTGCTGTTTGCCTGGGTCGTGGTCGACGAGCCGTTCCGCGACAGCTTCTATCGCGCCATGGCCGTGCTGGTCGCCGCAAGCCCCTGCGCGCTCGCCATCGCCACCCCCAGCGCGGTCCTCTCGGGCGTCGCCCGCGCCGCGCGGGGCGGCGTCCTCGTGAAGGGCGGTGCGCCGCTTGAACTGCTCGGCTCACTCGACGCCATCGCGTTCGACAAGACTGGCACGCTCACCAAGGGCGAGCCACGCATACAGGAGATCATCCCGGCGGCGGGCGTGAGCAAGGAAGACCTCATGACGGTGGCCGTCGCCGTCGAATCCCTGAGCGATCATCCGCTGGCGCAAGCCATCGCCCGCGATGGCCGCGACCATATCGGGGACCAGGCGGTGCCGAAAGCCGACGACCTCAAGAGTTTGACGGGTCGCGGCGTGTCGGCCGTCGTCGGGGAGGATGAAGTTCTGATCGGCAAGGCCGAAATGTTTGGCGCTGACGGCATCGCACCGCTCTCAACCGAAATGACGGCCGCGATCGAAAAGCTGCGCGAGGCCGGGCAAACGAGCATGGTCGTCCGCCGCGACGGCAAAGACCTGGGCGCGATCGGCCTGCTCGATACCCCGCGCGAGGCGGCGCGGGACGCGCTCAACAAGCTACGGGCGATCGGCATCAAGCGCATGATTATGATCTCAGGCGATCATCAGCGCGCCGCCGATGCGATTGCCAGGGAAGTCGGCCTTGATGAGGCATGGGGTGATCTCATGCCGGAAGACAAGGTTGAGGCGATCAAGAAGCTCCGCGCCGAGACCAAGGTCGCCATGGTCGGCGATGGCGTCAACGACGCCCCCGCTATGGCGACGGCGACGGTCGGTATCGCCATGGGGGCCGCTGGGTCCGACGTCGCGCTCGAAACCGCCGACGTCGCCCTGATGGCTGACGATCTCGCGCATCTCCCGTTCGCGGTCGGGCTAAGTCGGAGCACGCGTTGGGTGATCCGCCAGAACGTGTTTGTGAGCCTCGGCGTGGTCGCCTTCCTCGTGCCTGCGACAATCCTGGGCCTCGGTATCGGTCCTGCGGTCGCGATGCACGAAGGATCGACGCTGCTGGTGGTGTTCAACGCCCTTCGGCTGCTTGCCTATCGCGATCGGGCATAGCCCACTTCCATGCCAAGGCGAGGCTGCTACCGCTGGCTGCACTTGAGGTCGATTGACGATATAGCGAGGGAAGAGGGGGAACCGCCTGCGTTCGCGACTTCTTCATCCACGCAACGCTGCCTCGGCGTGCGGGTGTCCTTCGGCTGCTCTTCTACCACGTAAACCGTGCCATGGTCCGGCGTAACGATGGTGCGCACCCGGGGCCTTTTCGTGCGAACGGCCCCCGGCTGCGCCGGCACGACATAAACGGTGCGGCCATCCGTCGTGGTGACGACGCGCACCTGATCTCTCGACTGCGCCGCGATCGGTGCGGCCGCACCGATCGCGAGCAAAGCGGCCCCCAATGCGACGGCCAATGATTCGGGTCGCGCCATAGCGAACTATATCGGCTCGCTCAGTGTTAGCATCAAGTTAATGGCCATGGTTAGATCAACACTCGCTCCACCTCGTCGAGGGTCACATCATCAGGCCGCCGATCGTAGAGCTGGGTAGTGCGCGTCGAGCTGTGGTTCGCCATCGTCGCGGCCGCCTCCAAGGTGCCGCCGTTCTTCAAATAGGTGGTGATCCCGGTCGCGCGGAACGAATGGTTGCCGATCGCCGTCCCGATCTCGGCCGCGCCTGCGCGCCGGCGCACCATCGCAAAGGCATTGGCTTGGGGCAGGGGGGTATCGCTTAGTCGCTTAGTGCCGCGCGCGATCGTGCGGAACAGCGGCCCCTTGCGATCCTCGCGCAAGCCGCAGCCGTCGATATAGGCGGTCAGATAATCCTCTAGATTGTGATGGCAGGGCATTTCGTGGCGCTTGCCGCCTTTCTCATGCAGGCGGACCCATAGCCGCCTGTTCTGCATGAATACGTCCTCGACCCGCATCGCCAGCGCCGCGCCGATCCGCGCGAAGCTATAGACCATCAACCCGATCAGGGCGCGGTCGCGCAGGCCCGCATGGGTGGTCACGTCGATGCTGTCGAGCAACCGCCGCGCCTCGTCGGGGGCCAGCACCGGCGTCTTGCCGCGCCGCTGGCTATGCGCCGGCCCGCGCACCGATCCGGCAGGGTTCACCGGCACGATATGGCCCGTCACCAGCCAGTCGAACAGGTGGCGCACGCCGGCGAGCTGCTGCTTGACGCTGGGCGCGGCCAGCTCGCGCCCCAGCGCCTCGACCCAGGCCGCAACGTGGAGCGGTTGCACGACCTCAAGCGAGGCGACGCCGCGCGCCTCGCACCAGGCCAGGAAGTCGCCGGCCGCGCGCGCATAGGCGCGGCGCGTATGCGGATTGCGGATGGTGACGGCGAAGAACTCAAGGAAGCGCAGCCGCACGTGCTCGTCGGCCGCCGCGATCAAGGCCGGCAACGCCAGCGCCGGCGAGGGCAGGGGCGCGAGCTGGTTCATCGTGCGATCTTCTGCCAGCAGGCCGGCTCGGGGCGGGGCTTCGCCAGCTCCCGGCACAATTCGTCAAACACCTCATCGGCGGGCCGGGTGCGGCCCGCCTTCACGTCCTCAAGCCCGCGCCCGACCGACTCGTCCAAAATCCGGCGTAGCAGCTCGTCGCGCAAATCGCGGTGCGGCTCGATGTCGATGAAGTTCTTGACGATCGCGAACACCGCCTCGGACGGATCGACGAAATGGCCCTGCTCGACCCGCTCTAGCAGCCAGTCGGCCATGCTGCCGGGTAGATACGCCTCGAAGCGCAGGCCGCCCGCGCGCGCCTGCTCGCGCAGCGCCTTGGCCTGGTCGCGCTCGGCGTAGTTGTCGGCAAAAGCCTCGTCCTCATTTTCGATCATGCCGGCATCCTTTTCTGCGGTGGATCTTCGGGGGCGTTTAAACGCTCTCGGCGGGGTCGCCGCGATAGCGCACCCAAAGGTCGCCCATCGCGTCGCGGTAGCCCCAGGCGTCGGCGTAGGTGGTCGCCTCCTGCGCCAGATAGGCCATGATCGTCAGCATATCCTCGGCAATGACGGCATCGACGTTGCACAAGTGGATGATCGGGAAATGGCCGCACTCGTCGCCGTTCCACCAGGCCAGGAGGAAATCCGCGACCTTGCCCGATGCGCCCGTCTCGGCCGCGCGCGTGGACGGCATGGCGATGGCGAGCAAGCGGCCGATCGCCTCGCCGACCTCATCGAAGCTGACGTGCCGGATGACGGGACGGCGCTGCGGGGGTGTCGGGGCCGTCTCGGACATGGCGATCATGGTCCTTTTGAATGTGTGATAAAGGACATTATCACACATAGAACGGCATGTGAATCCGGGGCAGGGCGATCAGCCGCCCGAAGGCAAGGGCAACTAGAGCCAACTGGATGCCCCTATCGATGGGTCCGCGTGGCGTAGTGAACCAAACCACTTTATTATGAAGCGATTGTAATCTCTGCTTCAAAGAGGTGGCAGCTAGCCGTGCCACAGCTTCAACAGCGGGCCAGATCGGTTCGCGTCAGCCTAAAGGAGGTGATCACTTGAACGACTGCCGCTCGGGAGCGGCAACCAACATGCTTCCAAGGCCAGTACGGCACGCTTACCCCTGGGCAGACCGATATTCCTGGCCCTGGAGCAGGCACCTTGCCTAAGGCTGACGCTCCGGCCGCTGGCACCCTCATCCGGCGGTCGGAGCAAATTCAGTGTGGATTGGTGCCGATGAAATTACTTCTCGTTGAAGACGATGAACCGACTGCCGGCTATGTCTGCCAGGGTCTTGCCGAGCTCGGGCACGCTTGCGATCTTGCGAGCAATGGCATCGACGGGCTTACAGCCGGGCTAACCAAGAAATACGATGCGATCATCCTCGATCGCAACCTGCCTCACCTCGATGGGCTTTCCGTCCTGCAGGCACTACGCGCTCAATCGCTGCGAACTCCCGTCCTGATCCTCAGTGCGCTCGGCCAGGTCGAGGATCGCATCAGCGGATTGAACGCTGGCGGAGACGACTATCTGACGAAGCCCTTCTCCTTCAACGAGCTCATCGCAAGGCTGACGGCGATCATTCGGCGCGCAGAGGGAACCACAGTCACGCCGCACGTGCGACGGATTGCGGACCTCGAACTCGATCTGCTCACGCGCGCCGGTCGGCGGGGCGATCGGCGCATCGAGTTTTCCAACAAGGAGTTCCAACTGCTCGACTATTTCCTTCGCCATGTCGGGCAGGTTGTAACGCGTACTATGCTTATCGAAGCCGCCTGGGACTACAGCTTCGATCCCGGCACCAATCTGGTCGATGTCCATATCAGCCGCTTGCGTGCGAAGCTCGAAGCTGAAGGCGAGGCTCCTTTGCTGCATACGGTTCGCGGCGCCGGCTATCGACTTGATACTCGCTAGGCCGCCGCGAACATCAGCGGCAACGATGCGTGGTGCGCTATGGGTCACGCTCGCTGTGCTGCTGGCCACTGCTACCGCGCTCACGCTGCAATATGTCCGAACCTTCAGTGTTCTCGAAGCCGAGTCCAGGCATATGGTCCAGGCCGAGGTTGCCGGCCTGATGGAGCGCTATCGCTCGGGAGGGCTAGAGGAACTCGCGCAGTTCATAGCCCGGCCCCAGCCTCCAGCCGATGCGCGCGATTATATCTATCTAATTGGAACCGCGAGCGGCCGAATCGTTGCGGGCGATCTCGATCGATGGCCAAGCGCAGCGCAGCGCCAAGGATGGCAAATCCTCAATATACCGTTCCGCAGTGGTCCAACGCTGCGCGTGAGGCGGGTCGAGGCGGAGGTCGTGTCGCTGGGTTCGGGCAACCGACTGCTGGTCGGGCACCTTGCCGATGGCCGCGATCAACTTGGCGTACGATATCTTGAAACGCTCGGGTGGTCGATCGCCGCGACCGCACTGATCGGCCTTGCCCTCGGATGGTGGATTAGCCGACGTGCGCTGCGGTTTGTTGAGCATACTGCCGAGGCGGGGGAGCGCTTCCTAGCCGGACGGCTTGACGAACGCCTCCCCGTTACGGGTCGCGGTGATCAATACGATCACCTTGCTCAGGTAGTGAACGCCTGCTTCGAGGAGGTGGAACGCATGATTGACAGTTTGCGCGCAGCTACGGACGGGCTGGCACACGATCTGAAGACGCCACTTACGCGGATGAAGGTTCGGGCCGAGCTTGCGCTGCTGCGGCAAACCCCGGCGGATGAGCAATTCCTTGTCGCCACCACACGCGACGTCGACGCGCTACTCAAACTCATCAACGACCTCCTTGCCTTGGCGCACGTTGACGCACTCACGGCGAACATGCTTGAGCCGCTCGACCTCGCCGATATCGCGCGCGAGGCCCTTGAGCTCTACGAGCCTGTTATCGAAGCGGCTGGTCGCCACCTGATTGCCGACCTCCGGCCGGCGACGACGCGCGGCGCTCGCTCCTTGCTTGTGCAGGCAGTCTGCAACCTGATCGACAACGCGATGAAACATGCCGCGGATAGCTCGATCAAGGTTACGACTGGCCACTCCAGAGCGGAAGCGGAAATAAAGGTTTCTGACGCAGGACCCGGCATTGCGGCGGGCGACCGCAGCCGAGCCATTGAGCGGCTCGTCCGGTTGGATGCAAGTCGATCCACGGAGGGCAGTGGGCTGGGCCTGTCGATCGTCGCCGCCGTCGCGCGGGCCCATGGCGGTGCGCTCGCACTTGAAGACAACCATCCCGGATTGAATGCGTCGATACGCCTGCCTTCGGGAGCAACGCCGAAGCGCTGCTTAGGGCCGGAGATTACACATTTGTCACTATTGCGGCATGGGGATGCATCAATCTCGCGGTAGTGGAGTCGAGCGGTTCAACTGAAGGGCAACGGACACCAACGTCGCTCCTTCTCTATTTCCGCAGCACGACAACAACGCCGCTCCATGGGCGGTGCCATTAATCTCCTCTGGAACAAGGAATTGAAATGGGAACGAGCTCTCATGCAGGCGCTGCCGATCACCACGAGAAGGCGGCGAAGTCGCATCGCGCCGCTGCGGAACACCAAAAGAGAGGCAATCACGCCATGGCTGCGAAGCATGCGGAAGAGGCGCACGGGCACTCGTCCGCAGCACATGCAGAGTCGACCTCCGCGCGTGGGAGCGGCAAAAGGTTGAAGTAAGTCGGCGGTGTCGGCGAGCGGATCAGGGCGGCGCCATCGCTCGCCTGTCGGCACAGGGCCGAACCGTTCATAATATGACTTTAGAAGCCCGCGCGGCAATGCAGGGGCGGTCGGCGGGCACCCGCCCCACCGCAGCAATATTGCACAGTGTCATCTTGGAGATTTGATTGTGAGAAATGGCGTAACCGGCCTGTTAACGGCCGTGTCCTTGGCGTTGGCCGCTCAATCCGCGCAAGCGCAGGTGACAACGAGTTTTCGAGGCTTCCGAGTTGAAGGACAGGTGGGTCTAGATCGCTTTCAGTCTCAGGGCACTCATCGGAACAAGCTCGGCTATGGCGGCGCTGGAGGCTTTGACGGTGTCATCAACGACCGATTCGTCATTGGTGCCGAAGGAAGCTATTGGCGAGGGAACAAGTGGACTGAAAACTGCACATCAGGCGCGATTGGCGGCACCATCTGCACCAAGTCGTTCAACGAACTGGGCGCTTCCGTCCGCGCGGGCGTGTTGGTGAGGCCGAACATACTGGCTTATGTCTCCGGAGGCTACGTCAACAATGAACAGCGCAAGCGGTTCTCGGTACCGCGCGGCCAGACATCCTTCTATGACCACTATCGTACGGACGGCTACCAGATCGGCGGAGGCGTGGAATACTCCCTCACCGACAGGTACTACGTCAACGCGGCGTACAAATACTCTCAATACAATGACCACACCGCTCGTCAGCGGGCGATGCTAGGGTTCGGAGTACGACTTAACCCCTAAGTGAAAGTCGGCGGGCATCGAAGTGGCTCCTTTTCCCTTTATGGGTCGCCTTGCTCCCTGCCGGATATCGAAGAGCCATACCGCCGGCAGATTACGGTGCCAATAATCAGCGCCGATGCACAATGCGTCCAACGAGCTTTGGCAGCAAGCGAGGTACAACGAGGAGACCGAGGGCGCCGATCGCCCAAACGACGATGATAAGCGGCTTCAAGACTGCTTGCAGGAAGACGGTGGCCTGACCAAGAAAGCCGCTGGCGTTTATGCTCTGCGCCACGCTGGCCGCCTCCTTGCCGACTCCTGTCGCGAGCACAAGACCGGCATTCGCGGCCACCCAGCCGAGGACGGGATCGACCAGCGCGTAGCCGGTCCAAGCGAGCAGCGACCAGATCGCCAAGCTGACGAGGACAACGATCCACGAGATCGGCCTCGAAACTCTCTCTTCGGGGTAGTAGGCTGGTGGCCTGCCCGTTGGCCCCCCGTGAAGGGAACTGTGCTCGCCGGGATTACTCCGTGGCGAGCGGCCATAGCGCCTGTGTCCGCCCATGTCTGTCTCCCTTGTTGATGTGCAAGATCGGGATGGATCCTCAATAGCTGTAGGAAATTTGATATGCTCGAAGCGCTGCGGCGAAGCCGCTAGTGGCGTTCATCCTCATCTCATGCGTCGGACCCATGACGAGATTGAAGTCTCGCCCAAGCTCCGAAATGAAGCCCAAGCTCAGTGGTGAACAGCCTACGCAGGATCCACGCGGAGAGCACTAGCATCTGGGTGAGGTCCCACTTTGGACCCATTTGGGGCATTTCAGCAAAGCGGACATCGGCCGCTTGAAGCAGGTCGAGCGTAGCAACTTCGTCGCACGTCAGCTGGTCCGAATAACGAATATTCGATTTGTGGGGGCATTTGCGCCACGCCGTGATCTGCTTGAAGAAATCGTCGAGTGGAACCGCCAGCATGGCACCCCCGAGAGGAGCCAACCGCTGGTGAAGTTCGGGAAGCGTGGCCAGCCTTTCCGCGCGACGCATTTTCCAGAGCCGCAGCGCGACCAGGACGATCTTCTCGGCCACGCTGAGGCCCTCCAACCCTCTGCGACCGCAAACTGATATGTAAATCACCGTTCGCCTTTCTAGGGCTTTACCGACCGCTGGGGATATGACTTGCAAGGCTAAAGCCAGCCTACATCGGCGGTTACATCATTGTCATACACGAGCGGGAACTTGGGAGAGCCTTGAGTGACGCCTGCCGCGAACGCTGGCGCGCGGCCGACGGACGTGCTGACGCTTCGAAGCGTGATTCTCCAGCGCAACGCCGCGCTTCGCGAAACCGCAAGCGTTGCGCCCACCACCAACGGGCTTCGAGGCGTCCAACCGACCGGGACACCGAGGACGCGATCCAGAAGGTGAATAGCCTTCAGGAACAAGGGGAGTCGCCACCGAATCCTACGAGCGGGGTCGATACGACCGACATCGCGACGGTCGCGCTGATCCAGCAGCGCGCTTCCGTCAACATCAAGGCCACGCTACAAATCCACAACAAACTTCTATCCGCCTACAAATACATCATGGATATGGCGATTTGAGCCGGTGGGAAGAACGGCCCCGGCGATCAGTGCCGGAACAGCCCCCCGAGGAACCCGCCACGCCGATATCCTCCATGGTGCCCGCCACCGTGATGGTCCCCGCCATGGCGCCCTTCGCCATAGCCCCAGGGCGCGGGCTGGACATCGGTGGGGCCGGGGGCAACATAATTTGTGCCGCCCTGTGACGGTGCTGCGGATGCCTCATAGGCAGCATTGCGCTCGATAATCTTGTCGAGCTCGCCGCGATCGAGCCAGACGCCCCGGCACTGCGGACAATAATCGATCTCGATTCCCTGCCGGTCGGCAAGCACGAGGTCCACCCGGCACACCGGACAAAGCAGACCCTGCACGCGTTGCGGTGCGGGGGCAGATTCGGACAAGTCTGTCATGATATTTTCCTCGTGCAAAGTTTAGCGGCCGGCGATCAGCATGGAACGCTCGATGGCGGGGCCCATGTAATGGCCGTAGTCGCCACGCCGGGCGAAACGCTCGCGCCGCTCCTCGCGAGCACGGCAGTTATTGTAGCGGTAGTCGCGCCGATCGTCATCGCGATAATAGGAGTCGCCATAGTGATCGTTATAGCGATAGCCGCCCGGTCCTGAAAACCGCCATAACCCGCGTAGCCGCCGCCAGCCTGCACCATCGCCGCTCCTGGAACAGCCCTCGCCAGCACGGCAGCCGCAACGATGAGGAAACCGTTTCATGGATCATCTCCTCGAAAGAGTGACGGATCGTCACGCCTGGAGGGAGGTTCTAAGCCGCACGCAATGAACGCGGCGGGAATGAGATCGGCAGCACCTGTGCATGTTGGTTCGACAAGCCAGGGCCTCAGTGATGGCCCCCATGCCCTCCACCGTGTCCGCCACCAAAATGGCTCCCGCGAAAATGCCCGCCGCCGAAGCCGTGATGTCTGGTTGCTCCCAGGCCAAACCCTACACCGATCGACCCATAATAGGGCCGGCCATAATAGCCGCCCGGATAATAGGGACTATACCCACGACTGTAGGACGCATCGGACACGGCCACCACGCAAGTCGGCTCCGCCGTCGCGGGGTCGGCGGGCGCGCCGGACCGTGCTGGCGGCGCGGACGGCGATGCGGGATCGGCTTCAACGCCGATCGGCTGGGCGGGGATCGCGCCCGGCATGGTGCAGGGAACCCGGTAATAAGAGTAGCGGGGCGCATATTGCGCGGTCGTGCATCCTGCGAGCAGCGCCATCGGAACAGCCGCCAAGCCGATCAGCTTCAATGTCTGGGACGGCATACTTCTCTCCTTGCCGATGCAGAAATCCGCTCAGTTTGTTTTTAGGCTAACACTACGCGCCTTCCCGCGCCAAGGAGAGAAGATTTGTTCCTACATCCAGCTTTTCTTGCCGTAGATGCGCTTCGCCGCATTCACGGCCTATTCAAGCGGATGTCATAGGATTGTTCCTACTCGTTGTTGGCGGCGAGCATAGAGGGGTCACTGCACGAAAGTGAAGTTTACGTACGCTAGGATCGAACGAACGGCGAACACTGACGGTGCTAACGTCGGAAGGGTATGACGACAGCCTGGTCGAGGAAGGCGCGCATACCTTCTTCATCGACGGTCTGACGAAAAGCGGCATGCGCGGCATCATCAGTCGCGAACAGGTTGTCCCAGACCGTAGACGTTCCATACTCGTTTTCGACTTCGAGCGACCAGTTCGGCTCATTTTCCAACCGAATGATGTTCACTCTCACGGTGACGCCCTGCTCGGTGACGATACCAGACAGGCTCGAGGTAACGATGTTGGGATCGCGTTCGTTCATCACTCTTTCCTCATACTTTGACTGCGGTCTTGGCAGTGGTGCCTTCGAGAGCCTTGTAGAGCGCGGTTTTGCCAACCTTGAGGCGCGTGGCCGCCTCGCGGACAGTCAGCCCTGCCGCGATATGATCGCGCGCCTTGCGCAATTTGTCAGGCGTGATGACCGGACGTCGACCGCCAAGGCTCCCTCGTTCCCGTGCAGCCTTCAATCCGGCGTTGGTGCGCTCGCGGATTAGATCGCGCTCGAACTGGGCAAGCGAGCCGAAGATGTTGAACACCAGCATGCCGCCTGACGTGGTGGTGTCGATCTGCTCGGTAAGCGAGCGGAAGCCGACGCCGCGCGCGGCGAGTTCGCCAACCTTCTCGATCAGGTGGCTCATCGAGCGGCCAAGACGATCGAGCTTCCACACGACCAGTGTGTCGCCAGCGCGCAGATAGGCCAGTGCCTCGGCCAAGCCTGGCCGATCGGTCTTTGCGCCGGACGCATGGTCGTTGAACGTCCGCTCGCAACCGGCCGCGTTCAGCGCGTCGTGCTGGAGCGCCAGCTTCTGGTCGCCGGTCGATACTCGCGCATAGCCAATCAGCGCCACAGCCGGTCCCAATCTGTCCGTTTTCCCATCGATTTGCATTCTTGTCCGAATCGCCATCACGGGTCCAGAGTTGACGGACATATTCATGCTGGCCGCCAGAGGACCGTCTGACGGACAGAGCGAGAAAGGTCGTGGCACATGGCAAGGCGGCGGTTGCTGACACGCGAGGCGCTCGCCCCGCATTACGATCCGCCGACCGAAGAACGGGAAATCGCCCGTTACTTCACCCTCAGCCGTGAGGATCTCGATCTTGTCGGCGAACGCCGGGGAGCGTCGAGCCGGCTCGGGTTCGCACTGCTGCTGCTCTACATGCGTTGGCCAGGCCGAGTGTTGGAGGCGGGAGAGAGGCCGCCCGGTGCCATCCTCGCCTTTGTCGCCGATCAGATCGACGTGCCGACAACGGCGTTCGACGATTACGCCCGTCGCGATGAAACCCGGCGCGCACATCTCGCCGATCTCATGCAGCGGCTCGGCTATACCGCTTTCGACCGGAACCACTTTCGCGCGATCGTGGCGTTCGCGATGCCGGTCGCGCAGACTGCCGCCCAGCCTCTCCTGCTCGCTGGCACCGTGATCGACGAGTTGCGCCGACGGCGGGTGCTACTGCCACCATCGGCTGTCATCGAGGCGATCGTCAGACACGCGCGCCAACAGGCCGAACAACTCACCCATGCAATCCTGACCAACGGCATCGAGCCGGAAAAGCTGACGGCGCTGGACGCCTTGCTGACCCGGCGATCGGATCAGGGGACAACATGGCTGGCCTGGCTGCGCAATGCCCCGCAATCGCCGGCGCCGCGCAGCATCCTGCGGTTGCTTGAACGGCTCGATCATGTCCGCACGCTCGACCTCGACCCGGCGCGCGCCACCATGATACCGTCGGCAACCTTCGATCGACTGGCCGACGAGGCAGTGCGGATCACGCCGCAACATCTCGGCGAGCTGGCGGCCATGCGCCGCCACGCGACGCTCGCGACCGCAGCCATCCGGCTCGAGGAAAGCCTGACTGACGCCGCGCTCACCATGTTCGACAAGCTGCTTGGCAGCATGGTGCGCCGCGCAGAAAACCGGACGCGCGACAAGGCGATCAGGACCGTGCGCGAGATGCAGGGGCATTTGCGCACGCTAACAAATAGCTGCCGCGTGCTGATCGACGCGCACGCCAAGGGTATCGACTCCCTTGCGCGTATCGGCCCCTTCGACTGGGAACGGTTCGGCTCCGCTGTCGCCCAAGCGGAAGTCCTCGTCCGCCCCGAGACGATCGACCGCACGGCCGAACTGATCGAGCGGCATCGCACGGTGAAGCTGTTCGCCGGTCAATTCCTGCGGGCGTTCGCTTTTCGCGGTGCCGGACCGGTCCAGGGCATCCTCGATGCGCTCGCCATCATCGCTGATCTCTACCATACCGGCAAACGACGCCTGCCCGACAAGGTGCCGCTACGCTTCGTGTCGGCAGGCTGGCGACCCTTCGTGATCCGCGACGGCGTCGTCGATCGCGCAGCCTATGAACTCTGCGCGCTGTCCCAGCTTCGCGACCGGTTGCGGGCCGGCGATATCTGGGTGGCAGGCAGTCGGCAATTTCGAGACTTCGACAGCTATCTCATTCCGCCAGCCACCTTTGCAGCGTTGCGCGAGAAGGGGCCGCTCCCGCTCGCGATCGAGTCCGGATTCGATCAACATATTGGGGAGCGCCGTGAGCGCCTGGACCGCGCGATCGAACGGGTGACGGTACTGGCCAGGCAAGGTGAACTGCCCCAGGTCCGCCTCGATGAAAATGGTCTGATGATCTCGCCGCTGAAGGCGATCACGCCACCCGCCGCAGAGGTCGCGCGTCGCACCGCCTATGATCGTCTCCCTCGCGTGAAAATCACGGACATCCTGCTCGATGTCGATGCGTGGACCGGCTTCGGCGACTGTTTCACACACCGGCGCTCGGGCCGTCCTGCCGACGATCGCAACGCGCTGCTGACCGTGATCCTCGCCGATGGCATCAATCTCGGCCTGACCCGCATGGCGGACAGCTGCCGGGGCGCGAGCCTGCGCCAGCTCGCCCATCTGCATGACTGGCACATCAGCGAGGCTGCCTATGGCGAGGCGCTGGGGCGCTTGATCGACGCTCATCGCGCAATGCCGCTCGCTGGATTATGGGGCACCGGCGTCAGTTCATCGAGCGACGGGCAGCAATTTCATGCCGGCGGGCGCGGTGCCGCGATCGGCGATATCAACGCGCGCAACGGCAACGAACCCGGCGTGTCATTCTACACCCATATATCGGACCAGTATGACCCTTTCGGCTCGCGCGTGATCGCCGCGACCGCAGGCGAAGCACCCTATGTCCTCGATGGCTTGCTGTACCACCAGACCGGGCTATCGATCGAAGAGCATTATACCGATACGGGCGGCGCGTCCGACCATGTGTTCGGGCTGATGCCGTTCTTCGGCTACCGCTTCGCGCCCCGCCTACGCGATATCAAAGAGCGCCGCCTGCATCTCCTGCCCGGGCAGGAGGCGGGGCCGTTGCTCGCCGGCATGGTCGGCGATCCGATCGCGTACGACCATGCAGCTGCGCATTGGGACGAACTGCTGCGGCTTGCCACCTCGATCCGGACCGGGACCGTCACCGCCTCGGCGATGCTGCGCAAGCTGTGCGCCTATCCGCGCCAGAACGGCCTGGCACTGGCATTACGCGAAGTCGGGCGGCTCGAACGCTCGATCTTCATGCTCGACTGGTTGCAGGATATCAATCTGCGCAGGCGAACCCAGGCCGGGCTGAATAAGGGCGAGGCGCGCAACGCGCTCGCCCGCGCATTGTTCTTCAACCAGCTCGGCGAGCTGCGCGACCGTCGGTTCGAAAACCAGTCCTATCGCGCCTCCGGTCTCAACCTGCTGGTCGCCGCGATCATCCTGTGGAACACCCGCTATCTCGAACAGGCATTGGCGGACATGAACACGTCGGACGACATTGCCCGCCATATCGCGCCGCTGGGTTGGGAGCATATCGCGCTCACCGGCGACTATAGCTGGGAGCGGGACGATCGGCCGGCACCGCATCAGCTGAGGCAGCTTCGCATTTCACCATCACTTCTTGCCGCGTGATATGATCCGGGGATGGGAATTGCCGACCCGCGCCCATTCAGGCGAGCAGGTCATCCATCGTCATGGCAGCCGAGACAGGAAGATCGGGCAACGCTGCAATCCTGGGAAGTCCATCACCACGCCAGATCGCACAGACTACACCTATGACCGTTGCCCCCAGCCTCTGTTACGAGCCGGGTAGCGTCCGCGACCGCACCGCCAGTCGTGATAACATCCTCAATGAGCACCACGCGCTTGCCTGAAACGTCGCCCCTTCGACCGCTAGGCAAGTGCCGTAGTCCTTCGGTGCTTTCCGAACGAACGCGGCGGGCATTCCTGTGGCAAGCGACAACGCCGTTGCTATCGGGCACACCCCCAAGTTCCAGTCCGGCAAGGATTTCTGCGTTGGCGGGGATCAATGGGATCATCTCCGCGGCCACCCTGCTCAGAAGATCAGGCCGAGCTTCAAATCGGTATTTGTCGAAATATGTAGATGATAGCTGTCCAGACCGCAGCCGGAACGTTCCTTCCAAGGCAGAGGCAGCGTTGATGTCGGCGGCTAGGGTCGGGTCGATCATGCGTACGTCTTGCCATAAGCAAACGGCCGCTTCCCATCACTTTTTGCCGTTCGTTTTCTGTTCTCGCCTAGCGTACGTAAAACTCACTTTCGTGTGGTGACCCCATAGAGAGAGGCTTTTATGAGCAGGAAGTCGATCTTGGCCCTGGCAGGCTTGGCCGCGGCCATGCTGGCGGCTTCGCCCGCGCTCGCGCGTAACGGGCACCACGGCACCGGCGTGAGCTGGAACGGCACGCACGGTGGCGTAAGCTGAGATGGCGGGCACGACTATTCCGGCATGGGCTACGGCGGCTCATCCGTCCCGCCCCGCGCTTACCA
Organism: Novosphingobium sp. NBM11; assembly: GCF_015390225.1. Taxonomy (NCBI): domain Bacteria; kingdom Pseudomonadati; phylum Pseudomonadota; class Alphaproteobacteria; order Sphingomonadales; family Sphingomonadaceae; genus Novosphingobium; species Novosphingobium sp. NBM11. Next base: position 44,982 of record NZ_VUOG01000002.1, read on the forward strand.
CCCGTCCGACACCCCTCCTGGCGGTCTCGACCGCAACCAGGCTCCCTCGATCGTTCGTCCGAACAGCGATGCAGGCTATCCGCACCGCGCCTATCCGCCCGATGATTCGGCCGATCTTCACCTGCAGGGCGGTCACCGCTAGGACTAAGGTCTTGGGGCAGAGTCAAAGCGTGGCCCTCTGGTCAGGCGGTCGCCATTCATTATGCCCGATGGTTCACCGTCGCCCCTCCGATCCGATCCTGACCGTGCAGCGCACCGGCTTCTTCGCCTTAGCCGCCTGCTCGCGGCACGCCTGCACCGCCTCGCGGTTGCCGTCGGCGAGCGGCGAGGCCGCGACGATCGCGCCCCAACTCTCGGGCGCGGCCGTCTGCATCAACCGCTGCCCCGCATCCCATAGGCTGCGCTCGTCCAGCACGCGGGCCGCCATGCGCTCGGGCCATTGCCAGCTTGCCGGCGCGAGATGCGCGATCGGCCCCGCCAGCACGGCATAGAACAGCATCCCCAGCACCAGGCCGCCGCCACCAAAAATATACAGCCAGCGATTCTGTTCGTCGCCGCGCCGCGCCGATGCAAGCCAGCCTCCGATCTCCCGCACAGCCTGATCCAGCGCCGCGCGTGCCTCCGTGATAAGGCGCTGGTCCTCGCGACGCGCAGCCGTAGCGGCGCTCGCGATCTCGCCGGCCATACGCGCCGGGTCCATCGACAGCGCAGGGCTTTTCCGCATGGCGGCGATCTGCTGGGTCAGAACCCCCAGCGCCTTTTCGGTGCGCGTCAGCGTCGGCTCATAATCGGGAATGTCGATGGACTCGCGCGCGGCGGCCAGCCCCTCGACGGCGGCGCGCAACAGCGACACCTCGCGCGTGAGCCGCCCGAACGCCCGCGCCGCGCCGTCCTCACTCTCCCGGTCTTCTTCATCCATATGCGGTTCTCCTTACCGGCTCATGCCGCGATCACGGCCTATGCCAAGCTCCTGCGTCAACTGGCGGCCCAACTCGCCGCCGCCTATCTCCCGGCCCCGGTTCATGCCGATCTCAAGCCCCAGCTCGCGCGTGCGGCCACGCAGGATCGATTCCACCTGTGGATCGCGCTCAAGGCTTTTCGCCATGCCCGCCATCGCCTTGCCGGCCTTCTCCCGGCCCGCCATGTCGCCGGTGCGATAGAGGCGGTCCCGCTCCTGTTTGAGGCCCTGCCAGCGTTCCACGAACCGATCGGCACGCAAGTTGGGGTCGGCACGCACGCGCGCCTCCTGCGCATCGCGTCGAGCATCGGCCCGCTTCGCCCCGCCGCCGCCTCGCGCATCAAGGCGGGGTCGCGCTGCATCGCCGCCGACAGGTCGCGCGAGGCGCCCGGCCTAATCTGGTCTAGCGCCTGCGTCGCGCGCTCGAACGCGACTTTCTGATGTTCGAGGACCGGCGCACCCGACGCCCGCACCTGCAACACCGCTTCGGCCGAACGCGAGGCCCGCTCGACCGCGCGCGCATAGTCGCGGCCCTGGCCGCGATCGGCAGGCACCGGCGCGCGCTCCGCGCCCTTCAGCGGCGCGGCCGACAGCTTCAGCCCGTCGAACATGCCCCGCCTGGGGACCGCCTTCTCGCGCCCGCCTGCCGGCGTCGGCTCCGGCACCGGGCGCTGCGGAGCGGGCCGGAAGCCGTGGAACATGCCCCGCCGCGGTTGCCGTTCCGCCGCGGCTTGTCCCGCGCCAGCGCCGCGGTCGCCAGCATCGCGAACCGTGCGTGGATCCTCGCCCATCTGGCGCGAAGATCCACGCGGGGGACCAAGGAACTCCACCCCGCGTTTTTCGGGCGCATCCGGCAATCGGATCTCGCCCGACAATCCGCGCCGATCGGCGAAAGCGCGAACCTCCGCTTGCGCGTCCCGAACCATCGGATAATCCGACGCCATATCCTTCGCCCGCTCGCGCGAGAGCGTGCGGGTGAGCTGGCGCTGATCGGCGAAGTCGTCTCGGCCGTAATGGAGCTGCACCCCGTCCCGATGCCGCGACAGCGCCACATAGGCCGAATGGCGGTCCATCCCCGGGGTCGCCAGCACATGCGCCCGATCGATCGTCACGCCCTGCGATTTATGAATGGTGGCAGCATAGCCGTGATCGACATGGGCATAATCTTTCAGGTCGAACGCAACCTGTCGGCCGTCGTCGAGCCGCACCGCCATATGATCGGGCGACACGCGCTCAACCTTGCCCAGCGTGCCGTTCTTCACCCCTAGCCCGCGCTCGTTCTTGAAGAACATGATGCGGTCGCCGCTGGCGAACTCGCGCGCGCCCCGCTCGGCCGATATGCGCACGTCCTCGCCCAGCTCGCCCGTGCCGCGCAGCCGATCGCGCGCAGCCAGGTTCAGGTCACGGACCTCGGCATTGGTGTGGGTGAGGATCATCCGGGTCTGATCCGGCTCGGCGAGGCGCTGCGTGTCCCAGCGGTCCACCAGCTCGGCGCGCGCAGCATCGCGCGTCTCGGCTGCCTGCACCCATACCGTTCTGCTCATAGGCATGGATGGCCTCGCCGGTCCTGCCTGTCGCCAGCGCCCTGGTCGCTTGCCGTTGCCAATCCTCATGCTGCCGGCGAACCTCGCTGATCTCGGCCGCGCCATGCCGCTCGGCAAGACTGCGGAACGCCGCGCCAGCCTCGATCGCCTGTAACTGCTCGGGATCGCCGACAAGAACGATCTTAGCCCCAGCCCGCTCAGCCTCGCCCAGCACGCGCTCCATCTGGCGTGTGCCGATCATGCCCGCCTCGTCGATTATCAGCACGTCGCGCGGGCCTAGTAGCTCGCGGCCCTGGTCCCATTGATATTCCATGCTGGCGAGCGTCCGCGAGGCGATGCCCGAACCGCCTTCCAGCCCCTCGGCCGCGATCCCCGACAGCGCCGCGCCGCGCACCTGGTAGCCGGCCCGCTCCCATTCGTCGCGGGCGAATCCCAGCATGGCCGATTTGCCGGTGCCGGCATAGCCGACCACGATGGCAATATCCTTCTCGCCGGTTATATGCGCCAGCGCGGCCTCCTGCTGGCCCCCCAGCACCAGGCCCTCACTCCCGGCGGCGTCCATCCCCCTTGATCGCGATGCTGCCGGGAGACCATGCCCGCCCCGCTCCGCAAGCCGATCGCCGGCGCGCTCCAAACGCTGCTCGGTCGCGATCATGTCGCGGGAGGTAAAGCGGTCCTCGCCGCGTCCGTCCTTCCCCAGCGCCACCAGCTCGGGCGCGGTCCTCACCGCACTCATCACCTGGTCGAACTGATCCTTCCCGTCGCTATGGCGGAACGCGAACTGCGCCAGGTCGCGGCGCGTGAACGTCGCCTGTTGGCGCGTGATCGCGTCGAGCGCGATATTCGGGTTGGCGATAATCTTCTCGCCATTCTCACGCGCGATCCG
>NZ_VUOG01000003.1:0-1049578 GCF_015390225.1 Novosphingobium sp. NBM11
ATATATTCGCAGCGCGCCAGATCCAGCGTCAGCATCTTGTTGAGGCTGGGGATGGCGGTGAAGTCGAAGGTATCGAAGCTTTTGACGGCCGGGAACCGGGCAGCACGGATCCGGCGTTCGACAGTGCGCCGCTCACGGTCGATCAGTTCCAGTTCGATCAGGCGCAGTAGATAGCGGGGATGATCGACACCATCACGCGCGCACTCCCGGGCTACTTTCTCATATTCGCGCAAAACGGTCGGCAGTTTGAGTTGCTTGAGGTGGTGGGCCAGCAGCACCTGTGGCGCACCAGCGGTGGTGCCGGTGGGCAGGTTGTCATCGGGCGCCCGGCTCATGCTGCCATCTCCTTCGAGACCTGGGGCATCAGAGCCGCATAATCAGCCGCCTGCGTGACCTTCACATCCAGCCTTGGCAGGTGGGGATAGGTCGTCAGGTCAAGCCTGGCGGGCCGCCGTTCCATCCTGGCCAGTGCGATCTGCTTCACCGCATCAAAGCTGATCGCGCCCATGTGGATCGCCTGAGTGACAGCATGGGTCACCACGGCCATGGGCATCGCTTCCAGCAAGCGCAAGACCTGGATATACTCGCGCTTGCCCTTGCGGCCCATGCGTCCCTCCAGCAATTGCCGCAGGTGGGCAAAGACATCGGGCAAGGCCCAATTCTGCAGTGCAGCCGCCTGATCGAGAGCATTCGGCTTTGTCTCGATCAGCGCCAGATAATGCAGCGGATCGGCCACAAAATCGCCGCTGCCATAACTGCGCACATGGCGGGCGATCTCCTCGGCGCCGGACAGGATCACCACCTCGTCCACGAAGCCCTTCACCACCACATCCTGGAACCCAAACCTTGTGGGCACCGAGTAATCATTGCCGCGATACCGCACCAGCGCCGTCGATGACACACGGGCGCTGCGCCTCTCGCATGGCTCCAATGGCACCGGCGGTAGTGGGCGTAGCGCCGCAACGTCAGCAACCATGCGCTCACCGATGGTCTGGGCATGGCGGCCAGCACGTTCGCCTTGCCGCGCATGACAGCGCTCCAAAAGAGCCGCGTTCAGTGCGTCATAGCTCGCCGCCTGCGGCTTGGGCGTCATGAAGTTGCGGCGCGCGTATTTGACCAGCCCTTCGACCTTGCCCTTGTCATTCCCCTTGCCGGGTCGGCCGAAGCGGTCAGAAAACAGGTAGTGGCTGACCAGCTCGCTGAAGGCACGTGTGCGCTCACGCTTGCCGTCCCCCAGAATCTTGGCCACCGCAATCGTCGTGTTGTCGTAGAGGATCGACTGGGGAATGCCGCCAAAGAAGTCGAAGGCCGATACATGCCCATCCAGAAATGCCTCGGTCGTCTCGCGCGGGAAAGCCTTCACGAAACAGGCATCGGACTGCGGCAAATCCATGCACAGGAAGTGGATCTTCTGCTCCACACCGCCAATCACGCCCACCGCTTCGCCAAAATCCACCTGCGCATGCCCCGGTGGGTGCGCCAGCGGCACAAATGTCTCGCGGCCACGCACCCGGCTCAGCCGGACATAGTCCTTCACCACCGTGTAGCCGCCGCCATAGCCATATTCATCGCGCAGCCGCTCGAAGATCCGCTTCGCCGTGTGTCGCTGCTTGACCGGCGCCGTCCGGTCACCTTCCAAAATCGCGTCAACCACCGGCAGCAAAGGCCCCAGCTTCGGCTTCTCCACCGGCTTCGTGCGCGTATAGCCAGGTGGCAGTGAAAATCGGCAGATCTTGCCAATCGTCTCCCGGCTTAATCCAAATACCCGCGCGGCCTCTCGCTGGCTGCGCCCCTGCACAAACACAAACTGCCGAACACTCGCGTAAACTTCCACGGCATACATCCCGGCCGCCCTCAAAAGGGCAGCCTTACCACTGGCCGGTTTTTACTCCGCCACGCTCAGCACTTCGCTGGCGTTCCAGTGGCTGGTTTTGTCACCGCCCTGCACAAGAACCGGCCGACCTGTTGATTTCTGCTGAGAGTTGACCCGGGAGGGGCGTAAATTTCCACTGAGAAGTGACCCATGTTTTGACCTTCCCCCTGGCTGACAGGTCGGGGGAACGAGGAGTGATCGACATGGACCTTTTGAGTGTGATCCGCCGTTGGCATTTTCGCGAAGAGCTGCCGATCCGGGAGATTGAGCGGCGGACGGGATTGTCGCGCAACACGATCCGCAAGTACCTGCGCGCCGAGACTTTGGTGCCGCAGTTCAGGGTTCCGGAGCGGCCGAGCAAGCTGGACCCGTTTGCCGAGAAGTTGACGGCGTGGCTGCGGGTTGAGGCGGGCAAGTCGCGCAAGCAGAAGCGGACGGCGAAGCAGCTTTATGCGGACCTGACGGTGCTTGGCTTCACCGGTTCCTATGGCCGTGTCGCGGCCTTTGTCCGGTAGTGGAAGCTCGAGCGGCAACGCGATCAGCAGACCAGTGGGCGGGGAACGTTCGTGCCGCTGGCGTTCCAGCCCGGCGAGGCGTTCCAGTTCGACTGGAGCGAGGATTACGCACTGCTTGGCGGCAAGGTGGTCAAGCTGCAGGTGGCCCACACCAAGCTGTCGCACAGCCGGGCATTCGTCGTCAGGGCCTACCTGCTCCAGACCCACGAGATGTTGTTCGATGCGTTGACGCAGGCCTTCAGGGTTCTGGGTGGCATTCCCCAGCGCGGGATTTTCGACAACATGAAGACTGCGGTCGACCGGATCGGTTCGGGCAAGGCCCGGCAGGTCAACGCCCGGTTCGCGGCGATGGTCAGCCACTATCTGTTCGAGGCGGAGTTCTGTAATCCGGCCTCGGGTTGGGAGAAAGGGCAGGTCGAGAAGAACGTCCAGGATGCCCGGCACCGGCTGTGGCAGCCGATGCCCAGCTTCCCCGATCTGGCGGCGCTCAATGCCTGGCTCGAGGTTCAGTGCATCGCGCAATGGCCGCAGATCCAGCATGGTGTGCTGCCCGGCACCATTGCCGACGTGCATGCCGCCGAAGTGGGCTGCCTGATGCCGCTGGGCCGGCCCTTCGACGGCTTCGTCGAGCATGCCAAGCGGGTATCGCCGACCTGCCTGGTGACGTTCGAACGCATCCGCTACAGCGTGCCGGCATCGTTCGCCAACCAGCGGGTGAGCTTGCGGGCCTACCCGGAGCGGATCGTCATCGTCGCCGAAGGGCAGATCCTGTGCGAGCACGCCCGGATCATCGAGCGCTCCCATGATCACCCGGGGCGGACGATCTACGACTGGCGGCATTACCTGGCAGTCATCCAGCGCAAGCCCGGTGCCTTGCGCAATGGCGCTCCCTTCCTCGAGATGCCCGGGCCCTTCCGGCGTCTCCAGGCCGGCCTGCTCAAGCGGCCCGGCGGCGACCGGGAGATGGTGGATATCCTCTCCCTGGTCCTGCATCATGACGAACAGGCCGTGCTGTACGCGGTCGAGTTGGCGCTGGAAGCCGGGCTGCCGACCAAGACCCATGTGCTGAACCTGTTGCATCGCCTGATCGACGGCAAGCCGGTCAACCCGGTCGCCATTGACGCGCCACAGGCCCTGAGCTTGCACCGCGAGCCCAAGGCCAATGTGGCCCGCTATGATGCCCTGCGTGGCAGGAGGTGGCGCCATGCGTCATGATCCCGCCAGCGCCGCCGTCGTCGTCATGCTGCGCGGCCTCAAGATGTACGGCATGGCCCAGGCTGCCGGCGACCTCGCCGAGCAAGGGGCCCCGGCCTTCGATGCTGCCGTGCCCATCCTCTCCCAGCTGCTCAAGGCCGAAGTGGCCGAGCGCGAGGTCAGGTCGATCGCCTACCAGATCAAGGCGGCCCGGTTCCCGGCCTACAAGGATCTGGCCGGCTTCGACTTTGCCGCCAGCGAGGTGAACGAGGCGCTCGTGCGCCAACTCCACCGCGGCGACTTCACGGACAATGCCGACAACGTCGTGCTGATCGGCGGGCCTGGCACCGGCAAAAGCCATCTCGCCACCGCCCTCGGCGTTCATGCCGTTGAGCATCATCGCAAGAAGGTCCGGTTCTTCGCCACGGTCGATCTGGTCAACGCCCTCGAGCAGGAAAAGGCCATGAACAAGGCCGGGCAACTCGCCGAGCGCCTGCTCCGCCTCGACCTCGTCATCCTCGATGAGCTCGGCTATCTGCCGTTCAGCCCATCAGGCGGCGCCCTGCTGTTCCACCTGCTCAGCAAACTCTACGAGCGCACCAGCGTGGTCATCACCACAAACCTCTCCTTCTCCGAGTGGGCCGGCGTGTTCGGCGATGCCAAGATGACCACCGCTCTGCTCGACCGTCTCACGCATCACTGCCACATCATCGAGACCGGAAACGATAGCTTCCGCTTCAAGGCCAGCACCGCTGCCCCAAAATCCAGAAAGGAAAAATCACCCGCTTGACCCAAACCCCGCAGCGCGGGACATAACACCCACCAGGGTCACTTCTCGATGAAAATCCCGGGTCAACTCTCAGCAGAAATCAACAGTTTCAACATGATTGACTCCTCAGCTGGTCCAGAGACCGCCGAGGTTCGCAACCAAAATAATGCGCAGCAACTTCCTGCCGCGCCCCAGGAAACCCGCGACTACGCCGCGTTCCTTCGCATTACCGCTTCCTCGCGATAAGCCATCTTATGCTTAGCTGCGCATAAGATGCTCCAGGCGTCCGCATACGTGTCGTAGATCTCGATCTGCGCAGGCGTCAGCTCGTGCCGGAGAATCTCATATTCGACACCGGCAAAGCTCAAGGCGCGCGCCATGTAGAGGCCGGTCGCCTTGAGGTCTCGCGCGACGAGCTCCATCGCGGCGATGCCGCCCTGGCGGATGCTGCTGATGAATTGCTCGCGATCGGCAAACGCGGTGTCGGGGCCCCAAAGCCCCAGGCGCACGGCATAGGCCAGATTGTTGACGTCGGACGCGCCGGTGGCAGAGGCATAGAGTACGCGCGCGCCGGGGAGCTGGTTCTGGAGAAGGACGCCGCATATTCCCTGCTGGGAGCCTTCCTTTGCGCCAAGCGCACCCTCCCCGCCTGCGACGCCGCCCATCTCGTGAGCCTCGTCGAATGCCAGCACGCCTTCGAAGTCGGCGCCGGCCCAGTCGACGATCTGCTTGAGGCGGCTGTGATCGCCGCGCATGGAGCGCAGCGTCGGATAGGTGACGAGAAGAACGCCCTGGTCGAGCCGAATAGGCTCATCGATCTTCCAGTTGGAGATCGGCTGAATGTCGCCGCTCACACCCCCAAGTGCGGTCCAGTCGCGGCGTGCATCTTCGAGAAGAGGCGCGTTTTTGGTAACCCATATGCTGCGACGGCGGCCTTGGAGCCAGTTGTCGAGAATGCAGGCCGCAATCTGCCGGCCTTTCCCGGCGCCCGTGCCATCGCCCAGGAAGAAGCCCTTCCGGTAGATGTACCCGTCATCGGCGAGCGTCAGGCCGACGCCTTCCTTGTTCGGTTTGAACCTGCCTGGGATGGTCTGAGACCAGGCATGTCCGGCATAGACGACGGTTTCGAGCTGGGACGCGGAGAGAAGTCGCTCTGATACTGTGCGTTCGGGGAGCGACGGGACATAGTCCGGCACCGGCGCCGGGATCGAACCCATCGCCACCGATTCGACGAGCGGCGTCGGATGTTCGCCGGCGGCTATGAAGCTGATGCGGCTCGGCCGGTAGGGAAGATAGACGCCGGTTTGTTCGAGCAAGGGGGCCGGGGTTGCCAGCTTTTCATATTCCACCGGAAGGACGTCGTTGCGGACGGGCGCGTGATAGGCGCGCGGCTCGGGGCGGCTGCTCCTGACGGCCCGGAACATCGAGATGCCGGCCGACCGCTTCGGTGCAGGCGCTGGAGCGTCGCGGCCGAGGGTCGATCTTTCCGGAACGCGCAGCGCACTGAGCAGCTCGGCCACGGAAGATCGTTGAATGATGGCCGGTGGCGCCTTGCCAGGCGCCTTGTCGATGACGAACAACCGAACGGCAATCGACGTGCCGTGCTTCAGGTAGCATTTTTCGAGCCGAATCGCGGTGCGAACGGTGACATCGCGCAGCACGGTCTCGTATTGATCACGCATCCTGGCGCTCGGACCAAACCAGTCGGGCATGATCGCGACCAGTCGTCCGCCTGATCGCAGGCGACGGAGCGCCGCCTGGAGATGGCGGACTGCTGCGTAGTCATCGGCACCGCGTCCCAGGGAGCGCGAGAATGGCGGGTTCATGAGGATGAGGGATGGCGCCTCGACCGCGGACAGGGTCGAGTTGATCGTGGCGCCGTCCTCGCCGGAGATGTGGGCTTCCGGGAACACTTGGTGCAGGCGCGCCCGCCGCACGGGATCGAGTTCGTTGAGATGAAGTGCCTTGTGCGACCCGAGCTGCGCGACCAACAGGCCGTTGCCAGCACTCGGCTCAAGGATGACGTCGTCCGCCTGTACGTGGGCGAGCAATATGGCGACGGCTGCAATGTCGACGGGTGTCGAGAATTGCTGCCAGTCGATCTGCTCTTCGCTCCTGACGGTCTGGGTCGGCAGCCGGTCCGAAAGCGCAACGAGCGCGCTCACGTCGGCGAACGTGCGCAAGCCCGGACGAAAATCACGGAGGTGTAATGCCAGTGCGTGCTCGAGAACCTCGAAGCTTGCCCGCTGAGTCCAGCGACCGTCCGCGTCGGAGCCACCGTAAGCGGCGGCCATGACCTCGTTGAGTAGGCGACGCGTAATTGCGCCGCCCGATGTGAGGTGTGGGACGAGTAGACGCGCAGCGTCATGGTCCGCGCGAGCGGCCGCGTGGAAGAGGTCGGTCATTTCGGGGTCTCCTGCGTGGCTGCACCCTCGGCAGCGTCACGTTCTCGGCCCCCCTCCCCTCCTCCGGCGCTAAGCGCCTAGCCGTCGCTGCCGGCTCATAGCGTCGAGCGCATTTGCCCAATCATTGAAGATGGCGGGAGGCGGATCGCGATGAATGGTGAGGCCAGGCCTGGCGTAATGGTCCTCGGCTTTTTGCGCGGCGAGGCGACCTTCGGCGTCGTTGTCCTCGGCAATGTAAAGGGTGGTCACGCCTTCTGGAATGATGAGCTGGTCCAGACGGCGCGCTCCGAGGGACGCCCAGCAAGGAATATTGCGGATACGAGCATAGGCGTCGGCGGTTTCGAAGCCCTCGGCGAGCGCCAACGTCGCACCGCCTCTCCGACCCCGCCACGCACCTGACCCAGGTGTACCTAGCATGACCTTGCGAACGTAATCGGCGCTAGCCGGATTGAGGAAGATGCGTTGAATGGCAACCAACTTCCGGACCTCGCGGATCGCAACAAGGAGCGCCGGGAGGAACACCGTTTTCGGCTTTGGAAGGTAGGGGCAGCGCGGGTGGAACCGGACATCAGGGGGCGGTGGGAGAAGATTCCGGTGGTCAAGGTAACGTTCGCCGAGAGTGCCCCTGACATCGATGGCCTGGTCCCAAATATGCGCGCCGTTCGATGTTCGGCGAGCCTGTACGGCCGCCGGCATTGGATGATGCCGGTCCGGGCGGATTCGGCCGAGTTCGCGCAAAACGTCCTCGCGATCGCACCCGGCAAAGCACGTCACCAAGATGCCTTGGTCGCCCTGCCGGATTGATAGACTTGGATCGGCGTCGCTGTGGGCTGGGCAACGACACATGGCAATGTTGCCGATCCAACGGCCGCCGAGCGCGCCGACGAGATCGACAAGTTCTTGGGTTGGGCGATTAGCTACCAGCGGCATGATTGCACCTCACGTTCGATGCGTCGCTCCCGCTTTCCTCCTCTGCGTGGTCCGCCCAGATCTACTTTGAAACAGGCTCCATCGCCTTCAATTGGACCACTCGATCTGATCTGATCGCCGACCCGAATCGCGAGCGCAAAACGCAACGATTAGGGGATTGCCCGCAGATTCATGCCAAGTTTGACTTTTAGCCTATTTTTGCGATGGAAGGCAAACCGGATCGGCTGGCTTGATTCGAAGGGAGCACGCGGGGATGTCCTATACCAGTAAACACGCTTCGGACGATGACCCGTTCGGCGAGATGATGCCCGCGACCGAGTGAAGTCGGTCGTAAATCAAACCCGAGGACCGGAAGGTTCTCGACCTCACCTATGGCCCCACGGCGGGGCCCGAACTGGTCGGGCGCACTCCTGAGGCTGCGAAGGCTGAGAAGGAAGGCCGGCCTCCGCGCCAAAGCAACTGGGCAACGGCCGCCGCTATTACAACGCTTGAAACTGACGAAGACCGCGAGGCATTGCACATTCGTCCCGGCAAAGCGGCAGAGAAGAGCGTTGTGTAGCAGTGCAAAATTCAAGGGCGCGTTGGCAAGAGCACGATCACAAAGCATTTTGCGGATTATTTGGCTCTCACGGTATAAGCGTGTGGTCATCGACTGCGACCCGCAAGGCTCGACCACTACGATGTTTCGATATTCAGCCCGAGACCCTCTTCGATGAAGATAAGACTCTCGGCAATTCTTTTGTCGCCCCGCAGCACCTTCGACGATTTTCCGACAGGCGATTCATGACACGGCATGGCCGACCATCAAGATCGTCCCGTCGAGCCTCGGGCTTTCAGGATGCGGAATGGGACCTGACAGCCGACTTGCGCGAGGGCGGTCAGGCTGTCCGTGAGGGTCTGCAGCGGCTTCGCATCGGCATTCAAAGCATCATAAAAGACTTTGACGTCATCGTTCTCGATCCGGGCCGCGCGATGGGCTTTCTTGGTCTGAACGTGATGGCCGGCCGCGACCGCGTCTTCTGTGCCTGTACCAGCCCGCCAGCTCGATTATCTGTCCACAATTCACTTCATGGATACTTATGCGGACAATATCGAGATTCTCGAAGAGAATGGCACGCCGGTGGATTATGGTTTTATTCGCGTGGTCTGCTCAGCCTACAGCCCAGCGCAACCGGGTGAGGCCGACATGTGGAAGATGATGCAGGCAACCTATGCCAACTTCCTCCTGAGGCCAGCAATTCTGGCATCGGAAGAAATCAAGAACGCCACACAGGCCTTTCGATCGATCTACGAGAGCAAGCCGTCGGCGGGCACACGCCACCTATCAAAGGTGCCGTGATAATCTCGACGCTGTGTTCGGAGAGGTCTCAGCAGCGATCCGTGAGCAATGGCCGTCGCAGAGCATCTCGAGGCGAGCGAACGATTTCCGTCGCGAGTGCCGCAGCGTGAGCCGGCGGTCAGCGATCAGCGAAGCTCTTGGCGCGCGCGGCACCGGCCTCGGAGCCCACGCCCGAGCAGACCGACGTCGGGCAAAGCGGAGCTGCTCGCAATTTCACGGCGCGGCGGCTGGAAGGCTTCACGAGGCCGCCCGAATGGTGAAGCGACCGGCCATCCGGCTGAAGCCTCTGAATGTTCGATCTGGCCCGGAAACGCGCGCGACTATGCGCTGCTGACTGAGGATCGTGTCCGAAGCCTCATAGACTCCATTCAGGCCGAGAACGGCAACCGTATCCCGGTCGTTGTTCGGCGGGTGAAGAATGCCGCGCTCGAATATGAGCTCGTTATCGGCACACGCGCGCCATTGGGCCCATCGCGTGCTCAACGCGAACCACTATCCGATATCGAGCTTGTCGCGATCATCGAGGATCTCGACGACGAGGCCGCCTTCAGGCTGGCCGACATCGAAAACCGGGAACGTGAGGACATCTCCGATCTCGAACGGGGAGCAAACTACAAAGCTGCCGTCGACGCTATTATGATGGCGTGCAGGCCCGCTTGGCGGACCGTGTGTGAAGCTCTCGAAATCCATGTTGTCGAGGTACATCGGTCTCACGGGAAATCCCGCAATCGATCGTAAGTGCGTTTAGCTCGCCGATGGACCTTCAGGTGCGCCACGGCGACAAGCTGCTGCCGCTCGTTCGCATGCCCGCAATGCGAGAGAAGATGGAGGCGGCCGCTAAGGACATCGCCGCGGAACAGAGCTTTCGGCAGTCGGGAGACGAGGAGCCGATTAGCGGCGCGGAGGTCGTCGCGCGGTTGATCAAGGCGACGACGGTCAGCAGGAGCAGTCGCTCCCAGAAGGCCACCATCGAAGCGAAGGGGACCATGATTGGTCAGGTCGACCGTGATCGTGCGCGGGGGCTCACCATCACGATCAATCCGACTGATCTGTCGGCGGACGATATCCTCGAAGCTCTTCGCCCGCTCATCGAGCGAGCCAAGATCCTGAAAGGAGCGGCGCGCTGATGGGGCTTGGAGGCCGCTTGGAATAACCCGAACTTCACCACTCTGAAATTCGGGGTTTTCCGCGCGATTTCAATGGGTTAGGCCATTTGTCCCACGCGTGGGACGCGCATGAACGAGAGCGAAAACGAAGCTGCGACGACGGTGCTTGGTGGCCGTCGCGTACAGTTTGAAATGTTCTTCACGCTCCCGGATTTTAGCGACATCTCGCTGCGCGATTATCAGGAAACGATGCAGCGCCCCTTCTTCAGCCTGTCGAAGAAGAAAGCGGGTCAAACCGATCGAATATGTAAGCCCGGACAAACAGGTTACCGTCCACGTGTCGGCCAATCCCGAATATGGCATGGCGACGATCTGGGATGCGGACATCATGATCTACCTCGCCTCTCACTTGAATGAGTTGCGCGAACGTGGAGAGAATGATCTTTCGCCGACGATCCGGCTACAACCAGGCGACTTGTTGAAGCGCATCTGCTGGGGTGTGAGCGGACGTGCCTATGAGCGTCTCATCGGAGCGCTGGACAGGCTAACAGGCAACCACGATCAAGACCAATATCCGGGCAAATTCGAAAACCGTGAGACCACCTTCTCGTGGATCGACAGCTATACGCATCTCGTAGACGAGCGAACCCAACGGTCCCTCGGAATGGAGATCACTCTGTCGAAGTGGTTCTTCGACGGTGTGATGGACAAGCGCAACGTCTAGCGATTTCTCCCCTTTATTTCGAGATCACAAGCGGGCTCGGGAAGTGGCTGTACCGCGCGAGCCGCAAGCACGCCGGCGGCAACGGCGCCGAAGGCTTCACGATCGGCTTCGAGACGCTGCATCAAAAGAGCGGGAGCGAAAGCTCGCTGCCGTCCTTCAAGAATAAGATCCTTGAATTGGCGCGGGCCAACAGCCTCCCGGAGATCAACTTGGAAGTGATTGGAGCGGAGACGCCCCGACCAAAGCTGAAGATGGTGATGCGTCGCTTCATGGAAGGGCACCAGGAGGTCCCGTCACGGAAGCGCAGCGCGCCCCCCTCCCTGCCCGCCCGGCTGCAAGTTCCAAGGCGGTCGGTGCTCCCAAGCCGCTCCACCCAGCGCCGGCTGAGGAAGCCGTAGAAAAGCTTGTTGACCCAAGCCTCGTCCGCAGCCTGGTGAAGCGTGCTGTCTCAGATCTCAAGGTCGCCGATCCCAAGCCCAGCCTAGATCCGCATGATCAAAGCTACGCTGTCGCTGCGGCTTCCACGCCGCGCCGCCGCGGCGGCCGGGCACATGAGGTTCTCGACCCGGAGACCTACGCGGCGATCAAGGCAGAATGCCCTGGGTGGGACCTGGACGTCCTGATCAAGCAGTTCGACGCATTCCTGAACAGCAATCCCGACGAGATGCCGAGGAACTACTCGAAGCGGTTTTACGCTTCATGAAGAAGCATCACGAGCGCAATAAATACACGCTCCCGGGGAATTCTGATTGAAGCGAGCCACGCGGTCGACGCAGCAAGCCGAACGACGTGCGGGTGCAATCGTCCGGCCATCGCTTCCTTACCGCGCGGATAAGCGGCTGCTTCGTATGTCATCCACGGCTTTGGCGGAAGGACTATGGTGGGGTTCACGTGGGCCTGAACTTCCGGCTCTGGCCCTGGGCATCGTGAACGCCGTAGCCGATCTGATCTCCGACCATCCCCTGAAGGTTCTTCGCGTATAGCCGAGACGACCGATCTAAAGACGCCTGCCATTGAACAGCGCCGCGGCACGAACCGAGCGACGAACACCCGCAAATCGCCAGCCCGGGAACGGATTTCCAACGTTGGCTTCGCGAATCCGGAATCGGAGCATCGACCACCGGCAGCGACAAATTCCGCTGCAGATCGCAACGTGTTTTCAGGAATCGATCTGAAACGCCATCCGATAAACCGGGCCACTTTGAAAAAGGGGCTGAAATTCGGCGCTTTCGGACACTCCCGGGAAATCCACCCGGCTGATTCTAAAAACACGACCCGGTGACCAAGCGCCAACCAATGGTTTTGCGAGCAATAGAGGGAGCCTGGGCCCGCCTCGATGTTGAGGCCGCAGTGAGGTTGAAGCACCCCCTTGAAGGACCCATGGCCGCGTGCATCGGAGCAGACCGATCGAAGCTGTGCGGCGGGGCGGGGGCGAAAAGCCATTCCTGAAAACACGATGGAAGACGTGTTCGACATTCCCGATAACACGCCGAACCTGAGCAAGGATCACGATCGGACAATCCCGGGTTTGGGGTTGAAGCAAAAAAAGCGAATCGGAACGCTAACCGCTGCCAGCGCGGATCGGTGCAGGCCCGACCAAGATCAGCTTATCCACAGCCCTCATAGCGGCCATCGTGGTATCAGACCGAAAGCGTCGTGTTATTAGAATCGCGCCGTCGTGTTATCGGAGCTCGCCCGTCGTGTTATCGGAATCTGTCCACAGGCAGCGAATCGCGGGATTCCCTAGGTTTTTCCGAAATCGCCGCGGCAGTAACCTTTTAACTCAAAGATATAACCCGCTTAACGCTTACGCCTTCGGCGGATTTTGAGATTTCTTATTTTTAGATGGAAAGGAGAGAGGAGGGGAGGGACGCCACTCTTGCGATCGGTCCCCTTGGTTGGTCCGACCGCTCTCCTTCAACTCCCTGGAGCGCGCCGCCAGCTTGGCCGCTGCCTGAGGTGTGACGCCAAGCAAGCGTGCGATGGCGGGCACCCGAAGCCCAGGATAGGCTAGTTCCAAGCGCAACAACTCCGGCAGCCGGCTACGCCTGGTCACCTCAACGACCCGCGGCAGATTTGCGATCCGTCCCTCGAGCCTGTCGAGCTCCGCCAATCCTTGCCTGCTTGCCAAGCCGATCGTGTTTTCCAACTCGCGGGTAAGTTCCTCTGCCAAGTTTGGAAGGTAGCGCGGCAGGTGCACAGCCGATGGCAGAATTTGCGTCGCCATGCCGGACGCGACCAATGCTCGAGGCAGCTGACACGCAGTCATCCAGATTGTGCCGAAACTCACCGGTTCGAGAATCATCTGACGGCCGTCGATCATCGTGACAGTCCGATCGGAGGCCGGCGAGACCTCCAAAAGCCGCCTGGACCTCCAGGAGACGCTCAGCGACAGCGAGGAGGGTAGGGGAGGGGTAGGGGGCTGCAATGGCCGCCTGAGCCGCCCTGAATGCGCCTGAGAAGCGAGCAAGGTCCTCTGGGCCCCAGAGCTCCGCTTCGGCGCGGTCGTCGAGCAGCGTACGCAGGATCCTGAACGTGGCTGCGGTGAGATCGTCAGCTGGCGTCTGCTGAGCCGTCAGGGCGAAGTGCATCACGGCTGCCACAGACATTGGGTCGTTCAAGCCCTCGCTGTGGCGTGGCGGTGGCGTTCGCCCGCAAATCCAATTCATGATATCGTCGATGGATACGGAAACACCTGCGATTCCCGCGATCGTCGCTGTGCCACTCACTCTCGCCCGCGCTAGCCAGATATCCCGAGCCGGACTGTTGGAGAGACGCCCATCCAGTCGGCCGAGGGCGAGTAGGGGGGGTAAGGACATCGAAGTGCTCACGATTCTTGATACCACGTTCTCAACGTAAGTCACCGGTTCGTTGTGACATCCTGCACGTCTCCTCATTCCACATTGGATAATTGCACTTATCACATAAGCAGATTTGACCGTTCTTTATAAGGTGGGCTACAAGTGTCGGTTTCCCCATACGACCGGACTCTGGCTTACCGCGCGACGTAGCGCGCCAGATTGTCCCCAAACCGCCGGATTCTGGGTAGCAAACCCCCGGACTGGTGCGGCCTCTGCCGAGAAAACCCCGCAGACTGCCCGCATTTTCGAGCTCGCCAGGATGTGAAAGCCGACGCTGCCTGTCCGCGCGGGAGAGCCGGGCTGACAGCGGGTTCTGTGGCCGTCGAGATGGGCCGATCGAACTCGACCACCTCAATCAAAGCTGGCCATAAGGTCCTCGAATTCATATCATATGGGGGCAACCGGTCGTTTGACCCCATTATATGGAATGTGACAAATGGCCCTGATCGGCTACGCGCGCGTCTCGACCGACGAACAGGACACCGCCGCGCAGCTCAGTGCCTTGCGCGCTGAGGGTTGCACGGTGATCCTCGAGGACAAGGCGAGCGGTGGCAGCCGCGATCGGCCGAACCTTGCACGAGCGCTCGAGCGCGTGCGGCACGGCGACACGCTGCTGGTGGTCCGGATCGACCGCTTGGCCCGGTCGCTCTCGCATCTGCTCGAGATCGTCGAGACCTTGCGGGGGAAGGGGGCCTATTTCCGCTCGATCCACGATCCCATCGACACGTCGAGCGCGCAAGGCATGCTGATGACCCAGATGCTCGGCGCCTTCGCCGAATTCGAGCGAGCATTGATCCGCGAACGGACCAGGGCCGGCCTCAAGGCCGCTGTCGCGCGCGGGGCGAAGCCCGGGAACCCGAAGATGCGCTCGCGCGATCCAGCGGCGATCGCAGACATCCGGTACGCCCTCAAGGAGCGCTATCTCCATGAACTGGTCGATGATCGGCACCGATGGTTACCCACGGTCGCGCGACTGCGGCCACACCTCCCCTGGGGGATCGTGCTGCGACAAATCCGCGCGATCACACCGCCGGTTCGTTCGTTCAGTGAGCGGACGCTCGTGAAAGCGTGCCGAACGCTGGTCAAGGCAGGGTATGCGGACCCGACGATCCTCGATCCGGCGCCGCGCTTGCCGCCTGATACGCGGGTCGCGCGGCTTGTCGCCGATCGACGAAAGACGCATCCGGATTCTTCGCTGCGAGAAATCGCCGCGTGGCTGACACGGGATCTGCGTGAACCAACTCCGCGGGGTGGGCTGGCGTGGTCGCCTGAAGGGGTCCGGCGGGTGATTGACCAAGCCGAGAAGCTGCATTTGATGGACACCTGAGCGGGGCTTGGAAGGAAGTCCCGCGAGATGACCGCTACACCTCCGCGAAGGCTGTGTTGCCGGCGAAACGGCGTAGTTTGAACTTTGCGAGGGTCGAGCGCCGCCGCCTCCGCTGCTTTGCAGCCTCAATTTGTCGAGTGAACGTGGGAGACCAGTGGCCCGTGGCGGCGGGATAGCTGTCAAGCAGCTCGCGATTCATCCCGGCGACGAAGGTGTCGATTGCCGGCGGTGCGTCAGGGCCGAACAGCGCGGTGGTCGTCCCTGGATCGGAGTCGATGATTGCGTGGGCGGCCGCAAGGAGGCACCGGCGCAGCAGTGGTGTTGCCGTGGCGAGTGGGTTCGGTTCATCGTATGAAAGAAATCGGTAGTCGCGCATGCCGGGCGTTATCGCGTCGCATGCGAAATCGTTGAGCGCGATGGCCCTGGTCCTGCCTCCCCAATGGTCGTGGCCCGGCGGGGATCGGGTCAGGAGGCTGCAAATGTCGCGCACCTGATCGAGGAGCTGGCTGGCCGATGTGAAGTTGAAGCGGAACTGGTCGGGGGTTTTGCCTGCCATGGCACCCATCAACTGCAACTCGAATGTAATGGCGTGGTCCCAGCAGGCCCGGGCGGCCTTTTCAGCGTCGAGTGTCGACACGGAAGCTCTTTCCAGTGGTCGCCAGCATGCCCCGCAGATCATTCGTAGCGGCCCGCGGGCCGGCGTCGCAAAGCGCCAGTTCAGCGATCCGCACGCGTTGCACCGGTCCTCCAAAGGCCAGCGGTGCCGGTGGCAGAACCCTGAAGCGGCCAATACCCATTGCTGCCGGACGTAGGCAGGTTCGTCATTGGCAAAGCCCTCTGCGAGGCACCGGCTACACCAGGAGATGCCGAGCCTCGGAACGGCGCTGACTTCGGGATAGTCGACCGGGCGGGGTAGGTGCTCCCAGACCAGAAAGTCGAGCGCGAGAGCAGGGTATCGCCGTGCAAGGCTTTGCTCGGCCAAGCGAATTGCCGACACGTCCAGGCGATCGGCGGCGGCTTTCAGCCAAGCCTGCATCGGCCGAATATCGGGGTGTCGCCAGTTGCCTTTGCGATCTCGAACCGCTTTGGGCTTGGAAAGCGTTCGTCCGCGGCGCGATCGGCGCTGGCGCGCATGCCAGGACGTGAGCAGTTCGTCAGCGAGCGGTACATTGGGTGCAATCATGCCGCGCGCCGGCGCATCGCCCGCTTGGCGCTGGCAATTACTTGCATCGACACGAGCGGGAGCAATAGCTGGTCGTCTTCGAAGCTGTCGGCGTCGATCATCTCGCGGCCGTTGCGGATCGCCTCAATGGCGACAGCCTCCATGATTCGGAATATCCGGCCTGTCACGCCCTCGGTTAGCGCAATGACGCGTTGACGGACCTCATGGTCATCGAGCCGGGAAGAACGGCGTAAGGGCAGCAATCCCGCGAAACTCGCCATAAGCTGGCGCAGGCTGTGATCGTTACGCCATGGGGCAAGCTCGAAAGCGGCAAAGCGGTCGGCGAGATTGGGATCGGTGAGGATCGCGATGCGCGCATCTTCCGTGCCCGCGCATACGATCGGGATGCGCAAATCGTTGGTCAGAAAACGGATAGTGTTGAGGAATATCCGTTGCTGGCGCGGCGAGCCCGCCAGCATCTTATCGATTTCGTCGAGCACAAGCACCTTGGTTCCGAACTCGCCAAGGGTCCGTCGTGCGAGTGAGCGCAGCGATCGCAGGCTGATATGATCGAACTCGGCATAGTTCATCGCCAGCATAAGCTCAGTGTAGAATTCGTCCTCAGTCGGTTGCGGCGGCATCTGCACCATCACGATCGGCATGGTCGTGAGACCGGCGCGCTTGTCGTACCTGCTCGCGTGTAGTTCAGCGAAGCGGTTGAGGATTTCACTCTTACCCATCCCGGTCGATCCGAACAGCAGCAGGCAGGGCATGCGCCCGCGCTGCGGATAGGTCAGCAGATCCTCAAGCCTGCCGAGTGCCGCTTCGGCTTGCGGAAGCGAAACCCATCGGTCGCGTCGCAGCCAGTCGATGCGCTCTTCATCGGATAACACCGCCTGCTCGCGATATGCGGGAAACAAATGATCGTAGAGGTCGGTCATAATCGTTCCTCGATCTGGAACGGGACAATAGGCTCCGTATCATCCGGCTCGGGCGATGTGGGCGGCGGCGGCAGAGAGTGCGGGGACGGCGGAAAACCTGCTTCGAGGGCATAGGCAACACGCTGCGCGGATTTTCGGGCCGCCTTAGTCTTGTGGATCGCGTCAAGGACGATGCGCCGCTGCTCGTTGACCATGTCAAACAGCGACTGTTCATCGACAGCCTGGCGCCCGCGCTCGCGCAGCGTTCGGACTGCCAGGTCGTGCTCGAACTTAGTGATGGCAGGCCGCCGCCGATCACTAAGCGGGACCGTCAGATGCTCGTTATCGGACAGCTCGACGTAGACTGCCGAGAGGTTGAGGGGATTGTATTTGATCGGGAGCTTTTGGCCGCAGTTTGCGATGAGGCTGGCTAAACCGCCGTGCCAGTAGAAGGCGTGGAACAGCTCGATACCCTCACGCCTGATCTTCCGCATTTCGAAAGGGAGAAAATTCAGCAGGAAGCGATCGGGATCGGCCGGGAGCCGGAGCGGATCGGGGCGAACACCGAGCCCGTCGGCCCAGGCCGTGAGGGGAGGAATGCCAAGCTCGCTATGAATCGAACCATGATAGACGCCAACTTCAATCGTAAACCATTGCTCGAACTCGCGCAGTGTCATGCAGGCTTGGCCTTCCGCGTCGTAATCGCCTTTGGCTTGGATATTTGAGAAGGTCGTACCCGGTAGGAGGTGCACGGCGCCGATCGTTGTTCCGATCAGGCGCTCAATGTGGCCGCCGTAGTGGGGCGTACGTCGGGGCCGGTACTTGAGATTGATGCCATGCTGCTGGCAGCCGCGCTTCAGCGCCCGGGACCGGAACTCTGGGGCATTGTCGAGATGCAGTGTCTTGGGAATGCCGAAGATGGGATAATCAATCTTGATCTCCCGCTCCTCAAGCCAAGCCATCTTTGGCAGGACCGCGTGACGGATCGCCATGCCGACTGACGTGGCCGACGGGCTTTCGAGCGAGATATAGAAGCCTGGGATCACGCGCGTCGCGATGTCGATCTGCAGGGTCAACGTCGGGCGACCGAGAGGTTTGCGGAAATGTTCGTCGACGATGATGATGTCGGCAGGCGTGTGATCCATCTGGACGATCTGAAGAGGATGGTCGGCTGTGTAAGATCCGATCACTGGTCTATATCGATCAGACGCTGCTTTCGCCCCGTCGCGCTTCCTGATGAGCCGCTCCCGGTCGATCGTGGCAACGCGTGCGGCGATCGTCTTACGCGTTGGAGAGCGTAGGCCGCGCTCATAACAGGCGTGCCGGATGTCGCGTACCAGTCGCGCGAGGGTTGGCTTGGGGCGGGTTAGGTAGAACTGCTCGATTTCGGAGGCGACGAGCTGGTCGACCTCTGGCGGCAGGCGGCGGCGTCCTTTGGGAAAGCCTTCGGGCCGATCGACAAGGGAACTGGTAACGGGATCTTCCCGGTAGCGCGCCACCAGCTCAAAAAGGCGCGACCTGCTCAGACTCAGTTCCGCGCTCGCATCCAACATGGCGGCGCGGGTAATTTTAGGTAGGTTGGCGAGCGCACGAATAGTCGGCTCGCGATTGCAAGCGATGCTCCAGGCTGTAGAATCCGCTCTCGTAAGAGCCGTGCCCGTTTCGGCCATAGCCTATCCCCGATCGTGCCAGGGACTCGTGTTGCCGGGTCCGCCGGTATTGTATCAGAAATTGGACAGGCAGGCGAGAGTCCGGAGGTATTGTAGCAAGGTGAAGATTGAAATCTCTAGTTTTTCCGGTCCGCCGGTTTACTCAAACTGACAACAAGCGCGGCTGAGGAGCGAGGCGCGTCGTGAGCACCGAAACCGCCCGGGAAGGGCCAGAAATCCCCGTAGCGCCGCCTGAGGCTGTCCTGCCGGCCGTCAGGGCGCCGGCCGACCTTGCGTGGACGATCGTGCAGATGCGCGCCGGCGAGCGCATCACCGTCAACGAGGGCCTGATCGCCGCCTATCAGGCCGCTTCATCGCCCCATAGCATCCGTGCGCTCAAGTCCGACGTCGAGGCGTTCGATGCGTGGTGTAGGCGCAACAACCGGATCGCGCTGCCGGCCACGCCCGAGACCGTGGCCGATTATCTCGACGCGCGGGCCGGGAAGGGGAGCCGGCCGGCCTCGCTATCCCGCTACAAGGCGTCGATCGCCAAGATCCACCAGCTGCTCGAGCTCAAGGATCCGACGCCGGCGCCGCTGGTGAAGCTGCGGCTCCAGACGGTGCGCCGCGAGAAGGGGGCTGCGCAGAAGCAGGCGCGGCCGCTGCGGTTCAAGGGCCCGGTGCGCGACGTCGAGCGCGACAAGGCGCGGGGGCTCAACATCCGCGCGCTGCTCGAGAGTTGTGGCGAGGATCTGCCGGGGCTGCGTGATCGGGCGCTGCTATCGGCCGCTTATGACACCGGGCTGCGCGCCTCCGAACTGGTGGCGGTCGCCATTGAGCATATTGAGGAGGCGATCGATCCCGAAGCGCGGCTGCTGCAGATTCTGCGTCATAAGGGCGATCAAGACGGGGAGGGGGCGACCGCCTACCTCAGCCCGCGCACCGTCGCGGCGATCGCGGCGTGGACCGAAGCGGCGGGGATCACGACAGGGCCGCTGTTCCGGCGGGTGCAGGTGCGGCGCTACAAGGCGCGGGCAGCCGTGCGCGGTCGGCCGATCGACAGCATCTCGGGCCGGGAGACGTGGGATCTGCGCAAGACGCTGTCCAAGCCGGCGGTGAAGGCGCGCGTCGAATATGACATCGGCACCGTGGCGCTGCACCCGGGCTCGATCGGACCAATCTTTCGGTCGATCATCGGCCGCGCGTTCGACCGTGGCGCGCTGCCCGATTTGACGGCGGACGATCTGGCGCGGTTGCTGAAGGGGATCAGTGCGCACTCGACGCGGATCGGGCTCAATCAGGACCTGTTCGCCAGCGGGGAGGATTTGGCCGGCATCATGGACGCGCTGCGGTGGAAGTCGCCGCGGATGCCGCTCGCTTATAATCGCAATCTCGCGGCAGAGCAGGGGGCGGCGGGGCGCCTTATGGCGAAGATTGGCTAGTCATGACGGCCTAAATAGGTCTTTGGATGATGCCGTGCGACCACACGACGGCGGCAGGTAGATCGAGGGATTTGCGCAGCGGCAAGAACCGGAGAAGGGAGGCTGAGCCCCCGGGGTCTTGAGCTACAACGTTAAGCCTAAGAAACGGGCAGGGGCCTGGTAGCGCGTAGTGTATGAGCGAAGCCACCATCGCTCAAACTCATCAGCACAGTCCAATTTCGAAGAGGAAACAAGAAAGTGGTTCCGGAAACGGTATGGATCTTATCCTGTGTAAACGCTCGCGCTAAATGGCGGCGTTCTGATCGCGCTATTTGTCAGTTGCCGGGTCCGATGACGAGGCAATCGCGCGCGGCCTGAACGATGTCAGCGGTGACCTCCTCGACGCGGTTGAGGGTCATGATCCGCCGCATCTGCGCGAACAGGCGCTCCATGAGCCGGAAGTTGCCGCGCGTGATGCGGATCACGGCTGCCTGCGCTTCGATCGCGTCGAGTTGGGCCGGGTCGAAGCTGATCCCGAAATCGCCGGCGTGGGTCGCGAGCAGCAGCCGCATTTCGGTCTCGGTAAGCGGTTTGAACTCGTGGACGAAGCCGATCCGCGAGTAGAGCTGGGCATAGCGGGCGAGGCGCTTCTCCAAGCCCGGCATACCCATCAGGATCAGCCCGAAGCCGTGGCGATCGGCCATGTCGCGGAGATGTTCGAGCGACTTTATGGTCAGGCGGTCGGCCTCGTCGACGATGACGAGGGGGCAGGCGATGCGGGCGGCGTCATGGGTGATTTCGTCCTGCGAGCCGCCCGCGACCGTCAGCCGGGCATAGCCCAGCTTAATGAGGTTGAGGCCCAACACCGCGTCGATCGTCTTGGGCGTGTTGCTGACCGACACGGTGTAGAAGACGGCGCGGCAGCGAGCGACCTTTTCGCCAAGGAGCGCGGCAATGGGACGGAGCGCGGCATATTCCCCCAGGTCGGGGAAGCTGGAAAACTCGCGCGCCGATCGCGTCTTTCCGACGCCCGGCCGGCCATGACACACGCCGATATAGCGGTAGTGCGCGCAGGCTTCGGCAAACTCGACGAACCGGGCATGTTCGCGGGTCGCCAGGAACGGCTGCTCGACCAGGAACTCAATCGTCAGCGGCGTAGAGCCGGAGCCCTCGGTAGGTGGTGGGCCGGGAAGCCGTATCCTCTTGGTCGCCATCGAAGGTCTCCGTGGGGGCAGGCACCTGCTTGTCGCGCTCCTTCGCGCCGCGCCGGGCGCGCTGGATCGCGCGCAACGACGGGTGCCCAGCGTGCTCGGAGCTGAGCGCACGGCAGACGAACCGGCCCTGGTGGTAGACGTGGATCTCGGTCAGGTCGCGGGGGTCATAGACCGCCTCGACCTGCTCGCCGACGAAGGCCGCGAGCGTGGGTTCGACATAGCGCCTGCCCATCAGACGGATGCCGTCGCGCAGCACTTTACGGGGCTTGGGCACGTGCACGAGCAGCATGTCGAGCTGTTCAAGGCTGTCGGGCATTGCGGGCAGGAACCCGCCCTTCTGCCAGCGCGTGATCGGCGGTTCGCCGGTGCTGCCATGCGGGCGACGATGATAGACGCCGCACACGAACGCCTCGAAGCGGGCGCGCAGCTCGTCGAGCGTGAGCACTGGCGCCGACAGCGGCTTGCCCGCGATCAGGTGGCCGGGCAGGTCGGGCAGGAACATGTCGTTGATGGTGCGGAACAGCCGCTCGATCTTGCCGCGCCCGCGAGGACGCCCCGGCAGCGAATGGATGAGGCGGATTTTGAGGGCGATGCACGCCTGCTCGATATGCTCGGAGATGAAATCCGAGCCGTTGTCGACGTAAAGCTGTTCGGGAATGCCGCTGACGATCCATTCGGGATTGGGCTTGCGCCAGATCGCCTGCCGCAAGGCGAGCGCCGTGTTGAGGGCACTGGGGGCATCGAGGCTGAGGAAGTAACCGGCGATGGCTCGGCTGTGATCGTCAACGATGACGGTCAGCCAAGGACGCACCGGGGTTCCGGCATCATCGAGCACGAGAATGTCGAGAACGGTATGATCGGCCTGCCACATCTCGTTCGAGGTCGCGGCTTCGCGCCGATGCACTAGCCCGGCCTATTCATGAGACTGAGGTTCCGGGCTTGTTGGGTGGCGATGCGTTTTCGGTGATGTGATCCGGACGAGCGCCTCTGGCGGTGTTTTTCACCGCGGTGGGATCGATGGGCTTTTCGGGGTTAATGGAGGGGGGCTTGCGGTTCGGCGGCACGGCCGCGCGGGCTATGTAGGAGCAGGCCGAAGGTTGGTGGCGACGGCCTTGAACGTGGCGGCATCGGGGCATGCTGACGCGAAGGCGATGCGGATGCGCGTTGCGGATTCAATGACGCGGGCGGCGACCTTGAGCAACCGGAGGCGGATCGTTGCGAACTCGGCGACGGCAAGCGCGGCAGATTTTGGGATTTCTTGCTGGATCCGCCACAGGAGCCAGTAGGCGGCGGTGTGCAGAATGAGGCGCATCTGGTTGGCATTGGCCGAGCGGCACGAGGTGCGATCGCTGGCGAGCTGGGTCTTGTGCCGCTTGATCAGGTTTTCGGCCTGGCCGCGGGCACAGTAGAGCGTGTCGTAGATGTGCTCGGCCGAGCCTTGGGTCAGCGAAGTGACGACATAGCGGATGTCCATGCCCAGCGTGCTGGCCTCGATCCGGGCGACGACGCGGCGCTGGCCCTTCCAGCTTTTGGCGCCGTAGCGGGTCTCGGCATAGTTTCGCAGGATCACACGCTGCTCCTCGGCCCGCTTGACCGCGCAGGTATCGGCGACGGCGACGATGGCGGGATCGGCCCGCAGCGCAGCGTTGGTTGGCAGGCCGAACACGTAATCGATGCCGTACGCCTCGCAGAACGCCATGACCTCGGGGCGGCCATAGTGCCCGTCACCGCGGATGGTGAGGTGGGTATCGGGCCAGTGCCGGCGGATGTGACGCACCAGACGCCGGATGTGGCCAGCAGCTTCGGCGCCAGATGGCGTCTTGCCGGTGCGAAGCAGCATCGCCACCGGCCGGCCACTGGCGGTGTCGTAGACGTGGATCGGCAGGAAGCAGCGCTCGCCATGGTGCCCGTTCCAGAACGAGAGCTGCTGATAGCCGTGGACGACATCGCAGGTGTCATCGATATCCAACGTCACCGCCGCCGGCGAAGTGGGATAGCTGGCGCAGTAGATATCGATCATGGCGGCCATCAACTTCGCCAGTTCGCGCGTGGTCGGCGCGTTCTCCCAGCGGCTCATCGTGGGTTGGCTCGCAAGCCCGGCACCGGAGCCCGGCAGCTTGCCCAGCGCCAGGCGGAAGCCGGGATCGTCGCGAAGGGCGTCGAGATCGTCGGCATCCTCGTATCCGCAAGCGATCGCGAACACCCGGGCGCGCAGGATGTCGGGCAGCGCATGGATCACCCGGCCAGGGTCACGCGGGTCGGCTATGCAAGCGGCAAGCCGACGGCAGATGCCCATCGCGCGCTCAGCCTGTGCCAGTAGCAGGACGCCGCCGTCCGAGGTCAGCCGACCACCATCAAAGGCGGCTGTGACTTTCCGGCTGCGCACTGCTGGGAATCGGAATGGGTTTGCAGTATCGTCGGTCATGGCGGGGTGGCCTGTGGCATCTTCTGCCCTGCGGCAGGTTCGGCTTAGACACCCAGTTCCTAATTCAGATCAGAGGCTTATGCCACTCCCGCCAACCCTCTCGGCCCAACGCGGTGAATAAGCCGGGCTAGCTCGTGCTGGTCGCGGTAGACGGCCGGATCGGAGGCTGCGGCGATCTGGCTTGCCGGTATCGCCCTGACGACACGCGCGACGGCCGCATAGCTGGGGGTTCGGTGTCCATGCGCGATGGCGAGTTCCTGCACCTTTCGGTGAATGGCGGCGACCGGGGGTCGCGGGCGCTTGGTGGCGAGAGTGCGGGTCAGTTCGACCAGATGTTCCGGCAGGTGCAGCCTGCCCCGATCGTTGCGCGGCAGACGCGCGAGACCGGCAAGTCCTTCGGCACGGTAGCGCCCGAGCCAGCGCTGCAACGTCCGCTCGCTCAGCGTGCCGGTGCGGGCGAGGTCCGCGAGCGGGATGCCATCGGCGAGGTGCGGTTCAAGGACGCGGTAGCGCTCGATCGCCAGCGGCGGGACAAGCGCCGGATGCGTCACCGCCGACGGTCCGTGTCGCAGGTAAGGAAAACGGAGATTTGCCTGCCCATCGCCATGCGAGTCCGCTCGCGTTGCCAAACCGGCCTGTTCGACGTAAATCTACCCGGTAAAGAAAACTAGGGCAACATAGACCTGCCGATGACGACTTTCTTCCCAAACCGCGCCCGATCGGGGCGCCACCGGCCCTACGCATGAAAATCGGTTACGCCCGCGTATCGACCGCCGAGCAGAACCTGGACCTCCAGCGTGATGCGCTGAAGGCTGCCGGCTGCGAGAAGGTCATCACCGACAAGGCCGCCGGGGCGACTGCCGCTCGCCCTGGATTGGAAAAGGTGAAGGAGCTGCTTCGCGCCGGCGACACACTGGTGGTCTGGCGCCTCGACAGGCTCGGCCGCTCGCTCCGTGATCTGATCGGATGGATGACCTACCTCGACGAGGAAAAGGTCGGGCTGCTGAGCCTGCACGAGGCGATCGACACGACCACCACGTCGGGCAAGCTTACCTTCCACCTGTTCGGGGCATTGGCGGAGTTCGAGCGCAACCTGATCCGCGAGCGGACCCAGGCCGGTCTCACCGCAGCCCGCGCTCGCGGCAAGAAGGGTGGCCGGCCGGCCGCACTCGGCAAGGACAAGCGCGACCTGCCCGTCAGGCTCTACCACGAGAACACGATGCCGATCGCCAAGATTTGCTCGATGCTCGGCATCTCCAAGCCAAAACTCTACGCCTATGTGCGATCGGCCGAGACCAAGCCGGTAGCCGCGTAGCGACGCTCGCCGACAAATAGCGCGATCAGAATGCCGCCACTTAGCGCGAGCGTTTACACCGTTCGCGGTCCCGATCGGCCCAGCGTCCCCCGGAACCGTTCGTTATCGGGAAGGCATCTAAGCGGTCTGCACCATCCTTCATCTAAAGTTCTCCAAGCGCTTCTGAGGATTTTCGGGCGCACCAAAAGCACTTGCTCCTCCAGTGGCTGGAGCATGTAACCGCAATTTGCTCTCCTGCGGACGGGGGGCTGGAGGTGGCTTTTTGACGGCCCGTGTTGAAGCAATCGGTATGTCTCGACGCTCATTAGTGGCGCGGCTGGTGGCCTGTGGAACCGGCTTGGTGCTCGGTTCTCCAACGCTCGCGCGACAGACTTCCCGGTCTGCGGGCTCGTGGAACTTCGGTGCGGCTCACCTCGAATGGGAGCCGCTGGAAGTCGGCACGGGTGATACCCTCCTTGTTTCGGCACAAGTGCGCGGAGTGCCGGTGCGGGCGGTGCTCGACAGTGGCAGCGGCGCGTCGATCATGAGCACGGCGCTCGCGGCGAAGCTCGGCTTGAACGATGGTGAGCGGCGCATGATTAGCGGGCTGAGCGCCAAGGCCCCGGTGCTGCTGGTCCGCGACATCGACGTACAGCTCGCCCGCGAAACCCGTCGCTTACCCTTTGCCGTCGTTGGTGATCTGAGTTCAGTGTCGGCGGCCTTCGGACGACCGATCGATATCCTCCTCGGTGCCGATATGTTCACGGGTAGCTGCATCGCGCTCGATTTCGCGAAAAGGCGTATGGCGGTCGTCAAGTCAGGCACGTTTCTCGCCGGTCCCGACTGGCGCGCTGTCGCGCTCGGGCGCGGTGCCAAGCAGGAGCTGTTCATTCGAGCTTCCGTCTCGGGTTTGCCTCCCGTGCCCTTGATGATCGATCTTGGCAGCTCGGCCGCGCTGATGCTCTCGTCGGCCTATGCCCGCGATCAAGGGCTGTTGAACGGGAAGCTCGTCTCGACCGCGGCGATCGGCGGCGTCGATGGTGTGCGTATCAACGATGCTTTCACGATCCAGAACATCAACATCGAAGGGCTTGGCGTCTCGAACGTCCCCACACTCGGGATGAGAGCTTGGCTCTCCACCAGCACGGTTGGCAATGTCGGCCTACCGCTGATCGCTCAATTCGACGTGGTGTTCGACGTGACCGCCGGATTCGTGTGGCTCCGGCCACTCGGTCCTCGTCGTCGCCTGCCGATGCTGAAGGACCGTAGCGGCCTTGGCCTCGCAGCCTCACCAACGGCGCTCACCGTTGTTCATGTGGCGGCGAACAGTCCCGCGGAAAAGGCTGGCTGGGCGGTCGGCGACCGGATCGTGGCGGTGAACGGCCATTCGATCGATGCGAACTATACGCGTGGGGAGCTCTGGCAAGTGCGCTCCCGGCCTGCTGGCACCCTCGTAAAGCTGACGATGGCCTCGGGTGATGTGCGCGAGCTCAGGCTGGCCGATTATTATTGATCGGCTTGAGGGTGGCCTTTGCCGATCGCCTTCATGATCCGACAATCGGCCATGCGCGCCTTGGTGCAGCTCTGGCTGAGCATTGCCAACTCATCCCGCAACACCGCGAGTTGCGCCAGTCTCTCCTCCACATCCTTGAGGTGCTGAGCAGCGATAGCTGAGGCGGCACCACAATCCTGGTCCGGGTTCTGCGCCAGCCCCATCAACGAACGGATCTCGTCGACGGAGAAGCCAAGCCGGCGACCGTTGCGGATGAAGTGCAAACGCTCAATGTCACTGGCATCGTAGGTTCTGCGACCCGACGCCGTGCGAGGGGCGGATCGGAGCAACCCGATCGACTCATAAAAGCGGATCGTCGTCACCTTCGTCGAGGTCTCGCTGGCGAGCTGCCCAATCATCACCGGCTTCATCATGCCATCCTTGCTTATGCGAACGTGTCGCACATTTCGCTTGCTTCTACAGCGACTGGAGGTGGTAAGGAAGGCCGCATGAATGCTTCTACCGAAAGCTGCGGGTGCCACGGGGAGCCCGCGCGCGCGCAAACCGATCCGGCCTATCGCCGTGCGCTGCTGACCGTCGTGGTGCTCAACCTCGGCTTCGGAGTCGCCGAGCTGTTCGGCGGGTTCATCGCCGATAGCCAAGCGCTGAAAGCGGATTCCCTCGATTTTCTCGGGGACGGGTCGATCAGCCTTATCGGTCTTCTCGCGCTTGCCTGGTCCGCACGGGCGAGGGCAAAGGTCGCGCTGACGCAGGGGTTGTTTCTCGGTGCGCTTGGCGTGGGCGTAATCGGTTTCGCGATTTGGCGCGCCCTGAACGCAACCGCGCCCGATGCCGAACTGATGGGCACAATCGGCGTTGTCGCGCTCGCGATCAATGTCGTGTCCGCCTTGGTGCTTGCGCGTTTCCGGGAAGGGGACGCCAATGTTCGCGCGATCTGGCTGTTCAGCCGCAACGACGCGCTCGCCAACGTGGCGGTGATCGCCGCGGCCGGTCTGGTGGCGTGGACAGGAAGCGCCTGGCCGGACCTCGCCGTCGCCGGCCTCATCGCCCTCCTGTTCCTCCACTCCGCTTATGAAATCGTCACTGGCGCTCGGCGCGAATTGGGAGAGCGGTAGTGCGTCTGCTCGCGTTGATCCGGGCAATGCTCTCGTTGCGGCTGCTCTCCGCGCTCGCGGCGCTGCTGATCCCTGCTGCGGCAATCGCCGAACCCGGCGACGTGCAAACCGCATGGCGGCTGCTCGACTATATGGCCGTCGATTATGGCGGCGCGGTCGCCAACGGTCGGATCAAGAGCACGTCGGAATATGCCGAGATGACGGAGTTCGCCGCGTCGGTCTCGACACGGCTTCAGGGCCTGCCGGCGAAGCCGGAGCGTCAAGCCCTCATCCAGCGGGCTGCCAACCTCCAGGCGGTGATCGCGGAAAAGGGACCGACTGAACAGGTGGCAACATTGGCGCACGGGCTCGCGGCCGATCTGTTGCGCGCCTACCCGGTGCCGCTCGCGCCCGATAAGGCTCCGAACCTCGTCTCCAGCGATGCACTGTTCCGACAATCCTGCGCGTCCTGCCACGGGATGACGGGCAACGGCCGTGGCCCTGACGCCGCCAAGCTCGCTACGCCCCCGATTGCTTTCACCGATGCCGAGCGCGCGCGCCAGCGCAGCGTGTTCGCGCTCTATCAGGTGGTGACGCAAGGCATCGACGGGACCGCGATGCAGAGCTTCGCCGATCTGCCCAACGATCAGCGCTGGGCGTTAGCATTCCGAGCCGGGAGCTTCGCCTTCACGGATGCGCAGGCGCGCGAAGGCGAGCGGCTTTGGAAATCCGACCCGACCCTTCGCCGGCGCATTCCGGACCTGAAAACCCTGGTCGCGCTCACCCCGGCCGCGCTCGGCGCGGCGATCGGCGACGCCAAGGCTGACCCAGTGCTCGCGTTCCTGCGTCGTCATCCCGAACAGGTGATACAACAGGCTCCCGGCTCGCTCGCGGTCGCCCGCGCCAAACTCGCCGAAAGCGTGGCGGCTGCGCGGCGCGGCGATGCGCGCATGGCGAAAGAGCTGGCGCTGTCGGCCTATCTCGATGGGTTCGAGCCGATCGAGCCAACACTCACCGCGCGCGACGCGACGCTGATGGGTCGAATCGAGGGCGCGATGGGGGAGTTCCGCGCCTCGATCGACCGGGGCGCGTCGCCCGATGATCTCGCGGTGAAGGTCGCAGTACTGGGCGGCCTTTTCGACGATGCGGAAGCGGCGCTCGCGCCTGATGCCGCCACCGAAGCGTCCACGTTCCTGGGCGCGTTCACGATCCTGCTGCGTGAAGGGCTCGAAGCCCTGCTCATCGTTGTCGCCATGATCGCGTTCCTGCGTAAAGCCGAGCGCGGCGAGGCGCTGCGGTACGTGCATGGCGGCTGGGTCAGCGCGATCATCGCGGGCGGGATCACCTGGGCGGTCGCCACCTATGCGATCGGGATCAGCGGTGCGAGCCGGGAGCTGACGGAAGGGTTTGGCTCGCTGTTCGCCGCGGTCGTGCTGCTCTCGGTCGGGATTTGGATGCACGGCAAGGCGCAGGCCGATCAGTGGCAGCGCTATATTCGCGAGAAGATGTCGCGGGCGCTCTCGGGCGGGTCGGGCTGGTTCCTGTTCGGGCTGGCGTTCGTCGTAGTTTATCGCGAGGTCTTCGAGACGATCCTGTTCTATGCCGCGCTTTCGGCGCAAGGTGACAACGGGATGCTTCTCGCGGGGGCCGGGTCGGCGATTGGACTGCTCAGCCTGATCGCTTGGGCCATGCTTCGCTACAGTCGCAAGCTGCCGATCGCGCAGTTCTTCCGCTATAGCTCCTGGCTCATGGCGGTCCTGACCGTCGTGCTGGCGGGTAAAGGCGTCGCCGCGCTCCAGGAAGCCGGCCTTATCAACATCGCACCGCTCGCGGACGTGCCACGGCTGTCGATGCTCGGCGTGTTTCCCACTTGGCAATCGGTGCTGGCGCAACTCCTGATGGCGGTCGCCATTGCGGTCGGGTTCGCCTGGAACGGGCGCGACCGATCCCGCTCGGGTTCCGGCTCAGTGACCCTTGGTTCGAATTAGTGCAATGACATGAAAACCCTTCCGTGATAGAGGCAAGCTAGTGCGAGCCTTTTTGCCTTTCCTGACATGCCTGATGCTGGTCCTGATCAGCTTCTCCGGCATGGCCCATGCCGCCGATCTGGCGGGGGGAAGCATCGCGGGCGTTGAGTTCACGGTCCATACCGCCGGTGACATCGATCAGGTGCCATCGGACTCGGACAAGAATGTCCCGCATCATCACAATTATTGTCACGGACACGACGTCGGCGCGCCTGCGCGCACGACGATGGAATATACCCCCGTCCTCACAGTGCCCAAGCCGACAATCTCCGCCTCTGCGTCGCTCGACGGCCGCACCGGCATGGTCCATTTGAGGCCCCCCCAAGCCTGACGTCCGATTTGGGCGTGCGTTGGCGCGCCCCTGTCGATCATCGTCAGGAGTCCTATTTTCATGAATCGTATCCTCGCGGCCATGCTGGCCGCAGCGTCTTGCGCCACGATGGCGCAGGCGCAGGTCGGACCGTCCGCGCCTGTTGCGCAGGATGCGCCGGTCTACACGCTTGACCAAGCGGTCAGTGCAGCGGGCGGTTCGGCCCCTGCTGCGGAAGCGGCGACAGCTGGAATCGACGCGGCCCGTGCAGGTCGCACAGTCGCCGGCTTGCGGCCCAATCCGGTGGTTCAAGGCCAAGTCGAGAATGTCATCGGCTCCGGGCCGTATCGGGGGGTCCGCAGCGCGGAAACCACGGTCGGCTTTGCGATCCCGATCGAGCTAGGCGGCAAGCGCGGCGCCCGCGTCGCGGTCGCCAATGCGCAATTGTCCCGGGCCGAGATCCAGGCCGCGATCATCGCGGCGGATGTCCGGCTTCAGGTAACGCAGCTCTATGTCGAAGCGGTCGCGGCCGATCGCCGGGTAATGACAGCCCGCGATCAGGCCCGGATCGCCAGCGATGCGCTGCGGGCCGCGAGCGTTCGCGTGCAGGCAGGGCGGGCATCGCCACTCGAGCAACAGCGCGCGGATGTCGCGCGTATCAATGCCGACGCCAATGTGGAGCGGCAGCTTCGCTTGGCCGAGGCGGCCCGCGCCAATCTGGCGCGTCGGATCGGACGGCCGATCGACGGCCTGCTCGATGACACGCTGCTCGATCGCCTTCCCGATGTGAACGTCTATGGGCCGTTGGCACCGGTCAACACGACCGGCACACTCGCGCTGGCGGCAGCCAACGCGGATTTCTCCATTGCCGAAGCCGGCGTGCGGCTCGCGCGCGCCAATCGCGTGCCTGACCTGAACGTCGGGCCGTCGATCCGCCGCCTGGAAGCGACCAACGACATGGCGGCGGTGTTCAGCGTGTCGATCCCGATCCCGGTGTTCAACAATGGTCGCGCCGCGATTGCGCAGGCGACCGCGCAGCGGACCCAGGCGGATGCGCAGCGCCGCGTGACCGCGCTCGACATCGAACAGGCGATCACGGACGCGCAGGCGCAGGCGGCCAATGCCGCAACGACGGCTCGCGCGGCGTCGGGGCCGGCGCTGGCGGCTGCACAGGAGGCCGCCCGCATCGCGCGGATCGGCTATCGCGAGGGCAAGTTCGGCCAGCTCGAATTGCTCGATGCTGAACGCACGCTCGCCGAAACGCGGGTCGCCGCGATCGACGCGCTTGCCAATTACCAGAATGCCCGCGCGCAAGTGGAGCGACTGACCGCTCGTGCGCCCAATGGGGGGAATCAGTGATGAAGAGCTTTTATCTCGCGGGCGCGGCGTCGCTCGCCCTGCTCTTGGCTGCCTGCGGCGGCAAGGATGGCGGAAACGAGGCAACTGCCGAAGGCGCAGCTGCCAATGAGACGGCAGCGGGCACGGAAAAGGGCGGCGCTGAAGGCGGTCATGCCGGTGAAGGCGTCGTCACATTGGGTGCCGACCAGATCGCCACAGCGGGCGTCCAGGTCGGACGGCCGATCATCGGCGGGGCCGGGACGATCGAGCTGCCCGCGATCATCGAGGGCGACCCACAGGGAACGCAGGTCGTCTCGGCCGCAATTGCGGGACGCGTGGTCGCGCTCACCCGTAACCTCGGCCAATCGGTCGGACGCGGCCAGACCATTGCGGTCATCGAAAGCCGCGAGGCGGCGCAGATCAAGGGCGAGGTCGAGGCGGCGCGGGCGCGGCTTCAGCTCGCTAATTCGAACCTCGCGCGCGAACAGCGGCTGTTCGCGCAGAGAGTCTCCCCTGAACAGGATCTGATCGCCGCCCGCACAGCGGCGACGGAGGCGCGGATCGCCCTGACGCAGGCGCAGAGCATGGTTTCGGCGGCGGGTGTCGGCGGCGGCGGGCTCAACCGGCTCGGCATTGCCGCGCCGATCTCGGGCCAGATCATTGCGCGCCCCGTGACGCTGGGACAAACGGTCGCGGCGGATGCCGAACTCTATCGCATCGCCAACCTGAGCCAGGTGTCGATCGCGCTTAATCTCAAGCCCGAGGATGCGGGCCGGGTGCGTCCCGGCAATACGGTGCTGGTGAAGGCGGCAGGCCGTCAGGCGACCGCCCGCGTGACCTTCGTGTCGCCGGCGCTTGATCCGCAGACGCGGCTCGTGCCTGCGCTCGCCACCCTCGACAATCGCGGTGGCGAATGGCGGGTCGGCGAGCCTGTGACGGCAGCCGTGCAGCTCACGGGCAGCGGCGGGAGCGGGGCGGTCCGCGTGCCGACGACGGCGGTCCAGAGTTTCGAGGGCAAGTCGGTCGTGTTCGTGCGCACGCCCACCGGCTTCAAGGCGACCCCGGTCCAGCTCGGCGATGCGTCGGGCGACACGGTGATCGTCCGGTCGGGCCTGACCGGCAACGAACAGATCGCCACCACCGGAAGTTTCACGCTCAAGGCCGAGATCGGCAAGGGCGAAGCGAGCCACGAGGATTAAGCCATGATCGCCCGTATCGTAACCTGGGCGGTCGAGAAGCGCTGGCTAGTCCTGCTCCTCACCGTCATCGTCGCCGCCATCGGCGCCTTTTCCCTCTACCGGCTACCGATCGACGCGGTGCCGGACATCACCAACAATCAGGTCCAGATCAACGTCCGCGCGCCTGCCCTCTCGCCCGAGCTGGTCGAGAAGCAGGTGTCGTTTCCAATCGAAACCGCGCTCGCCGGCACCCCCGGCCTGGAATATACGCGCTCGTTGAGCCGCAACGGCTTCGCGCAGATCACGGCGGTCTTTTCGGACGCGACGGACATCTATTTCGCCCGCCAGCAGGTGGGCGAGCGTCTGCGGGGCGTGCAAGAGAATCTGCCCGACGGCGTGAACCCTGAAATGGGTCCGATCGCGACAGGCCTGGGCGAGGTGTACATGTACACCGTTCGTCTCGATCATCGCGAGGACGACAAGCACAAGCCCGGTGAACCGGGCCAACAGCCCGATGGCAGCTACATCACGCCAGAGGGCGAGCGACTGACGACCGAAGAGGACAAGGCGACCTACCTGCGCACCGCGCAGGACTGGATCGTGACGCCGCTTCTGAAGACCACACCGGGCCTCGCCGGTGTCGACTCGATTGGCGGTTACGCCAAGCAGTTCCTCGTCGTGCCCGACGTGCAGAAGCTGGCCTCGCTCGGCATCACGCTGACGGACCTGGGAAATGCGCTGGAGCGCAATAACACCAGCGTCGGCGGTGGCTTCGTCAATCGCAATGGCGAAGGTCTGGCTGTTCGCTCGGATGCGCTCGTTCGCAATGCCAGCGAGTTGGCCAGGACCGTGATCGCGACACGTAACGGCGTGCCGATCACGGTCGAACAAGTTGCGACTGTGAAGACGGGTCAGGCGATCCGCATGGGTTCGGCATCGGAGAACGGTACCGAAGTCGTCGTCGGCACGGCGATCATGCGGATCGGCGAGAACAGCCGCATCGTGTCGACCGCGGTCGCTGAGAAACTGAAGACGATCAACGCTTCGCTGCCTCCTGACGTCGTAATTCAGCCGGTGCTGAACCGCACCGAGCTGGTCAATTCGACGATCAAGACGGTCGCGAAAAACCTGTCCGAAGGCGCGGTGCTGGTCATCGTCGTGCTCTTCCTGCTGCTCGGCAACTTCCGTGCGGCCCTGATCGCGGCGTTGGTCATCCCGATCACCATGATGCTGACAGGCTTTGGTATGCTGCGCGCTGGGGTCTCGGCCAATCTG
This sequence comes from Novosphingobium sp. NBM11, assembly GCF_015390225.1. Taxonomy (NCBI): domain Bacteria; kingdom Pseudomonadati; phylum Pseudomonadota; class Alphaproteobacteria; order Sphingomonadales; family Sphingomonadaceae; genus Novosphingobium; species Novosphingobium sp. NBM11. The sequence goes on from NZ_VUOG01000003.1 coordinate 33,864, forward strand.
ATGAGCCTTGGGGCTTTGGACTTCGGTCTGATCGTCGACGGCGCCGTCATCATTGTCGAAAACGCGCTGCGCCGGCTTGCCGAGCAACAGCATCATGAAGGCCGATTGCTCAGCGTCAAGGAACGGCTCGCGACCGTGGCAGCCGCTGCGCGTGAGATGATCCGTCCCTCTGTGTACGGGCAGGCAATCATCATCCTCGTCTACGTACCGCTGCTCACGCTGACCGGCGTGGAGGGTAAAACGTTCGGACCGATGGCGCTGACCGTCATCATCGCGCTCGCCTTCGCCTTCATCCTCTCTCTCACCTTCGTGCCGGCGATGATTGCGATCTGGCTGTCGAAGAAGGTCGAGGAGAAGGACGGCCGCATCATCACGTGGCTGAAGAAGCGCTACGAACCCGGTCTCGACCGGGCCATGAAGCGCCCGACGCTGACGATCGGTGCGGGTGTGGGAAGCCTTGTGGTGGCGGCGCTTGCTTTCACTACGCTCGGCTCGGTGTTCCTGCCGCAGCTCGACGAAGGCGATTTGCTGATCCAGTCGCTCCGCATTCCGGCAACGTCGGTCCAGCAGAGCCAGGCGATGCAGGTGCCGATCGAGCGGATGATGTCGAAGCAGCCGGAGGTGCAATTCGTCTATTCCAAGACGGGCACCGCCGAGCTGGCGGCCGACCCGATGCCGCCGAACGCGACCGACATGTTCGTCATCCTGAAGCCGCGCAAGGATTGGCCGGATCCTGAGCTTCCCAAGGAGGAGCTGGTCAGCCGGATCGAGGGTAATCTCGCGAAGATTCCGGGAAATGCCTACGAGATCACCCAGCCCATCCAGATGCGCTTCAACGAGCTGATCGCCGGCGTGCGCGGCGACATCGCGGTGAAGGTGTTCGGGGACGACTTCAACCAGATGAACCGGACGGCCGAGCAAATCGCGGCGGTGCTGCGCAGAACGCAAGGCGCAGCGGACGTGAAGGTGGAGCAGACGACCGGTCTTCCCATGCTCGACATTCGCGTCAACCGCGACGCGATGGCGCGGTTGGGCGTTACGGCTCAGGATGTGCAGGACACCGTGACTGCGACGATCGGCGGGCGAACATCGGGCCAGATCTTCGAGGGCGACCGTCGCTTCCCCGTGGTGATCCGCCTGTCGGAGGCGCAGCGTGCCGACATCGGCCTGCTCCAACAGGTGCAGGTGCCGGTGGCAGGCGGCGGCTATGTACCGCTGTCCAGCGTCGCCGAGATCAAGGTGGTCGATGGTCCGAACCAGATCAGCCGCGAGAACGGCAAGCGGCGCGTGGTGGTGCAAGCCAACGTGCGTGGCCGCGACGTCGGATCCGTCGTGGCGGATGCGCAGGCGGCGATCGGCAGCCAACTCCGGCTGCCTGCCGGCACCTATCTCGAATGGGGCGGCCAGTTCGAGAACCTCCAATCGGCAAGCGAACGGCTGAAGCTGGTCATTCCGGCTTGCTTCATCTTGATCCTGCTGCTCCTCTACGGGGCGTTGGGATCGGTCCGCGACGCCGCGATCGTGTTCACCGGCGTGCCTTTCGCGCTGGTGGGCGGCGTCCTGTTGCTGTTCCTGCGGGGCATGGACTTCTCGATCTCGGCGGCAGTGGGCTTCATCGCCCTCTCGGGCATCGCGGTCCTCAACGGCCTCGTCATGGTCAGCTCGATCCAAGATCTGATCCGATCAGGGATGAGCCGCGAGGAAGCCGCGCATGTTGGCGCGATGCAGCGTCTGCGACCCGTCATCATGACCGCGCTAGTCGCCAGCCTCGGCTTCGTGCCGATGGCGCTGGGCGAAGGCGCCGGCGCAGAGGTTCAAAAGCCTTTGGCGACGGTCGTCATCGGCGGTCTGATCTCGGCGACGCTTCTTACGCTGTTCGTGCTGCCGACACTCTATGCCCGGTTCGGGCAGAAAGTGATCGAGAAACCCGAGCACTACAATGAGGAGCATGAAGGGGACGACCACGGTCAGACCTTCGTGAACAACTTGGCCTGATGGATGGGCGGGGCGATCCGCGATCGCCCCGCCCATCTCTGGGAGATGGGGATATGCCTCGCACCATAACCAGCTCGATGCTTCACGGCGGGCCACTGCGCATCTGGTCGGCACTCACCGATCCGGATCATCGCCGGGCGTGGAGTCCGCTCGTATTTCTCGATGATCCGTCCCGGCTCGGCGACACAGAATGCACCTTTGCGATCCAGGGCATCACCCGGCCAATTCGGACGCCAGCACGGATTGATCGATTCGATAAACCGCACGCCTTCGCTTGGTCCTGCGGCATCCCCTATCTGTTCACGCTCGAAGAGCGGTACGAGCTGGCGGGGGACGATGGCGGCACCAGGCTAACGCATAGCTGCACGCTGCGCGGGGCGCTCTCCCTGCCGTTCGCGGCGATGATGTTGCGCCGCCTGCGATCCCTGATGGTCGAATCTGACGATCGCCTCGCAACCTATCTCCGCTGGCGGGTAGGTCAGCCTGCCCGGGCTATCAATCGTCAGCGCGTCCCCTTCCGCTACAGGAGGAAGGCGCGATGATGATGCACTGTAAGCGGGTGCTGCCCGCCGTCATCCTCGTTGTCGGGCTCGCGGCGTGCTCGGAAAGAAAGCCGCCAGCCCCGCCAACGGAGCAGCAGATCCATTCGTCCGACAGCGCCGTGGCGACCGGGGAAATGGGGCGGCATAGATATCGCTGTTCCGACGGGGAACCGCTGTTCGTCGATTACAAGGACAACGGCCTGCAGATCGATTTGCGGCGCTCCAACGGGGGACCGCCGATGATGCTGACCGCGCCAGCGCAGGGCCTGCAATATGTCGGCGAAACAGCCACCGCGACCTTCAAGGGGTCGCAGCTCACCATCGTGGAAGGCGATGGCCGTACCCGGATCTGCGAGCAGGAAGGCACGCGATGAACTGCCCTGCCTTCGAACGCCACAGGGCGCTTCGTCGGAAGAGACCGATGTCTGACACGTCGATTTCAAATGTGACAACCTTGTGCGGCCTGAATCGGGCCGGTCTGGCGATCGCGCGCCTCGGCGTCGTTCTCGTCTCCGGGGCGGTTATAGGGGCGTGTAATCCAGCGCCGACCCAGCCTACCGAGCCGGCGCATGAAAAGCATCTGACGTCGAAACTAATCGCGCAGCGCATCATGTACTGCGACGACGGCACACGCGCCGATGTCGACTTCATCGATGACGGCTTGAAAATGGCCGTCACCTGGCTGCCGAAGGGCAGGACCGAGATCCTGCGCGCGCAGCGAACCGGTGACGAGTTTCGCGGCGACCATTCGCGGGCTGTCGTGGCGGGCGGATCGATCGCGTTCACGCGACGCGGGAAGATCCGCGTCTGCCACCGAACCCCGGAGGAGTCCTAGGAAATGCAGGCACTGCTCTATACGCTTGCGCCTGTGCTGGCGGTCGTGCTCGGCGCGATTGTCGCGAGCCGCACCAAGTTGAAACCTGGCCTCGTGGCGGGCCTACAGCATCTCGCTGCCGGCGTCGTGTTCGCGGCGGCAGCGACCGAAATCCTGCCGCAGGTCAAGCATGAGGCATCGCCCAGCGCGACGTTGATCGGCGGGGCGGCGGGCGTCGCGACCATGCTGGGGCTCAAGGCTCTTGAGGCCCGCTTCAAGGGGCCGATGGCGCTACTCGCCGCGATCGGCATCGACATTCTGGTCGACGGCCTGGTGCTCGGCCTCGCTTTCGTGGCGGGCGAGAAGGCAGGTCTCCTGCTGACGATCGCGCTCACTCTGGAAGTGTTATTTCTGGGACTGACGCTGACCGACGAGCTGGCGGAAACCTATCGCTCGCGCTTGCGCATCATCGTGATCGTCTCGGCATTGGCCCTGCTGCTGCCGATCGGCGCGCTCGCTGCCGTGCCGGTCGCCGCGCTGTCGCCGGTGATGATCGCCGGCTTCCTCAGCTTCGGGCTGATGGCGCTGCTCTACCTCGTCACGGAGGAGTTGCTGGTCGAGGCGCACGAGAAACCCGACACCCCGCTCATCAGCTCGATGTTTTTCGTCGGCTTCCTGGCCCTGCTGACACTTGAGGAGATGATGGGATGATCCCGGGCAACGACAACAATGGCGGGCAGGAGCGCCGCACACTGTGGATCGTCCTGCTGCTGAACGCGGCGATCGCTGCGGGCTTCTTCGTTTCCGGCTTCTTCGCGGACTCGAGCGCGCTGATCGCCAACGGCGTCGACAACCTGTCCGATACGGCTGTGTATGCGCTGAGCCTTGTGGCGCTCACCCGGGGCCAGACATGGAAGACACGCGCCGCGGTCGCTTCGGGCGTCATGCTGCTGATCTTCGCGGGCGGCATCTTGATCGATGTCGGACGGCGCTACGTGCAGGGCAGCGAGCCCATCGGACCTACCATGATGGTCATGTCCGCGATCGCCGGCGTCGTGAATTACCTCTGCCTGCGGCTGCTCCAGCGCCTCAAGGATCCGGACGTCAATCTCCGGGCCGCAACCACCTTCAGCTTCAACGACTTCATTTCCAACGGCGGCATCCTGATCGCCGGCGTGCTGGTGCTGTGGTTGGGTACCAATTGGCCGGACCTGCTGGTCGGCTTCGCCACCGCCATCATCGCCATCAAGGGCGGTGTCGAAATCCTGCGCGACGCGCGCGCCGAAACCAAGAAAAGCGAAAGGAGGTCGTCATGAACGACAAGCTCGAACTCGACATTCCAGTGTTGTTGCCGGACCTTCCTGACGCGGCCGATGCCTGCCTGGACCGTCTCGTATCAACCCTGTCAAAGCGCGAAGGTGTCGAGCGGGCGCATGTGATCTGTCTCGACGGCAACACGCCAGCGGCGCTGTGCATCCATTTCGATGCCGCCAAGCTGCCGCTGCCACGGTTGCGCGAAATGGTGCGCGCCGCAGGTGCCGAAATCACCGAGCGCTACGGCCATGCGATCTGGCAGGTGACGGGGATCAACCACGAACGTCGGGCGCGCACGGTCAGCGATGCGCTGTGCGCCTTGCCCGGCGTGGTCCAGGCAAGCGCCAGCACCAGCGGGTCTGTCCGGGTCGAATATGATCGCCGCGAAACCACCGAAGAGGAGGTGCGCGCTGCGCTTCGCAAGCTGAAGGTGAGGGTGGGCAAGCGGGTCGCTGCCGATGAACATGCCGGCCACGACCACGGCCCCGGGGGCCACGGCGCGGGCGAAGAGAAGCACGGCCCCGGCGATGGCCACGACCATAGCCACGCCGAATTTCTCGGCCCCAATACCGAGCTGATCTTCGCGCTCGCCTGTGGCGCGCTGCTGGGGATCGGCTACGCGATCGAGAGGCTGGTCGCTGGCGCGCCCGAATGGCTGCCGACCGCCTGCTATATCGCAGCCTATTTCTTCGGCGGATTCTTCACGCTGCGCGAGGCGATCGACAACCTCCGGATGAAGAAGTTCGAGATCGACACGCTGATGTTGGTCGCTGCGGCCGGCGCCGCTGCGCTGGGCGCATGGGCCGAAGGTGCGCTGCTGCTGTTCCTGTTCAGCCTCGGCCATGCGCTTGAGCATTATGCAATGGGCCGCGCCAAGAAGGCGATCGAGGCGCTGGCGAAGCTCGCGCCCGAAACCGCGACCGTGCGACGCGGCGGGCAGACCAGCGAAATCCCGGTCGAGCAGATGGTCGTCGGGGACATTGCCATCGTCCGCCCGAACGAGCGCCTGCCTGCCGACGGCTTCGTCATCAAGGGCACCAGCGCGATCAACCAGGCCCCGGTCACGGGTGAAAGCATCCCGGTCGACAAGGTGCCGGTCGCAGATGCCGCAGCGGCACGCGCCAAGCCCGATGCAGTCGACGCGGAAAGCCGGGTTTTTGCTGGTACGATCAACGGCGGCGGCGCGATCGAGATCGAGGTGACACGCCGTTCCAATGAAAGCGCGCTTGCCAAGGTCGTGAAGATGGTGAGCGAAGCGGAGACGCAGAAGTCGCCGACGCAGCGCTTCACCGACCGGTTCGAACGGATCTTCGTGCCCGCCGTCCTGGTCCTGTCAGTGCTCCTGCTGTTCGCATGGGTGGTCGTCGACGAGCCGTTCCGCGACAGCTTCTATCGCGCGATGGCGGTGCTGGTGGCGGCAAGCCCGTGCGCGCTCGCGATCGCAACGCCGAGCGCGGTCCTGTCGGGCGTTGCCCGTGCAGCGCGGGGCGGCGTGCTCGTGAAGGGCGGTGCACCGCTCGAAAACCTCGGGTCGCTCAAAGCGATCGCTTTCGACAAGACGGGCACGCTGACCGAAGGTCGTCCGCGCATCACTGATGTCGTGCCCGTCGATGGCGCCGATGAAGGCGAGTTGCTGGCGCTGGCTGTCGCCGTCGAAGCGTTGAGCGACCATCCCCTGGCCCAAGCGATCGTCAAGGACGGCCGCGAACGTCTGAACGATCGTGCCGTGCCGACTGCCGGCGACCTCAAGAGCCTGACCGGTCGGGGCGTCACCGCGAGCGTGGATGGCGAGACGGTGTGGATCGGCAAGGCCGAGATGTTCGGAAGTGAGGGCATTCCGGCGCTGGGGCAGGGCGCGCAGGACGCAATCGCGAAGCTGCGCGAGAACGGCCGCACGACAATGGTGGTCCGCAAGGGGGACCGCGACCTGGGCGCGATCGGCCTGATGGACACGCCTCGCGAAGCTGCCAAGACCGCGTTGCGTCGGCTGCACGAGATGGGCGTGTCGCGGATGATAATGATCTCCGGCGATCACCAGAAAGTCGCCGAAGCGATCGCCGACGAAGTCGGGATCGACGAAGCGTGGGGCGACCTCATGCCCGAAGACAAGGTTGCCGCGATCAAGAAGCTCGCCGGCGAAGACAAGGTCGCGATGGTGGGCGACGGCGTGAACGATGCGCCGGCGATGGCAAGCGCCACGGTCGGCATCGCGATGGGCGCGGCGGGGTCGGACGTTGCGCTGGAGACAGCCGACGTGGCGCTGATGGCCGACGATCTGGCGCACCTGCCATTCGCAGTCGGTCTTAGCCGCCATACCCGTGGAATCATCCGGCAGAACGTCTTCGTCAGCCTGGGTGTCGTCGCCTTCCTGGTGCCTGCTACCATCCTCGGCCTCGGCATTGGGCCAGCGGTGGCGGTTCATGAGGGATCGACGCTGCTCGTCGTCATCAATGCGCTCAGGCTGCTCGCCTACCGCGATCCGGCAGGGAAGGCGGCATGAAGTGGCTGATCGCCTTCGACCTCGACGGCACGCTTGCCGAGAGCAAGCGGCCGTTATCGGAGGATATGGCCGCAATCCTCGCCCGATTGCTCGCCATCACGGATGTGGCGGTGATCTCGGGCGGGGACTGGCCGCAGTTCGAAAAGCAGATCGCCTCGCGCCTTCCTGCCGGCGTCGCGCTCGACCGTCTCTGGTTGATGCCGACCACAGGCACGAAACTCTATCGGTTCATCAATGGCGCTTGGCGCGCGGTCTATGCCGAACTGTTCGACGACGCGGAGAAGGCGAAGATCCGCACGGCCTTCGATCAGGCGCTGACCGATGCCGGTCTCGCCGACGAACGTATCTGGGGCGAACGGATCGAGGACCGGGGCAGCCAGATCACCTTTTCGGGCCTGGGGCAGGCAGCGCCGCTGAAGGAAAAGGAAGCGTGGGATCCTGACCGAAAGAAGAGGACCGCGTTGCAGGCCACGTTGCGCGCGAAGCTGCCGGAGCTCTCGATCAATCTCGGTGGCACGACAACGATCGACGTGACCAGAGCAGGGATCGACAAGGGCTATGGCCTGAAGCGCCTGAGTGCCGAGAGCGGTGTCCCGCTCGACGGGATGCTGTTCATTGGGGATGCGATATTCCCCGGTGGGAATGACTATCCCGCTGCTGAAATCGGCCTCGACACAGTGAGGGTGCGCGACGTCGCGGAAACCACCGCCGTCGTGACCGCCATCATCGCGTGTCTGCACCGATAGGATCAAGATACATGGTCGGCTCCATCGCGGAATGCCGCATTGTCAAAGCTCTGGCTTCTGTCGCTTAGGGCAGCGCTTCCTAAAACGAAAAGAAGGCAATGTGCGCGTCTCCGCGAACAAAGCCTCCAGCGATCAATCTAAGAGATTCCGCCGCGCTTCTCAATCGTAGGGGGCGTTTGCGGGAGGGGGCGGAATCCTACGCTAAGGATTTGGGCCAGCGATATTCCCCGGTTAGATTGATGTGTTCCCATCCCAACGGCGAGACGTGGGCGAGTAGATCAGGCGCGATATGGGTACCGCTGGCGGCCCGGGTATTGACGACCTCGCCGAGCTTCATGGTGTTCCAGAATATGATGATGGCGGCGAGCAGGTTCATTCCGGCGATGCGATAGTGCTGGCCTTCGCCGGATCGATCCCGGATTTCACCTCGGCGGTGGAAGCTGATGGCGCGCTTTAGGGCGTGGTGGGCCTCACCCTTGTTGAGGCCGATCTGAGCCTGGCGCTGGAGGCCGGCATCAAGAATCCAGTCGATCATGAACAGGGTTCGCTCGATGCGGCCCACCTCTCGCAATGCGAGGGCCAGCTCATTCTGGCGCGGGTAAGAGGCGAGCTTGCGAAGAATCTGGCTGGGGGCGACGATCCCCGCTGCGATCGTCGCCATGATGCGCAGGATGTCGGGCCAGTTGCGCTCGATGAGCGGTTCATTGATCTTACCTCCGACCAGCGCTCGCACATTGGCCGGCGTCGCGTTGGGCGTGAAGGCATAGAGTCTTTTCTGAGGGAGATCGCGGATACGGGGGGCGAACCTGTAGCCGAGCAAGGCGCAGGCGGCGAACACATGATCGGTGAAGCCGCCCGTGTCGGCAAAATGCTGGCGAACGCGGCGGCCCGCGTCATTCATGAGCAGCCCGTCCAGGATATAGGGAGCCTCGCTGACCGTTGCCGGGATCACCTGGGTTGCGAACGGCGCATATTGATCGGACACATGGCTGCATCCCTTGAGGCCCGGGACGTTGCCATATTTCGCGTTGATCAGATTCATCGCCTCGCCCTGCTCGGTAGCAAGGAAGAACTGCCCGTCGCTGGATGCCGATTGCCCTTGTCCCCAGAAGGCGGCCATGGGCAGGGCGGCGTGGGCCTCCACGATCATGGCGAGCGCCCGATCATAGGCGCTGCCTTCGACATGCCAGCGCGCGATCCGCAGCAATTCCCAGAAGCTGTGCGTGTTGGTCGCCGCCGCCATCTTGCGCAAACCGAGATTGACGCCTTCCGCCAGCAACACGTTCATCAGGCCGATCCGGTCGCTGCAGGGCGCGCCGGTGCGCAGATGCGTGAACGCCTCGGAAAATCCGGTTCGCTCATCGACTTCCAGCAACAGATCGGTGATCCTCGCGGGCGGGAGCTGTTGATAGAGATCGAGCACGAGATCCTCGGCCCCTTCGGGCGTGTCGGCCCTCAGCTTGTCGATGTGCAGCTTGCCGTTCTCGATGATGCCGCCTGGGATCGTGCCGGTTCGCGCCGCGCGGCCAAACTCCTTCAGCCGTGTATCCAGTCGAGCCCTGCGCTCGGCCAGCCATTCGCCGGGTCGCAGCGGCACGGCGAGCCGCGCGGTCTGCTCTATCGCCTGTGGCGGGACCAGAAGCTGCTTGAGGTCGCCATAGCGGCGCGATCCCGCCAACCATATGTCACCGGACCGGAAGGCGTCGCGGATGTGGAACAGCACCGCGATTTCCCAAAGCCGGTGGTCGCCGCTGGGCTCAGCGCAAAAATGACGATGCCATTTCGAGTTGGGACGTAGAAAATCCACCGGCGGATCGACCTTGATCCCGTTACGCAGCATCGCAACGGCCGCCAGAAGAGGCGTGGCGATCGGCGCCGCCTGCATGTCGAGCAGGCGCAGCATCCTGGGCGCGTAGAGGCGGAAACGGTGATAGCCGTCCAGCACACGGCTGAGCGGGTCGGCCGCGAGCACGTTGGTCAGCGCGGAGGCCGTGGCGACAAGGCGTCACCTCAAGCTTTGTACGCTGAACAACGATTTTCCGGACATAATGTGAACATTGGTGTCAGGCAGCGGCGCGAAGGTACTGGTAGAGGGTTTCGCGGCTGATGCCCATGTCGCGCGCGATGGTCGCCTTGCGTTCACCGGCGGCAACGCGGCGGTGCAGATCGGCAATCATCTCATCCGAGAGCGACCGTTTCCGCCCCCGATAGGCGCCGCGCTGCCGAGCGATCGCAATGCCTTCGCGTTGCCGTTCGCGGATCAGGGCGCGCTCGAACTCAGCAAACGCACCCATGACCGAGAGCATCAGATTGGCCATCGGGGAGTCCTCCCCCGAGAAGGACAGGCTTTCCTTCTCAAACTCGATCCGGATACCTCGCTTGGTGAGGCCCTGGACCAGCTTGCGCAGGTCATCCAGATTGCGGGCCAACCGATCCATGCTGTGGACGACGACGGTATCGCCTTCGCGGGCGAAAGTGAGCAGAGCCTCAAGCTGGGGGCGGTTGACGTCCTTGCCCGATGCCTTGTCGGTGAAGGTCCGATCGAGCGACTGACCTTCCAATTGGCGATCCACATTCTGATCGAACGTGCTGACCCGGACATAGCCGATCCGTTGCCCCTTCACTGCGCACTCTCTCCATCAAAATGTCAGGTTGAAATCTATGATACGCAACGACATTCGTCAACAAATTCCGTTTAGTACCCTAATCTGACAGAAACCGCGGTAGCGCCCTGACGTCCGGTTAGGCTATACTCCAAGCTGACATCACAAAATCAAATCCCTCAAAGATGGCGTCAATTGCCTTGATGGGGTAAAAACTGGAGTGCTTCCAGGATGGGACATTCGGCAACGTCATCTCCAGTGCATCTGGCTAACGTGGTCGCCAGCGTCACCTCTATCTTCTGCAAATCTGCAATGCGGCGGCGGACATCTTCAAGGTGGAGTTCGGTTCTCGCCATAACCTCCGCGCAGGTTTGTGCACCGGTATCGGTGAGCGACAACAATGACCGTATCTCATCCATTGCATAGCCAAGGTCGCGCGCGCGCAGGATGAACTGCAACCTTTGCACCAGTTCCGGCGAATAGACGCGGTAGCCGTTGGAACTGCGAGGCGGCCCCGGCAGCAATCCCACCTTCTCGTAATAGCGGATGGTTTCGAGATTGCAGCCTGTTTTCCGGGCAAGCTGGGCACGCAAGATGCCGACCTGTTGCTCCATGAAAATACCTCTTGAGTCTGTAGTGGCTACAGAGCCTACACTGCGAATCACTCAGTTGGAACAAGGGATTCAAGCCATGGTCTCAACGCCGGAAGCGGGACAGCCAGCCCTCACCGAAAACCACGAGCCGAAGCAGGCAAACTGGGTTGCGGCGGGCGCATTGATCGGCGCGGGGCTCGCCTCGGCTTGCTGCGTCGTCCCGCTACTGTTGGTTATGCTCGGAATTTCCGGCGCGTGGATCGCCAACCTGACGGCGCTCGAACCTTACAAGCCCTATGTCGCAGGCGTAACGCTCGCGCTGCTCGGCTACGGCTTCTGGCATGTCTATTTCAAGCCGAAACCGCCCTGTGAAGACGGTTCCTACTGCGCTCGTCCACAATCGGCTTGGACCACCAAGGCGGTGCTGTGGCTGGGCCTTGCCGTCGCCATCCTGGCGCTCACCATCGACTGGTGGGCACCCTGGTTCTATTGAAAGGAAATACCCATGAAAAAGACAGTATGTATCGCTATGGCCGTGCTGGCTATGGCTGGCGGCGGGGTCGCCTATGCAGTTAGTGGCACGGCGCAAGATCGCCCCGCGGCTACCGCAACCGCTCAGAAGCAAACCACCTTTGCCATAGAGAACATGACCTGCGCCACCTGCCCGATCACCGTGAAGAAGGCGATGGAAGGCGTCGCCGGGGTAACGGCGGTCACGGTCGATTTCGCAGCCAAGACCGCGCGCGCAACCTATAACCCGCGCCGCACCAATGCTGCTGCGATTGCCGCTGCATCAACCAACGCGGGTTATCCGGCGCGCGCTATTCAAAACTGAGCGGGGCGCCGCCAGCGCCTCAAGAAAGCGATAAGCAATGAACGACTGTTGCAACCGCCCCGGGCAGGAAGGATTTGACGTGGCCGTCATCGGCGCGGGTTCTGCCGGGTTCTCCGCCGCGATCGCCGCTGCCGATCTGGGCGCGAAAGTGGCGCTCGTCGGTCACGGCACGATTGGCGGCACCTGTGTCAATGTTGGCTGCGTTCCTTCCAAGACGCTGATCCGCGCCGCCGAAGCGGTGCATGGTGGGCTTGCCGCCGCGCGCTTTCCCGGCCTTGGGGGCGCTGTCCAGATGGATGACTGGTCCGTATTGGCGGCGTCGAAGGACGATCTTGTCACGACGCTGCGCCAAAAAAAATATGTCGATCTGCTGCCCGCCTATGACGGTGTGAGCTATATCGAGGGCAAGGCACGCTTTGCCGATGGTGCGCTGATTGTCGGCGATGCGCCCATGAAGGTCGGCAAGGTCATATTGGCGATGGGTGCGCACGCCGCCGTGCCGCCGATTCCGGGGATGGACAGCGTGCCCTACCTAACCAGCACATCGGCGCTGGCGCTGGATCGCTTGCCCAAATCGCTGCTGGTGATCGGTGGCGGGGTGATCGGGGTAGAACTGGGACAGATGTTTTCGCGTCTGGGCGTTGATGTCACCATCTGCTGCCGAAGCCGCCTGCTCCCCGAAATGGACCCGGAAGTGAGTGCCGCGCTGAAAAACTATTTGGAAGCCGAGGGCGTGCGGGTTTGCGCAGGTGTCGGCTATCAGCGTATCGCCCAAACACAGAGCGGGGTCGAATTGACCTGCGAGGGGCATTGTGACACCGTCGCGGCGGAACAGGTGCTCATCGCCACCGGACGCCGACCCAATAGCGACGGGCTTGGGCTGGAGGAGCGCGGCATAGTGCTTGCCCGTAATGGTGGAATCGTCGTCGATGACCACCTCGAAACGTCGGTTCCAGGCATTTACGCGGCGGGCGATGTAACGGGACGGGACCAGTTCGTCTACATGGCCGCCTATGGCGCAAAACTGGCCGCGCGCAACGCGGTGACGGGCAACCAATACCGCTACGACAATTCCTCCATGCCATCCGTCGTCTTCACCGACCCGCAAGTCGCCAGCGCCGGCCTCACTGAAACGACAGCACGGGCGCAAGGCCTGGACATCAAGGTTTCGCTGCTCCCGCTCGATGCTGTGCCAAGGGCACTGGCAGCACGCGATACGCGGGGTCTCATCAAACTGATTGCCGACAAGGCGAACGACCGTTTGCTGGGCGGCCAGATCATGGCACCCGAAGGCGCGGATTCGATCCAGACACTGGTGCTGGCGATCAAACACGGCATGACCACCCTGGAATTGGGTGCAACGATATTTCCTTACCTGACCACTGTGGAAGGCCTCAAACTGGCGGCCCAAACGTTTGATAAGGATGTCGCCAAACTGTCTTGCTGCGCCGGGTGATTGCTCGGGGATCAACCGGCAACGAATGGCCTCCCTCCAGTGCAAGCCGCTTTGGTGTCAATTTTGTTATTCGCCTCAGCGGGAGAGCAAAATGGCACGACGCCGACTTCTGACCGGAGACGAGCGCCGGCGCCTGTTCGATCCTCCTGTCCAAGAAACCGCGATCATTGGGCATTATACCCTTTCTGCGGAAGATGTTGAATTGGTTGGGCGCCGCTATGGTCCAGCAAATCGCCTCGGTCTGGCTGCACAAATCGCTTTGATGCGACATCCCGGCTTTGGTCTGCAACCCGAGATCGGGCTTCCCGACGTCATTCTTCAGTACCTCGCGGCACAGTTATTCGTCGATCCTTCCTCCTTCTCTGCATATGGTCAGCGCGCGCAAACCCGTACCGATCATGCCGATCTCGTGGCGCGTTATCTTGGCATACGCCCGTTTCGACGCGGCGACCTGGCACTTGCCCTGAATCTTGCCGCGCAAGCCGCCGAGTATACAGACAGAGGTGAACCGATTGTTCGCGCCCTCATGGTTGGCCTGAAGGGTGAGCGGTTCATTCTTCCGTCAGGCGACACACTGGAACGCGCCGGTCTTGCTGGCCGGGCACGCGCACGCAAAGCTGCCGCAGCCGCAATCGTCGAAGGCCTCAGCTCTGCTGAACTGACACGGCTAGACGAACTCGTAATCAACAACCCGGATTTCGGCATGACACCGCTGGCGTGGTTGCGTAATTTCGAAGAAGCCCCGACTGCGGCCAATATCAATGGCTTGCTTGAGCGCCTGCGCTATGTTCGCGGCATAGGTATCCACCCGGTAGTTGGGGGCGCCATTCCGGAATTCCGCTTTGCCCAATTTGTCCGCGAGGGCGGCGTGGCACCGGCATTCCTGCTTTCGGATTACAGCGTCAATCGCAGGCGGGCGACGTTGACGGCCGCAGTGATCGACCTTGAGGCCAGACTTGCCGATGCCGCGATCCAAATGTTTGACCGACTTATCGGCGGCATGTTCACGCGCGCGCGGCGTGGGCGCGAGCGTCGCTACCAAGATAGTATTCAGTCGGTGGGGCAACTCATGCGGCTGTTTGGCGCCACGATTACAGCACTTGATGAGGCTGTCCAGAATGGCGGCGATCCGCTCGAATTGATTGACGAAGCGGTGGGCTGGCACCGGCTTGTTGCGGCAAAGGCCCAAGTAGATGCCCTTGCTGATCTTGCCGGCGAGGACGCACTGGTAACGGCAACCGAGCGTTACGCCACGCTACGGCGTTTCAGCCCGGCATTTCTGGACGCCTTCACCTTCAAGGCGTCTGGAACAGGGACGGCACTGATCAAAGCCATCGATGTCATTCGCGATGCGAACACACGAAAGTCGCGCGACCTTCCCGATGGCGTTCCACTGCCATTCCCCAATCGGCAGTGGAAGCGTCTCATCACCGAAAGCGGCCGTATCGACCGCCGACGTTATGAAATTGCGATCATGGCAACCTTGCGTGATCGTTTGCGCGCCGGTGATGTATGGATCGAGGGAACCCGCAACTATCAGCGCTTCGATGCCTATTTGCTGGGTCGGCGCGACGCCGCCAAAGTGGCGGATGTGCTTCCGTTCGATTCAAATGCTGCATCCTACCTCGCTGACCGGGCACGAAATCTTGACTGGCGGCTGCGCCGATTTGCCAAGCAGTTGAAAACAAACAAGCTTGAGGGAGTGTCGCTCGAACGAGACCGGCTCAAGCTTCAGCAAATGCCGCCTGTCACCCCACCGGAAGCTGAAGCCCTCGATCGCAAGCTCGATACCCTGCTTCCCCGCGTGCGCATCACCGAGCTGCTGCTTGAAGTCGCCGAACGCACTGGTTTTTTGAACGCATTCCGTGACCTGCGCTCAGGCAAGGAGCACGACAACCCCAGCACGGTACTCGCCGCAATTCTGGCTGATGGCACCAACCTCGGGCTGGAGCGGATGGCCAATGCCAGCGAAGGCGTCAGCTATGCCCAACTCGCATGGACCCACAACTGGTATCTTTCACCCGAGAACTATCAGGCCGCGCTGGCCATGATCATCTCAGCCCATCACGAATTACCCTTCGCGCGGCATTGGGGCGCTGGCACCAGTTCGTCGTCCGATGGCCAGTTCTTCCGGTCGGGGCGGAGCCGTTCAGGGGCGGCGGACGTCAATGCCAAATATGGCGCCGAACCTGGCGTGAAAATCTATTCTCACCTTTCCGATCACTTCGCATCATTCGGATCACGGATCATGTCCGCGACGGCAGGTGAAGCGCCTTACGTGCTCGACGGGCTTGTCCTGGGCGCCGGCAACCTTCCGTTGCATGAGCACTATACGATACCGGCGGCGCCACCGATCATGTTTTCGCACTCTGCCACCTACTCGGGTTCCGCTTCGCGCCACGGCTGCGCGATATTGGCGACCGCAAGCTGGGTTCGATCGCTGCGCCATCGACATACAAGGGCATCGAAAATCTGATGGGCCGCACCATCAAAACGGCAGCGATCGAGGCCGATTGGGATGACATCGTCAGGATTGTCGCCTCAATCAAGGATGGCACGGTGGCGCCGTCAGTAATCTTGCGAAAACTTGCCGCCTACAAACGCCAGAACAGGCTGGATTTTGCATTGGCTGAACTGGGCCGTATCGAGCGCACTTTGTTCACGCTCGATTGGCTTGAACAACCGGAACTGCGACGTGCCTGTCAGGCCGGTCTCAACAAAGGCGAGGCGAGGCACACGCTTGCCGCCGCCATCTATACCAACCGGCAGGGTCGGTTCACCGATCGCTCGCTGGAAAATCAGGAATTTCGCGCATCTGGGCTGAACCTGCTGATTGCGGCGATTTCCTACTGGAACACGGTCTATCTCGACCGGGCCGCCCAGCACCTCAACGCTGTCGGCACGACGTTCGATGCGGCACTGCTTGCGCACCTTTCTCCGATGGGCTGGGCGCACATCAGTCTGACCGGCGATTACCTCTGGGAGCAGGCCAGGCGACTTCCAGCAGGTGAATTCCACCCACTCAACGAGCCAATGGCGCGGTTGAAGCGTGTAGCGTAGCCCATGTTCCGCTTATGTCCGAGAAATCGTTGTCTGGCGAACAAACCTTGAGGTGACGCCGACAAGGGTTCTGAACCGTTCCCAGCCAGGCCCGGTGGCGATTATCCCGTCCAGGGCCGTGCCATCGTCCTGCGCTCCAAGCAAAGCACCACCGATTTCGGCAAAGGACTTCAGCGTGTCCCGAACGGCCGCCTTTTCGTCGGCGATCCTGGTGTTGCAAAGGCGTTCGGAGGCCCGATAGAGACGGCCTACGATGCGATCGTGGGTCTCCACGATGACATCGGCCAGCGATGACCGCCATTCCAGGGTGCAGACAGCGAGGATCGCAAGCCGCCTGTCTTCGGGCAGATCACGCATGCCGTCGGCGTAATAGCGCTCGCCCTGCCGGCGAAGCCGGGTCACACGATGCGCCGGCACGCCGTCCAGCAAATCCGCCGGAAGATCGAACCTTTGAAGATATTCCAGTCGATCCATCAGCCGGTTAGCGGCTGCTGAATTTGCGCCAACCTCGAACTGTCGCAGCCATACGAAGCGCGTGACGCGACCATCCACCGTATCCTCCAACAGGTGAGCCAAATTCTCGCTCAGGGTTGGCGTGATGCGATGGGCGATAAGATCCTCGATCCGGCGCTCGGCCTCAACCAGCGCATCGGCGCAAAGGCGCTCGATCGTCGAGGAGCCGGGAAGGATCGTGCGGGTGCGGCGACACTCCGCAACGAAGCGACGGGCAAGATCCTCATTCGATGTCGCCGCCTCGGCTTCCCGAGCGATCCATTCGCGCAAATCCCGTGCGCCCCGCCCCGAAAAGGAGCGATAGCCGTAGATTCGGCGAAGGTCCGCCAGATGCTCGTGCCGGGTCTCCTCGCGCGCGGCATAGAGGAGTAGATCGTCGCTGGTCAGGCCGAGCTGGGCCGCGATGAAATCCGATACCTGCGCCGGGATCAACTCGCCAGGAGCGAGCACCCGGCCCGGGTAGCGCAGGACGCACAGTTGCAGCGCGAAGCCAAAACGATTGTGGGCGCGCCGGCGCTGGCGGATATGCCCGAGATCCTCATCGCTGAGGGTATAGTGCCGCAGCAGCTCACCTTGATCGACCGGCAAGTGAAGCAGCGCCTCGCGCTGTCGATCGGTCAGGGTCACGCGACGCGGCATACATGCTCCTTATTCTTTCCGAGCTACGGTTTGAGATAGCTTGATTGAGATGCTGGTTAAGATACACAATAGCCCAATCTTATGTGCTCATGTTCGTCACCGCCTCAAACCTTCGTTTGTGATCCATGCTGATCGGCTACGCCCGCGTGTCCAAAGCCGACGGCTCGCAGTCGCTCGACCTGCAGCACGATGCCCTTCGCGCTGCCGGTGTCGAGCCAGGCAATATCTATGATGATCGTGCATCCGGTAGCCGTGATGATCGCCCCGGTCTTGCCGCCTGCCTGAAATCGTTGCGCGACGGCGATGTCCTCATCGTTTGGAAGCTCGACCGGCTCGGCCGAACGCTCACCCACCTGGTCAGCACGGTGCAGAATCTGTCGGATCGCGGTATCGGTCTGCGGGTGCTCACCGGCAAGGGCGCGCAGATCGACACCACGACGCCATCGGGCCGGATGGTGTTCGGCATTTTTGCCACACTGGCGGAGTTTGAGCGGGATATGATCCGCGAGCGCACCATGGCTGGCCTGGCCGCTGCCCGCGCGCGGGGACGCAAGGGTGGCCGCAAGTTCGCCCTCTCCAAGGCCCAGGTGCGGCTCGCTCAGGCTGCTATGGCCCAACGCGACACGTCCGTTTCCGACCTCTGCAAGGAACTCGGGATCGAGCGCGTCACTCTCTACCGCTATGTCGGTCCCAACGGGGAACTCCGGGATTACGGTCAGCGCGTGCTTGCTGCCAAAACGCGATGATGATGACGGGAGCCCCGATCAAACTTACCCAAGCGGACGCCGCAGACGTTGCAGACCTGTACAACCGTTGCAGCGACTATTTCCTGTTGCAGGACGGGGCCGCGCCCACGCTGGACGATGCTCGCGAGCTTTTCTCCGATGTGCCGCCCGAAAAGAGCGCCCACAATCAAGCTGTCCTGGGATGGAAGGGGCCTGGCGGCCTATATGCAATCGCGGCCATCCTCCGCGATTATCCGCGTGATGGCACATGGTATCTCGGCTTCATGATCGTAGATGCCGCACAGCGTGGTCGTGGCGTCGGACGCTCAATTTACTCGACGGTCGAAAGCTGGGCCGCTGCGAGAGGTGCCACAGAGATTCGGTTGGCCGTGCTGGAAGCGAATGAAGCGGCAGAGCGATTTTGGCGTTCTCTCGGCTTCATTGAGTATCGGCGCGTTGGGCCAGACACCTTCAAAATGCGTAGCCATCGCCGGATAGAACTGAGCCGTCGCCTTTCTGGCGCGACCGTAGAAGGCAGCAACAAGTAAGATCTCGCGCCGGCTATCTGGGCGAGCTTGGCGTAGGATTCCGCCCCCTCCCGCAAACGCCCCCTTTCAGGGAAGGGGGCTTGAGATCGCCTTGATGGCCTTCAATCCCGTTCCAAAACGAGCGATCGCGTCCCTGTTTCTCTCCAGCTCGCCATAGGGCAGATAGGCGAAGTCGAGATCGGCAATACGGCTGAAAGCCGGGCGACGGAGTTGCGCGCGAACGTCCTGCTCGCGCGCATTCGGTGCGACCAGGAATAGCCCGGCGGCAGCGTGCAGATCGCTCCCCGACAGCGCCAGATCGAGCATGCGCACGATCCCCGAGTAGATCGAGGTCGAATGTTCAACCTCGAACGCGGCGGCGACGCCGTCGCCACCCTTCGCCAGCCACAACACGTCGATGAGGCGGATCGAGTCCGCTCCGGGAGAGGTCGCAATGGCGTCTGGAAGGCGCTCGAGGCATCCCTGTCCAAGCGGGCAGCCAGCGTGAAGTCGACCGCGGTCATTGGCGGCGATCCACACATCGTAACCGAGGGCATGGCCGAGGTCGCGCAGCCAGGCCTGGATTTCGGCGTGCGTGCGATCGGTTTCGCCCTGCGCGGCGGCTGTCTTGTCGAGCCGGCTTGCCTCCGCTCTGGCATGTTCCAATCTGCCGAGCCAGTCGTCGGCCGCCGTTGCGTCATCCTCCAGCGGTGGCGCGGGATAGCGGCCCGAGCCAATGTCGAACAACAGTCCGCCGATCGCGCCGAGATCGTTGGAGAGCAACTCGCGGTAACGGTCGTTGAGGTCGAGGATGCCGGCGCGCATGGCGAGAAAATGATCCCATGACCCGAGCTTCACCTTGGCGCCGGTGACGGCATTGTAGCCCTTGACGATCGCGGTATTGAAGGGCGGCACCAGCGTCGGGTGAAGGAAATAGAGCAGGTTGGCCGCCGCCGGCCCCAGCCCCTTGATCTTGAGCGCGTCTATGCTGCGGATGTGGCTGATGATCTCCTCGGCGGTATCGCAGCACGAGCAATTGTCGAGCAGGCGACCGAACGCCCGCTGGTTGTCCGGGCTTTCGTAGATGTCTGGAATGCGCAGCTTGGGCTTCCACAGCCAGGCATGGTCGGCGCCCTTGAAGATCTGCCGCTGTTCGGCGATCGAGTGGACAACCGTTTCCAGTGACGAGCCGCGATAGGCGACGCCGAACCGCCCACTTTCGATTTCTGCGACCACCTGCTGCAGCCCGCGACGGATGGAGCGGAAGTTTTTCAGCCGTTCGTCCCACAGAAACCAGGAGCGATAGGTGGCGCCGGGATCGTCTCGCCAACGACGGACAAGCTCGCTCACGAGATCATGATGTGTCGCGGGTAACAAGGTCATACTGGCTGGGTCATCTAAACT
Organism: Novosphingobium sp. NBM11; assembly: GCF_015390225.1. Taxonomy (NCBI): domain Bacteria; kingdom Pseudomonadati; phylum Pseudomonadota; class Alphaproteobacteria; order Sphingomonadales; family Sphingomonadaceae; genus Novosphingobium; species Novosphingobium sp. NBM11. Next base: position 54,130 of record NZ_VUOG01000003.1, read on the forward strand.
GGGCTCCTTGCCGTTCAGGCTATCGCGAGCAAGGGCGGCTTGCACGTTCAATGTGCGATCCGCGAAGCGTGCTCAAATTGTCGGTGATCGCGCAGGGAAACGCCGCTGGCATTGGGCGTTGCCGGTCGCAACCGTCGACCGGGCGCACAGCCAGGCAGACGGCCGGCACGGGCGTCGCCGCCCGGGAGCGGCGACGCAACCAGCTTTTTCCGGTCGAACTTAGCGGATCACTGCTTTGCGATCGCGGTGACCTCGCCATCGCTGCCCTTGAGCGAGAGGTCGAAATCGACCTTGTCGCCGACCTTGACCGCATCGGTGATCGCGGGCGCCGCCTTGAACGCCATCGTCATCGCCGGCCACTTGGCTTCGGGGATCGGGCCGTGGTTGAGCGTGATCGTGCCCGCCGTCTTGTCGATCGCGGTGACGGTGCCATGGCCCTTGGCCTTGATTGCGGCGTTCGCGTCGGGCGCCATCGACATGTTGCCCATGTCGCCGCTCATGGTCGCGGCAGGCGCCGCCTGGTTGGTTTCGGTTGTAACCGGGGTCTCGCCCTTCTTGCCGCACGCGGCGGTCAGGACGGCAAGGCCGAGGGCGAGGGTCAGTCGTGCATGTCTCATAATCGTCTCCTTCATGATGAAGCGGGTTGATGGATGGGGTCGGTCTTCGGCCGGCGCAGCAGCAGATAGGCGGCGGGCAGGACGAACATCGACAGCAGCGGCGCGCTCAGCATGCCGCCGATCATCGGCGCCGCGATCCGGCTCATCACCTCCGAGCCCGCGCCCGATCCCAGCAGGATCGGCAGCAGGCCGGCGAGGATCACCGCGACCGTCATCGCCTTGGGCCGGACGCGCAGCAGCGCGCCTTCGCGCACCGCGGCCTTCACCTCGGCGGCGTCCGGATTAGCCGTGCGCTCGGCCAGCGCATTCTTGAGATAGATCAGCATCACCACCCCGAACTCGGCGGAGACGCCGGCTAGCGCGATGAACCCGACCCCGGTCGCGACTGACTGGTTGAACCCGAGCAGATAGAGCGTCCAGATGCCGCCGGTCAGCGCGAACGGCAGCGTGCCCATGATCAATGCCGCCTCGTCGAAGCGGCCGAAGATGAGGTACAGCAGCACGAAGATGATCAGCAGCGTCGCGGGCACGACCAGCTTCAAGCGGTCGACCGCGCGCTCGAGATATTCGAACTGGCCCGAATAGGCGATGCTGACCCCCGGCGAGAGCCGAACCTGTCTCGCCACCGCGCGTTGCAGATCGCCAACCACCGAGGCGAGATCGCGCCCGCGCACATCGACATAGACCCAGGTCGAGGGCCGGGCATTCTCGGTCTTGAGCATCGGCGGCCCTTCGGCGATCGTGACATTGGCGACCGTGCCGAGGGTGATCTGCTGGCCCGCGGGCGTCAGGATCGGTAGCCCCCGCAGCCCGTCGAGGCTGTCGCGCAATTCGCGCGGATAGCGCACGCTGATCGGGTAGCGGGCGAGGCCCTCGACCGTCTCGCCGATCGTCTCGCCGCCGATCGCGCCGGAGACGATGGCCTGGACGTCGGCGATGTTGAGCCCGAACCGCGCGGCGGCGGCGCGGTCTATGTCGACATCGACATAGCGTCCGCCGGTCAGCCGCTCGGCGAGCGCCGAGCTGACGCCGGGCACGCTCCTGGCCACGGTCTCGACATCATGCGCGATGCGGTCGAGCTCGGCGAGGTCACTGCCCGACACCTTGACCCCGATCGGGCTCTTGATGCCCGTCGCGAGCATGTCGATGCGGTTGCGGATCGGCGGCACCCAGATATTGGCGAGACCCGGAAGCTTCACCCGGCGATCGAGCTCGTCGACAAGGCGTTCGGGCGTCATGCCCGACCGCCACTGGTCGCGGGGCTTGAATTGGATCGTCGTCTCGAACATTTCGAGCGGCGCGGGATCGGTCGCGGTCTCGGCGCGGCCGGCCTTGCCGAACACGCTTTCGACTTCGGGCACGGTCTTGATCAGGCGGTCGGTCTGCTGGAGCAGCTCACTCGCCTTGGCGGCCGAGAGGCCCGGCAGCGCCGAGGGCATGTAGAGCAGGTCGCCCTCGTCGAGATTGGGCATGAACTCGCCGCCGAGCCGGCTGAGCGGCCAGGCCGTGGTGGCGAACACCAGAGCCGCGATCAGCAGCACTGCCTTGGGCCGCTTCATCGTCCAGTCGATCGCGGGCCGGTAGATATTGGTGAGCCAGCGATTGACCGGATTGGCCTGCTCGGCCGGAATGCGGCCCCGGATCAGCCAGCCCATCAGGATCGGCACCAGGGTCACCGACAGGATCGCGGCCGCGCCCATCGCATAGGTCTTGGTGAAGGCGAGCGGCGCGAACAGCCGGCCTTCCTGCGCCTCCAGGGTGAAGACCGGAATGAACGACAGCGTGATGATCAGCAGGCTGAAGAACAGCGCCGGCCCGACCTCGGCCGCCGCCTCGGTGACGACGATCCAGCGCATCTCGCCATCGAGATGTCTGTCCGGGTGATCCTGCTCCCAGCGTTCGATCCTCTTGTGGGCGTTCTCGATCATGACGACCGCCGCATCCACCATCGCGCCGATGGCGATGGCGATGCCGCCCAGCGACATGATGTTGGCGTTCACCCCCTGGAACCGCATTACGACGAACGCGGCCAGCACACCGAGCGGCAAGGTCAGGATCGCGACCAGCGCCGAGCGGACGTGCCAGAGGAACAGGGCGCAGACCAATGCGACGACGATGAACTCCTCGACCAGCTTGCGGGTGAGGTTCTCGACCGCGCGATCGATCAGCTGCGAGCGGTCATAGACCGTGACCACCTCGACGCCCGGCGGCAGGCTTTTCCTGAGATCGGCGAGCTTGTCCTTGACCGCCGCGATGGTCTCACGGGCGTTCTTGCCTGACCGAAGAATAACGACGCCGCCGGCGACCTCGCCTTCGCCGTTCAGTTCGGCGATGCCGCGCCGCATCTCGGGGCCGACCTGGATCGTGGCGACATCGCCGAGCCGGACGGGCACGCCGCCCGCCGCAGTCTTGAGCGGGATTGCCCGGAAATCGTCGAGCGTTTTCAGATAGCCCGAGGCGCGGACCATATATTCGGCCTCGGCCATTTCCAGCACCGAGCCGCCGGCTTCCTGATTGGCTTGGCTGATCGCCTGCACTGCCTGGGCGTGGGTTACGCCGTAGGCCGCGAGCTTCACCGGATCGAGCAGCACCTGGTACTGCTTGACCATGCCGCCGATGCTGGCGACTTCGGCCACGCCGGTCACGGTCTTCAGCTCGTAGCGCAGGAACCAGTCCTGCAACCCGCGAAGCTGCGAGAGATCGTGCCGGCCGGTGCGGTCGACCAGCGCATATTCATAGACCCAGCCGACCCCGGTCGCGTCCGGCCCGAGCGCGCTGCGGGCGCTGGCCGGCAACCGACCCTGAACCTGGTTGAGATATTCGAGCACGCGGCTGCGCGCCCAGTAGAGATCGGTGCCGTCCTCGAAGATCACATAGACGAAGCTGTCGCCGAAGAAGCTATAGCCGCGCACCGTCTTGGCGCCGGGCACCGACAGCATGGTGGTGGTGAGCGGATAGGTGATCTGGTTCTCGACGATCTGCGGCGCCTGACCCGGATAGGAAGTGCGGATCACGACCTGCACGTCGGAAAGATCGGGCAGCGCGTCGATCGGGGTCGAGCGCACCGCCCACAGGCCCGCGCCGACCAGCGCGAGCATGCCGAGCACGACGAAGAAGCGGTTCCTCACCGACCAGCGGATGAGATGGGCGATCACTGGCCCGCCACCTTCGCCATATGCCGCAGCGTCGGTCCCGCCGGGGGCCGGTCGAACCCGAACCGGACCCGGTCACCCGCCTTGAAGCCGCGCGCGATGCCCGGATTGGCGAGCGCGAAGGTCATCGTCATCGCCGGCCAGTCGAGCGCGGGAACGGGCTCGTGGCTGAGCGTCACCGAATTGGCCGTGATCCGCTCGATCTTGCCCGTCGTCTCGTACAGCGTGGCTTTCGACGCCGGCGCGGCGATGGTCGCCGATGCCGCACCGCCGCCGATCGGCCGCGCCTCGATTCCCGACAGGCTCGCCTCGGAATCGATCAGGAACTGCCCCGAGACGACGACGTTCTCGCCGGGCGACAGGCCGGCAAGGATCTCGGTCTCGCCGCCTGCCTCGCGGCCGATGCGGACCTCGGCGGGATGATAGCGCCCGTCGCCTGCGGCCAGCATGACGAGCGTGCGCCTGCCCGTGCGGATCACCGCTTCGCTCGGCACCAGCAGCGCCGGCTTGGCATCGCCGCCAAGCGCGACGCTGGCGAACATGCCCGGCCGCAACCGGCCGTCCCGGTTGGGCAGCTCGATCCGCACGGTGAGCGTGCGGCTGTCGGCCTGCGTGGTCGGCAGGATCGCGATCACCCGGCCGGCGAAGCGCTCGCCGGGGAAGCCCGCCAGCGTGGTGCTGGCATTCTGGCCGACCCGGACATCGCCCGCGCGCGCTTCGGGCACCGCGGCATTGAGCCAGACGGTGCCGAGCCCGCTTACCTGGGCGAGCGTCTGGCCCATGGCGAGCGTCACGCCGGCACGGGCGTCGAGCGTCTGGATCGTGCCCGAGATCGGCGTCGTGATCGTCACCACGCCGTTCGGGCGTCCGCTCCGCTCGACGCTGGCGATGAGGCCGTCGGACATGCCCATCAGCCGCAGTCGCTGGCGCGCGGCCGCGGTGAGGTCGGGCTTGCCGAGCCGCCTGACGCTCAGATATTCGGTCTGCGCGCCGCCCCATTCGGGCAGGAGCAGGTCCGCGATCGGCGCGCCGGCGCGGACCACGTCCCCGGGCGCTCGCGCATAGACGCGGCTCACGAACCCGCCCGAACGCGCCTGGATGACGGCGACGTCGCGCTGGTTGAAGTCGATCGTGCCGGTGACCTCGAGGGCCGAGGCAAGGCTGCCCATCTTCGCCGCGACGACCCGCAATCCCAGGCTCTGCCGCGCGGCGGGATCGACGGCGACCGTGGGGGCCGCGCCGGCGCTTCCTCCGTCCGCGTATCGCGGCACGAGCTGCATATCCATGAAGGGCGACTTGCCGGGCTTGTCGAACTTCTGGTTGGGGAACATCGGATCGTACCAGTAAAGGACTTTGCCTGCCCCGGCGGGCGTGGTCGCCTCCGATTGCGGTGCCTGGCGATGGCCAGCCCAATAGCCTGTGCCGCCGGCCAGCAGCGCGACAGCCAGGATCGATGCGCCCCAGCGCAGCGCGGATTTATCGAGCGTCATGGCCGCTCCTCCCCATAGGTGATAGTGATGCGGACCGCGTCGCGCGCGACGTCGGCTTCGCGGTTGAGCGCCTCGACCTCGGCCTCCGCGAGCCCGAGCGTCGTGAGCAGCGCGGCGCCAAGGTCGAGCTTGCCGGCGCCATAGCTGTCGCGGTCGAGCTCGGCGCGGTGCCTGGCGAGTGGCACCAGCGTCTCGCGGGCATTGCGCAACCGGGAGAGATGCATGGCATGGTCTGCGAGATCGGCGTCGAGCTGCGCCACCAGCTCGCGGCGGATCGCCTCGCGGTCGAACCGACCCCCTTGCGCAAGGCTCTCGCTTGCAGCGATCCTGGGGTTCTGGCGCTTGCCGGCGAACAGCGGCAGGTCGATCGACACGCCGACCGAGGCCATGTCGCCGTACATGGGATCGCGCCGGCCATAGGTGACGCCGACCTTCCAGTCGGGGCGCTTGTCGGCGCGCGCGAGACGCACGTCCGCTTCGGCGACTGCGATCCGCGCGTCCTGCGCGCGCAGGGCGGGAAGCGCATCGATTTCGGCCCGCAGCCGGATCGGATCGACATCGAGCATCGGCGGGTCGCCCGTCGCCTGCGGGTCGGGGTCGCCGGTATAGCGCGCGAGCCGGGCCCGCGCCTGCGCCACCACCGCAGCCATCTCGGCGCGGCGATCGGCGATGGCGGCGCGGAGCTGGTCGGGCTCGAGCGCCTGGCTCGGGCGCGCGCTGCCCGACGCCAGGCGTGCGGTCACGGTCTTCTGCAGGTCGTCGAGGCTGGCATCGAGCAGGTCGAGCTGCCGGAGCCGGCGTTCTCCATAATAGAGATCGACCCAGGCGAGGGCGGTCTCGAGCCGCACGTTGCGGCCTTCGACCAGCTCGCCCGCCTCGGCGATACCGATATCGGCCGCGGCGCGCGCGGCGCGTGCATGGCGCTTGGCGAGATTGGGGAAGGTCTGGCTGAACCCGATCGTCGCCATAGTGAAATCGTCGCGCGTGAAGCTGCCGGCATTGGGGCCGCTCACCGGGAAGTTCTGCAGGCCCAGGTCGAGCGTCGGATCGGGCAGGCGATCGGCCGCGACCGCCGAAGAGCGGGCGCCGGCTGTCGCCGCCGCGCGCGCCTTGAGGCTTGGCGCGTTGGCGGCAGCGAGCCTCACTGCCTGCTCGTAGGTGAGCGGGCCGGCCGACACCGGCACGGCCCAGGCGCTCGCAAGCGTCGCACCGATAGAGAGCAACAGGCGTCGCACAGCGCGCCTCGGCATCATGATCATGGATATCATCCCCTCATGACAGAGGCGGCGCGCCAAGATGTGACGCGCCGCTCCGGAGCGGGTTTAGCCCTTGTCCGACCTGACTGCGCCGCGCATGCAGTCGGCGGCGCTTGCCTGCATCATCGCGCAATCGCAGCTGGCCATGTCCCGGCTGTCGGGCACCCATATGCGGACACGCGCAGGGCCAGTCGCCCGCGGACCATATTGCGGCGCCGACCGCCATTCCCAATGGCCTTGCGGCGTGCGGCTCGCGTCGGTTGCAAGCGCAGGCGCGGCGAGACTGAGGGCCGCCACAAGGGCGGCCGGAAGCAGTTTGATCATCACGAAAACCTTTGACTGAAAAGAAGGAAACCGGGCGCGCACGCATCGATCGATGCGCGCAGCCCGTGCTCGTTCAATCAGGCAAGGCTGGTGGGAGGATCCGGCTCGGGCGCAACCGCCTTGCCGGTCAATATCGTGTCGGTCGTCCAGAAGCTGGGCGCGTCGTAGAGACGCGCAGGCGCAACGCCGCCTGCCAGGTCCGCTGCGACCAGCGGGATCACGCACCCCATCGCGGCGATGCAATCGAGCGTCAGGCCCTTGCAGGGCTTTTCGCTGGGCGCAGGCTGCTGCTTGGCCATCATCGCCATGCAGTCCGCATCCATGCCCTTGGCCAGCGGCGCGCCTGCCGCCTGCGGCACGCTGTGCGCGGCCGCCATCTGGGCTCCGAAGAGACCGGACAGCGCTCCGATGACGAGCAGGAGGGCGAGCAGGCGTTTCACGGGCCTCGATATCTAGCGGGTTTCGCGGGCGCAGCCAACCAAAGTCTCGCGCCGCGCGGATTTTGAAGTGCTGACGGCTGATTCCGTCAACTCCGCGTCAATAAAGATCCGGCCCGGGGAAGAAGATCGGCTGCGGCCTCTACGTATATCGAGGCTGGACCCGGGACCGTAGTCCCAAGCCTGAAGAGACGCTCTTCCCCTCGGCAAAGTCCGGGCGGTGGCTTACCATCCAAGGAGGTGAATATGGTCAGAAAAACTCTCATGGTCGCGCTTGCCGGCATTTCGATGCTTGCTGCCGTCCCCGCTATGGCCCAGGGCATCGGGCACAGCCTGTTCATGCGCGGCTCGATCGTCGACACGGGCAGCAACGGCACGGTCGTCTGCATCGGCAAGGCCGATGGCGCCGAGGTCGGCCAGAAGCTCGAGGTCTATCGCGTCGTGACCCATCCGGGTCCGTCCAAGGGCGTGGCGCCGACCTATCACCGCCAGCTCGTCGGCCATGTGACGATCGACCATATCTTTGACGATCACTTCGCGCACGTGTCCGTCGCCGACGGCACGCCTGCCAGGCACGACATCGTCGAGCTTCGCAAGAACTGACAAGCCGGTGGCCCGGCGGCACGGGCTGCCCTGCGACGCGTCGGGGCAGCGGGCCGCCGGCGACGAGGAGACCGTTCGGGGTCAAAGCGAAACCGCTTGACCCTGGACCATGGTCCAACCGGCATGATCGAGCGGATGACATGGGCAATTTCAAGATCGGCGAACTGGCCGCGGCCGCAGGCGTGGGGCGGGATACGATCCGCTATTATGAGCGGATGGGCCTGCTGCGCGAGCCCGCGCGCACGGCAGCGGGCTACAGGCTCTACGACGCGACCGACCTCGAGCGCGTCAATTTCATCCGCTCGGCGCAGGAGCTTGGTTTCACACTCGAACAGGCCCGGCAGCTGCTGGCGCTCAGGGCGTCGGACACCGCGCATGCCCAGGCCGTGCTCGATATCACGCTTGCCAAGATCGCGGACGCCGAAGCCCGGCTCGAGCGCCTGTCGGATATCCGCGACATGCTGCGGATGCTCGCCGACGAATGCCCGGGCGAAGTGCCGGTCTCCGATTGCCCGATCCTCGCCTTCCTGACGGCGCGGCGGAAAGACCAGCAGCATAACAAGAAACATCAGGCAGCGCAGGACGAACGATCACCACGAGCGAAAGGGGTTTTTGTCATGAAGAAAATGCGTTTGATCGCCGTCCTCACGCCGGCGCTGCTTCTAGGCGCCTGTGTGACCACGCGGCCGACCTCGGCGCAGGTCGAGAGTTGCCGGGCGATGGAGGGCAATATGGGTCTCCAGACGCCGCATGATCATGGCGAGATGAAGGGGCAGGGGCGCAACCCGATGAACCTCTCGCACGACCGGTGTCTCCGGATTCTGCGCAGCGCGCAATGAGCCGGTCCGGACGCCAGGGATGGCGCCCGGACACAGTTTTCAAGCCAAGGAGCAAAGCCATGATCGACCATGCGAAGAAAGCCCTTCCACTTGTCGGCGGAAGCCTGTTGCTGGCGCTCGCGCTTTCGGGCTGCGACCGCCAGGCCGACCAGACGGTGCCGCCCGCGGCGAACAGCGTCGCCGCCACCCCGGTCCTGACCGACAGCGGCAACGCTGCAGACGCGGCGCCGATGGACGCGATGAGCAACCAGGCCGAGATGGAGCGGCATCACCGTCAGGCGATGGACCATGACGCGATGCGCGCCGGGGCCGGCAACCAGACCGCGCCGGCACCCGATCCCGCGCCGGGCAATGCGGCGATGCCGATGAAGGATATGTAGGCTCGCACACTAAGGGGATGAGGATGTCCAGGCGGATCAGCCTTCGACGCTTGAGCCTCGGCTGCGCAATCGCTCTCAGCCTGTCCGCGAGCGCGGGCGCGCAGGAGGGCGAGGATCATGCCGCGCATCATGGCGCAGGCATGCCGGCCGGCGGGGGCATGTCCGCACCGGCAGAGCCGGGGTCGTCGGACATGGCGAAGATGATGAACCCCATGATGGATCGCATGATCAATGGGGAAGGGGAGAATGAGCACGGCCACGAATCGCGCCGGACCGGCTTCATCTCGCAGCTGCTCGCCTTTCCCGCGCTTGACGAAGCGGCAAGGCAGCGGGTCGCTGCGCAGGCCGGCGAACGGGTAAGCACGGGTCTGGCGATGATCAACGCCGCCTCGGCCGACGGCGCGCGTGCGACCACGGTCTCGGCCCGGCTCGATGCGGCGCGGCGCCTGCGCGAGGGAACCGACCTGTTCCGCTCCGGCACCGCCGCGCAGGGCGCGATCGGGGGCTTGCAGCCGCCCCGGGAGGTCGGGCTTGCCTGGCTGCGCGATCAGCTCGACATCGACCAGGCCGCGCCCGGCCATGCCGATCACTGGTTCGGCATCTCGCCCTCGCACCTCCTTCTCATGCTGTTCCTGGGGCTGGTGAGCGCCACGCTTATCGCGCTGCAGATCTTCCGCCTGCGGCGGATCGGGGCGATCGCCGGCGGTGTCGCCACCGCCAAGGTTCCAGCAAAGCCGGAGCCGAAGGCTGCCCCTCCCGCTACCAGGGTTGCGCCCGCGCCTGCACCCGTTGCCGACAGCGCCGGGCTCGCGCCGAGCAATGCGGCCGCACCCGCTGGGGCGTCGCTGCGCAAGCCCAAAAGCTGGGCGGGGCAGCTGCGCGTGGTCCAGATCGTGCGAGAGACGCCGAGCGTGCTGACCTTCCGGCTCGCGGACCCGACCGCCGACCGGCTGCCGTTCGACTTCCTGCCGGGCCAGTTCCTGCAGGTCGAGGTAGAGCCCGAAGCGGGCAAGACCGCGCGCCGTTCCTACACGATCGCCTCTTCGCCGACCCAGCGGGCCTATGTCGAACTGACGGTCAAGCGCGAGGAGCAGGGCGTGGTCTCGCGATACCTGCACGACAAGGTCGTCGCCGACGATCTGCTGAAGGTCAGCGGACCGTTCGGCGCCTTCACCTTCACGGGAACGGATGCCCAGAGCATCGTGCTGATCGCGGGCGGGGTCGGCATCACCCCGATGATGTCGGTGCTGCGCTATCTCACCGACACCGCGTGGAAGGGTGATATCTTCTTCTTCTACGGCGCACGGTCGACCGAGGAATTCGTGTTCCGCGACGAGCTCGAGCGGCTCGAACGCCGTTTTCCCAACCTCCATGTCGTCGCCGCGATGCAGCGCGCGCCCGGCACCGTCTGGATGGGCCCCGAAGGGCCGATCACGCGCGAGATGATCCTGGCCGCGGTGCCGGAGATCGCGAGCCGGCGCATCCATATGTGCGGCCCGCCGGCGATGATGGGCGCGATGCGCGGCGTGCTGGCGGAACTCGGCGTCCCCGAAGCGCAGCTGCACACCGAGGCGTTCGGTCCGGCCTCGCTGCCGGCCGACCACGAGGATCTCGAGGTCAAGCCCGCGCCCCCGCCAGCGGATAAGCCGGCCCCGAGCGCCGAGGTGGCGCCGAGCACGGTGACCTTCTCCGTGTCGGGGGTGTCGGCGGCCTTGCCCGCGGACGAGACCGTGCTGGAGGCGGCCGAGGGCGCGGGCGTCGAGATCCCCTATGCATGCCGTGCGGGCACATGCGGCGCCTGCGTGGTCAAGCTGCTGCAGGGCGAAGTGACGATGGAGGTCGAATCCGGCCTTGCGCCCGCCGACAAGGCGCAAGGCTATGTGCTCGCGTGCCAGGCGAAGGGGACGGGCACGCCGCTCGTGGTCGAAGCCTGATGCGCGAACGCAGCGACATTGCCGTGGGCCTGCTGGTCGCGTTCCTGCTGCTGTTCCCGTTCGGCTATCTCGTGCATGTGTCGCCCCGCTTTCCGGGTAGCCTGGCCGGCGGGATCATCGGGATCGCAGCGCTCGTGCTGATGCTGCTGACGCTTCCTTATGTCGCGGCCAAGCACATCGCCTGGGTCGACAAGGCGCTCTCCCGGGTCGTCAGCAAGCCAACCCTGCTCGCCATCCACATCTATGCCGGCGTGCTGGCGCCGATCCTGGGTCTGGTCCACGCCGCGCACAAGCTCGAAAGCCCGGTCGGCCTGCTTCTGACCGTCCTCCTGCTGATGACGGTCATCACCGGCTTCATCGGCCGCTACCTGCTTGCCCAGCTTGGTCGGGCGCTGCGCGGACGCAGGTCAGAACTGGCCTCGCTTCGCGCCGCCTTCCTCGAGGAGCCGGCGGCGCCGACGCAGGCCGATACCGCAGCCCCGCCGCTGTCGGGCTGGAAGCGCTATCTGTTCGTCGCCGGGGATGCGTCCGCGGGCCAGCGCCCCCAGGACAAGGCGGGGATCGCCGCAGCGCTGGCCGATACCGAATTCGCGATCCGTGCCGAAGAGGCAACCAACACCCTGTTCGCGCGGTGGCGGTTCCTGCACATCCTGCTGGGCTGTCTCATCTTCGCGCTGCTCGCGCTCCACGTCGGCGCGGCGATCTATTACGGGCTGCGCTGGCTATGAGCTGGCAGCGTCTTTCCTACGCCGTCTTCATCGCAGCCCTGCTGGTGATGGTCCGCCGCGGTCGCGATCCGGATGCGATCGGACGCGCCGAGGGATGCCGGCCTGGTGGCGCAGCTCGTCTCGCCCGGCCCGCTCTCGAGCGCGCACCAGTCCTTTGCCGGCCAATGCACGGCCTGCCACACGCCGGGCAAGGGCGTCGAAACCCGGACCTGTCTCACCTGCCATGCGGGCACCGATTTCGGGACGAAGCAGTCGACGCAGTTCCACGCGAAAGCGACGCAGTGCACCTCCTGCCACGTCGAACATGAGGGAGAGCGCGGCATCATCCGCATGGATCACGCCGCGTTGCTCGACATGGCGAAGTGGCGGCAGCCTTTGGCGGGCATGTCGACAAACACTCGAAGCCTGACCCCCGAGACCGCGCTCAATTGCGCGAGCTGCCATGCGTTCCGCGATCCGCACCAGGGCCTGTTCGGCACCGACTGCGCGAGCTGCCACAAGACCGACAGCTGGAAGATCGCCAATTACCGCCATCCATCGGTCAATTCGACGCAGTGCGCCGAGTGCCACAAGGCGCCGCCGAGTCACTTCATGGAGCATTTCAGCATGGTCTCGCAGCGCGCAGCCGGATCGAAGGCGCGCGTCGACCAATGCTATGCCTGTCACGCCACCGACAGCTTCAACAATATCCGCAAGCGAGGCTGGTATGATCACCATTGAGGCCGACTGGCTGAGCGCCTTCTTCCGGCTCGCGGTGATCGGCCTGGAACTGGCGGGCACGCTGACCATCCTGGTCGGCGCGGGGCTCGCAACCTTTCTGTTTGCGCGGCGGGCGAGGGCGGGCGACCGAACCGAGGCCTATAGCGCGTTCCGCTCGGCGCTCGGCCGCAGCATCCTGCTCGGCCTGGAATTTCTGGTCGCCGGCGACATCGTCAAGTCGCTGGTGATCAACCCAACGCTCGACGATCTCATCGTTCTGGCCGGGCTGGTGCTGGTGCGGACCTTCCTGAGCATCTCGCTCGGGGTCGAGATCAACGGCCACTGGCCCTGGGAGGAAACCCGGATGGCGCGGGAGAAGGCGCGTGCGGCGTCGGATGGGTCGCCTGCGACGGCTGAGGCCGCCGGATGCGGCACAGCGCTCAAGGGATAGCAGATGGGAGGTGCATGATGATCGAGAGACGCGAATTGCTGATGGCCGGCGCCGGCCTTGCCGCCGCCGGAACGCTGGCTGTGCCGGCGGCGGCGCAGCAGCATCGAATGGAAGGGATGGCGATGTCGATGACGGACTGCATCGACGATTGCGTGGCTTCGCACCGCATGTGCCTGGAAACCGCCGCTTGGCTGACGAAGCAAGGCGGCGCGTCAGCTACGGCGTCGCTGATCGCCATGCTGAACGACTGTGCGGAACTGTGCCAGGCGACCGCCAACTCGATGCTGCGGGAATCTGCCCTGCACCGCATCGTCTGCCGCGCCTGCGCCGACGCTTGCGAGCGCTGCGCCGAGGAATGCGGACGCCATAGCGCGGACCAGCGGATCGCGCGTTGCTCGGCCACCTGCAAGAAATGCGCGGCGAGCTGCCGAACGATGGCGGACATGTCGAGCTGAGCGGCGCGCTTCGCACGTGCCCCACATAGTCACGTTCAGGCCAGAGCCCCCGGTCACAGCTTGTGTGTCCGACAACTACGCCAGGACAGCGATCATGGCACGTGGCACAAAGTCCGAGTATCCGGCAACGGCGGAAATCATCGCACCCGCCATCGCCGGAGCCTTCCGTGCCGCCACCCGATAGTCGGGTAATGCCGAGCACCATCTTTACGATTGCGTGAACGCTCCACGGTCGATCTGTATTGGAGAAGTCAGTGTCAACCGCCGAATTTGTCAACCGGCTACCCGAATTGCTCCGCCCCAATCCAGCAAGGGTAGTGATCAGACCCTATATGCCGTCGACGGAAACCTATAAATATGCGGTACCGGATCAGCCACGTGCGCAGCGCATCGCCGACCGCGTCCTGGCGCTCGACCCAGCATCGCTCCACGATGAGTTGCAACGCATTCTTGATGATTTCTCGGGAAGGCATCGTGAGGTTCCGTCCCTGTTTTTGCGGCGGTTCCACGAGGTTGATGGCATCATCGTCTGTGATTGCGAGGTCACCCATGAACAGGCGCTCTTGATCGGTGCCCATTTTTGCAACGAATATTCCTATGAGGCAGCAGCGCTTTTCAATCCGAGCATCGTCCTGCATCCTGATCAGTCTGCTGTACCTGAAAACTCTCTCCGATTCATTCTTTCCCTGCGAGGCGTGGGCGAGGGGCATATCTCCTCCGTCACCTTTCGCACCGGGTTTTGCGCCGCGGACGGAACCATAGCAATCAATCCTCCGAGCCCCATGCCGCTCGTGCTGGAGACTGAAAACATCTCCGGCGAGGACGGGCCGGACGCGGGCATTCGGATCAAGTGCGATGGCAGCCACGATCTCTCGGAGATCGTGATCTTTCCGACAACCCCCAGCCAGCGTGGTGGCATCGAAGACCTTCGCTTGGTCCGCTTCCTGGACGACGATGGCCGAGCCACCTATTTCGGTACATATACGGCATTTAGCGGCCAGTCCGTCCGGCAGGAGTTGTTGTCCACGCCGGACTTCCGGACATTCGAACTCAGACCGCTGCGTGGGGATGCCACCGGTAGCAAGGGCATGGCGCTTTTCCCCCGACGCATTGCCGGGCACTTTGCCATGCTTGGGCGCGAGGATAACGAAAATATCTGGTTCCTGACGTCCGCGGACATTCACGACTGGAGTGGCGGAGCGAAAGCCATCGAACCTCGCTGGCCTTGGGAGTTTGTCCAGATCGGTAATTGCGGATCGCCGATCGAGATCGACGAAGGCTGGCTGGTCGTAACTCATGGAGTCGGCGCCGTTCGGAACTATTGCATCGGGGCGTGCCTGCTGGACCGTGACGATCCCTCGAAGCTGCTGGCGCGGACGAAGCTACCGCTTTTGCGGTCGGACATGGATGAGCGCGAAGGTTATGTGCCAAACGTAGCCTACAGCTGCGGCGCGATGGTACATAATCGGGTGCTGGTACTGCCTTATGCCATTGCTGACAGCTTCACCACTTTTGCCACTATTCCTCTCGAGCGTCTGCTGGCCGCCATGGATTAGTCACTGTTGCCGACCTGTCCTGCTCTCGAGTCCGAACCATAGTTACACATCGGCACAACAACGATGCCAGTGCGATAATTTATGGCCATCTCAGAGACGGACTTCGCACATTACGTATACAGCAAGGCGGAAGGTGACACCATTTCACGGGCAAGCTCCGGAAGGGGCGACAATCGACCGGGCATATGCTCGATCGAACGGGAAACCCAGACTTGAAGGAATGGATACTTGCGCAAGAAGACGGCAATGATCGCTTCGCTCGCAGCTCTCGGCTTCCTCGCCGTCAGTGCCGGACCGGTGCTGGCGGACGGGATGCCGCCGGGCATGCCCGATCTTGAGGAGACCCTCAAGGCCAGGCCGGCGCCTGCCCAGCCCGATCCTGCCCACATGCAGGGCATGGCTCACGGTAAGGAGCAGATGCACGGCCAGATGATGCAGGGCCATCGAATGGCGATGCGGGATTCGCAGGACCAGGACGGCGCCTCCGGCATGTCACACAGGTCGGACGGTGGTTGCTGACCCTGCCATCATTCCATCAGACGACAAGGTTGACGGACAAGATCATGGCCGCTTTCAACCGAAGCCTTGGTCCGCCGTTCCCACGGCGGGCCAATCGCTTTTCTGGCCGGTCTCAGGACGAGAAAACCAGGCCGGGTCACATTTTTGATCGATCTCGGATCATCATTTTACGCGCCTGCTCCAGCAGGCACACGGCCGATCGGATTTCGATTCGTAACTTACGTATACAGACAGCGTCTCGCTAGCAGCATTGAAGCTTCGGAATTGCCGGGATCGGAACGTCGATCGGGCAACAGGAAGAACACTCGGAGACCCTCAATGCGACAGACGACATTTCTCGCGGCGCCCGTCAGCCTCTTCGCGACGCTAACCTTCGCCGCCGGCACCGCTCTCGCCCAGTCGACGCCCGCGCCCGCGCAGGCTGCGCCGGCCCATGCCCACCAGCAGGGCATGGATCATGGCGGGCAGCAGATGCACGATCAGATGATGAAGGATCATCAGGCCGGCGCGCAGAAGCAGCAGGGGCAACCGGCCCAGCAGGATCAACAGGGCATGTCGGGGATGGCCGGCATGTCCGGCGGCTCGCCTGCATCGAACGGCTCGGGCATGGCCGGTAAGGCGAAGAGTGGCTGCTGCAAGATGCCGATGAAGAAGGCCAAGCCGGCGGCGAAGAAGAAGACCGCCAAGCCCATGGCCGACAAGCCGATGAGCGACATGTGAGGTTTCCAGCCCCGAGAACAGACCCCAGGGGCTGAGGGCCCGCCGTTCCCCCGCGGCGGGCCAGTTCTTTGACGATGCCCAGCGTCGCCCCGTGCTCCCAGCTTTCAAAACCGGGTCCGAGCGTCTGACTTGACAGAGGAAACAGCGATGCGAAAACATCTTGGCGTCGGTGCTGCTGTTGGCTTTCTGCTCTTTGGCAGCACGCCGCTCCTCGCACAGGGTATCGGCCATAGCTTGTTCATGCGCGGCAAGATCGTCCGTATGGATGCGGGCGGCACAGTGGCCTGCCTGGGTAAGGCCGATGGCGCGCACATCGGGCAGATACTCGAAGTCTATCACGCAACGCCGCGCCACCGCCGTCTTGTCGGTCATGTCGAAGTCGACCAGATTTTCGACGACCATTATGCTCATTTCCGCGTGAGGGACGGGACGCTTCAGAAAGGCGATTGGGTGAGCCTAAAGCGCGTCCGGGCGTAACGCCAGAATTGGAATGCCAAGCGCCGCCCTCGCCAAAAGAAGACTCGGCCGAGTAACGCCTGTCTCGGCATAATTCCGATCAGGCGTGCGCGAATACGTTCAGGAGTCGATGAATAGTCATCGGCTCTGTTGGCGTGTCTGACCCTCAAGCCCGCGACCCCGATACCAGACTACCTTCTGCGGAACTTACTTATAGGCCACCCGGGCAAAGAGATTACTCCGTCAGGCCATCGATAGAGATGGAGTCAGGTTATGTTCGAGAAGGCGATCGGGACCATTAACGCGGCGGCCTCCTTCCGACACCGCTATGATAATTTCATCGGAGGCCGCTGGAGCGCTCCTGCGGGCGGCGAGTATTTCGCCGACACGAGCCCGATCAATGGCGCCCAGATCGCAGAGTTCGCGCTGTCGACGCCGGAAGATGTCGAGCGCGCGCTCGATGCGGCGCACGCCGCCAAGGATCAATGGGCAAGGATCGCGCCCGCCGAACGCGCCAGGATTCTCAATCGCGTCGCCGACCGGCTCGAAGACAATCTGGAGTTGCTGGCACTTGCCGAGACGATCGACAATGGCAAGCCGATCCGCGAGACGCGCGCTGCCGACGTGCCGCTCGCGATCGACCATTTCCGCTACTTCGCCGGCTGCATCCGGGCGGAGGAAGGCGGCATCTCGACGATCGATGCGGACACCATCGCCTATCATTTCCGCGAGCCGCTCGGCGTCGTCGGCCAGATCATCCCGTGGAACTTCCCGCTGCTGATGGCGGCGTGGAAGATCGCCCCGGCGCTGGCGGCGGGCAACTGCACCGTCATCAAACCCGCATCCCAGACGCCGCTCACCTTGCTGATGTTCGCCGAGCTCACCGCCGACATCCTGCCGCCCGGCGTGCTCAATGTCGTTACCGGCCCGGGACGGACCGTCGGCCAGGCGATCGCCGCCAATCCGCGCATCGCCAAGGTCTCGTTCACCGGCGAGACCGTCACCGGCAAGCAGATCATGCACGCGGCTGCCGACCATCTGATCCCCCAGACGATGGAGCTTGGCGGCAAGTCGCCCAACATCTTCATGGCGGACGTGCTCGACGAGGACGATGCCTTCTTCGACAAGGCGCTCGAAGGCTTTACTTTGTTCGCGTTCAACAAGGGCGAGGTCTGCACCTGCCCGTCGCGCGCGCTGATCCATGAGTCGATCTTCGACCGCTTCATCGAGCGCGCCGTGGCGCGCGTCGCCGCGATCCGCCAGGGCGATCCGCTCGACCCCTCGGTCCAGGTCGGCGCGCAGGCGTCGGAGGACCAGCTCCACAAGATCCTGGGCTATATCGATATCGGCAAGGCCGAGGGCGCGCAGTGTCTGGTCGGTGGCGCCAGGGCGCTGCCGGGCGGTGCGCTGGACCAGGGCTATTTCGTGCAGCCGACCGTGTTCGTGGGTCAGAACCACATGCGCATCTTCCAGGAGGAGATCTTCGGTCCCGTCCTGTCGGTCACCACGTTCAAGACGGTCGAGGAGGCGATCGCACTTGCCAACGACACCGCCTACGGTCTTGGCGCGGGCGTCTGGACCCGGAGCGGCAACACCGCCTACCGGCTCGGCCGCGCGATCGAGGCCGGGCGGGTCTGGACCAACTGCTATCATCAGTACCCCGCCCATGCCGCCTTCGGCGGATACAAGGCGTCGGGCTTCGGGCGTGAAAATCACCGGATGATGCTCGACCATTATCAGCAGACCAAGAACCTGCTCGTCTCCTATGACGAGCACGCGCTCGGCCTGTTCTGACCCCTCGCTCAAAAGGAGAAACGGACATGGCGAAAACCATGAAGGCGGCGGTCGTCCGCGAATTCGGCAAGCCCCTGGTCATCGAGGAGGCGCCGATCCCGACGGTCGGCCCCGGGCAGATCCTGGTCAAGATTGCGGCAACCGGCGTGTGCCATACCGACCTGCACGCGGCAGAAGGAGACTGGCCGGTCAAGCCCAACCCGCCCTTCATTCCCGGCCATGAAGGCGTCGGGCATGTCGCCGCCGTCGGTGCGGGCGTCACCCATGTGAAGGAAGGCGACCGGGTCGGCGTGCCCTGGCTCTACACCGCCTGCGGGCACTGCGTGCATTGCCTGGGTGGCTGGGAGACGCTTTGCCACGAACAGCAGAACACCGGCTATTCGGTCAATGGCAGCTTTGCCGAATATGTCCTCGCCGATCCCAACTATGTTGGTCACCTTCCCGACAATGTCGACTTCCTCGACATTGCGCCGATCCTCTGCGCGGGCGTCACCGTCTACAAGGGATTGAAGGCCACCGAGGCCCGACCCGGCGAGTGGGTGGTCGTCTCCGGCATTGGCGGGCTCGGCCACATGGCGGTGCAATATGCCCGAGCGATGGGTCTCAATGTGGCCGCGGTCGACATCGACGATAGCAAGCTCGACCTCGCTACACGCCTTGGCGCCACACTGACGGTCAACGCGCGCAACGAGGACCCTTCGGCAGCGCTCAAGAAAGCCATTGGCGGCGCGCACGGGGCGCTGGTGACCGCCGTTTCGCCCAAGGCGTTCCAGCAGGCGCTCGGCATGGTCCGGCGCGGCGGCACGGTCGCGCTCAACGGCCTGCCGCCGGGCGACTTCCCGTTGTCGATCTTCGACACCGTGCTGAACGGCATTACCGTGCGCGGCTCGATCGTTGGCACGCGGCTCGATCTGCTCGAGGCACTGGCGTTCGCCGGCGAGGGCAAGGTCAAGGCCACGGTCCATGCGGACAGGCTCGAGAACATCAACGACGTCTTCTCCCGCATGCATCATGGCGACATCGAGGGCCGGATCGTCCTCGACCTCGCCTGAAGCCGACTTCGCGAAAGTACAGTTCATGTCTCCCTTACATATCCGGCCGATCGCGCGGCGCCGTTTCGTCCAGGGGCTGGCGATCGGCGGCGCGGTCGCCGGTTTCGCCCCGGCGCTTCTCGCGCGATCCGCACCAACCTTGCCCGCTGAGCTGAGCGGGACCGAGTTCGACCTCGAGATCGCCGAGCTGCCGGTCAACTTCACCGGCAAACGCCGTATCGCGACCGCCGTGAACGGCAGCGTGCCCGCGCCGGTCCTGCGCCTGCGCGAAGGCGACACGGTCACGCTGCGCGTACGCAACGGCCTCAAGGAGATGTCGAGCATCCATTGGCACGGCATCATCGTGCCGGCGGAGATGGACGGCGTGCCCGGCATCAGCTTTGCCGGCATCGCGCCGGGCGAGACCTTCACCTATCGCTTCGAGGTCCGCCAGAGCGGAACCTACTGGTATCACGCTCACACGCTCGCCGAGCAGACGGGACTCTATGGAGCGATCATCGTGGAGCCAAAACAGGTGCCGACGGCGCGGGCGCCCGATCGCGACTATTGCATCGTGCTCAGCGACTGGTCGGACGAGCCGCCGTTGCAGATCTTCCTCAATCTCAAGAAGCAGAGCAGCTACTATAATTTTGCGCAGCCGACCGCCGGCGATTTCCTCAAGGATGTCGGCACCATGGGCTTGGGCAAGGCGCTCGAGCGGCGGCGGATGTGGAACAGCTCGCGGATGAACCCGACCGACTACAGCGATGTCTCTGCCGCGACCTACACCTATCTGATGAACGGCGCGCCGCCCGCCGGCAACTGGACCGGTATCGCCGCGCCCGGCGAGCGCGTGCGCCTGCGCTTCGTCGGCGCGGGGACGGCGACGTTCTTCGACGTGCGGATCCCCGGGGTCGAGCTGACGGTCGTATCGACCGACGGGCAGCCGGTCGAGCCGGTCACGGTCGAGGAATTCCGGATCGGCCCGGGCGAGACCTACGACGTCGAGTTCACCATGCCCGAGGGCGGCGCCCGCACCATCTTCGCGCAGGCGATCGATCGGAGCGGCTATGCGCGTGGCACGATCGCACCGGCCCCGGGCATGGCGGCAGCCGTGCCGCCGCTCGATGCCCGGACCTGGCTCGAGCCGGTCGACATGATGGGCGCGATGGCGACGATGGGCGCAATGGGAGGCGATGCGCATGCCGGGCACGGCATGACCGAGATGCCGGCCAGGGCACGGCACGCCCGCACCGAATATGGCGCCAATACCGACATGCGCGTCGACTATCCGCGCACCAATCTCGACGATCCCGGCGCCGGGCTGCGCGGGCGCGGCTGGCGCGTGCTGACGCTGGCCGATCTGCGCACGCCGGGCGGCGATCCCGACCCGCGCGAGCCCGAGCGCGACATCGAGCTGCATCTGACGGGCAATATGGAACGGTTCATCTGGTCGCTCGACGGCATCAAGCTCAACGATTCCAGGCCGCTTC
Organism: Novosphingobium sp. NBM11; assembly: GCF_015390225.1. Taxonomy (NCBI): domain Bacteria; kingdom Pseudomonadati; phylum Pseudomonadota; class Alphaproteobacteria; order Sphingomonadales; family Sphingomonadaceae; genus Novosphingobium; species Novosphingobium sp. NBM11. The sequence goes on from NZ_VUOG01000003.1 coordinate 75,064, forward strand.
ATTTCAAGCCAAACGAGCGGCTGCGCGTCACCTTCGTCAACGACACGATGATGGCGCATCCGATGCATCTGCACGGCATGTGGAGCGATGTCGAAGGCCCGGACGGCGCCTTCCAGGTCCGCAAGCATACGGTCGTGGTCCAGCCCGCCCAGCGGGTGAGCTTCCGCGTCACCGCCGACGCCATGGGCCGATGGGCCTTCCACTGCCATCTGCTCTATCACATGGCGGCCGGCATGTTCCGGGAGGTGGTGGTCGCATGATCCGGATTTTCCCCTCGCGCGGCATCGCTCTTGGCGCTGCCCTCTTCCTGGCGCCGGCGATCACGGCTCCCGCCCTCGCGCAGGATGCCTCGCCCCCGTCGCCCGCCGCCACCCCTGCCCAAACGGCCACTCCCGCTCAGCACACCCCTTCCGCGCAAGGCTCTCAGGACCATGCGGGCATGGACATGCCGGGCATGGATATGACCGACACGAAGGCGTCCGGTAACGGCGCCACGATGGACATGGGCTCGATGCAGGGCGGCCAGGCCCCGCCGGACGCGCGCAACTCGGACGATTATGCCGACGGCTACCGCAACTCGACGCTGCCGGGCTATGAGATGGCCGACAAGCTCTCAATCCCCAAGATACTTGTCGATGAGCTTGAGTTCACCAGCGGCAACGAGGGTCAGGGCGTGGGCTGGACCGTGCTCGTCACCAAGGGTCAGGACAATGACAAGCTCTGGCTGCGCAGCCAGGGGCTCAAGAACTCCCGCGACCAACGTCTCGATCCGGAGAGCAGCGTCGAGGCGCTGTGGTGGCACAGCAAGAACCCGTTCTGGGGCACGCTGCTCGGGGTCAGGCAGGATCTCGGCAAGGGTGCGACCACCTGGCTGGCCGCCGGCGTCGAGGGACTGGCGCCCTATTGGTTCGACGTCCAGCTCACCGGCTATGTAGGAACCGATGGGCGTCTCGCGGCGCGCGCCAAGGCGTCCTATGAGGTCTTGTTCACCAATCGGTTGATCCTTACGCCGCAGGTGGAGACCAATATCTATTCGAAGCGGTCGAGCGATCGGCAGCTCGGCAGCGGCTTCAGCAATGTCGAGCTGAGCGGACGGTTGCGCTACGAGGTGTCGCGCAAGTTCGCGCCCTATATCGGCTTCGTCTGGGAGCGCGCATTTGACGGCACGGCCGATTTCCGTCGCCTGCGCGGGGAAGGGCCTTCCGAACACAGGCTGGTGATCGGCTTGCGCGCCTGGTGGTGATCCGCGGATGGCCACTCGAGGGGGCGACCGCGAACGCGCCGCGTGACAAGGCTGGATCGCAAGCCAACGGTCGCTGGCCGGCCTCCTTTTTCGTCTTGTTGCTCGCGGCGGCTGCGGCGTCGGCGGGACAGACGGCCATTCTCGCCTTCCTTCCGGCACTGGTCGACCCGGCTCGTGGCGCGCTATCGTCAAGCGCTCATGATTTTCATGTCGCGAGCCTGACCGCGGTCCATCCCCTGGCAGCCTTGCTGGCGGCGCCGCTCTGGGGCTGGATCGCGGACCGGGTCGACTATCGGGCGATGTTGCGCGCAGCGCTGGTCATCCTCGCCCTGGTGACCGCGCCGATCGGCCTCGTCGGGCTGCCTGAGCTTTATGCATTGCGCCTGGTGGCGGGGATGGCGTCGGCCGCCATCATACCGTTGGGCTTGCTCTGCGCGAGCTTTGCCGCAAACGAGCGCGCGGACCAGGCGCGGCGCTTCACCTGGCTGACCGCCTTCTTGTTTCTGGGCGATCTCGCCGGTCCGCTGGTGGCGGAGGTCTCGGCCGCGATCCTGCCCCGCGCTCCCCTCATGATCCTCGCTTTCGGCATCGGTGCCGTCGGGGCGGCGCTTTGCGCCGTGCGTCTGCCGCGCTGGTGTGCACCTTGCATCGATGGCGGAGACCTGCCCGCGCCGACGCTCGGCGCGACGCTGATCCTGCTTTTCGTCACGATCGTCGCGGGCGGCGGGCTGGCGGCGATGCATGTCAATCTCCTGGTGACGCGGAGCGTCATTTCGCTGAGCCGCGAAGAGATCGCCTGGATGCTCAGTCTCTGCGGATTGGGCATGCTGGCAGCACAGATCTTCCATGCGAGGCTCGATTGGCTGGTGACCATGCCGAGGCGGCTTGCGGGGCTGACGCTCGGCCTGCTGGCTGCGGCGCTCTTCCTGTTCCCTGTCGCCGCGAGCATGGCCGAACTCAGTGGGATCATCGTTGCTGCCGGCTGGAGCTCGGCAACCCTTCGATTGGTCACCAGCTTCTGGATCAGCGGTGCGGCAGCCCCTTCGGGTCTGAAGCTCGGTCTCCAGCATTCCGCCGCCAGCATCGGGCAGGCGCTCGCGCCGCTGGCGATCGCCGTCGTCGCTCCCGGGGCGCAGCACTTAGTCTTGTGGGGGATTGGTGGTCTGTCGCTGGCGCTGCTTGTGTCCTTGCCGCTCGCCTGGAGGCCGCGCGCCATCGTGAAATCTTCAGCGTGATGAGGGGTAGGGGGCATCAATGCGTATAGATCATTAGGAACCCTATCGCATGCTTCCGGGAGCCGTTCATGAAGACCCGTCTTTCTGCCGCCTTGCTGTTCCTCGCCCTGCCCGGCGCAGCGCTTGCGGCGAATGATGTCGTCGTCCACCGGGACCCGGGTTGTGGATGCTGTGAGAAGTGGGCCCAGGCGCTTCGCGCGAAGCTGGGCCGCACGGTCGTCATGCGCGACGATGCGTCGCGCGGGGCGCTTCAGCGGAGGGCCGGCATGCCGGGCACGCTGGCATCCTGCCACAGCGCGATGGTTGATGGCTATCTGATCGAGGGCCATGTCCCGGTCGCCGATATCAAGCGCCTGCTGGCAACCCGTCCCGTAGGCGTCAGAGGCATTGCGGTGGCGGGGATGCCGATCGGCTCGGAGGGCATGGAAGTGGCAGGCGCCGCCCGCCAACCCTATGCGGTGGTGTCGTTCGGCAGTTCGGGCCAGAAGGTCTTCGCGCGGCATTGATCACGCACGCCTCGGCTCTCGCTGGTGATTTCCTGTTTGAATGACTGGGACTTGCTCGCCCCCACCTGTATAGTCATTTGATGCATGCTCCCGCTCGCCCCCATAGCCGCGCATCCGCTCCCCGGACGAAAGCTGCTTCTGTGGGCGAACCCGCGGTCGACGCTGCCGGTGCGGAGAAGCAACCTCGCTATGTGGCGATCAAAGACAGCATTTTCGAGGACATCCGGGAAGGTCGCCTGAAGCCCGGCGACCAGACGCCGTCAGAGGCCGAGCTCGTCGAGACGTTCAAAGTCTCGCGCATGACCGCAAACCGGGCGTTGCGGGAACTGCAATCGGCCGGTGTCGTGGTACGGCGGGCGGGGCGGGGCAGCTTTGTCGCCGAGCCCCGGCCGATCGGGCAGCTGATCGAGATCCGCAACATCGCGGAGGAGGTGCGCGGCAGGGGCCACGCCTATCGCGGCGCGCGTCATTTATAATATCGAGATACGGGCTGATGCGGAAAGGGCAGCTCTGCTGGAAGTCGGCTTGGGCACGCGCCTCTTCCATTCGCTTATCGTCCATCACGAGACCGAATTCCCAATTCAGGTCGAGGAGCGCTTTGTGCTGGCATCTGCTGCGCCACGCTACGGAGAGAGGGATTTCAGCGCCTCGACGCCGAATGAATATCTGACACGTGTTGCCCCGCTCGAGCGAGTAGAGCACCGGGTGTGCGCGGCGATGCCGGATACAGCCATGCGAACAATGCTGGGCCTCGCTGAAGGAGAACCAGTGCTAATGATGACGCGCAGAACCTGGAGTCGCGGACGTCTCGTATCGCACGCTTGGCTCACGCACCCGGGCAATCGGTTCGAGCTATCGGCGGCTTTTTCTGTTGGGACCTAGCGATCAGCCCGCGCCCAACTTGACGGCCGATTTGCGCCTGCGCCGCAACCATCGCACGTCGGCGCGACTGAAGCTCTTAAACAGCAGGTAGAAGCCCGTCCCCGACAGCCACAAAGTACCGAACGCAACGAAGACGATCAGCGGGTGATTGAAGCTGGTGCGGTTCACATAGTCCATATTGTGGAGCATCCAGAAGAAATCCCAGGTGCGCCATGTGTCGCCGCGCATGACCAGGAATCGGCCGGTGTCGGCGGAGATGTAGGCGCTGCTGTTCTCTGCGTCCGCGAAATCCAGTCGCCACATGGTGCCTTCGTGCTCGCGCGCTTCCACATTCGGTTCGGCGAGCAACGTTGCCTTGCGGATCGGTGCTTCATTCACCATCGTCGCGACGTCGCGCGCGACCTGCTCGTCGACCCGAACCGGGGCGCCGCTCGTCGCGTCGATTAGCCGCGTGCCCGTGGTGGATCGAAGCTCGTAGACGGGGCGTGTGGCAAGGGACCGCAAGGCGATGCCGAGCACGGGACCATCAAGAGCGAGCTTTGCCGGCGCAATATAGTCACCGGCAGGTAGGGCGTGCTGATGGCTGGCCTGCGCACTGTGTCCGCCGACCTTCTCCTGATCGAGCAAGGCCATCATCGAGCCGCTCAGAGCCCAAAGGAGAAACTGCACGCCCAGGATCAGGCCGACCCATTTGTGGATGCGCCGAAAAAAGAGCGGGGTGAACCGGATTTTCTTCATGCCTTCTTCTTCCTGCGCCGCGGGAACGACCAAAGCAGCAGCCAAGCCCCGGCCAGCGCCATGGCAAGGGCACTCCAGGTCGCCACGCGCAGCAGCGGATTGTTGACGTCGGAGCGATCGTCATAGTCCATGATGTGCAGCATCCACGCGAAATCGAACACGCGCCACAGCGCATGGCGGCGCGAGATCAGCTCACCGGTCTGCGGAGAGAGATACAGGGTTGGCCGGTTCCAGGCATCGAATTCGACCTGCCAATAGGGAGGCTTGCGCGCCTGCATTTCCAGTGGCGCCGTCGTCAGCAGCCGGGCTGCGACGATGTCCCCGGTGCCGCTGTAGATGCGCCGAGCGGCGGCGCGGATTTGTGCCTCGCTCAAATCGGGGATGGGCTGTCCCGAACCTGCATCGAAGAGTCTTGGACCACCCGAGGTTTGCGCGCGCCAGACGGGCTGATCCATGAACCGTTGCAGGCGGATCTCGGACGCGTCGGGAGCCGATTGAACAATCCGCGCCGGCGGGACGAAGCTCGCAAGGTCGATGGGGGGCGACGACCGGTGGGCGGACCAGATCGTCGCCATGGATGATGTCGATATGGACGGCCACCATATAGAAGCCGGTCAGCGTCCAGAGCAGAACCTGGACGCCGACGATCAGGGCCAGCCACTTGTGCGTCCGGCGGATGACCAAAGGCCATTGAATTGCCATGTGCTGCCCTTCAGAACGCGGTTCGGAAGCCGGCGTAGAAGCGCCGTCCGAGCAGATCATAGGTCATCGTGTCGGTGTTGGCATCGGTGAAGCTCTGGATATAGGGCGCCTTGCGGTCGAACAGATTATCGGCCCCGATCTGGAAACGTGTCTTCTCGTCGATCGCGAAGGCAAGCTGAAGATTGTGGTAGAAGACGTTCGGCGTGCGGTAGCCGATGTCGCGGCCGATGCGTTGAAGTCGGTCGCCTTGCCGATCCATTGTGTCGACCAGGTCGCGCTGATGCCGTCCTTTTCCGCCGTCAGCACGCCATAACCACGCCATTTCGGATAGCCGCCATTGCCGCCCCCGATAAACCCGTCGAAATAGATCGGCGCGCCGCCGGGGAAGGGGTTTACGACATATTTGTTGAGATAGGTCATGTTGAGATCCAAGGAGATCTTCACCTCGCCCACCGCACCACTGTACACCAGACCCAGATCGAGACCATTCATCTCCTCGCGGCCGGTGTTGATGGGCTGGGCGGAGAGGTAAGTGACCTCGCCGGTCAGCGCGCTGCGCGTAAAGTCGCTGCAGAACGGGTGCGACAGGTTCTGGCTCGCATAGCAGACTGCGAGCTTGGTCGAGCCGGGAATGGCCCGGATCGCGTCCTTGATCTTGATGTCGAACCAGTCTGCCGTCAGCGACAACCCTGGGATGATGCCGCGCGGCGATATCACCGTACCAACGGTCCAGGTCGTGGAGCTTTCGGGCCGAAGGCTCTGGTTACCGCCCCACTGTGGTGAGGATCGTGGTGCCGAGCTGCGTATAGTTGGCCGGCACACCGGACGCCTGACAATTGGCGATCAAGGTCACGTTGCCGCTGGAGGTGTAGCGCGAGCAGGGATCGGTCGTGGTCAGATTGCCTTCCGAGACGCCGCCGAAAAGCTCCGGCACGTTGGGAATGCGAAAGCCCGTCCCATAAGTGCCGCGCAGACGGATGCTGTCATTGACTACCCAGTCGGCACTGAGCTTGTAATTCCAGTCGCTCCCGAAGAGATTATAGTCTGAGTAGCGGACTGCGCCATCGAGCGTGAGCGCCTTGGCGAAAGCTGTGTTGGCAAGCACCGGCACCGATAGCTCGAGATAGGCTTCCTTGGCGGTGCTCGAGCCCGAAATAGGATCCTGCTGATTGACGTTCGCCACGCCGAGCACCGTCAACGGGTCGGGATCGCGCCAGCCTTTTTCGCGCCGATAGACCACGCCGGTGGCGAAGGACACCGCGCCGGCTGGAAGGGAGAAGAGATCGCCGTTGAGGTCAGCCGTGACCGTGCCGAGTTCGTTGCCTCCGCGATCGCGCGAGGTGAACAGAATATAATCCAGAACCTGAGGTGTCAGGTCTCCGAACCCAAGATAGTCACCGCAGGGGATGGCCGCGCCCGCCGTGCTGGAGCATTTTGCTCCTGTCGAGCGTGTTCGCGACGCGCTCGAGATTGGCGATGTTGGTCGAGCCGTCGACGGCCGTGTTACGCCCGAAGCTGCCCGCGGACTTCCCAGGCCCAGTCGTTCGCCAGCTTGCCGCGCAGCCCGAAGGTGCCTTGCCAGGTATCGGTCTCCTGGAAGAAGTGGCGCGCGCCGGGTTCGGCGAGGCGGCGCTGGGCCAGGACCAGGTTCTGGCCGGTCGGATTGGTCGGATTGCTGGCTGGTATCGAGAGATTGCGCAGCGTGCCGGGTGTCGCGATCTGATTCGACTTGCGGAACGTATAGAGGAACTCGCCGAACGCCTGGATACCGTCGGTCAGCGCATAGTCCGCGAAGAAGGCCGTGCTGACGCGCTCGACTGGGCTGACCGCATTGAGAAACGGGTTCGAGTTGAAGTTGTGCTTGGCGGGACTGTAAGGCTCGTAGAAGTTCCCGTTCCCTCCGGGTACCTGGTTGAAGTTGATCTGTTGGCCGTTGGGCCAGCACCGCGCGTCCGCCGATCGTCGAGGCGCTGTTGACGCAGCTCAGCGAGCCCGGCGTCGTTTCAGCGAGCGAGCAGGGCGCACGCGAGGCCATGTTGACGGCGCTGGTCTTCTGGTAGGTGACTGCTGCCATGAACCCGCCACGATCGTTGCGAATGCCCCAAAGTAGGTCCGCGGTGAGATCGGAGCCGTCGCCGCGCTCGGTAATGCCTTGTCGGACGCTGAGACCCAGGCCTTCATAATCGGTGCCGCGTGACAAGGTTGACCACGCCGGCCATGGCATCGGCCCCGTAGATAGCGGACGCGCCATCCTTGAGGACATCGGTGCGTGCCAGCGCCACGACCGGGATCATGTTGAGATCGGGTGAGGAATTGGCGCCGGTGCCGCCCGCGACGAGGCGTCGGCCGTTGAGGAGCACGAGTGTGCGCTTGATGCCGAGGCCGCGCAGATTGACCTGAGCAGTGCCATAACCGTTGTTGGTCCAGTAGGCCGATGTCTGGTTGCCCGCGAAGCCGGCATTGGCCGGCAAACGCTGCAAGGCGGTTTCGATATTGACGATGCCGGTATTTTGGATCTGCTCGGCGGTGACCACGGTGGCCGGTCCAACCCCGGCCAGATCCTGCCGACGGATTCGTGAGCCGGTAACGACGATGTCGCTGTCATCCCCCAGGACTTGTGCTTTTGGCTGCGGTGTCGGATCGGCCCTGAGCGAGAGCCGGCGCGGCGTAGCCCGCGACGATGGCGGCGCTGCCGAGCAGGGCCATCCTGATGGTCATGTGCAATCCCCCTGACGTTTTAGAACAGCCACAGACAACATCAGTTGTATATACAGGTCAACAGTATTTTTCCTGTTTTTCCAATACCTTATTCTCGTGAAATTTAGATATAGATATAGCTATAATACGCACGCCAGACGTCGAACCCTCATGACTGAAGAGATATTTTTGCGAGCGCTCATTTGCAAAGCTGCTGAGATAGGAGATAGAATATCATATCGTAATCCAGCCTCGCACGCTTCGATTTGATGATCGGGACATTTGGCCGGCAAGAATGCGAAGCGGCATGATCACATGTTATTGGTGTCGGCGTGATATACCTAGGTATAGCGCTAGAGATGCTCCGGGAACATTAGTCCTTTGCTGAGCTTGCAACGCGCCAGGGAAAGTAATACCGATGCGGACCGCATTTGATCCTCGTTTCCTGGATGTGTCGCGCCTTCTTCCGGATTGAGCCGCAGGTTCGCCTTTTGAGGCAGATGAAACGACTCCTGACGAAACGTCGTGCGACGAGTCCGGCGACCTGAGATCGTCGCGCAGGCCACTGGGTCACTTGGCGATGATCCAATCCGGTTCGGCAGTGGCGGCGCAGTCCTCGAACGTCGATCGCATCCGCGGAGCCGACGGGCCGGCTTGTGCATGAGCCGCCCTGATTTTGCCGCCGGGCAGTACGGCAGGTTGCGAAAAATGCTTGCTGTGTCCCGGTCGGCGCGCGGGCGTGCAGCTCGCGCCTCGCACGATCACACGCGCAGCAGTCGCCCCACCGCCCGCATGATCGTCGCCCGGCGCGCCGCGTGCTCGGCAGCGTCGCGTGCAGCTCCGGTCATGCACCAGAGCTGGGTGAGGGCGGCGACAAGCCGGACGACATCCAGGGGCGTGAAGTCGGCGACGATCCGCCCCTCGGCCTGCGCCGCTGCGATCCCGTCCAGCTTCTCCCCGAGAAGGACCTCGCCGGCCGGGAGCATCAGAACATCCTGGCCACGCTCCAAATGATGCCAGGTCAGCAGCCTCCACAGGCGCGGGCGTTCGACCAGCAAGTCATAGGTGCGCCCCGCATAACCCTCAAGATCATTGGGATCGAAGCGATCGGCCTGCGCCGCGTCCATCACTTCCTGCGTCAGCGCGGCATCGAAGAGCGCCTCCTTGTCCCCGAAATAGGTGTAGAGCATCGGCTTGCTGATACCCGCCGCCTGCGCAATCCGGTCGATCCGCGCGCCCGCCAGCCCATGGGACGCGAACTCCTCGGTCGCTGCAGCCAGGAGCGTCTCGCGGCTCTGTGCGGCATTCCGCCGGGTTCGTTGCTTCATCACACCTCCAAGCATTGACGCATTCCAGGTTTCAAGTTACCTACCAGTTGGTAATATATGGAGTAACATATGTCCAATCACTGGTTTCTCACGGGCGCGTCCAGCGGCATCGGCCGCCATCTGGCCGAACTGATCCTGGCCGCTGGCGACGACCTTACCGCGACGGCCCGCAAGCCCGAAAGCCTCGATGATCTCGCGGCGAAATATCCGAGCCAGCTGCGCGTCGAAGCGCTCGACGTCACGGTCAAGGACGATATTGCTGCGGTCGTGGCCCGGGCGCAGGCGCGTCGACCCGTCGATATTCTGGTCAACAACGCCGGCGGCGGCGTGATCGGCGCCACCGAAGAGATGTCGGACGCCGAGGTCGAAGGCCAGATCGCGCTCAATCTCATGGCGCCCATCCACATCACCCGCGCCTTTGTCCCCGCCATGCGGCTGCGCGGGAGCGGCCGGATCATCCAGATCTCCAGCGCTAGTGGTCAGGGCTCGCTTCCGACGAGCAGTCTCTATCATGTGGCCAAATGGGGCCTGGAGGGCTTCAGCGAATGCCTCCGCCAGGAGCTTGAACCCTTCAACCTGTTCGTGACACTGATCGAGCCGGGCGGGGCGCGCACCAGCTTCAGCCACAATCTGCAATTCGCCAGCGAGATCGCCGCGTATCGCGATACGCCCGCCGGCCATATCCGCAAGATGTTCGAGACCGCCGGAAACGAGCTCTACACGCTCGACCCGCAAAAGATCGCGCAAGCGATCGTTGATGTCGCAACCAGCGACCATCCGCCGCTGCGCGTGACTCTCGGGGGTGACGCTTTCGGCGTTGTCCAGGCGGCGCTGCAATCGCGGCTCGCCTTTCTGCAGTCCCAGGAAGCGCTCGCGCGCTCGGTCGCTTTCGACAGTTGAGCTTTTCCGTCTTCCAGCTTTCGTCTCCGCGCGGTGCGACGCGCCTCACCGGGGCCCGGCAACCCTGTCGTCAGCGCCGTTATCCGATACTTAGGTATAGTCATCCGACACGATTGCAGAGGCGCCACACGGGCAATCGCTTGGTACCATCGCAAGAGAGGAAAACCCTCGCGGTCGCCCAATCAAGGGTGCGCAGACCTTCGCAGTCTGCGTTGCCCTTGATGTGGCAGCGCGCCGCCCAGCCACGCGCGTCATGAACGGGAGCGGCCTTCTGCGAAACCCAACGCTCCGCCGCATTTTCTATAAGCTCTCGCTCGAATTGCTGCGCGCCGCCTTCTTCTTCCTGCGATTGGGCTTGAAGAATGACGAGTGTTTGTGCGCGCGTCTCAATAGGCGAGGCACACGGCTTCCGGTCGCCGCCGCCGTTCTTTGTCACAATGGCAAACGGCTACGGCCGGCGACCCTGATCGATCCGGCGTGCGAGCACGTCGGCAAGGATGACTTCGTGTGGATCAAAATGTCCCAGCCCAGCGAAACAGAACTTGCCGACATCGCCGGGAATTACGGCCTTCACCCGCTTGCCATGGAAGGTGCCGACAACGGCCACCAGATTTCGAAGCTCGACGATCACATGCTCAGGGTTGAGAGCGCCATCACCGGCATCCGCGACATCCTGATCTCGGTGTTCGAGGCGAGTCACCTGCTCGAACAGCAGCGCCAAGGTGCGATCACCCGTTAGCTTGCCGCCCGGGCTGCGATCCTCGCGGTGCCTACCGCGATTGCCGGAATCTACGGCATGAATTTCGAGAATATGCCCGAACTGAAGACGCAATGGGGATATTTCGTCATCCTCGGCGTCATCGCTGCGGTCTGCATTGGGCTCTACATCCGGTTCAAACGTAGCCACTGGCTTTGACGGCGCAGATCGGCTTTCCACATCGCGCCGGGCTGAGGCTGCCGGGGGCCGGCCGCCACAATTCAATGCTTTCGAAGCGTCTCGATGCGGTGCCGGTCCAACGCTTCGAGCAAAGCCCTGCCGATCAGCGGCTTTGCAAGAACATGATCGAAGCCCGCCTCAGCGGCCCGCGAGGCCAGCAGCGTGTCATGAAAGCCTGAGATCATGATCGCGCGTCCCGACCATCCGATCTCGCGAAGGTGACGCAGCATCGCGAATCCGTCGATGTCGGGCATGCGATAGTCGAGGATGACGCAGTCTGCCTCCTTCGCGCGGGGGTCGGCCAACAGCGCGTGGCCGGTCGTATATCCCCACACGGCATAGCCGCGCGATCTCAGCAGCAGCTGGAGGCCACGCCGCACGCCGGGATCGTCGTCGGAGACGAGGATGGTGTATCTGCCATCATGCTGAGTGGAACGGACCGATGGCATTGCGAGAAGCGGACACCCGTGTGACGATTGCACCATCGATCGCATATCGCGCCTCGTCCCGTCGCTACGTAGAGGTCGCAGTCACTTCGGCTTGCGGCCCATGCCCGCGGCAAAGGCGATCCGCAGGGCTTCGGACAAATTGCGGACCTCGAGCTTGGCCATCAGGCTCGCGCGATGGACCTCGACCGTTCGCGATGAACAGCCCAGGTCATAGGCGATCGTCTTATTGGGCAGGCCGTTCGCCAGCCCTTCCAGCACTTCACGCTCCCGGGGCGTCAGTGCAGCGACCCGCACGCCGGCTTCAGAGGTTTCCAGAGTGCGAAGGTCGACATCGTCGAGACGCGCGAAACGCGCGGCTGACGGCGCCGAGCAGGGCGGCTTTCTCGAAGGGCTTCTCGAGAAAGTCGACCGCGCCGCCTTTCATGGCCTGCACCGCAACCGACACGTCGCCATGGCCGGTCAGGACGATGACCGGCATATTGACCCCGCGTGCTGCCATGGCGGCCTGAATCTCGAGACCGTCCATCTCGGGCATGCGCACGTCGAGGATGACGCAGCCGACGGCCGCCGACTTCGCCTCCTTGAGAAACTCCACGCCCGAGGCATAGGTCACGACGTCGTAGCCCGCGGTCTTGAGCGCAAAGCTCGCCGCCTTGCGGATGCTCTCCTCGTCGTCGACCAGATGGATGACGCGTCTATCCCCCATGTTCCTCCTCCGCCCGCGCATGGATCAAGGTAAAATGAAAGCGCGCGCCGCCGCGGTCGGGGCGCTCCATCCAGATACGGCCCCCATGCGCTTCGATGATGGTCCGGCAGATCGAAAGGCCGAGGCCCATGCCGTCGGCCTTTGTCGACTTGAACGCCGTGAAGAGCTGCTCCCGGACCTCGTCGGCGATGCCGGGGCCGGTATCCTCCACGGTCACCTCGATCAGCCCGTCAGGGCGCAACCTGGTCGCTACCTTGAGGTCGCGAACAGGACACGCCGCCATCGCCTCGATGGCGTTGCGCATCAGGTTGACCAGCACCTGCTGGATCTGCACCCTGTCGACGAGAACCGGCGTCGCGGCGGGATCGACCGCGAAGAAGCTGCGGATGCCGCGCTCGCGTGCACCGACCAGCGCGAGCTCGCTCGCCTCGGCGACAACCTGCGGCAGATCGTGGAGGCTCTTGTCGACCTCGCCGCGGGCGACGAAATCGCGCAGGCGCCGGACGATATGGCCGGCCCGCAGCGTTTCCTGTGCCGCATCATCCATCACCGACCGTAGCGACACGAAGGGTTCGTCGTCCCGCTCGTCGAGCATGTCGCGGATCGTCTCGAGATAGAGCGCGACCGCGGCAAGCGGCTGGTTGAGCTCATGCGCGAGGGTCGAGGCCATCGTGCCCATCGCGCTCAGCCGGGAGACATGGACCAGCTCTGCCTGCAGTTCCTTGAGCCTGAGCTCATCCTGCTCCTTGGCGGTGAGATCCCGGATGAAGCCGGTGAACAACCGCTGCCCGTCTTCACCGGCCTCGCCAACCGACAGCTGCATCGGGAAGGTCGAGCCGTCGCGGCGCTGGCCGACCACGACGCGGCCGAGGCCGATGATCCGGCGCTCGCCGGTCTGGAGATAATGCGCGATATATTCGTCATGCCGGTCGCGATCGGGCTGGGGCATCAGGCAGGAGACGTTGCGGCCGACGAGCTCGGTTTCCGAATAGCCGAACAGGCGTTGGGCGGCCGCGCTGAACGACGTGATGTCGCCGGTCTCGTCGATGATGATCATCGCATCGGGGACGGTCGCCAGGATCGACTGGAGATGCTGCTCGCGGGTCTCGATTGACGCCCGGACCGCCGCCTCGTCGGTGACATCGCGACTGATGCAGGCAAAGCCTCGATGTGCGTCGCCTTCGAACAGGGCGCTGATCGTCAGGCGCGCGAGATACTCCGCTCCGTTCTCGCAGACCCGCCACGCTTCGCGCTCCAGCGTGCCTTCGTGAAGGGCGGCCGCCAGGTCTGCGCACGGGCGGCCGGCCGCAATCTCGTCGGGCGGGTAGAACAGGTCATGGGGCTGTCCCAGGACGCGATCGAGGGGCCAGCATTCGGCACGCTCGCCTTCTTCATTATAGCTCAGCACGATCCCGGCAGGATCGAGCAGCGTCAGGACATGGCCGCCAGCCTGTCGCAGGAACAACGGCGCAAGCCGCACCACCTCCCTGGCAATCTCGTCCGCCCCGCGCCTCGTGTCGACCATCGGCCGGCTCACATACCTGGCCGGGCGCACGTATCCGGGCGTAGCCCGACTGTGCCACTCAGCGCCGCGCGAGTATGGCCTTCATCTCGTCGATTTCCTGCCGCTGCGAGCGCTTGATCGATTCGCAAAGCCGGATGACTTCCGGATCGCTGAGCTTTGCTTCCTGGCACATCAGGATCGCCCCGGAATGGTGCGGGATCATCGAGCGCAGAAAGGCCGTGTCGCCGATCGTGGTCTGGGTGCGGATGAGTGCAAAGCTGCCGAAGAAGGCGACCAGCGACGCGGCGATCAGCGCGATGTTGGCGGCCTTCGACGCGAACATGTGCCGCATGGCGAGGATCATCAGCACCACCATCGGCGCGACCATCATCAGCGTCATGTAGAGCATGTTGAGGTTGTTGTAGAAGCTGTCGAGCCCGTCGATCATGACGAACATCACCAGATACATGATGACGCCGCTGATGACGGTCTGAACGGCAAGGCTCCAATAGGCGCCCATCTTCCGGGTGTTCATGTGGGACGAATGGTCCATGGCGTATCTCCTTCGCTCGGCGCCGGCCGACCTGGGTATGAGTGTAACGCCCCGCTCTCTTGTTCGCCCCCGCCATCAGCCGTCCTGATGCTAAAACCAGAAGCGAACGCCGGCGACGAAGCTGGTGGCATGGACGTCCTCGCCCGCAAGCCTCGACAGCCGCGCCGTGTCTCCGGCTTTGCGCAGATAGGAAACGCCGATGTAAGGCGCGAACTGGCGGCTGAATTCGTAGCGCAGGCGCGCGCCGAGCTCTATGTTGACCAGCCCCGAACCGATGTCGTTCTCCGGAATATCCTGTGCGGCGAAATTGACCTCGGCGCGCGGCTGCAAGATCAGGCGCTGGGTGATGCGCTGGTCGTAATAGCCCTCGACCCGGCCCAGAAGGTCGCCCTTGGTCGAGAGGAACAGCGCGCCTTCGACCTCGAACATGCCAGGAGCCAGGCCCTCGACGCCGATCGTCGCGTAGGTGCGGTCGGGCCCGCGGCCGAAGTCCTGGCGGATACCGCCCTGAAGATTGAAATAGGGGTCGATGGCCCGGCTGTAGAGCACCTGCACCTCGGCGCTGTCGATGCCGCGGCCGAACTCGCCTTCGCCCTCGCTCTTGAGCCAGAGCCGGTTGATATCGCCGCCGTAAAAGCCTTCGCCATCCCAGCGATAGCCATCGCGACCGCTATGCGCTTGATACTCGAACAGGTTGAGCAGCACCTGCCCGAAATTGTTGCCGCCGCTATCCTTCATCATGATGTCGCGCGAGCGCGCCATCTCGCCGCCGGGAAAATCACGATCGGCGAAGTGGTCGCTGGGGGGAGGCGGCGGGGGCGCATTGCCGGCCGGAAGCGCCGTGCCGGTCATTTGCATGCCGGGCATGGCGGGCATTCCCGGCATCGTTGTCTGGCCATGCTGCGAATGGTCCATACCCGGCATCTCCGGCATCGCGGGAGACGCGGGTTGCGGCTGACCGGCCGCATCTCCCTGCGGCGCAGGACTGGCCTGGTGCTGCGAATGGTCCATCGCCGAGGTGGCGTCCGGCGCTGGTGTCTGAGCGCGCGGCCTGGCGGCGGCCTTGTCCTTCTTCTTCTCCTGCGCCGGCGCCACTTCGCCCGGCGGCGCCATGCCGGGCATGCCGTGCATCGAATGATCCTGGGCAAAGGCGGGCGCGGCAGCGAAAAGGGCGATCGCGCTCACCAGCGGCGTGAGGATGCGGGTCATTACGCGTCTCCCTTCGGACGGACGCTCACGACCCGCATCATCCCGGCATGCATGTGGTAGAGGAGATGACAGTGGAAGGCCCAGTCGCCGACCGCGTCGGCGGTGAAGTCCCAGGTCACCTTGCCGCCGGGCTGGACGATTACCGTATGCTTGCGTGGCGCATGATCGCCATGCCCCGTCACCAGCTCGAAAAAATGCCCGTGAATATGGATCGGATGCCCCATCATCGTGTCGTTGATGAGATTGACGCGCACCCGCTCGCCTTCGATGAAGGGGATCGGCTCGTGATGGTCCGACATTTTTTCGCCGTCGAACGACCACATGAACCGCTCCATGTTGCCGGTGAGGTGAATGTCGATGCTGCGGCTCGGCGCGCGCACGTCCGGATTGCGATCGAGCGCCATCAGGTCCCTGTAGACAAGCACCTTGTGGCCGACGTCGGCGAGGCCCTGGCCGGGCTCGCCGGTGCGGTCGACGGGCATCGGCGAGATGGTCTGGACGCTCGGGTCGCGCTTCACCTGCGGCGCGTTCGAGAAGTCTCGCATCTTCATCGACCCCATCGCGTGCCCGCCATGGTCCATGCCCGCCATCTGGCCATCGGCGCCCATCGCGCCGTGGTCCATCCCGCTCATCGCGGAATGATCCATCCCCGAATGATCCATGCCTGCCATGGCGCTATTGTCCATGGTCGCCATCGCTGCCGCCGCGCCGGTCGCGAGGCGCGCGGACGCGTTCTTCTCGGCCGTCGGATCGACGCCCCGCATAGCGCCGCCCGACATGTCCATGCCTTCCATGCCCGGCATCGAGGACATGTCCATGCCCATGTCCTTCATGTCGGCGAGCGGCCGTTTGCGTAAGGGGGGAACCTCGCCGGCCATGCCGGCGCGCGGCGCGAGCGTGGCACGCGCCATGCCCGAGCGGTCGATCGCCTCGCCGACAAGGGTGTAGGCCTTGTCATCGCCTGGGCTGACAACGACGTCGTAGGTCTCGGCAACACCAATCTGGAACTCGTCGACGGTGACCGGCACCACATTCTGCCCGTCGGCCTGGACGATGGTCAGCGGCAGGCCGGGGATGCGGACGTTGAAGGTGGTCATCGCCGACGCATTGATGACCCGCAGCCGCACCCGTTCGCCCGGGGTGAAGAGCGCGGTCCAGTTGTCCCTCGGACCATGGCCGTTGACGAGATAGGTGTAGGTGGATCCGGTCACATCGGAGATGTCGGCCGGGTCCATCCGCATCTGGCCCCAGTCGAGCCGGTCCTTGAGCGGCTGATCCTTGCCCGACAGGAGCCCGGCCAGGGTCTGGCGCTGGAAATTGAAATGGCCGGGGTTGACCTTGAGGCGCCGGAAGATCGCCTGCGGCGAGAGCGCGCTGTGATCGGCGAGCACGATGACATGCTCGCGGTCATAGGCGACCGGATCGGCACCGGCGGGATCGATGATGATCGGGCCGTAATGGCCTTCCTGTTCCTGCAGGCCTGAATGGCTGTGGTACCAGTAGGTGCCGCTTTGCACGACGGAGAACTGGTAGAGGTAGTTCGAGCCCGGCTTGATGCCCGGAAAAGACACGCCCGGCACACCGTCCATATTGGCCGGCAGGATCAGCCCGTGCCAGTGGATCGAGCTGTCCTCCTCCAGCTGATTGATGACGTTGAGCCGCACGCGCTGGCCCTCGCGCAGCCGGATCAGCGGGGCGGGGACCGTGCCGTTGAGGCCGATTGCCCGGAACTTGCGCCCGTCGATGGTCATCGACTGCCGGGCGATGGTGAGCGTGATGTCTTCGCCCGACACGGTCGGCAGCGTCGGTCGCATCCCCGGCGAGATCGTCTGCGCCCAGGCCGGCAGCCAGGCTGACAATGCTGCGCCGCCGCCGGCGAGGGCCGCGCCGCGGAGGAACTGGCGGCGGTCGAGAGCAGAAATCATTCGGTTGTCTCAGCTTTAAGAAAGAGGGCGGACCTATTGGAAATACGCAGCGTGGCCTCATCCCCCTCAAACTTTCTTCAACATTTCCGCGAGGCGTGCGCGGGCGCGGTAGAGGCGGGTCTCGACTGCCTTCGGGCTGATGCCGAGAATCTCGGCGGTTTCGGCTTCCGATTTCTCGTCGATCGTCCGCAGGATGAGCGTGTCCTTGAGAGAGGCGGGCAGGGCGGCGATCGCTTTCATCGCCTCTGCCAGTTGCTGCTCGGCGCCGATTGCCTGGTCGGGTAGCGGCGCCTCATCGGCGACGTCATCCGCCTCGCCCAGCGGCAGGGCCATGGAGAAGAAGTTCCGGACCGCGCGCCGGCGCCGCCAGTCATGGCATTTGTTGATGACGATCCGGGACATCCAGACCTGGAAGGGTCGGGTTACGTCATAGCGGTTGAGTGCGGCAAAGGCCGCGACGAAGCTCGCCTGGGTGACATCTAAGGCCTCATCCATAGATCCGACATGGCTGCGCACGAGCCGGTGAACCCAACCTTGATGCCGCCGGACCAGTTCGCCATAAGCCGCTTGCCGCCCGCCAAGCGCCAAAGCCGCAAGCTCCCCGTCCGAGCAGTCGGGGAGGCTCGCGGTCATTTGGACTTTGCCGTCAGCGCTTTCACTACGGCGTCGTCGAACTTCTCGGTCTGATCGGGACGCAGCACGGCCCGCATTGCGAAGATGTGCTCGAGCGTTTCCTTCTGCAGGGCCCCCATGGCCTGGTGCGAGCGATCCACCGCCGCTGCGACTTGCGGGCCATAGCCATGCTCCGCTTCGATCGCCTCCGCGAGGCGCGCATTGTCGGCGCGCAGTTCGGCCTCCAGCGCTTGACGCCGTAAGGCGTAGTTCTTCTCGATTGTCTCGAGCCGGCTGTGTTGCGCGGAATCCAGCTTCAGATCGCGATGGAGCAGCTCGTGCAGCTCATTTTCGACCGGGCGTACTGGAACCACATAGACGCGGCCGATGACAACGCCAGCGATCGCCGCGGCAAAGGTCAGCAGGACGAGGAGCAGGAGCCGGCGGTCGCGCATCATTGTGAACTCAGCAGCGTCGAAGGAGCGAGCGCGAGCCGCGCGTCAAAGGGCGATATCGGCCCGGCTTCGGTCGACCGCACAGGCACGGCCGAGCCGGCAATTCCCAGGAACAAGGCTGCTGCCGCGGCGATACCGAATGTCGTGGCGCTCAGGCGGGGCATGGCCTGGAGCCGGGCGATCTCGGCCATGACGCGGCTGTCCAGCCCGGCAAGCCGGGGATCGAGCGGCGCTTCCCGCAACCGGCTGAGCATGTCGTCGAGGTGGTCCATGATGTTTCTCCGTCTTCACTTCTCAATACGCAGGATGGTCCGGCAACCCTTGTCCGGGAACAAAAAGAAAATTGCGAGGGGTGCAGGTCGCGGCTGCGTATTGTCTCATGGGATCCACAGGAGAATGTTCCAATGCGTTTCTTTTCGCCTCTCGCAGCTATCGCCATCGTAGGCCTGAGTGTTTCGGCTCCGGCCTATGCCCATCCCAAGCTTGTATCCTCGGCTCCGGCCGCCAATGCCAGCGTCTCGGCGCCCTCGCGCATTACGCTTACGTTCAGCGAAGGTCTGATGCCCAGGCTGTCGGGTGCCGAGATCGTGATGACCGGTATGCCCGGCATGCCCAACCATCGCATGGCGGTAACCGGCTTCAAGACGTCCGTCGAAGGCGACAAGACGCTCGTGCTGACGCTCGCCAAGCCGCTCATGGCGGGCAGCTATCAGGTCGCCTGGCACGTCGTCTCGACCGACACGCACCGCATCCAGGGCAATCTCGCCTTTACCGTCAAGTGACGCCATGAACGACGTGGCACTCGTCGCCGTCCGCTGGGCGCTCTACGTCGATCTCGGCCTGTTGTTCGGCCTGCCGCTGTTCGCGCTCTATGCGCCCGGCGGCGGCCGGATGGTACAGCGGCATCTGCCGATGGTAGCAATGGTGGCCGGTCTCGCCTGTCTCGCCCTCCTGCTGTCGGCGCTGGGGTTCGCGTTGCAGGCAGCGGCCATGACCGGGCTGCCGCTCACCCAGCCTGATCTTTCCATGGTCGCAGAGCTGTTCAACGGCACGTCCATGGGAACGGCGCTGAAGGCGCGCCTCGTCGCGCTCCTCGTTCTTCTGCTCTCCATCCCCTTCTATCGCCGGCAATCCGGTCCTGCCTTCATCGCCTCCACTCTGGCAGGCGCGGTCGCACTCGCGACCCTCGCCTGGAGTGGGCATGGCGCGGCTGGCGAAGGCGAGGCGGGCTGGCTGCAACTGGGGGCCGATCTCATCCATCTGCTCGCCGCCGGCGCCTGGGTCGGCGCGCTTGCCGCATTCCTCGCGCTGGTACTTCCCAGGCTCGCAACCGACGATCTCGCCGCTCAAGACATGGACCGGGTCACGCTCGCCGAGGAAGCGTTGCGGGGCTTCTCCCTCGTCGGCACGATCATCGTCGCCCTGCTGATCCTGACCGGGACGGTGAACGGCTGGTTCCTCGTCGGTCCGGGCAACATCGCCTCGCTCGGGCAGTCGACCTACGGCCTGCTGCTCATCGCCAAGCTGCTGCTGTTCGCCGGCATGCTGGGCCTGGCCGCGCTCAACCGTTATCGCCTGACCCCGGCACTTGCGCAGGCGATCGAGGAAGAGGACGCGCCACGGGCGCAGGCGCTGCTGCGCGCGAGCCTTGTCGTCGAAGGCGGTCTTGCGATCGTCATTCTCGGGCTCGTCGCCTGGCTGGGGACACTATCGCCGCCCATGTCGATGTAGCTTATCGTTTCGGACGCCTCGCGTTGGGAGAAGCCTATGCAATCCTACACCCCGCCCCTCGGGACCGGATCGACGAAAGACTATGATCGCGCGATCCGCCTGTGGACGCGGGAGAAGCGGTGGCGTGCCGCCATGCTCGCCGCCCTGGCGCCCAAAGCCGGTGAGACGGTCGTCGACGTCGGCTGTGGCACCGGCAGCTTCGCGCTGATGCTCAAGCAAGCCGAGCCCAGGACGCAGGTGATCGGTCTCGATCCCGATGCCGAGGCGCTCGACATCGCGCGGCACAAGGCCGCTGTGCGGCGGGCCGATATCGACTGGCGTCAGGGATTTGCCAGGGACGTGGCCCCGGGTACCGCCGACGCTGTCGTGTCGAGTCTCGTGCTGCATCAGATGCCGGTCAGGGAGAAGGCGGCAACCCTGCGCGCCATGTTCGCCATGCTGCGCCCGGGTGGGCGCCTGGTGATCGCCGATTATGGCCGCCAGCAGGGTTTCATGCGGCTTGCCTTCCGCCTGACCGTGCAGCGGCTCGATGGCATCGATGATACCCGGCCCAATGCCGACGGCGTGCTCCCCGGCCTGATCGCGGCGGCCGGCTTCAGGCATGTGGCCGAGACGTTTCGGCTTTTGACCATCACCGGCGCGATCGACTTGTTTACGGCGCATCGACCGGCGCAGGACCACGGCCTTACGGTTGCCAATGACCTTGGCTGATGGCGGCCAGGCGAACGGGCCCCGCCGATTTGTCCGCTTAGGCGATTACGTATTGACCCTGACACGGTGTCAGACCCTAGATCGTCAGGCGTCGAAAGGAGCAAGGCGATGAACGAGACACATGGAGCGGCGCATGGCGGCGGTTGCTGCGGCGGCCACAGCGCCGCGAAAGCGGCGACCGGCGTCAAGGACCCGGTCTGCGGCATGACCGTCGACCCGGCGACCACGGCGCATCAAGCCGAGCATGGCGGTGAACGCTATCATTTCTGCAGCGCGGGCTGCCGGGCAAAATTCATCGCCGATCCCGAGCGCTATCTCGGCCCGCCGGCACCGCCGGTCGCGGTGCCAGAAGGCACGATCTGGACCTGCCCTATGCATCCCGAGATCCGGCAGGATCATCCCGGGTCCTGTCCGATCTGCGGCATGGCGCTCGAACCCGCGACAGTAACCGCCGACAGCGGCCCCAGCCACGAACTGGTCGATTTCACGCGCCGCTTCTGGGTCGGCCTGGTGCTGGCCCTGCCGGTGCTGATCCTCGAGATGGGCGCGCATCTCTTTCCCGTGATCCATCGCCTCGTACCGATGTCGATCTCGGTATGGATCCAGTTCGTGTTGGCGACACCCGTCGTGCTCTGGGCGGGCTGGCCCTTCTTCGAGCGTGGCTGGGCCTCGCTCAAGACCCGCAACCTCAACATGTTCACCCTGATCGCGATGGGCACCGGAGTCGCGTGGATCTACAGCGTCGTCGCGACGCTCGCGCCTCAGGTGTTCCCGCCGGCCTTCCGCGGTGAAGACGGCATGGTCGCGGTCTATTTCGAGGCGGCGGCGGTGATCACTGTCCTCGTGCTGCTCGGCCAGGTGCTCGAACTGCGCGCGCGTGAGCGAACCTCGGGCGCGATCAAGGCGCTGCTCAATCTCGCGCCCAAGACCGCGCGCCGCATCGGTTCCGATGGCAACGAAGAGGAAATCAGCCTCGATCTGGTCGCGGTCGGCGACCGCCTGCGCGTGCGGCCCGGCGAGAAGGTGCCGGTCGACGGCGTGGTCGAGGACGGCCGCTCCTCGCTCGACGAGTCGATGGTCACCGGTGAGTCCATGCCCGTCACCAAGGCCAAGGCCGACACGGTGATCGGCGGCACGCTCAACCAGACCGGAGCGCTGGTGATCGTCGCCGACAAGGTCGGACGCGACACCATGCTCGCGCGGATCGTCCAGATGGTCGCCGAGGCGCAGCGCTCGCGCGCGCCGATCCAGCGCATGGCCGATCAGGTGTCGGGCTGGTTCGTGCCGGTGGTCATCGCGGTCGCGGTGGTCGCGTTCATCGCCTGGGGTATCTGGGGCCCAGAGCCGCGCTTCGCCTACGGGCTGGTGGCGGCGGTCGCCGTGCTGATCATCGCTTGTCCTTGCGCGTTGGGTCTCGCAACGCCGATGTCGATCATGGTCGGCGTCGGCCGCGGCGCCGGGCTCGGCGTCCTTATCAAGAACGCCGAAGCGCTCGAGCATATGGAAAAGGTCGACACGCTCGTCGTCGACAAGACAGGCACGCTCACCGAAGGCCGGCCTGCCGTCACCCAGATCGTGCCGGCGCCCGGCTTCGACGAAGCCGAACTGCTGCGGCTTGCCGCCTCGGTCGAGCGGGCCTCCGAGCATCCGCTCGCGTTGGCAATCGTCGAGGCCGCGAAGGATCGCGGCATCGCCACGAGCGACGTCATCGACTTCGACTCGCCGACTGGGCGCGGCGCGCTCGGCACGGTCGAAGGGCGGCGCATCGTCCTCGGCAATGCGCGGTTCCTTGCCGACGAAGGGGTTGCGACTGAGGCGCTCGCCAGCCAGGCCGACGCACTGCGCCGGGATGGCGCCACCGCGATCTTCATCGGCGTCGACGGCACGGTCGGCGGCGCCTTCGCGATCGCCGATCCGGTGAAGGCCACGACGCCCGAAGCGCTCGCCGCGCTCAAGGCGGAGGGCATTCGCGTGGTCATGCTGACCGGCGACAACCGCACCACGGCGGAAGCGGTCGCCCGGCGCCTGGGCATCGACGAGGTCGAGGCCGAGGTGCTGCCCGATCAGAAGAGCGCCGTGGTCGCGAAGTTCAAGCGCGAGGGACGGGTGGTCGCCATGGCCGGCGATGGTGTCAACGACGCCCCCGCGCTAGCCGCCGCCGATGTCGGCATCGCCATGGGCTCGGGCACCGACGTCGCGATCGAGAGCGCAGGCGTCACCCTGCTCAAGGGCGACCTTACCGGCATCGTCCGGGCGCGACGGCTCAGCCAGGCGACCATGTCGAACATCCGCCAGAACCTCGTCTTCGCTTTCATCTACAATGTCGCGGGCGTGCCGGTCGCGGCGGGCGCACTCTATCCGCTGTTCGGCATCCTCCTCTCGCCGATCATCGCGGCCGCCGCCATGGCGCTCTCCTCGGTCAGCGTGGTCACCAACGCGCTGCGCCTCAACCGGAAAGCGCTGTGAACATCGGGGAGGCGTCGAAGCAAAGCGGGGTCTCGGAGCGGATGATCCGCCATTATGAGAAGATTGGCCTCATCCCGGCGCCGCCGCGCCGGGGTGCAGGCTATCGCGACTATGGCGAGAGTGACCTCCATCGCCTTCGGTTCATCGCCAATGCGCGAGATCTGGGTTTCCCGATCGAGGAGATCCGCACCTTGCTCGGCCTTTGGGCGGATATGGGTCGCGCGAGCGCGGAGGTGAAGCGGCTTGCCCTTGCCCGCGCCGAGGAATTTGAGCGCAAGGCCGCGGCACTGACGGCGCTGCGCGACACGCTGGTCGATCTCGCCGAGCGGTGTCACGGCGACGAGCGGCCGGATTGTCCGATCATTGCTGAACTGGCGTTGGCCCGATCCGCATAGTATACGGCATGGCTCGGGCGTGAAGCCTAACGCCGGTCGGCACTGGCCGAACCGCCTACATCCACAGCAAAGGCGATCCGTAGCAGGTCGGGCAAACTTTGGGCTCCCAGTTTGATCATCAGGCTGGCCCGATCCAGCTCAACCGTGCGGGACGTGATGCCGAGTTCATCTGCGATGAGGTTGTTGGGATGACCTCGCGCAATCCCTCTCAGGATAGCCCGTTCGCGCTGCGTCAGTCTCGCGGCTTTCGACAGAGCGTCGGCCTGTTCGGCGGCACGGCCGGCTATATTCTCCAGCCGGCTGAAGGCGCGGTCGATTGCGCCGAGCAGCGCGGCCTTCTCGACCGGCTTGGCGAGAAAATCGACTGCACCCGCCCTCATGGCCTGGACGGCGAGCGTAGGATCTCCATTTCCGGTCAGCACCACGACGGGCATGCCGATGCCGCGTCTTGTCAGCTCCGCCTGGACCTGAAGGCCGTCCATGTCCGGCATGTGCATGTCGAGGATCACGCAGCCTTTCTCGGCGTCACCCAGGGCCGACAGAAATTCCGGCCCCGAAGCGTAGACCTCGAGGACAAAGCCTGCGGTTCGCAACGTGAATCCCAATGCTTTTCGAATTGTCTCTTCGTCATCGACGATGTGAACGACACGCTTGTTACCCATAGTCCCCGGATATCGATCAGGATGCGCCGTGCCGCGGGGCACCGCAATCGGGGAGGCCTCTTACGGGTAGGACCATGGTCCAAGGTCAAGGCCGAAATGCCGCAGCACATCAAGCGGCGCAGATGCACGGCTGGGGGTAATCGCAACCTTCGTCGGCCCACCGTCGCGATATGACGGCTCTTGCCAATGCGATGCGGACGTTTCCATCTGGTCTCCCGGCGGCAAGGCGCCGGGAGACGCGGCCGCCGGGAGTGTGCACGTGCTCTTGGGAGATGGGCGCGCTGCTTGCTCCTAAGCCCGACGCGCGATGTTGTCAGGTCAGGAAGCTGGTAGATAGCTATGCTGTGTCAGCAGCGTCATAATGCCGATGTCCGGGACGGATGGCCATTCCGCTCGCGTGCGGCTTTATGAAAAGCATCCGCAAAGGGCACCGATGGACGGGCGTTTTCACCGGCGCATTTGGTGTCTTTCCATCTCTTGAAATGGCGTCGCGAGTTTCTAACTCGGTTTCGCCGGGCGCCGTGTTCGGGTCCGGTGGGACATAGAGGGCGCCGGCTCTCCTGCACCGGCGCAGCTCATGCCCAGATCGCTTCCTGAGGAGGATTTGGAAATGAGAAGCACGTTTGACTTTGCGCCCTATCGGCGCTCCACCGTTGGCTTCGACCGCCTGCTTAACATGCTCGAAGCGGGCCAGCGCGAGGATGACGGCTTTCCGCCGTTCGACATCGTGAGGGACGGCGAGGATAGCTATCGCATCACACTGGCCGTCGCTGGCTTCCGGCCGAACGATATCGAGGTCGTTGCCCAGCAGAATCAGCTCACCGTCACCGGCCAGCGCGCCGAAGACCAGGATCAGGGCGATTATCTGCATCGCGGCATCGCGACCCGTTCGTTCGAGCGGCGGATCCAGCTCAAGCGGGTCGTTCCCGAAGCGATGAAACCGCGCAAGATCGAGATCAGCGGCGGCGGCAGTGCCGCCAATGACCGCATCGAGGCACCCAAGGACGCCCAAGCGGCCTGATCGCGATCACAATCGGCTCGCCGGCACCGTCCCCGTGGGGGCGGTGGCCGGCGGGTCATGCCCCAACTCTAGCCAGACAAGGAGATAGCCGTCATGGCGTTCCGTGATTTGATCCCCTGGAGCCGGCAGGAGAACCGGCTTCCCGCAGCCATCGGCGCCGAGCGCGATCGCGAGGCTGCAACCCACCCGCTCTTTTCGCTTCATCGCGACGTGAACCGGCTGTTCGATGACGTGTTTCGCGGTTTTGGCGTGCCGGCTTTCGGCGGCTTCGACCGCGGCGCCGCGTGGCCGCATGTCGAGCTTGGCGAGACCGATAGGGAGATTCGCGTGACTGCGGAGCTCCCTGGGCTCGAGGAAAAGGATGTCGACATCAGCATCGAGGAAGGCGCGCTGACCATCCGCGGCGAAAAGCGTGCGGAGGTCGACGACAAGGACCGCGGCTATTCCGAGCGGAGCTACGGCCGCTTCGAGCGCCGCATTGGCCTTCCGCGCGGAATCGACCGCGACAAGGCGACCGCGACGTTCAAGAACGGCGTGCTCACCGTCGCGCTGCCCCGATCGGAGGTGCCGGACGATCATCGTCGCCGCATTCCGATCAATGGCGGCGCCGCATGACGAGCTGGCCCGGAACACCCGTTCCGGGCCACGCAGGCGGTCGTCAACGCCGCCGAACGATAATGGCCGGCGTTGTGCCGTTTGCACCGGCGCCTTCCCGCCCGATGCGGTGGCGATCATCGAGCCGATGCCGATCGCGACCAATCAGGGCGGACGGGCCCGGCGCGGCCAGTGGCGGGTCCGCTTCGAGCCGCGCTGTCCCCCCTTCATCGATCCGTTGACGGGGTGGACGGGCGGCCGCGATCCGCTTGCCCATGTCGAACTGCGATTTCAAGATCGTGGTGCGGCCGAGCGCTATTGCCGATCGACAGGACTGATATTTCGGCTCGGCGCGTATCCGGGCCTTCTGGGAGGTGGACGGGTTTGAGCAGTGTCGACGACGATCTGGATTATTGCATGAGGCGCGCGGCTCAGGAATGGGCGGCGGCCGAGGCTGCGGCGATCCCAGAGGCGATCATCGTTCACGCGCAGCTCGCGCGCGCCTATGACGCACGCACGCGCGCGCTCCGGGAACATGCGGCGGGCGTAGCGCCATTGAACAGCCGCGCTAGATCCTGTCCGGATCGGCTGCCTCGAGCACGGCGCTCAGCCGTTCGATCACAGCCGCGTTCGTGGCCGTTTTTGGCAGTTCGCGCTGCGCAAAGCGTTTCAGGCGTCGCACGTCGCGCGCGGGAAGCGCGAGGCGCAGCAATGTCTGGTCGAGCTGGTCCCGGTCCACTGACTGCGCCTGTTTGCCCGACTGCAGGAGATGATCGAGCAGGCGCTTGCGATCGGCAAAGCTCCAATCGAGCCGCGCCAGTTCATCCGGAGAGAGCGACAGCAGCGCGAGCGCAATCTCCATGATGTCGGCAAAGGCCAGCGAGACCGTGACGGTCCGGCTGCCCCGTTGACGCCAGCGCCGCAACGCGCCGCGGCTCATTGCCGGGTCTCTGAACCGGGCGATATATGCCGGTTGCCTGCGCCGTGCTCAGCGCGATCGAGCCAGCGCAGCGCTGCCATCACATCGTCGACCGGCACCGGGATGCTGGCGGGCGACGGAGGGCCGGTTGGCCCTCGACGGCGGAGCGATCGGGCGCCCAGGATGCAAGGATGGCGGGCTTCACTTCGGGCTCAAGCTGCGGGTCCGAGCAACGATGAAGGGATCAAGGAAAGAGCGTGTGTGCGACATGACATATCCTCCTTTCCTGCCGCGACTTTCTCCGAAAGCGAAGTTCCCGGAAGATTGGTTCGGGCTCGTGTAGGGTCAATGGATGGGAATGCGCCCGGCGTT
Organism: Novosphingobium sp. NBM11; assembly: GCF_015390225.1. Lineage (NCBI taxonomy): Bacteria > Pseudomonadati > Pseudomonadota > Alphaproteobacteria > Sphingomonadales > Sphingomonadaceae > Novosphingobium > Novosphingobium sp. NBM11. The sequence continues at coordinate 102,516 of NZ_VUOG01000003.1, forward strand.
TGCCGGGCGTTCGTTTTCATCGTGCATTGAGCATTGAGTACTGAAGAACTGACGCGCAGCGCACCGTTCAAATTCCGTGACGAACGGCCTCCGCAATCGCCGGCATCACGTCGATATCATTAGAGGTATGCGCAACAGCGTTCGTGCTCACGATCCTCTCGACGAGCCCACCCAGGACTTGCGCTGCATCGCCGGCGAAAAGCGGATGCACGACCACGCAATCCGGTCGCGCGAACCCCATGCCGACCAGCTGGCGCGCCGCCTCGGCGAGGGTCCGGCCGGATGACACGATATCGTCGACCAGCACCGGCTGGCGATCGAGAAACGCTGGGGCATTCGGAATCGAGATGGTGACGTCACGGTCGCCGGACCGGATTTTCTCGCACACGAGAAACGGAGCATCGGCATCGGCCGCCACCTGCGAGACCCACTGTTCGCTTTCCAGGTCCGGACCGATGATCAGCGGACGAGCGACATTGCGCTTGATCCACGAGGCCAGAAGCCGCGCAGCATGAACAACCTGGGTCGGGATGCGGTAGATTTCCGACAACGCATGATAGCGGTGGAGATGCGGATCGACCGTCACCAGCCAGTCGAGATGGCGGGACAGGATCGCGGCAAAGGTTCGCGACGTCACCGCCTCGCCGGCATGGAAGCGAATGTCCTGGCGCATGTAAGCGAGGTAGGGGGCGACGAGCCCGATCCTGCGAGCGCCCAGATCGCGCGCGGTGTCGGCTGCGAACAGCAGCGGCAACAGCTTGGCGTCCGGATGATCGAGACTGCACAGCAGGATGACGTCGCGGTCGCTGATGTCGCTTACGACCCTGAGATAGGTTTCCCCGTCGGGAAACTGACGATGCTCGATCGTGCCGACCTCTGCATCGAGTGCGGCGGATAGCGGCTGTGCCAGGGCCTCGCTGCCAGACAGCGCGAACAGCACGGGACGGTTCATAGCGCTTCAATCCCGAAGATCGGCCCGTCGCTCACCGCATAGGCCGCCGCATAATCGAGCTCGCCCGGGCTCTCGGCATGAATGGTGCTCAAGGGAGCCCCGGCATCCACCATCTGGTTCAGCCGACACTGCAGCGCGACGCCGGCGGCCTTGGCCATCGGCGCGCCGGCAAGCTTCGCGACCGTCGCGAGCTTGCGATTGTCGATACTCACCAGGCGGCCGCTATAGGGAGCGATCATATCCTGTTGGAACCGGGCGACCGGTGGAGCCCGCATGCCGCCCTGCGCTTCGCAGATACGTTGGAACTTGGCCCAGGCCCGGCCGCTTTCGAGGCACGCCCGCGCACGCGCATAGCCTTCGCCGGCCGGGGCCGCGTCCGCGAGCTCAAGCAGTCCTCCCGCCAGCTCGCAGGCCCGGTGGGCGAGATCCTCGGCGCCAGGCTGCCCCTGGAGCACGGCAAGGATATCCTGCGCCTCGAGCGCCGGACCGATGCCCCGTCCGATCGGCTCCGCGCCGGGGCCGCGCATCACGCGCGTGCGAAGCCCGAAGGCTTGGGCGACCGAGCTCAGCGCGCGCTCGAGGGTGTCGGCGGCAGCGGCTCCGCGGACCTTGGCGGTCGGCCCGACCGGGATGTCGATGACCAGATGGGTCGCACCGGCCGCGACTTTCTTGGACAGCACCGAGGCGACCATCTGCCCGACGGCATCGATATCGAGCACGCGCTCCACGCCGATGATCACGTCGTCGGCAGGGCTGAGATTGACGGCGCCGCCCCAGGCGATGCAGCCGCCTTCGCGCTCGACCACCTTGCGGATTGCGGAAACGTCGAGGTCGACAGGTGCCAGCACCTCCATCGTGTCCGCCGTGCCGGCCGGCGAGGTGATCGCCCGCGACGATGTCTTGGGCATGATCAGGCCCTCCGCGGCCATGATCGAGACGATGATCGGCGTGGTGCGATTGCCCGGCAATCCACCGACGCTATGCTTGTCGACGATGACCGTTCCGGGCCACTGCAATCGCTCGCCGACATCGACCATCGCCCTGGTCAGGCTGATCGTTTCGTCCGTATCGAGCGGGACCGCCGAGCAGGCCGTGACGAATGCCGAGAGATGGACATCGCTATAGCGTCGCTCGGCGATGTCGGTGATGATCGCTGAAAAAGCCCCGTCACTGAGACGATTGCCATAGATACGCCGACGCACTTCGGCGAGCGAGGCGAGAGGCTGGGCGTGCGCGATCTCGACCGGATCGCCCTCGCTGACGCCGAGCCGCTGCCATGCGGATTCCGAGAGGCCGATCTCGCCGGGCGCTGGAGCCTCCGCGGAACTGTGCAGCAGCGAGACGACGATTTCCCGCCCGCCGGCGCGCAGCGCGACCTGCGCGCGGGACGCAAGACCTTCCGAGCGGCAGACGGGACAGTCGTGGCGCATGACCGCAATCAGATCGCTACCGGCACCCGACAGGCCGATGCGGCGTGCCCGCAGCGTCGTCGCGACAGACTCTGCTTCGGCGTTCTCGATGATCCCGGGCTTCACGCGAGCATGCCCCAGCTACCCAGCGCCGGTACGCTGCATGCCCAGCCCAGTTCCTCCGAGACACGCTTCGCCAGGACGTGGGCGCCGGTCGGCTCGCCATGGGTGACATAGACGTGGCGCGGGGCCTCGTGCAGCGAGCCGAGCCAGCGCATGAGCTCGTCGCTGTCGGCATGCGCCGAGAGCATCGTCAGGTTGGCGACCTCGGCTTCGACCGGGATATACTCGCCGTGGATCTTGATCGTCCGGGCGCCGCCGATCATGGCGGCGCCGCGGGTGCCCGCCGCCTGGAAGCCCGAGAAGAGGATGAGGTTCTTCCCATCCGGCGCGAAGCGCTTGAGATGGTGGAGCACGCGGCCGCCCGTTGCCATTCCGCTGGCCGAGATGATGACCTTTGGGGCGGGGTTGGCGGTGAGTTCCTTGGATTCCTCCACTTCGCGCACATAGTGCGCGACGCTGCACGCCGCTTCGCACTCGGCGCGGGCCAGGCGATGCTCGTCCATGAAATCGCACATCAGCCCGCTCGCGTTGATCGCCATCGGGCTGTCGAGGAAGATCGGGATGTCGCGGAGGCGTCCCTGCGCGCGCAGACGCGAGAAATGATAGAGAAGCGACTGGACCCGTCCCACGGCGAAGGCCGGGATCACCACCGTCCCTCCTCTCTCGACGCATCGTTCGACATGATCTCCAAGCGTCTTTGTCGGATCGACCTGCTCGTGGCGCCGATCGCCATAGGTCGATTCCACCAGGACATAGTCGGCGCGCGCGGGCGGCTCGGGATCTTTCATCACCGAATCGCCGTAACGGCCGATGTCGCCTGAGAAGAGGATTGTCCGCCCCTTCCAGTCGATCTCGATCGACGCCGCGCCGAGGATGTGGCCGGCGCGATGATAGCGCACCCTGATGCCGTCCGTGACTGCATGCCACGCTCCGAACTCGATCGGCCGGAAGAGCTGCAATGCCAGACGCGCGTCAGCCTGGGTGTAGAGCGGCAGCGCCGGCTGGTGCCTGGAGAAGCCGTGCCGGTTGGCGAACTCCGCATCCTTTTCCTGCAGATGACCGCTGTCGGGAAGAAGGAGCTCGCACAGGGCCGCGGTCGCCCGGGTGGCAAGGACGGTACCGTCCCAGCCCAGGCGCGCCATGCGCGGTAGCGCGCCCGAGTGATCGAGATGAGCGTGGGTCAGCAGGACTTGGCCGACATCGGCGACTTCGGGTGGAATTGGCGCCCAATTAAGGCGGCGCAGATCCCTGGGTCCTTGAAACAGGCCGGAATCGACAACGATCTGAGTTTCACCATCGTCCACCAGATAACGCGACCCTGTGACCGTTCCCGATGCGCCGAGAAAGGCGACGCCGAGACCATCGGCCGGGCGCTTAGCCAGATCGATCCTTGCTTCGCGCTCGAGGACGGTCACGCCGGACTGGTTGCGGGAATGGTGCCGTTTCTTTCTCTTGTGCATGGACGCGGGCCTGCCTCTCACGATTATGTTCGTGAGCGCAGCTTTGATTCGCGGACGCCGCACGCCTATACGCAAAAGCCGCAGCACGACTGCTGCTCCCGACAGTTGCGTCGCGCGAACACCGGTGGCCGATCCGATCGATCACCTTACCCATGCTTGCGCGATGCCCTTCGGACTTCGCTCTCTACTTATACCTTGCTCCTTGGACTCGAGCCTATGCAGGCTGGAGGTTGACTAGAAGAGAACGGCATATGGGCGAACATGACCATCGCATGCGCAAGCGCGGCAAGATCGTTCTGATCGGCTTCCTGCTCGTCGCCAGCTTCTTCCTCATTACCGAGCATACCGCGCACTTCCTGGGTGTGCTGCCCTATCTCATCCTGCTCGCCTGCCCGCTCATGCACCTGTTCATGCACCACGGCCAAGGTGGGCATCAGCATGGCCATGAGCCCGGCCAGGCACCCGCCGGCTTGCCGGCCAATCCCAACGGCCGCATCGAAGGAGAGTCGCGATGACGCACGCCGACTATGGCTATGGTCTGTGGGGGCTCGCGCTGGTCAATGCCGCCGTTTTCATCCTCTTTGCGTTCAGCTTCTTCAAGCCGGCAACGCGGCGCGACTGGCGCAGCTTCGGCGCGTTCAGTGCGTTCATCGTCGCGCTCTTCGCCGAAATGTATGGCTTCCCGCTCACCATCTTCCTGCTGTCGGGGTGGCTCCAGTCGCATTTCCCCGGCGTCGACTGGTGGAGCCACGATGCTGGCCACATCCTGGAAATGATGTTCGGCTGGCGCATCAATCCGCATTTCGGCCCGTTCCACATCGCCAGCTTTGTGCTGATTGGTGTAGGCTTTTGGCTAATCTCGATCGCGTGGATGGCGCTTCACACGAGTCAGCGCAAACACGAATTGGCAATGACGGGGGTCTACGCCCGGGTGCGGCACCCTCAATACGTAGGGTTCATCCTCGTCATGCTCGGTTTCTTGCTACAATGGCCGACGCTTCTGACGCTTGCCATGTTTCCGGTGCTGGTGGTGATGTACATTCGTTTGGCTAAGCATGAGGAGAGATACGCGCTCGCGACCTACGGCGATAGCTACCGCCAGTACATGGCCCATGTTCCCGCCTTCTTCCCCAGCTTGCGTTGGAAGCGGGAGATTGCAGGACTGGCCTTCACAGGAAATGCTCGAATGGCAGGCCATCAGACGGACGGGCCGGTTAGCGAGGGTTCTCGAGAACACGACAACATGCTGCCAGGAGGTTAGACGTTGTCCTCCTCCGCAAGATCATCACGAACATGACGAAATCGAGGGGGCGTATGTGACCATGCAGGTGACGATCCTTGCGATTGTAGTAAACGGCGTTCCCTTCCTGAGCCTCCATCAGACCCGATCCGCGGCCTGGAAGCGGCTCATGAGATTCATAGACGCGAAATGGCCGGAGCGCCTGGGAGCGATGCTTCCCCCTGCCGAAGACGAAGCGAAGGCGCGCATGTTCTTTCGCGAGGAAGATAAAGACCTGTACGCGATCATCGACGCCGACATATCAGAGCTGCACGATGCCTTGGGGTGGGTCAAAGATCCCGTCGTTGGTTAGCCCGTCACGCGATCGCCCTCGAAAAGCTGGGCCGCCCACCGATCGAGATCGCAGCCACGTCCTGAACGTCACCGAAGTTCAGGACGTGACCGAGCCCGGGCAGTGCGATCGGGCGCTATCTGTAAGCCGGACAAGCAACTGACCTGTTCGACCGCCGTGCCAGCGGGCTGATTGCCAAGGGCGCGGCCGGATTTTGCGTCGGCGCAACGGGTGTCAGTCGGTGTCGGCCTCTACGGAGAGATGTGCAGCGGCTGTCATCTATCGCCCCGGCGCGGAGGAATCGGAGGTGAGCCAAGGCCCTTAATGGCAAGCCCCGAACTGGCGAGGGGTGGCGCAATGCCTCACGCCCGCTCAGCAGCCCTGGATTATCAAGCATGGTGTAAGCTGACGGCCGAGCCGGCGGGGGGCAAGACGCACCGGATCCCCTGTCTGGGACACGGTGGCGTTCGTGCGCTAACTCTCGGGGATGACGGCTGAGCCGTACAAGCGCTGGTCGCGGGCGCACCTGTCGGCCACGCGGGATGATGAAGAATCTGGCAGGCACGAAATGAGACACGCAAGGATGGAGATTCGACCCTGAGAAGCACCAAACTTCGGCTGCACCTTCTCGCGAGCCGCACTCACAAGTGGCTCGCGATCATTGTCGGCGCGCAGCTTCTTTTGTGGTTCGCGAGCGGCGCGTTGATGAGCTTCTTGCCCATCGATCGAGTGCATGGCGATCACCTTGTGGACCGCAAAGCCGTGGCGCCCTTGCCTCGCGGCGTGGCGCTCGTCCCACCATCAGTGATCGTCGCGGCGACCGGGACGCGGATCGAGACCGTGAGCTATCGCATGTGGCTTGGCCGCCCGGTCGCTGAGGCGACAACGGCCCGAGGGACGCGGCTGTTCGACGCGAGAACGGGCGCACTGTTGCCCGCCCCAACTGCGGCGCAAGCCCAAGCGGTAGCGAGGGCCGCCTGGCGGAGCAACGATCACCCAAGTGTGAACGTGGAACTGATCGATCGCGCCAGTCCCGAATATCGCGGCACGCTTCCCGCCTGGCGTGTGACGTTCGCCGATCCGGACTCCACTCGGATCTTCGTGGCGGCCGATACCGGCCGGATTGCGGCGGTGAGGACAGGCACGTGGCGGCTTTATGACTTCTTCTGGAGCCTTCACATCATGGATTGGAAGAATCACGAGGACTTCAACACGCCATGGCTTCTAGGGTTTGCGCTCGGCGGCCTCGGACTTTGGCTTGGCGGGGCCGTGCTTCTTTGCATGCGTTGGCCGAAGCGGCGTCGGTCAAGCGCGTCAGGCTAGCGGACCGGCAGAAACCGGAGAAGCATGATGATAAAGAAAAGTGATAAGTCGCGCGGCGGGTTGGAACGCAGTTGAACAGGCGAGACTTCGTTTGGCAGCGATGGGGTAGACCATGGCGCATCTGAGCGATGCTGAAATGATCAACTGGATGGCGCTTTATACTGCGACCGCTCTGTGCTGCGCGATCGCAATGGCCTTGGCGATCCTTGTTCTCGCCTGTCGCCTCTGGCGCGAGAAGGCCTGGGCGCAGCTTCGCAGCGCCAAGGATGTGGCGCTGTTCCTCCCCAAATCCTGGTGGCGGTGGCAGAAGCTTTATCTGCTTTCGACGCCCGTGACGCTCGCGATCGTCAGTTCGTTCGGATTCACGTTGAGGTGGAGCTGATCGTTTAAAGGGCGAAGGCGTCTGAGAGTCGGGCTACCAGGTGCGCCGCGTTGCGGTCGGCCGGGGTGACAGTCAACAGTGGCGCTACTCGCCGAAGCCTTTCGCGTTGGTGGACCTCGGGCTCGCCGAACTCCAGCACCTCCAAGATCCATTGCCTGATCTCGCCGGTCGTGCCTGAACGCGCTTCGATCAGGAAGTCGGGGCGGCAGGGGCCGGCGGGAGTGAGGTGATCAAAGACGGGCTTCTCGACAAAGATATCAAGGCCCTCCTCGGCTAGCTCGCGCCTCGCTTCCAGAAGCGCGCGCAGAACGTCTCGCTCGAACTCGGAATTGACCGGGATGAAGCGACGGCTCGAATAAATCGGTTGGGCAAATGCGCGCAATGGTGCGTAGCCGTGCGCTTCCGGATACTCGCCTGCGACGATCATTACCAGGAACGGCCCCTTCACCGGTTTTCCGGCGAAAGAGAATGACTGCACCCGAGATCGCACCCAGTATAGAGCTAAGCCGCGCTTTCTGGACCCATGCCGATGCGCTGCACAGCCGCCGTGCGTATGCTGCACTTCGATTTCTCGGCGATGCTGATCTGCCGCAGAGCCTCGAGCGCGCGGATCAGCCGGGGGCCGGCGTAGCTCGGGTCGGGTTCGACCCGCGCGCCCAGGTCCTCGCGCCAGTGGCGCCGGGTGTTTCCGGCGAACTGGGCCTGCCATCTGGCGAAGCCTTCGAAGGGATCGTCGAGCGTCGCGATCCGTGGCCGGCCGGGGACGGGGAGGGCGCAGCCCCACGAAAAAACATCGATTTCGTCTATCTCGTGGCCCTGGAGCTGGAGCGCGGCGGCGTAGCCGGTCCAGGCGGCGCGCAATTGCCACGCGCGAGCACCCGAAGTGGCGGAAGTCCGCGCATCGAGCCGCCCGACGGCGGCGCTCGCCTGCTCGAGCGCCGCGGCGAGACCGTCGCTCCACGGCAGCGATGTCAGCGCGGAAGAGCGGCGAGCCATCCCCAAGCATATCCCGAGATCGCCCTTTGAGTATAGCGTGGAGTCACGCCTAGTGTTGATAATGGACCCTTATCAACACCCCCATTGTTGAAGCTTCTATATGCCGGTAAGGATTAGGAGCCGGCTGTCCGTACGCCGGCGGGCCTCGACACCGGGGCGTAACAGGGAAGACGAGGCGTGTACGAGCATCTGAGTGACCTTGCGCAGCGGCTCGGCCGCCACATGGCCGAGCATAGCCCCAAGGGCCTGCCCACGCATTTTGGCGACGAGCTGCTAGAGGCCTTTCCGCAGGAGAGCCGCAAGACGTTGGGATTGGCGCTGGCCGAGCTCGAGGCCGACGGGCTCGTGACGCTCTCGCACGTGCTGGGGCCGCACCTGCCGCGGGTGCGCACAACGGTAGAGCTGTTCATCGCCAGCGATCCGGCGATCACCGGGCACGACCCGGTCGAGGATTCGGTCGTGCTCGCCCGGTTGCTGCTCGACCAGCCCGAACTGGGCGGGAACGCCAGGAAGCTCGAGGAGGCCGCGGGCTGGGAGCGCCGCCGCTTCAACCCCGCCTTCGCGCTGCTGATCCCATGCGTTCACGACGGCCGCGTGCGCAAGTCGCTGCAGGACGACTACCCGACGATGGGGATCCTGCTCGCCGACGAGGATCTGGTCGAGCTGCGCCGATATGTTCAGCGCACCAGCCAATGATCAGGTTCACCCACAATGGCCGGCCGTTTGACGCCAGCAGGTTTGCCGCCGAAATTGAGGCCAAGGCGATCGCGCTCGGCATGCAGGCGCTCGAGGAGAAGGCGAGGGGCGCCGCCGCGTCGATCGTCGACCCCGAGACCGGCCACAATGCCGACGTCTTCGTCGATCGGCTGTCGGGCAATCGGGTGGCGATCCGCACCACCGGCTCGCCGGCTTTCGCGCGGCTTCTCGAAAAGCGTCTGGGGGTCGACCCGGGAAAGGTTCAAGTCATGAATGCCGCCGACGGCGCCCCGCACCCCAAAGTCTATCTGGCGCATGCGAGCGAGGACAAGGATCGGGTGCGTCCGATCGCAGAGTATCTGATGGCGAATGGCGTCGACGTCTGGTTCGACGAATGGGAGATCGAGGCCGGCGACAGCCTTCGGCAGAAGATGGAGGAGGGCCTCGGCGCCATGACCCATTTCGTCGTGGTGCTGACCGACAAGTCGATCGCCAAGCCTTGGGTCGCAAAGGAGATCGACGTCGGCCTCGTCCAGCAGGTCGGTGGCAAGAGCCGGTTCGTGCCGCTCGTCGTCGATCTCGATCCCGCAAAGCTGTCGCCCTTCCTGCAGGCGATGCTGTTCCTTAAGGTCGATCCCGCAAGCGAGGCGGACCTCAAGGGGCTGGTGGACCGCCTGCACGGCGTGAGCCGCAAGCCGGCGCTCGGCGCCGCGCCCCGCTACGTCCAGACGGCGCCGAGCGGGCTGGAGGGCTGGTCGCCGGCGGCGGTCGCGGTCGGCAAGCACGTCGTCGAGACCAGCGCGCATGCGCTGGCCGTCGACCCCGTGGTGACCCTCGAGGACCTCACGGCCGAGCTCGACATCGCGGCGGATGATCTCAGGATCGCGCTGCTCGATCTGAAGGACGGCGGTTACCTGCGCGAGTTGAACGTGAGCGGGCACTATGCTCCGCAGCCGGCGCTGTTCGTGGACTTTGACGAGGCGTTCATGCCGTTCAGCCCCAGCGAGGATGGACGGACGCTGGCGAACCGGATGGTGACGGGCGAGGAGCGGGCCGCCGACACCAAGCGGCTTGCCGAAGCGCTCGGATGGGAACCGCGCCGGATCAACAGCGCCATCTGCTATCTCGAGCGGGTAGGGGCGATCAAATCCCGGCATGCGCTGGCCTCGGCTCCCTGGCGAGCCGTGCAGCTTGTGCGCACAGACGAGACGCTGCGCTTCGCGCGCAACCATGGCTGAACCTGCGCTCCACCGTGCCGAAGCGGCCCCGATCAGCGAGATCGTCTCGCAGGTCGAGGCGCTGGCGCCGGCCCGCCGGCTCGCCGATCCGCAGCTCGTCGCCGCGGCCGCGCGGGCCTGGTCGACGAACACGATCCGCGCCTTCCTGTCGGATCTGAAGATCTGGGACCAATGGTGTCGGCGGCGCGGACTTGCGACAGCGCGGGCCGATGCGGAGGCGGTCGCTTCCTATCTGCGCGCCCTGGCGGGGGTCGAGCAGGATTCGCGAAATCCCTTGAAGCAACGGGCGCCGGCGACGATCGAGCGCTATCTGGTGAACATCGGCTGGGCCTACCGCATGGCCGGGCTCGATGATCCGACAGCGGCACCGCTGGTGCGGCTCGAGCTCAAGGGCTTGCGCAAACTACTGGGCACGCGCCAGCGCCAGGCGCGCGGCATCCGGTTCAAGGGTGAGGTGAGCGACCTCGACGATCCGGCTACCGGCATCTGCCTGGCGCATCTGCTCAAGGCCTCTCGCCGCGACATTCTCGGTGCGCGCGACCGCGCGCTGCTGCGCGTCGCCTATGACAGCGGCTGCCGGCGCTCCGAGCTGGTGGCGATCGTCTGTGACGCGGTCGAAGGGCCCGATTCCGACGGCTCGGGAACCCTGTTTATTGCGACCAGCAAGACTGACCGCGAGCGTGCCGGCGCCATCGCCTATCTCTCGCCCGCGACGATGCAGGCGATCGACGAGTGGAAGCGGGCCGGGGGGATCGCGGGCGGGCCGCTCTTCCGGCGCGTCGAGACCTATTTCGACGGCTCGGTGCGGTCGGTGGGAGAGGGGGCCCTGCACCCGAACACGATCACATTGATTTACCGCCGGCTGATCCGCGCCGCTTTCGAGAAGAAGCTGCTCGGAGGAATGAGCGAAGCGGAGCTCGAGCGCTGGGTGAAAGCGGTGTCGAGCCACTCGATCAGGGTTGGCGTGGCGCAGGACAATTTCGCCGCCGGCGAGAGCCTGCCGGCGATCATGCAGGCCTATCGCTGGCGGGACCCCAAGACGGTCATGCGCTACGGTGCGCGGCTCGCGGCCAAGAGCGGGGCGTCGGCGCGCCTCGCGCGGCGCTTTCAGGAGAGCCGTTGAGCGATGGTCAGGATCAGTGTGACCGAACCGGCCAAGCCGGAGCGCCGCCGGCGGGTTCTTGACTCGCTCACGGTCGCGCAACTCGCCGAGGGCGGCCTGCAGGAAGGGCAAGACCTCGATTTCAAGCGTGAGGTGAACATCGACAAGCCGGAGGCCAAGTCCCGGCTGCTCGACGATGTCGTAGCCTTTCTGAACCGGGGCGCGGCCCGCATCATCGTGGGCGTCGAGGAAAAGGGCGGCCGCTTCGACGGCTTCCGGCCGCTCGCGGGCGATCCGGACAAGACCGCGCTGCGGCTGCAGACTCTCATTCAGGATGGCATCACGCCCGTTCCCCTCGATGTGCAGGTCGTGCCGCTGCACCTCGAGACAGGGTTCATCCTCGATATCCGGATCCCGCGCCACGCCGGCGCGCCGTTCATGAATCGACTCTCAGGCGGGTATTTGATCCGGTCGGGCGCGCGCAATCTGCCGATCGACCCGGGGATGCTGCGCAGCCGGTTTGTCGATGAGACCACCTGGATGAGCCGTCTCGAGGAGCTGACTGCGGCTGAGGATGCGAAAGTCGCCGCGAGCGGACGCTTGGTGCCTCGCCAGGCGCTCCGGATTGCCATCCTGCCGCAGGAGCATTTTGACCATCAGCGCCGCGCGTTCGAGCAGGGCGACCATGTCCGCCACCCCGGTCCGGTGTTTCACGAACATTCCGATCCTTGGTTCAAGGCCGCGGAGGATGGCCATGAACTCTATTCGAAGGACCTGAGGTCGCAGGGCATTGAGCGCCTGTTCATCCGCGACGATTGGTTCGTCCATGCCCATGCCGCGTTCGCCATCCAGCAGCTGAGCGGGGAGGGGAGGCTGGGCCTGCACGAGTTCAACGAAGCGTCCAAACGCTATCTGACATCGCTGGGGACGTTTCTTGGCGAACAGGGAATCGAGGGCCCCTTCGCCATGACCTTGGCGCTCCAGGGACTGGGTGAAAGCGAGCAGTTTGGAGCCTGGTTCCCGAATGTTTCAATCGTCCGAACGCTCCGCCCCCGCGTCGTGCAGGATGTCGATGACAGCGAGCTGATTGCCGACTTCCTCCGGCGGGTGAGGCAGGCGACCGTTTTTGGCTGATTGATCGACCTGGTAAGGAAGCGGGCTTCATCCTCAGGGCGCGCGCTTCCCAGCAAGGCAGAGCCGCCCGGGCCTAATCAAGGCCTCGCTTTCCGTGCGCCCAATAAGCCTTGGCGACGGTTCTCGTAACGGTGCATAACGCTTCAAAGAGCCGACGGCGAAAAGGGGAGCCGCGACTGCTGAGAGGGCGGTCAGGGAGGATCCAGACGAGAAATTGCGCGCCCGGTTATTGACGCGACGGGAGGCCGAACCAGCGCTTGATCGTTGCAGTGAGCTCGCTCTCATCGGCAGAGCCGTCGACCGCCCAGGCGACGAATCCGTCCGGGCGGACGAGGAGGGCACTGAGGCCCAACGGGTTCGTCGCCCGGGATTTGAGATAGTTGAGCCGATGGTGCCACTGGCGGGCGAGCGCTCTTCTCTTGGTCACCGTGTCGAAGTCGACGATCAGACCGCGGCCTGCGCGCAGATGCTGATTCAGCCGCGTCCCGTCGTTCAGGTCGAAGTCTGGCGCGCTGCGCCCGATGAGCGGGTGGGATCCGCCCAGGTCGTAACGTAGACCTATGCCCAAGGTCCGCTCAGCGAAGTAGGTTGCGCCGTCGCGCGTCTCGATCACGTCCGTAAGCGTGGCCTGAAGGCCGCGGCTTAGGCGGCCTCGGCGATGTGCGGTTGCTCGTCGGCTGTCCAGTTCCAAGGCATGAGCTCTTCCCAGCGGGAGGCCGGCCATCCACCTGCGATCTTCTCGATGACATCGGCGATGTAAGCCTGCGGCTCGATGCCATTGAGCTTTGCCGTCTCGATGACCGAATAGATGGCAGCGGCGCGCTCTCCTCCAGCCTGTGATCCCGCGAATAGCCAATTCTTCTTGTTATGGAAAGGTATGCATAATCGCAATTATGCGAAGCGCCGGATTATGCGCAGGTGCCGACGGCGGGTTGTGCCCAGTCCGCCATTTTTCGCCGCACATGTTGCAGCATGACTAACTTCAGCTGCACATAATACGCCTTCCTCTCCACCCACCATCTGGAGAGGAGCCTTTCATGAAGTCTGATCTATTGCAGCCGGGACCGCGTCGCTGGCTGGCGAACAGTGTCTTTGCGTCCGTGGAGGAGGAGTATGTCTCCTATCTTCGAGCGGGCCGATATCATCCGAACACAGTGCGAGTATATTTTGCTTGCGTCGCGCATTTCGGGAAGTGGGCGACCGAGGAAGGCTTGGACATCGCGCTGATCGATGAGGCGGCGCAACGACGGTTCCTGGATACCCATGTGCCATCTTGCGATTGCCCTTACCCGGTTCGCAAGCTGCGCCACGAGTTGCGCGTCGCTATCCGGCACCTTCTGCACGTGCTTCGTGCCCAAAGGCGGATTCCGGCGATCGAACAGAGGGGCCGGCTCGACGGTGAACTGGCAGCATTCGATCGTTACATGCGCGATGTCGGTGGTCTGGCGGACACGACGCGGCGGCAGCGGATCCATATCATTCGCCGGCTGCTCCTCGAGCGGTTCGGTGATGGCGAGATTGATCCTGAGAAGCTCGACCCGGCAGTCGTCCGGCGTTTTGTCCTCGGTGAAGGCCGTTGTTGGAGTGCTGGCGCCGTGCGTGTCGCCGGCGGCACAGTCGGTTGTTATTTCAAGTTTCGCAAGATGTTGGGTGATGATATCGGCCGACTCCTGCGGGCGATTCCGCGGGCCGCGCATTGGCGCCTAGCAGAGTTGCCCGACGTGCTATCGCCAAACGAGATTGACGCGGTTCTCGCATCATTCGACGATCATTTACCCTCACGGCGGCGCGCTTACGCGATGGTGAGATGCGTCACCGATCTCGGGCTCCGGTGTTCCGAAGTCGTAAAGCTTCGCCTCGACGACCTCGACTGGCGCAACGGGATCATTCGTATAGCCAGGACCAAGACGCATTTCACCGACAGCCTTCCATTGCCGACTGCCACCGGCGACGCCATCGCAGACTATTTGCGCCATGAGCGACCGAAGACCAGCAACCGTGCGATCTTCGTGCGCCATGTCGCGCCGTATGACGTCCCGATCAGGGCAGGCGTCGCCAAGCATGCGGTGATCGCAGCTTTCGTACGATGCGGATTGGATCGAACTGATCCCCACGTCCTTCGTCACAGCATCGCGAGCCGCCTGCTCGCCGACGGCACGCCCATGAAGCACATCGCCGATGTCTTGCGTCACCGTAGCCTCGACACGTCGAAGATCTATACCAAGATCGATCTTCGCCGCCTGTCGGCCGTGGCCATGCCCTGGCCAGGGAGGGCGTGATGATGACGATCACCATGACAGCGCAGGTAGAGGCCTATCTTGCTGAACGTACGACGCTGGGATTTCTTGGCGCCGGGCCGAACGCTAGCCAGCTTCGTTCGTTCGCCAGATTCTTCGACGACTCTGGCCACCGGAGTTCTCTCACATCGGACCTCGCGATCGAGTGGGCGAAGGGGCATGCTCGCAGTCGCGAGCCGAGGGCGTGGGCTCGCCGGCTCGATACACTTCGGCCCTTCGCCGCCTACCTTCTGCGGGAAGATCCGGCCACGGAGTTCCCGCAGACTCAGATATTCGGCAAGTCCCATCGCCGAGCCACGCCCCATATCTATACGGAAGACGAGATCTTGGCGTTGCTCGCAGCGGCACGCCGTCTCGATCCGGAAGGCGGGCTTCGACCCGCTGCGTTCGAAGCCTTTTACGGATTGATCGCCGCAACCGGCTTGCGCGTTTCCGAAGCGATCAAGCTGCGGTGCGCCGATGTGGACCTTGGAAGTCGATGCCTGACGGTCCGGATGACGAAGTTCAACAAATCGCGGCATGTGCCTTTCCACGCCACCGTCGCCGTCGCACTCGCCGATTATCTTCGCATGCGGGATCATTTTCTACCGCGCGTGGCTGAGGACACATTTTTCGTCTCGACCCCATCACGGTCGCTAAAAAAGCGCGCAGTACATTGGACCTTCCAGAAGTTGCGCAACGAAGCGGGCATCGTTGCCCGGGGTGCCTATCGCGACGTTCGTATCCATGACCTCAGGCACACGTTCATCTGCAGACGCATCCAACGGTGGCAAGCCGAAGGTGCTGATATCGACAATGCTATCGCGGCGCTCTCGACTTACGTTGGCCATGCAAAGGTATCGGACACCTATTGGTATTTGACCGGCATCCCGGATTTGATGGCCACCGCAGGCAACCGTTTTTGAACACTTCGCTTTCGGGGAGGCAGCTCATGGCTGAGCTTACTCCCCCGACATTGCCGACGCTCGTCCAGCGCTTCTTTCTGGATCATCTCGGCGAGCAGCGTGCGGTCAGCGCTCAGACCGTAGCGGCATACCGGGATACCTTGCGCCTGCTCCTCAACTACGCGGCGGCAGCACTCCGTCGAACGCCCAGCGCCATCACTTTGCCCGATCTCGACGCGCCGTTGTTGCTCGCCTTCCTGGACCATCTCGAGAAGGATCGAGGCAACAGCGTTCGAAGCCGCAACGCACGTCTCGCCGCGATCAGGACGTTCCTTAAATATGCATCGCATCACGACCTTGCGTCGCTGGCGACGATCGAACGGGCGCTGGCGATCCCGCTCAAGCGGTTCGATCGATCAATGGTCGGGTTTTTGTCACGGCCCGAGATCAGCGCCATTCTCGAAGCACCTGACCGGCTTAGCTGGGCCGGACAACGCGACCGCGCCTTGTTCAGCATGATGTACAACACGGGCGCCCGCGTTTCCGAGATGATCGGCATGCGGTGCCGGGACGTTGTCCTTGAAGGACAGCCCGCCGCGCATCTGCGTGGCAAGGGCCGCAAAGAACGCAGTGTGCCGCTCTGGCGCCCAACTGCCGCGCTGATCAGGTCCTGGCGCCGCCAGATCGGCGATCCCTCGGGGGATAGTATCTTGTTTCCGAACCGAAGTGGCGGCCGCATGACCCGCTCGAACGTCACCCAGCGCTTGAACCTTGCCGTTGCGACTGCAGGTCGCAAGAATCCGGGGCTCCTTGACCGCCCAGTCACACCCCATACGGTTCGACACACAACGGCGATGCACCTGCTTCAATCGGGCGTCGACATCACCGTCATCGCCCTGTGGCTCGGTCATGAGGATACGGCAACGACGCATATGTACGTCGAAGCCGATCTCGCGATGAAGGAACAGGCTCTGATGAAGCTGCAACCAAGCGCCGCCGCGCCGGGGCGCTTCCGAGCCTCCGACAATCTGATGAGCTTCCTGCAGTCGTTGTGATTATGTGAAGTTTATGGCGGCGGGTCTGGTGCAACAACTGGACCCGCCGTCGGCACCTGCGCATAATCCGGCGCTTCGCATAATTCCGGCCGATCGCCACGGTGCGCATCGCGCGCTCGGCAATGTTGTTGTCGATCTCGGCCAAGCCGTCGTCAACGAAGCGCGTGAGCGCAATCCAGCGCTTGCGACCATAGGCGAGCGCCTTCGCCATCGCGGACTTTGGTGACAGACGGCGCAAAGCATCGTCGATGGCCGAGCGTAGCTCGTCGACCATTGGCCTGGTGTTTTCCTGTCGCCGTTGCTTGCGAATATCAGGTGGTTGTCCGCGAACTTCGTCCTCAATCCGGTAGAGCGCGGCGATCCGTGCCAGGAGATCGGTAGTCAACGGCGTCGGGCTGGTCTGGTGGTTCTCGAAGATCTTGCGACGGAAATGCGCCCAGCAGGCGACCTCCTGAATCCGGTTGTCAGCATAGAGCTTCTCGTAACCGGCGTAGCCGTCGGCCTGAAGGAGGCCCGTGAAGTTCTTCAACTCGGTCTGCGGATGGATACCGCTGCGGTCGGGCGTGAACCTGTACCACACCATCGTCGCTGCGGTTGATCCGCCGGCCCGGTCGTCGACCACATAGGT
The DNA here is from genome assembly GCF_015390225.1 of Novosphingobium sp. NBM11. Taxonomy (NCBI): domain Bacteria; kingdom Pseudomonadati; phylum Pseudomonadota; class Alphaproteobacteria; order Sphingomonadales; family Sphingomonadaceae; genus Novosphingobium; species Novosphingobium sp. NBM11. Next base: position 119,766 of record NZ_VUOG01000003.1, read on the forward strand.
CCACAACCGGCCCTGCGCGGTCTTGCCCTTACCGGGCATCAGCATCGGCACGGGTGTGTCATCGCTGTGGATCTTGGCGGCCTTCAGGCCTTCCTCGCGGATCCGGGAGACAATGGGGTCGAGCAGATGCGCAGCTTGTCCTGCCCACCCGGCCAGCGTTGAACGGTCGATGTCGAGGCCTTGCGCGGCCATCATCTCGGCCTGCCGGTAGAGCGGCAGGTGATGATCGAACTTGGATACGACCACATGCGCGAGCGTGGCGAAGCTTGCCTTGCCGCGGGCTATCGCCTTCACCGGAGCCGGTGCCTGCACAATCTTCTCGCAGGAACGGCAGCTGTATTTGGGGCGGATCGTGCGGATGACGCGCCACTGCACGGGCAGGACATCCAGGATCTCGTCGCTGTCCTCACCCAAGGGGCGCAAGGTGCCGCCACAATCGGGGCAATTGCAGTGACCCGCTTCAGGTTCGATCCGCTGCTCGGCGCGTGGAATATGGGGCGGCAGGGCGCGAACCGGCGATGGCCGTTCGGACATGCCTGCTGGTGCATCCTTGCGGGCATCGGCCACAGCGGCTTCGCCTTCGAGTTCTTCGAGGGTCAGTTTCGAGCTGTTCGATCTGCGCCGACAGCTTCTCGGACGATTGCCCGAACGTCATGCGGCGCAGCTGTGCCAGCTGGAAACGCAACGTGTCGATCAGCGTGTCGCGGGCCGCCAATGCAGCTTCCAGCTCGGCGATCCGGGCGTCTTTATCTGACCAAGAGGAGGCTGCGTCCGACACCGTGATCCACTAGCAAAACGGGACATCCGGTGCCAGAAAAACCACGCAAATCTGGGACTTTTTATCCTGCCAGAAGCGGTACGGCGGTGCGTTCTGGACGGCGCCAGTCGATGCCTTCGAGCAGCATGGAAAGCTGGGCCGAGGTGAGGCTGACTTTGCCTGTCTTCGTCACCGGCCAGACAAATTTGCCGCGGTCCATACGCTTGGAAAACAGGCACATCCCTTGGCCATCGAACCAGAGCAGCTTGATCAGATCGCCGCGCTTACCGCGAAAGGCAAACAGTGCGCCGGAATGCGGGGACTGTTCCAGAACCTGCTGGATCAATACCGCCAGCCCGTCGAAGCCCTTTCTCATGTCTGTCGTCCCGCAGGCCAGGTAAACCCGCGTTGAGGGTGGCAACGGGATCATCGGCTGAGCACGGCAATCACCCGGGCAAGGGCGTCGGCATCGACCATCGCGTCCACGGTCAGGCGGACACCTGTCGCCAGTTCGATGCCTATCTGCCCGCAACGGGGTGGCACCGCTGGCGTAATATCGCGGACGACCGGATCTGCGACCTCAACCTCTGAGAACGTCGGCAAGGCCGTTGAGCGGAAGCCAGTCAGTTCTCCCGACATCGCCTGTCGGCGCCACGTGTAGACCGCCCCGCTGCCGACCTCGTGCCGGTCGCATGCAGCCCGGACCGAACCGTCCGGCCCAAACGCATCCCGCAGGATCGCCAGCTTCTGCTCCACCGTCCAACGACGGCGGCCAGATATGCGGCCGACCACCTCAATACGAGTAGTCATATGACCACTCATATGACTACTTGCTCGATCCGCCTCGCTATCGTCCATCTACGCCACCCCATCAAAGGAGTGGCTATCAGCGCTTCAATCCCGTGCCACGCAAGGCGGCCTACAGCCCACGGTTACTCACGTCCCGCACGATCGCCCGAAGCGCCCGCGAGCTGGGTTGCGGACGAATCAGGGCAACCTGCGCGCGCGACCAGTCCAGGATTTGTGCCCCGACGGGGTGCCGCTCGTGCTGGTAGCTTTCGAGAAGATCGGTCGGCGCGTCGCCGCGGATTACGCCAGCGAGCTTCCAACCCAAGTTCATTGCGTCGCCTAATCCAAGGTTGAGCCCCTGGCCGCCAAGCGGAGAGTGGATGTGGGCCGCGTCGCCAGCGAGAAGCACGCGGCCTACGCGGTAATCGGTCGCCTGATAGGAGCGATCTGTCCAGGTGGCGGCGAGGTCGAGGCTTTCGACCCTGACGTCCGCGCCTGACACCTTTCGGAGCACTGCCTCTACATGCTCGCGGGTTATCGGGCTGGAGCGGTGAAAGGCGCCGCCGTCGAAATCGGCCATCGCAATCACATCGGGAGCTTCGAAGGTGTAGACGCCACCTTCGCTCTGGTGGCGTCCTGGTGCGAGCGCATCCGGGTTCGCGAGCACGGCTCTGACGGAGTAGCCGGTGAACTCAGGATCGGTGCCCGTGAAGCCGATCCCGGCAGATTTGCGGACCGCGCTATGCGCGCCGTCGCAGCCGACGAGCCACCGGCACGGGAATACGTCGTCGCCTGCGCTGACGAGGACCTCGTCGCCTCGTTCTTCCAAGCCCTTGACGGCGTAGCCGCGGCGGATGGTCGCGCCGAGGGCTTCGGCACGCCCGGTTAACACCGCCTCGATGCTTGCCATGTCTGCCGCGGCGCTCTTTGCGGGACCGAGGCGGTAGCGCCACCGCGCTTTGTCGATCTTGTCGTGGAAAAACTGGATGCCGGCGAAATGCCCGGCTGGCCGGCGATGCTGCCGCATCCAGTGAGCTTCGGGAGCGGCAGGGTTGGCGGCGTGGGCTGCGAGACTTTCGAGAAGGTCGCGTCTGTCGAGCGCATCGGCAGTCGGGACGGTCAGCCCGCGCAGGCCGAACGGAAGCGTCTTGAAAGGGGACCGGGGGTCTGGCGCCTGCTCGAGCACTAGAACCGAGCATCCGCCAAGGCGCAGCTCACAGGCGAGGAACAGGCCAACCGGTCCAGCGCCGGCGATGATGGCGTCGTACGTCGGGATAGATAAATTCACGGTCGAGCTCCTTGTCGATGTTCGACCGGAGCGTTCCTCGTCACGCGAGGCCCGCACGGACGAACAGTCGGACGCCGAAAAGCGTCCGGTGTTCGTCGTGGGGATCTCGGGCACGAAGCCGAAGACCAGAGCTTTCGTCACCGAAAGGACTTGGGCTGACCAGACCAAGTCTGCCTTTTCCGACGGGCCAGCCCATAGCTCGACCGGGGCCGTGCTGCAATCTGCGCGTGTCTCAGTGACCGTACGAGCACTATTCAAATCATACCGGCCTCACCTATCTCTGCGAGTGATGGTCGCCGGCGCGGAAGTGCCTGATCAGGGCTCCCGTGTCGGCCTCCGCTGTTGAACTGGGAGAGATCATATGACCGCAATGTCTTTTGCCTCCCCCTTCTCCACGGGGAGTGCTTATGCCCGGGGTTCTGCGCTGCTGAGGCGGAACTGGGGTTGGATTGTGTTCCGTGGTGTCCTGGCCCTTCTGCTGGGCGTGGTCACCATCTTGTTTCCGCTGAATGCTCTGTTGGCTTTCACTCTCGTGTTTGCCGCTTATGCCGGCGCAGACGGCATCCTGTCGCTGATCGCGGGTGTACGGGGGGCGACGAAGAAGGAGGATCGCTGGTGGGCGATGGTCCTGCGCGGCGTTATCGGCATCGCGGCCGCGGTGGCCGTTGCGCTGATGCCCGAGCTCGCAACCCTAAGCTATGCGCTGGTCACGCTGGGCGTGCTGATCGCCTGGGCGTTCCTTACCGGTGCCTTTGAGATCGCCGCCGCTATCCGGCTGCGCAAGGAGATCAAGGGCGAATGGCTGCTCGGGATCTCTGGCGCGCTGTCGATCCTGCTGGGTGTGTGGGTGTGGGCCATGCTGTGGCTCTACCCGATCGCCAGCATCCTCTCGGTGGCGTGGGTGATTGTGGCCTGGGCCTTCTTCGCCGGCTTTCACGCTGATCAGCCTCGGCATCCGCCTGAAGCGACTTCAGGTTGTTGAGAATGGTCTTGAAAGCCGTTCTGACGAAACCAAATAAACTCCTGCCGGGTGCCGACAGGACCCGGCATGGAGAGTGCGTCCGCTCTCTCGGACGCTCTTCATACACTCGTTGCTCAAAGGAGGACTTGTTTATGAGGACCAACTATGACTTTACGGCCGTTCCGGCGTTCGACTGTCGGGTTCGACCGGCTGTTCGACCTGCTCGAGAACGGTCTGACTTCGCAGGTTACCGACAACTATCCGCCGTTCGATCTCGTGAGCGAAGGTGAGGACCGCTACCGCATCAACATAGCGGTGGCCGGCTTCCGCCCCGGCGAGATCGAAGTGACCGCACAGCAGAATCTGCTCGTGGTCTCTGGTCGCAAGCAGGAAAGCGAGGAAACCCGCTACATCCACCGCGGCATCGCCGGGCGTGACTTCGAGCGCCGCTTCGGCCTGGCGGATTATGTTCAGGTGAAGAATGCGGAGCTCAAGGATGGCATGCTCTCGATCGAGCTGGTGCGCGAGATCCCCGAGGCGATGAAGCCGCGGAAGATCAGCATCGGCGCGGCTGGTGAAAATGCCCGCCGGATCGAAGACTCGTCCGCGAACAATAACGAGAAGGCCAACGACGGCGCCAAAGCAGCGCGAAGCTGCCTGATGCCGACCCGGGCTCGCCGCGCCGTTCGGGGCGGCGAGCCCTCTTCGCCAGCAACCAAGGAGACGAATCATGTCGATGCGTGATTTGATTCCGTGGCGCCGGCAGGAGAACCCGGCGCCCGCGCTCTTCCGCGACGAAGAGCGCAGCCCCTATGTCCAGCTCCGCCGAGAGATGGATCGCCTGTTCGAGGACTTTTTCCGGGCACCGCTCGTAGGCGGCATCGGCCTCTCCAGTAATGTGCAGAGCTGGCCGTATCTGGAGGTTAAGGAGACCGATGATCAGGTGATCGTCACCGCTGAGCTTCCAGGCCTGACGAGAAGGATGTGGACGTCACCGTGGACGATGGCGTGCTGACGCTCCGGGGCGAGAAGAAGTCCGAGCACCAGGACAAGGATCGCGGCTGGTCCGAACGCTACTATGGCCGTTTCGAACGCTCGATCGTGCTGCCCGACGGCGCCGATGAGGAGAACTGTCAGGGCGTGCTACGCGATGGCGTGCTGACGGTGCGGATGCCCAAGTCGCAGCGGACGACGCGCGGTCGCAGGATACCGCTCGGCGACGGCGCGACGCAGCACTGATCGATTGCGCGCGCCGGCGCCGCCGGTGCGCGGCTTTCGAAACACACGCTCCCTGCGCCGGCTGGTGGAGGACGAAGCGAAGGGAACAATCATGATTCGATCCCATCGGCAATCCAGGGGCATCTGGGCGGCATGGGCTTTGGTGCTCACCTTCGTTGGCGCCACTCTCGGCGGCGCGGCTGTCGAAATGTTGACGAGCGCCGACCCGGCTGAAGCGACCGGGCAACGGGCGATCTCGAGCGACGCCGTTCCCATCAACCGGCTGACGCTGGCGCCGCTGGTGGAGCGGGTCGCGCCTGCGGTGGTCAACATCGCCGTGCTGCAGAGTTCGCCCTATGCGCAGAACCCTCTGCTCCGGGATCCCTATTACCGCCTCTTTCTTGGCGTGCCTGACGAAGCCCTCGCGCCGCGCATATCGGCCGGATCGGGGTTCGTGGTCGACGCCGAACGCGGGCTGGTGGTGACCAACCAGCATGTCGTCTCGCACGCGCGCGCAATCGCAGTCGGCATCGGCGATCGACAGGTCGAGGCGGAACTGCTCGGGAGCGATCCGCTGACAGATATTGCCGTTCTAAGGATCCCAGCGCGAGGGCTGAAGGCCCTGCCGCTCGGCGAGTCAGCCAAGGCCCATGTCGGCGACTATGTCGTGGCGATCGGCAACCCCTTCGAGGTGGGCCAGACCGTCACTGCCGGCATCATCAGCGCCGTACGGGCGCCGTCCGCAGGTCCGCCGTATGTTCAGACCGATGCCCCGATCAATCCAGGGAATTCGGGTGGGCCGCTGATCAACATGCGGGGCGAGGTCATCGGCATCAACAGCGCGATCATCGGTCCCAGCGGGGGCAATGTTGGTATCGGACTTGCCGTGCCGTCGGATGTCGCGCGACGAGTGGTCGAGCGCATTGCGGGCTCGCGATTGGCCCCTGCCGCGAGCTGACCGGTATCAGTCGCGGGATCGTGCCGCAGCAAGGCGGGTCGTCGAGCAGGAGCCGGTCGCAACTGGCTCGATGAGCCCAGGCTGGATTAGAAGGTAGACGCGCGGCCGCGCGTCGGGCGACAATTCACGTGGGGATGGGCCGGCACTTCAGCAGCCCGTTTTGGAATGAGTGGATGGTTCAATTTAACGACTGGTGCGATGCGGCCGATACTCCTTTGGGCAATCACCATGTCCGCGTGATGACCGGACGCACAGCGGATGCCGCCATGGGCATCCAGCTGACGGCGACGGCGGTTCCCGCCCACTATGCGGCGGAGGAGCGTCTGGCAGCTGCGCTCGCGCGGCTGGGCAAGCCGGCTGCAGCCAAGATGGTTACCGATCTTCTTCCGCAAACACCGCAGATACGCTCCGGTGATCTGGGGGAAATCTACGCGACCGAATGGATTGATGCCCACAGCGGCTACCGGGCTCCCATCAAGCGACTGCGGTGGAAGGACCATCGCGACATGGCGATGCGCGGCGACGATGTGATCGGCATGATCCTTGATCCTGCGACGCAGCGCCTACGGTTCCTCAAGACCGAGGCAAAGAGCCGCATCGATCTGCGGGCGCAGACGCTTCAGGAAGCGCGCGCTGGGCTCGACAAGGATGGCGGCCTTCCGTCGTCGCACGCCCTGTCGTTCATCTCGGCGAGGCTGATGGACCTTGGGACGGACGCTCCACTCGTCGACGCCATCGACGAGGCTCTCTATCGCCTCGGCATCCCGCCCGATCATGTCCGGCATCTTCTCTTCACCTTCTCCGGCAACGCGCCGGAGGCACTGCTGACGCAGGCGCTGCTGGCCTATCCCGGCCCGATCGGGCAGTGGGGCGTAGGGCTGCACGTGGATGGACACGCCGCCTTTGTCGGCGCGGTCTACGCTCAGGTGATCGCCAATGCCAACCAGCCCTGAGGCGATCTCCGCCGCCATCACCGATGCAGCCGCCACCGGTTTTCGCGGTCGTCTGATCGCGCGCGGCCAGGCACGGGCGATGATATGGCGGCAGGGCGTGCTCCCGGCGGGCGCACCGGCCTTTTCTGCGCAACTGAGCTTCGACCTGCACAGCTATGGTTATGGGCTGCTCGGGCTTGGGCTGCGTCTTCTGGAACTCGGTGGCGACCCGGCCCAGGCGCGTGTCGCCTTCGAGCAGGCCGCGACCGCCCTTGAGGCGGTCATGGCCAAGGGCAATCGCGCCGAAGCCGACCGCGATTTTCACTTCGTGATGGCGGCTGCGAGCTACCATCTCGCGCATCTCTCCGCCCGTGCCTACTCCCTCCTTGCGGTCGTGGCGGAGGAGGAGAACTTCTCGCTCATCGAGCAGGCGCTGGCGCTTCTCATGCGGCGGGACATCAACGAGCTGCGTGCCCGGGTCTATGCCTTTCGTCTCGATGGTCGGGGATCGGATGAGGCCATCACCGCGCTCTTCCAGCAGCGTCTTGCCGATCCGCTTGTCGGCGACGCGGCCGAGCGGGACGGCCACGATTTCCTGTTCGAGGGCCTCGACCTTGCCCTAACCGATGCCTTCTTCGGTGCCGTGTCGATGTTCCTGCTCGCGCTTGACCGCGGCGAGCGCGCTCTGATCGACCGTGCGATCGCCCAACTGCGCGAGAACCTCGCCATTTGCGCCGAGCTGAACCTGGTGCCGCAATGGTGGGCGCACCGCGTCGCGATCCATCTGCTCTCCGACCTATGGTCGAACACGTTCCACGAGAGGGTGCCTCTCATTCCGGCCGGTGGAGAGGCGCCGCCGTGGCGGGGCTTGCGCGATCTCTTCATCGGACTGCTCGCCCGCCGTCCAAGGGCGGAAGTTGACTTGTGGCCGTCACAGATAGAGGCCGCCGCGCGCGCGGTCGATCAGGCCGACAATCTCGTGGTCTCGCTACCGACGAGCGCCGGGAAGACGAGGGTCGCCGAGCTCTCGATCCTTCGCTGCCTGGCTGCCGGGCGCCGCGTGATGTTCGTCACGCCACTTCGTGCTCTGTCCGCGCAGACGGAAACGACGCTTCAGCGTACGTTCGGCCCGCTCGGCAAGACCATATCCGCCCTGTACGGTAGCATCGGCGTCTCTGCGTTCGACGAGGACGCGATCCGCGAGCGGGACATTGTCGTCGCAACTCCGGAGAAACTCGACTTCGCCTTGAGGAACGATCCGTCGTTGCTCGACGATGTCGGTCTGCTCGTCTTCGACGAGGGCCACATGATCGGTCCGGGTGAGCGCGAAGTTCGCTACGAGGTCCAGATACAGCGCCTGCTCCGCCGACCAGACGCGGAGCAGCGCCGGATCGTCTGCCTGTCGGCAATCCTGCCCGATGGCCCGCAGCTCGAGGATTTCTCGGCGTGGCTGCGGCGCGATCAGCCAGGCGATCCCATCAAGGACGACTGGCGGCCGACACGTCTGCGGTTCGGCGAGGTGGTCTGGTCATCCCCCCGGGCACGCCTCAACCTGAGGGTCGGCGAAGAGCAGCCCTTCGTGCCCGGGTTCCTCACCGGCGTGGCACCGCCGCTCTTCATACCGCCGAAGAAGCTGCGGACCCGGCTGTTTCCCGACAATCAGCAGGAGCTCAGCCTTGCCACCGCCTGGCGTCTGGTCGACGATGGACAGACCGTCCTGATCTATTGCCCGGAACGGCGCAGCGTCGAGCCGTTCGCCAAGGTCATCGTCGACCTGCATACGCGAGGCGCGCTTGCGTCACTGCTCACGGTCGACCCGGTGCGGCTGCAGACCGCGATCGCGCTCGGTGAAGAATGGCTGGGCGCGGACAGCGATATCCTCAAATGCCTGCGCCTGGGCGTGGCCCTCCACCACGGCGCGCTTCCGACCGCCTACCGAAAAGAGGTTGAGAGGCTCCTGCGAGACGGCGTTCTGAAGGTGACGATCTCATCGCCCACTCTCGCGCAGGGGCTCAACCTCTCGGCGACGGCGGTCGTCATGCATTCGCTCTATCGGCATGGCGAGAAGATCCAGGTCTCCGAGTTCAAGAACGTGATCGGACGCGCCGGGCGGGCCTATGTCGACGTCGAAGGCTTGGTGCTCTTCCCGATCTTCAGCGACACCCAGAACAAGAGGCATGACGAGTGGGTTGGCCTGATCGGGGATCTCGGCGCCCGCGAGATGGAAAGCGGCCTCGTTCAGCTCATTTTTGCGCTCCTGAAGAGGATGCATGGGCGGATCGGCGGCAATCTCGAGCAGCTCGTCGACTATGTGGTCAACAACGCCGCGGCCTGGACCTTCCCCGAAGTGGCGGGCGAGATCCCCGAAAAACGCGAACGAGCGCTCAAGCAATGGGAGCGCTCCATGGCGACGCTCGATACGGCGATCCTCAGCCTGATCGGCGAAGACGATGTTCCCGATGACCAGATCGAAGCCGCGCTCGACACGGTTCTTCAGTCCTCTCTCTGGAACCGGCGCCTAGAGCGCCTCGATGCCGGGTCGCGCGCCGCTTACCGTGCGACGCTCCTCACCCGAAGCCGCTACATTTGGGCCAATTCGACTGCCGTCTCGCGCCGCGGCTATTTTCTTGCGGGGCTGGGTCTCGAGGCGGGTCACGCGCTCGACGCGGTGGCGCCGGTGGCCAACGACCTTCTGGTGCAGGCGAACGCCGCGCTGCTGGTTGGAGATCACGAGGCTGCGATTACGGCGATCACCGGCATCGCCGAGCGGGTCTTCTCCTTCTATCCGTTCGAGCCGGACCCATTTCCGGGGAACTGGCGCGACATCCTCCGCTGCTGGCTGCTCGGGCAGCCACTCGCCTCCGCCGTCGCGGGGCAGGAAGGCGATGCGCTGCAGTTCATCGAGGGCGGCCTCGTCTATCGCCTGCCGTGGGCGATGGAGGCGCTTCGTGTGCGTGCGGCCGCCAACGGTGATGTCGTTGGCGTCTTCGGCCTGGCCCTCGCCGATCATGAGCTGGGTCTAGCGGTCCCTGCCGTTGAGACCGGCACCATGAACCGATCGGCTTCGATTCTCATCCAGGCGGGCTTCAACTCGCGTTTGGCAGCCATCAAGGCCGTCGTGGACACCGGCGCGACTTTCACGTCCGGTGCGGAATTGCGAACATGGCTACGCTCGCCTGTCCTCGCGGCCTGGTCGGCTCAGCCGGACTGGCCTTCTCCCGAGACGCGAGCAATGTGGCTCGAGTTCGCCCAGGAGGCCGCGCCTGCGGCGAACCGGACCTGGGCACGACGGGACTATGTGGGGAATGTCGAGTGGTTCGCGGCGCCGGCTCCGCCCGGCTCTCCCGTGAGCTTGCACAACTGGAACGGCCAGCCATTGGTGCTCTCTGCCGATGGGCGCGGCATCGGCCGCCTCCAGCATCCCCTCAACCATAATCGGCGTGGCCTTCTCCGCGCGACAGTCGCGCTGAACCCTGCGCAGCTTGAGCTGAGCTATCTCGGACCCGATGACCTTTGGGCTGTGGCATAGCCGTGCCCATTTACCGAGCCACTGTATCGCATCGCGGAGATCATGATGAGAATCTGCAAGACCGCCGAGACGCTTCGCGCCTTCTCTGATACCGAGGCGGGCCGCCAACTGGTGTCTGGGCGGTTCTAGGCCATGCTTGTCGCCCGCGCCCAGCTCGATTTAATTCGGGACCTCGTCGCCCGCTTTCAGCAGGACGACAGCATGATGCGGCCTGTTGCCGACTTCCAGTCGCAATATGTCGCGATCGTTGCGCTCCTGCGATCGGTTGGACATGTGTTCGCCAATGTTGACTGTCACGATGCCGCTCGGCGCGAGTACAGCCGCGAACAATGGCCGATCTGGCGGCGAGATCCGATTTTCAGCGAGTTCATCGAGCCGACGCGCAACGCCCTCCTGAAGGAATTCCAAGGCGGCCTTGAACTGCGCAGCGAGGGCTTCGGAACGATTGCCGTGGTGGTCGATCCGACGATGCCGGGCAACGTGGCTCGCGTCGCTGCGTTCGACGCGCGAGAGGTGCGGGATCGTCTTGGCCGGCCGGTACTGCCGAACTTTCATGCCGCGATTGCCTTCTGGGACCGCTGCCTCTCGCAGGCAGAGACAGCTTTCGGCGAAGCGCCCACGTTGCGCAGTTGAGCCGTAGCGAAGGACCGAGCGGCTGCTTTACCGCTATCTCAGAAGCGCTTCGGCCACGTCCATATACCGGCTCGGGTGAACGCCGTCGCGGGAGCGGAAGCGGCCGAGATCCAGGGTCTCGTCACCAAAGCGAGCAGCGACGGAGCTGACGGTGTAGGCTTGTGGGCGGGCGTATGGCAGCAGCCAGATCACACGGTTGAAACAGAACTGCGCACGTATCTCAGCGAGGCGGGCGGCGAGAGCCGGTCCGGCCATGTCATTGGAGCCCATCGAGAAGATGCAGGTATTGTAGCGTTTTCCCGGTCTTCGCCAGGAAAGGACCTGGGCGGCCGTGGCCCGCTCTGCGGCCTGAACGTCACAATGGCGTTCGTAGCGCGCGTTTATCGCCTGCGCGGTGCCGACGCCCGTGCTGTCTCCAAGGATCAGACACTCGAACATCAAAGCTTCCCTCGGCCTCCGGTCGGCGGAAGGCATGACCAGCGAGCAAATCCGTCTAGCCCGTTGCGCAGTTTGCTGGGCATGGTCGCGGTCCATCGCCACGTGGTCGATGTTGGCCCGACCGCCGAGGGTCGGGCCAACGCGTCAGTAGCAGCGCCACACGCGGAGATGCGGCGCTTCCCAGCGCCACCCGCAATGCCGGTACCACCGGCCGTGCCAGCGATACCAACCATGACGAGGGCCTGGTTCGGCTATCCACACTGGGCCGCGCCATCCTGGCGCCCAGCGATGATGGCCGGTCCAATGATGCCAGCCCGGCCCCCACGCCGGCGGCGGCGCCCAGACCTGAGCCGCTGCGGGGGTAAGGGACGTGCCGAGGAGCGCCAGCAGACCGACGATTGCCGACGTCAGCACTTTCATCACGCGCGAGCGCCAGCGACGCGCCTCCGATCGGGAGGGTGGCGTCTGGCTCTCCAGATGGCGGAGCGCGTTGTTGTGGGAGCTATCGGCAGCACCGCGCCGCCGCCCACGGATCAGATCGCGAACAATCGTCCTCATATCCAAATCCTCTGCATGAGCAATTCGGGCATGAGATGCGCCGGAGAGAGAGCCGGCGCCCTCTAGTCCCAGCCGAACCGCTATGGCGTTCGGCGTCAGTCGAGCTAGTATTCCTCGGCGCCCCGTCAAGGGTCTAAGGCCAGGCTTTGGCGACCAATAACGGCTGTAGGAACCGGAACGAGGGCAGACACTTACCTGGATGGCGGTGCGAGAAGGTACGGTCGGAAATGGCGCAGCTGACGCAACTCGAATTGGCGAACTGGGCAGCTCTCTACGCTGCTACGGCGCTGTGCTGTGCGATCGCCCTCGCGTTGTCGATTGTCGGCGCTGGAGTGCACGTCTGCCGCGAACGCGCCTGGGAAGAAGTTCGGAGCGTTCGACAAGCAATTCTCTTCGTGTCCAAGCTCTGGTGGCTGTGGCAACGGCTCTACTTTCGCTCGACGCCGGTTATCATCGCCATTGTGGGCGGGTTCGCGATGACGCTTCGCTGGAGCTGAGAAGCACGGGGCTCAACTCACAGGTCCAGGGCGGCGGCAACCTTTCGCGCTACCCGGCCCAGCTCGAGGTCGCCGGAACTGAGGCAGAGCAGCGGAGCGATCTCGCGCATGCGGGAATGCCCGCTGGTGCTCGATCCGTCATGCTCGTCGTCACCGTGGTCGATGGCGTCGATCGCCAGACGCTTGATCTCCCCGGTGATCCGCGAGCGCGCCTCGATCAGGAAGTCCGGTCGCGCAGGGCCGAGCGGCGTCAGAATATCGAACACGGGCTTTTCGATCGCGGCATCGATGCCATGCCGGTGAAGGTTGCGCTGGATCGACAGCAATTCGCGCAGCAGGCTGCGCTCGAACTCGGAGTCGACCGGGATGAAACGCTGCCCCGAGTAGATCGGCTGGGCGTAGGCGCGAAGCGGAGCATAGCCACGCGCCTCGGGATATTGACCAGCGACGACGATCACGAGGAAAGGGCCACGGACCAGGTTGCCCCGCACCGACGGGGATTGCACCCGATTGGCGACGCGCACTGGCCGGTTGTCGGCGGTCTCGATGACATGGCCGGTGATCTGATGCGAGAAGAGCGCGAAGAACGCCTGCGGCGCGTGGCCGGGAGGCCAGTCTCGGGAGAGACGCCTCAGAACCGCATAGGCGCGCCGGCTGTGCAGGGCATCGGCGTGGGTCCAGAAGGCGCGGCTGAGCTCGATGCCGGGCGCGATCTCGATCCTGCTGCTCGCCTTCACTAGAGCATCGAACTCCCGCTTGATCGAAGGCTCCTCCGCGCCATCGGACAAGGGAAAAGCCCGGGTCGTCCCTGCAACGTCGAGGAGGCGCCATAGCAGCCGGGCCAGCCTAGGCACCGAGGCGTGGCGCGTGCGATCGTCGCTGGCGTCGCTCTCGGGCTGTTGCGCGAGCTTGCTGGGGGCAGGCCGCAGGACCTCGAAGAAGCCCTCGGGAGGCGCCGCCGGCGTTTCGCGCGATCGTACCTCCGAGATGCGATGGGTGACCTGATCCCGGAAGAAGGGGCAGTCGGCGCGGTGGTCGGGTCGCTTTGCGCTGGTCAGCCGGCGGAGATAATAGGTCTCCGCCTCCGACAGGAAGGCGGGCGTAAGTATCGGCGGCGGATCGTCCGCGGCCAGGCAATCACAGGCGATCCACTTGGCGCCGATTCGGGCGTTCTGGACGAGCATGATTCCTGCTTCTTCATCGCCAGGCGATCCCTGGCCGATGTACCAACGCACCAGCGCCTCGCGGAGCGGAGCGGGCAGCGCGATCCGAGGGCCGCGGCCATCCGTGTCTCGGTCAATCAGCCACATGATCCAGTTTCGGGCGATCCAATGCAGCCATAGTTTGCCCGCTCCAGGGAATTGACAACTGCAAATCGCCTGATCTCAACTTCCTGAACTAGGGGTCAGGGAGGTTTGATATGCGTGCGTTGTTGCTCGCGAGCACACTTGTCATCGTTGATAGCGGGGCCGCGCTCGCGGCGACCCGACGCGCCGCTTCGCCGGTGCGCAGCGTCCAGCTGATCAGCATGACGGGGCGGTCGGACGTCGCCGCCGACGCTAAGGATGGGACGGCCGAGCCCCGCATGGAGGGTCCGGCCGAGGCCGTCATAGCGGATGTGGAGGGCTTCCGGGTCCACGATCTGAGCCGTCGCTGGGTCGAGTATCAGATGGGTGAAAGACTCGCGGCAGAGGCCGGCGCAACGACGGCGGTCGCGGAGGAGGACCCCTTTGCCCCGGTCGGTGTTGCCCAGCTCGGCGCCCCGACCAGTCAGACGGCGGCACTTGCTCCATTTTCCGCGATCGCCGTGCCGGCATGGATGCGCGGCGGCCCGGTATTCGCTGCGGCTGCGACGACCTTCGTCCCCGGATGCTCGCCGACCGGTTACCGGCGAAGCGGTTTCCTGCCCGCCGATGCCGAAGTCCGCCGCCAGACATATTTCTCGATGATGAGCAACGTCGCCTGCGAATACGGGATTCCAGTCGGGCTGTTCGATGCGATGATCATTCGGGAGAGCCGCTACAACGCCTCCGCGGTGTCCCCGAAAAGCGCATTTGGCCTGACGCAGCTGATGCCTGGGACGGCCGCCGGTCTAGGCGTGAACCGCTACGACGTGGAGCAGAATCTTCGTGGCGGAGCGCGGTGCTGATTCCGACGATCCCGGCCGCCCATTCCGATCTGATCCCGGTCACTGTTCCGATATGATGCCGGCCGGGTGAAGCCAGATCGTGGGTAATTATTGGCATGCAGGTTTTGAGTGGGTCAAGCGGCTTGAGCGTGGAGATTTCGGCGCATGGATTCGCCGGAGAGTTCTAGGCGATGGGCGTTGTGAACGAGGCGATCGAGGATGGCATCGGCGTAGGTCGGGTCGCCGATCAGATTGAACCAGCTGGCTACTGGGAGCTGGCTGGTCACCAACGTTGATCGACGGCCGTAACGGTCTTCGAGGATTTCGAGCAGGTGATGACGGGCATTGCCGTCGAGCGGCTCAAGCCCCCAGTCGTCAAGGATGAGCAGGTCGACGCGCGCCAGGCTCTTCATTCGGGCCGCGATGCGGCCGTCACCCTTGGCCAGCGACAAGTCATCGATCAGGCGCGGTAGGCGGGTGTAGAGCACCGAGCGATTGTCCCGGCAAGCCTGGTGGCCGATTGCACAGGCAAGCCAACTTTTGCCGACGCCTGCTGGCCCGATAATCGCGCAGTTCTCGTGGGCGGCGATCCAGTTGCCCTTGAGCAGCATTTCGAACAACCGGCGGTCGAGCCCGCGCGCAGCGCGGTAATCGACGTCCTCGGGAACAGCGTGGTGCCGTAGCTTGGCGTGTCGCAGGCGCAGCGCGAGGCGCCGGTCGTTACGCCAGGTAGCCTCGTGATCGAGCAGCAACGCCAGCCATTCGGCGTGGTTCAGGCTGGCGGCATCGCCGTTGTTGTCGAGGTCGGCGAAGGCGTGCGCCATGCCGGTCAGGCCGAGCTGGTTCAATTGATCAAGGGTTGGGTGTCTGAGCATCATTGTTCCTCTCAATGGTAGTATTGGGAGCCCCGGATGTTGTCGTGCAGGATCGGCTCGCGCTCCGGGGCTTTGGACACGGGCACCTTGTCGAGCCCCTTTTCGAGGATCGATTTGACGGAAGGATAATTGCGCGCCTGGATCTCCAGAGCGCGGACCGCGGCGGCTTCAAGCCGATCGGCGCCGAAGCGCTTGGCCAAGCCGATGATGCCAAGGCACGAGCGGTATCCCTGTTCGGGATGCGGCCGATCGTTGATGATGCGCTCGACCAACAGCGACAGCATCGGCCCGATCCGGGCCGCCTCGTCGCGGATCTTCGCGGGCGTCCATTCCAGATAGCGCCGGTGGCTCGAGGGCATATGCTCGGGCACAGTCGTGTGCCGGCCATTTCCGCTGCCACGCATGTGAACGGCAATGCGCTCGCCGCCCAGGAAGATCTCGACAGTGCGTGCGGTAAAGCGGGCTTCTACCTCACGGCGGGCGAAGCGATGCGGCACCGAGTAGTGATGCTGCTCGAGCGCGATATGGTAGTCGAGCCCGACCCGGCAGCGCTTCCACTGGGCATGGACCCAGGGCTCGGCAGGCAGCGGTTTGAGGTTGGGCGCGTCAACCTCATCGAACAGTTCGCGCCGGGTCTTCTGGAACTGGCGTAGCACGCGCCGGTCGTTGAGATCGGCAAGGCACTCGGCAATGCCCGCATTGACCTCGGCCAGACTGTAGAAGATCCGGTTGCGCAGCCGGCCCAGCACCCATCTTTCGACGATGCCGACGCAAGCCTCCACTTTCGCCTTGTCTCTCGGCTTCCGGCTTCGTGTCGGGAGCACCGCCGTACCGTAATGGCGGGCGAGGTCGGTGTAGCTGCGGTTGACCATTGGATCGAAGTTGCAGGCCTTGATCACCGCGACCTTGGCATTGTCGGGCACCAGCAACCGCGGCACGCCGCCGAAGAACGCGAACGCGGCGTTGTGGGCCTCGGCCCAGTCAGCAAACTGCTCCGTCCAGGTCGCGCACGCGAACGACAGGCTCGAGCCGCCCAGCACCGCCACGAACAGATGCGCGGCGCGGATCTCGCCGGTCCGGCGGTTGATCACGACCGGGACAGTGTCGCCCGCGTAGTCGACGAACAGCTTCTCGCCGCCGGCATGGCTCTGGCGCATCACCAGCGACAACCGGCCTTCCCAGTTGCGGAACAGCTCGCACCAGCGACTGTACCGATAACCGTCGGGATGAGCGGCGATGTATTCTTCCCACAGGACCTGCAGCGTCACGTGCTTGCGCTTCAGCTCGCGTGCCACCACCGACCAGTCGGGCTCGGATTGCTTGCGTCTGCCCGGCTTTACCCCGGCAGGCCCATAAAGCCGGGCTTCCAGTTCCGCGTCGCTGATCTCGGCCGGAACCGGCCAGGAAAGCCCCGAGCGCTCGAAGCGGACCACCATGTCTCGCACCGTCGAGCGTGCAATGCCCATCATACGGGCCACCTCGCGCATCGGGACACAGCCTTCCCGGTGCAATCTCAATACTTCGCGCACATCGCGCATCTTCGGCCTCCTCGTCGGCATCCAGTCCTCCCGGCTCACACGCAGCCGCAAGGATGGCCCAACGATCAGGCTTCTCATCCCCCGGCAGGTGGCCGGGAATTAATCGGAATGCCGGCCGGGATCAGGTCGGAATGCCGGCCGGGATCAAATCGGAATGGTGGCCGGCATGACCTCGGAATCCGCACGCGGTATCTGCGTCAGCAGCTCGACCGGTTCGGTGCCTATCACCTGGCCTTGGCGGCCTACAATGCCGGGCCCGGGCGCGTCAGGAACGGGAGTGTGCCGCGGATCGTCGAGACCCAGGATTATGTCTCGAACGTCCTGCTCAACTGGTCTCGGCTCAGCGGCATTTCGAGAGTTGCGACCATCCACACGAGTGCATCGCCGGCACCGCGCCGTGAACCATTCGTTCGCGCCGCCACGGTGTCGAGCTTCTGAGAAGTCGTGCCGATCGCACGGGTGCCGCGCTAGAGAAGCGGGTCGCGCCCCGAGCCGAATTGCGAGCGACGCTGGAGGACCGCCGTGATCTCGGTGACCATCCGCTTGATGACCGCCGACTGGAAATAGGTGCCCCACTCGCTGCGGATTTCGCTGCCGTCCATGCCCTCGAGCTCCTGAAGAGCCTCGACGAGCCGGTGGGGCAGACCTTTGAACAAGGTGCTCAGCATCGCCACGAGTGCGGTGAAGCGATCGTCCTGCACGAGCTCCATCTCGCGGGTCATCTCGACGCTGATGACTGCCTGCATGAGGTCGATGTTAAGGGCCCTGAGGATCGCCTGGAATTCCGGCAAGGTCATCGAGGCGCGCTTCTCCGGATCCCGGTGAAGGATCGTGCCGAGCCTGCTCTTCTTGATACCTGAGCGCAGCGCCATCGTCCGGATGCCGATGTCGTTGGCCTCCATCGCGCGCATGATCATCGGCACATAGTCGGCCGCTGCTTCAGCTTCTGCCTCGAGGGGCAGCTCCTGCTCCATTCGATTCGTAAGCGATGACACTTTTCGCCCCCGCAGTCCTTTTTGCGGACAGAGCGACACAATCAAACCTTATCGATCTTGGCAAGCCCTTCGAGAAAAGCCCGCGCACCCCTCACAACCGAATTTATCTAATTCGCACAACCTTTTCGCCCTCGTCACGACCACGCCCGCGCGCGCTTTTTGGCGGCTTTTGCTCGTCGATTCCGATCTTGCTCAACAGCTTGGCGGTGCCCTGCTCGACCACATAATCGAACAGCAGCATGGAGATAGCGTCGCCGACCGTCAGGGCCGATCCGAGATGCTTTTCGAGTCGCCGCTTGGCCTCCGTCAGGCTTTCCGCGCTCGTCTTCGTGATGCTTAGATGGATGCGGATCGGGCCCTTGGTCGGCACCTTCTCGAGGTGCTTGCGCAGCGTTTCCACGTCGTGCTGCTCGATCGCGCCTGCGGCGCCGGCGGTGGCGCGCGCGTTCACGAGGTTCCCGAGCGACTGGTAGCGCCGTGTCTGATTGGAGTGAATCCGCAGACTCTCGGTGGTCAGCCGAAACAGATACTCGGATACGTCGAGGGTGTACCCCCGCATTGCCTGCCCGCCCATTCCCGCATGTCCTTGCTTGCCTGGCTTCGGCTGAAGTCGCCAAGGTGAAGTGACATCGCCCTATACGACTCGTCCGGGGCGAGCCAAGTGTACCCGCACAGGGACTTGCCCGCAAAGCCGGACCTGGGTCCGCAACCGCGGACAGCGCGCCTGAAAGCCGGGACAAGGTGTCCGCGAATCAAGATGAAGAATCGTTGTTCGCGGACGATGTTTGGCTCTGCCGAAGGTTCTTTAGGCACGGCCGCTAGATAAATCCGCCGAGAGCCCGGCGGTTCCAACAAAAGCCGGTTGTAGCGAAAGTCGTCGGGGACCCACCCTTCAATTGGGCGCGGAGGTGCCGCGTCTCCATCGAAGGGAAAACTCTTATGCAGTCTCTGCTGAATCGGAGCGGGCGCATGGAGATGGCGATCCTCGCCCTCGCTGTGATGCTGTTCGCGCTCCTGTGGTTCGCCGGGCCGGCCTTTGCCGGGGCGGATACCACGTTCGACACGGCCCTCACGAAGTTCACCGACTTCCTCGAGGGGTCGGGCGGCAAGGTAATTACCGTGCTGTCGCTCGCCGGCGGCATCGTGGCGCTCGCCTCGGGCCGCTTCTCCATGGGTCAGATCGCCATTCCGGTCGGCGTCGGTGTCGGCGCCGGCACGGGCATTCCGATCGTCACCTCGACGGTGACGGCGACGATCTGACGCAACGAGCCTGGCGCGTCGGGGTGGCAGCCTCGGCGCGGCACAGGGGGAGGGTGGTGCAATGGCCGCAGACAAGTACGCGATCCCATCTCATCTGGACGATCCAGAACTGATCGGGCTGTGGACGCTGGATGAGTTCCTGGCGATGGTTACGCCATTCGTCTGGGGGATCATGACCCAGCACATCGTCATCGGAACGGCGTTGGCATTCGCCGGCTGGTGGGGATTGAAAAAGGCAAAAGCGGGTCGTGCCGCGTCTTGGCTGCTCCATCTGGCCTATTGGCATCTTCCGGCCGGCTTCACCGGCCTGAGGGCCACGCCACCCTCTTATCTCCGACTGATGGCGGGCTGAGATGGACCTCGCATTCAGCCACGCAAGCAACCAGCGGGTTCTTCGCCAGCGCAACTTCCTGGTCGTGGTCGCAGGCGCGCTTGCGGCGATAACAGCGCTGCTGCTCGCCTTCGGCATCTCGCGAGACCGCGAGATCGTCCTCCAGCCCGTACTGCGCTCGCCGGTGACCGTCAGCAGTGCCGGCGTCTCCCGCGAATATCTCGAGATGATCACGCGCGACGTGGTGGTGCTCACGCTCGACCGCAGTCCGCAAAACCTCGAATATTGGATGAACGCGGTGCTCGAGATCACATCGCCGCGCGTTCAGGGCAAGATCAAGTCCGACCTCCTCAAGATCGTCAACGAACAGCGCGGCTCCTCGATCTCCCAGTTCTTCACGATTGAGTCGATGGACATCGATCCCAAGAACCTGCGGTCCGAGGTGACCGGCGAGCTCCACACCATTGTCGGCAACAAGGTGATCTCCAGGGAGCGCCGCACCTTCCGCTACGACTGGGAGTATGAGGGCTTGTCGCTCCGCCTGGTCGGCTTCGGGATGGTCCGCACCGGCAAGGAGCAAGACAAATGATGGCTTTCTATGCCGTCGGCAGCGCTGCTGCAGGCACCATCCTCATGTCCCGCATCTACTGCATCCTGAGCAGGGTGGCGGGCGCCTGCCTGATCACGCTGGCGGTCTTCCTGTTCGCGCAGCCGGCATGGGCAGACCAAACGGTCGTGGCCGCCGACAGCGCCCAGGTCGACTGTCAGGCGTCGGCCAAGGACCTGACCCGGATCAGCCTGGTCGATGACGAGTTCGCGAGCGTGTCGAAGATCTCGACCGGCAACCCGCAGGACGACTTCTCGGTCGTCAACGAGCCAGTCCGGGGCGACATCTACCTGAGCGTGCCCGAAGGTTTCGGCCGCCCGGCGCTTTCCTTCTTCGGCACGAGCAAGCGCGGCTACGTCTACAAGTTCGTCTGCCGGATCGCCGGCGACCAGGCGGCGCAGGTGTTTGTGTCCAATCCGGCGATCGCCCGGGAAAAGGCAGCCGAGGGCTCGCCCCAGCAGGTCGCCGCCGGGCCGCAGGATGCCGCGGTCGAGCTCGTCCAGGCCATGTACGCCAACAGCGTCGCCGACGGCTATGAGATGCGGCAGCGCGCGCTGAAGCCGGTCTATGTCGGCAAGCTCAAGGTCCAGATGATCGCTGAATATCGCGGGCAGGACCTGACCGGCAAGGTGCTGCGCATCGAGAACACGGGCGATGCGCCGACCGAGTTGACCGAGCGCACGGTCGCTCCGGCAAGCGCGCTCGCCGTCTCCATCGCCGAGCCCAAGCTCGCCCCGGGGAAGGTCACGACGGCCTACCTCGTCTCCCAGAATGTGAGGTAAGCCCATGGCCTTCTCGGACATTTTCACTCGTAAGCGGAGGCCCCTCGACGAGGCGGAGGGAGAGGGGGTCTCGCCTGTCGGAGGCGAACTGGCGGGCAACGAAGCGGTGCGCCGCAAGCAGCGAATGCTGCTCGCCGGGGTCGCCGGCGTCGGGCTGGTTCTGTCCTCCATGTGGATCTTCAGCGGCGACGAAGGCGAGAAGGCCGCCGACGCCGATGGCGCCGAGAAGGTCGAGGTCTCGACCAAGGATCTGGTGAACCGCAACCTCTCGCAGCAGGAGTGGATGGCGCTCTCGGAAAACCGGTTTGAGTCCACCGAGAACCAGCTCAAGTCGGTGAACGGCCAGCAGGCGAGAATGGACAATCTCGCCGCTCAGATCGAAGCACTGAAAGGGCAGAACTCGTCGATGCAGGCCGACGGCCAGCGAGTGCTGTCCGCTTACCAGGCGGAGAATGAGCAGCTCCGCAAGCAGCTGAACGAGCGGCCTTCGGCGCCGCCCCCGGCGCCGGGCCCCGCGGCACTGTACGGGCGAGGTGGCCCGCAAGCCTATCAGCGGCCGGACGCGCCGGGCGAGGCCGGCGCAGCGCCTCCGCTCAGCCGCGCCGCCGAGGTCAAGATGGTCAGCTTCTCGTCTTCCGACACGGGGACTGCGTCCAAGGTGGCGAAGGGCAGCACGGTCTATACCGACAGCCCGAACTATCTGCCGCCCAACAGCTTCGCCTCGGCCAAGGTCATCGTGGGGGTGGACGCGAGCGCCGGCGTGAACAGCCAGACCGATCCGCTGCCCGTCGTTCTGCGCGTTACCGGGCCGGCGCGCTCGGTGCTGCAGAACGGCAAGCTCCTCACGACCAAGATCCAGGGCTGCCTCATCAACGGCGCGGCGCGCGGAGACCTTTCCAGCGAGAAGGTCTACGTCAAGCTGCAGAAGATGACGTGCCCGCAGCCTGGCGGCCGCTACGCCGTCTCGGAGGTCAAGGGCTTCATCGCGTTCGGCGGCAAGACCGGCGTGCGCGGGCGGGTGGTCAGCCGCGAGGGTTCGCTTGCCATGCAGGCGTTCCTCGCGGGCCTCGTCGGCGGTGCCGGCAACGCGCTCAACACGGCCTTCCAGCAGCCGCTGGCGACGATCAGCACCGATGGCGACGGTGGAACTAACCGCACGCCGAGCTTGGGCAATGTCGGCCTGCGTGCGCTCGGCGGCGGTGCCGCGGAGTCGGGCAAGGACGTCTCGAAATATCTGATCGAGCGCGCCGAACAGTACCAGCCGGTCATCGAGATGCCGACCGGCGTCGATGTCGAAATCGTCTTCCTGGAGGGTGTTTATGTCCGCAATTGATCGCTTGCGCCGGAGCGCGTTCGCGCGCCCCTGGAAGCTGCTCACCGGCGTCGCGGCGCTTGGCGCTGCCAGCGTCGCCCTCGCGGCCCAGGTCGCGGGTCCGAGCAGCGCCGAGGTCACGAACCTGCTCAAGACGCGCCTGCCGAAGACGCCCCTAACCCAGGTCAATTGCGAGAAGGTACGTGGCCTCTGCGAGGTGACGGCGGGGTCGAACCTCTTCTACGTCGACGCCGGCGCCCGCTACCTCATCATCGGCCGGGTCTATGACATGGAGACACGCCAGGATCTCACGGCCGCCCGGCTGCTCGAGATCAACCCCGACATGCTCGTCGGCGGTGCGGCCAAGGCCAATGCCGCGGCCGCGGAAGGCGAGGGCCAGGGAAAGGAAGCGGCCGCTCCAGCGCAGGCGAGGGTCGAGAAGACCGCGCTCCCCGCGCGGCCGACTAGGCTGGCGCTGGACGGACTTCCGAAGGACGGCGCGATCGTCTGGGGCAATCCGGCGGGGCAGACAGTCACGGTCTTCACCGACTTCCGGTGTGGGTATTGCCGCGCGCTGACGAACGTGCTGCGCAGCATGAACGTTCGGGTCGTCGAGCGGCCGATCTCCGTTCTCGGCAGTCGCGATATCGCCGACCGCGTCTATTGCGCCAGGAATCGCGAGGAGGCGCTACATGCCGCGTATGCCGGCGAGCCGCTCAAGAGCGGCCCGTCGTGCGATACGTCGGGCCTCGATGCGAACGAGGCCTTCGCTCACAAGCACGGCTTGAGCGGAACGCCGGTGATCGTGCGCAGCGATGGAGCGATGCTCGAGGGCTATCGGCCCAAAGAGTTCCTGCAGAGCTGGCTCAAGGACGCGCGCTCGTGAGCGCGCCGCGCCTCGGCCGCCGGGCTGCGGTCGCCGCGCTTGGCTTCGGCACGCTGATGAGCCTGAGCGGCTGCACGACCTTCGGCGGCAACGTGAAGGGCAGCTTCACCTGCCAGGCGCCGGACGGCATCTGCGCGCCATCCTCCACGATCGACGATCGCGCGCTGGCGATGATCTCCGGTGACGCCGGCGATGTCATGATCCCGGCAGGGCCCTATCCGACACCGGCACAACAGCCCCGTGCCCTGCGCACCGCTGTGGCAGCGCCGCTCTCGGACGCGCACGGGCAGGTCGCGCCGCGAACCCGCGAGAAGGTGCTCCGCATTGTGTTTCAGCCCTATGTCGATGACCGGGGCCGGCTGCATGAATCGAGCGCTGTCCACGCGGTCGTCCAATCCGAGTGGCAGGCCCAGGCGCTTGCGGATGCGACTCCCATCCCCGACAGCAGGTCGGCTGATGCACCTGTTCAGCTGAGCCTTGTCGATGCGGTCGAGCGCGAGGTTCCCGGTGTGGTGGACGTCGCCGCGTTCGACCCGAACATGCCGGACCCGGATGTGGTGGCGGCTGCCCGGTCCAGAAAGCCGGATCCGGTTGCAGCGATCAAGGCGGATGTCGCCAGCCGTCTGGCTATCAAGGTCAAGCCGGCGCGCGGCGCGCCGACGGCTGGAGCGCCCGCCTCGGCATCCTCAGCGACTGGGTCGCAGCAACCGACTGCGTCCGCCACGGCCACCAAGCGCGCAGCTGGCGGCGGCGAGAGCGCCGCGGCGGGCGTGCCAGCCAGCCGCCGAAGCGAGGCGCCGCCTCAAGTCAAACAGCGCTCGGAGGGTGCTCCCGCCACGAGCACTGCGTCCGGCCAGGAGGCAGCTGCGCGCGTGAAGGCGAGCCAAGAGTATCAGGAAGCGCGCGAGCGGATCGAGGACAGCGCGCGCGGCTCCGCCGGAGCGACGCCCGGGGTGGGGCTCACGACCCTGACGAGCCCCACCGTCCGCGCTGCGAGCTTCCCCGCGGCGGTTCCGGAGGACAATTGACATGAGCGCGAAGCCCCGTTTCTACGACAGCCTGCTCTCCGGTCTGTTCGGCGATAGCAAGCGGCCAGAGGCCGAGCGTCCGGACTTGGCCGTGCCGATGCTCGCGCATTGGCTGCCCTATCGCAGCTACGACCCGAAAACGGGCATCTTCTACAACTCCGCCTCGCGCGGATTCGTGATCGAGGTCTCACCGCTCGTCGGGGCGGATGAGCGTACCGGCGAGATCCTGACCCAATTCTTGTCCGAGGGCATCCCGGTGCCCGGATGCCTGCAGTTCCACGACTGGATGAGCCCGCGGATCAGCGAGCGGCTCTCCAAATGGTATCTGCCCCGCTACTCGGCGAGCGGCGTCTACGAGCGGATGGCCAAGCATCGGGTCGACTTCCTCACGGACGGCGTGTGGAACTCGCTTTCGGCCGATGCGCCATTCTGTCTTCGCAACCACCGCGTCGCCATTTCCTATTCGACGCAGGAAAGCTCGCGTGTCTCGGTCGAGGAAATCGTCGCCGTGATGGACGGCCTCATCTCCGTGCTCGGCTCGATCGGGGTCTCCGCGCGCAAAATGGATCCGGTCGCGCTGATCGGGTGGATCGACGACATCACCTCGCCGACCACGGCCGCGGGCGACGATGTCATCAGCTACAATCCGCTTGATCCCATCGCCGACCAGGCGGTGCGCCGCGACATCGAGATGAAGGTCGATCCCGACCGCATCCTGCTGCGGACGGAACGGTTTCGCCCGACCGGCAAGGAGGTCAACGGCGCGCCCGAGATCGGCGAGATCTATCCCGACGTATTCGACGTGCGCTCGTTCTCGGTCCGCAATCTTCCTCAGCGCTGGGCGCCCTGGGACTGCGCGCAGCTGATCGGCGACATGTTCGCCGACAAGCTGCGAATGCCGTGCCCGGTCTCCACGAACCTGTGCCTCGACTTTCCCGATCCCCAGTCCTCGAGCAACAAGGCCGGTTTCAAGTTCATGCGCACCACGAGCCTCGCCGACTCCAAGTCCGCGCGCTTCCTTCCCCAACTCCGCGAGCAGTCCCAGGAGTGGAAGTTCGTCAATGACGAGATCCGCCAGGGGCGCAAGCTCGTGCGCCTGTTCTACAGCGTTACGTCCTTCTCTCCCAAAGGGAAGGGAGACGCCAACGAGCGCGTCCTCAAGTCGGTCTACCGGGCCGCAGGCTGGGACCTGCTCGACGACCGCTACCTCCAGGTGATGGGCCTCTTGTGCGCGATGCCCATGACGATGGCGAACGGGCTGTCCCGCGACCTCGAGCGCATGAAGCGCATGCGGACCATGCTCAGCACGACCGCGGCGAACCTGGCTCCCATACAGGGCGAGTATCTCGGTGGTCACACGCCGCACCTGCTCCTGATCGGCCGACGGGGCCAGCCCTTCTTCTGGAGCCCGTTCGAGAACGCCGCAGGCAACCATAACGTGGCGGTGTTCGGCAAGTCGGGGTCGGGCAAGTCGGTCGCCCTGCAGGAGCTGTGCGCCTCGTTGTGCGGTGCGGGATCCAAGGTTGTCGTGATCGATGACGGCCGCTCCTTCGAGCACTCGGCCAAGCTGCAGGGCGGTGCCTTCGTCGAGTTCACGATGTCGAGCGGCTTCTGCCTGAACCCGTTCTCGATGATCGACGCCGCCCAGGCGGCCGAGGATGAGGACTATCTCCTCGACTGCATGGCGATGCTCAAGGCCATCGTGAACCAGATGTCCCGCCACATCGACCGGCTGACCGACACCGAGCGCGGCCTGATCGACGGCGCAGTCAACCGCGTCTGGGAGGCTAAAGGCAGGAACGGCTCGATCGACGACGTGATCGCCGCGCTCAACGAGACTGGCAACGAGCTTGCCTCGCATCTCGCCATCGCGATGATGCCGTTCTCGAGCGCCGGCACCTACGGCAAGTTCTTCCAGGGTGAGGTCTCGTTCGAGCTGCAGGCACAGCTCACGGTGTTCGAGCTGTCCGACCTGTCCTCGCGCGAGGAACTGCGCAGCGTCGTCCTGACCGCGATCATGTTCATGTCGCAGCAGATGATGCGGAAGGTCGACCGCTCGATTCCCAAGGCGCTGCTCCTGGACGAGGCCTGGCAGATGCTTCGCGGCGGGGCGATGGCCGATTTCATCGAAACCTACGCCCGCACGTGCCGCAAGTATGGCGCCTCGTTGGTGACGGCCACGCAGTCGCTCAACGACTACTACAAGTCGGCCGGGTCCATAGCCGCCCTCGAGAACAGCGACTGGTTCGTGATCCTCCAGCAGAAGCCGGAAACGATCGCCGACTTCAAGAAGCACGATCGCTTCGAGATGGACGACTATACCGACGCGCTGCTCCGCTCGCTCAAGCGCAACGGCTTCGAATATTCCGACATCATGATCAAGGGGCCGGAGACGCTGGCGGTCGGCCGGCTGGTCCTCGATCCCTTCTCTGCCGCGCTGTTCTCGTCGAGTCCGCGCACCTTTGCTGCCATTGAGGCGATGGTCGCCGACGGGCTCAGCATGGATGAGGCGATCGAGCGGATCGCATTCCCCGAGAACCCCGAAAAATGGACGATGCCCGCCGCTGATGCGGCGGCGATCGCTGCGGAGTGAACCCATGGCGACGATGCTCACAGAGCCGACCACGCCCAGCCCACGACGCCCGTCGCGCGGGCTCGATGTCGGCTTTCTGCTTTACTTCTACCTCCACATGGCAGGGTTCCTCGCGTCGACCCTGCTCATCACCTGGGGCCTGTTCGTCCTCTTCTTCCTCGCCATCGGCGGCTTCTCGTTCGACGGGATGATGCACCAGCTCGACAATCTCGCGAGCCGGTACGTCGCCGCCGACGCCGCTCGCATCACGTCATTCCGGCACGTCCTGATCGTCGCGCACATGCTTCTCGCGGCCGCGGTCATCTTCTTCCGCCGGCACAGCATCCTGCCTTCGCGCGATCCCAAGGGGAGCAACACCGATGTCTGATCAGCCCCAGCTCGACCTTCAAGCTCCTCCGATGGCGCCGAAGGCCGCTGCGCCGGCCCGTTCGGGGCGTGGATTCGGCGGATTCACGCGGGCTCAGCTGGTGATGGGCGCGATTCTGATCGTCGCACTGATCTGGGCGATGTGGGTGACCAAGGCCCTCGTCGAGCCCCGGGAGGAGCACATCGTCAAGGCGAGCCTCTCCAACATCGTTGGCGAATATGTGAGCGCGCAGGCGCGCTCGGCGTCGCCGCCCGGGCAGGTCGAGGCCGAGATGCGCGCCTTCATGTCTTCGCTCGACCACGAACTCCAGCGGCGCGGGGCCGGGGGGCAGGTGGTGCTGGTCGGCGAGGCGGTGCTGACGAAGAACGTGCCCGTCATCACCGACAGCCTGCGCAAGGCCGTCTATGCGAGCGGCGTTCGCCAACCCCGGCCGGCGAGCGCCCAGGAGATGCAGCAGCTCCAGCAGCAGATGGCGCCGGGACCGGCGACGCCATCGATGCCCGGCGGGCCCGCTGCCGCTGCCGGCGCAACGCTCGAGCCGATGGCGGCCGTCCCGGCCGGAGCGGTGATGCCGCAGGCCGGCTCCGGCGCCGGCGCTGCGCCTCCCGCGGCAGTCCCCGGGGCGGCGATCACCACCTTTGGAGGTCCCGATGGCAGAGGCGGTCAGTAATGCGACGGCCGCCCCCTGGCGGCCGCGCAAACGACTTTGGGGCCTGTATGGGGTGACTACACGAAAGTGACGTATCTGCACGGAAAGGGCGAACGGATAGCGAACGTCACGCGGCAAGTAGGGAGTTGACGGCGCGCAGCGGTCGCAAGGCGTCCGGATCGGGTTGATCTTCAACATTCCAGCTATAGTCACCGGTCAGCGAGATATGCTCCCAGCCCAATGGCGCGATGTGGCGTGCGATTTCGTCGGCTGTGCCGATGTCCGCCAGCGCCATTTCGAGATAGCGAGTGTTCCACAAGATGATGGCGGCGACGAGCAGGTTGAGGCCGGAGGCGCGATAGGTCTGGTTCTCGAACCGACGATCGCGCAGTTCGCCGAGCTGGTTGAAGAAGAGCGCGCGGGCGAGCGCGTTGCGGGCTTCGCCTTTGTTGAGGCCCGCCTGGGTGCGCCGGCGCAGGTCGATGTCGCGCAGCCAGTCGAGCATGAAAATGGAGCGTTCGAGGCGGCCCAGCTCGCGTAGTGCGAGGGCCAGTCCGTTCTGTCGCGGATAGGCGGACAAGCGGCGCAGCATTGCCGAAGCAGTGACGGTGCCGGTGCGGATCGACGTGGCGAACCGCAGCAGTTCGTCCCAATGCGCCGCGACATGACCCAATGCGATCGGTTCGGCCGTCATGCCGGCAAGCAAGGGGCCGGATTCTTGGCCGGGAAGGAGGTGTAAACGACGCTCCTTGATGTCGCGCAGGCGCGGCGCGAAGCGGTAGCCGAAGAAGGGCATGAGGCCGAACACATGGTCCGATGCCCCGCCCGTATCGGTGTAGTGCTCCTCGATCGTCAGGCCGGTCTGGTGATACAGCAAGCCATCCAGCACATAGGGCGCTTCGCCAGCGGTCGCCGCGATCACCCGACTTGCGAAGGGGTCATATCGATCCGAGACATGGGTGTAGAAGGCAACGCCTGGTTCGTTGCCGCTGCGCGCGTTGATGTCGCCGATCGCGGCCCCACGGCCCCCGGCATGAAATTGCTGTCCGTCGCTCGACGAAGTGGTGCCGTCTCCCCACAGCGCGGCGAGCGGCATGGCGCGATGGGCGTCGATCAGCCTTCCCAACGCTTCGCCATAGGCGGCTTCGCTGATGTGCCAGTCGTGAAGATGGGCGAGCTGACGCAGACTTGCGCCCCGGCAGGTTTCCGCCATGCGTGTGAGGCCGAGATTGATGCCATCGGCGAGGATGACCGTGAGCAGCGCATTGCGATCGTCGGCTTCCCGGCCCGAACGACGATGGATGAAGCATTCGCTGAACCCGGTCCAGGCATCGACCTCCAGCAGAAGATCGGTGATCTTCACGCGCGGCAGTCGATCATAGGCGGCGCGACGGGCAATCTCGGTGGCGGGCGGTGTTGCCGCCTTCAGCGGCGAGATGATGAGACCGTTTTCGTCAAGCTTAACCTGGGGCAGCTCCCCTTGCCGTGCAAGGACCGTTACCTGCTCGATCGCCGTGTCGAGCCTGGTGCGCCGTTCCTCGATATGGCGCTCGAAATCCGTTTCGATGGCGAGCGGCAACGGCCCCTTCTCGCGCAGCGCCGCAAAGGTCGCCGGCGGTATGAGATAGCTGTCGAAATCGCGAAACTGCCGGCTTCCCGCGACCCATATATCCCCGGCTCGCAACCGCTCGCGTAGTTGGGGTCGGTTCCGGCTGAGGGCGAAATGACACCCTAAGCGAAACGGCAAGAAGGGGTGGGGAGCGGACATCGCGCCCCCGCCTTGCGTCATCCTGAACTTGTTTCAGGATCCATCGGGCGATGGCTCTGTTGCAAAGATTGGCGGCAGTCAGAGGTAGGCTGTCGCTCTGCGCCGATCAGGCGGCTGCTGCGAAATGGTGGTTGAGCATGCCCATGGCCTCCGTCAGCGCCGAGGGCCCAATGCCAAAAGCTCTCTCCACAAGGCGCACCTCGCCCCTGATGCCGGGCTGCAGGCACCAGGGGCGAGCCTGTCCTTTGCGCAGGGCTCGCATGACTTCGAATCCCTTGATCGTGGCATAGGCCGTGGGGATCGATTTGAAACCGCGCACCGGCTTGATCAGTATCTTGAGCTTTCCGTGATCGGCCTCGATCACGTTATTGAGATACTTCACCTGCCGGTGGGCCGTCTCCCGGTCCAGCTTTCCTTCGCGCTTCAATTCGGTGATCGCTGCACCATAGCTCGGCGCTTTGTCGGTATTGAGCGTGGCAGGCTTTTCCCAGTGCTTCAGGCCTCGCAGGGCCTTGCCCAGGAACCGCTTCGCTGCCTTGGCGCTGCGGGTCGGCGACAGGTAGAAATCGATCGTGTCGCCCCGCTTGTCGACTGCCCGGTACAGGTAGGTCCACTTGCCCCGCACCTTGACGTAGGTTTCATCCAGGCGCCAGCTCGGATCAAAGCCACGCCGCCAGAACCAGCGCAGCCGCTTCTCCATCTCCGGGGCGTAGCACTGGACCCAGCGATAGATCGTCGTATGGTCGACCGAAATGCCGCGTTCCGCCAGCATTTCCTCAAGGTCGCGATAGCTGATCGGATAGCGACAATACCAGCGCACCGCCCACAGGATCACATCACCCTGGAAATGGCGCCACTTGAAATCCGTCATCGTTCCGTCCGTCCAATCTCCGCCAAGCATGCTCAAGCTTCACGATTTTTGCAACAGAGCCGGTGAGGGACATAGTCTTCTCCGTGGGCGTGGGGGTGTTCGGGGGGGTGTTCGCGGGGGCGCCCGACGGTTTGCGCGGTCGGGCCATATCAGTTGAACCGGTAGCGGACCGTCAGGCCGTAGGTGGCGGGCATGCCGGCGAAGCGGGTGGTGAAGTCCGAATTGCGGGTGACGCCGTTGACATAGAATTTGTTGGTGATGTTGCGGCCCCACAGTTCGAGCCGCCAGCGCTCGTCCGACGCCTCGATCCCGGCGCGCAGGTCGACCAGCGCATAGCCGTCGATCTTCAGCCCGGCCTCGAGCGCGGCCACCGCCGGATCGCCGCTCAGCAGCGCGCCCGTCGTCGAACTTCGCGCGGTGATCGTGCCGCCGAGGAAGGCGTAGAGATCGGCGAAGGCCGGGAAGCGATACTGCGCGTCGAGGCTGCCCTGCCAGCGCGGGGTATAGGGGAAGCGCTGGCCGACGAAGTCGGACGGCGTGCCATAAGGGCCGGTCGGGTTGATCGGGTTGCGATCGATCCGGGTGTCGACATAGGTGCCGCTGGCGGTGAGGGTGAAGCCGGCGACCGGCCGCAGGGTCGCGGTGATCTCGGCGCCCTGGATGTGGTTCTTCGGGATCGACACCAGGCTGGGCAGCGGACCGAACACCGGATCGACCAGGAAGCCGACGAGCTGCTTGTCGCGGTAGCGATAGTAGAAGGCGGCGGCCTCGACCTGAAGCATCCGGCCGAAGCCGAGCTTGGCGCCCGCTTCGAACGCCAGCACCGACTCCTGCGGCACCGGCCGGAGCTGGACCGCCGACGAGGCCGGCAGGGTCGGGAAGCTGCCCGACTTATAGCCCTTGGTGACGTTGGCGTAGAGCAGGCTCTGACTGTCGAGGTTCCAGTTGAGGCTGGCGCGCCACGACAGATTGTCCTCGTTCAGCTTGCCGGTGACGATCGGCGCGGGGAGGAAATTGGCGCCCAGCGTACCGCAGCCGCCCAGCGGGATCGTCTGCGGCGCGCCGGTGAAGATGGTGCTGAGCAGGCCAAGCGCGGCCGAGATCTGGCCATTGCCATTGTCGCGGACGCAGCCGGCGAAGTCGCGCTTCTGGTCGGTGTAGCGAACCGACCCCTGCAGGACGAGGCGGTCGGCCAGCGGCAGATCGAGGCTGGCGAAGACGGCCTTGGATTCGATCTTCTGGTCGTTGTCGACGAAGAAGGAGTCGAACGTCGCCGGGCCGACAGCGGTGCCCGATGTGATCATCGGATCGAAGATCAGCCGTTCGAACACCTTGTCGTGCTGGTAATTGCCGCCGACCATCCATTTGAGGCCCGAGGGCGTGTCGCCGGTCAGCCGCAATTCCTGCGCGAAGGTCTTGATCCGTCCGGTATCGTCGGAGACGCCCGATGAGAAGGTCGTGCCGTCGAGGTCCAGCGGGATGCTCTGCCGGTAATCGGCATAGGAGGTGAGCGAGGTCAGCGTGACCGCGCTGCTCAGGTCGACCTCGACCCGGCCGGAGATGTGATAGAGCCGGTCGTCGCGGACAAAGTCGCCATTGGGATCCCAGGCGGCGGCGCGCGGCGAGCGCGGCGACACCGGGAAGGTCGCGAGCGGGAAGGGAACCGGCCGCGCCATCGGCCCGGTCAACAGCGGCGTATAGGCCACGGTCTGCGGCTGCTGCGTGTCCGACGTGTCGTGCCACGCGGTGGCGACCAGTTCGGCGCGGATCGTGTCAGCGGGCTTCCAGTCGAGGATCGCACGGCCGTTGACGAAGCGGCGACGGCCGATCGTGTCGCCATTGGTGTAGCCGCGCTGCCAGTCGCCCTGGCGTTCGCCGCGCACCGCGATGCGGCCCGACAGGGTCGAGGTCAGCGGACCGCTGACAAAGGCTTCGCCGGTGATCTCGTTGAAGCGGCCATAGGAGGCCTCGACCCCCGCCTTCAGTTCGTCGGTCGGCTTGGCCGCGATATAGTTGATCGCGCCGCCGGTGGAGTTCTGGCCGAACAGGGTGCCCTGCGGCCCCTTCAGCACCTCGACCCGCTCGATATCGAGCATTGCGCCGCGCGTCATCGCCGAGAAGGGCAAGGGCTGCTGGTCGACATAGACCGACACGCCGGGGCTGACGCCGAGCGTCGTGTCGTTGAAGCCGACGCCGCGCAGGAAGAAGACCGGCAGACCGTAGACGGTGCGCTGGAAGGTGAAGCCGGGAACGAGCTTTTCGAGCTGCTCGCTGCTGGTCACGCCCAGCGACTTCAGATGATCGCCGGTCGCGGCGTTGATCGACATCGGCACGTCGCGAAGCCGCTCGGCGCGCTTCTGCGCGGTGACGATGATGTCGCCGGTGTCGACGCTGGCCGCGTCGGCCACCGCCGTTTCGGCGGGCGCTGTCGCCTGCGCCAGAGCGATGCCACTCGACGATGCCAGGGCGGCGATCGCCAGGCCGCGGACGATGGTGCTGAACTGCTTCATGATCCCCTCCTCCAGGTTCGACTGTCCGTCGAATCTCTTCGGAGAGTTTTATGAATGAACTCTCATAAAACTACAATATGAGAAATCTCTCATCTTTGAATTTTTGATGCGGCGAGGCGACTTCCGTCAAGGCCTCGGAAAGCAAGATACTGAAAATTAACGAAAGTAATTCAGCGGATGCCGCCTCTTACCGGGCTTGGCCCAGCTTGGATTCGAAATAGGAGCGCATGATCAGCGCCATTTCCTGCTGAATATCCACCCCCGCACCGCCGCGTTCGAGCGCATAGGCCGCCTTGAGGATCTGCAGCGCGACGATCGCCACGACCTTCGTTTCCGATGCCGGGACGTGGGGGGCCTTGCTGGCCAGAAGCGAGGCCAGCTCGGCCTCGAATTCGTCATGCGAGCTCGGGCGAAGCTGGAAGGGGGCGTTTGCGGGAGGGGGCGGAATCCTACGCCAAGCTCGCCCAGATAGCCGGCGCGAGATCTTACTTGTTGCTGCCTTCTACGGTCGCGCCAGAAAGGCGACGGCTCAGTTCTATCCGGCGATGGCTACGCATTTTGAAGGTGTCTGGCCCAACGCGCCGATACTCAATGAAGCCGAGAGAACGCCAAAATCGCTCTGCCGCTTCATTCGCTTCCAGCACGGCCAACCGAATCTCTGTGGCACCTCTCGCAGCGGCCCAGCTTTCGACCGTCGAGTAAATTGAGCGTCCGACGCCACGACCACGCTGTGCGGCATCTACGATCATGAAGCCGAGATACCATGTGCCATCACGCGGATAATCGCGGAGGATGGCCGCGATTGCATATAGGCCGCCAGGCCCCTTCCATCCCAGGACAGCTTGATTGTGGGCGCTCTTTTCGGGCGGCACATCGGAGAAAAGCTCGCGAGCACCGTCCAGCGTGGGCGCGGCCCCGTCCTGCAACAGGAAATAGTCGCTGCAACGGTTGTACAGGTCTGCAACGTCTGCGGCGTCCGCTTGGGTAAGTTTGATCGGGGCTCCCGTCATCATCATCGCGTTTTGGCAGCAAGCACGCGCTGACCGTAATCCCGGAGTTCCCCGTTGGGACCGACATAGCGGTAGAGAGTGACGCGCTCGATCCCGAGTTCCTTGCAGAGGTCGGAAACGGACGTGTCGCGTTGGGCCATAGCAGCCTGAGCGAGCCGCACCTGGGCCTTGGAGAGGGCGAACTTGCGGCCACCCTTGCGTCCCCGCGCGCGGGCAGCGGCCAGGCCAGCCATGGTGCGCTCGCGGATCATATCCCGCTCAAACTCCGCCAGTGTGGCAAAAATGCCGAACACCATCCGGCCCGATGGCGTCGTGGTGTCGATCTGCGCGCCCTTGCCGGTGAGCACCCGCAGACCGATACCGCGATCCGACAGATTCTGCACCGTGCTGACCAGGTGGGTGAGCGTTCGGCCGAGCCGGTCGAGCTTCCAAACGATGAGGACATCGCCGTCGCGCAACGATTTCAGGCAGGCGGCAAGACCGGGGCGATCATCACGGCTACCGGATGCACGATCATCATAGATATTGCCTGGCTCGACACCGGCAGCGCGAAGGGCATCGTGCTGCAGGTCGAGCGACTGCGAGCCGTCGGCTTTGGACACGCGGGCGTAGCCGATCAGCATGGATCACAAACGAAGGTTTGAGGCGGTGACGAACATGAGCACATAAGATTGGGCTATTGTGTATCTTAACCAGCATCTCAATCAAGCTATCTCAAACCGTAGCTCGGAAAGAATAAGGAGCATGTATGCCGCGTCGCGTGACCCTGACCGATCGACAGCGCGAGGCGCTGCTTCACTTGCCGGTCGATCAAGGTGAGCTGCTGCGGCACTATACCCTCAGCGATGAGGATCTCGGGCATATCCGCCAGCGCCGGCGCGCCCACAATCGTTTTGGCTTCGCGCTGCAACTGTGCGTCCTGCGCTACCCGGGCCGGGTGCTCGCTCCTGGCGAGTTGATCCCGGCGCAGGTATCGGATTTCATCGCGGCCCAGCTCGGCCTGACCAGCGACGATCTACTCCTCTATGCCGCGCGCGAGGAGACCCGGCACGAGCATCTGGCGGACCTTCGCCGAATCTACGGCTATCGCTCCTTTTCGGGGCGGGGCGCACGGGATTTGCGCGAATGGATCGCTCGGGAAGCCGAGGCGGCGACATCGAATGAGGATCTTGCCCGTCGCTTCGTTGCGGAGTGTCGCCGCACCCGCACGATCCTTCCCGGCTCCTCGACGATCGAGCGCCTTTGCGCCGATGCGCTGGTTGAGGCCGAGCGCCGGATCGAGGATCTTATCGCCCATCGCATCACGCCAACCCTGAGCGAGAATTTGGCTCACCTGTTGGAGGATACGGTGGATGGTCGCGTCACGCGCTTCGTATGGCTGCGACAGTTCGAGGTTGGCGCAAATTCAGCAGCCGCTAACCGGCTGATGGATCGACTGGAATATCTTCAAAGGTTCGATCTTCCGGCGGATTTGCTGGACGGCGTGCCGGCGCATCGTGTGACCCGGCTTCGCCGGCAGGGCGAGCGCTATTACGCCGACGGCATGCGTGATCTGCCCGAAGACAGGCGGCTTGCGATCCTCGCTGTCTGCACCCTGGAATGGCGGTCATCGCTGGCCGATGTCATCGTGGAGACCCACGATCGCATCGTAGGCCGTCTCTATCGGGCCTCCGAACGCCTTTGCAACACCAGGATCGCCGACGCAAAGGCGGCCGTTCGGGACACGCTGAAGTCCTTTGCCGAAATCGGTGGTGCTTTGCTTGGAGCGCAGGACGATGGCACGGCCCTGGACGGGATAATCGCCACCGGGCCTGGCTGGGAACGGTTCAGAACCCTTGTCGCCACGGCCTCCGCGCTGACCAACGTGCTCGCGGCCGACCCGCTCAGCCGTGTGCTGGACGGCTATCACCGTTTCCGCCTCTACGCGCCCAGGATGCTGCGCCTGCTCGACATGCAGGCGGCGCCGATCGCCACGCCTCTTCTGGCGGCCGTTGCGATGCTGCGTAACGGGATCAAGGTCGATCCGCCGGTGGATTTTCTACGTCCCAACTCGAAATGGCATCGTCATCTTCGCGCTGAGCCCAGCGGCGACCACCGGCTTTGGGAAATCGCGGTGCTGTTCCACATCCGCGACGCCTTCCGGTCCGGTGACATATGGTTGGCGGGATCGCGCCGCTATGGCGACCTCAAGCAGCTTCTGGTCCCGCCACAGGCGATAGAGCAGACCGCGCGGCTCGCCGTGCCGCTGCGACCCGGCGAATGGCTGGCCGAGCGCAGGGCTCGACTGGATACACGGCTGAAGGAGTTTGGCCGCGCGGCGCGAACCGGCACGATCCCAGGCGGCATCATCGAGAACGGCAAGCTGCACATCGACAAGCTGAGGGCCGACACGCCCGAAGGGGCCGAGGATCTCGTGCTCGATCTCTATCAACAGCTCCCGCCCGCGAGGATCACCGATCTGTTGCTGGAAGTCGATGAGCGAACCGGATTTTCCGAGGCGTTCACGCATCTGCGCACCGGCGCGCCCTGCAGCGACCGGATCGGCCTGATGAACGTGTTGCTGGCGAAAGGCGTCAATCTCGGTTTGCGCAAGATGGCGGCGGCGACCAACACGCACAGCTTCTGGGAATTGCTGCGGATCGCGCGCTGGCATGTCGAAGGCAGCGCCTATGATCGGGCGCTCGCCATGATCGTGGAGGCCCACGCCGCCCTGCCCATGGCCGCCTTCTGGGGACAAGGGCAATCGGCATCCAGCGACGGGCAGTTCTTCCTTGCTACCGAGCAGGGCGAGGCGATGAATCTGATCAACGCGAAATATGGCAACGTCCCGGGCCTCAAGGGATACAGCCATGTGTCCGATCAATATGCGCCGTTCGCAACCCAGGTGATCCCGGCAACGGTCAGCGAGGCTCCCTATATCCTGGACGGGCTGCTCATGAATGACGCGGGCCGCCGCGTTCGCCAGCATTTTGCCGACACGGGCGGCTTCACCGATCATGTGTTCGCCGCCTGCGCCTTGCTCGGCTACAGGTTCGCCCCCCGTATCCGCGATCTCCCTCAGAAAAGACTCTATGCCTTCACGCCCAACGCGACGCCGGCCAATGTGCGAGCGCTGGTCGGAGGTAAGATCAATGAACCGCTCATCGAGCGCAACTGGCCCGACATCCTGCGCATCATGGCGACGATCGCAGCGGGGATCGTCGCCCCCAGCCAGATTCTTCGCAAGCTCGCCTCTTACCCGCGCCAGAATGAGCTGGCCCTCGCATTGCGAGAGGTGGGCCGCATCGAGCGAACCCTGTTCATGATCGACTGGATTCTTGATGCCGGCCTCCAGCGCCAGGCTCAGATCGGCCTCAACAAGGGTGAGGCCCACCACGCCCTAAAGCGCGCCATCAGCTTCCACCGCCGAGGTGAAATCCGGGATCGATCCGGCGAAGGCCAGCACTATCGCATCGCCGGAATGAACCTGCTCGCCGCCATCATCATATTCTGGAACACCATGAAGCTCGGCGAGGTCGTCAATACCCGGGCCGCCAGCGGTACCCATATCGCGCCTGATCTACTCGCCCACGTCTCGCCGTTGGGATGGGAACACATCAATCTAACCGGGGAATATCGCTGGCCCAAATCCTTAGCGTAGGATTCCGCCCCCTCCCGCAAACGCCCCCGGGATGGGCAACCAGCTCACATATTTGGCGAGCAGGGTTCTACCTCGATCGTTGGTCAATCGGATTGCCGCCCTCCCATATCGGCGCCCGTAGAGCGGCACCACATAAAAGGGGCAGGAAAGCCTGCGAATAGCATCTGCTGGCATCGTACCGGATTTGTTCGCCCTTAGCGTGCAGATACGTCACTTTCGTGTAGTCACCCCTGTATGGCGGGCTCGTCGCGGGAAGCGTGGTGCTCGGCGCGATCAGCGACTGGCGCGACAATCACGCGCTCCTGATCAACACCACCGATTCGCTCCCGAACTGGGCGTTCGTCATCCACCGGAACAAGGTGCCGGTCAGGGGCGAGTACGTCTTCTTCGATCCGCCCCCCAGCGAGCTGGTGCGGCGCCATTTCGGCGCCAAGCCGCAGATGTTCGGCAAGATCGTCTACGGCCTGCCGGGCGACGTTGTGGCGCACTGGCACCGCGCCGTAACGGTGAACGGACGGATCGTGGGCTACACCAAGCCCACGACCAGAAGCGGCGAGCGGCTCGCGATCGGACCGAGCGGCGTGATACCGGCGGGCTGCTACTATGTCGGCACGCCCCACAAGGATGGTCTCGACTCCCGCTACGCGGCGATCGGCTTTGCCTGTCGGCGCCAGATTGTCGGCACCGGCGAGGCGATCCTGTGATCCGCGCGGCCGCTGCCTCGCTCGCCGGTGCTGCCTGTCTGGGCGCCGCGGTCCTGGTCGCCGGATCGGAGCGGGGCGAAGCGCGGGACTTCGGCCAGCTCGGGCAGACATTCCCCGTCATCGAGGCCGACCTGCTTTCCACGATCGAGGCTCGGTTGCAACGCGCGCAGGCGACGGGAGAGATGGACCGCGTCAACGCGGCCTTCGCCAAGCGCGTGGAGGCCAAGGTGCGGCGCCCGGTGCCGGTCGCCGGCATCACGCCTGCCGAGGAACCGCGGGCCTGGGACTATGACCCGAGCATCACGCTCGAGCGCGAGATCCGGGATCACAAAGGACAGGTGATCGCGCAAGCCGGGCAGAGGATCAATCCGCTCGACTTCGTTTCGATGCGGCAGAGCCTCGTCTTTGTCGACGGCGACGACACAGCGCAGGTCGCGTGGGCGACCAAGCGGTTCACCGAGCTCAACGCGAAGATCATATTCGTCAACGGCTCGCCGATCGAATCGATGACGGAGCGCAAGCGCCGGTTCTTCTTCGACCAGGACGGTCGCCTGACCGCCAAGTTTGGCATCCGCCACACCCCGGCCGTGGTGTCGCAGGCCGGCAGTCTGCTGCGCGTCTCGGAGACCGTCCTCAAGCCGGGAGCAAAGAGCTGATGCCCCTTTGGCTGGACCTTCTGCGGACCCCCATGGCCGCACCGGAAACCGGCGCCCTTCGCCGCATGCGGCTGGTGTGGCAGGGGCTGTGCCTGTCGGTCGCGTTGGTCGTGGGGTTCTTCGCGCAGTTCCATGCCGCCCTTGGCCGGACTGCGCCGTGCCTCGCGGCTGCGCTGCTCGCCGCGGCGGCGCTGTACACCTGGCTCTATCTTCGCCGGAAGAATGCGGCCGACACCGCCTTCCTCCTGGAGACGGGGGAGGCGGGCTGATGCGCTGGCTGAGGGCCGTCCTCGGCGTCTTGGGGCTGCTGCTCGTGGTGGTGGCCCTGGCGCCGCGCGCCGAGGCGGCGCCGACGTGCACGGGCAAGTTCGTCAATCCCATCACGGACGTCTGCTGGTCTTGCCTCTTTCCGCTTTCGATCGGCGGGGCGAAGATCTGGCCGGGCAGCCGCCCCGACACCAACAATCCTGCGTCGCCGGTGTGCGCGTGCGCCGATCCCTTGCCCCGGATCGGCATCTCGGTCGGCTTCTGGGAGCCCGCGAGGCTGGCGGACGTAACGATGAAGCCGTGGTGCTTTCCCAACCTCGGTGGAACGCGGATCGCGCCGGGCTTCGACATCGGCCAGGGCTACCTAGCCGGGCCGTCGATGGTAGGCGGCCGGTCACAGAGCACGGCGAAGTGGCACGTCCACTGGTACGTCTACCCGCTTCTATACTGGATGGAGATCCTGACCGACTTCATCTGTTTCGAGCAGGCGTCGTTCGACATCGCCTATATGACCGAGGTCGACCCGCTGTGGCAGGATGACTCGCTGACCGCGATCATCAACCCCGAGGCGATCGTCTTCGCGAACCCCATCGCAAAGGCTGCATGCGCGGGCGACTGCATTGCGGGGACCGCCGCGCTGCCGCTCGACGCGCTGTTCTGGTGCGCGGGGTGCCAGGGCAGCATGTATCCGCTCAACGGCAACATTCCCGCCTCGATCGGGCATGTCCAGTCGTCGCGGCTCGCGCTTTCCCGGTTCGCCTACAAGATGCACCGCGAAGGCCTCGCCTGGGGCACGATGGGCTCGCAGGGGCTCTGCAAGAAGTACCTGATGCCGATCATGCGGAAGCAGCAATACCGCTTCCAGATGGTCAACCCGATCCCGACGGTGAGCGGCCGGTTCGCCTGCTCGGCGATCGGCGCCTCGACCATGCCGCCCGATGCTGGACGCGCCTTTCCCGCCGGCGGCGAGGACATGGGCTACCTCGTCTGGCGCAAGCGCAACTGCTGCGTGTGAGCGCCGTGACGGCGCAGAAAGGAAATATGTATGTAAACAACATCATATCCTTTCGATCGTCTTGCTGACGATTGACCGGTGGCTGCGATGCCACCCCACTCGGCGGAAGGAGCCGGGTCGGAAGGGGGTCTCCAAGGTTTTCCACGTTCCGGCGGACGGCCTCAAAGCAGGAGACCTTAACTGCACCGGATGCGGCCCGTCAGCCGCAGGTCGGGCTACCACAGGTCCTATGGTGAGATAAAAGCGAATGACGTGTCTGAAGCCTCTTTATTTACAGTTGAACTCCCGATCACCTGACGGGGTGGGGAGATCGCGGTGCGAACCGGTTGGTTTGGCATGCTGCCTTCTGGTGAATTCTCGCAGAGTATTCGTGTGCGGATCGTCCTTTCTTGTCCGCATGCCTGAACCGCAAGGGGTTAAGCGTCGCACC
Organism: Novosphingobium sp. NBM11; assembly: GCF_015390225.1. Taxonomy (NCBI): domain Bacteria; kingdom Pseudomonadati; phylum Pseudomonadota; class Alphaproteobacteria; order Sphingomonadales; family Sphingomonadaceae; genus Novosphingobium; species Novosphingobium sp. NBM11. Next base: position 160,546 of record NZ_VUOG01000003.1, read on the forward strand.
TACGGGTCCAAGGTTGATCGTCGGAACACGGGAACCATCATCGTCCGCCTGCTTCGGAGCAGGCTATCCGCGGAGACCGGGGATGGGCGCTGGCGGGGCGGAGCCTGCGTAGTAGTCCGAGGGCGGGAAAGCCGTCCACATGGCGAAGGCGGGCAGGAAGTCGGTGTGCTTTCATGACGGAGGAACTATCAGTGGACTCTGATAATCAAGCCTCTCAGGCTTGGCTCCTCAGCGTTCAGCGCAAGCTATACCAGTGGAGTCGGGAAAACCTCGAGACACCATATCGTGATCTGTGGAATTGGGTAACCGATCCCCGCAATCTGTACATGGCCTGGAAGACGATTGCCGGTAATCGCGGCAAACAGACGCCGGGAGTCGACGGGGCGACCGTAGAGAAAATTGCTACCGGCAAAGGGGTCGGCCTTTTCCTTCATGAGCTCCGAGAAGAGCTCCGGTCGGGCGATTATCGTCCGTCTCCTGCACGAAGGAAGTGGATCCCCAAGCCCGGCAAACCGGGGAAGTTCCGACCCCTCGGTATCCCTACGGTCAAGGATCGCGTGGTGCAGTGCGCGGTCAAACAAGTACTGGAGCCGATCTTCGAGGCCCGGTTCTGGCCTGTCTCATACGGGTTTCGGCCCGGACGAGGTAGTCAGGCCTGCCTCGAACATATCCGTGTGACCATCCAGTCGCGGGGCAAACCTGCTGCCGATGGCTACCGACATGATGCGCCGTATCAATGGGTCATCGAAGGTGACATTGAGGCCTGTTTCGACAACATCGGCCATCACCCTCTGATGGAACGCGTGCGCCACGGCGTCGCGGACCGCAAGGTGAACCGGCTGATCGTGCAGTTTCTCAAAGCCGGAGTACTGGAGGATGTCTCGTACAGTCCAACAGACACCGGCACACCGCAAGGTGGCGTACTTTCGCCGTTGCTGGCCAACATCGCGCTTGGCGTGATCGAGGAACGGTATCGACAATGGGTCCGCCGCCCCGAAGACCCCCGGCTGAAATCCGATGGGATCAGGCTGGCGGCCATCAAGCGCGACAAGGACCGGAGGGCCGGTCGAACGGTCTTCTACCCTGTCCGCTATGCCGATGACTTCCTGATTTTCGTGTCAGGGACGGAAGCTGATGCTCTTGCCGAAAAGCAGGCGCTGGCCTCCTACCTGTACGAAACGATGGGTCTGACGCTCTCGCCTGAGAAGACGCGCATCACCGCGCTGACCAAGGGCTGTCGGTTCTTGGGATGCCGTGTAAGGCTCAAGTGGGACAGGCGGTTCGGGCTGCATGCCCGCATCGAAATCCCCCGCGAGCCGATCAACGGCTTCCGCATTCGGGTAAATCAACTGGCTCGTCGCCAGACGCTTCGGCGTTCGCTCACGGCCATGCTTCAGGAACTCAATCCATACCTTCGGGGGTGGTCCGCCTATTATCGCTACTGTTTGGGGTCCAAACGCATCTTCGCCAGTCTCGACTGGCATGTGCGTCAACGTCTCTGGCTGTGGCTGCGGGCCAAGCACGCAGGTGTCCCCGGGAGGAAGATCGCATCGTGGCGCCGACCCAGTACCCGCGCACTCCGGTGCCAAGGTCTGGGCTGAAGGCGGCACAGAACAGTTCTTGATGAGCTACGTGCCGGTCCACCGGTTCGATCTCAAATGGATGAGAAAACCCGAGTTCGCCAAGACTTTTGGAGAGCCGGATGCACAACGAAAGGTGCAAGTCCGGTTCGGAGAGCAGGCGTGGGAGACGGGCGGTGGAGACACCGCACCGCGCCCACGTCTGACTCTACTCTGAGGAGAGAGACATGCGTCTTCTGACATCCGGCATCGTCGCGCTTCTCGGCACGGCTGGCCTTTCGGCATTGCTCGCGCAATCCGTCGACGGGGTCGACGTTCAGGCCGTCAAGAAGCGCGCGGCCGACATGGCGGCAGAAGCGCAGGCCTTCGTCGACCAGGTGAAGGACCGCGGTGACGAATTCCGCGAGCAGGCGAGCGTCGTCCGTAAGTCGGGCATCGACAACATGCAGCGGGTTGCCGCGACCGATCTGCCAAAGGGACCGGGAGGTAAGATCGACTTCGACGAGCTTGTGCAGGGCGCGGCGACAAATGCCAATCTCCCAGGGGGCGATGCCCCGCAGTTCATCGTCTTCGCCAGCCTGTCGATGCCGCCGGCGTCGCTCAAGCAGCTGATCGCCGATACCGCGCGGGCTGGCGGCGTCGTCGTTTTCCGCGGGTTCCCCAACAACTCGGCCAAGGAGTTCGTCCGCCGTCTCGGTCAGGTCGTCCAGAAGGGCGACATGCCGAACATCGGAATCGACCCGCGGCTTTTCCGCGCCTTCGACGTGCAGGCGGTACCGACATATGTGGCGGTCTCGTCGACCTTCGACCTGTGCGCCGGATTTCACTGCCAGACCAAGGTTCCGCCCCATGACCGCATCGAGGGCAACGTCACGGTCGACTATGCCCTCAACACCTTCGCGGAGGCCAACGGACCGGGCGCGCGCATCGCATCGGTGGCGCTCGGCAACCTGGCGCGGAGCCGGCGCCAATGAAGCTTCGCGCCATCGTGGCCGTGCTTGCCGGCGTCTGCCTGACGATCAGCTCTGCTGGCGCGCAGCAGATGACGATCGAGCAGGCGCGCGAAGAGGGCAAGGCGTTTGGCAACGCAAAGCGGGGAGATGAGAGCCTTGTTCCCAATTCGGAGGCGCAGGCCCAGGCCGTCCCGGGCTATTCCGGGACCAATCAGCCGCAGAGCACCTACTTCGACGATCCGGATGCGCTCATCGCGGCGGGGACGGCCCAGCGGTCGACCAACGAGTCCTACCGGACCGTCACCGATGCGGACCGCACGCGGCCCGCCTTCAGCAACGCGGAGATCCTTGCGACGACGTCGCGCGCAACGTCGATCGAGAACGATCCGTCGGCCTACCTCGCCGATGAGAATATCGGCTCGACCACTGGCCAGTGCCAACCGCTGCCGCCAGGTTCCGGCGCGGGAGGATACTACGAGGCGACGTGCAACCAGGGAACGAAGCTCGACGAAGTGCCGAGGTCCTGTTCCATAAGGATGGCGCCTGAGATCACGAAAATCGATGCGTACAAGTATTTCGTCGTTCCCGACAGCGCCTACGGTACGCCGTTCGCACGCTATTCCTCGATGGCGCCGCACGTCGCGGCCGGAACCTGCAAGCCCACGGGCGTGGCCATGCAGGCCTGCGCGGCGCACCGGATTTACGGCGTGTCCACCAACAAGTTCTGCGACGACTACTATGCGACGGAATATGTCTGCTCGCAGAACCTGAGGGATATCGCCCTCTTGCCGAGCCCCATCACTGGCGAGGGCTGGCACGAGAAGACCGTCCAGACCAGCGTGACGGTGAAGCGGGTCGACGGCTGCGCCGAAATGGCAGCCGATGCGATGTGCACCGCTGCTGGGGCCGGCGAGGTCTGCACCGAAGGACCTGAGACCCGGATCATCGACGGCGTGCCGGTAACGCAGGCCTGTTGGGCGTGGAAGCGCGACTTCACCTGCAATGTCATGAGCGCAGGGAACGACTGCGGCGATCTCGACGCGAACCGACAGTGCACGTTTCTGCGCGAGGACTGCCTGGACGACCCGCAGCAGGGTGCGTGCAAGGTCAAGGAGAAGGTCTATCGTTGCCCGACACCGGACACCCCGACCTCAAACGCACCGCAGTACATCTGTGGTGACGATGTCTACTGCATCAACGGGGACTGCGAGCCGATTACCCGCGAAGCCTCGACCGAGTTCAAGGACGCCTTGGTCGCGTTGCACGCGATCGACGACGCTTCAAAGGGCTTCGACCCGAACAACCTAACCGTCTTCTCGGGAACGCGGGACACCTGCCACAAGCCGGTCTTCGGCCTCATCAACTGCTGCGCGGGCAAGGTATCCGGCGCGCTGACGGTCGCCGCAGGCGGCGCGGCGCTCGCCGGCGGGCCCGTCGCGATCGCCGCGCTCGCGACCCCGTTCCTCGCACTGTTCGCCTGCTCACAGGACGAGATGAAGCTCGACATCAAGGACCGCATGGGGTTCTGCCACAAGGTCGGAACCTGGTGCTCGTCCAGCTTCCTCGGCATCTGTAAGACGAAGAAGACTGCCTACTGCTGCTTCGAAAGCAAGCTGAGCCGTGTCCTTCAGGAGCAGGGCCGCGTCCAGCTGAACAAACCTTGGGGCAAGCCCAAGAACGAGCAGTGCAAGGGCTTCAGCATTGCCGAGTTCCAGCGGCTCGATCTCTCGAAAATGGACTTCACGGAAGTCTACGCCGACTTCCTCGACGCGGCCAAGCTGCCGGACGAGGTCCAGACGATGACCGAGATCCAGTCGAAGATTCAGAACTACTACGACCTGCATGGAGGCAAGCCATGACCAGCCACGAGCCAGGGGATCGAGATGACGGCCACGGCGAATGACCTGCTCTCTGCCGGCGCTCCAGGGTGTGACTGGAAGATGACCGTGTTCGAGCTGGCGATTTTCATGTGCCTGTATCGCGCCGGGCAGCCGCGGCGCGTGGAGGACATCTGCAAGGTGATCGGCGGCTGGTTCGAATGCGTGGTCGACCCGCCGGCCGCAGCCGCGCCGATCGAGCACATGCTGGTCAATCGATGGGTCGCGGAAAAAGGCCATGGCCTTTGCGCAACCGAGGAAGGCCGCCGTGCGGCGCGACCGCTGATGAGCGGCATGGTGCGGATGCTCGACCATGGGACGCGGCTGATCGATGTCGCTCTGATGATGTCCGTGCTGCGCTTGTCGAAAGGAGAACTGGACCATGGCATTCGCGATCTTTGAGCCGGCGATCTTGGCGGTGCTGCTCGCCGGCGTCGGCCTGCCAGCGCCTGCAGCGCCTATGTCCGCGCCCGCCTCACCGTGCAGTCGCCACGCAACCATCACCTCCGCCTTCGACTGCTGCCTCGACCTCGCGCTGTGGAAGGCGCCGCTCACCGCACCGCTCATCCACCCGCGCCATCCCCGGACGGTGCGGCCAATCAGAAGGAAGGACGATGAGCATGTCCAAGATCGCGAAGCTGGCGATGCTCCTGCTGGCGGTCGCGCCCCTGGCGGCGCCGCTGCGGGCGCAGGACGCCGAGCGCCGGGACGACAGCGTCGAGGCGTCCGACCGCGGCGACGATTTCTACTGCGGCGAGCGCAGGCTGGGGCAATGGTTCTACTGCACCAAGCCGAAACCGCCCGAGAGCGCGAAGGCACAGCCGCAGGTTCCTGAGCAGAGCGCGGCGGACCGCCTCGCCGCTATCACGCGGCAGCTGGATGAGCTGAAGGCGCGGGCGATCCTCGATCCGTCGGAAGAGAATGTCATTGCCTATGTCCGTTTCCAGCGCGAGCAGCTGGACCGCGCCTCGACCTTCTCGGACACCTGGCAGCGCGCGCTCTGGCAGAACCCGGACATCGACTACACGCTGCAGCGGCCGGTCAACACGGTAGCCAAGCGCGCTTGGCTCGACAACCGGAAGGCCGACCGCGACCAGGTCCTGACCAACCTCGGTCAGCGCTACGGTCTGTTCTACTTCTACGCGCAGAGCTGCGGCGCGTGCGAGGTCTTCTCGCCGATCCTGCGATCGGTCGCGGATAGTCACCGCATGGCGGTGATGGCCGTCTCGATGGACGGCGGCCCGAGCCGCGACTTCCCCAACTATGTGGTCGACTCCGGCCAGCGCGCGCGGATGGGGATACCCGGCAACGAGACGCCGGCACTCGTCCTGTTCGATACCGCGACGAAGCGCACCATCCCCGTCGGCTACGGCATCCTCAGCGCCGATGAGATCATGGATCGCATCTTCATGCTCACCAACACCAAGGTCGGGAGCGACTACTGATGTCCATTCAACGGCAGAAGGGCCGGCTGAGAAGGCTGGCTCACCGCGCCGGCGCCGCCCTGACGGTGGCCGCCGCCTCGCATTTCGCGCTCATCGGTGTCGCACGGGCGGACGTCGCCTCGGAGATGAACGGGTTCTTCAACGACGCCGGCGGCGCGGCGAACGTCACCGGGCCAACGGCGTTCCAAGGGCAGTCGGCCGGCTACTACTCGCTCGGCAACGTCTGGACGCGCTTCCCGCAGAAGAGCGTGTCGCCGTTCAACCTGCAGCTCCCAAGCGCGCGGGCGGGATGCGGGGGTATCGACCTGTTCTCCGGCTCCTTCAGCTTCATCAACGCGAGCGAGATCGTCGCGATGCTGAAGGCGACGGCGAACAACGCGCTCGGCTTCGCCTTCAAGCTGGCGATCGACAGCGTCTCGCCCGAGATTGGCAAGGTCATGGACGAGTTCAGCCAGAAGGCTCAGCTCCTCAACCAGATGAACATCTCGAGCTGCGAGACCGCGCAGGCGCTGGTGGGCGGGATCTGGCCGCAGATGGAAACCACCCGATCGACCATCTGCGAGGCTGTCGGCAACAGCCAGGGCGTCTTCTCGGACTGGGCCGCGTCCCGCCAAGGCTGCAACAACGGGGGCCAGAGGGACGCGACGCTCGCCGGCAACACCGACCCGGCGATGAAGGAGCAGATCATCGGCGACCCGCACAATTATACGTGGGAGGCGCTGAAGAAGTCGTCGAAGTTCGGAGCGTTCGACCAGGCCTTCTCCGAATATGTGATGACGCTGGTTGGGACGATCGTCACGACTCCTCCGTCGGGCAGCGAGAATGGCCCGAAGGTGGTGATCTACGGACCGGCCGAGGAGGCGGTCGTGACGGCATTGCTCGACGGCACCGCGAACGCGCCGGCAGTGAAAATCCTGAAGTGCAACAACGACCCGTGCACCGATGTCTCCGACCAGACCCTGAACGTGCCTGCGTCGAGCGCGCTTCGGCCCCGGATCGCGACGATGATCAAGAGCATGAGCTCCAAGATTCGCAGCGACAGCGCGCTTGACGCAGCCGAGAAGCAGCTGCTGAACATGGCGACGGTTCCGATCTACAAGATCCTCGCGGTTCAGGCCTACGCCCACTACGCGCTCACCGACGGCGAGATTCAGACGCTCTCTGAAATCGTCGCGGTCGATCTGCTGAACGCCATGCTCGACAACATGCTCGACAGGGTGGAGCAGGCGAAGGTCTTCTACCAGACCGCGGACCAGGAGACGGCCTCGTAGTGGCGCCAGCAGATCGCGGCGACCCGCGCCAAGTTCGCGCAGCGGGACGTGAAGCTCAGCAACAAGCTCCAGGTGACGATGCAGATCATCAACCGGAGCATCATGCTCGAATCGACGCTGCAGAACACAATGACGCCCGGCATGTCCTCAGCGCTGAACTTCTCGCGGGGATTGAACGCGCAGGGCTTGCTCTAGGCGCGCAACAGGGAGGTAGCGGCGTGCTCGAGGTCTACACGGTCGGCGGGGGCGAGTATCTCGTCAACACCTTCAACGCGGTCGCCGCGTGGGCGGGGGGAGGGGGCTATCGCTCTCTCCTGCGGGTCGTGATGGTGATGGGGCTGATCTATTCGCTGCTCGTCGTCGCCTTCACCCTCAACTTCCGCGCGTGGTTGAACTGGTTCCTTCAGGCGACGGGCATCTACCTGTGCCTCATGGTCCCGACGATCGACGTGAAGGTGACCGACCGCCTCAATCCGAGCCTGTCGCCCGCGACGGTGGCGAATGTACCTCTCGGCCTGGGGGTCCTCGCGAGCTTCACCACCCAAATCGGCGACTGGCTCACCCGGACGGCCGAGACCGTCTTCGTCATGCCCGGAGAGCTCAACTACACTACGAACGGCATGGTGTACGGCGCCCGGCTATTCGACGCGACGCGCAACTTCACCATCCGCGACGCGGAATTCTCGACCAACCTCGAGAACCACTTCAAGAACTGCCTGTTCGGCGACGTGATGCTCTACCAGAAGTCGCTCACCAACCTTGCGAAGGCGCCGGACCTGTGGGCGGCGATCGGGCCGGGCTCGGAAGCGCGGTCGCAGGAGTGGCTGGAGAGGCAAGGCGACGGCTCGGTCCAGAACTTCATTGTCACGTGTCGCCAGGCCTATGACACGCTGAACGGCCAATGGGCGAGCATGATCGAGGCGAACGCGGAGCCTTGGGCAAAAGAGGTCTATCCCAAGCTCAGCAATGCTGTCGCCGCGGCGAAGCTCAAGCACGACGTCCCGATCGTGAATGCGGCCTTCACAGGCTCGGGCAACGATTTCACCGGCGTCATGAGGCAGAACACCGCCATCAACGCCTTCATGCAGGCGCGAAATTCGATGGCCGGCGGAAGCGGGGCGGCGTCGATCGACACCTTCGCACAGACCCGCGCGGACATTCAGGCCCGCAATACCTACAATTCGATCGCGCAGCAGGCGATGGCGTGGGTGCCGATCCTGAACATTGTCCTGACTGTCGTGTTCTTCGCGATGTTCCCTGTGATCTTCCCGCTCTTCCTGCTCCCGCAGACCGGGCTGAGTTCGTTGAAGGGCTACGCGATGGGGTTCTTCTATCTGGCGTCCTGGGGACCGCTCTACGTGATCCTCCACATGATCTGCATGACCCGGGCCGAGGCAGCCTCGAACGGCGTCGCCGCAGGAGGGATGTCGCTCGGAAGCTATGCCGGCATCGGCGCGGTGAACGGCGAAACGGCGACGATCGCCGGCTTCATGCTGATGAGCATACCGTTTCTGGCGGGCGGGCTCGCACGGGGCGCGATGTCGATCGCGGGGCAGGCGACGTCGATGCTGGCGCCGGCGCAGAATGCCGCGGAAGCTGCTGCGCTGGAGCAGACCACCGGCAACTACTCCTACGGAAATGTAAGTTGGGCGAACTCGACCTCGAACATGCGGCAGGCCGACCAGTGGCAGACGGCGCTGTGCAGGGCGGTGACAAAACCAGCCACTGGAACGCCAGCGAAGTGCTGAGCGTGGCGGAGTAAAAACCGGCCAGTGGTAAGGCTGCCCTTTTGAGGGCGGCCGGGATGTATGCCGTGGAAGTTTACGCGAGTGTTCGGCAGTTTGTGTTTGTGCAGGGGCGCAGCCAGCGAGAGGCCGCGCGGGTATTTGGATTAAGCCGGGAGACGATTGGCAAGATCTGCCGATTTTCACTGCCACCTGGCTATACGCGCACGAAGCCGGTGGAGAAGCCGAAGCTGGGGCCTTTGCTGCCGGTGGTTGACGCGATTTTGGAAGGTGACCGGACGGCGCCGGTCAAGCAGCGACACACGGCGAAGCGGATCTTCGAGCGGCTGCGCGATGAATATGGCTATGGCGGCGGCTACACGGTGGTGAAGGACTATGTCCGGCTGAGCCGGGTGCGTGGCCGCGAGACATTTGTGCCGCTGGCGCACCCACCGGGGCATGCGCAGGTGGATTTTGGCGAAGCGGTGGGCGTGATTGGCGGTGTGGAGCAGAAGATCCACTTCCTGTGCATGGATTTGCCGCAGTCCGATGCCTGTTTCGTGAAGGCTTTCCCGCGCGAGACGACCGAGGCATTTCTGGATGGGCATGTATCGGCCTTCGACTTCTTTGGCGGCATTCCCCAGTCGATCCTCTACGACAACACGACGATTGCGGTGGCCAAGATTCTGGGGGACGGCAAGCGTGAGCGCACACGTGCCTTCAGCGAGCTGGTCAGCCACTACCTGTTTTCTGACCGCTTCGGCCGACCCGGCAAGGGGAATGACAAGGGCAAGGTCGAAGGGCTGGTCAAATACGCGCGCCGCAACTTCATGACGCCCAAGCCGCAGGCGGCGAGCTATGACGCACTGAACGCGGCTCTTTTGGAGCGCTGTCATGCGCGGCAAGGCGAACGTGCTGGCCGCCATGCCCAGACCATCGGTGAGCGCATGGTTGCTGACGTTGCGGCGCTACGCCCACTACCGCCGGTGCCATTGGAGCCATGCGAGAGGCGCAGCGCCCGTGTGTCATCGACGGCGCTGGTGCGGTATCGCGGCAATGATTACTCGGTGCCCACAAGGTTTGGGTTCCAGGATGTGGTGGTGAAGGGCTTCGTGGACGAGGTGGTGATCCTGTCCGGCGCCGAGGAGATCGCCCGCCATGTGCGCAGTTATGGCAGCGGCGATTTTGTGGCCGATCCGCTGCATTATCTGGCGCTGATCGAGACAAAGCCGAATGCTCTCGATCAGGCGGCTGCACTGCAGAATTGGGCCTTGCCCGATGTCTTTGCCCACCTGCGGCAATTGCTGGAGGGACGCATGGGCCGCAAGGGCAAGCGCGAGTATATCCAGGTCTTGCGCTTGCTGGAAGCGATGCCCATGGCCGTGGTGACCCATGCTGTCACTCAGGCGATCCACATGGGCGCGATCAGCTTTGATGCGGTGAAGCAGATCGCACTGGCCAGGATGGAACGGCGGCCCGCCAGGCTTGACCTGACGACCTATCCCCACCTGCCAAGGCTGGATGTGAAGGTCACGCAGGCGGCTGATTATGCGGCTCTGATGCCCCAGGTCTCGAAGGAGATGGCAGCATGAGCCGGGCGCCCGATGACAACCTGCCCACCGGCACCACCGCTGGTGCGCCACAGGTGCTGCTGGCCCACCACCTCAAGCAACTCAAACTGCCGACCGTTTTGCGCGAATATGAGAAAGTAGCCCGGGAGTGCGCGCGTGATGGTGTCGATCATCCCCGCTATCTACTGCGCCTGATCGAACTGGAACTGATCGACCGTGAGCGGCGCACTGTCGAACGCCGGATCCGTGCTGCCCGGTTCCCGGCCGTCAAAAGCTTCGATACCTTCGACTTCACCGCCATCCCCAGCCTCAACAAGATGCTGACGCTGGATCTGGCGCGCTGCGAATATATCCTGCGGCGCGAGAATATCATTGCGCTGGGCAATAGCGGGACGGGCAAAACCCATGTGGCGCTCGCCCTGGGGCTGGCCGCCTGCCAGAAGGGCTTCACCGTGACCTTCACCACCGCCGCGGCGCTGGTGAACCAGTTACTGGAAGCCCGCGACGAGAAGCGGCTGCTCAAGATGCAGCGCGAGTTGGCTGCAGTGAAGCTGCTGATCATCGACGAACTGGGTTACGTCCCGCTCTCGCCCACCGGCGCGGAGCTGTTGTTCGAGACCTTCTCCCAGCGCTACGAACGCGGCTCCACCATCGTTACCTCCAACCTGCCGTTTGAGGACTGGACGCAGGTGCTTGGGTCCGAGCGCCTGACCGGCGCATTGCTGGATCGTTTGACCCACCACGTCAGCATCCTGACCATGAATGGTGACAGTTACCGCCTAAAGCAGTCAGCCAGTCGCCGTCGCGCCACTGCCAGCGGGGCGGAGCAAAACCAGGCCACCGTCGACGAAAACTGACCCATCAAAACGGCCAAAAGCAAAGGGCCCCGATCGGGGCCCTTTGCTTTGCACCTGCCGCAACATCAGTGGCCTACTTTTACTCCGCCACAGTGGCCGGTTTTTGCTCCGCCGTTGACACGATGGCTGAAAAGCGAGGGGTCGTCTGCCCCCACTGCGATGCCACGAACGCGGTGCCGACCGACCGTGAGCCGCTGGTCGCCAGATGCGGTCGTTGTCATCAGAAGCTGTTCGAGGGCGTCCCTGCCGCTCTCGACGCTGCGCGAGCGCGCAAGCATATCCGCAATTCGGATCTGCCGGTGATCGTCGATTTCTGGGCGAGCTGGTGCGGCCCGTGCCGGACGATGGCGCCGATCTTCGAACAGGCAGCGCGCTCGATCGAGCCGAAAGCGCGCTTCATCAAGGTCGATGTCGACGCAAATCCCGACATCGCATCCGAGTACGGCGTCCAGGGGATCCCCGCGTTGCTTGCCTTCAAGAATGGCAATGTCGTCGCGCGCCAGGCTGGCGTCACTGATCTAGGCACGCTGAGAGGGTGGGCCGAGCGGTTCGGTGCTTGAATACCGGCATCGCAGCTTGATCGGTGCCTCGGGTGTGGCAATGTTAGCGGCCGGCGCATCGAATGCCGGCCGACCCCATGTCACGAGCCTTTCTGTCCCGAGGCGTCGCCTGGCCAACCCCGGATAGGAGCATCGTCGAATTGAAAACGCTGCTTGTTAAGGGGTGCAGCCCTTTCCCGGGGCGGCTCGTGTACCTCATACGGCAAGTCAATCCGCTCGCAATAACGCACCGCAGCATCACGACTGTCGAAGCGAAGATCGATCTGAAGCAGGGGATCTTCTCCGCCGGTCCAACCTGTTAGCCAGTCGACAAAAGGCCTTTTTCTCGGCTCAAACCTGAGCCTCCACTCATTCTTATGCGCGCGGCCGCCTCGCCCATGGTTGGAGGCGCTGGGATAAGGCTCGATGATTGCACGAGCATCATCAGGCAGCGAAGTTAGGTAGCGGCGCCACCATCGCCCATCCTGCGCGACGCGACAGTTTGTGGCATGCCTATGATCGAGCTTCTGCTGTCGCATGTTGCGCAAGCGAATGCGACGCAGGCGGCTCCGGATATAACCGGCCGAGCATGATCGATTTTTATAGAGACGCGAGCCCATATTGACATCTGTCCTTGCCGATGCGGAGCTTGCGGTATTTCATCGGCGATAGGTCTGAGCTATGTCAGGATGCTGCTTCTTGAATTGCGGATATTCTGTTCGTCCAGCCCTTGATGGAGATCAACGTGCCAGAAAAATTCGAGCAGAACGTCCTCGAGCAGGTACGAGTGAGGGAGGTTGTCGGCACCGTGCACAACCTCGAAATGCTCGAGGAATTGGTTGTTGCGCTCGGAGCGGCAGGAGTCGACAAGGGCGACATCGACTTGATGGCGAGCCGCGAGGCGGTACTTGCGAAACTTCCCGCAATCTATGGCGACCCGATAAATCTTGCGGAAATTCCCGACCTGCCGCGGCGCGAGCTGGTTACCCGAGATGAAGGGGCGACGGTCACCGGGGTTGTTTTCGGAACGCTAATCTCGCTGGCTGCGCTTGGCGCAGCCCTGCCCGTCGTGGCATCAGGTGGCGCCTTGGCAGCGGTGCTCGCCGCAACTGCGGCAGGCGGAACGATTGGAGCGGGTATCGCGAAGGTCGTGCGCAGGGCCATCCTGGGTGGCGTCGGGGCCGATACTCTTGAGCGCGATATTCGTTCCGGTGGATTAGTCGTCTTTGTTCGAGTGCGGGATGACACCCCCGAATCCCAGATTCAGGACATCATGCGAAAATCCGGCGCGCTGAACGTGCACGTGCACGAAATCGAGCTGAAGAAGACGCTGGACGAGTTGCCGCTTGCCACAATCCAACCTGATCCATGGCTCGCCACCTGATCAGCGCGGGCTTGGCGGCCCGGCACGCCGAGAAGTTAGAACAGGTCGCGATCTAACCCTGATCCCATTGCGTGGCTTCTCGGGCGTTTTGCAATAAACATTCGCGTGTCGGCCGCGGCATCATGCTCAATCGCGTGTGAGATACCGGTACACCGTAGATTCGTTGGTAGGTAAGGGCACCGGACAGCGTGACGGGCGGAGTAATAGTATCACGCTGCCCGGTGCAACGGCTCGGCGGCCGGGGGGGGGCGAGTGGTCCGTCCGAGCCGTATTCCTAAAGCTAACCGTATCCTGCGCGGGCCAGCGCCCATTCGAGTTCGCGCATCGAGGGCTGCACGAGAACCTGTCCCCCGAGCTTGATCGTGGGACTGGCAAGCCTGCCTCCGGCGAGCCATTCGAGCTCCGACCGCACTTCTGGATGGGCTTCCCAGTCGACGAAGCGATACGGGATCCCGGCTCGGTCGAGATACCGCCGAATCATCATGGTGATGCCGCACCAACGGCTTCCGTAGATGACGATCGGAGCGGGAGCTGGGCCGCGTGCTCGATACGCGGACGCCATTATTCGCGTCCCGCATTCGCTGGCGTTCCAACAATCTCGTCGAGCTTGGCGAAGAGCTCATAGATGTCGGGGACATGCTGGAGCTTCGGCGAGATGTGGGCGTAGCGGATGACGCCCGCTCCATCGATGACGTAGAGCGCGCGCTCGGAAAAGCCATCAGCGTCGCGCCATACGTTATAGCGGCGCGCGACTTCTCCCTTGGGATTGAAATCCGCGAGGAGCGGCATCGAGAGTCCGCGAGCGGCTGCCCAGGCGCCGTGGCTGTAAAGGCTATCTACCGAAATCCCGACGATCTGCACGTCGCGCTTCTCGAACTCGCTCCATTCCTGCTGATAAAGGTCCAACTGCTTGCTGCAGCCTGGGCTCCAGTCGAGCGGATAGAAGGCGACGACGATTGTTCGTCCCGCATAGGATGAGAGGGTGACTTCCCGGCCGTTGGCGTCCAGCAGGGCGAACTCTGGCGCTTTCGCTCCCACGCTGAGAGGAGCATTGACCGCATCCCCCTCCATCGCAGGCGCATGCTCGTGGAGGCTTTTCAGATCATCCAGAGTCGCGCCGGCCGGTGCCTCGAAGGCAGGGCGGGCCGAGCCGGCGGAGCGCCACAATTCCTGAATCAGGCCGTGGAGCAGCGATAGAGCCTGCTTTTCCGGGCCGTCCGGAAGCTTGGGCGCCAGCGCCGCAAAGTCGGTGCTGAGCTGTTCCAATCGACTTGGCTGGGGGGCCAGTGTGCCTGCGTTTCTATCCAAGTTGGGACTCCTTGCTGCACGTGGTCCGCCTTCGCGAGGAATGGCGCGACGAACCTTCCTGATGTCGCCGACCCAACCTAATCGGGTTGCTTGGCGGCGGGCTGAGATAGATCAGAGCTTGGCTCGGCCCTGCGACTAACCCGAGACCGCCGCTCAAGGTGCCCCGGCCGCAGGAGGTCGGGGCACCATCGACGAAGGAGCAACGATCAAAACCGTGGAGGCTTAGGTTGAGATGAAGAAAATGGGATTCAGTTTTGCTCTCCTGCCGGCAATGCTTCTTGTCATAGCCGGGTGCACCACTACGGGGTCCGGCATCGGCGTTGCGAGGAGCGGGACGACGACAGCGACGTTCGTGTGGAAATCGAGCGGTGCCCGATCGGGCATTATGACCGCAAAGCTTAGCACGGGCGTCACCTATGCAGGCCCGTTCTTCCAGATCACGAGCGAGACAACCATCGAGGAGCTTACTCCGCTATGGACCGGGTGGGGCGATCGGTGGAGGTGGCGTGGTTGGACGTATTGGGGACCAAGCCAGAGCACGCTCACCCATTACAGCGGGAGGGTGCTCGCCAACCTTACCGGCGCAGACGGGCAGATGCGGTGCCATTTCCGGCTGATGCGGCCGAGTGCAGGGATGGCTGGCGGTGGGCAGGGACGCTGCCAATTGCCGGGCGGGACGATCATCGACGCGACCTTTCCGCCGACCTGACGGCTCTTGCTCAATTCGGTCGGCAAGGTTACGCCGGTCGGCGATGGGTTCGTGCGGGTGGATGTTGTGCAGCCGGCGAAGGCGGGGATAGCCATCGCCATCCCCGCCGATCGCATCAGGGCAGGATCCTGATTTGATTGTCAACGCTCGTCACGCCAGGTGCGGCCCATGCCGATCTTTCGGCCTCCTGACGTTCGGCCCAGCTCCTGACCGTACCCTTGAGCGTGACCTTGCCGCCGTCGGCTATGACCTCGACGCGTTGCGCGTCGACCTGGGCGCTGCGGACGAGGGCGTCCTCGATCTTCTTCTTGACGTCGCCAGGGTTGACCCTGGGCTCTACCGTGATCAAATTGGTGACGCCCTTTACGCCGCTGATCGACCGGACGGCGCGTTCGGCCCATTCCTTCTGAAAATTCCATTCGACATGGCCCTCGAGCGTAAGCCAGCCATTTTTGACGACGACCTTGACCTTTTCGGCGCTGCTGGGCAGTTCGCGCTTCAGCGATTTTACCGCGTCTTCGGCAATCTCGGGATCAAGGCGCTCGGTCGACAGCTTGACCTGGATCTCGTTGGCGACCGCCTTAACCCCCGAGACGCGTTTCGCCGCCTTCTCGGCATAATAAGAGTCCATATAGCTCTTGGTCACGCCGCTCAGCGTCACGATCCCGTCCTTCACGGCGACGGCGATCGTCTCGTCGTGCTGGATCGACGGGTCGTATTTGATCTCGTCCTCGACGTCCCTCTTGATGGTGGAATCGGTGCGAAAAAGGGAAACCATGGTGGATCCTCCTAGTCATTGCGGGCCAGCAGCCCAGGTTGGCACTCCGCCCCAGCTTTCCTATTCAGCGAGTCGCCGATGCGCGCTGACTTAGGTCAGGCGAAAACCGGTGGGACCGTTCCCGGCCCGGTCGCGGTCTGCGACCGTTACATTGCCGTCTGATGTGGGTCAGTTCATCGCCGCGGTGCCGCGCTATCCTCCGCAGTGCTTCACCAACCGCGCTTGCGGCCGAGGCGCAACCCGCGACCAGACCTCCGCCCGCCTAGCGCGGCGGATTAACAGGATGACAGGAATGGCCATCGAGATCGGAATTGACGATACCAAGAGGAAAGAAATAGCCGAGGGTCTGTCGCGCCTGTTGGCCGACACCTACACGCTATATCTGACGACTCATAATTTCCACTGGAACGTCACTGGGCGGATGTTCAACAGCCTCCATGCGATGTTCATGGTCCAGTATACTGAATTGTGGAATGCGGTTGATCCGATCGCCGAAAGAATTCGCTCGCTCGCTGAGCCAGCACCTGGTTCATATGCGCAGTTTGCGAAGCTGAGCTCGCTCGCTGACGCGCCCGAAACTCCCCCCAGAGCCGAGGCGATGATCCAGATTCTGGTCGACGGACACCAGGCGACTGCCCGATCGGCTCGCAGCCTCTTTCCTGTGGCCGATGAAGCGGGCGACCAGGCGACCGCCGATCTCGCGACGCAACGCGTGGCGGTTCACGAAAAGGCGGCCTGGATGCTCCGCGCGCTCCTCGACGAGTGAGCTTACCTCCACAGCCCGCGCTTTCGGCGGCAATGATCGGCGGGCGCCGCGTCTGACCTATGTCAGCGTCCGCGATCCTTCCGCTGCTTACCCTTCCGCTGCTTACCCTTCTGCTGTTGCGGCCATTGCCTTCGGCCGACCACCCAATCGAAAGGATCGGTAGATGAAAACAGGATTGCTCCACGTGGCCGAGGACAGGGGCGGAGACGCGCGGCTTGACGCGGCAGTCCGGCTTGCCCGGGCATTCGACCTTCATCTGACGGGCGCGCAGGCTGCGCCGCTGTCGGCCTACGCAATGGCCGACCCCTTCGGCGGGGTTTACCCATCGGTGAAGCTCTTCACGGAGCATGAGAAACGACAGGATGCCACGCGCGCGGCCGTGGAGGCCAGACTGCGCGAC
The DNA here is from genome assembly GCF_015390225.1 of Novosphingobium sp. NBM11. Taxonomy (NCBI): domain Bacteria; kingdom Pseudomonadati; phylum Pseudomonadota; class Alphaproteobacteria; order Sphingomonadales; family Sphingomonadaceae; genus Novosphingobium; species Novosphingobium sp. NBM11. Next base: position 177,708 of record NZ_VUOG01000003.1, read on the forward strand.
GAGGGCGTGGCGTTCGACTGGCTCCGCGGAGTTGGTTCTCCCGCGACGGTGCTTCTCGATCAATCGCGGCTGAGCGACGTGATCATCCTCAGTCATCTCGAAAGCGACGAAGGCGGCTGGGACGCGGAACTCGACCTCGTCGGCGATGTCGCAGTCCATTCGCGTGCTCCGATCCTCTCGGTGCCTTATGACAACGGAACCCTTGACCTCGAGGGCGCTGCGCTCGTCGCGTGGAACGCTTCGTTCGAGGCCGCGCAGGCGCTGCGTTTCGCGGTTCCGCTCCTGAGCCGGGCGGCGCGCGTCCAGATCGTGACGATCGGGGAGGACGCTCCCGAGTTTCCCGCCGCCGGCGCTGCCGCCTATCTCTCGCATCATGGCATCCAATCGGAGTTGCTCTCGGTGCCCCGCGGTGAGCTCAGCGTGGGAGAGGAACTGCTGAACGTCATCATCGACTCGCGGTCGAGCTTCGCGGTTCTCGGCGCCTATGGGCATTCGCGCATTCGCGAACGTATCCTCGGTGGGGTCACGCGCGAGATGTTGCTGCGGTGCCCGAAGCCGCTGCTGCTGGCCCATTGAGGAAGGAGTTCGATCGATGCGCGGCATCATCGCAGCAGTGCTGTGCGTCGCTCTAGCTGGATGTGGGACGCAGAAGGCGGAGCAGCCTAGCGGCGATCACCGCGCATAGCGCCTCGATCAACACTACCAACAGGCGGTGATCAACCTGAACGACGCATCTAGGCGGTCTGCGCTCTTCCGCGCGATCCGAGATGCCGGTCTGGCGTGCCAGAATGTCATTCAGGCTGAGCGGCTGCCGGACGAGAAGGAAGGACCGGTTTGGCGGGCGCAGTGCGAAGACAAGTCCTATCATCTCGTCATCGTTCAAGCCGATGGCACGGCCAATGTGGTCAGCCGAACTCGGTGATCCCTTCTTATAACTCTTGTGTCGACCCAAAGCCAACGGTGACGGTGTGAAGCAGCTGATCGCTTTCGATCTCGACGGCACCTTGGCCGAAAGCAAAGCCCCGCTCGACGACGAGATCGCCGGGCTGCTGGCAACGCTCCTCACCTTTGCCCAGGTGGCAGTGATTTCCGGGGGTGACTGGCCCCAACTGAAGAAGCAGGTGATTGATCGCCTGCCAAGCAATGCAGAGCTGGCCATGCTCTGGATATTGCCCACTGCCGGCGCGAAGCTGTTCCGCTTCACCAAAGACTGGCAGCTGGTCTACTCGCAGGCAATCACGCCGGATGAGAAGTCGCATATCCTGGGCGCACTGGAACGGGCGATAGCGGCGGCGGGCCTCAATGACGATCCTGCGTGGGGACCACGGGTCGAGGATCGCGGAACGCAGATAACCTATTCAGGCATCGGGCAGAAAGCGCCGCTGGATGCCAAGCGGGCCTGGGACCCGGATCGTCGCAAGCGGCTGCAGTTGCAAGCCATGCTAGAACAATCCTTGCCTGGCTGGTCGATCAACATCGGAGGAACCACATCGGTCGACATTACGCGGGAAGGGATCGACAAGGGATTTGGACTGCGCAAGCTGGCAGAGGTTAGCGGCGTCGCCTTGAAGGACATGATGTTCCTCGGCGACGCAGTATTCCCTGGTGGCAACGACTACCCTGCGGTTACGACCGGCGTCGACACAGTCGCTGTTCGCGACGTGCAGGAAACAAAGAGCATCCTGCATGCTCTCACCCTATGGTTTGGTGCATGATCTCGCTGGAACGCGCCGTGGAGCGGGATGCCGATGGGGAGTTCGGAGTCGCGCACCTTGCAAGATGCTTCCGGTAATAGGATTGGTTATCTCATTTTCGCCGAGGCGTAACGGCAGATAATGAACAACCGACATAGGGACTGAAACAGAATGGCCGATCCATACCAGGCCTTGAACGTGCCGCGCGATGCTGACGACGTCACGATCAAGAAGGCCTATCGAAAGCTCGCCAAGGAATATCATCCGGACCGCAACGCGGATAAGCCGGGAGCGGCGGAACGCTTTTCTGCGATTACAGCCGCCTATGACCTCCTTACCGACAAGGAAAAGCGCGCGCGCTATGATCGCGGTGAAATCGATGAGAATGGCAATCCGAAGGCTCCCTATGGTTTTTCCGACTTCGATGGTGCCGGACCCTTTGCCCGCCGTGGCGGCTTTCGTGCCGGTACCGATGGTGGCGGGACGACATTTGAATTCAGCGGGGACGAAGCCGATTTCGCGAGCATATTTGGCGATATGTTCGGCCGCGCGGAGACCGCCGGGGGCGGTCAGCGCCGATCATATCGCTCTCGGGGAGCTGATGTCGCCTATCGCCTGAACGTCAGCTTCGAAGATGCAGCGGCGCTGCGTCCGCAACATGTCGAGCTCAGAAGGGGGAAGGCGGTCGACCTGAAGCTGCCGGCTGGCTTCGAGTCGGGGACGCAAGTGCGCCTGCGTGGCCAGGGGGAGGAAGGCCCTGGCGGACCCGGCGATGCCATCGTGATTCTCGAGATAGACCCGCACCGCTTCTTCACGAGGGATGGAGACGATGTCCGTTTGGAGTTGCCGGTGCGCTGGGACGAAGCCGTGCTCGGCGCCAAAGTGCGGGTTCCGACCGTCGACGGGCCGGTGTTGCTGACGATCCCTAAGGGATCGAGCTCGGGGCGCACGCTGCGGATCAAGGGCAAGGGATTCCACCGGCGGGACGGTTCACGCGGCAATCAGCTGGTCCGCCTGATGGTGCATCTGCCTTCCGGCGACGCTGAGCTTGAGGAGTTCGCCCGGACCTGGGCTCAGCGTCATGACGAAAATCCGCGTGCCTCCTTGGGAGTCTGAGGCGGCCTTACGCGACAACTGATCCAGGTCAGGACTCACGAGCGCGAGACCCTTCATCGTCGTTGTTCGATTTTCTAATTTGGAGGCTAGTATGGCGAAAGCAATCGGCATCGATCTCGGCACCACCAATTCCTGCGTCGCGGTGATGGAGGGCAAAGAGCCCAAGGTCATCGAGAATGCCGAAGGTGCCCGGACCACCCCATCCATGGTGGCCTTCCGCCCCGATGGCGAGGTACTGGTGGGAGCCGCCGCGAAGCGTCAGGCCATTACCAATCCCGAGCAGACGCTCTTTGCGATCAAGCGCCTGATCGGACGCCGCTACGATGACCCCATCGTTCAGAAGGACAAGGGCATGGTGCCCTACAAGATCGTGCCCGGTGCCAATGGTGACGCCTGGGTAGAGGTAAACGGGAAGAAGTCGAGCCCCAGCGAGATCTCCGCGCACATCCTGCGCAAAATGAAGGAGACTGCCGAGAAATATCTGGGCGAGCCGGTCACCGAAGCCGTCATCACCGTTCCGGCCTATTTCAACGACGCCCAGCGGCAGGCGACCAAGGATGCAGGGACCATCGCCGGTCTCGAGGTTCTGCGCATCATCAATGAGCCAACGGCTGCCGCCCTTGCCTATGGGCTGGAAAAGAAGAAGGCAGGCACGATCGCGGTTTATGACCTTGGCGGCGGCACGTTCGACGTATCCATTCTCGAACTCGGCGATGGCGTGTTCGAAGTGAAGTCGACCAACGGCGACACCTTTCTCGGCGGCGAGGATTTCGACAAGCGGATCATCGACTTTCTCGCGGACGAGTTCCGCAAGGAGCAGGGGATCGATCTGCGCCAGGACCGGCTCGCGCTCCAGCGCCTGAAAGAGGCGGCCGAGAAAGCGAAGATCGAACTCAGTTCGGCATCGCAGACGAGTGTCAACCTGCCTTTCATTACCGCGGATCAATCCGGTCCGAAGCATCTCGACATCAGCCTCACGCGCGCCAAGCTCGAGGCGCTGGTCGATGATCTCATCTCCCGCACCATGGGGCCGTGCAAGGCAGCGCTGGAGGATGCAGGGCTTAATGCCGATCAGCTCGACGAAGTTGTGCTGGTCGGCGGGATGACCCGCATGCCGAAGGTCGTCGAGGCGGTGAAGACTATCTTCGGGCGCGAGCCGCACCAGGGCGTCAACCCTGACGAGGTCGTGGCACTTGGCGCAGCGATCCAGGCGGGCGTGCTGAAGGGCCAGGTCGAAGACGTGCTGCTTCTCGACGTCACGCCATTGTCGTTGGGCATCGAGACGCTCGGCGGCGTGATGACCAAGCTCATCGACCGGAACACGACGATACCTACCAAGAAGAGCCAGACCTTCTCGACGGCGGAGGACAACCAGCCCGCTGTTACCATCAGGGTCTTCCAGGGCGAGCGGGAAATGGCCGAGGACAACAAGCTCCTCGGCCAGTTCAATCTTGAGAACATCGCACCGGCGCCCCGAGGCGTGCCACAGATCGAGGTGACGTTCGATATCGATGCAAACGGCATCGTGAACGTTTCCGCGACAGACAAGGGGACCGGGCGCGAGCAGAAGATCACCATCCAGTCGTCGGGCGGACTGAGCGAAGAGGAAATCAAGCGTGCGGTCAGGGACGCCGAAGAGCATGCCAGCGAGGACAGGAAGCGGCGCGAACTGGCGGAAGCGAAGAACCAGTCCGACGCTTTGATCTTCCTCTCCGAAAAGACGCTTGCGGATGCAGGGGATCGCGTTGCGGCCGCGGATCGGCAAGCCGTCGAAGACGCGGTTTCGAACCTGAAGACGGCCATGCAGGGCGACCAGATCGAGGACATTCGCGCGCGCGGCGAGGATCTTCAGTCTGCGACCCAGAAGGTCGCCAGCGCCCAGCGCGCCGAGCCGGGCAGCACATCGTCGGCTGATGACGGGATCGTGGACGCCGAGTTCGAGGAGGCGGACGACGCGAAGAAGTGATCCGGTCCGTTCCGCTGATCACAATTTGGTGAAGTGGCGCCGCCGCTTGCACGGATGAATGAAGGCTCGGTCAAATGAACCAGGACGACATCGCTGAAGGAGGACAGTCTCCGGCGCCGCAGGAGCAGGAGGTGGAGAAGCCCGAGTCCAAGCAGGCGGCCGCATCGGAAGCCGACGAGCTGCGGGAGCGGCTCCTGCGTGCCCTGGCCGATGCCGAGAATGCCAGGAAGCGAGCCGATCGCGCGCGTGCCGAGGGGCGCGAGAGCGGGATTGCAGACCTGGTCTCGAAAATCGTTCCCGCTCTCGATAGCCTCGATCTCGCCATCGAGGCGGCCGGCCGAACCGAGGAAGGAACCCAGCCGAGTGTCGATGCCCTGCTAAACGGGCTGCGGGCGACCAGTCGCGCGTTTCTCGATGCGCTGATCAAGGTGGGCGTCGAGCGAATATGCCCCGGCACGGGCGAGGCGTTCGACCCGAACATCCATGATGCGATCGCATCGCGATCTGATGACGAGACAGGTGACGGGCTGGTCCTGGAGACCCTCCAGCCCGGATACAGGGTTGCAAGCCGACTTGTGCGGCCCGCGCGCGTCGTGATTGCAAGGGCGAGCTGAGCGGGGAGATGGATCCGATGGTACAGTTCGCCTCCGCCGCTGACGCCTTCGGACCACGGCAATGCTCGGCCCGGTCCACAAGGGGCTACTGGTGGTGCGGCGTGCTCGCCCTAGTCTCGGCCGCGCATGCCGACTCGGCGCCTGCGCAGAGCGGGCCCCAGCTCCCAACTTACGAAGTCCACGAGGTCGGGAGCGGCGATCCGCCGAGCTATGAAATCGCAATCCTCGCCCCGACACGCTGGCCTGATCGGTCGGTGCGGACGGGGTTGTTGAGGAAAGCGGCGCAAGTCGCTGCAGGCCGTGGGGCGCGCTGCTTTGCGATCGAACGCGCACAGTTAAGCCGCGATGTGTCGTATGTGCCGCTCCGATCCGGTCATATGACCATTTCGATGAGTGGAAGCGTGGCTGAATGGCGCCGCTACTGGCGGCTTTATCAGCATGTGTTCGATAAGCCCGGCGTTCATATTGGCCTCGGATCCGCACCTCGAATAGGAAGCAAGGTAATCGAGGGGCGAATGATCATTCGCCTCTGCGGACCTGGTGTGGAGACGTCGGGCGATCTCTTCGAAGTGGAGCAGATTTTGTCAGGCATTCGCACTTCCGATGCAGCCGGAAGCCGTTGATGGTCTGACCCTCTCCGCGACCTCGTCTTTGCAGATGTTCTCGCGAGGCAAGGTGGCGAGTAGGCGTATGTCCGTTGTCGTCCTGATGATCGAGCACCTCGGAAAGGTCTTCCTGTCAACGCATCCGAATCATGCAATCGCCTGGTCCACCCTTCTGTCCTACGTGAACGGCGCCTGGGCTGAACATTTCCCCGACCGGCCGCCTCCAGAAAACGAGGAAGAACGCGTCACGATGTTCTTCGTGGGGGAGGGGGACGAGTATGTCATCGCGGAAGCGGACGTCGAGACCGACACGACGCTGCATTAGGGAAGTGCCTGCTGGTGCGCGACTGACGTCCGCTGCGCCGTCATAGCGAAGGAAGGATCACGCGTCCGTTCGGTCCCGGATCGGCTCCACATCCCGGGCGATTGGGGACCGGGCGGCAGCTGGCGGCGACAGCATCGCCAGCAATTCCGCCAGGTCCATCGACGCGAAGCTCACGGAACTGTCCGCCACGCCATACGGCATGATCAGGCGGCCGGCGTGCGCCAACGCACCGCAGGTGTAGACGACGTTGGGGACATAGCCTTCGCGTGCTTCATCCGAGGGCGAGAGGAGCGGGACTGCGGTTCGACCGATGACGCGGCTCGGGTCATCCCGATCGAGCAGCAGCGCCCCGATGGAATATTTGCGCATGGCGCCGACGCCGTGGGTGAGCACGAGCCATCCTTCTTCCAGTTCGATAGGCGCTCCGCAGTTGCCGATCTGGATAAGTTCCCAGGCATATTCCGGACGCGCAAGAATTTCGCCATGCTCCCAGGAAAGGAGATCGGTGGAGCGCAGTAGATAAAGGCTCTCGCCGTCCTGTCTCCCGAGCATCACATAGTCTTTGCCAAACTTGCGAGGGAAGAGCGCCATGCCCTTGTTGCGCGCGGCGCTGCCTTGGAGTGGGCGAAGCTCGAAACTTTCGAAATCGCGAGTTTCCAGGATCTCAGACGCGATCGTCGCGCCGCTGTAAGCAGTGTAGGTGCCGTAATAGACCGTACTGCCGTCACCGTTCTCGAACCTTACCAGGCGCAGATCCTCCAAGCCGTTGCGCTGCGCGGGCGTATAGGGAAACAACACCATCTCGTCGAGACGGCTGCTGCAGTCATGGCGCCGGAAGGTAACGCTGCCATCGTCATGGCTCTCGGCTCTGGCCGCGATCGCGAGATCCGGTTCCGGCTCGAGTTCGAGCGAGCCGTCTGAGAGAACGACGCCCTGGCGGAATGTGACCGACGAGATGTGGCCCTCGCCCACTGCTCGGAGCGACAAGATAAAACGTAACGCGCCCTGCGAAAGATTTGTTTGATCCGGGTGCGGCACGATGCTTGGGTTCATTAGCGCGGCAGCGCCAACCGAATACTCGTGGCAGAAACAGGCACCAATAAGTTGGCGCTGAGCCTGGTCTAGGGGAGCAGCGAAGCCAATGTCCCTCGCAACCTGCTCATAACGCTCCTCGAAGACTTTCCTGATATCATAATGCCGATTTTCGAAGTCGTTTAATGTAAGACCAAAACAAGCTCCGCCTTCACCGTGCGCGTGTCCATCGCGCGCACGGCAGCGATGATACGATGCATGCGCCAGTCGTCTACCGGATTGAGTTCTCTCGGCTCTGAGGCGAGTTTCAGCGGCCGAATGACCACTCTGGCTGGGTTTGGAAGGAGGTGCAGGCTGGATTGGATCAGCGGCATGCCTTACCTCCAGACGCGGCCACCGGGCGCTCTTCGCTTGTGTTCGAAGCGGCCGCCTTGTTGCGCAAGCGCGCGATCGCCAGGGCAGCAAACTGGTAGGCGAGGATGGATTCCGCGCCTTGGTTGAGGTTCACCCGATCGACCTGCAGCCCATCGTAGCAACCGCCATCGGGGCTCGCGATCCGCACGCCGAGGTCATTTGCGCCAAGATACCAGGCGAACGCGGCTTCGGCATGATCCCGCCAGCGGCGATCGCCGTCCTGCGCGAATGCGAGCGTGAAGGCATCGATGGTCGCCCAGGCCTCGAGCGGCTGCTGATCGAAGGCACGCGGCGGTTGAAAGGCCGCGCCGAAGCTTTGCGTGCCGACCGGCCGGAAATGGCCTTCCGGAGCGGTCTGCTGGCGCCGGAGCCAGTCCAGCGCCTCCAGGGCGTCCTGTCGCATCTGCGTGCGGCCAAGAACGGTACTCGCCACCAGCAATGCTTCCGGCAGGCGGGCATTGTCATAGGCAAGGACCGGCTCGAACCACGTCCAGGCGTCCCGCCTTACTGTACGAAGCAGGTCGAGCAGCTCGCCGGCGAACGATTCAAGTTGAAGCCTCGCCGGTCGGTGGCCCGGGTAGACGCTGAGATGCGCGGCTAGGCCGAGAATGACGAAGGCGCGGGCACGGGGGCTGGTGAGGAACGCGCTTGCCGGGATCACCTTGTCTGCGAACACCGTTGCCCAGAGCTTGAGACCGTGATTTCGGGTGAGCTCGGCCGTACGGCCGATCGCCCAGACGGCGCGGCCGAAGCTGTCCTGTGAACCTTCCTGTTCGAGCCAGTTCCGGTCAAAACCCATGAAGTTGCGAAAGCGCTGTGACTGCTCGTTCCAGGCAAGGTCGACGAACGTAGCGTAGGTAGGCGCCAGGGCGAGCGCGCGCTTGGCCTCGATTCGCTCCGCTTCGAACTGCGCGGCGAGCATCAGCGCGCGGGCGTTATCATCGAGGCAATAGCCATGGCGCCGGTCGGGGACGGTGGACCGGCTATGCTGCAGCATACCGCACCCATCGCTCATCCGCGCCACGGCGCTAAGGCTTGGCTTCGGCGGCTTCGACTTGGAGGCGTGGAGCTGCACGATGCCCGTCTTTCCGAAAACCTCGATGCGCGCCCGCTGAAAAAGCGTCGCATAGCGCTCCGCCACCACCGGCCAGATCATGTCACGGCCGGCTTGATAAGCGTTGCGCCGCATCTCGTCGCGAAGGTTCCTGTCGGATAGAACGGCGCCCACGGATCCGGCGAGCGCCTCGGGCGAACCGAAGGGGACGAGATGACCGCGACACCCGTCGAGCAACTCCTGCGCGTGCCAATAGGGCGTAGAGATCACCGCCTTGCCCAAGCCGACAGCGTAGGCGAGCGTTCCACTCGTGATCTGCGCCTCGGAGAGATAGGGCGTCACATAGATGTCGCAGGCCGAGAGCCATGCCTGCAAGGTTGGCGCGTCGACATACTCGTTCACGAAGCGCACATGGCTCTCGAGACCGAGGCGGCGGACGCGACATGCCAGCTCGTCGCGGTAGCGTTCGCCCTCGCGCGCCGCCAGATGAGGGTGTGTCGCGCCGAGGACGATGTATACGAGATCCGGATGATCCTTGACGAGGCGAGACAGCGCTTCGATCATCACCTCGATGCCCTTGTTTGGGGAAAGCAGGCCGAAGGTCGAAACGACGCGATGGCCGTCGAGCCCGAAGCGGTGCTTGTGGAAGGCTGGGTCCAGAAAGGGCAAATCGGGAATGCCATGCGGGATCACGGCGATCTTGCCGGCCGCCACCTCCATGTCACGGGTGAGGATGGTTCGGCCCATCTCGGTCATGACGACCAGGCGAGATGACCGCTCGGCGAGGGCGCGCATCACGCGTCGTTGATCCGGGTCGGGCTGCGTCAGGACCGTGTGAAGCGTCGTCACGACCGGCGCTCGAAGCCTCTCGAGCATCGGCAGCAAGTAGCCGCCTGCCTTCCCACCGAAGATGCCAAATTCATGCTGAACGCAGATGACGTCCGGATTGAGCGCATTGAGGTGGTCCGCGGCCGCCAGGCAGGCGTCGGGATCGTCCTGCGCGATCTCGTAACCTACTTCCTCCGGGTATCGGTGCCGCGTCCCAGGATCGTTCATCGCGACAGTGGAGAGACTGGCGTCGGGCGATATCTGGCGCAGCGCGTCGTGCAGATCGGCGGCGAAAGTCGCGATGCCGCAGCGTCGAGGAGGGAAATTGCCGATCAGCGCGATGTGGCGAACCGGCGGCGTCAGAGCATAGCCGTTCATCTTACTCTCCATTCCGGGAGTCTTCGAGATTCGTGTTGCCGATCCCATTTCCTGCTCAGGAGGCGGCGGGCGTGGCGATCGACAGGGCGGCGGTTCGCTGCGGTCGTCGCGGTGGCGGAGGCGTCGCTTGGCCGGCCCGTTGAACCAGTCGGCGCACCTCCTGAGCACGCTCCCGCGGGATCACCAGCACGACGTCATCTGTGGCATCGATAACGAGATCGGACACGCCCAGCGCGGCAACGCGGGGCCCGCTTGTCCGAATGAGGCATCCGTGGCTTTCCAGCGCCAGGACATCGCCGTGCAGCGCATTTCCGCTGTCGTCCTGGGCTTCGATCGCATGAAGCGCATCCCAGCTCCCGATGTCGGACCATCCCACGTCGACGGGAACCACCGCGATGCGCGCGGCGTGCTCCATCACGACATAGTCGATCGATTTCGCCTCCACGGATGCGAAGGTGGCTCTATCGGGAATCACTCGATTGCCCTCGCGATCGGCGGTCGCCAAATCCTTGCGAACCGATCCGAGAAGCCCCGGCGCGTGAACCGCGAGTTCCTCGATGAGGCGGTCCGAGCGGAGGAGGAAGATGCCTGCGTTCCAAACATAGCGGCCATCGGCAAGCATGCGTTCCGCGCGTGCCGCCTCCGGCTTCTCGACGAAGCAGTTCACCCGGCAAATTTCGCCGGAGAGCGGCTCTCCCATGTCGATATAGCCGTAACCGGTCGCGGGGCGGTCTGGAGTGATGCCGAACGTCACCAGCCTGCCATCCTGGGCCAGGGGAAGAGCCCGATGCACGGCGTCGCCGAAGGACTCCACGTCCCTGATCACATGATCGCTCGGCATGACCAGCAACAAGGCGTTCTCGTCCGTGCACTCGAGCGCCGCCATGGCGAGGGCGGGGGCGGTATTGCGCCCGATCGGCTCGAGGAGCAGCCGGGAGGGTGGGCATCCCACCGCTTCGAGCTCTCCGAGGATCTGCCGCTCATGGTCCTGGCTGGCGACGACGATGGGGGAGCTTGATTGCGCGATGCTCTTGGCGCGCAAAGCCGTCTGCTGAAGGAGGCTTTCTTCGCCTGCCAGTGGAAGGAACTGCTTCGGCGTTTGCTCTGTGGAGAGTGGCCACAGTCTCGTCCCTGCGCCGCCGGAAAGGATGACGGAGATGAGCTGCATGAATCAGGCCCTTGTCGCGAAGTCCCGCCATGGGAGCAGCGCGCTCCAGGGACACTTTTCCGGTTTCCTTTCAGCGTCGGGCGCGATCCTGAAGGCTGCATCCGCCGCCAAGGCTACGTGAGGGTAAGGAGGGGGCGGCTGCCCCGCCCTGCGCTAGATCAGTCGCAACATCACTGCCTGCTCATCACGCCGGCTGTCGTGAGCGGCAGCGCTCTGATCAGAGAAACCGCTCGCCGGCATGATCGCGGAACCGGTCGGCCGAGCGGACATAGTCCGAGAGGACTTGCACCGTCTTGTGGCGGCTGACCTCCTGCATCTTGAAGATCGTCGCGCCCTGATTGGCTGCTTCGGTCAGGAACCCCGCGCGCAGCGAGTGACCGGAGAATTTGGCGGCGTCGTAGCCGGCGGCGCCGGCATAGCGCTTGACCAAGCGCGCGACTGCCTTGTCGGACATCGGCTCGCCGGTAAGCTGGTCGCTGCGGGTGAGGCGGCGGAACAGCGGGACCGCCGCTTCCTGCGCAATAACGTCGCGACCGAGGTGTCTTCGCCGTTTGATACGGCGTGGCGACGCTACGCAAGCGCCCTGCCGACGGACGCATTCGCCATCATCGAACCCGATCCGCTCGCCGGTCGGTCCGGCGGCCGCGCCCGTGAGGGTCGATGGCGGCTGCGTTTCCGCCCGCGGTCGCGCCCGTTCGTCGATCCGCTCACCGGCTGGACGGGAGGAAGCGACCCCCTCGCCCATCTGGAGCTCGGCTTCCCTTCGCGTGAAGCCGCCGAGGCTTATTGCCGGCGGTACGGCCTCTCCTACGAGAGCCGGGGCGCACCGCGATGGTCGGGACCTCGGCCACGGGACGAGATGGCTTTCATCCCGGTCGGCGCGCTTACCTGCTGCATGCCTGCGGGTCCTCATCCCGTGTGCTGCGGCAACACGACGTCGGAGCCGATCGAGGCTGCCCATGCGGACACCTGAACAAGGCTTGCCGTCGCGCAGGTAACAGGGACCCAACGCTTGGCATTCCCCTGCCCCAACTGCCGCCACCAGCTTCACTTGGAGGAAAGCGCCTGCCCGAGCTGCGCACACGCCGTTGGCTATGACTGGCGCATAGACGCCTTTCGTCATCTCGACCCCAGGGCGCGCGAGTGGCACGATGCAGAGGGATCAGCCGCGGCGGTAAAGCCTTGCGCCAATGTTCATTACGGCGCGTGCAACTGGCTGGCAGATGAGACGGGCGCTGAAGCGCTCGGTCCGACCCGAGCAATGTGCCGCGCCTGCCGGCACAATCGCATGATCCCCGATCTCGCGGTGCGCGGCGTCCTTCAACGCTGGCGGCGGATCGAGGAGGCCAAGCGGCGCATGATTCGCGGTGCGATCAAGCTCGGCCTGCCCCTCGAGACCAAGGCCGAGCGCGGAGACGGGCTCGCCTTCGATTTCTTGTACGATGCCGCCGCCGAGAACGGCTATGTCCCACAGCTTCTCACCGGCCATGCCGGGGGTGTCATCACGCTGAACGTGATCGAGGCGGACGACGCGGCGCGGGAGCGCATACGCCATCAAATGGGCGAGCCCTACCGCACTCTTCTAGGCCATTTCCGACACGAGATCGGCCACTACTATTGGTACCGGCTCGTCGCTGTGACCGACATGCACGATCCCTTTCGCGCACTGTTCGGTGACGAGCGCATCGATTATGCTGCAGCGGTCCAGCGCTACTATGCCGGCCGTCCGGCACTCGGCTGGGCTGATGACCATGTCAGCGCGTATGCAACTGCGCATCCCTGGGAAGATTTCGCCGAGACGTTCGCTCATTACCTGCACATCGTCGACACGCTCGGAGCGATGGCGGACTTCGGTGTGGGGCTGGAAGGCAATCGCGCACCGCACCCGGACATCGATGCGTATCGTGTTGCAACGGCGACGCTCGTTGAGCGCTGGATACCGATCTCCTTCGCTCTCAACGCGGTAAACCGGGCAATAGGGCAACCGGATCTCTATCCCTTTCGTCTCAGTCCCGGCGTCATGCTCAAGCTCGATTTCGTTAGCCGCCTGATCGCGCGGGCCGCGGGCCGTGAGGAAATCCCGGAGGGGTCTGAGCTGGCCGCAATGATCGCAAGCCTCGGGCATGGCGTGTGAAACCTGCGGGACGCCGGATCGCGGAGCGGAGAGACGTCCATTCAGCTCGTAATGCCTTTTGGAGAACCCCTTGCCCACGCTCGTGCTGATCCGCCACGGCCAGTCGGTCTGGAACCTCGAGAACCGCTTCACGGGCTGGTGGGACGTGGATCTGACGCGGCAGGGCGAGATTGAGGCGAAAGCGGCCGGCGGGCTGATGGCGGCGAAGGGGCTGGACTTCGACTTCTGCTTCACGAGCCTCCAGACGCGTGCGATCAAGACGCTCAACCTTGCGCTCGAGGTGATGGGGCGGTTGTGGTTGCCCGTCGAAAAGGACTGGCGTCTGAACGAGCGCCATTATGGCGGGCTCACCGGCCTCGACAAGGCAGCGACCGCAGCCAGGCACGGAGCGGAGCAAGTGAAGATCTGGCGCCGATCGTTTGGCATCCCGCCGCCGCCACAGCAGCCAGGGGACCCTATGATGTCACCGGCGATCGCCGCTACGCCGGCATCGCAATTCCGAGCGCCGAGAGCCTGAAGGACACGATCGGGCGCGTGCTGCCCTATTGGGAGGCAAGGATCGCGCCGGAGCTCAAGGCCGGCAGAAGAGTCGTGATCTCGGCGCACGGCAATTCGCTGCGCGCGCTGGTGAAGCATCTGTCTGGCATCCCGGACGATGAGATCCCCACGATCGAGATCCCGACGGGTGAGCCGATCGTGTATGAGCTCGCGCACGATCTTACGGCAACAGACCGCTATTATCTGTACGAGCGGTAGGGCGACTACTGAAATGCCACTCGGAGCCCGCCTGTCGCGTGGAGCCCAGCGCGGTAGCCGATCCAAGTCAGCGCAGCTTGGGGCGATCCGAACCCTTCGCGGAAAAAGGTGCCGGCCTTGTCCCGCCTCCCTTTCTGACCGGAGTTCGTTCGCTCCATTTATCGACCCAATGCGTGCCATTGCCGGCCATCGCGGGCGATCAGTGCGTCGGCGGCGCGAGGTCCGGAAGTGCCTGGCGTATATTCCTCCAGCACCCCCTCGCCCCGAGCCCAGGCGTCCAGGATCGGCTGCACAACGGCCCATCCCGCCTCGATCTGGTCGGCACGCTGGAAGAGCGTCTGATCGCCCTTCATCATGTCATACAGGAGGGTTTCGTACCCTGTCCGGTGCGCGACGGCGAACTTCTCTGCATAAGCAAAATCGAGCGCTACGGGGACCGCCTCCACTTGCGGACCCGGCCGTTTGACCAGGAAACCAAGGTCGATCCCTTCGTGCGGCTGGATCTGGAATACGAGCTGATTGGCCGGGAGAGGAGCGACCGGGGTCTCCCGAAACGTCGCATATGGCACGGGCTTGAAGGTGACCACGATCTCGGTGTCCCGTGCGGCGAGCGCCTTCCCCGTGCGCAGATAGAAGGGCACGCCGGTCCAGCGCCAGGTGTCGACCATGAGCTTGAGCGCCACATAAGTTTCGGTGGCGGTGTTCGGGTCCACGTGCGGCGTCTCGCGATAGGCGGGGATCATCTGGCCGTTGACCTGGCCGGCTGCGTACATGCCCCGCACCGCGTCGCTTCGCGCCTCATCCGGGGTAATGCGACGGACGGCCCGAAGCAGCTTTGCCTTTTCGTCGCGGATGACCTCGGCGTCGAAGCTGTTTGGCGGCTCCATTGCGATCATCGACAAAAGCTGCATCAGGTGGTTGGGAACCATGTCCCGGAGCGCACCGGTTGTGTCGTAGAACGCCCCGCGGGTGCCGACGCCGATCGCTTCGGCGGCTGAAATCTGGATGTGGTCCACGTAGCGGTGGTTCCATACCGCCTCCAGCCAGGCGTTGCCGAACCGCGCGACCAGGATGTTCTGGACGGTTTCCTTCCCCAGGAAGTGATCGATCCGGTAAACTTGGCTCTCGTTCACTCGCGACAGGATCCGCTGGTTGAGAGCCCGTGCGGATTCGAGGTCGTGACCGAAGGGCTTCTCGATCACCACCCGCCGAAAGCCGCCGTCATGTTCCTCCGTGAGGCCGGCGTCGGCGAGCCTGTCCACGATGACCCCGAAGAACTGCGGCGGCGTGGCCAGATAAAATGCCGCGTCGTCCTCGCCCAGCCGCTGCTTGAGCCTTTCGTAGACAGTCCCAAGCGTGAAGTCGCCGGGGAGGTAGCTGGTCCGCTGGCGCAATCGTTGCCAGCACTGTGTCTGCGGCGCGAACTCATCGAGGCTCACGCGCAGACTTTCATCATCGCCATCCCGAAGGGCTATGCCGATGACGTTGAGCTCTTCGCTCAAGAGTCCGTCGAAGCAGAGGTTGGCCAGCGCCGGAACCAGCAGCCTGCGGGTGAGGTCTCCTGTCGCGCCGAAGATGACGATCGTCGCCGGGCGCCCCGGCACGGTCACTCCATTCACTGCGGGATCTCGACATGCCCGCCGAACCCGAAGCGCATCGCGGAAAGCACCTGGTCGGCGAAGGTGTGCTCGACCCGGCTCCGATACCGGGCAAACAGCGCAGCGGTAAGGACCACAGCGGGAACCGCCTCTTCCATGGCCGCCTCGACGGTCCAGCGCCCCTCGCCCGAATCCGCAACCCGCCCGGAGAACTGCGAGAGCATCTGATCCTTGGCGAGCGCCGCCGCAGTGAGGTCCAGAAGCCAAGAGGATATGACAGAGCCGCGCCGCCACACCTCGGCGATGTCGGTGAGATTGAGAACGTAGCGCTCATCCTCGGGAAGCTTGCTGGACTGCTTCGACTTCAGAATGTCGAAGCCTTCGGCATATGCCTGCATCAGGCCGTATTCGATGCCGTTGTGCACCATCTTGACGAAGTGACCCGCGCCGGCGGGCCCGGCGTGGATATAGCCCTTCTCCGCGCGCGCATCCTCTCCCTCATGCTCCATCCGGTTCGGCGTCCGCGGAATGGTGCCGATGCCCGGCGCGAGCGCGTCGAAGATCGGATCGAGATGGTCGACGGCCTCCTTCGGTCCGCCGATCATCATGCAATAGCCGCGCTCGAGGCCCCACACGCCTCCCGAGGTACCGACATCAATATAGTGGATGCCCTTGTCGGCCAGCAGCTTCGCCCGGCGAATATCGTCCTTGTAGAAGCTGTTGCCGCCATCGATGACGACGTCGCCAGGTTCGGCGATCGTGCGGAGGATCTGGATCGTCTTCTCGGTCGGCTCGCCCGCGGGCAGCATGACCCAGAAGACTGCCTCCGTGCCCAGCTTCTTCTTGATTTCCTCAAGCGAGTCAGCCGGCTCGAATCCTTCAAGCTCGAGTTCCGCCACCGCCTCAGGATTGCGGTCGAAGACCACTGGCTGATGTCCGGAGCGTTGAAGCCGACGGGCGATGTTGCCTCCCATCCGGCCGAGGCCGATCATTCCGATCCGCATATTTCCAGGCTCCCGCTCAATTCCGGAGTGCTTCGTCGAGCAATTCTTCAAGGTCGCTCAGACTGGCGCTTTGGAGGTGGACCCGCAGGACGCGCTGGCCCCGGCTGGCGAGCACGTCGAGATCGCCTCGCGCTTGGGCGAGCTGGACCGTGCCGAAGCTGGCTTTACGTCCTGGGATCGGGACGTCGGGATCGGGCGTGCGGGTGATCTCGAGAAACACTCCCGAGCGCGGCCCTCCCTTGTACGCCTGACCAGTCGAGTGGAGGAAACGCGGCCCGAAGCCCGCGACGGTGGCGACGTGTCGCGCCTTCACGACCCGTTCGCGCATGCGTGCGACGAGAGCCTCGTTCGCCGGGTTGCGTTCGACGTAAAGAAGGAACCCTACATAATCGCCGGGGCCGGGACGCGCTAAATGGGTGCGCAGGATCTGGACCGCGTTGTCGCCGGAATGGCCTCGGTCGGCGGGCCCGAAGAAGGCCACCCTGCCATCCTCGAAAAATGGTGTCTCGGGCGCCAGGCTGCCGGTGGCTTCGTAGGCGTCGATCAGCACCCGCGTCCTGATCTTGGCATCCTCGACGTCGGGCTGGTCGAAAGGGTCGATCCCGATCACCGCGCCGGCTACCGCGGTAGCGATCTCCCAGCGAAAGAACTCCTGCCCGATCATCTCCTTTGACGAGAGCGCTATCCGCACGACCGGCTGGCCGGCGGTAACGAGCGCATCGGCATGGGCGTCGAGCCTGGCGTGATCGTCGCCCGTGAGCGACAGCAGTACGAAGAGGCGGTCCGATCCATAGTGCGCCGGCGGTACCGGCGGTTCCAGGTCGACGGGAACGATGCCCCTGCCCTGCTTGCCGGTGGACTCGGCCAACAGCTGTTCGAGCCACGCTCCGAATGCCCGAAGCGCGGGCGAGGTCAGCACCGTCACCTTGTCGCGCCCGCGGTTCGCCGCTTCCCCCAGGATCGCACCGAGCCGCACGCCAGGATTGAAGGCGGGCGGCGCGTCGGGCGCGCAGCTCTGCACCATCGGCGCAACCCTGGTGAAGAACTCGGCCACGTCCATACCCATCACGGCCGCGGGCACCATCCCGAAGACGCTGAGAACCGAATAGCGGCCGCCAATCGTTGGATCGCCCAGGAAGACGCCCGCGTAGCCATGATCGTGCGCGATCTTTGCCAGGCGCGATCCCGGGTCGGTGATGGCGATGAAGCGACTGCCGTCCTGGCCCGCCAGATTCCAGAAATAGGCGCGCAGCAGTTCCGGCTCCATCGTCGAGCCCGACTTGGAGGCAACGATGAACAGCGTGTGCTCGGGGTCGATCGCCGCCGCCACTGCGGCGATTTGCTTCGGATCGGTGGTATCGAGCACATGGATCATCGGGCTGCCGCTCCGCGGCCCCACGATCTCGGCCAAGACCTCCGGGCCGAGGCTCGACCCGCCCATGCCGAGGAGCACCGCGGACCGATACTGGGCTGCCTGAGCGCCGAGAGCTTTCAATGCCTCGGGGTCGATCTGCTCGCCCTTACCTGCGGCAAGCCACCCGAGCCACTTGGCTTCCTCGCCGCCGGTCCATAGCGTGGCATCGCCTGCCCATAGCCGTCTGGACCAGCTTTCCTGACGCATTCGCTCGAGCCGCGCCTCTACCGCCTCGTCGAGCTCCCGCGGCAGTGCCTCGTGCATGCTGTTCAGCCCGTCTCCGACAATGGCGGAGCGCTTGGCAGCAACGGCACCAAGGAGCGCATCGGCTGCGTCGGCGAACTGCTTCACGCCGTCTCGCACGAGCTCGTCCGCGACCGCTGGCAAGTCGAGCCCGAGACGGTCTACCTCGCGGAGAATCCGACGCGCGCTTTCCACTTCGGCGGTCAGGGACGGCGCGAGCGTGCCATGATCACGGAAGGCGTCCATCGTCTTGGGCGGCAACGTGTTGACGGTTTCAGGCCCGATCAGGTTGTCTACGTAAAGGGTGTCGGGGTAGCTCGGATCCTTGGTGCCGGTGGAGGCCCAGAGGAGCCTCTGCGGCATCGCCCTGCGCTCCACGAGCGCCTGCCAGCGTTCCGAAGCTACCAAGCCGAGATACCATTGATAGGCGAGCTTGGCGTTGGCGATGGCGACCTGTCCGCGCAGTCCCGTAAGCGCCTCGGCCTCCGCGTCAGCGCTTTTCAGGCGTTCGGCAATTTTCCTGTCGATCGCGGCATCGATCCGACTGACGAAGAAGCTCGCCACGCTTGCGATACGGTCGATCGGCTGGCCTTGGGCGAGCCGTGCTTCCAACCCCTCCACGAAGGCCATCGCAACCGCGGCATAGCTCTGCTGGCCGAACAGCAGCGTCACGTTGATGTTAATGCCATCTTCGATCAGCTGGCGGATGGCAGGGACACCCGCCTGGGTACCGGGCACTTTGATCATCAGGTTGGGACGGTCGATCTGTCGCCACAGCCGCTGTGCTTCCGCGACCGTCTCCTCGGTGCTCTCAGCGAGATAGGGGGAGACCTCGAGACTGACGTAGCCGTCCGTCCGGTTCAGCCGCTCATAGACCGGCTGCAGCGTGTCGGCCGCGTCTTGGATGTCCTGAACCGCGAGCGCCTCATAGGCTTGGGTGATGCTCGTGCCGGGTCGGCTCTGGAGAAGAGCCAGGAGCTGCGCGTCGTAGGCATCGCCATGCGCGATCGCCTTCTCGAAGATGGACGGATTGGAGGTCACGCCGGTGACGCCGTCTTCCTCGACGAGCCTTTGCAGCCCACCTTCCTTGAGGAAGCGGCGGTCGACAAAGTCCAGCCAGGGGGCCTGGCCAAAATCGTGCAGCTTCCTGACCCGGCTCGCCATCGTCACGCCTCCTGCAAGATCATTGAGCGCGCTGCCTCGACCACATGGTCGACGGTGAAGCCGAACTTCTCCTGGAGTTTGGCAAGCGGGGCAGACGCCCCGAACGTCGACATCGTGATCGTTCGGCCGCGAGCGCCGACATAGCGGTCCCACCCGATTGCGCCGCCCTGCTCCACCGCCAGGCGCGCCTCTATGCCGGGGGTTAGGACCAACTGCTTGTAGGCGTCGTCCTGCTCCTCGAAGCGGGACCAGCTCGGCATCGACACGACGCGTGCCCGTACGCCCTCCGCTGCCAGCTTCTCATAGGCGCCGACCACAAGGCTCAGCTCGCTCCCGGTGCCGATCAGGATGAGCTCCGGATCATCGGCGCTGGCAAGGATGTACGCGCCCCTCGCGACCCCGGCGGCGGCCGCATAGCGGCTCCGGTCGAGCGTCGGCAGCGCTTGGCGCGAGAGGATCAGCGCGCTCGGCCGACGGGTCTGGCGGACGGCAAGTTTCCACGCCTCGGCCGCCTCGTTCGCATCTCCCGGGCGGATGGTGTCGAGCCCGGGCATCGCGCGCAGTGTTGCCAGATGCTCGATCGGCTGGTGGGTCGGGCCGTCCTCGCCGACCCCGATCGAATCGTGCGTAAAGACAAAGGTGACCGGCAGCTCCATGATCGCCGCAAGCCGGACCGGCGCGCGCATATAGTCGGCGAAGACGAGGAAGGTGGCGGTGAAGGGCTTGAGGTAGGACAGCGCCATTCCGTTGGCGATCGCGCCCATCGCATGCTCGCGCACGCCGAAGTGAATCGTGCGCCCGCCAGGGTTGTCCGCCTGGAACGAGCCGAAATTCTTTAGGTCGGTCTTGGTGGATGGCGACAGGTCGGCCGATCCGCCCACCAGCCAAGGGACGTTGCCGGCAAGCGCATTCAGCACTTTGCCGGCGGAATCGCGCGAGGCGACGCCCTTGGGATCCGGGTCGAAACTCGGCAGGCCCGACTCCCAGCCCGGCGGCAGCGCGCCCTTGCGCATCGCGTCCAGCTCGGCCGCCATGCCGGGATAGGTCTCACGATAGCCGGCGAAGGTCGCCTCCCACTCCTCGCGCAGCCGGCGCCCGCGCGAGGCGATCGCCTCGTTGAAGTGCTTGGCGACGCCGTCGGGCACGTAGAAGGTCTTGTCCTCCGGCCAGCCATACGCCTTCTTAGTGGCGACGATCGCGTCGGCACCAAGCGGTTCGCCGTGAGCCTTCTCGCTGTCCGCCTTGGGGCTGCCCCAGCCGATGATAGAGTGGACGACGACGAAGGTGGGTCGGTCGTCGGTCGCCTTGAAGCTTTCGATTGCCCGCGCGAACGCCTCAGTATCGTTGGCGTCGTCGACGTGGAGCACGTTCCAACCATAGGACTCGAAGCGCTTGCCCACATCCTCGGTGAAGGCGAGGTCGGTATGGCCCTCGATGCTGATACGGTTTGAATCGTAAATCCAGCAGAGGTTGGAAAGCTTGAGATGTCCGGCGAGACTTGCCGCCTCGCCCGACACGCCCTCCATCATGTCGCCGTCGCCGCACAGCACGTAGACGTCATGGTCAAAGAGGGTGAAGCCATCGCGATTGAAGTGCTGGGCGAGCCAGCGTTCGGCGACCGCCATACCGACGGAATTGCCGCAGCCCTGACCGAGCGGGCCCGTCGTGGTCTCGACGCCGGTCGTCACCCGATACTCGGGGTGGCCCGGCGTCCTGGAGCCCATCTGGCGAAAGTTCTTGATGTCGTCGAGGCTAACCGCAGGCAGGCCAGTGGCCCTGCCTTCCGCATCGACCTCCTTGATGCCGGCGAGGTGGATAAGCGCGTAGAGAAGCATGGAGGCGTGCCCGACCGAGAGCACAAAACGGTCTCGATTGGGCCAGTCCGGCACGTCGGGATCGATCCGGAGGAACTGCGACCACAGCGTGTAGCCCACCGGCGCAAGCGCCATCGGGGTGCCGGGATGGCCGGACTGCGCCTTCTCGACGGCATCCATGGCGAGCGTACGGATCGTGTTGATGGCTAGACGATCGAGGGCCTCGAACGCGCCGCGTGCGGTGGCGGGCTGGCGCAACATGTTACCTCCCGTGGGGCGTTCGCCAGATTGAACGCCCCTTGTGCTTGTGTTGACCAGCCCCCGCGCGGGAGACGATCGAACGCCGAGTGCTGCCTAGCGCGGGCGCTGGCTCGACCGCCTGGCCTCGTCGAACTTGGGACCAAAGGGATCGAGCAACCCCTTCGCGGATTGCGAGCCGGCGGTCTTACGCTCGAGATCGTCGACCGAGGCGATCAGGTCGGTCATCTCGCTGTCAGTGGCATAGCCCAGCGCTTTGCCGAGCTGGAGCTGCGTGCGGGCCGTTCCCAACAGCTGGCGCATGCGGGCGCTTTCCGCGTCGGTCCGCTTCCTTTTCTCGAGCAGGCTGCGCGCGTCCTCGAGCGCGAGCTGCGCGCGAACGAGAGGGAGCGGGATCACGATCTGGTCGATCACGATCGTGCCCAGTGCGGTCTGAAGGACCGCCTTGGCCTCCTGCGGCTTGCCCTGGTGCAGCAACGCGGCCGCCTGCTTGAGTGCGGCGGGGTAGGTGCCGAGCGGGAGCTTGCTGATGTTCACGACCGTTTCGGAACCCAGGTCGGAGAGGAGCTTGCGCGCCAGCTGCAGGCGACCCTGCGCGATCGCGGCGCCCACCTCTCCGCGGATTTTCTCGACGTCGGCCGGGGTTCCGATCACGTCGTGCGTCACGACGCTCACGTCGACCGGAGCGAGCGCAAGCGTCGGCGTGCGGGCGAGGACGATCTCGAGCTTGCCGGTCGCGCGCTCCAGCGCCGCGATCGCGTCGTCGTTCTTGTTCTGGTCGATTGCGGTCAAAGCGTTCTGCGTCTCGCGCACCGCGGCGACCGCCTCGTCGACGAGCTTGTCCCGCTGCGCCTCGGGTGGGTTGGTGGGACTCGACTGCGCTTGGGCTCCGCCCGGCGGAGCCGCTTGAGTCGAAGTCTGCGGCTGCGCTTGCTGACTGGGTGCAGAAGCCTGGGCCGCTGCGGCGCTCGACCACGCCGAAATGGCGAGGGCGCCGAGGGCTGTCGAGATGATTAGGTGTTTCCGCATCGTCCATCCTCCGTTTGTGAGTTAAAGTTCGCATTTCACAACGCGTGCTGCCGAGTACGGCGAAGTGCTTTCGGACGGGACAGCAGTGCTTCGCTGCCCCTTCGAACTGGCAAGTTGTTGCGGCCTATCGTCGTCACTCGGCACCTGCTCTTGTTTGCAAAGCATCGCGCGAGCATTGCTATGGAGACGCCGTCTGCTAGCTGCGCTGACATATCTCAGCCTGATTTCGGCAATCTCGCCGTCGTCAGGAAGCCGGCGCGCGCCTTGTTTTCGGCGCTGCGGAGCTCCAGGGTTCAGCCGGCGACCTGGCCGATTTGCCGCACGGCGTAGGGCGCGATCGCACCCGTCAGAGGGATGGAGTCCATGTGTGGACGACCTCCGCGGCGCAAGAGCTTTTCGGCATTGATGACCTCGGTCGGGTGCATCCATGTGTTCGGCCTGTTCGCGCAGCACCGCATGGCTGCTGGCCCTGATGAAGTCCGCAGGCTGGCTCCCTAATCACGTCATCGCGCTCGAAGCTCTGTGACCCCCTGGGTTTCACCAACCCCCGTCTGACCGGTTCGTCATCACTACTGAGCTGCTCCAACGCATCCCATCACATCACGCGATTATCGTGTGACGGAGATCTCCTTATGCGGCGGGAGCGTACACCTCCTTCCGCGTCATCACGGCCCAAGCAATCCGTGCTGTTTTGTTGGCGAGCGCCACTGTCGCGATCTTGGTTGGCTTGCGCTCAAGCAGGCCCGCCATCCAGGGTTGGCGAGCCGGACTCTTACGCGTCATTCGCATAACAGCAGTCGAACCGACGACCAGAAGCCGGCGAAGATAGCCATCGCCCTGCTTGGTTATTCCCCCGAGCCGCTCTTTGCCGCCCGAGCTGTTCGCACGAGGTGTGAGCCCAAGCCAGGCGGCGAACTGACGGCCTGATCGGAACAGAGATGCGTCCGGCACCGCAGCCGCGATAGCCGACGCTGTAATCGGGCCGATCCCCGGGATCGTAGCCAGCCTGCGGCTCGTCTCGTCGTTACGGTGCCAATCGAGGATTTGCGCCTCAAGCCGCTCGATCTCGCTCGCTAGTGCCCTCAACTGAGCGGCAATGCCATGAAGGGCCGAACGTGCGTGTGCGGGAAACCTGTCCTGCTCTTCGTGCAGCGCCTTCAGGGAAGCCACTACGCCGGCGGCGCCCAGACCCGTCACGATCCCGTACTCAGCTAAGTGGCCGCGAAGCGCGTTGATCAGCATGGTGCGCTGCCGGACCATCAGGTCGCGACTTTTGTGGAGCATCAGCACCGCTTGCTGCTCGACCGACTTCACTGCGACAAAACGCATCGTCGGCCGGGTGACCGCTTCGCAAATCGCTTCAGCATCCGCTGCATCGGTTTTCCCGCGCTTCACATACGGCTTAACATAGGCTGGCGGCATGAGGCGCACCTCATGGCCGATCGCCATCAACTCACGCGCCCAGTGATGCGCCGAGGCACACGCTTCCATGCCGACCAGGCAACGCGGCAACTCAGCGAAGAAGCGGATGACTTCGGTCCTGCGCAGCTTGCGCCGGATCAGCACTGCGCCATCGGCGCCGATAGCGTGAACCTGAAACACGTTCTTCGCCAGATCCAATCCGACGGTGACAACCTCCTGCTCCATGGAACGACTCCTAGACGTGGACCTACAACGACCACATCATCGCACAGCTACGCTGGTGCGGAGGTCGTCCACGACATCACGTCAATAACCGCCGTGGGAACCTCCCACGATCTCATATCAGTCCTGGGAATTTTCGGCGGAAAGGGCGGACGGTTATGAGCGCGCATTGCTGTTCTCCTTATTCGTCGCAACCTCCGCCTCGAAACTGAGATCGTCTAATTGCTCCATTCGTCTCGAGTTTTGGCGAATGGCGCTCGCCGCATTCGTCGAAGTCAATGCCGTGTTCTGGAGGACATCAGATCGCATCGCCGTCGTTAGATCGGCGACGGATTGCATCACCTTCTCGCCGTCAGCCCCGGAAAGCGCGCCATCCGCAAAGCCGGACAACAGTGCGTCGAGAACAGCCTCAAAGCGGACCACAACCTCTTCGCTGGCTACTACCGCAAGCTGATGATTTAGAACCCTCAAATCATCGATCAGCACGGCATCATGTCTGATATTTTCGACAATTTTCGCCACCTTTTCTATGCAAGCCATGTATATGGCACATTGCTGCTGAAGGATGATCACTCTTCCTTCTTTCCGAAGTTCGAGTTCTGTCTGACGATTGAGGAGAGCGGCCGTCAGTGCGATCGTGACGGCGCCACCCAGAAAGACCAGCGTCATCTCCTGGGCGAAGGGCAGGGGCTCTTCCGCCATATACATGGTGCGGAACATGAAGTAGATACCGATCCCGCACACGACGGCGACAACTAGATAGGCAAGATCGCGCGACCTGTAAGTCATTGACGAATTGTCCCGTCGCAACCGTCCTTCCGCCGAACGTTGGGCTTCCCGGAGCATTGTCCTTGGTCTGCCTGTCGAAGAAAGACCGGTGTCGGTCCGCTGCCGAAGGGATTGAAGCCGGTCCTTAAGCAGCGTTCGAAGATCGTCTCGTCCCAATGGGTGAGATCGTCTTCATCGCCGACAGGCCGCCCGGCTTTCCCCACGCGCGTCATGTGCCAGCCGCCAGGTTGACGCCGGGAGTTTTGTCGTGCCCTGCCTGATTTGCGCGCTGCAGCCGCAGGCCCAGCAGGATCATCATTGCTCCGAAAAGGGCGGCGTAGAAGCCGAGCAGCCAGCCGAGGGCAAGGAAGCTTTCGAGCGGGCGCGTCAGCAGCATCCAGGTCACGATGATACCCAGCACGACCGAGATGAGGCCGCTCAGGATGAGCCAGACCTCTCCCTTGATTTCCTTGCGCAGGCGGATCGCCGCCGCGATTTCTAGGACGCCCGAAAACACCGACCGGAACGCGATGCTGGCCCAGAGGAATGTAGCGAGGACCAGCGTTGCGACGAAGGGCGAGACGACCACGACCACGCCCGTGGCGATCCCCAGGAGGCCGCTGAACATCAGCCAGCCCCAGCGTTCGCCCTTGCGGATGTTGCGTATCCCGGCGACCAGACCGAACACTCCGTCGGCAAAAGAGAAGGCGCCGAACACCAGCGTCAGGGCCAGAAGCGACTCGGCCGGCATCAGGAAAGCGAGCCCAGCAATCATCAGCGCCAGCACCCCACGCAGACCGAACAGCCACCAGTTGCGCGAAAGGGTGAACAGCATGTCCTGTATCGAGTTCGAAGCAGTTTCCGAGGTTGTCGTCATCGTCTCATCTCCCCTACAGGTTTCGTCAGGCCGTTGTGCCGGTGGAGCCTTCGCTCAGGGCGGCAGCCACGCGGCGGCGCTCGTCGATCGGCAGGGGCAGGCGCATTGCGCGGGCGATCTCGGAGTCAACGCAATCATCCTCTGCGATCGGGACCGCCAGCCCCGCTTCGCGCAGTCTCGCGCGCAGGAAACCGCGGGCGGCCGCGGCGATGG
The DNA here is from genome assembly GCF_015390225.1 of Novosphingobium sp. NBM11. NCBI lineage: Bacteria > Pseudomonadati > Pseudomonadota > Alphaproteobacteria > Sphingomonadales > Sphingomonadaceae > Novosphingobium > Novosphingobium sp. NBM11. Next base: position 203,818 of record NZ_VUOG01000003.1, read on the forward strand.
TCGCCACCTCGTCCTCTCGTATGCCGATAAGCGCCGCCGTGTCTGCCGCCGCCTCGTCCTCGATGCAGGTCCGATAGAGGACCTGTCGCCAGAGCGCGGGCAGTGCGGAAAGTGCGCGGTGCAGGCACAGCGCCGTTTCGTGGCGGTCGAGGGCCGATTCGGGATCGGTCGCCGTGCCGTCGCCGACCAGATCCTCCAGCCGCAGCACTTCGTCAGGCTGGTGAAATTCGAACAGCTCCTGATCAGTCTCAGTCGGATCCTGTGCCGGCTGTTCGGGCGCGGCATCGAGCGAGGCGGCGTTTTCCGGCACAACCCGGCGGGCGGCGCGGGCCTCTTCGCCGATGGTCTCGAAGGCGAGTTGGGTGAGCCAGTCGCCCACCGAGAACCGCATCGGCCGCCGCTCGAACCGCTCGAGCCCCTTGAGGATCGTCGCATCGACGAGATCGCGAACACTCAGGTATCCTTGGGGCACCGATCCACTGCATTCGAAATAGGTCAATTCGCGCCGGACCGCGTCATAGACCGTATCGAGGTGGTCCTCGATCAGGCCGAAGAAAAGCTGGCGCCGCCCCGCCTCCGCCGCATCCCGCGCGGGCGGGAGTGGGGCGCCAATCCGGCGCCGGCGGGCGGGACGCTTGAACTCCGACTCGTGCTTGAGGCGCGCCACATGCCGGTCGACGCGGTGGCGCAGGTCGGCAAAGGCCTTGCGCAAGGTAGGCTCGATCTCGAACCCCTCTTCCTGCGCCGCGATCACGCTTGAGGGCAGTTGCAGCCGCAGTCTGACCTGGATTCGCGTCTTGCCCTTCGTCTGCGAGGCGACGACCTCAAGCCGGACCAACTCAGAACGAAACCGCTTAAGATGGTTTTCAAGTTGCCGGCCCTCTTCTGCAATCACCTCCGGCGCGCGCTGCTGGCCATGCTTGTCCAGATTGCGCAATGCGGTTCGTATCTTCATTTTCGTCATTTTCTTTAGAGTCTGATCCGAAATTAAGTTGAGTGTGACATGCTCCCCAAAGCTCTACCAGTCATAACTGGAGTCCGGGGTTGTTATGGTGCCCCTCGGGGCGGGGTTGCGCAACCCGCCTGGCAGCATCGGCGGGCGTCAGCCCGCCAACACCGCTATGCGGGCGCACATGGTTGTAGTCGTCTCGCCAGAGCCGCAGCACCGAGCGGGCGTGGCCGAGCGACACGAACAGCGTCTCGTTGAGGCATTCGTCGCGCAGACGACCGTTGAAGCTCTCGACGTAGCCGTTCTGCTGCGGCTTGCCCGGCGCGATGTAGTGCCACTCGACAGGTCGCTCCTGCGTCCATCTCAGGATCGCCAGGCTGGTCAGCTCGGTGCCGTTGTCGCTGACGATCATCAGCGGCGGCACACCGCGCACAGCGATGACGGCGTCGAGCTCGCGGGCGACCCGCGCACCTGACAGCGAGGTGTCGACCACCAGCGCCAGGCACTCGCGCGTGAAGTCGTCGACCACCGCCAGGATGCGGATGCGCCGGCCGCTGATCAGCGTGTCGCTGACGAAGTCGAGGCTCCACCGCTGGTTCGGTCCCTGGGGCAGCGTCATAGGCGCTCGGGTGCCCATCGCTCGCTTGCGGCCACGCCGGCGCCTGACCCGCAGGTTCTCCTCGCGGTACAGCCGCAGCAGCTTCTTGTGGTTCATGACCAGCCCCTCGCGGGCCAGCATGATCCCAAGCCGACGGTAGCCAAAGCGCCGACGCTCGGCCGCGATCTCCCGTAACCGCGACCGCAGGTCGCCATCATCACTACGCCGGGGCGCGTAGCGCACCGACGTCCTATCCACGCCAAAGATGGTACATGCCCGACGCTCGCTGATGCCGAACAGCTGCCGAGCATTCTCAACAGCCTTCCGCTGAGCGGCGGGCGTGCCGTGTCATCGAAGCGGATCGCAAGAGCGTTCACTACCAGTCCCGGCGACCGCCGGAGGTGGAGCTGCGCGCCCGCTTGCGCGAGCTTGCCAACGAGCGGCGCCGTTTCGGTTGTCGCCGGCTGCACATCCTGTTGCGGCGGGAGGGCGAGCCTTCGGGCATCAACCGCGTCTACCGTCTCTATCGGGAAGAGGGGCTCGGCGTGCGCAAGCGTCGGGCCCGGCGCCGGGCCGTTGGCACACGAGCACCGCTCCTCGTGGAGGCTCGGCCTAATGCCCGCTGGAGCCTGGACTTCATCCACGACCAGTTCGCCTGCGGCAGGCGGTTCCGGGTGCTCAACATCGTCGATGACGTGACCCGGGAGTGCCTTGCAGCGATCCCCGACACATCGATCTCGGGACGCCGCGTGGCGCGCGAGCTGACCGACATCATCGCCTGGCGCGGCAAGCCGGGGCTGATCGTCAGCGACAATGGGACCGAGTTCACCGCCAATGCGATCCTGACTTGGTGCAAGGATTACGGGATCGAGTGGCACTACATCGCTCCGGGAAAGCCGATGCAGAACGGCTACGTGGAATCCTTCAACGGGCGGATGCGCGACGAGCTGTTGAACGAGACGTTGTTCCATGGCCTCGACCACGCCCGCGCCGTGATCCGGGAGTGGGCAGAGGATTACAACACCTGCCGACCTCACTCCTCGATCGGATACCAGACCCCGGCCGGCTACGCCGAAACGATCTTTGCAATGGGGTCAGGCATGCCTGACCCCATTGCAAACAAGCCACCGAAAGGCATAACCACTATCGCCGAGGCTCTAATCAGAGCTGGATGAAAGTCCCGTGGCAGGTCATCCATCATCAAGCTCCGGCGTCCGGCCGGCCGGTCTTCACAGGTCGAGCCCCAGGCTCCGTTCCGGCAGCGGCGGCAGAGCGTCGCCACGGTCCGGCTTGAGGTCGGGCGGTGACTTGGAAGCGCCGGCAGCGGCGGCGGCGCCTTGCGTGTGGGCCGGGGACGGCAGCTCACCCGGCAACGGCGGCAGGTCCGCCAGGTCGACCGGACCGACATGAAGCTTCTCGCGGGGTCCGCTGCTCTTGCCGCGTGTGCGTTCGTGATCAACGTCGAGGCGACCGACGGTTTCGAGTGCCGACGACTTGTTGCCCGGATTGTTGTCGAGCTGGCGCTCGAGCTTCTCCTTGTCGTCGACCACCATCGTGAGCTCATCGCGCACGCGCGTGACTCCGACATTGAACAGGCGCTGGTTGGAGAGATTGCGCTCCTGGCTCGACATGACGGTGATCGCCTTGTCGGTCGTGATGCCCTGCGCCATGTGCATGTTGAGCGAGTAGGCAAGGTCGAGCCGCGACAGCATCGGGTCGCCGAGATCGAGCGTCAGCCGCTCCTTGCCGGCGGTCTCGACGGTCACGCCCTCGGCGTCGACCGCGAGCACCCGCGCCAGCGCCGAGTTGTGGAGCCCGCGTTCCTTGTCGTTGGCGGTCCAGCGGATGCGGTCGCCCTCACGCAGGTGGAGATCCTTTTTCTCGCTGAGCTGCAGCCGGTCGCGCTTTTCGGTCGGCGACAGCTTCTGCGGATCAAAGCGTATGGACCGGTTGCCGAGCTTCAGGTCGACCTTGCCGTTCGGGTGGACCCTGGCGACGTCATAGCGGCCAGCGGCCAGGCCGACGTCCTGGCCGCCGCCGCGGCCGACCTCGAGCGTCTGCCCGGCCTGATAGGTGGCCACATAGCGCAGCTCCTCGCGCGTGGTGTTGACGCGCTCGTACACCGTGAGGTGGATGCCCTCCCCTCGCACGCTGCCTTCGGTGGCGAGGCCGTCCTGGATCCGCTGGTTGATGACCGCTCGCGCCGCGCGCCCCGACGCGAACACGGCCGTCGCCTCGCGATCGGCGGCGGAAAGGCCGAGCCACATCTCGGCCGCATGGAGCGCCGGACTCTGATGCTCGACGACGCTTTCGCCCAGCACCTTCATCGCTTTGGACGCTTCGCCGAGGTTGGCAAGCGCCGCGACGGTGCGGAGCTGATCCGTGCGCTGCCGGATATTCTCGTCCATTCGCGCCATCGTGCCTCCACCCGCCTGGATGAGCGCGAACGACTTGCCGGCGTCGATTGAAGAGAGCTGCTGGCGGTCGCCCACGAAGACGAGCTTGTCGACGCCGAGCGCGGCGGCGATCTGGTGGAGCGTGAGCAGGTCGTCGGACGAGACCATCGAGGTCTCATCGACGATGAGCATCGAGCCGGCGAGCGCGGCGCGGGCTTCGTCGTATGCGGGGCCCCCGGCCTGAACGTGGCGCTCGTTGGCGAGGATGAACGAGGCGATCGTCTGGGTCTTGATGCCCGCCCCTTCCGCGAGATCGGCGACCATCTTGTTCTGGAAGGCAAGGCCCGTGACAGCGCGGCCCTCGGCTTGCGCGACGCGCGCGACCGCCTGCAGCATGGTCGACTTACCGGCCCCGGCGATGCCCTGGATCACGACAGTCCTGTCGTTGGAGGACAGGATCAGCGCCGCCGCGCCGAGCTGGCCGGCGTTGAGCTCCCTGTCAGCCGCCGCCTGGAGCCGGTGTGGCGCGTCCTGCGGGGCGAGGACGGGCGAGGCGCGCCCCCTGCCTTCCTGAACCGCGTCCAGGATCCGCTCCTCGGTGCGAAGCGCTTCCTGGGTGGTGACCAGCCGGGGCCGCGTGTCGCCGATCCGCGCCTCGCCCGCGATCAGCTGCCCCCGCCCGACGAGTTGCTCGATCCGCCGCTCGACATGATCCACGGTCACGCCCTTGAGGCCGAGATCGAGCGCGGTCTTGCCGAGCTGGTGGACGCTGAAGGCAGCCTCGCGCTCGGAGAGCATCCGGACGGCAGAGGCGACAGCCAGTTGCGCGCGCGCTTCGGCCGGCAAGGCCGTCACCCGCCCCAGCCCGCGGTCGACGAGAGGATCATGCGGGCGCAGGACAGATCCCAGCTTGTCCCATGCCGCTGAAACTGCATCCGAGACCGCGCGGTAGCCGCGCTCGAGCGCGCTGCCTGGGTCGCGTTGCGCCGATCGCGCCAGAGCTGCGTCCAGGAGCGATTTGCCGTCGAACCCGAGTGCCGCCGCCTTGTCGATCCAATCCTGCCGCAGCGCCTCCCGGTCCTCGACGTTGAGCTTGGGATCGCGCGTGTTGGTGGTGACGCCGTCCCGCCCCTTGGCCGATACAATGCCGAGCTCGGCCGCCTTTTCGAGTATCGCCTCGCGGCGCTGGCTGAACGCGTCGAGCACCGGCTTGGGCACGCCGGCGATCTCGAACGTGCCGTGCTTGCCCTTGAGCTCCACCTGGTAGCCGAGCTTCTCGAGCTCCTCGCGCAGGAAGGCATGGTAGATCGAGCCGATCACGGAGTTGTTCGACCAGATCTTGTCTGCGTGGAGCGCCTGCCACTTGCCGTCGGGCATTTTGGTCAGGTTGGCGATGACGGCGTGGACATGGGCCTGCGGGTCGAGGGCGCGGCTCGTGTCGTGTTGGAAGAGCGCGTAGACGAGGTTCCCGCTCCGCATCGGAACCTTGCGGCCTTCGATGTCCTTGCGCCCCTCGGCGAGGTTGCTCTCTACCCAGGCCATTGCGCGGGTCACGGCTTTCATGTTGGCGCCGTCGGGACCGAGGATGCGCTTGTCGCCGGCGACATAGGCGAGCACCGAAACGGATTTCGGGGCCGAAAAGGTGAGATCGACTCCGGCCCGCCGGTTCTCGACCTGGGCGACGGCCTCGCCGCCCGGCAAGATGCCGTTGAGAACGCCCTCGAATGCCTCCTTCGACACCTCGCCCGAAAGGCCGAGCGCGGCGGAACCTTCCCCGCCCCAGGCGCTGATCTCCGACGAGCCTTCGACCGTGTAATAGTCGTCCTTCGCGAAATAGCCGGCGGCGCCGGACGCGGAACGGACCGATGCGACCGAGAGCATGGGTCAGATTCCCATGTCTGCGCCGTCATGATCGCGGCTCGCGGAGAAGTCCTGCCGCAATTCGGCGAGCGTCTGATCCTCGGGCGTGGGCGCCGTTCGGCCAGCGCGACTCTCGCGGCGATCGTCACGGCCTTCCGTTGGCGCCTGCGCCTGATCGGGCGCATTGCGGACCGCCTGCGCCCGATCGGCGGCGTGCGCGCGCGGAGCTTGCTCCTCGCCGCGATTCTCGGTGCGCTCGGCTGGCGGGCGGCTTGCTTGGTTGTGCTCCTCCGTGGCCTCCGCGGAAAGGATCCGCGCGGCCAAATCCTTGGCGATGTTGACCGGCTCGACGGCCCCTTCCACGACCTGGCCGGCGCCATCCCGCCCGCCCGCGTCGCCCTCCCCGCCATCGTCGAACACCTCCTCTCCGCGCCTTGACCGGACCGGCTGAAGGTCGGGTCGCGGCAGGAAGCCCTCGGCGACCTGGGGATAGTCCTTCCAGAGGAGTTGGATGCGCGCGGCGGGGAAGCCGTCGGGGAACTTCACGAAGCCGTGCATCGACGGCAGGTTCGTGATGTCATCCGCGATCACGAGCGGCTCGACCTGCTTCCTGGGAGTCAGTGTCGAGGCGTCGCGGGTGTTGTTGTAGCCATAGCTATAGGCTTCATCCATCTGCCGCACTTCGCGATTGCCGATGTAGCGCGCGCACTGCTCGGCGGTGTCGAGATCGGCCGTCGCAAGGATCAGCTTGGAACGTGCCAGCGAGGCGAGGTTGCGGGCGCCTTGCTCGCCATAAACCTCAATCAGTTTCTCGAAGCTGTGAATGCCGAGGATCATGGCGCCGCCGAACGCGCGCGCGGTCTGAAGGCCGTTCTCGATTGCCGGCAGCTTGTGCAGCGCGCCGAGCTCGTCGAACATGAACCAGGTCCGCAACTCGCGCGTGCGCGGCATTGTCATGAGGCGGTTGATCGCGAGGTCCATCCAAAGCGTCAGCAGCGCCCGGTTCATGGGCAGATCGACGTAGTTGGAGGTGATGAAGAGGATCGACCCGGGCTGCTTCTCGCCGGTGATCCAGTCCCGGATCGAGAACGGCTCGCCCGTGTCGGGAAGGAAGCGCAGGACCTGCGCATTGGTGTTGAAGACGGCGCGGATCGACTCCGCCATGCGCGCCGCTTCGGGCGCGGTCAGCGGGTCGGCGATCGTGTTCTGGAGGAAGCGATGGACCCGCTTCAGATCGGCGGTCATCAGGTTCTCGGAGAGCGCCAGGTTGGTCGTCTGGCCCCGCTCGACCAAGCGGATGCACATCTCGATGAACAGGGTCCGCGCTGCGAGCGCCCAGAAAGGCTCGGACGAGCCGCCATCGGCGGGGATGAGAGCGGCGGCGGCGGCGGTGAACTCGCTGTGCGTGCGGCAGTCCGAGAAGATCGACCATGCAGGGCAGCGACGGTCCATCGGATTGAGGATCGTGTCACGTGCCGGGTCGTAGAAGGCCTCCACATAGGCACCGGTCAGGTCGAAGATCACGGCGCTGTCCTGACGCTCGCGCATCTGCCGGACGAGGCTCCGGAGCTCGGTGGTCTTGCCCGAGCCGGTCGTACCGATCAGCATGGTGTGCGACTGCTCCATCCGGTGCGGAAAGGGGATGCCGGCGAGCGTGTAGGGATGGTGGATTCCGGCGCGCTTGCGCGCCGTGAAGGGAAGCGCGAGCACCCGCTTGGGCGACTGGCCCGGGACGCATTTGCGCACGTCCATCTCGAAGGCGGCCGCGTTATGCTGCGAGACCTCGGCAACGAGGACCTCGCGATCGACCAGCATAGCGCCGCGCTCGTGCCGCTCCTGCAGGATCGTCTTGCCACGGCGACGCGAGAGATCGACGAACCAGATCGACAGGGGAATGGTGAGGAACACCGAGAAAAGCAGTGCGCCGAGAAGGCCGCGCATGGCGATGCTCCAGGCCCGCTGGACCTCGGGCATCAACGGGACCACGGCCATGATCGTGCGGTGGAGTTCGCCGCTCGGAAGCCTGACGTTGACGCGCTTCGTCGGGTCGAAGCCGACCCAGTCCCAGAGCATGGCGTAGATCTTCATGCAGACGAGTTGGAAGCCGTGCTCGTCCAGTTTGAGCGACATGATCACGAACCAGGCCGCGAGGAACACGAAGAACCAGACGACGAAGGGAAGTTTTGCGCCGGCGAACCACATCAGCAGCTCGTGGGTCAGGAGCTGGCTGCCGCGGGTGAAATTGCCCGAGTTGCGTTGGACTTTTCCGCGTGCGGAATGGTGGGTCAGCGGGATCGGCCGGCCGTCGGTGCGGATGTCGTTACGCGCCATGGTATTGCTCCAGGCGCTTGTCGGCGTTGGCGATGATCCGGTCGCGGAACTCGGGATATTGCTCGCTGATGATGACGTCGAGCGCAAGCTGCATGAACTCGCTGATGCGCGCGAGCCGGCGATGGCTTGACGTGAGGAGCGTGGCGGTGCCGAGATAGGCATCAACGGCCGCCCGGATCACCTCCGACGGATTGCAATTCTGCTCGGTAGCGAGCGCGAGGATGCGATCGTGCTGCTGGCGGTTCAGCCGAACCGTGCAATGCCTGGTAGTGGACAAACCAGCCTCCTAGCAGAGAGGCTGGTGGGGATTGAAAGAGGCGACGAGCCTTATAGTCGATCGCCGCACTCAGCGCAAAGGGTATTGCCGTCGCACGGACTGCGTGTGACCGCGTGGGACGCCTAAGCCATTGGAATAGCTGGGATCGGACCTGAGCGCCGAACTGTCCCACGGCGTGGCACTCACCAGATTGCTCGTAAGCCATTGACATACCCCGGAAACTTGCACCGCTAGGTGCGTAGGCTGTGCTAGAATCTATCAGGATTGCTCCAGGTCCCCGGGCGGTCCTGGTGATCGTCGTTCAGGGGTGGGTCCCGGCTCCGGCCGGGAATGGAGCCGCGCGTCGCGCGGAACCGGCGCCGCCGCGAACGGCTGGCGCGAAAGTGGGAAGCTGCGGCCTGCGTCGCCAGCTGTCCGGAACGTCCGCGGCTCGGATATGAAGGCCGAACCCGATCGGCAAGGATCGTCACCCGAATGGGCGAAGACGGCGCGCGCGGGCTTCGTGAGCGTGTCTTCGACACGCGAGTAGAGCCCGTGCGGCGGCGCCGGAAGGTGCCGCCGAGCCGCCCGAAACATGCCAAGCCCCTTGAATGCGTGATCAAGGCGCTTCAACAATAGGCCGCGTTCACGGCCCGATCAGCTTTGAACAGCGAGGCCCTTATGGCACGGACTTTGGAACAGGAACGACAGGCGCTCGAGGAAGAGGAGCGCCGGTTGGCGGAGCGCCGCGAGCAGCTCGCGAAACGCGAACGCGAGGAGGCGATCAGGACTATCGAGAAGGCAGGGTTGCTCAGGCTCCCCGCCTCTCGCCTGGAAGCGCTGACCAAACGTATCAAGGCGCTCGGAATCGAGGAAGTGGAGCGGCGGCTCGCGGCCTGAGCCGGACCCGCCGCGACGCAGTCGCGGCACGGGCATGGGGGGCTCGATGCCCCTCATGCCCGTATGCCCCGGCAGCAAAAAAAGGGAGAGGCGTTTCCGCCCCTCCCTGTCGTTTCAGAACTCGTCGGACATGCCGCCCGGGACCGTGTGCACCACTCGGTCGATGAGCGCCATCGGCAGCGCGCCATAGTCGCCCTCATCGATGGCGATGTAGACCCGCGTATCGTCCTCGATGACGTGCTGGTCGAAGAAGCTGTGGAGTGCGCGGCGCTCGGCGTATGCGAGGGCGGCGAGGTAGGCGGCGGTATCGTTGTGGGCGCTGGTCGGGTTGATCTGCATTGGAGCCTCCTGTCGTCTTGAATGACAGGGGAATGGCCGTCGTTGAGGGAGACGCCGGGTCAGGAACGGAGGCGAAGCCGGAGCCGCGAAGCGGGGAGCGGGGGTGCCGATTTTGTCGTGGTCGGAGTGGAGCGAAGCGGAGCGCAGGCCGCGGCAAAATTGGGGGCACCGCTCATTCTTGACGCGGCGTCTCCCTCAACGACACACTGGGAAGTCTGTGAGAGATTTCATCCTCTGATCCGGGCGCGACGGCCGGCGTGAGCACCCTCGACCGCGGCGGTCGATTTGACACGCGGGAATGGTCCGGCCACGTGCGGCGGGACCGCGAGATCTGATCGATCTTGGGGCCGCCGCGCGGGCGCGCCCAACCATCATTGACCGGGGGGCGCAAACAGCCGGCGAGCAGTCGCGGGTTGGTTCGCCGATATGCCTATGTTAGTCCGCAGGGGCGCTGCAGAGCGGCAGCGCCGGGACTGGTAATCCCGTCGAGAACGGCAACTCGGTGTGGTCTCACGCCGGGGTGCCTGCGCATATGTCCAGGTGCCCCGGCACTAAAAGCGTAGGCGCATGTCTCGACGTGTTACCAGCCCCGGCTCCCGCGCCCAGCGCGCGGGAGTTCGTTGGACGGGGCGCTCCGACGCGACCGCTGGGATCAGGTGCGCCCGGGCAATCGAAATGGACGATCTCGACACGGACCCGACGCTCCAGAAAGCGATGGCGCTCGCGCTGATGCGGCAGGCGCTGGAGTGGCTGGAAGCGGCGGACGAGGACAAGGCTGCCGCGCACCTCCGCGACGCCGTGGATGCAGTGCTGAAGCGGGCTCCGCAGATGGATCATGCGGCCGCATCCTGACGCGGGTGAGAGGCCTGGCTTTCGGAGGCGGTGAGGGCGCGCCAGCGAGCTGGCGCGCCCCGCCTGGCGACCGGTTCTGGGTGGAGGCTAGGCCCATTCCAGCCGGCAGGATTCGTCGGGAGCCGCCGCCGCGACAAGGCGCTCGAGCCGTTCGATATGGTGGGCTACGCCCTGCTCGGCCGCGTGCCGCCGGACGGCCGGGCTGGCGAGGCGTTCCCGGATGGTCTCGATCGCGGTCTCGCCCACGCTTTCTGCGCCGAGGCCGAGGCTCTCGAGCAGCGCGAACGCGTTGTTCGAGGCGAGGTCGAGTTCAAGCGCCATGTCGGTGGTGAGCGCCACGGTCAGGTTGATCGTGCCAGCCGCCTCGTCGCGAAAGACGCTGACGCGCCGCCCGCGGAACTGTGCTTCCTCGACCACGGTAATGACGTCCGCGGCATAGTCGAAGAGGCGGGCGATTGACGCCAGTGCGAGCGGGCAGACGCGAGCCTCGAAGCGGTAGGAGAGGAACGCGTCCTCGGGAGCATCCGGGTCGAGCAGCACGGCGCCGATACGCTCGCCCTCGCCGCGCAGGAAGGTGCGAAAGGCGGCGAGCTGGCGCGCGGCAATGACCGCCATCGGGCGGGCCTCGTCGTCAGCGGCGGTGGCGATGCGAAACGTGATGGACATCTCGTCCTCCCCTGTTGAACGCTCCCACTCAATCCCTCTCCCCTTGGCCGCCTCGCGGGTCTGCAGGTCGGCTGCGCGTCGGCGCCGGCTCCTCGCGGCGCGAGGGGGCTCGATGCCCCCGAGCGCCGCCCTTGACGCAGCAAAAGGAGGAGAGGCCCCGGCCGTGGCCGGAGCCTCTCCGCGAGGGCTTCACGCCCGCCGTGCGGTGCGCTGGTGGGCGAGCCGGACGATGTGCAGCGGCACGCCTGCCTGGCGCAGCTTCTGGGCGAGGTTCTGCTGGATGCCCGAGCCCTCGCAGATGACCGCCTCGACCGGCTTCAGGCCGAGGATGCGGTCGTTCCGGACGAAGGCCGCGCGGTTGCCCTGGCTGCGGTCGAGACGGAACTGGATGACCTTGACGCCGCGCGATGCCGCCCAGGCGTGTGCCACCGCATCGCAGCCCTTGGCCTGCGCGGTTGTCGCGAGGATCATCTCGGGGATGCGGGCCTTGATGCTGTCGAGGCCGTTCCACAGGAGGTCGGCATCCTCCCAGACCTGCCCGCCGGAGAAGGCCACTACGGGACCCTCGGGTGCGAACTGCTCACGGCGTTCCCGCGCGCGCGACGCGAGATAGTCACGGGCGTCGATCATCGAGGCGTTGAGGGCGCTGGAGACCCTGCTGCCGCGGACCGGCGAGAAGGGCTTGCCGGTCTCGACGCGGTACACCTCGGCGGCGTGATCGCGCATGCATTCCATTGCCTCGCGGCACCCCTGGAGGGTCTGGCAGAGCAGCTGCGTGTCCTCCAGTTCGGTCGCGTAGATCTCGGACGGATCGTAGTTGCGGGCGAGTTCGCCGAGCTTCTTGGCGGCATCGTCCTCGCGCCCTTCGATCCGCTTGGCGACGACATGGAAGCTGTTGGCGAACCCCCAGGCGAGATCGTTCGCGAAGGGCTCCATGCGCGTGTCGCGAAGGACATCGAACATCGTCTGCATCATCATGTCGACGGCGGCCCGGACCTGCTCGGGATCGGGCATGTCGAGTGCCTCCGGCGCGTCGACGATGCTGAGCTTCGCCATCTCGTTCGGCTCGATGAACGCGCCGTCGTAGGTCTGCGTCAGCTCCTCGTTCTCTCGGCTTGCCGCGATGTGGCTGGCGAGGTCGGCGAAGTTGGTGAAAGTGGTCTGCATGATAGCCTCCGTTGGATCTCATCCACTCGATGAGGCTTCCCCTTCGACGTGCGGCGGTCGGGGCAGTCAGGGACGTTAACCGGGAAGCCGGCGCAGCCGGACCCCGGTTAACGCCGCGCCAGCGGGGAGCGGGGGAGCCGATTTTCTCGGGCGCGGAGCGGACGCGTAGCGGGCGTTGCGGGCTCGTGAAAATTGGGGGAACCGCTCATCCTTGACGGGCTCGAATCCCCGCACGTCATATCTAGCCTGTCTTATTCACCGCGGCGGGTGAGAGGGTTGGCGGGAGTGGCGTAAGCGATTGCTTTGCAGTAGGAAAATGGGTGTCTAGACCAGTCCTTCAGCGAGGCAATTTATGCCACGGACCACACCCGCCGGGAGCGATGATAGCGCACCGGGATTTTCGTTTCCAGCGGTTGGCGGCAAGAAGGTCACAACCGCGTTCGACGGTGGCCGGCTGACCTCTGACGGCGGCGTTCTGCTGCTGGCGCAGGCCGAGCGCGCGATGGGGATCTGCCGGCAGCTTGCTGCGTGCATCGCCGATCCGCGTGACCCGACGCGGGTGATCCATCGCCTCGATGACATTCTGCGTGCCCGTGTGTTCGCGATCACGTGTGGCTATGAGGACGCCGATGATCTCGATGCCCTGCGCGACGATCCGGGCTTCCGCCTGGCGCTGGGCAAGTTGCCGGGATCGGGCGCGGGGCTGGCCAGCCAACCGACGATGAGCCGCTGGGAGAATGCACCGACCACGCGTGAACTGGCCCGGATGATGGTCGCGATGATCGGCGTTTACTGTGCCAGCTATCCGGCCCCACCGGCGGCGGTGACGCTGGATATCGATGACACGTGTGATGTCGTGCACGGCTATCAGCAGCTCTCGTTCTGGAACGGACATCACGGTGAGCGCTGCTTCCTGCCGATCCATGTGTACGATACCGCGAGCGGGCGGCCGGTGGCGATGCTGCTGCGCACTGGCAAGACGCCGTCGGGTGCCGAAGGTGCCGGCCACATCCGGCGCCTGGTGCGTCATATCCGCCAGCACTGGCCCGATACCCACATCACCATCCGCGGCGATGGGCACTACGCCCGTCCCGAGATCATGGCGTTCTGCGAGGCGGCCGGGGTCGATTACGTGTTCGGCTTGCCGACCAACGCCGCGCTGCGGGCCGATCCGGCCATCGTTGCCGTCGCCGATGCCTGCGCGGTCAAGCGGGCCCAGGCCCAACATCCGGTCCTGCGCAACTATGTCGAGACCCGCTACGGCGCCAAAAGCTGGAAGAGCCAACGCCGCGTCGTCGCCCGGATTGAGGCCAGCACGCTGGGCATGGACATCCGCTATGTCGTCACCTCGCTGACAGAAGGCTCGCCCGAGCACATTTACGACACGCTCTATTGCGCGCGCGGCCAAGCCGAAAACCTGATCAAGCGCCACAAGACCCAGTTGGCCAGCGATCGCACCTCGTGCCGCTCGGCCAATGCCAACCAGATGCGCCTCATCCTGCATACCGCCGCCTACTGGCTGATGTGGCGCGTCCAGCAGGCCATCCCCAAGGCCACCTCTCTGGCCACTGCCGAGTTCGCAACGCTGCGCCTGCGGCTGCTCAAGGTCGCCGCCCGCGTCATCGAGACCGCCTCGCGCATCCGTGTCGCCTTCGCGTCAGCATGCCCCGACGCCGGCGTGTTCAAAGCCATCGCCACCAGTCTCCGGCCAGCGCCGACATAGCCAGCGCGGCTGTGCCGCACAAAGCCCGAGCCATCGCCCATCAACCTCGAAAAGCCATCGGTTTTGCTGCGGCGAAAAACGCCGCCGAAACCGCGCGCCCGGATCACGCGGCCACCGACACATCAAACCCGGCACGCCCCAGTGCAGCGGGCTCATGAATAAGCCGGGCTAGGAAGTCAGAGAGAGAGATTTTTGGTCACCACGGTGCAGCCAGGCCCCCCGCAAGGTGATCGTCACCCGAAGGGCGGAGACCCGCGCATCGCGGGGCTCCGGGAGCCGGAGGCGAGTAGAGCGCCGGTCCCGGCCTGAGCAGCTCGAAGGGCCGGGATGCGCCGCCCTCCAGCGGATGCTCTGGTGCGGCGATTGCCGGTCGCGCGGATGGGGATGATCTGACAGGATCGCGCGCATGAAGGATCCGTTTTGGCTTTCCCGAGAGCAGCGTCGAGCGCCTCCTGCGCGAGGAGCGCGAGCGCGCCCGGCGCCATCGCGAGTTGCTCGGCGCCGGCACCGCCGGCCAGGCTATCCGGGAGGCGGCCGACGTTCGAAGCGGCTGGCTCGGGACTTCGGCGCTCCCTATCGCGGCGTCCTCGATGTGCTGGAGCGGGATCGTCGGCACCAGCGCGATTTCCGGCAGCTCACCAGCAGTGCCTGGGCGCTGTCGATCTCTGAAGCCGCGCGCAGCATCGTCGACCGGAGCGCAGGGTTGCTCGACGACCAGCGTCGCCTCTCGAGCGGCCTGCAATCCTCGGCCTGTTGCTGGCGACCGCCGCCCTCCATCCTGATCAGTCGCCCGAGGAGAAAGCGGCGTTCGCCGCGTTGAACCAGAAGGCGGAGGCGCTTCAACAAGAGACACGTCGCTATCACGAGGCCGAGGCGCGCGCGGACGAAGCCTATGTCGCGGACCTTCCAAGGGCCGAGCTGAGCCGGGATGCGACGTTTCGGCGCGAACCGCGGCGCGCGGGCGCCGTGGTGCTGAAGGCGCCCGACGGAATGGTGCTGGCGATCGAGAGGCGGCAGGGGCGCTGGCGCCTGGTGATGTATCGCGATCCGCTCACCGGCCAGCTTGCCCGAGCGTGGGTCTATGCGAACGCGGTGTCGCCGCTCGCGCCGCCCGTTGACGCTGACGCGCGGTAGCGGGGCTCGACCGATCCGGACGGCGCCGGAGCGCCGTCCGGCATGCGCTCAGAAGAAGTCGAGCTTGTCCGCGATGATCTCGCAACCGTAGCGAGTGATACCGTCGCGGTCTTCCCAGCTCGAATAATGCAGCCGGCCGGTCACTGCGACGACATTGCCCTTCTCGCGCGACGCCGCCGCCTTGCCGAGGCCGTTGAAGCAGGTGACCTTGTGGAACTCGGTTTCCTTGGCGGTATAGCCGGTCGCCTCGTCGACATAGGTCTTCCCGTCCCTGAGCTTCACGCGATCGGTCGCGACGATGAGGGTCGTGACGCTGCCGCGGGTGTCGGGATCCTTGGCGACCCGGCCGGCGATGTTGACGTTGTTCATGGCGATGCTCCTTGTTGGGTCCAGCGGCCTTTCCGCCGGTGCCACCGGGGAGCGGCGTGCAGGCCCGCTCCGCACCGGAGCGCGAGCGGAGGGGAACTCCTGAAGGGAGCTGGCGCGGGCAGCCGCGATAGCGGCAACACGGGCGACCGGCAGGGGTTGCGGGGCGGGCCTGTCTCGCCGCAGGTGGCAGGAACAGGCGGAGGAAGGCCGCGGCGCCCTGGGGACGCGGCGCCCCTGCGACGACTGACCGCCGGCCGGCGGCTCAGACCGAGGTCGGCAGGCTTCCGCCCCGGTCGATGACGCGGAGGCGCAGATGGGGGACTGGCTGGCGCAGTCCGAGCGAGACGGCCGCCGAACGCGGACCGTGGGTCTCGACCGAATGGCGGACGAGACGGCGGCGATCGACGCTGGTCAGTGCGTCCCACCAGGCCGGGCTCAGATAGCTGTTTTCGAGATATTCGAGACCAAGGCGGACCGCGGCGGCGGCGCGGTCATCGTCCCCGAGGTTCTGGTAGGACCGCACGAAGCGCTCCGCCGGGCCCTCGGGCCCGCCGGTCCACCCGAAGACGATGACCGACTGGCCGCCATAGGATGTGATGTTGAGCGTGACCTGCTCGAACGGACCCCTGCCATGGGCAAGTCGTTGGAGCGGGCGGCCGGTCAGATCATTGTCGGGTAGGAACGCGCCGCAGCAGACCAGTGGCAGGAGCCCGTCGAAGCGTGTCCAGGCATAGGAGAAGCCGTTCACGTCCCGGGCTCGGACCCGCGCGTCATAGGCTGCCTTCCGGGCGCGCGTGCCGGCCTCGCCCGCGAGAGCGCCGTGATGGAAATGGCGCGCCATGTTCTGGGCGAGTTCCTGGTCCTCGACGGGCAGGCCCTCGTCCAACCGTGCGAAGAGCGGCGCCACCGCAAGCATGGCGCGCTTGAAGAAGGCTTCGAACGACACCGCGCGATAGGCGAAAAGCAGCGCCTCCCAGGCGCCGATCGCGCAGTCCTTGTCCTCGATCGGCTTGAAGAGATCGTTGTCATGGGTCGAGCAGAAGCCCGGGAAGACCGAAGCGTCGCCGATGCCCACCAGCCGCGGGTCGAGGCGGCCACCATTCTTCTCGAGCCCGCCCATCGTCGCGATAAGGGAATAGACCTTCCCAGCGCGCGAGATCGCGCGCAGCCCGCCTTCCTTCTGAACGGTGTGGGCGCCGATGATTTCGGCGCCACATGGCTCGCCGGCCTCGCCGGCATAGGAGCAGTAGCGTCGGCGCAGCTCCTTGCGGAACGCCTCGGCAACATGGTGGTGGTTGAATTGCGGCAGCCGCTCACGCCCGTCGTGACACGCTTTGAACTTCCTGCCCGATCCGCACCAGCACGGGTCGTTGCGGCCGATCTTCGGCAGGCGGTGTACGCGGGGCGGCCGGTTCAGGGGCATGAACAGCGAGGGGTGCGGAGCGGGAGGCGGTTGGATCGGCATGTCTTGGAGGTTGAGCGGAACAGGGTTGGACGGCGTGCCGGGCAGACGGCGAGGACCGGCGACTTTGGGGAGCTATCGTCACTCGGTGCGAACGCCTCAATGGACGTCGCTCAGCCAATTCTCCACCTTGAGGGCCCGGACGCGGGAGAACTCGCCGATGTTGGCGGTCACCAATGTGGCGCCGAGCGCATAGGCATGAGCCGCGATGAAGAGGTCGTTGGGCCCGATGGGTTTGCCCGCGCTCTCCAGCTCGGCTCGGATACCGCCATATTCAGTGTCCGCCGGGACATCGAGCGCAAGCACGGACACGCTGCCGAGGATCGCCTCCATTTGGGCCAGGAGCCTGGGGGACCCCTTCTTCGCGCAGCCGTAGCGCAGCTCGGCCGCGGTGATGATGCTGACGCAAATCGAATCGGCACCGACTTGCGCGATCCGGGTGGCTACGGCGCCGTGCGGGTTTCGCGCGAGTTCCGACACGATGTTGGTATCGAGCATGTAGAGCTGGGTCACAATTCGATGGCCTTGGCCGGAAGCAAGGTGCTGTCGATGTCCGGGAATTCATCCTCGGGGCCAAGGGGTTCGAGGCTCGCAAGGACCTCGACGATGTTTCGGCGGCGGATCGGCTCGATGACCAGTCGATCTCCCTCCCGGTGGATCATGACCCGGTCCCCAGGCAGCTCGAAATCGGCCGGGATGCGCACTGCCTGGCTCTTGTTGTTGCGGAACAGCTTCGCTTCTCTGGTGACCGTTGCTTCATGATCGGGTGTCACGGCAGACTCCTTGCATATACATTGGCATATACATCACCGGACGGATTTGTTCAATGATGTGTTGCCGAGGGGCAGAGAACGTCCTCGCACGCTGGCAAAAAAAGGGCCGGCTTCGCGGTGAGGCGAAGCAGGCCCTGTCGTGGCGCCGGCGCGCAGAGCAGCTGCGCGCCAATCGGTTGGCGGCAATCAGTCCGCCATCTCGGGCGTGCGGCGCCGGCGGCCGCCCGGCGCGGGCTCGCTGCCGCCGAACGCGCCTTCGGCGGAGGACTCACCCAGACCGTCGGTTCCCACGGGCGCGGCCGGCTGCTCGGTCCCCGGCAGCGGCGGCAGGCCGTCGTCGGTCGCGACCGTGTCGGTGGGCGCCTCGCGGCGGCGGGTGGGACGCGACCAGACGATGTTGTAGGAGCCATCCTCCTGGCGGAACGCCGAGATGTAGAGCGGCTTGTCGAGGCTCGGATCCTCGATCTTGCCGTTGAGGAAGGTCTCGCCGGTCGAGTTGGAGGCGAGCTCGAAAAGCGCGCCGACCTGCACCCACTGGCGGGCGGCCGACAGTGCGAGGATTTCGAACTTGGGCGCGCGCGGGTTGGTCGACTGGACCGTCCGAAGCGCGATCACGATCGCGACGGTGAGCGTCGAGATCTTGCCGGTGTAGGTGCCGCTGGCGTTCTGGGTGATGGTGCCGATGTTCATGGGAAGTCTCCTGAGATTGAGCGCTCGAACCCCTTGTCCGAACACTCTCTCTCACCCACTCAGCTCCTCGGCCGTTCGGCCGAGTAAGGCGCGTCAGCGCCGCTCCGACGAGCGCCTCTTCGGCGCCGTCGGGATCGTACCGTCGTCGCAGGTGCCTCGGCCCGAACCCTCAGGCCTCGACTGCGCCAGCGTCTGCGGGTTCCCGCTTGCGCCGCCGCGGTGTCTTGGCGCCGGCCTGGGCGGGGGACGGGTCCTCGGCCTTGGCGCGGCGGGCGCGGGGCTTCGGTTGCGGAGCGGGCGCGGCGTCACCTGATGGCGGTGGTGCCTCGGCGGGCGCTATGGGCTCCTGCCGCTTGCGACCCAGGCCGAGACGCTTGGCTACCTCGCGCCGCTGCGCCGAGTAACCGGGCGCCACCATCGGATAGTCGGATTTGAGGCCATAGCGGGCGCGGTATTCGGCAGGGGTCAGGCCGTGGCCGCTGAGATGTCGCTTCAGCGACTTGTAGGGCTTGCCGTCGATCATCGAGAGAATGTGATCAGGCGAGGCGAGGCTCTTGCGCACGGAGACGGCCGGCGTGAACTCGGACTGGGCTGCCGGTGTCTCTTCGGCGGGTGTTTCGGGTTCCTTGGCGATGCCGGCGATCGCAGCGTGGGTCTTGGCGATGAAGTCCGGCACGTCTTCGGGTCGGATATTATTGTGCGCCACGTAGCTTGCGACGACTTCGATCGTCATCGCGACAAGGTTGTTCTCTTCCGGCAACCGCACCTCCCACGAAAGGATACGCCTGGCGATCTTCGCCCGACGACGTCCGTTATGGCGCGCGATGAATGCCGCGCAAGGTTTGGCGCCCCTGGGGTGTCTGTGGCGGCCTCGGTCCGAAAAATTCGGGTGCTGGCGCCCGGTCAGGTCGCCGAAGTCGAGACCGGCTTGCCCCAGAGCGCGATGATATCCTGCATCTCCTCGGCGAAACCGAGGGCGTCGATGTAGATGGCGCCGGGGCGTTGTCCGAGATAGCCGACGATGGTCGCAATGTCGTTGGCGACAGCGACATCCAGCCCGAACAGGTCGGCGATCTCGAAATGGCCGAGTTCCGGCCCGTTCCACCACTCCATCAGGAAGTTCGCGACCCGGCGCGACTGGCCAGTATCGCTCATCGCGATCGGTATCAGCCGGGTCAGCGCCGCCAGCATCGCGTCGTGATCGGTGGGTATCGAAGTCATCGGCATCTCCGGCGGCGATGCTATACGTCTGTGTCGATCGCGCAATCGCGACGTTCGGATCAGAGGCGCAGGGGCTCCGGCATCGCCAGCCATTCGGGCTGGTCGTGCGCGAGCGGCACGTCATGGTTCGCGGCCTCGGCTTCGCTGAAGACCCGCGCGCGCGACAATCGGTCAAAGCCGGTATCGTCGTTCCAGAAGCTGAGCCCGTGCTGCGGATCGCGGATCGCGAGGACGAATCCATCGACGCCTTCGTCGCGCGCGCGGGCAATTGCGCGATCGAGAAGTTGGGTCGTGTGGCCATAGCTGATGCGGTGTTCAGTAATGACGACATAGCCGCCGCCGAACTCCCCGACCCGCAGCCTGTCGCAATCCGACGCCCATTCGAACCCGAAGGGCAGCGCCGAGCGCGCGCAACGTTGGATCAGCCTGGCCGCGACATCGATTCCGAACTGCTCGCCGGAGAAGGTCACGAGCACCTGGCCGAGCTGGTCGGCCTCGTTAAACGCGACATGGAAATCGACATAGGGATATTGCGGATCCTCAAAGAGGTCGAGCAATCCCCCAAACGGGTCCTCGTCGCCGCGCGGGAATAGGTGGGCGAAGTCCTTGCCAAGGCTGGCATAATGCGCGTCGCGAACGTCGCTCCCGGCCTCGGTGCCGTCGATCAGATCCACCGCGGCGATGACCCGGCGTAGCATGTCGGCCTCGGCGACGGTGACGGTCAGGTCGAACGCCGCCTTGGTGTAGCTATTGGACATGGTGCGCTCCCGCAGTCGGGGGGAGCGCGGGAGCGGCATCCGCAACGACGAGCGCCGGCACTACGAATTCCGCTGCATCGAAATGAGCGAAGATCGCATCGAGCGAGCCAAGCGCCGCGATGGTGCTGCGGCTGATAACAACCTCGTCGTCCTCGGTGACAGCATAGGACACCGCCTTGCCGTCGCCGATGGCGACGACGCGCTCGGGTCCCCACTGCCCGGAATAGCCCCCGCACCAGCGTACGAAGGGGACGCGATGCATCACGCACCAGTCCTCGATCTCCTCGAAGCGACCGCCTGCGACTTCGTGCGCAAACAGGCGAAGCGGCTCGCCGTCGACGCGATGTTCCGGCTCGAACGGATCGCCGTCCCACTCGACGGCAAGGCGCTCGGCGGCGATGAGCTCGGCAAGTTCTGC
Organism: Novosphingobium sp. NBM11; assembly: GCF_015390225.1. Lineage (NCBI taxonomy): Bacteria > Pseudomonadati > Pseudomonadota > Alphaproteobacteria > Sphingomonadales > Sphingomonadaceae > Novosphingobium > Novosphingobium sp. NBM11. The sequence goes on from NZ_VUOG01000003.1 coordinate 224,680, forward strand.
GAAGGCGGGAGCGTCAAGCGCGCCGCCGATGACGATGGAGGCGGATACCCGGTCGGCCATGATGGTCTCCTCTGGTTGGGCGCGGCGCAGCGCGCACGTTCGGCCACCGCGCGGTGATCGCGGGACCGGTGATGATCGAGCCTTGGAAAGGATCGTGGCGGCAGCGGCTCGGCCGCGCCGGCACCTGTCTGATTGCAGCTTCAGTGAGTCGAGCCGAACAGGTAGCGCTTGGCGGCGACTTGCTGGCTGCCATCCTCGACGCCGATGGACGACTGCATATCGGCAGTGAGCTGCCGGTGGAGATCGGGAGGAATGATGGCATGAGGCGCGACAACGGCGATCGCGGCCTCGGCGGAGAGGAGTTCGCCCGGCTCCGTGCCGATCCAGACGAGGGGCTCGCCTTCTGCGGGCTCGTCTTCGGTGCGAAAGAAGACTTGCGCGAAGAAGGTCTGAAGCGGCCGGTCCCATCCGACCGTCGCGCGGACGACGTCTGGGCGGTCCGGCTTGGGCTGAAGGTCGTGACGGCTCATTCCATCGTCCTCCGGATGCGATGCTGGACATGGCGCGCCGCGCCTTCGGCGCTGCTGATCGCCTTGCCGGCGGCCGACGCAGCCTGACGCGCTCCGGCCTGGCGAAGCAAGGTACGTGCTTCGCGCAGCCGCTCAACGGCTATCGCAATGGCGTGCCCGTCAGCGGGCGTGGCGGAGGCGATCCGGCGCATGGGCTTCTCCCTTGGATGGACGATGGATGCGGAAAGGCGCGTCTGCAGCGGGCGCGGGGCGTTTGCAGGGTAGAGTCCGACTTGCATTTACGCGCCTACTGCCCCGACCCGCTCCCCCCTTCCCTTTCCCCAGGTTCAGTCGTCCTCGGGCAGCATGATCGTCATGACTCGCGTGGTGACGTGCGGATCGCCAGGGTCTTCCGATCCCCATTCCAGCGCGCGGTCGTAATAGTCGATCGCGAAATGGACGGCCTGGCCACGGACGGTGAACTCCCCGCGAGAGCGTTCCGGGCCATCGTCGCGCGTGAATGCGTAACCTCGGATCGCCGAGAGCAGCTCGGCCTGGGCGGAGAGCTCGCCGGCGAATGCGGCGAGGCAAGCCGCAGTGATGACGACGCGGGCAGTCGGATCGAGGCCGTGCCGGCAGCGGTCGTTGAGTTCGGCGATGCGGGATAGCTGGTCGGTCATGCAGCCTCCATCAGGCCAGCGTTGAAGGTCTCGATCCAGGCTTCCATCGTCGGCTGCTCGGAAAGCGGCACGATGCTCGCTGCATCCTGGAACCGGATGAGATCGGTGGGCGCATCGCGGCGAATGGCTTGGATCTCGGCGGCCGGGAGCAGCCGCTCGCCGCGGATGAAGTCGGTGATCCTGCCGGGCTTTGTCCTGGTTGAACGCCGCCAGAGCCCCTCGACGGTGCGCAGCCGAGGCTCCGCGCGCGCCTCGATGAGCACGATCAGCCTGAGGCACCAGGTTGGCAGCGCCCGTACTTCGTCCGGCTGGATGGCCCCGCAGAAGAAGCAGCTCGATTTCGGAGGGATCGGAAGTCCGGCCTGCTCGATACGCGCGGCGCACCGGTCGCGGTTCCAGTTCCACTCGCGCAGCGGATAGCGGCACTCAAACAGCGGATCGTTCAGCGCGGACACATGCGCGTAGCGACGCGTGTCGGCAGGCGAGGCATCGTAGCCGATCAGCCGAACGACCTTCTGGCCTCGCTGCCACGCGGTCTGGGCCGGCGCCCATTGCTTGAGGTAGGCGTCCTGCGGCGCGACCTTCCACTTGAGAGAACAGCTATGCCGGCCGAGGCTGATGCTGGGGAGCGTCGCATTGGTGAGCACGTTGGCCAGGATCGAGTAATAGGGTGGCCAGTGCTTGAAGCGCTGCGGCACGTAGCGGACCACCTCATAAGGGATGCGCCGCGCGGCCATCCACGCCGCGATCAACTTCTGGTATTCGTAGGTATCAGGCTTCTCGGCGCCGGGATCGGCGGTGAGAACCAGGTCCGGCCGCTCTCCCCGCGATTCGAGTTCGACGAGCAGGGTCTGAGCGGAACCGATTAACGCCCTTTGCGGAAGCAGTTATACTGAACCGGCAATTCGAGTCGTTCCCGCAAGGAGAATAGTGGATGCCGGCGTGACCGACAAATCTGCCCGTTTGCGTTCTGGCGCAACGGTGCGGTTCGCCCGAAATCCGGCAGGACGGCCGGGGCAAAGATCGTGCACGGGCTGGTATCAGTCGATCAAGGCTGGCGATGCGCTACCTTATGAGAGCCTGCTCGAGCGCGATGCGCTGCTGCTTCTCGACTTCGATCCCGATGTTGCGCAGTTCGGGGTGCAACCGGCAACGTTCGTTTGGACGGAAGCAGGCCGACAGCGGCGTTACACCCCCGATATCCGATTGGAGACGGTGAGCGGCGAAGTCATCTACCGGCAGGTAAAACTGGCCACACGATTGGCGGCTGATCCGACCTTGGGCGGACGGTTGCCAGCAATCGAAGCTGAGTGCGTCGCACGTGGGGCCCGGCACGAGATGTGGCTCGACACCGATATCCGGCGACAGCCACGCTTATCGAATGCGCGACGGCTGCGCGCAACGGTGGCGGTGCTGGCGGCAGAAAACCTCCTCGCGATACACACCATAATCACCCGCCTCCCCTTTCCGTCGAACCTGGGCGCAGCCGCCGAGGCACTCGGCGGCCGACCCGTGCATGTCAACATTGTGCTCGGCCTCGTGGCAGTCGGCGAGCTTGTGGTGGATCTCGATCGACCGCTCGATGACGACACGGTCCTCATGCGGGGAAGGAATGCGAAATGAACGCAACGCCGATGTGCTTCCAGCAAGGCGACACGCTCTCGATCCGGGACGATCAAGGTCAGGTGGCGCTCTGGTTGGTGATCGAGCGCAAGCGCCGTGGCTATCTTCTGCGACCGCAGAGCGGCAGCGATGCGCGAACATGGAGCGACGATGAAATCGACATCGTCTATGGCGCCCGGCGGCTGGCGCATCATCCTTGCAATGCGGACGGCCTGCCCAAGGTGATCGCCGAGACGCTGGAGAAAACCTGGGAGTTCTGGCCCGAAGAAATCCGCCGCGAGGCCGAGCGCAGGGACACCTATGTACGCATGGTCGACGCGATTCGCGGCGAGCACCCGACACTCATGGGCGCCTATGCCGCTGCCGCTGAGGCTGTCTTCGCCGCGCATCATGAACAATGGGAACGCGAGGATGCCGCGCTTGCGGCCCGGATGGCCGCGGAGCGGCGAAAAGGGAACGGCGAGCCGCGCCGCACCAAGGAAGCGGCCCGGCCCAATCCCTATACAGTGCGGGCGTGGTATAGCGTATGGAGCCGGCACGGCCGGGATGTCCGGCTCCTGATCCCGCATTATCATCGGCGCGGGGCACGCCAACCCCGCTATGCGCGCGAGGACGGCGATCATCCCGATACCTACAAGCTCATGCGGCAGGCCGTCGAAGTCTGGTATTTGGGCATGCCGCGGCGGCGGAAGAACTATGCCTATCGCCGCTATGTCGATTTGTGCCGCGAACAGAATGTTCCTGCGGTCAGCGACCGGACCTTCCGCGTGTTTATCCGCGACAATTATACCGAGCGGCAGGAATATGAGCGTCGCTTCGGCCGGCGCGCCGCCTGGCTGAAGTTCGGCATCTTCGAGCGGCGGAGCCCGCCCGAACGGCCGCTCGAAGAAGTGGAGGTGGATCATTGCCTGATCGATCTGGTGGTGGTGCATCCGGACAGCGGCCGCGCCTTGGGGCGGCCCTGGCTCACCGCGCTTCTCGATCGCGCCACCCGCATGATTATAGGGGTGCATCTGAGCTTCGAGGCGCCGTCCTATGCCTCACTTCAGAGAGCGCTTGCCCATTCCCTGTGGAAGAAGGATCTCTCCGGGCTCGCCGATATTGAGCATGACTGGCCGTGCCACGGCGTGCCCGAATGGCTGATCTGCGACAACGGCAAGGAGTTCCGGTCGCAATCGCTGCAGTCGGCCGCCAGGATGCTCGACATCGGCATCGTCAATCTGCCGGTGAAAATGCCATGGTTGAAGGGCGCGGTCGAGCGCGTGTTCCAGACCATCGGCGTGCAGGTGTTCAGCCATGAGGAAGGCACGACATTGTCGCGGACCATGGATCTCTATGATCCGGTGGCGCGGGCAAGGCTGTCGCTCGAGGATGTGCGTAGTCGTATCCTCAAGTGGATCGTCGACGACTATCATCACAGCGTCCACGATACGTTGAAATGCACGCCCTATGAGCGCTGGCGAGAACTCAGCGCGCTTTACCCGGTGCGCCCAGTTCCCGACTTCGACCATATTGTACGGCTGACCGGAGAGACCTTCTTCCGGCGCATCTCCAACATCGGCATCCAATATGAGGGGCTGCTCTATGCTGATCGGGAGAAGCTCGAACCGCTGCTGGCGCGCCGCGGCGGGTTGGAAAAAGACTGGGAGTTACGCTATGATCCCTATGATCTGGGTGAGGTCTGGCTGCTCGACGACGAGCGCGGCGAATGGCTGATGATCCCGTGTGTCGACCAGAGCATATCGCGGGGCGTCTCCAAATATCAGCACAAGATCCATCGCTCGATCGCAAAGCGAAGCCTGCCGAAGAATGCGCCGGTGACGGTCGCCGATCTCGAAGCAGCGCGCGGTTTTGCCGAACAGACGGCGGGAGAGCTGCAAAGTGAGGCGAGTAAAGTCCGCAGCAAGACGCGGGCAGCGCGGTACGAGACCGACGGTCGCTACTTCACGCCGATCGAAGGCCAAAAGGGACCGCCTGAAATAGGAACGCAGGCACCGGCGGTAGAAACCGCACCACGTGCGACGAAACAGCCACCGGTGCCGTCGCCTCCCGTGATAGATCTCGACGCGGACATCGAGGCTCTGGTTGCACAATGGTCGGACCCGAGGCGATGACACATCATCGCGCCGCGAAGTTATCGGCACGGCCAGCGGTGCCCGACGCCGTGCTTGCGTTCGAGACCACGGTGATCCCGCATACGCGGCACATGGAAGCGAAGGCGGCGATCCGCGAGTTACATGGCCGATACCGCCCGCGCGAGGACAGCCGACGCTTCAAGGCCCGGGCCCTGCTCATCATCGGCTCTGCTGGGTCCGGCAAGACGACGGCGCTCGAGGACTATATGGCCGACTATCCCGACAGCGCCACAGAGGACGCCGATATCCGCCGCATTGTTTATGTTGAAGCACCGGAACGGACGACGCGACGGGCGCTGGTAGGGGCGATCCTCGGCGCCTACGGCTATCGTGCGCGGGACCATTGGAACACCAGCGAGGTGATCGAGAAGATCGCCTTCTATGCCGAGGAGACGGGCACCGAGATGATCTTCATCGATGAAGGGCATCACATGGTGAACGAGAATAATCCCGACATGACGGCGGAAGTGACCGAGTTCATCAAGTCATTGCTCAACCGTGTGAAAGTCCAGATCGTGATCGCGGGTCTTCCCCGGCTGCTCGACATCTCCGTGCCGGGCGAGAAGACGATGCAACTGCGCCGTCGGTTGCAACCGACGATCATCCTCAAGCCCTATGACTGGGCGACCCGGAGCGGCCGCACGATGTTCTCTGGCGTGCTTGGCGTCATGGAGAAGATGATGGGGTTGCCGGATGCGTCCGGCCTCGCGAAGCATGAGATGGCGAAACGCATCTACGTCGCGACGGGCGGCGAGATCGGGATCGTCTCCAAATATCTGAGCCAGGCGCTGAGCGTGGCACTGGCGATCGGCCGACGGTCGATCGATCTGAACCTGTTGGGAGAAGTTCATGCGGGTTGGCATCCGATTTATGAGCCCGACGTCAGGGATATGCTGGACTTCGATGCGATCCTTGAGGATGAACCGTCAGTTCCGAGCGGCGGCCCGGCCCGCCACGACAACCCCTTCCTGTGTTCGGCCGAACGCCTACGCGAGATCTGGCTGCGCGACACCGTACCTCCGTCGCCCAGGAATATGAGCCGCGTCACAAAGCTGCGCGGAAGCGGCGCGCAACCCCTGCGGCCCTTCGTGCGCGAGGGATTATGACAGCATCGGCAACTCGACTTGCGTTGCGGGTGCGGCCGGCAGCGTTCGAGCCAGGCTGGGCACTGTTCAACCGGCTTGCCCTGCGGCATGGCTGTGAAACCCAGCTGGAATTTGCGCGTCAGGTGCCGCTGGTCGACCGGACCGACTTCGTTCGGGATATGGAGCGTGGGCGACGCTTTCACGATATCGCGCGGCTCAGCGGCGTGCCGCTCGAAACATTGCTTCGTAACTCGATAATGCAGACCGAGGGTGGGAGCGTCCTTGCAGGTGAGCTGGTGAGCCGCAGCGGCAATATCAGCTATAGTTGTCACTTCGCCCGTATCTGCCCGGACTGCATGCGATCGGATATCGAGCAGGGTCACGGGCCGGTCGCCTGTCGACCGTGGCGGCGCTCCTGGTGGGATCTGGCGAAGGTATCGAGTTGTCCTCATCATGGTCGGGCGCTGCTGGCGACATGTCCTGCCTGTCGGCACGCGTTCCGCCGTTCGGACCTGTCACCAGCGCGTTGCACATGTGGGCACGATCTGACGCAGGAATGTACTGAAGCGATCACGTCGGACGGCAAGATCGGCGATGCCTATCTTGTCGGCAGGCTTGGCGATGGCCCCTGCATCTCCCACGCGTTCCTCGACAGCCTGGCGTTCGCGGACGCCGCCGAGATCATGCAATGGGTGGGCTCGGTCGCACGCTGGGGCAGATTAATCGTCAGCTGGCGCCGGCAGGAGCCTGCGGAGCGTGCCCGCACCATGGCGGCGGGCTTTGCGGTCTGCGAGGACTTCCCCAACCAGTTCGAAAAGATGCTGGACGGGATGCTGGCAGCATGTCCGCTCAAGCGCCTGACGCCCGTGGGTGTCTATGGGCGTCTGCAATACTGGCTCGGCCTGTCCACCAATCCGGCTCTCGAGCCAATCCGGGAGACCGTCAAGAATCATGTGGTGAAGAATGTGCCGATAACAGCAGGCACGATGTTGTTCCGCCAACCCGCAACAGAAGGCGATCTCACCACGCTAGGCGGTCTGGCGAAGCTCTGCGGCGTATCCGCTGAACGGGTCGCGACCGTAGCTGCGGCATTGAGGTTGATCGACTCGCTGTCCAGCAACGCCCGGGGTATGGTCGTGCCGAAATCCCTCGAGGAGCCGTTGACGGCCTTCTTCCGCGAGTCCTGTTCTCCCGAGGAGGCACGGCGTTATCTCGGCGTCGGTCTCGGGCTGTTCAAGGCGCTCATAACGCGACGCTATCTTCCCCGCGCCTTCCCGCTTGGTGGAGCGTCGATCCCGGCACAGTATCGTCTGGCCGATCTCGACCGCTTCCTCATTGCATTGCACGGCGATGCGCCCTTCGTCACAGCGCCGCCACCGGGCAGCGAGACGATCCTGCGCGCCGTGCGCATCTGTTATCGGTCCTCGGAGGCGATTATCGGCGGGCTGCTGCGCGGCCAGATCAGGGCAACGGGCCGCTTACGCAGCGAACGAGGCATTGCGCAGATACTGGTCGATACCGACGCGGTGATCGCCGGCCTCGAATATAAGGATGATCCGGTGTTCATGCTCATGGCGCAAGCCGCGCGCCACCTCGGCGTGACCATCCCGACGGTTGCAAAGCTCAAACAAATGGGATGGCTGACAATCGACAGGAAACAGACACGGCTCAGGATCGTGCCCGCCTTACGGCGAGCGGAGGTCGAAGCGTTCGGTGCGCGCTTCGTCAGTGCTGCCGAGTTGGCGCGTATCCCCAGCAAAGCTACCCATGCCGTCAGGGTTCATCAACATCTGCGAAGCGCCGGTCTGGTGCCGGCGATCGTTGGAAGCCGAAAGCTGCAGCCCTTCTATCACCGCGAGAGCGCCGAAAAAGTGATCCGTGGAGTCTATCGTGATCGGTTGCCCGAAACGACTGCAGCGATGTGAACGGATCTGCCGGCACAGATGAAGCGGCGCGGCTGCGGGCCCGGCTCAAGGCCCTGGATGACGAGCGGGCGGCGGTGATCGCAGCGCTGGATGCCGTCGCGACGCAACAATCGACCGAGCACCGAAAAGCTGATGCGATCTCCCTGTTCTCCGATCCTCCGGTAACTGCGACATCGCCGACAGGCAAGAAGGTCGCGTTGTTCCGCAGGCTGTTCGCCGGTCGTGAAGATGTCTTCCCACTGCGCTGGGAGAATCGCAAGACCGGGCGCGGCGGCTATGCGCCCGCCTGCGGCAATGAGTGGAAACGCGGACTCTGTGACAAGCCGCAGGTCAAATGCGGCGAGTGCGCGCACCAGGCGTTCCTGCCCGTGACGGACGAGGTGATCGACAAACATCTGCGTGGGCGGGCGGTATCGCGATCCGACGCGGGCGACTTTGTGGCGGGCGTTTACCCGCTGCTTGCGGACGAGAGCTGCCGGTTCCTCGCGGCCGACTTCGACAAGGCGAGCTGGGCCGAGGACGCGCTCGCCATGATGGAAACCTGCCGCCTGCGAGGGGTGTCCGCCGCGCTCGAGCGATCCCGATCCGGCAATGGCGGCCATGTCTGGATATTCTTCGCCGACGCCGTGCCGGCACGAACCGCCCGCGCGCTGGGCGCATCGCTATTGACCGACACGATGGAGCGGCGTCCGGAGATCGGGTTCGGCTCCTATGATCGCTTCTTCCCGAGCCAGGACACCATGCCGCTCGGCGGGTTCGGCAATCTGATCGCGCTGCCGCTGCAGGGGCATGCCCGCCGGCGTGGAAACAGCCTGTTCGTGGATGAGCAGTTGCGCCCCTATCCCGATCAATGGGCGTTCCTGTCTTCGCTGTCGCAGCTGGATGCGCACGACGCCGCGCGCATGGTGGCCGACGCGGAAATGCGCGGGCGGGTGCTGGGTGTGCGGATGCCGGTGGAGGACGAGCATGCCGCCGAGCCCTGGCGGATGACACCGTCCCGGCGGCCGCCCTTGTTGCCTGTGGCCGAACCGCTGCCCGAGACACTTGGGATCGTGCTGGGCGATCAGGTCTACATCGACCGGACTGGGTTGCCGGCGGCGCTAACCGCGCAGATCGTCAGGCTCGCGGCGTTCCAGAATCCCGAGTTCTATCGGGCGCAGGCGATGCGCCTGCCGACGTTCGGCAAACCGAGGATCATCTCCTGCGCGGAGCTTCACCAGAAACATATCGGGCTGCCGCGAGGATGCCTCGACGAACTGGTTGCGCTTATAGCTGCTCATGGAAGCACTGTCAGGATCGACGACCAGCGAATGGCAGGGACTCCGCTCCCGGACGGCCTGTCCTTCCAGGGTGATCTCGAAGAACCCCAGCAAAGGGCGGTCGAGGCGCTCGATCCACATGATGACGGGGTGCTGGCCGCGACGACGGCGTTCGGCAAGACGGTGGTGGCCGCACACCTTATCGCAAAGCGGCGGGTCAATGCACTCGTGCTCGTCCATCGTAAGGAGCTGGTCAGCCAATGGGTCGAACGGCTGCGAACGTTCCTCGATATCGATCCGAAGCTGATCGGGACGATCGGCGGTGGCAAGCGAAAGCCTACGGGCGTGATCGACGTGGCGCTGATACAGAGCCTCGTAAGGCACGGCGAGGTCTCGGATCTGGTTGGCGACTATGGTCACCTCATCGTCGACGAATGCCATCACCTGTCCGCGGCGAGCTTCGAACTTGTAGCCCGGCGCGCCAAGGCCAGGTTCGTGCTCGGCCTGTCCGCCACGGTTGCGCGCAAGGATGGGCATCAGCCGATCATCTTCATGCAATGCGGCCCGATCCGCTATCGGGTAGATGCGCGAACCCAGGCCGCTCGCCGGGGGATCGCCCATCGCACACGGCAACGACGCACAGCATTCCGGCTGCCGCAGCCGCTCGCGATCATGGACAGACCGCCGATGCCGGCGGTTTATGCCGCGCTGGCGCAGGACGAGGCCCGAAACGATCTTATCTTCGATGACGTGCTCCGTGCCCTGGAGGCGAAGCGCTCGCCAGTAATCCTGACAGAGCGCAAGGACCATCTCGAATATCTGCAGGGCCGGTTATCCCGGTTCGTGCGTAATCTCGTGGTGCTGCGGGGTGGGATGAGCGCAGCGGAACGCAAGGTGGCAGACTCGGCACTGCGTGTGCCTGACAGCGAGGAGCGGCTCATCCTCGCAACGGGCCGCTATATCGGCGAAGGGTTCGATGACGACCGTCTCGACACGCTGTTCCTGACCATGCCGATCTCCTGGAAAGGGACGCTCGCGCAGTATGTCGGGCGCCTGCATCGGCGGCACGCCGGGAAAACTGACGTGCTCGTCTATGACTATGTCGACGATGCGGTCCCGATGCTCTCACGCATGGCCGCCAAGCGTCAGGCCGGATATCGCGCGCTCGGCTACACCATCGAGTAATCCGGGGCAGAATCACTTATCGATTCTCGGGGGCCACCGGCGAATCGAGAACCGATTCTGCGAATGAGATTTATGGTTCTCGAAGGCCGCCAGATACTGCCTGCAACCGCCAATGTCATATGCGCTTATCGATTCTCCACAGACAGGGCCGTGGAGTCGACGCCGATGCCATAGGCGAGGACGACCGGCGGCGGCGCGCACACCATGATGGTGTCGACCGGCCTCAGCGTGGCAGAGGTGATCATAGGGGCCTCGGGCTTGAACGCGGCTGAATGCCGCCAAACTCAAGGCCCCCCTCCCCTCGCTTGTCCGATGCGGCTGCGCCGGAGGCGGGTGTTTTCGGGCCGCCTCTCGAAAGCCGGGCCTCGTCAGTTATCCGGCGGCCGTGTCGTGGCGGGGTGCCGGGACGTCGGTTCGCCCATCAGGATCACGGCGATCGAGGGCTTGTCGTCGGGTCCGAGCTTGCGGCTGTCGAAGAGGTTCCGGCCGCCCAGGCCGATCGTCAGCATGTCGAAGGTCGGTGACGTACCGCCGTTCGCGTTGGCGATGCGTGTCCCTTTGTCGTGATATTGGATGTCGACGAAGCTTGGCGGGCAGCCGCGCTTGTATTCGCCGAAGAGAACGTGATCCGACGACCGTCGGTGGTCTTGGCGCTGATCGTGAAGTTGCCGTCGGGGATGTCGATCGGGAGCGTCGGCACGTCGTTGAAGCGGGCGAAGCCGATGCTTTCGGCATCGGCCGCGGTCATGACGGGCAGCTGCGTGATGTCAGCCATGGAGGGTCTCCTGATCAGGCCAAATGAGCGGAAGCAGCGCGTTGCGCGGCGGAAGGGCCTTGGGATACGGCAGGCGCGGAAGGGTGGGGCCGCGGCGGCGGGCCTCGCGCGTCAGCTCAAAGCAATAGGCGAACAGCCCAGCCTGCTGATGCGTGACGAGATGGCGCTCGCGCTGGAGCCGCCACAGCCAGCTTCGCGGTTCCTCGCCGATGCGCGGCCTCGGGACCCCCAGCGAGACGAGCTGATCGATTGCGCCGGCATGGCCCTGCTCGCCCAGGCGTATCTTGGACAGCGTGCGCCCCGAGATCGTGATGTTGCCGACCCGAAGGACCGATCGCGGCTTCGTGACCGCGCGGTGCGCGGCTGAGAGCGCGCAATAGACGCGGCCGATATGGCCCGCCCCTGGATCGCTGTAGGTTACCACCGCCTCGATCCCAGGCCGTTCCCGGCGCAGGTGGCGAAAGGCCCGCGCGACAAAGAAGCTCTCGCCGTTCTGGGGCACGGCGTCGGTCAGAATGAGGCGCGCGAGGACGCAGCCGCGGCGAGGATCGTCAAACCCGGTGTGGCGCGAGATGACGGCGCCGGTGGTCGGAACAGCGAAAACGGCGACGCCTTCGAGCGCGCCCTTGCGCGCGAACAGCCCCACCGCAAGCTGCGCGGCCGGATAGCGAGGCAGATAATGGTGCTGCGCGATGAAGGCGCGCGCGTCCGCGTGATCGATGACATCGACGCTGTAGGCGCCGGGATCGATCAGAGTGAGATCGCGCGCCCACAGAGCGCGCCGTTCGCGCCAGCGCTGGCTGCGGTCGGTCTGCATGGGTCAGAATCCGTCGGTCAGAGGAGCGCGCGCTGGCGGGCGTGGCGGGCGATGATCGCGTTGGCGAAGGCGCCCGCGCCCGCCTGGCTCGGGCAGGGGAAGAGATCGTGAGCACACAGCAGGCGGAAGCTGTGGTCGAGCTCCATCGCACAGAGCCAGCGGTCGCTGCCGTCGATGTCGACGACGGTGAGCGCGAGGCAGCGCGAGCCGCCATAGGGGCTCGGATCCAGTGGATCGCCCGAAAAGCCGGCAAGCGTCCAGAAGCGCCAGCCGAGGGGCGGCGGGTCCTCGATGCGGGCGATGATCCGGAAGGAGCCGACGGCGGCATCGATCGTCCTCACGACGACATCTGCCGCCCGGCCGCGACCCTCAGCTCTGCAAAGCGCGCTTGGACGGCTGATCCGGTCGGATAGCGGTTCTCGAGCCTGTGGCGCGCAAGGATGGGCCGCCGTGCCGCGGCGATGTCATCGGCCTCGGCGAGGGTGGGCATCCGCGGAGGCCAGCCTTTGACGTATCTGAGGCCTGCCGGCATCGAGGCCTCGAGATGCCGGCGCTCGAGCTGGTCGGCCTTGGCGCGTTCGACGTCCGCGCGGAGCCCGCCGCTCAACAAATGCGGTGCGATGTCGGCGAGCCAGCGTGTCGGCTGGAATGGAAAGGTCGATCGCGCCTCGATGCCGACGAGCTCGCGATAAACCTCGGTGTTCGCCGGGGCTGCGGCAGAAGCCGACAGGTCGTGAAGCGAGGCGAAGATGCAGTAGCGGCACGAGAGGCGCGTTGCGCCCCATATCGAATAGGCCTCGTGCAGGGTGATGCCGAGCGCGCCGTGAGCACGAAATACTTCTTCGCTGTTCCAATGCGCGATCGGGTGCCAGAGGGTGATCGCGGTGCCGTGCCGGTTCCCGGCCTTGGCATAGCGAAGATCGGCCTTGGCGATCGGGGTGGCGGCGCGGTTGTGGCTTTCGTCGCGGCGCAGGCCCAGAACGGAGATGATCTGCTGGCCTCGCAGCATTCTGGCGATCGCCGGACCGATTACGGCCGCCTTCATCTCGGATTGGCAGAAGCGGAGCGACGCCGACGACCAGGGACCAATCAGGTTGTAGATCTCGAGCGCCTCGTAGCGGCGCTTGCCGCTTCCGAACCGCTGGATCCAGCGGTCGACCAAGTCGCCGGCCGCCCGGTGCACGACCGTCAGCGGCACGCCGGCGCTGGCGGCTATGCGCGCGACGGTATCGGGGGTCGAATCCCATTCGGCGCGGCCAAGATCGGCATGGATCGCCATCCGCCGCGCCCGCGGATGGCCGAGTGAATCGAGTTGAAGGTTGACCGCGAACAGGGCCGCGCTCGAGTCCTTGCCGCCTGAGAGGTTGAAGACGATCCAGGCGCCGGCGCGGATCGCGGCGACGATCTCGGAAGTGATGGCGATGTCCGGCAGGCCGGGGACGGCCGGATAGGACCGAGCGGCCGCTGCCGCGGCCGCGAGCTGGGCGATGGGTGGCATGACGGCTCCGGAAAAGGGCGGCGGCCTGGTAACTGGCGGCGTCAGGCGAAGAGGCGCTCGGACTGCCGGACCGGCGGCGAGAGCGCGAGTTCGCGGCGGAGCCGGTCGGCGAAGCGGTCCGGGGCCAGCAATTCGGCGACTGAGGCAAAGTGGTTGCGCTCGCCGGTATGGTCCTTGCGCCCCCTGCAGCGCCGGAACAGGATTTCGCGGCCGGCCCCCATCGCACCCAGGCTGAGCTGGACATACACCTCCTCGCCGTGGAGGGTGATCTCGCCCGAGACGGCCGGACCACCCTTGTTGGAGCGGACCTCATAGCTATCGGCCTCAAGCCCAAGGGCGTCGGCGAGCCGGCGCATGGCAGTGCGCCCCTCGCTGTGGAAGGTGCGTTTGGCACCCTCGTCGTAGGCGACACCACGACAAGCGAGGGTCCGCAGGACAGGGTGGCGCCGGATCTCGGCGATCTGGTCCATGCAGTTGCGGCGCAGCGCCATGTCGTCCGGGCGGCGTTCGCAGACAGTCCCGAGGTGGCGGGCGAGAAGGATGACCGCTGCGTCGATCTCGGGGTCCTTGCCCGCGTTGCGGCAGTCGGTGATGGCGGCACCGATCGCGTGGAGGGTGGCTGCCATCGTGGTCAGCGCGCTGGGATCGAGCGCCTGCTGGTGGCGCATCGCGACATCGTAGTGCATGGGGAGGCTCTCCGGGCTCAAGCGCACGTCCGCTCGCCCCGCCCCTTCCCCCCTCTCCTTTTCCTGGCGGTCAGCCGCGCCGACGCCCTGGCCCGGGGCCGATCGCGCGCGCGATGTGACCGGCATAGACACCGCAGGCGGCCCAATATGCGGCAACCGGTGGCTTGCGGCTCCGCCAACTCCGTTCGGCGCGAAGCCGGGCTTCGCTTTGGATGTCGAGCAGCACGGACTGCAGCGCGAGGCGCGCCTCGGGACTGAGCGCCCGGAGGCGGGCGACCGCCGGCAGGGCAAGAACGGGGTTGCGCACCTCGGCCTTGGAGGATCGAGCGCCCATCACGCGGGTCCGGGCAGCGCGGCCGATACGCGCTGATCCTGCGCCTCCTCGACCGCGGGAAGCGGGATCGGGACGCATTGCCCGCGAATGAGGTTGATGAAGCCACCAGCGTGGCCGATCGACCCGCGCCCGACGAGGTCGAACAGCAGCGCCAGAGCGTGGCTTGCGAGAACGCGGTTGACGAAAAGCGACTGCCGTTCGAGCGCCTCGGCCACCGAGCAGGACGGAGCATCGTCGTCGGGCTCCGTTTCGTCGGCGATCTCAGGGAAATACTCGAGGACGGTCGGGAGGCGCCGCCGGTCGTGGCCGGTGGAGCGGTGAGGCGACCCGATCAGGAACTGCCCGTCTCCGGCGCGGTTGCCGAGGTCCATCCAATAGGCGGGCACGGACGTTCCATTCGCCAGATCGCCGCCCAGGGCGCGGCGCGCGGAAGCGGTGTCGACGCAGCTGATGAGGATATCCGCGTCGGCGAGCTTGACCGCTTCGGGAGCGCGGCCATGGACGGCTCGCCAGCAAAGGCCGTGCGCGAGATTGATCCGCTCGACGAGCGTGCGGGCCTTGGAAGCGCCGAGGTCGCATCGGTAGAAGGGTTGCCGGCCAAGATTGGCTTCGCTGACGACGTCGTCATCGACGACGGTGACCTGGAGCGACCGGGTGGAGATCGCGCGTAGCGCTGTCTCGAGCGAAGCCAGTCCCATCAGCATCTGCGCGCCATTTCCGCCGCAGCCGACTAGAAGGATCTTGATCGCGCGATTGTCGAAGCCGGCAGGAAGATAGTGGCGATTGGGGATTTCAGGCTGCATCGTCGTCTCCTGAAAACGGGCTGCGCGGCAGCGGCAGGAATATCCCGCCGGCGCACAAGCGCGAGGCGATGGCCGGTCCTTCCGGTTGACCAAGACGGCCGAGCACCAGCGCGATCTTGGTGGAGTGCGCGTCGTCGGCATCGTCCGTCGCGCTGAAGAATGCCGCGCCATGCGCATGAGTGTGGATGTCGCAGATGAGATGTTGGTCAGGCGCCAGTATCGGGGACCGATAGTTCACGCGGGAGGGAGTGGCATCATCGATGTGCGGGTAGTGGATCGAGAAGCTTCGCTCATTCTCGTTCCACAGGACGAAGGCGGCAGCTTCGTTGGGCAAGGCCGCGCGGAAGTGATCGAGAATCCGGCCGAACAGTTCGTGGGGGATCAGCCCGCAGCGTAGTTCCGCCCGGCGCTCGCCGACGCTCCCATAAGGCAGGTAGGCGGGGAACGCCGGCGTGACAGGAATGTCGAGCTCGAGCCATGGCCGTCGCACGATAAGCATGACACCGTCCCTGCCGACCGCGAGACAATGGCCTGTGCGGGAGGCGCGTACCGCGTCGATCGCGGGGGACCGACCGATCGGCGGAACCGGATAACAGGGCGCCGCTGCGAGAATGGCGGCCGCGGTGGGATCGTCGGCGAGGACGGTCATGACGCCGCGCCCTCGGCGATCAGCCGCTCCAGCGTCATCGGTTCGGCGTTGGCCTTTCTCGAAGGCAGCCGCTGGCTTGTGCCGATGAACGGCCGGAGGCGTCTCACCGGGAAGCGCGTCGCCTGGCGCGCCGCAAGGTCGTCCCACAGCTTCAGCAGGCCGCCCTTGCCGGTGACGGTCAGCTCCTGCCCGGGATTGGGGTGCGTCGACCAGGAATCGAAGAGCGCCCGCTCGAAGACGGGGATGGCCGCGACGTCCAGCGTGCGCGGCCTCGGGATGTTCCCCCAGCAGAGAGAGCCGTCGACGAAGACGTTGAGGATCGGCGAATGGAGTACATGCGTGGTCGCCGAGGGGCGCTCATTTTCGGCGAGTGCATAGACCCCGAGCCTGCGCGGCGTCGCCACGAACAGCTGGGCGGGATACGGAACGGGCCGGATCGTCCGTTGCGCGAGGACGCGCAGGCCGGCCGGCGGTGTGGACAGATGGAAATAAGCCGGGCGGACCTGCTCGGGCGTCCACCAGGCGAGCATGTCGCGATGAGCAACCAGCACATTGTGGGGAAGGATCTGAGGCGGCGCTGCGCGCCCGAGGGCCTCGGTCCATTGGCGAAGGTGGGCGCGGGTCAGCGGCGTGCCGGCGGCGATCGTCGGCCCGCCTTCGCCGCCATGCTCCACATGATGGATGCTGGCAAAGGCATGTCCATCCTGCCCGGGGGTGCGGTAGGGATCGAGCCCGCGGGGGGTCTCGGTGCGGTACAGGAGGATGGCGTTGGTGAGCACCATGCCTCCGGCGGTGGCTTCGAAATGGGCGCTATGGTCCGGCATTGGGGCCTCACAATTTGTCGGGATCGAGCTGGATCAGCTGCTGCGCAGCGAGCAGGAAGTGAGCGCCGGTGCGCAGCGACGCGAACCATCGCTCAACGTGCGCGGCCTCGGAGAGCGGGCAGATCCCCGCGACATCCATGAAGCCGTATTCCATGCCGTGGCGTCCGACATCGTCCACCTCGGCCGCGAAGAACTCGACCGGCACGAGTGTTAACGGGGGCAGCGTCGAACATTCCTCGAGGCCGGGAACATATTCGTAGAGAATTTGCCCGTCGAAGTGCCAGGCGTTGCAATCTCCCGGCAGGCGCCGAAGCGCGTCGTGCGCGCTGCGGAGTTCGCGTAGTGCCTTGCGAAGGTCGAGAGGAAGCTTCGCCAGCGGCGCTGCATTCGCCGCGATCATCCATGCGGGCTTCTTGGCCTCCATGGTCGACGGCAGCGCGACTTCGTCAAGATCGCCGGGGTCTGCGCCGTGATAGTCGATGAGGCACTGGCGGGCGGCGTCATCCTCAGTCTCGCCATCCCAATAGTACATGGATATTTCGTCGAAGAGATCCTGGTAGCCGAAGATCGGCAGCGCAGCCCCCAGGGTCTGCTCGAGCGCCGCGTAGGCAGCCGCGCGCCAGGCGATCGGCGCCTCGCTGGTCTCGATCCATCCGAGATCTAGTTGGCCGATGCTCTCGCAGATGATCACGATCGCCGGCGCTCCCTCGGACTCGCCGTTCAGCACGACCACGCGAAGCTCCGCGAGATCGATCGGACGCAGCGCCTCGACAGCAGCAGAGTTGAAAACATGCTCGATGCGCCGTCGCGCCTCGCAACGGGAATATCGTCTCGTCGCCTTCTCGTGCGATGCGACCCAACGCCCGATCAGCTTATGGTGTCGTGCAAGAGGCTGGTCGAAGGTCAGTGGTATGTCGGGCGAGATCTCGACCGATCGGCCGGCGAGATCAGCCGAGCGGCGGAAGTCGGAGGCTTGCCGGTGGCTGAAGCGGCTCCGGAGAGTGGCTTCGATGAGTGGACTCGAGCGCGAGCTGCGCATGGAGGGCCCGGGCCTGGATGCTGCAGGAAGGCTGGGAGATGCCGGTTGCGTTGCCATCATCGAACTCGATCCATTCGAGAAGCGTCTTGCGCGGTGCGGCGGGGATGGCTCCGCCGTGACGGCGGGGCACGATCAACCCTTTGTGCCGACGGCGCGGCGGTATTCGGTGACGTGGACACCCCCGTTCACGCCGGCGTCGACCGTCTCGGCGTTGAGGATCGCCGGGTAGAGCGTTGCGTGATAGGCACGCAGAGCCTGCGGGTCGTGCGCGAGATGGGGTGGAACCGGGAGATCGATGCCGTCATATCGATAGGCGCGGTCAAGCTGGTTGATCTGCATTGGGGCGTACTCCTTGGCGCTGGACAGGGGCTCGAGGTGCTCACCAGAGGCTGGCGGGTTCGTCCGACTTGGCATCGGCCGGAAGCGCGCCCGCGGGCGGCGTGACGGGCGAGCTGCTCGTCGGGGCCGGTCGGGGTGCTGCGGAGGCGGCTTTCGCCTTGGCCGCTTCCGCCGACGCCGCGCGTGCGGCCTCGGCCGCCTCGCGCTGCTCAGATATCTGGTCGGCGAGGGTCTTGCGCGAAGCGATAAGCTGGCCGAGCGCGCCGTCTGCCCCCTTGGCGAGTTCGATGTCGATTTCCGCTGCCGTCGCCGTGATCGAGATCGGCCGCAGCTCTCCCGTCTCGAGCCGCTGGGCTTTGCCCTCAGTTGCGCGAGGGATGACGGTCAACGTAACGGTCTCGTCCGGACCCGCCACGAGGTCAAATCCGAGCGAGTAGCGGCCGAGCAACGGCAAGAGACTTGCGATCAGCATGATTGTCAGTCCTTATTTTGGAGGGAAGAGAGGGCCGTCAGGCCGCGATCGCGGGAATGCCGCGGTCGGCGTTGGGGCGAATAGGGGCCGGAGGAGGCCCGTATTTCCCGTCGAGGGTCATGCCGCTCGGCAGGCGGCCGGCCCAATCGAAGCCGACCGCGTTGAGCATCCCGGCGACAAGGTCGGCCTTCTTGGAAGCGAGCAGCTTTGCGAACGCCTTCTCGCCCATGTGCGCGATGAGGCCGCACTCCTGGGCGATGAATTTGAGCTCGTCCTTTGTGTACCGCTCCAGGAAAGATCGATCGACACGCCAGCCGTGCCGGATGTCGATTGCGAACGCTCGGGCAAGGTCGGCGACATGCGCAAAGGACTGCACATCGCGCGCATAGGCCGCCGCGATCGCGGCAAGGGTGTTCGCTGCCTGCGCGTCCGAAAGCGCGCGGATCCCCTCGATCTTCTCTTCGAAGCTCAGGTCGGGAAACGAAGGGTTGACCAGCAGCCCGGCGCGCGACGTCAAGGTAGCCGGCTTGATCTGCGCGAGCGTACCAGTCAGGCCGGCGACGAGGATCGCGGCATGCGCATGGGACGGATTATCGGCGAGGCCCCGGGCAAGCGCCGTTCGCCAGGTCGCCTCCCGAAGATCGGCGGTGCGGCCGGCGATCGATTTGGCGGAGACGGTCGCACCGCCAGCCCGGGCGGCCGGCTTGACGATCGCGCCGGACGACGACCGATTGGCCGCGACCGCGGCCGCTCGAACCCCTGGATGCGAGGCCTCACCGTCGCCATCGTCGTCGGTATCGGCCAGCTCGTCGGCGTCGGGAGCAGCTTCCCCATCGTCACCGTCCGCTTGCCGATCGGCGGCCTCGGCCTGTGCGGCAGCCGCAGCGCGCTCCTGGGCCTCGATCCGGGCCTTTTCGATTGCTTCGGTCTTGAGCTGGAAGCAGCCGGGATTGGTGCAATGGCCTTCATCGACATGGGTTTCGAAGAGGGCTCGTTGCGTTCCGGAGTTGAACGGGCAGGCCATGCATTCGGTCTTGTCGAAGCAGGCGTTGGCGAGATCCTGCGTGACGCGCATCAGGAGGTCGCGCGTTTTTCCGACGTCGAGACCGGAAGCGGTGATCGTGTCGAGAGCCTTGTCCTGCTTGTCCGCTGGAATGGCAGCGAGCAGCTCGGCATGCCCGACCTTGATGCGGCGCTCATCGAGCGCGAGCTTCACGGCGTCGGAGAGATTCGCGAGGGCGAGGCGGCGGTCGAATTTGGCCTGGGACCAGCCGAGCCGCCGCGCCGCCTCTGCACGATCATTCTGGCAGGCGGCGAGAACCCGAACGGCGGCGTCCGCCTGCTCCGTCTCCGACGCATCGTCGCGATTGTCGTTCTCGTCGATCGCCGCTTCCAGCGCTTCCTGGTCGGTCATCTCGCGGATGACGACGGGTACCTCCCCTTCTGGGCCGAAGGCCTCGAGCGCGGCCCGATACCGGCGGCCTCCCGCGACAACGACGTAGGTGTCGTCGCCGCCGGCCGCCGGGCGGAGGAGCATCGGCTGAAGCATGCCGCGCAGCCGGAACGAGGCGACCAGGTCCTCGTGCTTTTTACGGTCGAAATAGCGACGTGGATTGTACCCAAGCATGATCTTGGAGAGCGGCAGCGTCATGGCTGCATGCGGGTGCGATGGGGTCAAGGCGGGTCTCCTTCGGGATTGGCGTCGCGCCTCCTTCGCGGGTGCGCGCCCTCTTTCCGTCGAGCCTGATGCTCAACCCTGCCCTTCCCCCTCCCCTCTTCATTGCTCGGCGGCTTGCCTCCGGTGGATGTCAGCGGCCCATTGCTCGACCCAGGCTGCGGTAATTTCGTCATGGTCAGATCGCCGGACTCGATGAGATCGCGGATTTCGGTACGGGCCTGCGCGATTGCGGCCTCCCAGGGATCGATCGGCGGAGGATCTGCGTCAGCAGGCCGTTGCTGCGGAAGGCGGCGCGGCCGCTCGGTTAGTCGGTGGTACTGACCGGCGAGCCATTGCTCCATGTAATCGGCCACGACGCGATCGGTCTTGGAGATCCCCGCCTTCAGGGCTGCCCGACGCGCACCGACGCCATAGGCCTGGCTGTCGATCGACGCGACCCGGTGTGCGAAAGGCAGAAGGAAGGGCAGTGCCGTGCCCTTGACGCCGAATGCGTGGAGCAGAACACCGGCCGGAAGAATCTGATCGAGATGGTCGATGACCGCGATCAGGCCTTCCGGTCCGTGAATATCGCGCCGGCACATGCTTCCGACACCGATCAATGCGCCGGGGCGGAGCGAACCCCAGAGCGCATCGACACAGCGCTCATAGTCGGATGGTCGCCGGCCCTGGATCACAGGCATCAGTCTGTCGGCTATTCCGGCATCCTCGCCCAGGATGCGGCAGTCGCGATTGGCGCGGATGGTGCGCGACAGGCGGTCGAAGACTTCGTCGCGATCTCGCGCGATCTCAGCCTCGACGCAGTAATCGGCACTTGCCCACCATTGGAATGGATAGGCCGCCGCGAGCGATACATAGTCCGACAGGGACCACGGGAAGCCACCATAGCGCGCAGTCGCGACGAAGCCTGCGGAGTCCAGGCAGAGGCCGGACAAACCCCGTGCATTCTGGAGTTGCCCCAGGCGCCATCCGGTCCATTCCCGCCAGCCGCGCTTTTCGGACCAACGTGAAAGCGCGTTCGCCGAGATGAGCGCGGTCCGGCCAAGCGCGCGTGCCCGCTGAAGGATCGGCCCATCGTTCAGGTGCGGAAGGCCGACGATGACGTTGATGGGCATGATGCGCGCTCCGCTCGCAACGGAAGCACGCGGACAATTGACGGTCGCGCATGTTCACGTTACGTTCTAATGAGTAGGAGATTTGCCATGACGACGCCCAGCATCCGACACCTGTTAGATCTCGACATAACGCTGCGGGATGCGGCGCTGGATATGGAGAACCTGTCAACGGCGGAGCAAAAACCGGCCACTGTGGCGGAGTAAAAGTAGGCCACTGATGTTGCGGCAGGTGCAAAGCAAAGGGCCCCGATCGGGGCCCTTTGCTTTTGGCCGTTTTGATGGGTCAGTTTTCGTCGACGGTGGCCTGGTTTTGCTCCGCCCCGCTGGCAGTGGCGCGACGGCGACTGGCTGACTGCTTTAGGCGGTAACTGTCACCATTCATGGTCAGGATGCTGACGTGGTGGGTCAAACGATCCAGCAATGCGCCGGTCAGGCGCTCGGACCCAAGCACCTGCGTCCAGTCCTCAAACGGCAGGTTGGAGGTAACGATGGTGGAGCCGCGTTCGTAGCGCTGGGAGAAGGTCTCGAACAACAGCTCCGCGCCGGTGGGCGAGAGCGGGACGTAACCCAGTTCGTCGATGATCAGCAGCTTCACTGCAGCCAACTCGCGCTGCATCTTGAGCAGCCGCTTCTCGTCGCGGGCTTCCAGTAACTGGTTCACCAGCGCCGCGGCGGTGGTGAAGGTCACGGTGAAGCCCTTCTGGCAGGCGGCCAGCCCCAGGGCGAGCGCCACATGGGTTTTGCCCGTCCCGCTATTGCCCAGCGCAATGATATTCTCGCGCCGCAGGATATATTCGCAGCGCGCCAGATCCAGCGTCAGCATCTTGTTGAGGCTGGGGATGGCGGTGAAGTCGAAGGTATCGAAGCTTTTGACGGCCGGGAACCGGGCAGCACGGATCCGGCGTTCGACAGTGCGCCGCTCACGGTCGATCAGTTCCAGTTCGATCAGGCGCAGTAGATAGCGGGGATGATCGACACCATCACGCGCGCACTCCCGGGCTACTTTCTCATATTCGCGCAAAACGGTCGGCAGTTTGAGTTGCTTGAGGTGGTGGGCCAGCAGCACCTGTGGCGCACCAGCGGTGGTGCCGGTGGGCAGGTTGTCATCGGGCGCCCGGCTCATGCTGCCATCTCCTTCGAGACCTGGGGCATCAGAGCCGCATAATCAGCCGCCTGCGTGACCTTCACATCCAGCCTTGGCAGGTGGGGATAGGTCGTCAGGTCAAGCCTGGCGGGCCGCCGTTCCATCCTGGCCAGTGCGATCTGCTTCACCGCATCAAAGCTGATCGCGCCCATGTGGATCGCCTGAGTGACAGCATGGGTCACCACGGCCATGGGCATCGCTTCCAGCAAGCGCAAGACCTGGATATACTCGCGCTTGCCCTTGCGGCCCATGCGTCCCTCCAGCAATTGCCGCAGGTGGGCAAAGACATCGGGCAAGGCCCAATTCTGCAGTGCAGCCGCCTGATCGAGAGCATTCGGCTTTGTCTCGATCAGCGCCAGATAATGCAGCGGATCGGCCACAAAATCGCCGCTGCCATAACTGCGCACATGGCGGGCGATCTCCTCGGCGCCGGACAGGATCACCACCTCGTCCACGAAGCCCTTCACCACCACATCCTGGAACCCAAACCTTGTGGGCACCGAGTAATCATTGCCGCGATACCGCACCAGCGCCGTCGATGACACACGGGCGCTGCGCCTCTCGCATGGCTCCAATGGCACCGGCGGTAGTGGGCGTAGCGCCGCAACGTCAGCAACCATGCGCTCACCGATGGTCTGGGCATGGCGGCCAGCACGTTCGCCTTGCCGCGCATGACAGCGCTCCAAAAGAGCCGCGTTCAGTGCGTCATAGCTCGCCGCCTGCGGCTTGGGCGTCATGAAGTTGCGGCGCGCGTATTTGACCAGCCCTTCGACCTTGCCCTTGTCATTCCCCTTGCCGGGTCGGCCGAAGCGGTCAGAAAACAGGTAGTGGCTGACCAGCTCGCTGAAGGCACGTGTGCGCTCACGCTTGCCGTCCCCCAGAATCTTGGCCACCGCAATCGTCGTGTTGTCGTAGAGGATCGACTGGGGAATGCCGCCAAAGAAGTCGAAGGCCGATACATGCCCATCCAGAAATGCCTCGGTCGTCTCGCGCGGGAAAGCCTTCACGAAACAGGCATCGGACTGCGGCAAATCCATGCACAGGAAGTGGATCTTCTGCTCCACACCGCCAATCACGCCCACCGCTTCGCCAAAATCCACCTGCGCATGCCCCGGTGGGTGCGCCAGCGGCACAAATGTCTCGCGGCCACGCACCCGGCTCAGCCGGACATAGTCCTTCACCACCGTGTAGCCGCCGCCATAGCCATATTCATCGCGCAGCCGCTCGAAGATCCGCTTCGCCGTGTGTCGCTGCTTGACCGGCGCCGTCCGGTCACCTTCCAAAATCGCGTCAACCACCGGCAGCAAAGGCCCCAGCTTCGGCTTCTCCACCGGCTTCGTGCGCGTATAGCCAGGTGGCAGTGAAAATCGGCAGATCTTGCCAATCGTCTCCCGGCTTAATCCAAATACCCGCGCGGCCTCTCGCTGGCTGCGCCCCTGCACAAACACAAACTGCCGAACACTCGCGTAAACTTCCACGGCATACATCCCGGCCGCCCTCAAAAGGGCAGCCTTACCACTGGCCGGTTTTTACTCCGCCACGCTCAGCACTTCGCTGGCGTTCCAGTGGCTGGTTTTGTCACCGCCCTGCACAAGAACCGGCCGACCTGTTGATTTCTGCTGAGAGTTGACCCGGGAGGGGCGTAAATTTCCACTGAGAAGTGACCCATGTTTTGACCTTCCCCCTGGCTGACAGGTCGGGGGAACGAGGAGTGATCGACATGGACCTTTTGAGTGTGATCCGCCGTTGGCATTTTCGCGAAGAGCTGCCGATCCGGGAGATTGAGCGGCGGACGGGATTGTCGCGCAACACGATCCGCAAGTACCTGCGCGCCGAGACTTTGGTGCCGCAGTTCAGGGTTCCGGAGCGGCCGAGCAAGCTGGACCCGTTTGCCGAGAAGTTGACGGCGTGGCTGCGGGTTGAGGCGGGCAAGTCGCGCAAGCAGAAGCGGACGGCGAAGCAGCTTTATGCGGACCTGACGGTGCTTGGCTTCACCGGTTCCTATGGCCGTGTCGCGGCCTTTGTCCGGGAGTGGAAGCTCGAGCGGCAACGCGATCAGCAGACCAGTGGGCGGGGAACGTTCGTGCCGCTGGCGTTCCAGCCCGGCGAGGCGTTCCAGTTCGACTGGAGCGAGGATTACGCACTGCTTGGCGGCAAGGTGGTCAAGCTGCAGGTGGCCCACACCAAGCTGTCGCACAGCCGGGCATTCGTCGTCAGGGCCTACCTGCTCCAGACCCACGAGATGTTGTTCGATGCGTTGACGCAGGCCTTCAGGGTTCTGGGTGGCATTCCCCAGCGCGGGATTTTCGACAACATGAAGACTGCGGTCGACCGGATCGGTTCGGGCAAGGCCCGGCAGGTCAACGCCCGGTTCGCGGCGATGGTCAGCCACTATCTGTTCGAGGCGGAGTTCTGTAATCCGGCCTCGGGTTGGGAGAAAGGGCAGGTCGAGAAGAACGTCCAGGATGCCCGGCACCGGCTGTGGCAGCCGATGCCCAGCTTCCCCGATCTGGCGGCGCTCAATGCCTGGCTCGAGGTTCAGTGCATCGCGCAATGGCCGCAGATCCAGCATGGTGTGCTGCCCGGCACCATTGCCGACGTGCATGCCGCCGAAGTGGGCTGCCTGATGCCGCTGGGCCGGCCCTTCGACGGCTTCGTCGAGCATGCCAAGCGGGTATCGCCGACCTGCCTGGTGACGTTCGAACGCATCCGCTACAGCGTGCCGGCATCGTTCGCCAACCAGCGGGTGAGCTTGCGGGCCTACCCGGAGCGGATCGTCATCGTCGCCGAAGGGCAGATCCTGTGCGAGCACGCCCGGATCATCGAGCGCTCCCATGATCACCCGGGGCGGACGATCTACGACTGGCGGCATTACCTGGCAGTCATCCAGCGCAAGCCCGGTGCCTTGCGCAATGGCGCTCCCTTCCTCGAGATGCCCGGGCCCTTCCGGCGTCTCCAGGCCGGCCTGCTCAAGCGGCCCGGCGGCGACCGGGAGATGGTGGATATCCTCTCCCTGGTCCTGCATCATGACGAACAGGCCGTGCTGTACGCGGTCGAGTTGGCGCTGGAAGCCGGGCTGCCGACCAAGACCCATGTGCTGAACCTGTTGCATCGCCTGATCGACGGCAAGCCGGTCAACCCGGTCGCCATTGACGCGCCACAGGCCCTGAGCTTGCACCGCGAGCCCAAGGCCAATGTGGCCCGCTATGATGCCCTGCGTGGCAGGAGGTGGCGCCATGCGTCATGATCCCGCCAGCGCCGCCGTCGTCGTCATGCTGCGCGGCCTCAAGATGTACGGCATGGCCCAGGCTGCCGGCGACCTCGCCGAGCAAGGGGCCCCGGCCTTCGATGCTGCCGTGCCCATCCTCTCCCAGCTGCTCAAGGCCGAAGTGGCCGAGCGCGAGGTCAGGTCGATCGCCTACCAGATCAAGGCGGCCCGGTTCCCGGCCTACAAGGATCTGGCCGGCTTCGACTTTGCCGCCAGCGAGGTGAACGAGGCGCTCGTGCGCCAACTCCACCGCGGCGACTTCACGGACAATGCCGACAACGTCGTGCTGATCGGCGGGCCTGGCACCGGCAAAAGCCATCTCGCCACCGCCCTCGGCGTTCATGCCGTTGAGCATCATCGCAAGAAGGTCCGGTTCTTCGCCACGGTCGATCTGGTCAACGCCCTCGAGCAGGAAAAGGCCATGAACAAGGCCGGGCAACTCGCCGAGCGCCTGCTCCGCCTCGACCTCGTCATCCTCGATGAGCTCGGCTATCTGCCGTTCAGCCCATCAGGCGGCGCCCTGCTGTTCCACCTGCTCAGCAAACTCTACGAGCGCACCAGCGTGGTCATCACCACAAACCTCTCCTTCTCCGAGTGGGCCGGCGTGTTCGGCGATGCCAAGATGACCACCGCTCTGCTCGACCGTCTCACGCATCACTGCCACATCATCGAGACCGGAAACGATAGCTTCCGCTTCAAGGCCAGCACCGCTGCCCCAAAATCCAGAAAGGAAAAATCACCCGCTTGACCCAAACCCCGCAGCGCGGGACATAACACCCACCAGGGTCACTTCTCGATGAAAATCCCGGGTCAACTCTCAGCAGAAATCAACAGTTTCAACATGATTGACTCCTCAGCTGGTCCAGAGACCGCCGAGGTTCGCAACCAAAATAATGCGCAGCAACTTCCTGCCGCGCCCCAGGAAACCCGCGACTACGCCGCGTTCCTTCGCATTACCGCTTCCTCGCGATAAGCCATCTTATGCTTAGCTGCGCATAAGATGCTCCAGGCGTCCGCATACGTGTCGTAGATCTCGATCTGCGCAGGCGTCAGCTCGTGCCGGAGAATCTCATATTCGACACCGGCAAAGCTCAAGGCGCGCGCCATGTAGAGGCCGGTCGCCTTGAGGTCTCGCGCGACGAGCTCCATCGCGGCGATGCCGCCCTGGCGGATGCTGCTGATGAATTGCTCGCGATCGGCAAACGCGGTGTCGGGGCCCCAAAGCCCCAGGCGCACGGCATAGGCCAGATTGTTGACGTCGGACGCGCCGGTGGCAGAGGCATAGAGTACGCGCGCGCCGGGGAGCTGGTTCTGGAGAAGGACGCCGCATATTCCCTGCTGGGAGCCTTCCTTTGCGCCAAGCGCACCCTCCCCGCCTGCGACGCCGCCCATCTCGTGAGCCTCGTCGAATGCCAGCACGCCTTCGAAGTCGGCGCCGGCCCAGTCGACGATCTGCTTGAGGCGGCTGTGATCGCCGCGCATGGAGCGCAGCGTCGGATAGGTGACGAGAAGAACGCCCTGGTCGAGCCGAATAGGCTCATCGATCTTCCAGTTGGAGATCGGCTGAATGTCGCCGCTCACACCCCCAAGTGCGGTCCAGTCGCGGCGTGCATCTTCGAGAAGAGGCGCGTTTTTGGTAACCCATATGCTGCGACGGCGGCCTTGGAGCCAGTTGTCGAGAATGCAGGCCGCAATCTGCCGGCCTTTCCCGGCGCCCGTGCCATCGCCCAGGAAGAAGCCCTTCCGGTAGATGTACCCGTCATCGGCGAGCGTCAGGCCGACGCCTTCCTTGTTCGGTTTGAACCTGCCTGGGATGGTCTGAGACCAGGCATGTCCGGCATAGACGACGGTTTCGAGCTGGGACGCGGAGAGAAGTCGCTCTGATACTGTGCGTTCGGGGAGCGACGGGACATAGTCCGGCACCGGCGCCGGGATCGAACCCATCGCCACCGATTCGACGAGCGGCGTCGGATGTTCGCCGGCGGCTATGAAGCTGATGCGGCTCGGCCGGTAGGGAAGATAGACGCCGGTTTGTTCGAGCAAGGGGGCCGGGGTTGCCAGCTTTTCATATTCCACCGGAAGGACGTCGTTGCGGACGGGCGCGTGATAGGCGCGCGGCTCGGGGCGGCTGCTCCTGACGGCCCGGAACATCGAGATGCCGGCCGACCGCTTCGGTGCAGGCGCTGGAGCGTCGCGGCCGAGGGTCGATCTTTCCGGAACGCGCAGCGCACTGAGCAGCTCGGCCACGGAAGATCGTTGAATGATGGCCGGTGGCGCCTTGCCAGGCGCCTTGTCGATGACGAACAACCGAACGGCAATCGACGTGCCGTGCTTCAGGTAGCATTTTTCGAGCCGAATCGCGGTGCGAACGGTGACATCGCGCAGCACGGTCTCGTATTGATCACGCATCCTGGCGCTCGGACCAAACCAGTCGGGCATGATCGCGACCAGTCGTCCGCCTGATCGCAGGCGACGGAGCGCCGCCTGGAGATGGCGGACTGCTGCGTAGTCATCGGCACCGCGTCCCAGGGAGCGCGAGAATGGCGGGTTCATGAGGATGAGGGATGGCGCCTCGACCGCGGACAGGGTCGAGTTGATCGTGGCGCCGTCCTCGCCGGAGATGTGGGCTTCCGGGAACACTTGGTGCAGGCGCGCCCGCCGCACGGGATCGAGTTCGTTGAGATGAAGTGCCTTGTGCGACCCGAGCTGCGCGACCAACAGGCCGTTGCCAGCACTCGGCTCAAGGATGACGTCGTCCGCCTGTACGTGGGCGAGCAATATGGCGACGGCTGCAATGTCGACGGGTGTCGAGAATTGCTGCCAGTCGATCTGCTCTTCGCTCCTGACGGTCTGGGTCGGCAGCCGGTCCGAAAGCGCAACGAGCGCGCTCACGTCGGCGAACGTGCGCAAGCCCGGACGAAAATCACGGAGGTGTAATGCCAGTGCGTGCTCGAGAACCTCGAAGCTTGCCCGCTGAGTCCAGCGACCGTCCGCGTCGGAGCCACCGTAAGCGGCGGCCATGACCTCGTTGAGTAGGCGACGCGTAATTGCGCCGCCCGATGTGAGGTGTGGGACGAGTAGACGCGCAGCGTCATGGTCCGCGCGAGCGGCCGCGTGGAAGAGGTCGGTCATTTCGGGGTCTCCTGCGTGGCTGCACCCTCGGCAGCGTCACGTTCTCGGCCCCCCTCCCCTCCTCCGGCGCTAAGCGCCTAGCCGTCGCTGCCGGCTCATAGCGTCGAGCGCATTTGCCCAATCATTGAAGATGGCGGGAGGCGGATCGCGATGAATGGTGAGGCCAGGCCTGGCGTAATGGTCCTCGGCTTTTTGCGCGGCGAGGCGACCTTCGGCGTCGTTGTCCTCGGCAATGTAAAGGGTGGTCACGCCTTCTGGAATGATGAGCTGGTCCAGACGGCGCGCTCCGAGGGACGCCCAGCAAGGAATATTGCGGATACGAGCATAGGCGTCGGCGGTTTCGAAGCCCTCGGCGAGCGCCAACGTCGCACCGCCTCTCCGACCCCGCCACGCACCTGACCCAGGTGTACCTAGCATGACCTTGCGAACGTAATCGGCGCTAGCCGGATTGAGGAAGATGCGTTGAATGGCAACCAACTTCCGGACCTCGCGGATCGCAACAAGGAGCGCCGGGAGGAACACCGTTTTCGGCTTTGGAAGGTAGGGGCAGCGCGGGTGGAACCGGACATCAGGGGGCGGTGGGAGAAGATTCCGGTGGTCAAGGTAACGTTCGCCGAGAGTGCCCCTGACATCGATGGCCTGGTCCCAAATATGCGCGCCGTTCGATGTTCGGCGAGCCTGTACGGCCGCCGGCATTGGATGATGCCGGTCCGGGCGGATTCGGCCGAGTTCGCGCAAAACGTCCTCGCGATCGCACCCGGCAAAGCACGTCACCAAGATGCCTTGGTCGCCCTGCCGGATTGATAGACTTGGATCGGCGTCGCTGTGGGCTGGGCAACGACACATGGCAATGTTGCCGATCCAACGGCCGCCGAGCGCGCCGACGAGATCGACAAGTTCTTGGGTTGGGCGATTAGCTACCAGCGGCATGATTGCACCTCACGTTCGATGCGTCGCTCCCGCTTTCCTCCTCTGCGTGGTCCGCCCCAGATCTACTTTGAAACAGGCTCCATCGCCTTCAGATTTGGACCACTCGATTTGATCTGATCGCCGATTCCCGATCGGCGAGCGCAAAACGCAACGATTAGGGGATTGCCCGCAGATTCATGCCAAGTTTGACTTTTAGGCCTATTTTTGCTGATGGAAGGCAAACCGGATCGGGCTGGCTTGATTCGAAGGGAGGCACGCGGGGATGTCCTATACCGTAAACACGCTTCGGACGATGACCCGTTCGTGCGAGATGATGCGCGACCGAGTGAAGTCGGTCGTATTCAAACCCGAGGACCGGAAGGTTCTCGACCTCACCTTTGGCCCCACGGCGGCGGCCGAACTGGTCGGGCGCACTCCTGAGGCGTTGGCGAAGGCTGAGAAGGAAGGCCGGCTCTCGCCGCCAAAGCAACTGGGCAACGGCCGCCGCTATTACACGCTTGAAGATCTGACGAAGATCCGCGAGGCATTGCACATTCGTCCGGCAAAGCGGCAGATGAAGATGCTGTTGTGGTAGCAGTGCAAAATTTCAAGGGCGGCGTTGGCAAGAGCACGATCACAAAGCATTTTGCGGATTATTTGGCTCTTCACGGTTATAGCGTGCTGGTCATCGACTGCGACCCGCAGGCTTCGACCACTACGATGTTCGATATTCAGCCCGAGACCCTCTTCGATGAAGATAAGACTCTCGGCAATTTCTTGTCGCCCCGCAGCACCTTCGACGATTTCCGACAGGCGATTCATGACACGGCATGGCCGACCATCAAGATCGTCCCGTCGAGCCTCGGGCTTCAGGATGCGGAATGGGACCTGACAGCGACATTGCGCGAGGGCGGTCAGGCTGTCCGTGAGGGTCTGCAGCGGCTTCGCATCGGCATTCAAAGCATCATAAAAGACTTTGACGTCATCGTTCTCGATCCGCCGCCCGCGATGGGCTTTCTTGGTCTGAACGTGATGGCGGCCGCGACCGGTCTTCTTGTGCCTGTACCAGCCCGCCAGCTCGATTATCTGTCCACAATTCACTTCATGGATACTATTGCGGACAATATCGAGATTCTCGAAGAGAATGGCACGCCGGTGGATTATGGTTTTATTCGCGTGGTCTGCTCAGCCTACACGCCCAGCAAACCGGGTGAGGCCGACATGTGGAAGATGATGCAGGCAACCTATGCCAACTTCCTCCTGAGCCAGCCAATCCTGGCATCGGAAGAAATCAAGAACGCCACACAGGCCTTTCGATCGATCTACGAGAGCAAGCCGTCGGCGGCACACGCCACCTATCAAAGGTGCCGTGATAATCTCGACGCTGTGTTCGGAGAGGTTCTGCAGCAGATCCGTGAGCAATGGCCGTCGCAGAGCATCTCGAGGCGAGCGAACGATTCCGTCGCGAGTGCCGCAGCGTGAGCCGGCGGTCAGCGATCAGCGAAGCTCTGGCGGCGCCGGCACCGGCCTCGGAGCCCACGCCCGAGCAGACCGACGTCGGGCAAAGCGGAGCTGCTCGCAATTTCACGGCGCGGCGGCTGGAAGGCTTCACCGAGGCCGCCCGAATGGTGAAGCGACCGACCATCCGGCTGAAGCCCTCTGAATGTTCGATCTGGCCCGGAAACGCGCGCGACTATGCGCTGCTGACTGAGGATCGTGTCCGAAGCCTCATAGACTCCATTCAGGCCGAGAACGGCAACCGTATCCCGGTCGTTGTTCGGCGGGTGAAGAATGCCGCGCTCGAATATGAGCTCGTTATCGGCACACGGCGCCATTGGGCCATCGCGTGGCTCAACGCGAACCACTATCCCGATATCGAGCTTGTCGCGATCATCGAGGATCTCGACGACGAGGCCGCCTTCAGGCTGGCCGACATCGAAAACCGGGAACGTGAGGACATCTCCGATCTCGAACGGGGAGCAAACTACAAAGCTGCCGTCGACGCCTATTATGATGGCGTGCAGGCCCGCTTGGCGGACCGTGTGAAGCTCTCGAAATCCATGTTGTCGAGGTACATCGGTCTCACGGAAATCCCGCAATCGATCGTAAGTGCGTTTAGCTCGCCGATGGACCTTCAGGTGCGCCACGGCGACAAGCTGCTGCCGCTCGTTCGCATGCCCGCAATGCGAGAGAAGATGGAGGCGGCCGCTAAGGACATCGCCGCGGAACAGAGCTTTCGGCAGTCGGGAGACGAGGAGCCGATTAGCGGCGCGGAGGTCGTCGCGCGGTTGATCAAGGCGACGACGGTCAGCAGGAGCAGTCGCTCCCAGAAGGCCACCATCGAAGCGAAGGGGACC
Source organism: Novosphingobium sp. NBM11 (assembly GCF_015390225.1). Lineage (NCBI taxonomy): Bacteria > Pseudomonadati > Pseudomonadota > Alphaproteobacteria > Sphingomonadales > Sphingomonadaceae > Novosphingobium > Novosphingobium sp. NBM11. The sequence continues at coordinate 256,917 of NZ_VUOG01000003.1, forward strand.
ATGATTGGTCAGGTCGACCGTGATCGTGCGCGGGGGCTCACCATCACGATCAATCCGACTGATCTGTCGGCGGACGATATCCTCGAAGCTCTTCGCCCGCTCATCGAGCGAGCCAAGATCCTGAAAGGAGCGGCGCGCTGATGGGGCTTGGAGCCGCTTGGAATAACCCGAACTTCACCACTCTGAAATTCGGGGTTTTTCCGCGCGATTTCAATGGGTTAGGCCATTTGTCCCACGCGTGGGACGCGGCATGAACGAGAGCGAAAACGAAGCTGCGACGACGGTGCTTGGTGGCCGTCGCGTACAGTTTGAAATGTTCTTCACGCTCCCGGATTTTAGCGACATCTCGCTGCGCGATTATCAGGAAACGATGCAGCGCCCCTTCTTCAGCCTGTCGAAGAAGAAGCGGGTCAAACCGATCGAATATGTAAGCCCGGACAAACAGGTTACCGTCCACGTGTCGGCCAATCCCGAATATGGCATGGCGACGATCTGGGATGCGGACATCATGATCTACCTCGCCTCTCACTTGAATGAGTTGCGCGAACGTGGAGAGAATGATCTTTCGCCGACGATCCGGCTACAACCAGGCGACTTGTTGAAGCGCATCTGCTGGGGTGTGAGCGGACGTGCCTATGAGCGTCTCATCGGAGCGCTGGACAGGCTACAGGCAACCACGATCAAGACCAATATCCGGGCAAATTCGAAAACCCGTGAGACCACCTTCTCGTGGATCGACAGCTATACGCATCTCGTAGACGAGCGAACCCAACGGTCCCTCGGAATGGAGATCACTCTGTCGAAGTGGTTCTTCGACGGTGTGATGGACAAGCGCAACGTCCTAGCGATTTCTCCCCTTTATTTCGAGATCACAAGCGGGCTCGGGAAGTGGCTGTACCGCGCGAGCCGCAAGCACGCCGGCGGCAACGGCGCCGAAGGCTTCACGATCGGCTTCGAGACGCTGCATCAAAAGAGCGGGAGCGAAAGCTCGCTGCCGTCCTTCAAGAATAAGATCCTTGAATTGGCGCGGGCCAACAGCCTCCCGGAGATCAACTTGGAAGTGATTGGAGCGGAGACGCCCCGACCAAAGCTGAAGATGGTGATGCGTCGCTTCATGGAAGGGCACCAGGAGGTCCCGTCACGGAAGCGCAGCGCGCCCCCCTCCCCTGCCCGCCCGGCTGCAAGTTCCAAGGCGGTCGGTGCTCCCAAGCCGCTCCACCCAGCGCCGGCTGAGGAAGCCGTAGAAAAGCTTGTTGACCCAAGCCTCGTCCGCAGCCTGGTGAAGCGTGCTGTCTCAGATCTCAAGGTCGCCGATCCCAAGCCCAGCCTAGATCCGCATGATCAAAGCTACGCTGTCGCTGCGGCTTCCACGCCGCGCCGCCGCGGCGGCCGGGCACATGAGGTTCTCGACCCGGAGACCTACGCGGCGATCAAGGCAGAATGCCCTGGGTGGGACCTGGACGTCCTGATCAAGCAGTTCGACGCATTCCTGAACAGCAATCCCGACGAGATGCCGAGGAACTACTCGAAGCGGTTTTACGGCTTCATGAAGAAGCATCACGAGCGCAATAAATACACGCTCCCGGGATTCTGATTGAAGCGAGCCACGCGGTCGACGGCAGCAAGCCGAACGACGTGCGGGTGCAATCGTCCGGCCATCGCTTCCTTACCGCGCGGATAAGCGGCTGCTTCGTATGCTCATCCACGGCTTGGCGGAAGGACTATGGTGGGGTTCCACGTGGGCCTGAACTTCCGGCTCTGGCCCTGGGCATCGTGAACGCCGTAGCCGATCTGATCTCCGACCATCCCCTGAAGGTTCTTCGCGTATAGCCGAGACGACCGATCTAAAGACGCCTGCCATTGAACAGCCGCCGCGGCACGAACCGAGCGACGAACACCGCAAATCGCCAGCCCGGGAACGGATTTCCAACGTGGCTTCGCGAATCCGGAATCGAGCATCGACCACCGGCAGCGACAAATTCCGCTGCAGATCGCAACGTGTTTTCAGGAATCGATCTGAAACGCCATCCGATAAACCGGCACTTTGAAAAAGGGGCTGAAATTCGGCGCTTTCGGACACTCCCGGAAATCCACCCGGCTGATTCTAAAAACACGACCCGGTGACCAAGCGCCAACCAATGGTTTGCGAGCAATAGAGGGAGCCTGGGCCCGCCTCGATGTTGAGGCCGCAGTGAGGTTGAAGCACCCCCTTGAAGGACCATGCCGCGTGCATCGGAGCAGACCGATCGAAGCTGTGCGCGGGGCGGGGGCGAAAAGCCATTCCTGAAAACACGATGGAAGACGTGTTCGACATTCCCGATAACACGCCGAACCTGAGCAAGGATCACGATCGGACAATCCCGGGTTTGGGGTTGAAGCAAAAAAAGCGAATCGGAACGCTAACCGCTGCCAGCGCGGATCGGTGCAGGCCCGACCAAGATCAGCTTATCCACAGCCCTCATAGCGGCCATCGTGGTATCAGACCGAAAGCGTCGTGTTATTAGAATCGCGCCGTCGTGTTATCGGAGCTCGCCCGTCGTGTTATCGGAATCTGTCCACAGGCAGCGAATCGCGGGATTCCCTAGGTTTTTTCCGAAATCGCCGCGGCAGTAACCTTTTAACTCAAAGATATAACCCGCTTAACGCTTACGCCTTCGGCGGATTTTGAGATTTCTTATTTTTAGATGGAAAGGAGAGAGGAGGGGAGGGACGCCACTCTTGCGATCGGTCCCCTTGGTTGGTCCGACCGCTCTCCTTCAACTCCCTGGAGCGCGCCGCCAGCTTGGCCGCTGCCTGAGGTGTGACGCCAAGCAAGCGTGCGATGGCGGGCACCCGAAGCCCAGGATAGGCTAGTTCCAAGCGCAACAACTCCGGCAGCCGGCTACGCCTGGTCACCTCAACGACCCGCGGCAGATTTGCGATCCGTCCCTCGAGCCTGTCGAGCTCCGCCAATCCTTGCCTGCTTGCCAAGCCGATCGTGTTTTCCAACTCGCGGGTAAGTTCCTCTGCCAAGTTTGGAAGGTAGCGCGGCAGGTGCACAGCCGATGGCAGAATTTGCGTCGCCATGCCGGACGCGACCAATGCTCGAGGCAGCTGACACGCAGTCATCCAGATTGTGCCGAAACTCACCGGTTCGAGAATCATCTGACGGCCGTCGATCATCGTGACAGTCCGATCGGAGGCCGGCGAGACCTCCAAAGCCGCCTGGACCTCCAGGAGACGCTCAGCGACAGCGAGGAGGGTAGGGGAGGGGTAGGGGGCTGCAATGGCCGCCTGAGCCGCCCTGAATGCGCCTGAGAAGCGAGCAAGGTCCTCTGGGCCCCAGAGCTCCGCTTCGGCGCGGTCGTCGAGCAGCGTACGCAGGATCCTGAACGTGGCTGCGGTGAGATCGTCAGCTGGCGTCTGCTGAGCCGTCAGGGCGAAGTGCATCACGGCTGCCACAGACATTGGGTCGTTCAAGCCCTCGCTGTGGCGTGGCGGTGGCGTTCGCCCGCAAATCCAATTCATGATATCGTCGATGGATACGGAAACACCTGCGATTCCCGCGATCGTCGCTGTGCCACTCACTCTCGCCCGCGCTAGCCAGATATCCGAGCCGGACTGTTGGAGAGACGCCCATCCAGTCGGCCGAGGGCGAGTAGGGGGGGTAAGGACATCGAAGTGCTCACGATTCTTGATACCACGTTCTCAACGTAAGTCACCGGTTCGTTGTGACATCCTGCACGTCTCCTCATTCCACATTGGATAATTGCACTTATCACATAAGCAGATTTGACCGTTCTTTATAAGGTGGGCTACAAGTGTCGGTTTCCCCATACGACCGGACTCTGGCTTACCGCGCGACGTAGCGCGCCAGATTGTCCCCAAACCGCCGGATTCTGGGTAGCAAACCCCCGGACTGGTGCGGCCTCTGCCGAGAAAACCCCGCAGACTGCCCGCATTTTCGAGCTCGCCAGGATGTGAAAGCCGACGCTGCCTGTCCGCGCGGGAGAGCCGGGCTGACAGCGGGTTCTGTGGCCGTCGAGATGGGCCGATCGAACTCGACCACCTCAATCAAAGCTGGCCATAAGGTCCTCGAATTCATATCATATGGGGGCAACCGGTCGTTTGACCCCATTATATGGAATGTGACAAATGGCCCTGATCGGCTACGCGCGCGTCTCGACCGACGAACAGGACACCGCCGCGCAGCTCAGTGCCTTGCGCGCTGAGGGTTGCACGGTGATCCTCGAGGACAAGGCGAGCGGTGGCAGCCGCGATCGGCCGAACCTTGCACGAGCGCTCGAGCGCGTGCGGCACGGCGACACGCTGCTGGTGGTCCGGATCGACCGCTTGGCCCGGTCGCTCTCGCATCTGCTCGAGATCGTCGAGACCTTGCGGGGGGAAGGGGGCCTATTTCCGCTCGATCCACGATCCCATCGACACGTCGAGCGCGCAAGGCATGCTGATGACCCAGATGCTCGGCGCCTTCGCCGAATTCGAGCGAGCATTGATCCGCGAACGGACCAGGGCCGGCCTCAAGGCCGCTGTCGCGCGCGGGGCGAAGCCCGGGAACCCGAAGATGCGCTCGCGCGATCCAGCGGCGATCGCAGACATCCGGTACGCCCTCAAGGAGCGCTATCTCCATGAACTGGTCGATGATCGGCACCGATGGTTACCCACGGTCGCGCGACTGCGGCCACACCTCCCCTGGGGGATCGTGCTGCGACAAATCCGCGCGATCACACCGCCGGTTCGTTCGTTCAGTGAGCGGACGCTCGTGAAAGCGTGCCGAACGCTGGTCAAGGCAGGGTATGCGGACCCGACGATCCTCGATCCGGCGCCGCGCTTGCCGCCTGATACGCGGGTCGCGCGGCTTGTCGCCGATCGACGAAAGACGCATCCGGATTCTTCGCTGCGAGAAATCGCCGCGTGGCTGACACGGGATCTGCGTGAACCAACTCCGCGGGGTGGGCTGGCGTGGTCGCCTGAAGGGGTCCGGCGGGTGATTGACCAAGCGAGAAGCTGCATTTGATGGACACCTGAGCGGGGCTTGGAAGGAAGTCCCGCGAGATGACCGCTACACCTCCGCGAAGGCTGTGGTTGCCGGCGAAACGGCGTAGTTTGAACTTTGCGAGGGTCGAGCGCCGCCGCCTCCGCTGCTTTGCAGCCTCAATTTGTCGAGTGAACGTGGGAGACCAGTGGCCCGTGGCGGCGGGATAGCTGTCAAGCAGCTCGCGATTCATCCCGGCGACGAAGGTGTCGATTGCCGGCGGTGCGTCAGGGCCGAACAGCGCGGTGGTCGTCCCTGGATCGGAGTCGATGATTGCGTGGGCGGCCGCAAGGAGGCACCGGCGCAGCAGTGGTGTTGCCGTGGCGAGTGGGTTCGGTTCATCGTATGAAAGAAATCGGTAGTCGCGCATGCCGGGCGTTATCGCGTCGCATGCGAAATCGTTGAGCGCGATGGCCCTGGTCCTGCCTCCCCAATGGTCGTGGCCCGGCGGGGATCGGGTCAGGAGGCTGCAAATGTCGCGCACCTGATCGAGGAGCTGGCTGGCCGATGTGAAGTTGAAGCGGAACTGGTCGGGGGTTTTGCCTGCCATGGCACCCATCAACTGCAACTCGAATGTAATGGCGTGGTCCCAGCAGGCCCGGGCGGCCTTTTCAGCGTCGAGTGTCGACACGGAAGCTCTTTCCAGTGGTCGCCAGCATGCCCCGCAGATCATTCGTAGCGGCCCGCGGGCCGGCGTCGCAAAGCGCCAGTTCAGCGATCCGCACGCGTTGCACCGGTCCTCCAAAGGCCAGCGGTGCCGGTGGCAGAACCCTGAAGCGGCCAATACCATTGCTGCCGGACGTAGGCAGGTTCGTCATTGGCAAAGCCCTCTGCGAGGCACCGGCTACACCAGGAGATGCCGAGCCTCGGAACGGCGCTGACTTCGGGATAGTCGACCGGGCGGGGTAGGTGCTCCCAGACCAGAAAGTCGAGCGCGAGAGCAGGGTATCGCCGTGCAAGGCTTTGCTCGGCCAAGCGAATTGCCGACACGTCCAGGCGATCGGCGGCGGCTTTCAGCCAAGCCTGCATCGGCCGAATATCGGGGTGTCGCCAGTTGCCTTTGCGATCTCGAACCGCTTTGGGCTTGGAAAGCGTTCGTCCGCGGCGCGATCGGCGCTGGCGCGCATGCCAGGACGTGAGCAGTTCGTCAGCGAGCGGTACATTGGGTGCAATCATGCCGCGCGCCGGCGCATCGCCCGCTTGGCGCTGGCAATTACTTGCATCGACACGAGCGGGAGCAATAGCTGGTCGTCTTCGAAGCTGTCGGCGTCGATCATCTCGCGGCCGTTGCGGATCGCCTCAATGGCGACAGCCTCCATGATTCGGAATATCCGGCCCTGTCACGCCCTCGGTTAGCGCAATGACGCGTTGACGGACCTCATGGTCATCGAGCCGGGAAAGAACGGCGTAAGGGCAGCCAATCCCGCGAACTCGCCATAAGCTGGCGCAGGCTGTGATCGTTACGCCATGGGGCAAGCTCGAAAGCGGCAAAGCGGTCGGCGAGATTGGGATCGGTGAGGATCGCGATGCGCGCATCCTTCCGTGCCCGCGCATACGATCGGGATGCGCAAATCGTTGGTCAGAAAACGGATAGTGTTGAGGAATATCCGTTGCTGGCGCGGCGAGCCCGCCAGCATCTTATCGATTTCGTCGAGCACAAGCACCTTGGTTCCGAACTCGCCAAGGGTCCGTCGTGCGAGTGAGCGCAGCGATCGCAGGCTGATATGATCGAACTCGGCATAGTTCATCGCCAGCAATAAGCTCAGTGTAGAATTCGTCCTCAGTCGGTTGCGGCGGCATCCTGCACCATCACGATCGGCATGGTCGTGAGACCGGCGCGCTTGTCGTACCTGCTCGCGTGTAGTTCAGCGAAGCGGTTGAGGATTTCACTCTTACCCATCCCGGTCGATCCGAACAGCAGCAGGCAGGGCATGCGCCCGCGCTGCGGATAGGTCAGCAGATCCTCAAGCCTGCCGAGTGCCGCTTCGGCTTGCGGAAGCGAAAACCCATCGGTCCGCGTCGCAGCCAGTCGATGCGCTCTTCATCGGATAACACCGCCTGCTCGCGATATGCGGGAAACAAATGATCGTAAGAGGTCGGTCATAATCGTTCCTCGATCTGGAACGGGACAATAGGCTCCGTATCATCCGGCTCGGGCGATGTGGGGCGGCGGCGGCAGAGAGTGCGGGGACGGCGGAAAACCTGCTTCGAGGGCATAGGCAACACGCTGCGCGATTTTCGGGCCGCCTAGTCTTGTGGATCGCGTCCAAGGACGATGCGCCGCTGCTCGTTGACCATGTCAAAACAGCGACTGTTCATCGACAGCCTGGCGCCCCGCGCTCTGCGCAGCGTTCGGGACTGCCAGGTCGTGCTCGAAACTTAGTGATTGGCAGGCCGCCGCCGATCACTAAGGCGGGACCGTCAGATGCTCGTTATCGGACAGCTCGACGTAGACTGCCGAGAGGTTGAGGGGATTGTATTTGATCGGGAGCTTTTGGCCGCAGTTTGCGATGAGGCTGGCTAAACCGCCGTGCCAGTAGAAGGCGTGGAACAGCTCGATACCCTCACGCCTGATCTTCCGCATTTCGAAAGGGAAGAAAATTCAGCAGGAAGCGATCGGGGATCGGCCGGGAGCCGGAGCGGATCGGGGCGAACACCGAGCCCGTCGGCCAGGCCGTTGAGGGGAGGAATGCCAAGCTCGCTATGAATCGAACCATGATAGACGCCAACTTCAATCGTAAACCATTGCTCGAACTCGCGCAGTGTCATGCAGGCTTGGCCTTCCGCGTCGTAATCGCCTTTGGCTTGGATATTTGAGAAGGTCGTACCCGGTAGGAGGTGCACGGCGCCGATCGTTGTTCCCGATCAAGGCGCTCAATGTGGCCGCCGTAGTGGGGCGTACGTCGGGCCGGTACTTGAGATTGATGCCATGCTGCTGGCAGCCGCGCTTCAGCGCCCGGGACCGGAACTCTGGGGCATTGTCGAGATGCAGTGTCTTGGGAATGCCGAAAGATGGGATAATCAATCTTGATCTCCCGCTCCTCAAGCCAAGCCATCTTTGGCAGGACCGGCGTGACGGATCGCCATGCCGACTGACGTGGCCGACGGGCTTTCGAGCGAGATATAGAAGCCTGGGATCACGCGCGGTCGCGATGTCGATCTGCAGGGTCAACGTCGGGCGGACCGAGAGGTTTTGCGGAAATGTTCGTCGACGATGATGATGTCGGCAGGCGTGTGATCCATCTGGACGATCTGAAGAGGATGGTCGGCTGTGTAAGATCCGATCACTGGTCTATTCGATCAGACGCTGCTTTCGCCCCGTCGCGCTTCCTGATGAGGCCGCTCCCGTCCGATCGTGGCAACGCGTGCGGCGATCGTCTTACGCGTTGGAGAGCGTAGGCCGCGCTCATAACAGGCGTGCCGGATGTCGCGTACCAGTCGCGCGAGGGTTGGCTTGGGGCGGGTTAGGTAGAACTGCTCGATTTCGGAGGCGACGAGCTGGTCGACCTCTGGCGGCAGGCGGCGGCGTCCTTTGGGAAAGCCTTCGGGCCGATCGACAAGGGAACTGGTAACGGGATCTTCCCGGTAGCGCGCCACCAGCTCAAAAAGGCGCGACCTGCTCAGACTCAGTTCCGCGCTCGCATCCAACATGGCGGCGCGGGTAATTTTAGGTAGGTTGGCGAGCGCACGAATAGTCGGCTCGCGATTGCAAGCGATGCTCCAGGCTGTAGAATCCGCTCTCGTAAGAGCCGTGCCCGTTTCGGCCATAGCCTATCCCCGATCGTGCCAGGGACTCGTGTTGCCGGGTCCGCCGGTATTGTATCAGAAATTGGACAGGCAGGCGAGAGTCCGGAGGTATTGTAGCAAGGTGAAGATTGAAATCTCTAGTTTTTCCGGTCCGCCGGTTTACTCAAACTGACAACAAGCGCGGCTGAGGAGCGAGGCGCGTCGTGAGCACCGAAACCGCCCGGGAAGGGCCAGAAATCCCCGTAGCGCCGCCTGAGGCTGTCCTGCCGGCCGTCAGGGCGCCGGCCGACCTTGCGTGGACGATCGTGCAGATGCGCGCCGGCGAGCGCATCACCGTCAACGAGGGCCTGATCGCCGCCTATCAGGCCGCTTCATCGCCCCATAGCATCCGTGCGCTCAAGTCCGACGTCGAGGCGTTCGATGCGTGGTGTAGGCGCAACAACCGGATCGCGCTGCCGGCCACGCCCGAGACCGTGGCCGATTATCTCGACGCGCGGGCCGGGAAGGGGAGCCGGCCGGCCTCGCTATCCCGCTACAAGGCGTCGATCGCCAAGATCCACCAGCTGCTCGAGCTCAAGGATCCGACGCCGGCGCCGCTGGTGAAGCTGCGGCTCCAGACGGTGCGCCGCGAGAAGGGGGCTGCGCAGAAGCAGGCGCGGCCGCTGCGGTTCAAGGGCCCGGTGCGCGACGTCGAGCGCGACAAGGCGCGGGGGCTCAACATCCGCGCGCTGCTCGAGAGTTGTGGCGAGGATCTGCCGGGGCTGCGTGATCGGGCGCTGCTATCGGCCGCTTATGACACCGGGCTGCGCGCCTCCGAACTGGTGGCGGTCGCCATTGAGCATATTGAGGAGGCGATCGATCCCGAAGCGCGGCTGCTGCAGATTCTGCGTCATAAGGGCGATCAAGACGGGGAGGGGGCGACCGCCTACCTCAGCCCGCGCACCGTCGCGGCGATCGCGGCGTGGACCGAAGCGGCGGGGATCACGACAGGGCCGCTGTTCCGGCGGGTGCAGGTGCGGCGCTACAAGGCGCGGGCAGCCGTGCGCGGTCGGCCGATCGACAGCATCTCGGGCCGGGAGACGTGGGATCTGCGCAAGACGCTGTCCAAGCCGGCGGTGAAGGCGCGCGTCGAATATGACATCGGCACCGTGGCGCTGCACCCGGGCTCGATCGGACCAATCTTTCGGTCGATCATCGGCCGCGCGTTCGACCGTGGCGCGCTGCCCGATTTGACGGCGGACGATCTGGCGCGGTTGCTGAAGGGGATCAGTGCGCACTCGACGCGGATCGGGCTCAATCAGGACCTGTTCGCCAGCGGGGAGGATTTGGCCGGCATCATGGACGCGCTGCGGTGGAAGTCGCCGCGGATGCCGCTCGCTTATAATCGCAATCTCGCGGCAGAGCAGGGGCGGCGGGGCGCCTTATGGCGAAGATTGGCTAGTCATGACGGCCTAAATAGGTCTTTGGATGATGCCGTGCGACCACACGACGGCGGCAGGTAGATCGAGGGATTTGCGCAGCGGCAAGAACCGGAGAAGGGAGGCTGAGCCCCCGGGGTCTTGAGCTACAACGTTAAGCCTAAGAAACGGGCAGGGGCCTGGTAGCGCGTAGTGTATGAGCGAAGCCACCATCGCTCAAACTCATCAGCACAGTCCAATTTCGAAGAGGAAACAAGAAAGTGGTTCCGGAAACGGTATGGATCTTATCCTGTGTAAACGCTCGCGCTAAATGGCGGCGTTCTGATCGCGCTATTTGTCAGTTGCCGGGTCCGATGACGAGGCAATCGCGCGCGGCCTGAACGATGTCAGCGGTGACCTCCTCGACGCGGTTGAGGGTCATGATCCGCCGCATCTGCGCGAACAGGCGCTCCATGAGCCGGAAGTTGCCGCGCGTGATGCGGATCACGGCTGCCTGCGCTTCGATCGCGTCGAGTTGGGCCGGGTCGAAGCTGATCCCGAAATCGCCGGCGTGGGTCGCGAGCAGCAGCCGCATTTCGGTCTCGGTAAGCGGTTTGAACTCGTGGACGAAGCCGATCCGCGAGTAGAGCTGGGCATAGCGGGCGAGGCGCTTCTCCAAGCCCGGCATACCCATCAGGATCAGCCCGAAGCCGTGGCGATCGGCCATGTCGCGGAGATGTTCGAGCGACTTTATGGTCAGGCGGTCGGCCTCGTCGACGATGACGAGGGGCAGGCGATGCGGGCGGCGTCATGGGTGATTTCGTCCTGCGAGCCGCCCGCGACCGTCAGCCGGGCATAGCCCAGCTTAATGAGGTTGAGGCCCAACACCGCGTCGATCGTCTTGGGCGTGTTGCTGACCGACACGGTGTAGAAGACGGCGCGGCAGCGAGCGACCTTTTCGCCAAGGAGCGCGGCAATGGGACGGAGCGCGGCATATTCCCCAGGTCGGGGAAGCTGGAAAACTCGCGCGCCGATCGCGTCTTTCCGACGCCCGGCCGGCCATGACACACGCCGATATAGCGGTAGTGCGCGCAGGCTTCGGCAAACTCGACGAACCGGGCATGTTCGCGGGTCGCCAGGAACGGCTGCTCGACCAGGAACTCAATCGTCAGCGGCGTAGAGCCGGAGCCCTCGGTAGGTGGTGGGCCGGGAAGCCGTATCCTCTTGGTCGCCATCGAAGGTCTCCGTGGGGGCAGGCACCTGCTTGTCGCGCTCCTTCGCGCCGCGCCGGGCGCGCTGGATCGCGCGCAACGACGGGTGCCCAGCGTGCTCGGAGCTGAGCGCACGGCAGACGAACCGGCCCTGGTGGTAGACGTGGATCTCGGTCAGGTCGCGGGGGTCATAGACCGCCTCGACCTGCTCGCCGACGAAGGCCGCGAGCGTGGGTTCGACATAGCGCCTGCCCATCAGACGGATGCCGTCGCGCAGCACTTTACGGGGCTTGGGCACGTGCACGAGCAGCATGTCGAGCTGTTCAAGGCTGTCGGGCATTGCGGGCAGGAACCCGCCCTTCTGCCAGCGCGTGATCGGCGGTTCGCCGGTGCTGCCATGCGGGCGACGATGATAGACGCCGCACACGAACGCCTCGAAGCGGGCGCGCAGCTCGTCGAGCGTGAGCACTGGCGCCGACAGCGGCTTGCCCGCGATCAGGTGGCCGGGCAGGTCGGGCAGGAACATGTCGTTGATGGTGCGGAACAGCCGCTCGATCTTGCCGCGCCCGCGAGGACGCCCCGGCAGCGAATGGATGAGGCGGATTTTGAGGGCGATGCACGCCTGCTCGATATGCTCGGAGATGAAATCCGAGCCGTTGTCGACGTAAAGCTGTTCGGGAATGCCGCTGACGATCCATTCGGGATTGGGCTTGCGCCAGATCGCCTGCCGCAAGGCGAGCGCCGTGTTGAGGGCACTGGGGGCATCGAGGCTGAGGAAGTAACCGGCGATGGCTCGGCTGTGATCGTCAACGATGACGGTCAGCCAAGGACGCACCGGGGTTCCGGCATCATCGAGCACGAGAATGTCGAGAACGGTATGATCGGCCTGCCACATCTCGTTCGAGGTCGCGGCTTCGCGCCGATGCACTAGCCCGGCCTATTCATGAGACTGAGGTTCCGGGCTTGTTGGGTGGCGATGCGTTTTCGGTGATGTGATCCGGACGAGCGCCTCTGGCGGTGTTTTTCACCGCGGTGGGATCGATGGGCTTTTCGGGGTTAATGGAGGGGGGCTTGCGGTTCGGCGGCACGGCCGCGCGGGCTATGTAGGAGCAGGCCGAAGGTTGGTGGCGACGGCCTTGAACGTGGCGGCATCGGGGCATGCTGACGCGAAGGCGATGCGGATGCGCGTTGCGGATTCAATGACGCGGGCGGCGACCTTGAGCAACCGGAGGCGGATCGTTGCGAACTCGGCGACGGCAAGCGCGGCAGATTTTGGGATTTCTTGCTGGATCCGCCACAGTCGCGACAGATGATTTCGACTTGCGGGTTCTGGCGCAGCCAGGCGATGACCGTGTCGCGCTGACGATCGGGAAGCAGGTCGATCACCTCGCGTCGTTCGAGATCGACCACGATGCTCCCGTAGCTGTGGCCGCGGCGCCAAGCGAAGTCGTCGATGCCAACCACCCGCGCAGGTGGCGGCGGCACGGAGGCAGGATCGCTGCGTCTCAGAACTCGAAGCATCGTGTCGCGCGACCAAGGCGCCGACAGACGCGCCATCATGCGCGAGCCCGGCCTACCACCCAGCGCGACGCCACCGCGCGCACTAGCGCGTCGCAACGAACCCACCCTGCGGCCATATCGCCGGCCAACCGGCGGCGCCAGCGGCTCGCTGAACGTGCGCCTTGGACAAAGGGTATGCGTGCACCGAAACCGTCGAACCGACAGTCTCAGCCTGACGATGCTGCCGCTGACCGGCAAATCCGAAAGGCATGCGGTCATATCGACTGTGGAGAGACGTCGATGGCATGCGCGCAATCCGGGCAATCCGCTCCCACGGCCGCCAATCGGCCCGACATCTCGACGATTCCGTCGATCACAGTCCGGCTTTCCACGATTAATCCCGGTAACTGCAGGCTACTGTTCCCATGCCTTTCGAGGCCATCGACGTGTGCTCCTTGCTGACCCCCAATCCAGTTGGCCGCACACAGCGCAGAAATGTTCAAATCTGCACGGAATTTGAGTCAGACCCGAAATAGTACCCGGCGTGTGCGATGCATCGACCGACAGCTTCAGTTCGCCATCACCGATCGGATATTTGACGTCCGCGCCCAGCGAGACGACGAACTTCGGCGCCCCCGCCAGCCGGTTGCCCTTGATGAACAGCACCCCGGCCCCGCCCGCCGACCTCCACGTCGCGATCATAGCTGGTGTCGAGGACCAGGCCGTTCGAGCGCAGGGTGAACATCGGCGAGACCCGCCACAGCAGATCATATTGCGCGCCGGTGATCTTGGCCCCGGTTCCGTTGACCCAGGATGTTCGATCCGCTCGCGGAGTCCGTATAGGCAATGTGGATATTGCCATAGTTGTAGTGGAACGCGCCGATGTTGAGGCGCGCATCGGGCGACAAGCGGATCTTTGCCCCGCCTTCGAACGAGGTGATCGTCTCGGGCTTCACACCGGGGCTGAGCAGATTGGTGTTCGAGAGGGTCGCGCCCTTGAACCCGGTGGAGACGCCCGCATAGAGCAGAATGCTGCGGTGTCCGTACTGGATGCGGCCGGTATAGGTGAACTTCGATCCTTTCAGCTCCTGTCGGCCCTGGTTGGGGATACCGAAGACGTTTCTTGGGATCGGCAAGCGACAGAAAATCGGTGTTGTATATTTTTCGTCCGTGTAGCGCCCGCCCGCCGTTATGCTCAGCTTGTCGGTTATCGGCACGGTGATCTGGCCGTAGCCGCAATGGACCTGTTCTGCCAGCGATTGTCGGCGGTCAGCGCCGATAGCGGCGGCAGGTCGCCGGTGAGCAACACATCGCCGGCAGCGTCGAGGTAGAGCATGCGGCGATCCACTGAACGGGCGAATTCACCGAAGCGACCTGCAGTTCCTGTTGCCAGGTGCGCGACGGAAAATCCCCGGTGAAGCCGACGGAGCCGCCTTGAAAGCCCGCCGGATAGCTCTTCGGGTCCGCGAACAGAATCTCGGTCGCCGATAACGACTTCGCCGTCTGGTATGCCGTCAACGAGCTTATTTCGACCGACCCGAGATCGAGCGTGGCTTTCGCCGAATAGGTTTCGGCATTGAGCTGAACGAAGGAGCCCGCCGGCCCCCGGCCGCAATATGCCGCGGGTCGATCCGTTGGCCTCGTTTTCGTAAGTCGCGCCATGTTCACCGCTGAAGCGCAAATTCGCCGCCGCGGCGAACGCGTCGGCGGGCGAAACGCCGAAGCTCTGCAGAAAGCCGGCATAGTAAAGCTGCGATCCGTTGAGGCCCGTACCCAGCACGTTGAGGTCGAGCCCGACCGCCTGATAGCCCTGACCCGACCGATCGTCGGATTCGAAATGTTGCGCGCGGAGCACGAGGTTGAACTGCTCCGATGGCTTGAAGACAAGAACCGCGCCAATCGACTTGGAATCGCGATCGTAAAAGTCGGCGTTGCTCGTCCCGGCGCCCGAAGCGTTGAGATTCTTGATGTACCCGTCGCGCTTGCGGATCGACCCGTTGACGGAGAAGGCGAACATCTCGCCAAGCCCGCCCGAAACGATCCCCGACGCCTCGCGATTGTTGTAATTGCCGTACCCCGCGCGGAAGCGGCCCGAAATGGGGTCGCCCGGCCGTGGCGTCTTGGTCGTCACGACGATCGCGCCGCCGGTCGCATTGCGGCCATAGAGCGCACCCTGCGGCCCTTCGAGCACCTGGACCTGCTCGACATTGTCGAGGTCGAAAGCGGCGCTTGTCAGGGTCGCGATATAGACCCCGTCGACATAGGTTGCGACGCTGGCCGCCTGCCCCGCTCCGGTGACGGTGGAGCCGACGCCGCGGATGAACGGCGTGACGTTGCTCGCCTGATTCTGGACCGTCAGCGACGGCGTCAGCTTGGGCAGGTCCTGCAGGGTGGAAACGTTGCGCGCCTCGAGCACTTCGGGCTCGACCGCGGTCACCACGACCGGAACCTTCTGGAGACTTTCGGACCGGCGTTGCGCGGTTACGACGATATCGGCCAGTCTCCGCTGCCGGCGGTCACACCGTCTTCCGCGGCCGACGCGCCGGCTTCCTCCGCCCAAGCCGGCGAAAGGTTCATCGTGGCGATGGCGACACTGGCCATCAGAACAGCCTTACGCATCTTCGTCTCCCTCCAGATCGTGAAGCTTTTCGCTTCATCTTTCCGCTTGCCAGTCCGAGCCGCTGTAGCTCATACCCCGACACGACAAAAATAGATATTCGTCGTATTTTATTCTGTCAACATGCATCTTAAATGCTCATTTAAACGGGCGATTTCGCAGGTTTCCGGCGAATTGGAGGGAGAGGGAATTGGCAAGCAACGCCCCGATTCGGACCCAGACGACAAGCTTCTGCCGGCTCTGCGAGGCCTTCTGCGGGACGGTGGTGACGGTCGAGGACGGCCGCCCGGTCAAGCTGACACCCGATCGCGACAATCCGCACACGCAGGGGCATATCTGCGTAAAAGGCGCAGCGATCATCGACATAGCCAACGATCCCGACCGCGTGCTGCGGCGCTGAAACGTGTCGGCGGCCCCGGCGAATTTGCCGAGATTTCGTGGGATCAGGCGCTCGACGATATTGCGACGCGGCTGAAGGCGATCATCGCCACGCACGGGCCTCAGGCGGTCGCGACCTATTTCGGCAATCCCGGCGCCTTTTCGACCGACACGTTCATGTCGAGCCAATGGTTCCTTGCAAGGATCGGCAGCAGCAAGTTCTACGCGCAGGGTCACAGGACAGCACTTCGCGCCACCTCGCGAGCTGGATTCTCTATGGCGTCGCCTTTCGCAACGCGATCCCGGACCTGCCGAATTGCGATTTCCTGATCATAACGGGCGCCAACCCGCTGGTATCGCACGGCGGCCTGCTCACCGCGCCGCGGATGCGCCACGATCTGGACGCCATTGCCGAGCGCGGCCGGGTGATCGTGATCGATCCGCGCCGGACCGAAACCGCGAAGCGGTACGAGCATATCGCGATCCAGCCCGATGCCGACGCATGGCTTCACGCAGCGATGCTCAAGGTCATGATCGGCGCAGGCGCGGTCGACGACGCCTTCCTTGCCGCGCGTTGCACCGGCTGGGACGATCTGCGCACGGCCGTCACCCAGGTCGATCTCGACGAGGCCGCGACCGCCACCGGCATCCGGCGCGACACCATCGAACGCCTTGCGCTCGATTTTGCAGCCGCGCCGCGCGCCGCGATGTACGGCCGGGTCGGCCTGTGCCGCGGCCGTTTCTCGACGATCGCCAACCTGCTGCTCGATGCGATCAACATCGCGGGCGGCAAGTTCGGCAAGCCGGGCGGGTCAACCTTCGGCGCCTTTCCGCTTGCCGAGGGCGCCGAACCGCTTTCGGGCTATGGCGAGCACCGCACGCGGATCGGCAACCTGCCGGTCGTTGCGGGGCTGATGCCCGCCGCCGCGCTGCCCGACGACATATTGCAACCGGGCGAGGGCCAGGTTCGCGCCATGATGGTCATCGCCGGCAACCCGGTGCTGTCCGCGCCGGGGGGCGAACGGCTCGAACGGGCACTCGAATCGCTCGATCTCCTGTTCTCGGTCGATCTCTATGTGACCGAGACGAACCGTTTCGCGCACTATATCCTGCCCGCGGCCACCTTCCTCGAAAAGGACGACATCCCGCTGATCGGGCTGTCGCACATGGTGCGGCCCTATCTCCAGTACGCCCGCGCGGCCGTGCCGCCGATGGGCGAGGCGCGCGAGGAACTGGCGATTTTCAGCGATCTCGCCGCGCGCATGGGGCTCGGTTCGATCGCGCCGACCCCGGGCCTGCGCTGGCTGGAGCGGCAGGGCATGGCGATCACCCCGCTGACGCTGGTTGAGCTTGCGCTCCGGCATGGCCCACTCGGCAAACGGCGCGGGAACGAAGCGCTCGGTTTCGCAAAGCTTGCGGATATGCCGCACGGAACGATGCTCGACCTGCCCCTCACCTATGGCGGCTGGGCCGACCATGTCGCTACCGACGATCGCAAGATCCGTCTCTGGCATCCGATCGTCGCCGACGAATTCGCGCGCTTCGCCGCTCAGCAGGCCGCGACAACCGACGGCGGAGAGCTGAAGCTTTTCAGCCAGCGCAAGCTCAAGTCGATGAACAGCTGGATGCACAATCCCGAAAAGCTGGCGCGTTCGCAGGGGCCGGCGCTGCTCGTCCACCCTGCCGACGCCGCCCGATACGGCCTCAGCGATGGTGGCCGAGCCAGTGTGGCGAACGCACATGGCGCCGTCGAAGTCGCGGTTGAAGTGACCGAAGACGTGATCGAGGGCGCGGTCTGCTATCCGCATGGATGGGGGCACAATGGCGGCTGGCGCCATGCCAACACCCTGCCCGGCGCGAACATCAGCCTGTTGCTCGGGCTCGGGCCGGAGGCGGTCGAGCGCGTTTCGGGAACGACGTTTATCGACGGCATTCCGGTGACGGTCACGCCGATCGCGGCCTGATCAGCGCGCCATCACCGCCGGCGCCAGAAAGTCGCGGACCAGCGCGTCCATGCTGGCGCGATCGTCGAGATCCTCGGCGGGGCGCTGAAGCAGCGCGCGATAGACGAAGCTCAGCCACCATTCGATCCGCTGGACCGAAATATCGGTGCGTCCCCGTCCCGTCGCCGCGATCCGTTCGATCACCGGCGCCCAATAGTCGTGCATCATCCGCTCGATGACCTGCGAGTGCTCGGCAAGCTCGTTGACATAGCCCATAGAGCCTTCCTCGAAGAGGCCTTCGAAGATCGGCATGGCGCGTGCCGCATCGACGAGCGCCAGCACCGCAGCCGACAGCAGCGCCTCCCCTTCCAGATCGTCCGGAATGTTGTTCTTCGCGCGCTCGTTCACCAGCGCACCTTCGCGCAGCAGCACCGCCGTCGCGAGTTGCTGCTTGTTCGGGAAGTAATTGTAGATCGTCTGGCGCGTGATCCCCGAACCCTTGGCCACGGCTTCCATCCGCAACCGCTTGTACCCGACCTTCGCGATCACCTGATTCGCGGCGTCCAATATGCGGGCCTGCGTCCGGCGCGCGACGTCAGTTTCAAGTTCCGTATCCATCATCCAACCCGCAGAAACTCTCAAAATTTGACGAAATTTATTTTTTGTCGCATTCATCCCGCATAACGACATACCGGGAGAATTGTCATGTACGGATTCGACCTCGTCATCAAGAACGGGACGATCATCGACGGCACGCGCTTTCCGCGCTTCAGGTCCGACATCGGAATCAAGGACGGGAAAATCGCGCGGATCGGGTACATTGCGAATCCCGGCAGCGCGCGCGTCGTCGACGCCAACGGGCTGATCGTCGCCCCCGGCCATATCGACACCCACACCCATTATGACGCGCAGATCTTCTGGGACCCGGCCTGCTCGAACGCCGGGGAGAACGGCATCACCACCGTCGTTACCGGCAATTGCGGCTTCGGCTTCGCCCCCGTCCACACGAAGGATCGCGAACGCGCGATGCTCATGATGGAAACCACCGAGCAGGTTCCCGCGATCCAGATGCAAACCGCCCTCCCCTGGTCATGGGAAACCTTCCCGGAACTCGTCGAGGCGATGCGGCGGACACCCAAGGCGGTGAACCTCACCATGTTCCTGCCGCTCAACGCGGTGATGTTCTATGTGATGGGCGAGGACGCGAAGCACCGCCGCCCGACCGCGCCCGAAATCGAAGCGATCAAGGAACTGGTTCACGAGGCGATGGATGCCGGCGCGTGCGGCCTGTCGCTAAGCTTCATGGGGCACGAGAACAACCATGTCGACATCGACGGATCAGCGATGCCGACCGACATCATGCATCCGGACGATGCCGTCGCCATGGCGAGCGCGCTGCGGGACCGGCAGGAAGGGATCATCCAGCTCATCGCGCAGATCGGCCCGGTCGGCGACCGAAGCATCAGCGAAAAGCTGGCGCGCGAGACTGGCCGGCCGATCCTGCACAACGTGTTCTCGGTCAGCGAATATACTCCAGACCTCCACCGCCAGAGCATGGCGTGGCTGGACGCGATGAACGAAGAGGAAGGCGTCGAGATGTACGCCGCCACCGTCATCTGCCGCGCCTGGAACGAGACCGAACTCTTCAACTCACCCGGCTGCTCGCTCGACGCACTCGACGTCTATCGCGAGCTGACCTTCTGCAAGGATCCCGCCGATAAGCGCGCGAAACTGCTCGATCCCGAATTCCGCCGCCGCTTCAACGAAAGCTATGACCGGTCATGTTCGAGGCGACCGCGGGCGGGCTGGCCGACTATACCGTGATCGGAATGGGCGATGGCTCGAACGACGCGAAGGGCTATCTCGGCAAGACATTGGGCGAGATAGCCGCCGCCGAAGGCAAGACCGAAGTCGATGCCTTTATCGACACCGCGCTGGAAAGCGATCTCCGGATAGAACTCAAGACGCCCGGCATCGCGATCGACCCCGCGAAAGTCGCCGATCTGTTGTCGAACAGCCGCGTTCTCGCTGGCGCGTCGGACGGCGGGGCGCATACCAAGAACTTCAGCGGAGGCCAGTGGACCACCGACCTGATCCTGTGGCTCGTGCGCGACAATGATTTCCTCTCGCTCGAGGACATGCACTACCGCCTTTCCTATCAGCCCGCACGCGCGATGGGCATCAAGGATCGCGGCGCGCTGCTGGAAGGCATGGCCGCGGACATTCTCGTCTATGATCTTGCCGAGCTCTATTTCGACCAGGACCGGTTCGACGTCGTTCATGACCAACCCGGCGGCGACTGGCGGCGCAAGGCGCGCGCCGGCGGGTATCGCCAGATCTTCGTGAACGGCGTGCAGACGTTCGAGCGCGACCAACTGCTCGGTACAACCCCCGGCGTCTATCTTGGCGACGGCACCGCTCGGCCGCAGATCGCCCGCGCCGCCTGATCGCATGCTGCGGGACAGGGTCATTCTCGTCGTCGGCGGATCGACGGGCATCGGACGCGCGACCGCCATCGCCTGCGGGCAGGCCGGCGCGATCGTCGTCGTCGGCGCCCGCGACCAGGCAAAGGCGGAAGAAGTTGCCGCCGAAGCGACCCGCGCCGGGGCGTCCCGGACGCTGGCGCTGCCGGTCGATGTGCGCAGCTCCGACGAAGTCGATGCCTTCGTTTCCAAGGCCACTCACACCTTCGGCCGCATCGACGGCGCGGTGAACAACGCTGGCACCGAAGGACGCATGGCGCCGATGCATGAGCTCACCGATGCCGACTATGCCGAGATCATGGACGTCAACGCGCGCGGCGTCTTCTTCGCGATGCGCGCCGAGATCGCCGCCATGGGCACGGCCGGCGGCGCGATCGTGAATGTCGGGTCGGTCGGCTCGTTCACCGGACTCGTCGGACAGTCGGTCTATGCCGCATCCAAGCATGCCGTCTGGGCGCTCACCCGTTCAGCGGCGGTCGAAAACGCCGGACGCGGGATCCGCATCAACATGATCGCCCCTGCTGGCACCGAAACCCCGATGCTTCACCGCGTGCTACAGGGCAATACTGAGGCGATGCGCGGCGCGGCAAGGATGCATCCGATCGGCCGGTTCGGCACGCCCGAAGAGAGCGCCGCGGCAATCGTCTGGCTGCTCTCCGACGCCTCTTCCTTCGTCTGCGGCCAGTCGATCGGGGTGGACGGCGGCTATTCGGCCACGCTCGGCTTCAACCCGCAGGCCGCGCTCACCGGTTAACGCGCGAGCAGCCCGCCAACGATCAGTTCGCTTACCGTTGCAGCGTAGCGTGCGACAAGGTCATGATCGAGCGAACCATCGCCCAGGATCGTGTGCCGCGACTGCACCGACGAAAAGAGATGCGCGCAGGCGCCGTCGATTGCGAAGCTCACTAGGTTGGCGTCGACCGCGCGAAACGCGCCGCACGCGATTCCTTCGGCGATGATCGCCCGCCGTGCCTCGATCACCGGCCGCACAAAGGTCGCGCCGACTTTCGCCGAGGCCTCGGGCGATGCTTCGCGCAGCAGTTTCTGGAGCAGGCGATTGAGATAAGGCCGTTCGAAGTAAGCCTCGATCAATCCCTTGATATGGATTTCCATCTTTGCCGCCGGGGAAATATCAGCGGCGAGCAGGCGTTCGAGATGCGCCGAGGCGCGCCGTGCATCGCCCTCGATGATCGCGATCATCAGCCCTTCGCGGTTGCCGAAATAATAGCTGACGAGCGCGACGTTGGTGCCGGCGCGCTCCGAAATGTCGGCGATCGACACTTCGAGCAGCCCGCGCTCGATCATCAGGCCGCGCGCCGCATCGACGATACGCTGCGCCGTTGCCGGCTGGTCGGTCACGTCCTCGGCCATGCTGCCCCTGTCATTCCTTCTTCAGCCCCGCGCGGATCCGGTCGGACTGTTCACCCAGCCGCGGGGCATGACGCTTGGCCGATTCGAGCGGCTTTGCAAAGCGGACGGGATGCTCCATCGCGAAATAGCCCCCTTCGCTCGGATGCTCCTGACGCGAGAAAAAGCCTGTCGCCGCCAGATGGGGATCGTCCATGATATCGGCGATATCGCGCACCGGCTGCGCCGGAATTTGCGCCGCATGGCATTTCGCGACCAGCTCGGCCGTGGAGAAAGCCGGGGTCAACCGGGCCATCTCGCGGTAAAGCAGCGGCAGATTGACCGTCCGCGCCTTGCGGGTCGCGAACCGCTCGTCCTTCAGAAACTCGGAATTTCCGAGCACCGCGAATACGCGCGGCCACGCTTCGTCGGTATAGGGCACGATGCTGACAAAGCCGTCGCGCGTCGGGAAGGGTTGCCGGTCGGGATCGATCTGGCGGAAATAGCCCACGGGCGCGTTCGGGGGATCGAAGGTCAGCCCGGCCATATGTTCGAGCAGCATGAAATGGCTGAACGCTTCGAACATCGCGATCTCCACCTTCTGCCCCTCACCCGTCCGGAGTTTGTGGACCACAGCCGCGAGCACCGCATAGGCGGCATGGAGGCCCGCGACCTTGTCGGCAATCAGCGACGGCAGATAGCGCGCCCGCGGATCGCCATCGACGCGCGGCAGCAAGGTTGCCGTCCCGGTCGCGGCCTGGATCACGTCGTCATAGGCCTGCAGGTCGGCATAGGGGCCGTCCTGTCCGAACCCGACGCAATGCGCATAGATGATGTTGGGATTGATCCCCCGCACCGCGTCATAATCGAGCCCCAGCCGCTCGACCGCCTTGCCGCGCACGTTGAGCACGAACACGTCGGCCTCTTCGAGCAGCGCCTTCATGCAGGCCAGATCGTCGGGCGCCTTGAGATCGAGCGCAACCGACTGCTTGCCGCGGTTGATGGCCATGAAGCCGGGGCTCATGCCCGGCGTCGCCGCGGCCTTGCCCGACCAGCGGAATGCATCCCCCGCGCCCGGCGCCTCGACCTTGATTACCTCGGCGCCAAGTTCGGCAAGGATATGCGTGCAATAGGGGCCGAAGACGACGCTGGTCAGATCGACCACCCTGATCCCTTCCAGCATGGGCTTGCCGTCCATTGCCATCATCACGATCCGCTCCATTCGGGCTTGCGCTTGGCGGCAAAGGCGCTGACGCCCTCGCGGAAATCGCGCGTGCGCATCAGGCGCCCGAAGATGCGGTTGTTGGCCGCCAGCGCCTCTTCGAGCGATTCCAGATTTTCGAGTGCGTTGAGCGCCTCCTTCGAGGCGCGGATTGCCGAAGGCGAATTTTCGAGCAGCCGTTCGGCAAGCGCCCGCGCGGCGTCCGTCGCATCGCCTTCGACGGCATCGTTGATGACGCCAAGCTCCCGCGCCTCGGCAGCGCCGAAATGCCGCCCCGTGAGAATGAGTTCCATCGCTGCCTTGCGCCCGATCTGGCGCGTCAGCCGCTGGACGCCGCCCGCCGCCGCATAGAGGCCGACCTTCACTTCCGGCAGCGCGAAGCGCGCGCTTGCCGTTGCAACGGAAAGGTCGCACGCGAGGACGATCTCAAGCCCTCCGCCCATTGCCACCCCATTGACCGCCGCGATCACCGGCTTGGTCCGGTCGAAGCGCGAGCAGAGTCCGGCGAAACCCGACGGCGGGATCGACATGTCCCCGCCCTTCGCCGTGACTTTCAAGTCATTGCCGCTGCAAAAGGCCCGGTCGCCCGCCCCCGTGACGATCGCCACCCACAGGTCAGGATCGCGCTCGAAATCATCCCAGATTTCGTGCAGCTCGAAATGTGCCGCGCTGAAAAGCGCATTCATGGCCTCCGGCCGGTTGAGCGTGACCTCCAGGACATGCCCACGGCGCTCGACCAGCACATGCGCGAACCGCCGTGCCGGCAGGCCCGCTGCCCGGCCCGATGCCGATGGGGGCTCACCAAGCCTGCTTGCGGGTTCGACGAAGTTCACCCCCTTCTCATGCACGATGTGAACGGACCGGCCGATCGCATCCTGTTCGGCAAGGCTCGCCAGTGTCGCGCGATGCCCCGTGCGAACCCGCGCCAGCACCCGCCCCGTTTCGTTCGAGGCGATGACATAGCCGCGCGAAGGCTGCCCCTTCTTCCAGGTCACCGTATAGCTGTCGATCACCGCATCGGTCGTTTCGGCAAGCAACGTCGGCGCGGGCGCATTGTCGATGGCGCGCTGCCCGCCATCGTCGCGCCGCGGTTGCCAGCCTTCGACCGGCTCGGTCGAATAGACGCCGGCCGCTTCCTTCGAGAGGAAGCCGCCATTGGCGAGAACCAGACCGAATTGCCCGGGCGACGCGCGCAGCTGCTCGGCCATCGTCGCGATGGCGTGCATCGAATAATTGTTCCCCGCTCCGCCGAAGAACGGCAGCCCGCCGGTGACGGTGCAGGGGGTGTGCCGCCAATCCACCCCCAGCACCTCCGCCGCGAGCAGCACCGCGCAGGGGAAGCAGCTGTAGAGATCGAGCTGTTCGATGCCGCGCGCCGTCTTGCCCGCCATCGCGAGCGCGCCCCGCAGCGCCGCCTCGATGGCGCGCGAACGCGACAGATCGGGCCGCTCCAGGACCGGCCGGTCCTTCACCGCGGCATAGCCATGCAGATAGACCCATTTGGCCGGATCGATTCCGGCCTCCTGCGCAGCGCCAACCGAGGTGAGAATAACCGCAGCTCCCTGGTTCACCGCATCCTGCGCGACGTGCCATTTGAGATAGGGCTCGGCGATCGGATAATTGCCGTCCCCCGGCGTTGCGAGGAAATCGCGCGAACGGCTCTGCGGGAATTGCGAATAGGGATTCATTGCCGCGACGTCCGAAAAGCCTTCCCACAGCTCGGACATGAGCGCGACATAGCCGGGCCGATCCAATCCCAGCCGGGCGCGCAGCGCCTGCTCGAACGCCGGATAGGTCTGCGTCGGCATGCCCAGCCCGTTGACGCGCTCGTAGTCGGTCAGGAGCGACGGTCCCAGTCCACGGTCCTCCCACGGACCATCGACGCTGTACGACCAGTCGAGCGTCAGCCGCGCCTTCAGCGCCTGCTTCATCGTCGCAATCGCCTCGGACCCGGCGAGCAGGATCGCTTTGGCATCGCCCGCGAAGATCGCTTCCGCCGCTTCGTTCACCAACGCCTGTGGCTGGTCGCCGCCCACGACCGAATAGATGCAGCGCGCGCCACCTATCCCGAGTCCGGCCGCCAGCGTGACCGGCGGATTGGCGCAGCGGCCGAACGGATGGCGCACGCCCTCGATCGAGTCATGATTGGCGCGTACCACGACCACGCCATCGATCATCTGGCGCAGCGCTTCGCCCGCGCCGCTGTCGGCAAGCGCGCGCTCGGCCGCGGCGAGTTGAAGCCCCAGCGGACTCGGCGCGTCGTCGATGTCCTGACCGTCCCAATGGCGAACGATCTGGCCGACGCCGACCAATATGGGGGTTTGCGGATCGATGGCCATGGAGCGCCTCTCCTCGGTGCATTTTAAATGCTTGTTTAATCAAGCGCCTAAATGCTCATTTAATCCGAGTCAATTAGATCGACGGAGCAGATCGTGATTTTCGACGCCAGCCATCTGGCGAGGCTATGCGGCGCGCGCGGCACCAGCCTAATGGAACGCGACAGGCACCTCGAATGCCAATTGCGCCGCTGCCAGGCCGGCGGGCGGTGCGGGCATCGGACTCGCCTGCCGCACCATCCGCAAGGCGATCCGGTCGAGATTGGGATCGCCGCTGGACCCGGCAATGTCGCTCGCCACCAGGGTGCCGCCGCGATCGATCCGGAAGGCGATTAGGACCGTGCCCCGCAACGCGGAACCGCGTGGTCTGCCCGCCCGGATGTGGAGCGATAGCAGAGTGCGGTAAGCGGCCAGCATATCGGCCGGCTCGGCGATGGGCGGCGGAGGCGGTTCGGGCGGGGCCACAACCGCATTCACGGCGTGCGGCACAGGCAAGGGCGCCAAGGCGCCGCCTTCGGGCGACGCCGGCGGAGCGGAAACCGGCACGACCGGTGCGCGTGCGCCAGGAATGGCAACGATCTGCCGCTCCGGCGACCGTCGGGGTGCGTCTGCCGGCTTGTGCAACGGCCGCACCGGGCGGGAGGGCGGCGGTGCGGAAAGCGTCATCAGCGTCAGCCGCAAGGGTTGCGCCGTCTTGCCTGTTTCGCGGGCTCCGTACGCGACCACCAGCGCCGCCACCACCAGCGCGTGAAGCAGCGTGGTGGCGACCAGCGCCACCACGCGCGGGGCCAGTGGGCCGAAGCCCACCGGTGACAACAGCCAAGGCCTGTCTCCCCCGCCACGCATGGTCAGAAGCTTACGCCAACGCCGACATTGACCGAGCGCCCGCGCCCCGGAACCGGGCGCAACGTACCGGTGGCCTTGTAATCCCCCAGCGAAACCCCGCCCAGCGGCAGGCTGTAAGCCTTGTCGAACAGGTTCTCGCCCTCGACGCTCAGCCGCACCGATCCCAGCGTGTAGGCCACGCGCAGGTTGACCAGCGCATAGGCGGCCGTGCGTGGTTCGTTGCGCGTGGCATCGACGCGGTTCTTGGCGGCGACCCATTCAAGATCGACGCCGGCTTCCAAAGCGCCCTGCCGGTGTTCCAGCCCCACTTTGATGTCGAGCGGCATCTGGTGGTAGAGCGGCCCGCCATCGCTTAGATTCTGGCCATGCACGTAGGCCAGCGAGGCGGTCAGCGTGGTGGCGTCGCGGTCCGCGCCCTTGCGCAGCGTGGCATGGCCGGACACGTCCACGCCGAAGAACTCCGCCCGCTGGTTGGCGAACTGCAACTGCACCCATGGGGAGGCCGTCATCATGCTGCCCGTCAGCTTTTTGACGAACACCGCATCGATGTAGTCGTCGACGTGGGTGTAGTACGGCGCAATCCGCAGCGACCAGCCCTGCGCCGCTCCCTGGAACTCGATCGCCGCGCTTACCGTGTCCGCGCGTTCCGGCCGGAGGTCGAGATCGCCGAAATAACCGTTGCCGTCGCCGTACCAGCCGATCATCCGGCTGGACATCGCGCCCCGGCCCCAGGTGTAGCGCTCGTAGATGTTGGGCGAGCGCGCCTTGTGGGCATAGCCCAGTTCGATCGCCACACCACTGGCGGGTGCGTAGCTCAGCAGCGCGGAAGCGCTCCAGTTGTCGTTCTTGCGCGCATGGGACACCGCATTGAACGCCATGGCCGCCATCGCATCGTCCATGTTCATCATGCTGGTGGAATAGGGCTGAACATTGCCCGTGTTCATGGTGACGTGATCGAGACGAACGCCCACGACGCTGGAAAGACGATCGCTCCAGTGCCGCTCCCACTCGGCGAATGCCCCCAGCCGGTTGCGATGCGCGGCATTGACGTTGAGATAGGTGTTCGGCCCCATCATCATGCTGCCGGCGACCGGCGGCCAGTAATCGTTGAGCCACTGGTGATGATACTCGCCGCCAAGGCGCAGCGTTTCATGGCGGGAGACGGGGAATTCCAGCCTCAGCGCGGTGCTGAAGGTGTGCACTTCGGTGTTCATCGGCATGTTGGCCGGCATCTTGTCCTTGAGGAAGTTCATCTCGTGGTCGGTATCCCGGTAGTCCGCGGTGAACTTCGCCGAGCCCCAGTCGAACTCGCCCTCGTATCCGAAGTTGAGGAACCATGACGTGTTGGAGACCATGTCCATCGCCTGGTTGGCGAAGCCCTCGTAAGGCGAGAAGTGGTAGCCGCCCTTGAGACGGAACAGGCCGATGTCGCTCCGATAGGCCAGCGCGAGCGCCTGATCCGTCTTGGCGAATTCGGTAGAGCGGACAAGGCCCAGATCGCCCCCGCCCTTGTAACGGTCCGACTGGGTGTAGGAGCCGGTGTAGGTGGCGCTCAGCCGCTCGCCCGCAACGGTCAGTTGCGCCGCGCCGCCGAAGCCATCGCCGTTCGAGCGATAAAAGGCCGACATCGTGCCGGTCAGCAGCGTTCCGCCGCCGGTGGCGAAGCGCGGCGCGGCGCTTTCCACGGCGATGATCCCGCCGATGTTGTCCCCACCCATGCTGACCGGCGCGACGCCGGGCACGACCCTGATCGCGTGGATCGACTGGGGATCGGTGTAGGACAGCGGAGAATTCATGTCGTTGGGGCAGGCGAAATCGATCGGACTGCCATCCACCGTGATCCGCAGGCGCTGTTCGTTCAGCCCGCGGATGACCGGCATCGACGAAAAGCCGCCACCGCTGTTGGCGCTGACGCCGGGAATCCAGCGTAGCAGCGCGGCCGTGTCGCTGGTGGAAAGCTGGAGACGGCGAATGTCCGCCTCGGACAAGGTCCGGCCGGTAACTGGTGCTGAGGCGACGGCATCGGCCGGGGTGCCCGCCTCGACATCGACCTGGGGAAGCTGGCTGGCCTCCTGCGCGTGGACGGCAAGGGGCAGGAGCGCCGACGTGGCGCCAAGAAAGGCCCGCAGCGGGCGAACGCAAAACGACATGATATTCCTTTCAGGGGGCGGCCCGATTGCGGCCGGCATCCCGCAAAGCGCGCGGTCACACGCTCCGAAGAGCGGCGCGCAAAATTTTCGCTGACGGCGGCAGACGCCGGCAGCCTATGAGACGAACGCGGAGGAAATCAGGCGCGCGCGGGCGGACCGCGCAAGGGTGGCCGAATGCGATCCGCGCGCCTGCGTGCCGGCTGTCGGACCGGCGCGAAGCCCAGCGCCAGGATGAAGGCCAGCGCCAGTGCCAGAAGCACCGGCCCCGGCGCGGCCATCGACGCCATGGACAGCGACGAAAACGGGCATTCGCCCTTGTGCTGCTGCGAGGACGGACCGGGCCCGTCGCGCTTCAGCGGCACGACCACGTCCTTCGCGGCATGGCTGCCCGTGCCGTCTTCGCACACCAGTATGGTGAGCACGGTTGCGCTTTGCCCAAGCATGTACCCCGCCGGCACCAGTGCCTTCAGGCACAGCGCTGCCGCGACCAGCGCAATGGCGAAGGCGCGGTGCCGCATCAGGAAGGAACGCACGAGGGTCATCGCCGGCGCGCATAACCTTGCGACGCCCCCCTGTCATTAATGCATATCAAAAACCCACTTCCAGCGCTCGCCGACACCCGTGGACCTCCAGCATCGGAACGAAACCGCACGGCCATCGCTGACGGCGAGGTGTCACCTTACTGCCTCACATCTGGTCCATACCAGATGCATGATCCCCGCGAATCCATCCCCCTCCCATCAAACGACCGGTCAGAGTTCATCCGGCCACGGTTCCACGGATTGGCCCATGCTGCTGTTGGGCGGACTGGCCGCGTTCAGCGCCTATTTCGCAATGTACGCCTTCCGCAAGCCGATCGCGGCGGCGACGTTCGGCGATGTCGGGCTGCATCCGCTGGGGCTGGACTACAAGTCGGCGCTGCTGATCGCGCAAGTTCTGGGTTACGCCGTGTCCAAGCTGATCGGTATCAAGGTGATCGCCGAATTCGGCCGCACCGGCCGCGCCCGCGCCATCGCCGCGCTGGTCGGCGCGTCGTGGCTGGCGCTGGTGGGCTTCGCGGTGCTGCCCCCGGTCTGGGGCCTGCCCTGCCTGTTCCTCAACGGGTTGCCGCTGGGCATGATCTGGGGGCTGGTGTTCAGCTATGTCGAAGGGCGCCGCGTGTCCGAACTGCTGGGCGCGATGCTCTGCGCCAGCTTCATCCTGTCCTCGGGCATGGTCAAGTCGGTTGCGACGCTGCTGATGCAGCAAGGCGTGACCGAACGCTGGATGCCAGCGGCGACGGGCGTGCTGTTCGTGCCCGTGCTGCTGGTGGCGCTGTTTATGCTGGAGCGGCTGCCGCCCCCTTCGCCCGAGGACGAGGCCGAGCGCACCGCCCGCGTGCCGATGAGCAAGGCCGACCGCGCGGCGTTCATGCGCGATCACGGCGTGACCATGGCGCTGCTGGTCAGCGGCTATATCCTGCTTACCGCGTTCCGTGACTTCCGGGACAATTTCGCCGCGGAACTGTGGAATGCGCTCGGCTATTCGGGATCGGCGGCGATCTTCTCGCAAAGCGAAATGCCGGTGGCGGTGATCGCGCTCGCCGGGCTGGGCGCGCTGATGCTGGTGCGCGACAACCTGCGCGCGCTGATCGCCATGCACGGCCTGATCCTGCTGGGTGCGGCGGCGCTGGGGCTGGGCACGCTGGCGTTCCAGGTGGGGCTGATCGGGCCGCTGGCCTGGATGATCGTGACCGGGGCCGGCGTCTATCTGGCCTATACCCCGTTCAACGCCATGCTGTTCGACCGGATGATCGCCGCGCTGGGCCGCGCCGGCAACGCCGGTTTCCTGATCTACGTGGCGGACGCCTCGGGCTACGTCGGCAGCGTGGCGCTGCTGGTGTGGCGCAACCTGGCCGCCCCGCACATGGACTGGCTGCGCTTTACCACCGATTGCGCCTATGCCGCGTCGCTGGCGGTCGCGGTTCTGACATGCTGTTCGGCCATGACCTTCGTGCAACGGGCACGCAGGAGGCATGAGGCGAGCTATGCATGATGTGATCGTGGTAGGTGCGGGGATCGTCGGCCTCGCGCACGCGCTGGCGGCCGCGCGGCGCGGACGGCGCGTGCTGGTGGTCGATCGCGATGCGCGGGCCAATGGCGCGTCGATCCGCAATTTCGGCTTCGTCACGGTGACCGGTCAGGAACGCGGCCGGGTGTGGGGCCTTGCCCGGCGCAGCGCCGGGATCTGGCGCGAGGTCGCCGGGCCGGTGGGCATCCGCGTGGAGCAGGAAGGCCTGCTCGTGGTGGCGCAGCGGGCCGAGGCGGGCCGCGTGCTCGATGCGTTCATGGAAACCGAAATGGCCGAAGGCTGCCGGCGACTGACGGCAGTGGAAGTGGGCGAGCTGTGCCCGCAGGCGAGCGCCCCGGCCGGCGCCTTGCACAGCACGATCGACTTGCGCGTGGAATCGCGCGAGGCGATCCCCCGGCTCGCAGCGTGGCTGGTAGCCGCGCACGGGGTCACCTTCCGCTATGGCGTCGCGGTCGCGCAGGTCGAAAGTGGCCGGGTGATCTGCGCCGATGGCACCGTGCTGGAAGCCGAGGCGGTGTTCGTGTGCCCGGGTGACGATTGGGCGACGCTCTATCCAGCGATCTATGCCGAGGAAGGCATCCGCCGCTGCAAGCTGCAGATGCTGCGCCTTGCCGCCCCCGAATGGCGCCTGCCCTCGCCGGTGATGAGCGATCTCAGCATGGTGCGCTATCTTGGCTATGCCGCGCTGCCCGAAGCGGGGGCCTTGCGCGCCCGGCTGGAACGCGAGGAAGCGAAGGCGCTGGGCTGGGGCATCCACCTGATCGCGGTGCAGAGCGCCGATGGCAGCCTCGTCGTGGGGGACAGCCATGATTACGCGCCCACGCCCGATCCCTTTTCCGTGGAAGCGATCGATGCGGCCATGCTGCGCCAGTACGCGGCGGTGCTGGGCGCGCCGCCCGCCGTTCTCGAACGCTGGACGGGGACCTATGCCTCCGCCGCCGGCCATTCGATCGTGCGCGCGCCGGCCGAGGGCGTGCGGCTGACCGTGGTTACCAGCGGCACCGGCGCCTCCACCGCCTTCGCGCTGGCCGAGGACGTGGTCGGCGATCTTTTCGACAGTCAGGGGAAAGCATGATGGTTCCGGGCCTTAAAGCGGTGGTGTTCGACTGGGCGGGCACGATGATCGATTTCGGCTGCCGCGCGCCGGTGGTGGCGCTGTGCAAGGTGTTCGAGAATGCCGGCGTCCCGGTGAGCGAGGCGGAAGCGCGCGCCGACATGGGCAAGGCCAAGAGCGACCACATCGCCTCGATCCTCGCCGCGCCGCGCGTCCGCCAGGCCTGGACCGATCGCCACGGCCAGGCGCCCGGCGAAGCGGCGGTCGAGGAACTGTTCGCCGCCGTCGGCCCGATGATGCGCACGGCGGCCGCCGAATGCGCCGAACTGATCCCCGGCGCGGCCGATGTGGCCGGCGCCTTGCGCGCGGCGGGCGTCAAGATCGGTTCCTGCACCGGCTATACGCGTGAAATGATGGCCGACATCCTGCCGCGCACCGCCGAACAGGGCTATGCTCCCGATATGCTGGTCTGCGCGGGCGAAACGGCGGTAGGCCGCCCTTCCCCGCTGATGCTGTGGCGCAATCTCGTCGAACTCGGGGTCTGGCCCGCCAGCGCCTGCGTCAAGGTGGACGATGCGGAAGTGGGCATTGCCGAGGGGCTGGCCGCCGGAACCTGGACCGTGGGCGTGGCTGCCAGCGGCAACGGTGTCGGCCTTTCGGCGGCAGAACTGGCCGCGCTCGATCCCGCGGACCGCGCGGAGCGGATCGCCCGGGCACGCGCCGGGCTGGAAGCGGCGGGCGCGCACGTGGTGATCGATACCGTGGCCGATCTGCCGGCAGCGCTGGCGCAATTCCGCTTCGGCTAGGGGAACCCGCTAGGGCCGAACGGTCAGGTCCACATGGACCCGGATCGCATCGTGCCGCCAGTATTCCTGATCGTATTCCACCACGCGGCCCTGCGCGTCGAAGCTGGTGCGGACCACGAGCAGGCCGGGCGTTCCCGATTTCACGCCCAGCCCGTCCGCCGCGTCGCGCACCAGCGCGCAGGGGCGCATGTCCACGCGGTTGCGGGTGACGGTGACGCCATAGACCGTAGTGAGGATATGCGTCAGCGACCCGTCCAGCGAATGCGCAAGCAGGTCCGGCGCCAGCGCCGGGTCCACGGTGATGCGCTCGACCAGCACCGGGCGCCCGTCGATAGTGCGGCGACGGTCGATCACGTGCAGCGGCGCGCCGGGCGCCACGCGGAAGATGTCGGCCAGCCCTGACGAGGCTGGCACGCTCTGCTTGCTCAACGTCTCGGTGCCGGGCGTCCGGCCCTGTTCGCGGACGTAGGTCATGAACCCCGCCCAGCGTGTCGGGTCATAGGTGACGGCGGGCGGAGAGACGTACCATCCGCTGCGGTCGCGCCGGTAGATCAGACCCTCGGCTTCCAGCAGGAACAGCGCCTCGCGGATCGTGCCGCGCGCGGTGCCTGTACCGGTCTGGAACTGGCGCTCGGACGGCAGCCGCGTGCCGGGCTTCAGCCGCCCCATCTCGATGTTGAGCGCGATCTGGTCGCGCAGCGCGATATACTGCGGCCCGTCCGAAGCATCCGGCGCGCGGGTGATGTCCATGAGGTCCGTCTTGGGGCGCATTGGCTACAGCCATGGCAGCACCGGCCTCGCGCGGTCAACGCGGAATGCGGCGTGGTCAGAAATGGCGCCGTCCCGTCTCACCCGTCCTGCGATTGCATCAGCCTTGTGAACAGCGTGATCGCCTTGTCGGCCGATGTGGGCATGACGCGGCGGCCCGGATCGGTATCGATGATGCGCTGCTGCGCCTCGATCATCGTCTTGTCCTCGTTGAACGCCATGATTGCCACGTCGATCATCGCCTGCGCCATGGCTTCATCGCCATGCTCGGCCGCCGGCCCCCAGGAAAAGTAATAGCTCGTCGTGCTTTCGCTGGTGGGAGTCACCGCCTGGCTGGTGAAATTGGCGAACAGCGAAGGCGCGTGCGCCGGGGGTGCTTCGTACCCGAACGCCTCCGCGCTGCCAGTCGGGAACAGCGCGCTGTACAGCAGGAACACGCCAGGCAGCACGAAATCGTAGGATGTCCAGATATCGACCCGCTCATGCTCCGCCGCCTTCCCCAGCGGCGGCGTTGGCGGCGTGCCGACGATCCAGCGCGACGAACGCACCCCTTCCGCGATCGGTTCGACCCTGGGGCGGTTGCGCGACCATGCCTCGTCCGCGCCAAAGCTGGCCGCATGGACATAGGCGAGGTGGGTGAGATCGAGCAGGTTGTCGTTGATCAGCGAATAGTGCGCCCGATAATGCAGTTCACCGGTCTTCAGCACCCATGCCGGATCGTCCAGCGCTTTCGACGGCGCGATCCGCGAAGGATCGGCACGATCGGGATCGCCCATCCACACCCAGATCCAGTTGTTCCGCTCAACTGCGGGGTACGTCCGCACGCAGGCGGAACCGGGAATGGCATCCTGCCCCGGAATCTCGCGGCAGCGCCCGTCCGCGTCGAACAGCAGGCCGTGATACAGGCAGCGGATCGCGTTCCCTTCGATGCGGCCCAGCGAAAGCGGCGCCAGGCGGTGGACGCAGCGATCCTCCATCGCCACCACGTCCCCCTCCTGCGTGCGCCAGATGACGACGGGTTCGCCCAGCAGCATGCGCTGGGTGGGCTTGCCCGCCTCGAACTGGTGGCTCCACCCCGCGACGTACCAGCAATTGCGGATCAGCATTTTCCATCCCCATTCAACGAAGCGGCCCGCGTGCGGGGCGGTCCGGGAACCTTGCCGGGCAGGCTCCCGGACCCGGCCGCGCAAAGTCTCGCACCGACCCGCGCGGCCGAACCGCAAGACCTCAGAACTTCACGCCCACTTTCGCGTACCATTCCGCCGGGCGGCTCCAGGTGCCGTAGATCTGCCCGCCGGAAATCTGCGCCTGCCCGGTCACGATGTAGCGCGTGTTGGTGATGTTGGTGCCGCCCACGGCCAGGTCCCATACGCCCGACGGCGATTGATAGGTCACACTGGCGTTGACGATATCCAGCCCCGGCCGGCGCAGCAGGTAGGTGCGCTCGGTATCGTTCCACAGCGACGAGGTGCGGGTGTAATCGGCCAGCAGCACGACAGCACCGCCGCTGCCAAGCTCAAGCTTGTAACGCGGCGTCACGTTGAACTTCCACTTGGGCGTCTTGGGAAGAGCCCCGTTCACCACCGTCCCCGCCTGGAACGGGTTCGGCGTGACGATCGCCTGCGGCAGAAGGCTGGTGTAATAGGCACCGGTGTAACCGACCGACGCGTTGATCGTGAGCCCGCCCGCGGGCGCGATCGTGGCTTCGGCCTCGAAACCCTTGATCCGCGCGGTGCCGGCGTTCTGGACGGTCGGGCTCACGCCCTGCTGGAAATTGAGCTGGATGCCATCGTACCGCGTGGTGAAGGCGGCGAGGTTCAGTTGCAGCCGGCGATCCAGCCAGGTCGACTTCACGCCGATCTCAAAGCTCTCCGCCTTTTCCTCGTTGAAATCGGGCGCATAGGGCAGCGGGTTGGAAAGGCGCGTGGTCCAGCCGCCGGTCTTGTAGCCGCGCGACCACGAGCCATAGACCATCACATCATCGGTGGGATGCAACTGGATGCCGACCTTGGGCGCGAAGTTGTTGAACTTCTTCTTTTGCGTTCCGCCCACATAATAGCGCAGCGGTTCGCCCTGCACGGGGAAGCCCAGCGCGCTCTGGCAGGGATCGCCATAGACCGGGCAATTGAACAGCTTGTAGTTGAACCCGTTGGCGTCGGTTTGGCGGCCGATGAAGTCCTTGTCCTCGTGCGTGTAGCGCCCGCCCAGGGTGATGCCGACAAGATCGCTGATGCGCCAGTCGACCTGGCCGAACACCGCATAGTTCTTCGTCTTGAGATCGTTCGGCCCGATGATCTGGAGCAGGCCTTCCGAAAACGTGACGAAGTCCCGCATCTTGCCTTCCTCGCGGAAGTAGTAGCCACCCAGCACGAAGTTCAGCTTCTTGTCGAGCGCGCTGCCGATCACCTGCACTTCCTGGCTGAACTGGTTCTGCGTCAGCGAGAACGAAGGCTCCAGGATCGCCATCGGGGAATTGTCGAGATCGAGGCCCGACGCCCACTTGATGTTGCGATAGCCGGTGATGGATTTGAGCGCGATCGTGTCGGACAGGTCGTAGTCCATCACGCCGGTGAAGCCATAGACCTTCATGTTGGAGAAGCTGTTGCCCGTGGCGTAGCTGGTATCCTTGTCGGTCGAGACCCAGCGGTTGTCATACGGCAACCGGTTGTTGTTCGGATTGCCGTCGACGTTCACGCTGGCGAGCGGGGGCAGGTTCGCGCCCGGGTTGAGCGGCGTTCCCCGCACCCC
This sequence comes from Novosphingobium sp. NBM11, assembly GCF_015390225.1. Lineage (NCBI taxonomy): Bacteria > Pseudomonadati > Pseudomonadota > Alphaproteobacteria > Sphingomonadales > Sphingomonadaceae > Novosphingobium > Novosphingobium sp. NBM11. The sequence goes on from NZ_VUOG01000003.1 coordinate 292,572, forward strand.
GCACAAGGCGCCGGCGTTGCGCGCGGCTATCTCGGCGGAGGTGGCGCCGATGCAGAAGTTGTAAAGGCCGGCAAACAGGAAGCCCGAGGTGCCGGTCGCCACGTCCAGCGCGGTGCCGGGGATGTTGTTCGCGGCAAGGCCGGCGAACGGACCGGGCACGCCCGACGTCACCGCCAGCACCGAATTGGCCATCGAGGACTGGTCGATCTTCATGTAGTCGCCGCCCAGCGTCACCTTGAAGCGGTCACTCGCTTCCCACAGCAGCTTGGCGCGGATCGTCCATTCGTGCTGGCCGCCCTCGCGATCGGATGTCCGGTAGCCGCTCTGCGGCAGCGAGCCCGCCCGGTCGGTGACGTAGGGCGTCGCCGAACTGTAGGGGATGCGCTTCTGGTATCCATCACGGTTCTTGACGGAAAACGTGACCGAGCTCTTCAGCGTATCGCTCAACGGCAGATCGGCATAGCCGCGCACGTCGATCCGGTTGTAGCGCCCGGTGGTGACATCGCCCTGGAACGCGGGCTTGTCGCCCGGCGTGCGCGTGACCACGCTGATCGCGCCGCCGATGGTGTTCCGGCCGAACAACGTGCCCTGCGGCCCCTTGAGCACTTCGATCCGCTCGACATCCGGCAGATCGAGGTTGGCGCCGACCGTCCGTGCCAGATAGACCCCGTCGAGATAGATGCCGACACCCGGATCGATATTCATTGCAAAGTCGTTCGCGCCGATGCCCCGGATGAACGCCGACAGCACGGACGAGGAGCCGGAGAACGGCGTGCCCGCGTCCAGCGTGACGTTGGGTGCCGCATTGGAAAGCTGCGCCACATCGCCCACGGCCCGTTCGCGCAGCGCCGCTCCGCCGAATGCGGAAATCGCGATCGGCACGTCCTGCACGCTTTCCGCACGCTTCTGCGCGGTCACCACGATCTCCTGAATGCCGCCGGCATCGTTTCCGCCCGCGGATCGCCCGCCGGCTTCCTGGGCATGGACAAGGCCCGGCACGGCCATGGCGATTATACTGACTGCTGACGTGAAGCGCATGCGTTCCTCCCCTGCCAGACGCATTTCGGGGGCGCCGGCTTATGGAGGGAGTTTAGGTCGAGACGATTGGCAACAAACAGGGCCTGCTGTGCACAAAATACGGGGTGAAACGTGCACTCGTGGCCGGTTTCGACCGATGGCGCCTTCGTGTTATTCCTTTTCCGGGAGAAATCGGGAAAAGCGAGAATACCCGGTGCAAGAATTACTGCACGTCAACACGGCGGATGCGCCCATCGGACAGCGCTGCAGCTTCTGGACAGGGCAGGTCGCCGCGCACCTTTCGAACATGCGCATTGATGTCGGGCGCAAGCTCGATTTCAACGCCAGCATTTCCATCCGCTCGCTCGGCCCTGCGCGGATCGCGCTGGTCGATGCCGATTTCCAGGCCATTTCGCATCGCGCAGACGGCAACGAGAACCGCTTCCACCTCAACCTTGTCCATGAAGGCGGCATGGTGCTGCATCGTTTTGGCGAAAGGATCGAGCTTTCGGCAGGCGATTGGTGCCTGATCGATGAGCGCGAGAGCTACGATTTCACCACATCGGAACGCTGTTCCTGCATCGTGATGCAAATGCCGGTGCCGTGGGCGAAGCGCATCATCCCCGATCCCGGCAAACCCCTGATCGCCAGCAGCACGTGTGAAAATCACTGGAAGACCGCCCTGTCGCACGGCCTGCTCGCGGTCGGCACGCGCGAGATCCGCTACAACGCCGTCGAGGACGGCATGGTTGCGGAACAACTGGCCAATCTCCTGTCGCTGGCACTCGGCCCACGATCGGACATGGTAATCGGCCGGCACAAGACCGCGCTCCTGCGCTCTCTTCGTCAGGTCATGAGCGAGCGCTTCACGGAAAATTCGCTCACCGCCCGCGATGTGGCCGCCGCAAACCGCATTTCCCTGCGCTATCTTCACCAGCTGTTCGCCACGCAAAACACGTCATTCGGCCAGCAGCTTCTGGCGCTCAGGCTGCACCGCGCCGAACAGATGCTTGCGGACAGACGGCTCGCCAAGGTTTCGATATCCGAGATCGCTCACGCCGTGGGTTTCGCCGATTCCGCAACGCTGACCCGCCACTTCCGCCTGCACCTTGGCCTTACCCCGCGCGACTATCGCAAATCCAGGGTTTAGGGTTCGTCCGCTCCTGAATATCGAACGCCACCCCCTAAGGTGGAACCGCCATTGATCGTGCCGGTGGCCCGCCACCGGGCGACCGCTTCCGCATCGATGAAAGGCGCGCGGCCGAAAGCATGCATCCTCCATGACCGGGAAATCCGTCGGCTCACGAAGGTATCCATTCGCCTTATTGGGAGGTGCTTTCCAGCCAGGCGAGTATCTCGTCGCGGTTCTCGTCGAGCCTGGGCGGCGGGGCATCGACAGAGGGTTCGCCCGGCACCATGCGGAACCCGACGCCCGGCAGGCGCACATCGCCATCCAGCGGCAACCCCGGGACGGCGAGCGACGCCAGGGCGCCCGGCCCGGCCAGCGCCGAAGCCTCGTCCACCCGTCGCACCACGCCGCACGGTATGCCGGCAGCGTTCATGCCGGCTTCCCAATCCGCCGCATCCCGCGTCGCGATCACGCCGGCCACTTCCGCCTTCATGGCATCGAAGTTTGCACGCCGCGCGTCGTCCGTCGCAAAGCGCGCATCGCGCAGCCATTCTTCCTTACCCACGAAGCGGGCCAGGGCTTCGAACTGGTTCGGCTGCACCACGCCCAGGGAAATCTGTCGGCCATCGCGCGCGACAAACAGAGACGCCGTGGGCAATCCGCTGTAACCGGTGTTGCCCATGCGCGACATTGGCTGACCGGTGACGAGATAGGGCGTCAGCGCAGATGTCATGAATGCGAGGCTGGCGTCGAACATCGACACATCGATATAGCTGCCACCGCCGCCGCGTTCGCGCTGCATCAGGCCGGACAGGATCGCCAGCGCGGCCGTCTGACCGGTCAGTGTATCCACGATCGGGAACCCCACGCGAACGGGCGGATCGCCTTCCTCGCCGCTCAGCATCATCATCCCGCTGGTCGCCTGGACGATGTTGTCGATCGCCGGCCAATCGCGCTGAGGGCTGTCCTGTCCATAGCCGGATACGGAGCAATAGACGATATCGGGGCGCAGTTCGCGCACCGCATCATAACCGAGTCCCAGCCGCGCGATCACCCCCGGGCGGAAGTTCTCCAGCAGCACATCGCTGCGCGAAACGATGGCGCGGGCAATGGCCAGATCGGCTGCGTCCTTGAGATCGAGCGCGATCGATTTCTTGCCCGCGTTGGCGGCGATGAAGGCGGGCGCCATGCCGTCGAAACGGCGATCCGAGCCGTAGGAACGGAACCCGTCGCCGCGTTTGGGCTCGATCTTTATCACCTCTGCCCCCATCTGCCGCAGCAAGTGGGATGCGTAAGGCCCTGCCATGACGTGGCTGAAATCGGCGATGCGGATGCCCGCAAGCGGCTTGGTCATGGTTTCTCCGGAAATTGCTTGCGAACGACGGTCCAGCCCGTTCCCGCGCAAAGACCGCAGGGATCGCCCGCGAACATCGCGCCGGCGCGCTTGCTGCCCTTCAACTGCCAATCAAGCCAGGCCACCCCGACGCGCGCATATTCGCCCCCGTTGACCATCTGGTACGTGCCGCCATGCCCGGTCGGCAGGTTGCCGTAGAACACGGGAACGTGATCGATGCGATTCACGTCGTCCGTGCCGTTGGGATAGGCGATATCGGTCGGTCCGCCCAGGATATAGGCAACGGGCGTATGCAGCTTGCGCAGATCATCCTTGGTCACGGGAACGCCGCTGATGCCGGTGTTCCCGCGGTTATAGACACCGCTGTTCATCACCATGACGGTCTTCACGCGCGGATCCGCGCCTGCGACAATCGCCTGCAATCCGCCGCAACTGTGCCCCATCACCGCGATGCGGGTCGTATCGATCCGCCCCTTGAACGATCCCGCCCGGTCCGCGCGCACGGCCCAGTCGATCGCCGCGACCAGCTGCCCGGCGGTCGTTTCGTCCGGCGTCGGACGCGGCGGCGGGAACGCGACCGGTGGGCCATCGGGCAGCCGATCCAGTGCGGGACTTTCCACACCCGGCGCTCCGTTGGCGATCACGAAATAGCCATGGCTTGCGATCTCGCGCAGGAAATGGCTGGCGGAAAGCCCATTGTTCTTGCACCCGCCGTTCCCCCACAGCACCAGCGGCAAACGCTGGCGCGGCAGGCGGGCCGGGCGGTAGATCGTATAGCCCGGCGCATCGGCGCGGCTTTCAGCGACCGCCGGCCAGGCACCGGCGCCCGCAGGCGCGCCGATAACCCCCGGCCCGTGTGGAGCGCCCGCCGCTTGCGCGGACGCCATCGTCGCGACCAGCCCCGCCAGGACGATCAATCGTTTCATGATTTGCCCCCACATTCGATCCGGTCGCGGCCACGCACCGCGGCGCGCGCGGTGCGAAACGCTCTCATTCCATCAAGGCCAAAACGCGCGAGCGCCCGGGCATTGGCTTCGGAATCCCGCAGATAAAGCGCATCGAAACGCGCCTGCTCGGACGCAGAAACGCCGCTGATCACGACATGCCGCGCGCGCGCCTCCTCCATGCCCTTGTCCAGCGCGACACGGATTTCCCGCGCCAGCGCCGCTTCCCATACGGGTTGAGCTTCGGTCAGGATGGCGCGTTCCTCATCCGTCAGGCTGTTCCAGCGTGCAGCCCCCATTGCCCTTGCGGGATAGGCACCGCGCGGGACAGCCAGCGTGTTGTAATACCTGGCCACTTCCGCAAAATGCAAAGCCTTGAAGGTATCGCCTGGCGCGATCACGCCATCGATCACGCCCTTGGCCATGGACGAATAGACATCCGCCATCGGCATGTTGACGGGATCGGCTCCAAGCGATTCCAGCACCGTCAGCAATTCCGTCGGCGCCCGCAAACGCAGGCCGCGCAGATCGGCAAGGCTGCGCACCTGCCGGTTTGTCGTAACGATGCCAGCCAGCGATCCGCCCTGAACCGCCAGAACCTTGAGGCCCTGAAGCTCGCGGCCGATTTCAGGCTCCGCAGCGGCGATGCAGCGATAGAGCGCAACCTGCGATTCCACGCTATCCGCGCCGCTGTAGAAGCCGGTCTGGATGCGCAGCAGATGGGTGCCGCCGCGCGCGTAGATCGGCGTTATCAACCCCACGTCCGCCACACCGTGACGGAGTTCCTCCATCGACATATCCGATGAAAGCAGCGCGCCCGACCAGCTGGGACGAATCCGGATACGGCCGTGCGAGCGCTGCTCCACGAACGCCATCCACGCCTGATCCGCCTTGCTGAACGGATGGTTCGGGCTGTACGGCGTTGCATAGGTCAGCTCGGTCACACCCGGCGAAGCTGGCCGCGCGCACGCGCTGATCAGCATTGCCAGGGCCAGCACCAGACGTTTCACGCAAGCCCCCGCGCGACCAGGAAATCGGCAACCAGCGTCACCATGCGGTCGTGATTCCAGTTCTTGGCATCGACCATGTCCGCGTCGATCGAAAGGACGGGGACGCCCGCCGCTTCCAGTGATTGCGCGGTGATCTTCGTGCCCGATTGCGAAAGCCGGTTGTCCGGCGGCAACAGCACGACGCAGGCATCGATCCCGCAGCGCTCCGCCTCGCTGGTCATCCAGCCGTTCATCCACGGTGGAAGGTGCAACACCTCGTTCATCGAGCAGATACGGCTGGCCAGGGCATCCATCGGGCGTCCGTGCAACTCGCGGATATACTGCGGCCCGGCGAACGGCATGTACATGGACCAGACGAACACGGCGCCGAGCCGCTCTTCCAGCGCTTGGTAGAAGCCCGGGTCGTGCCACACCCCGGCACCGATCCACATCAACCGGATCTTCTCATGCGCGGCGGTGCCCGCCCCGCTGGCGATGCGCTCCATCACTTCATCGCGGAAGCGACGAGCATGATCCACCGCCCAGTCCGATCCCCGGTGCCATTGCGGGATCATGGTGTTGGGCATCTGTTCGGCGATGGATACCGGGCACGGACGCGCGCGGCCGATCGCCTGCGCGGCCTCCCAGATATACCCTTCCTGCTCGTTGATCCGCTCCATCAGGTGATGGAGCCTGGCTTCGTCGAACTTGCGGCCGGTGCGATTTTCCAGCAGCGCGATAAGGTCGCGCATCTCGGAAACCATCAGCGCGATGCGGTCGGCATCGTAGATTTCCTGCCAGTCGTTGCGGGAATGCGCGAACCAGCGCGGGTCCTTGTGCTCCCACGCGGGCGCCTCCATCGGGAAGAACTCGCTACCCAGCGCCTCGGCCCACTGGCCGAAGACGTGCTGGATGCAATCGCAGGTCATCCGCGCGACCAGCACGGTCGGCTTGGGCAACCCGCCCCACGGCGCGGACTTGGGATCGTTGGCCAGCGTGCAGGCAAGGCCCAGCGAACAATACTTGCAGCTGTTCTCCGGAAAGCCATGGCGCGCCATCACTTCGAAGTACTGGTTCGAAAGCTGCTTGGCCGAAATGTAGGCCGACCACCACTGGTTGGTGATGATCGGGATGTCCATCACGTGAAAGATCTCGTGCGGCGTATCGGCCTGGACGATTGCGAAAGGTTCGCCTTCATCCACCACCCGGCGCTTCAGATCGATGCCGAACTGCTTCTGGTAGGCGTTGGCGGCGGCGGTGCAGGCCAGGTCCTTGCGGCTGCGCTGTCCGGTGGCTTGACTCATTGGAATACTCCTGCCGCTTCGAGTTCGGCGATGCGGGCTTCGGACAGGCCGCAAAGGTCACGGGCGATGGCGTGTACGTGTTCGCCCATGCGCGGTGCGCGGAAGGGCGCGGGCCGATCCCGGGAGAACAGGATCGGCGTGGCGATATGGCCAAATGGCCCCAGCAGCGGATGATCCAGCGTCACCAGCGCACCCCGCCGCGCCAGCTGCGGATCGGCATCGATCATGTCCTGGCAATCCTGCACCACGCCGCACGCAATGCCGGCCGCCTGCAATTCCGCCGCGATCGCCCGATCTTCCCGAACGGACGTCCATGCCGCAATGTCGGTGCCGGCGATCGCCGCCAGCCGCGCCCGGTCCTGTTCCCCAAAAACGGTGATCGCCACCCACCGGTCATCGCCCAGCGCCGGGAACACATCCTGGAACAGCACGCGCGGATCGGCATTGCCCGCCCGTTGGGGGCGTTCGCCACGCTTGGCTGCCGCGAGATAGTCCCGCATCTGCTGCACGCAGATTTCGTACATGGAGGCATCGATATGGCAACCGAGGCCGGTTTCCCGCCGGTGCTGGAGCGCCGCCGCGACCGAGCCCGCCATCACGAAGGGCACGATCACGTCGCCATAGGGGACGGCCCCCGGGATCACCGGATCGCGATCGGGATAACCCGTCAGGAAGGTGCGCCCGGAAAGCGCGCCGCCGGTGCCGTCCACGCCCCATTCCTGCGCCAGCGGGCCGGTCTGGCCGAAGACGCTGCCCGATACCATGACGATACCGGGGTTGCGCGCCGCCAGCGCATCGTAGTCGAGGCCCAGCTTCTTCATCGTGCCGGGCGAGAAGTTTTCGACGACGACGTCGGCCCAATCGATCAGCGGATCGATCAGTTCGCGCGCCTCCGGCTTTTTCATGTTCAAGGAAACACTGCGCTTGGACGAATTGAGATGCGCGAACCAGGGCTTATCGTCCCAGTTGCCAGCCTGCGATGCCGAAACCTGCACGTCCAGCCGCGCCAGATCGGGCCGCGTGCGGCTTTCGATCTTCACCACCTCGGCGCCGAGATCGCCCAGCGTCTTGGTCGTGATCGAACCCACCAGCGCCCAGGCGAAATCCAGCACGCGCACGCCCGCAAGCGGACCGGGGCGAGCGCCGGCATGGACGGCGGGCGCCGCTGGCGTGGTCCCCGGACGGAACGTCGCAAAGCGGTCGGGCAATCCCGATGGCGTGTCAAAGAAGGAGCGCGCGGCAAGATGGGGATCGGCCAGCACATCCGACGGCTCGTTCGCCACGCACGCGTTGATGCCGCGCCGCAGCCCCTCGATGGCGATTTCCCGCTTCGTGCGCGAACGGAAGAACGCGTCGATGGCGGCTTCCCAGATCGCCCGCGTTTCCGCTGGCAGCGTCGAACGGTTGTACGCCAGCCAGTCCGTGCCGCGCAGCGGGTTTGGCATACCGGCATCGTCGATCCAGTCGGACAGCGCCTGGTTGGCGGGCGCGCCCAGCCGCCCCGTCATCAGCGAATGGAAGCACCAGCCGTCCGCCAGCCGCCAGATCGCGCGGACAGTGGCCTGGCCATAGGCCAGCGCTCCACCAACGCGCGCAAGCTTGCGCCGGTCGAATTGCCAGCACAGCACGCCGTTGAAATTGCGGCTGAACGCGACCTGCTGGATCGAGACATCGACATGCTGCCCCTTGCCGTGCGTGCCGCGCGCATAATGCGCGGCCATCGCGCCGGACGCCGCAACCATGTCGGCGTGGAAGGTGCAGGCGTCGCCCGCCTCTTTCACCGGCGGCAGTCCCGGCTCTCCTGTAACGCGCAAAGCGCCGCCCATTGCCGAGGCAACCAGTTCCCCACCCTTCCAGCCGGAGCGCGGGCCGCCGGACCCAAAAGGCGTGACCGACACGTGAATGGCCGCGTCCGGCACGGCAACGCCAGCCAGCCCTTCCAGCCCGATGTCATCGATCACGAACGAGGCGCCTTCGACCGCGCCGCCAAGCTCGGCCCCCAGAGAGACCAGGAACCGTGCGAGAGGGCGTTCCGCCATGCCGCCGAGCACGGCGACACGATGGCCAGCAAGCGGTATCATGCGGCGCCTCCCTGCAGGAAAGCAGCGATCTCGGCCTCCACGCCATCGTTCGCGCGCCAATCGCGCCGCGTCAGGATCAGCGCGGGAATATCGATCCTTGCCAGGACATCGCGCTGCGCGGGCAGATGCCAGACGCGGGCATCGTCCTCTTCGGCGAACCACAGCACCGCCGCCAATGCGCCGCATTCGTCCGCCTGCGCTTCCAGCGCCTGCGCGCGATCGAAAAACGCCCGCACATCCGCGCGCCTCGCGTGAAGCTGACGAGCAAGTGCGGCGAACGGATCGCCAGTGCCTTCCTCGACCGGCGGCCCCGGGTCCGCCCACGCATCGCCCAGCGTTTCACCGGCCGCGATCCAGCCGGCGCGTTCGACCATGCCATGCAGCCGGCGATCCGGGGGCGGCGTACCCGCGATCAGGCAGACCCGCCCGGGCTGCGCATCCGCCGCGGCAGTTGCATTCGCCCGGCGCACGTTGGTTTCCGCGATGCCCCGCTCAAGCGCGATCTCACCGACGCCAAGACGATCGGCCAGCTTCCGCACGCTGGCAACCATGTGCTGTGCGCTGCTGGCACGTCCGATCTTGGCGACATCGAAGATCAACGGTTCGGGGCCGCCGACCTCGCCGAGCCGGCGCAGCTCGCTGATGTAGTAGTAAAGGCGCTGCGCGCCATCGTCGGCACGGGAAAACACCACGGCATCCAGGTGGTCGAGCCGGCCATCCAGCCAGTCTTGCAGGACGGAATAGGTCCAGCGCGGAAACTTGCTCTCCAGCCAGCGGTCTGCGGCGGGCGTTTCGCGGTCGATGTCCCAGGGAAGCAAACCGGCATGCACGCCTGTGGCGGCAAGCAGGTCTTGCGGCAAATCCGGGCCGAGTGATGCAATCATGGTCATTGTCCGAAAAGGCCCGGCAGCCACAGGGCCATCGCGGGAAACAGGATCAGAAGAAGAAGATGGACCAGGTCGCTGGCGAGAAACGGCATCACCCCCTTGAAGATGCGGTTGATGCTCACGTCCTTGGCGACGCCCTGGATCACGTAGAGATTCATGCCGAGCGGCGGATGAACGAAGCCGATTTCCATCGCGCGGGTGATGAAGATGCCAAACCAGATCGGCGACATGCCCACGCTTTCCACCACGGGCAAAAGGATCGGCGTGGTCAACAGCATCAGCGCCAGGCCATCGAGCACGGAGCCGAGCAAAAGCAGAAGCCCCGCCACGACGATCAGCGTCGGAATCGTTCCCAGGGCAAGGCCGGTTACCCAATGGCCGACGGCATCGGTAAGGCCTGTCACGCTGATGAACGTCGAGAAGACGAGCGCACCGATGATGACCAGAAAGATCAGACCGCTGGTCCGCAGCGTTTCGGAAAAGGCGCGGAACAGCACTTCCCGCGTCAGGCGCCCCCGCCAAGCCGTGATTGCCAGGGCGCCAACCGTGCCGATCGACGAGGCTTCGGACGGGCTGAACCACCCCAGCACGATCCCGCCCAGCACAAGGCACAACAACCCGAGCATGTCCGCGATGCGCAGCATGGCCTGCCCGCGTTCACGCCAGGTCGCCCGCTCGCTGGCAGGGGCGATCGAAGGCCGCCAGCGGACAAGCAACCAGACGACAAGGCAATAGAACAGCATCTGCGAGATACCGGGAATCAGCGTTGCCGTGAACAGCTTCCCCACGGACTGTTCCGCGATGATGCCATAGACAATCAGCGCGCCGGACGGCGGAAGCATCTGACCCAGCGTGCCCCCTGCCGCGACCGTTCCCGTGGCGAGCGCGTCCGAATAGCCGCGCTGGCGCATTTCCGGCAGGGCCACCAGCCCGATCGTGGCGGCGGTGGCAAGGCTCGATCCGTTGATCGCACCAAACCCCGCGCACCCGCCGATCGAGGCATAGGCAAGCCCGCCACGTCTGTGCCCGACCAGCTTGGCCGCGGCATCGAACAGGTCGCGGCTGGCATTGGCCGAAAAGAACAGATGCGCCATCAGCATGAACAGCGGCAGCGTGCCCAGTTCGTAGCGTGTCAACGTTTCCACCACGATCACGCCGGCCTTGATCAGCGCGGGTTCGAAGCCCAGCGCAACGATCAACCCGCCGGCGCCGACAAGCCCCAGCGACACGCCGATCGGCACACCCGAAATCAGCAACGCGAACAGCAGGACAAGGCCGATCAGGCCGGTTTCAGGCGTGGCGAACATCAGCGCTTGCGCTCCACCAGTTGACGCGCAAGCAGGACAAGCACGGCGACAAGGCCCGCGTTGAGGAACATCCTCAGCCAGCGCCACGGCACGCCGAGCAGTTCGCTCACTTCCTGGCTGCCCCACAAATCGCTGGCGAGCCACGCGGACCCCCAAAGAAGAGCGGCATAGAACGCCATCGTCAGCAATATCGAAAGGCGTTCGACGAGATGCGCGCCACCGGGCTTCAGCCGGCCCAGCACAAGGTGAACGCGCGCGTGATTGCGCGCCAGCGTTGCGGCAACGAGCGCCAGCGTCCCGGCTACCAGCACGCCCACCTGCACAAGCTCGATCGCGCCTTTCAGCGGCAGGCCGGTGTGGCGTCCGATCACCGACAACAGATTGAGCCCGGCCGCCGCGATCAGCGCGGTGCCGCCGGTCCAGATCATGATGCGCGCAAGAACATTCATGCCGCTACCTCTTGCACGCGCCCATCGGCATCGATCCGGATACCGGGCATCCCCGCATCGCGCGTTATGCCGTCGACGTAGGCGCGTATTTCTGCGGCCCGGTCCGGCGGCGCCAGAACCGGCCGCCCCGGCGCTTCGACATCGACCGGGATGATCGCCGGCACGATGGCGCCATCCGCGCCCCAATCTATCCGTCCCAGGAACGCGTTCACCGCCTGCGGGTGAAACGGCGCCAGCGTATAGGCCGGATCGGGTTCGAAACCGAACAGCGCCTTGCGCCGCTGCGCCCATTCGCGGCGGGCCGGATGATCCTGCGCCGGGCTAAGCGCGCGGGTGACGACACACCCGTTGCCAAGGCCGTGAAAGATCGGCTTCCCGCGATAGAATTCGATGCCACGCACGATATGCGCATGGTGACCGATCACGACATCCGCCCCGGCGTCGATCGCCGCATGCGACACGGCGCGTTCGTAGGGGGCCAGCCGCGCGGGCGTATGGACGATGCCCTTGTGCAGCGCCACCAGCACCAGATCGGCCACGGTGCGCGCGCGGGCAATGTCCTCGCGCAGGATCGCCACCGCCGCGTCGGTCAACGCGACGAGGTTCGCCGCGGGCGCGACCGGGCTTCCGTCCGCCGTTTCGATCGGCAACCACGCGCAGCCAGCGCGGTCCGGGCCGGCCCAGGCGCTTTCGGGACCGACGCAATTGTAGCTGAGCAACGCGATGCGCCGGCCGTTACGGCCCACCACGGCCGGCTCGCGCGCTTCGGCCAGTGTCAGCCCCGCCCCGGCATGGGCGATGCCGTGCGCATCAAGCCCGGCAATGGTATCGGCTATGCCTTCGGCACCGCAGTCGGCGATATGATTGCCGGCAAGGCTGACCATGGAGAACCCCGCCCCGGCGATCGCCGCGATATTTTCGGGCGGCGCGCCGGGCGCCGGGACGTCCCCCTTCATCTCGGCTCCGCGCGCGGTGTGTGGCACTTCCAGATGACCGATGGCGAGATCGGCGGCGCGAACCGCAGGCGCGATTCCGTCGAGCCAGTAGGGTGCGTCCGGTTCATCAAGAACGAGATCGCCCGCCAGCACAATGGAGATCGCCTCCCGGTTCACGCCGCCTTCCCCCCTCATCGCGATCGTCAGAACGCCTTGCGGACGCTGATCGCGAACAGCCGGCCGATCGGATCGGCGGCCGTGGCGTCATACCCGCCGCTGCCGTTGCCGCTGGGCGCCAGGTTCACATAGGGCGGCTTCTGGTCGAACGCGTTGCGCATTTCAAAGCCCAGAGTCATGCCCTTGTCAAAGAACCCCGTCGCCTTCTGATCGCCGATGCGCCAGCTGATCGAAAAATCGACCGGCGTGAAGCTCCCCACCGACTGCACGGGCACCGCGAGGTTGTTCTTGTACCCCCCGACGTGCGTGATCAGCACGCGCGCGCTGACCGGGCCATGATCCCACAGGATGCTGGCGCGCGCCTTGAACTTGAGCGGATTGAAAATCACGTTCAGGCGATCGACCAGCGGCGCCGTGGGCGTGACGGCGACGCGATATTTGGTGAGATAGGTTCCCGACACGTTGAACGTCAGCGTATCCCTGTCGGAAACGTCCTTGGTCCAGGTGCCGGTAAAATCGATGCCGCGGGTAATCGAAACGCCAAGGTTCTGGCTGCGCCCGTCCACGTACAGGGTGACGTTCGCAGGGTTGCCGCCGGGAAACGATCCGCTGGCCAGCGCCACGCCTTGCGCCAGCAACTGCTGAACCCGGGCGGCGGCGGCTGCATCGCGAAGGATGATGTTCGTGCCGGCATACTGCGCCTCGTTACCCAGAATGGTCAGGTTCGACAGGTTGGCGAGCACCTGGTTGCGATAGTTCACATCCCAGTACGTGATGCCGAAGTGCAGCGTCGGGGTGGGGTCGAAGTCGGCGCCGATGGACCAGGTGGTTGCCGTTTCAGGCTTCAGGTTAAGGTTGGGGCCGGACAGCGCATAGCCCTGCAACGGCGCTCCGCCGGCCGGGTTCTGATAGCTCTGGCCGAACAGGTTGTTGGAGTTGCCGTAGATTTCGGGGATCGTCGGCGCACGGAACGACGTGCCATAGCTGCCGCGCAGTTTCAGGCCCCGCACCGGCTCCCAATTGATCCCGAACTTGGGATTGGTGGTGCCGCCGACATCGCTATACTTGTCGTAACGCACCGCGGCGTTGAGTTCGAGCCGTTCAAACCCGGGCATCGCGTTGGCCGCACCGAAGACCGGCACGAACAGTTCGCCATAGACCGAATCGACCTTGCGTCCAAAATTGCGGAACACGATCGGCGTGGTCGGAGCGCCGCGCGCCGATCCCAGCCCCACGGTGAAATCCTGCCTTTCGTAACCGCCTGCCAACTTCACTTCACCACCGGGCAGCGCGAACAGCGGCCCGTTGATGCGCCCTTCATACGTCTTCAACCGCCCGTTGGTCGGCGCGAGGAAGATCTGGTTGGCAAGGACAGCGCGGACCGCGGCGCTCGTGCGCCCCAGGCCATAGGGATCGAACGCGGTGGCCGGATCGCTGCTGGCCAGCGCGGCCGTCAGCGCGCCATTGTTCAGCCCGAAGTAGGAGCCGGAGAAATCGTGCGTCTTGCCATAGCCGAACAGTGCCTCGACTTCCCAGTTGTGCGGCAACTTTGCCTTGATGCCGGGCGTGATCTGCCAGCTTTCGGCATAGCCGAACGAATCGTTGGTCGGCAGGTCGTTGCGGAAGTTGTAGTCCAGTGTGTAGCTGGTGCCGGTGAAGCCAGCCGGGCGCACAAAGAACGCGTTGGTCTGCGGAACCGTTATGCGGGCGTTGGTGAACCCGGACTTCCGGTAGAAATCGCGCTTGGAATAGAACCCGTCGTAAAAGACGCTCAGCCAGTCGGTAAGGTCGTACCGCCCGGTGCTGTTCACCGAATCATACTTCTGCCGCGGCGCCAAGTCCTGGTTGGTCAGTTCGTCGCACTTGTTAAGCGTCCCCGCGACAAGCGCACCCGCGGTCGCCTGCGTCACGCCCGCCGCCGGTATCGCGTAAGTTGTGCCGTTCGCGTTGATATTGCCCGGCGCGCAGCGCGCGATGCGGTAATCCGCGCCTCCGAACGGAGTCTGGTTGTTGGTGAAGAACGAACGGTTGTCACCGCTCAGGTTGGAGCGTTCGACATGTTCGTAAGCCACCATGATCTGGCCGCGCTCGAACACCTTGCCCAGCGCCGCACCCAGCGAATATTCATGAAAATCGCCGCGACCGCCGATGCCCGCACGCGCGAACACCTCGCCTCCATCCAGCGACCGACGCGGAATGAGGTTCACCACGCCGGCAACCGCATCGGAACCGTAGATCGCCGATGCGCCGTCCGCCACGACCTCGACCCGTTCGACGCCCAGCGAAGGCAGGACGGAAGGATCGATCGATCGGCTGTTGTTGGTCACCCGGTGGCCATCGATCATCACCAGCGTCGCATAGGGGCCGATGCCGCGCAGGTTGACCGAGTTGCCGTAAGTGATGTTGCCACTACCGCCGGACTGGCCGCGCGAATTCTCCGAAACGCCCAGATCGAATACCTGCGGTATTTCCTTGACCATGCGATCGACTGTTACCGCGCTGGACGCCTCGATTTCCTTCCGCCCCAGGGTGGTGACGGTGGAGCCCACCGGCGCCTCGCCGCGCACGCGGCTACCGGTGACGATGATTTCGGCGCTGCTCGGTTCGTCCTGCGCGGCGTCCTGGGCCATCGCGGGCACTGCCGCGATCGCCAGGCCACAGCTGCCGATACAGAACGCTGTCCGTAAACGCGTGATCTTATTGCCCTTCATGTTGACTTACTCCTTCCCCGCGGCCGGCTGCGCGGCCTTTCCTTCCAATGATGCTCAATCGGCGACTGGCAGGTCGATCCACGACGTCCCGCGCCCGCCGCGTTCGACGGCGATGACGGGCGCTGGCGTCTGCATGATCTGCTTGAGATTGCGCTGGCGCGGATCCGCGCCGGCGATCGTCACGCGCAACCGCGCGCCGGCCGGCACGATCCGTGAAACCGGTGTAAGGTCGATCGCCAGATCGGCCTGCTGCCCCACCGGCAGCGGCGCCACGTCGCGCTGCAGGCCGGAATGCCACGGCAGGCCCAGCGTGTTGTAAGGGGCGGCGACCAGCTTTCGGTGCGACAGCGCCAGCCGGCCGAACGAGACGACCTCGACCTTGCCGTCAGCGGCCACTTCATCCAGATAGACGAACACGTTGGCATCCGGCTTGTCGGCCGAAACCTTCAGGCGCACCACGGGATAGCCGACCAGCTTCATCGCACGGGCCAAAGGTGCGCTGGTGTAGCTCAGTCCCTTGTCATCCATGGGCCTGGCCCAGAAAGCGAAGTAGTCCGGGTCGGGCAGGTCATAGCGCACCGTGAAGCGATCGGTGCCGCGATTGGCCGGCGTGGAAGCCAGCACGCCATCGTTGACCGACCGGGCAGAGCCGCTTCTGCCTCCGTCCAGGAACCATGAGACGGGCTTCACGCCCTCGCCCGGCAAGGACCGGGAACGGACATACCCGCCCTTCCCCTCCAGGCCTTCCACCCAGTAGGTCGCGCGCGGCTCGCGCTCGATGCCGTTGTCGACGCCCTTGAGGTAATGGTCGAAGTAGCGGCGGACTTCGCCGGTGAAATCGAACCCCGGCGGCGGCACGCAATGACTGCCCGGACCAGCCAGGAACTTCGCGCCGGGGAGGTTGGCCGCGCTCAGAATCGATTGCGCGGTCGGTTCGTCCTGCCAGTTGCTCCAGAAGTAGGTGGCGATACCGGCCCGGCGGATTGCGCCCATATAGTTGTAGACGCTGGCTTCGTTCCAGAAGGCATTGCCGGTCAGCGGCGAAACACTGTCGCGATAGGGCATGCCATACCACAGGGCCGCCATCGGCGTGTTGGCCGCATGCTGGGCGACGGCGGCCTTCAATTGCATGCCGTTGGCGTCGGCATCGACCGGGACGCTTGCCAGATCCTCGCTCAGCGGTTCGTCCGGCCTCGTGTTGAACTGCGCGGTTATGCCGCCTCGCTTGACGAACGCATACTTGTCGAGATCCGAGGCGCCGATGAAAACCGCCTTGAGCGATGGCGGCGCCGTGGTGGCGGTGTGAAACGTAGCCCCGCCCAGATACGAACAGCCGATCATGCCGACCTTGCCCGTGGAGAACGGCTGGTGCGCCAGCCATTCCACCAGATCGTACCCGTCCCGGGCTTCCGTCCGGTCCTGGAAACCATGGCGGCTGCCGAAAGACGCGCCCTTGCCGCGGATGTCGGCCACGGCGACGACATAGCCCGCCGCGATGAGCGACCGGAGCGCCATCCGATCATTCAACGCCACCTCGTTGACCTTGCCGTCCTGTCCGACGAAGCGGGCACGGTATGGCGTGAACACGAAAATCACCGGCAGCGGCGCACTTTCCACCCCGCCGCTGCCCGCCGGACGATAGATGTTCACGGCAAGGCGCGTGCCATCGCGAACGGGCACATAAAGCGAGCTGCGCTGTACGTCAGGATAGTCGGCAGCGTTGCCGGGCACCGCAATTGCGGCTGCTGCCGCCACCGCTACCCACCGAATCGCCTGCATGGCGCCTCTCCAAATTGTTGACAATTTGATCGGCGATCCCGACGCCGCAGGCAACGGAAAAATCGATCACAATATTGTTGACAATATTGTCCGGGGTTGGAAAACGACGGATATGGTTGAAAATCCGTCTCTCCGGGCCCCCACCGGGTCCGAAATCGCCGACTGGGTGCGCGATCGCATCCGGGCTGGCCGTTTCGTCCCCGGCCAGCGGCTGGTGGAAGTCGACATCATCCGGCAGACCGGCGCCAGCCGATCGAAAGTGCGCGAGGCCTTGCAGCGGCTGGAAGGCGAAGGCCTGGTCCAGATCGAGGAATTTCGCGGAGCTTCGGTCAAGAATGCCAGTCTGGAAGAAGTACGTCAGATCTATCGCGCGCGCGTCGCGCTGGAAGGCATTTGCGCCGGCGATTTCGCGCGACAGGCGACGCCGGAACAGAAAGAGCGGCTGTGTGCCGTTCAGGATGCCCTCGACCGCTGCGTGGAAGATCGGGCGCCCGAACGCTTCGGACGGCTGAACGTGGAATGGCACCGGCTGATCGTCGAAGGTTCCGGCAATTCGGTGATTGCCGACCTTCTCCAGCGATTGAACGTGCCCATCCATCGCCTGCTGTTCGAAAGCTTTTACGACGACGAACGTCTGCGCACCGCGAATGCGGACCACCAGAACATGGTGAAACTGCTGCTTGCCGGGGATGCGGATGCCAGCGAACAGGCCATGCGCAGGCATATCGAGGACGGCTTCGTCACGCTTTCCAAGATCGAAAGCGAATTTTACCGGTAGGCGCGGCGACGCGGCCCCGCCCCCCTCCGCCTTCAGGCGCTTTCGCGGGCGATCAGGCGAAATCCCACGTCGATCCAGCGTTCCCGCAATGGCTCGCCGTTGCCATGCTTGCGGATCGCGGCAATGGCTTCGCGCGCGATCCGCGCGCCATCGACTTCGACCGACGTAATCGTCGGCCGCATTTCCCCCGCGATCGAACTGTTGCCGAAACCCACCACGGCAATATCCTCGGGCACGCGCAATCCGGCCGCCATTGCCTCGACGATGATTCCCTGCGCCAGATAGTCCGAACCGCAAACCACTACATCGGGCATGTCCGGCAAGCGCCGGATTTCGGCGAAGATGCGGCGCGCATGACCAAACCGCGAAGGAACCTCCACACTCGATTCCGTGAGAGCGATGCCCTCGGCGGCCGGCCATTCGGCGAAAAAGCCATCGCGCCGCATCTGCGCGCGCGTGCCGCTGGCCGTCACCAGATGCGGCCGGCGGTAACCGCGCGACATCAGGAAGCGCGCCACATCGCGCCCCGCCGCCTCGTGCGAGAATCCGACCGCAAGGCCGATGGGCTCTTTGGGCAGATCCCACACTTCGATGAACAACGCAGGCGACCGGCGGACCATCGCTTCGACTTCGGGCGTGACCGGGCCGGTAAAGATGATCGCATCCACCCTGCGGCTCAACGCCGCGCGAATGAGATCCTCGGTGCGCCGGGCCGACACGCCCGTAAGCCCGAGCATGACGGTAGTGCTCGCCCCCGACAGTTCTTCCACCATCGATTGGATCGTGTCGTTGAAAATCGAGTCCGTCAGGTAAGGGATCAGCACCGCGACCATTTTCGACTTGCTGGACGCAAGCCCCCCGGCGAGCAGGTTGGGAATATAGCCGGTGGCGGCAATCGCCGCGCGGATGCGGTCGGCGGTCGCGGGCGCAACCACCGACGGATTGTTCACGAAGCGGCTGACAGTCGCCGTCGAAACCCCGGCATGCGCGGCGACATCGTCTAGCGTGGGTGATCGGCCGGGAACGTCGTTCATCCGCCTTGCCTAGCCCGCCCCGCCCCCGGTGCGCAATCGCGTTACGCGAAGCGCAAGGGAACGGAAAGCGCACCGATTTCCGGCCATCGGCTCACGGTTACCGGACCATCGAGCGAAAAGCTGTTTGTCGCACCGAGGATCTCCTCCAGCGCCACGCGCAGTTGCATCCGGCCCAGGTGCACGCCGGGGCAATTGTGCGGCCCCCGCCCGAAGGCGAGGTGCTGGGCGATGTTGGGCCTGTCGAGGATGAACGTATCGCCTTGGGGGAACACCTCCTCGTCCCGGTTGGCGGAAGCATAGACGAGCGCGATGGCCTCGTTTGCCGGAATCGTCCGTCCGCCCATTTCCACGTCGCACACGGCGGTGCGCGCAAAGCCGCGATAGGGCGTGTAAAGGCGCAGGAATTCCTCGATCGCGGCCGGAATCAGCGAAGGGTCCGCCCGCAATTGCTGCTGCAGCGCCGTGTCCCGCGAAAGATGGACGCAGATATTGCCGATCATCACCATCGGCGCGACCATGCCGACCACCAGAACCTGACGCACCGTGCCGACCAGCAGTTCCTCGGGGAAAGGCTCACCCTCGTGCCGCGCGGCCAGCAACGCGCTCGTCGGGTCGATTTCGGGGTCCTGCGGCTGCTCGCGCCGGATGGCGATCAGCCCGCGCGCCATTTCATACAGGCGCAAGCTGGTTTCCTTCATCCGCTCCGGCGTGTTGGAATGAACCGCCAGGATGAAGGCCCGGCCCGCGTCATGCAGGGTATCGAGCCAGGCATCGGGCATGCGCATCCATTCGCCAAAGATATGGACCGGCAGATAGCTGGAAAATTCGACGCAGATGTCGCCGCCACCCTTCGCGACCATGGGGGTCAACAGCCGCTGTGCCAGCGCCCGCGCCTTGTCCGCGTAGGCTTCCGATTTTTCCAGCGAAAGCAGCGGATTAAGAGCCTTGCGATAGGGCGTGTGCTCGGGCGGGTCGAGGTGAAGCGGCGGCCGGCGGCCCGTGTACGCCACCTTGGGCACCACGTTCTGCACCGACGTGATGAACGTGGAAGAATCCGAGGCCGCACGCTTGACATCGTCATAACGCGTCAACGCCCAGAAACCACCCAGGCCATCGGTGTGCGCCACCGGACATTCCCGTCGCAAACGCGCATATTCGCGATGCGCGCTGTCGAAGTCCTCGGGCTTTTCTGGATCGAAATCCTGCGGAACGGTGGTTTTCATGGCGCGATGCATAAGTATCGACGAATGCATATGCAAGCGCTATCATCTTCCCTCACGGACACCGATGCCGCCGATAAAATGGGGAGAATGCGTGAAACAGCACCACGAAGCGCAGGGCGTGCCCGCCGTTGAACAATCGGTGGGTCGCAAGGTGCTGCTGCATCTGGTCGTCCCGGCGGCGTTCTATGTGCTGATGGGCGCGATAGACCGCACGAACGTGGGGTTTGCCGCCCTCGATATGAACCGCGCCCTCGGCCTGTCGGGCACCCAGTACGGCTTCGGCGCCGGCGTCCTGTTCGTGGGCTACATGCTGGCGAAATATCCCAGCGTGCTGCTGTACGAAGCCATCGGGATGCGCCGCTGGCTCACGGCGATAACCGCCGCGTGGGGGCTGGCGTCCTGCGCGATGGCGATGATCTCCACCGAATGGCAACTGTATGGCCTGCGCGTGCTGATCGGTTTCGCCGAAGGCGGCCTTTCGTCGGGCACGATGCTCTATCTGAGCCAGTGGGCACCCGAGCGGTACCGTGCATCGATCCTCGCCATCCCCATCACATCCATCTCGGTGGCCCAAGTCATCGGCGCGCCGGTTTCCGGGTTGCTTCTCGATCTGGATCACCCACTGGGGATGGAAAGCTGGCGCCTGATGTTCCTGGCCGAAGCGCTCCCGGCCCTCGCGCTTGCGGCATTCGCATGGCTGCATTTCCCGGATTCGCCGGACGATGCCCGCTGGCTTACGCCCGAGGAACGCGCGTGGATCCGCGGCAACATCAAAGGCGCGTCGAAGCCTGGCGCCATGCCGGACGCGCACGCCACCGGGGCGCGCTGGGCGGTGCTGCGCGATCCGGTCGGCTGGCTGTGCTGCGCCATCTGGTTCTGCATCCTGGCTTCCAACTACGGGATCATGTTCTGGCTGCCGCAGATCGTGAAAGGCCTTTCAGGCCTGAGCGCCGGCGCCACGGGGCTGGTCGTCGCGCTGCCGTGGGCGGCCAGCGGCATCGGCCTGGTCCTCAATGCGCGCCATTCGGACAAAACGGGAGAACGCTATCTCCACGTCGCCGTGCCCTCACTTTTCGGCGGACTCGGCCTGCTGGTTGCCGATTGGGCCGGCGCCAGCCTGCCCGGACTGATCGCGCTGATCATCGGGGGCGCATGCACCGGCTGCACGGTCGCGGCATTCTGGGCAATACCGACGCGGATGCTGAAGCCCGCAAGCCTGCCGATGGGCATCGTCGTCATCAACATGGCCGGCAGCCTCGCCGGAGCCACCGTGCCCCCCATGATGGGATACCTGAAGGAAACAACCGGCTCGTTCACGCCGCCGACGCTCCTGCTGGTCGGCATCGCGGCATTGTGCGCCAGCCTGACGCTCATCGCCCGGACGGTCGCCGCGCGCGCACAGGCCGCTGCGTGAACGGTCAGGCCGGGCGCCGCCACGGCCTGCGCACGATCGCCATCCTGGCGAGCGTGGCCGCACTCGGATCGATGGCGATCCACATGCTGGTGCCGGCCCTGCCAGTGCTGGCCGGCGAGCTGGGCCTGAATCCCGCACGCGCCCAGCAAGTGGTGAGCGTCTATCTCGGCGGCCTTGCCTGCGGCCAATTGATCGCGGGGCCGGTTGCCGATCGCTGGGGCCGCCGCCCCGTTCTCCTGCTGGGCCTGGCCTGCTACATGCTGGGCGCGGCCGGCGGCGCGCTTGCCGCGAACTTCCCGCTGCTGCTTGGCGCGCGGCTGCTGCAGGCGATGGGTGGAGCGGCCGGAGTCGTGGCATCGCGCGTCATGGTGGGCGATCTGTTCGATCGCGTGGAAGCCGCAAGCAGGCAGGCCACGCTGATGACGATCGTCCTGCTATCCCCGGCAATCTCGCCCGTTATCGGGGGGCTCATTGTGACTCGCAGCGGGTGGCGCATGATCCTGGGAATGCTGGCGCTGGTGGGCGGCGCCTCGTTCGCGTCATCGTGGCTTCTGCTTCCGGAAACGCGGGACAGGACCGGTGCGCCTGCCAGCGGCTCCTCCACCGCCCATCCGCGGGCCAGTTCGGCGAGGCTTCTCAAAGGGTATGCCCGACTCCTGTCGAACCCGGGTTTTCTGCTGGCGACGGGAAGTCTCGCCTGCGCCAGCAGCAGCCTCTACATGTTTCTGGGAAGCGCTCCTTTCCTGCTGATCCGCCAGTTCGGACTGACACCGGCGCAAACGGGCACGGCGCTGCTTGCCATCGCGGGCGCCGGCATCGCCGGAACGCGCCTGGTCGGCCTGACCGAGCGCCGCGGCGATGCGCTGCTGGCAGGCACAGCGATCGCTTTGGGTGGAACATTGCTTGCCACATGGCTGGCCTACCGCGGGATCATCGGCCCGGTACCACTCGTCGCCCCGATGATGTTGCTGGGCGTGGCCTCCGGCATGATCGGACCGGCCGCGATCCATGCCGCGATCTTTGCGGAGGAAGGGCTCGCGGCAACCGCGGCCAGCCTCGCCGGGGCGACGCAGATGCTTGCCAGCGGCTGCGCCATGGCAATCCTCGGCCTGTTCGCCCCGGTCACCCCGTTACGGCTGGCGTTGGCGCTGCTGCTGACAACCGCCTTTGCGTTCTGCTGCGCGCTTTCACGCCTCCCGTCGGCACACGAACAACGCAATCGCGCGCACTGACGGACGCTATCGGGTCAACGGCGTGACAAAGCATCTATGCAAGGGCTTACATATGCGTTATCGGCCAACGCCACAAACAATTCTCATGAGGGTGAGGAAACCATGACCACCATCGCACGTGCGGCGCGCCCTGCGTTGTCCATCCTTCTTTGCAGCGTTTCGCTCCCCGCGCTGGCCCAGACGGCCGACAGCCCGCAGGACGACGGCGCACTGCAGACCATCGTCGTGACCGCCGAACGCCGCACGCAGAGCCTGCAGGATGTGCCCATCTCGGCAACGGTCCTGTCGGGCGAGGATCTGCAGAGGAAGGGCGTGTCGAACCTCAACGACATGCAGCAGGTGGCGCCATCGGTGGCGATCAACACCTTCAACCGATCGACGTTCATCAATATCCGCGGCGTCGGCATCGCGCAGTCCGCCCCAACATCCAACCCGGGCGTCGCCTATTACATCGACGGCCAGTTGATCCCGCACGAACAGTTCATCGGCCAGAGCTTCTTCGACATCGGTTCGATCGAGGTGCTGCGCGGGCCGCAGGGCACGCTGACCGGCCAGAATTCAACCGGTGGCGCGGTCTACGTCCGCACGCCCGAGCCCGAGTTCGGCAGCAATTTCGCGGTGGGCGATTTCACCGCGGGCAATTATGATCGCTATCGCGCCGTCGTGGCCGCCAATATCGGCGGAGAGGACGTTGCCCTGCGCGTCGCCTACGTCCACGAACAGCGTGACAGCTACACGCGGAACATCGCCGCCAACGCGCTGAGCCAGCCCGGCAACCTCAACATGGACGCGATCCGCGCCAACCTGCGCCTGCGCGGCATGGATGGAAAGCTGAACGTCAACGTGCGCGGCGAATATTTCGACGTGCGGACCGACAACAACGCGGTGAAGAACCGGAACGATGCCGTCTCCTCCAACCCGTTCGTGATCGAGGAGGACGCCCCCTCGTTCCAGAACCAGGCCGGCTACCGGATTTCGGCCGAGGCGCGCTACGACGTGGCCGACACCGTGCAGGCGCGCGGGCTCGTTTCGTGGCAGGACGGCTTCACGCACGACCAGACCGACGGCGACCGCACCGCAACCTCGCTGCCGGTTCCGGCCAACCTGCCGACAACCGGCGCCAACACCGCGCGCTTCCCGGGCCGGGTCAGCAACGGCGATACGCGCTTCAAGACGCTGATCGGCGAAGTGAACCTGCTTTCGACCGGCAAGGGTCCGTTCCAGTGGGTGCTGGGCGCGTTCGTGATGGACGAGACCGTTCCGGTGACGCTGCTGCGCGATAACCGCAACACCACGCAGCTGCTGCAATCGAACAGCAGCATCATCACCACCGCCAAGAACACCTCGCAATCGATCTTCGGGCAGATCAACTATTACGTGACGCCGCAGATCGAACTGCTCGCAGGCGCGCGCTACAGCTGGGACAAGCAGGTCTACACCCGCTTTGCCGTTCCGGGCGCCGGCTTTACCCTGCCCTTCGTCAGCCAACAGGCCTCGAGCCAGCTGACCGGCAAGGTTGGCGTCAACTATCACTTCAACGGCAACGGGCTGATCTACCTGACCGCGTCGAAGGGCTACAAGGCGGGCGGCGTCAACCTCACGCCCAACACGCCCAACTTCAAGCCCGAGCGCAATTTCGTCTACGAGCTCGGTTTCAAGACGGAAGTCCTCGACCGCCACCTGCGCGTGAACGGCGACGTTTTCTATTCGGACTACAAGGACATCCAGCTGTCGAGCCTTGTCGGCGGCCTGCCCACCACGCAGAACGCGCTGGCGGGGCGCTCCAAGGGCGGTGAACTCGAACTGACCGCCCAGTTCGGCGGCTTCGCCGCCAACGCCGGCGTCGGCTATCTCGATGCCAAGTTCAACAATTCGGCCTGCATCTCCGATACCAACGCGGCCGGCACCGATCCCGGCTGCCCCACCAACCTGCGCTTCGTGCCCAAGGGACGGGTGCTGCCCTTCTCTCCGAAATGGACGGTCAATGCCGGCGCGCAATACACGCTCGCGCTGGCGGGCGTGGACGTGACGCCGCGCATCCAGTGGTCGCATCTGTCGCGGCAGAATGCCACGCCCTTCCCCAGCGTGAACACCCTGGTTCCCGGACGCGACATCTTCGACGCGCGCCTGACGTTCGACCTGGGCAAGAAGTACAAGCTGGAAGCCTTCGTCAACAACCTGACCAACAAGACCTACATCGCCACGCAGATCCAGAACAGCTCGAGCGCGGACGGCGGCATCATCTATGGCGCCCCGCGCACCTACGGCCTGCGCATCAAGGTCGAGATCGGCAACTGACGGCAACGGAAGGACGTGATGCGCACCGTGTTCAAGTCCATCCGGTTCCACCACGTCCTGCCCGCGATCGCCGTCCTCACGCTTGCCCTTTCGGCGGGCGCGCGGGGCGGCGATGCGCCGGACCGCTGGTGGGCACCGGGCGAAGGCCGGGTGTTTCCGGCCGAGCTGGACTACGACAACGCCAACGGCACGTTGCGCGCGCTGCTTGTCGGCGGTCCGATGCCGACGAAGGACCACCCGTTCTTCGAGCCCCTCGGCCCTAACGGCCGCGCCTGCGTGACCTGCCACCAGCCGGCTGATGCCATGAGCCTGTCTGCCGAAAGCGCGCGGCGGCAATGGGATCGCACCGGCGGCAAGGACCCCTTGTTCGCGGCCTACGACGGCTCGAACTGCCCCACGTTGCCGCAGGCGGAACGCGCATCGCATTCGCTGCTGCTGGAACGGGGGCTGATCCGCATCGAACGCCCGTGGCCGGTGCGGCAGTTCAATGGCCAGCCGGTGACGCCGGACTTCTCGATCGACGTGGTGCGCGATCCGAACGGCTGCAACAGCGGTCCGCACTATGGCCCGGCGGCGGGCAGGATCTCAGTCTATCGCCGGCCGCGCCCGGTCGCCAACATGAAATACCTGCTGGCGGTCGGCTTCCCCTATGATCCCAAGCAGGGCTACGCGCTGCCGCTCGATCCGGATACGGGCAAGCCCGAATCCGGCAATCTCATGGCGGACAACCGCGCCGGCAACCTGCGCATCCAGATGGAAGACGCCGCGGCCAGCCACCTGCAGATGCTGCGCAGGCTGACGCCCGAGCAGCGCAGGCGGATCGAGGATTTCGAACTGCGCATCTTCACCGCGCAGCAAGCGAGCAAGGCCGGCGGTGCTGTCGATACGACCGGCGCCAGGGCAGGCCCGGCGCGTTTGCGGGATTCGCAGCCCGGCGCGCTTGGCAGCATCGGGGAGCCGGTGTGGAGCGAATTCACGGGCTGGGAAAAGATCAGCGCGGAAGATGCGCGCACCCTGACGCCACAGCAACTGGCCTTCCGCCAGTCCGTTGCCCGCGGGGCGCGCGTGTTTCGCGAAAAGATGTTTCTCATCACCGACACGGCCGGCATCAATTCCCGCATCGGCTTCGGCAATCCGGTGCGCAATTCGTGCGTGTTCTGTCACAACATGAGCCAGATGGGGAACGATGTGGCGCCGGGGCAGGTCGACCTCGGCACGACGACGCTGCCCTTCGCCGATCCCTGGGCCGATCTGCCGCTGTTCAAGGTCACCTGCCTGAAAGCGCCGCACCCGCATTATGGCCGGGTCATCTTCACCTATGATCCCGGCTTCGCGCTGACCAGTGGCCGCTGCGCCGATGTCGGCAAGATCACGCTGCAATCCATGCGCGGGCTGTCCGCCCGCGCGCCGTACTTCTCCAACGGCTTGGCAAAGGACTTGCGAGGGATCGTGGACTATTACGAGCGTCGCTACTCCATCGGCTATACCGAGCAGGAGAAACAGGATCTCGTCAATCTGATGAGCGTGCTGTGATGAAACGGATCGCGATTGCAGCCGGATGGATCATCGTGCTGGCGGCGCCGCTGTCGGCACAGGCGCAACAGGCGGGCGAACTTGTCCGCTTCATCGCCTGCCCCGTCTATCGCGATACCGATTCCGGCCGCAAATCGGGTTGCTGGCTGGCGGACGACCGCGAAAGCGGGATCCGCTACGACGTGAGCCAAAGCCCCTACAAACCCGACTGGAACCGGGAAGTGCTGGTGGAAGGCCGCGTTTCCGCCGATCCGCCCACACCGTGCGGGGCAACGGTGCTGGACCCGGTGCGGACTTCGCGGCTGGAGACGCCCTGCCCGCGCCACATGCTGCCGGCGGAAGGATACGCGGGCCGGCGCTACAAGCTGCCCCGCCGCAACATCGATCCGCTGTCCGTGCCCCGGAAAGTGCCGCCCGGTCCCTACGCCGAGCGCACGTTCCCGTTCTATTTCGAGTTCGGCAACGACTTCCTCGTCTATCAGTACGACGACTGGCTGATCGATAACGCGGTCACCTGGATTCGCGCGGCTCACCCCAGGAAGCTTGTCATCACCGGATTTGCCGCAACCGACCCGACGCCCGTGTCCGGCCGCACTATCGCGGAGCCGGCCGGCCTTGCCGCCGCGCGTGCCGCCAGCATCGCCGAAACGCTGCGGCGGCTTCTGCCGGGCATGATCGTGGAGACCCGCGCGCAAACGGGCGCCCTGCCCACGGACGAGCCGGAAGCGGACGGGCTACCCGGACAATCGCAACGCCGCGCGGAGATCCGTGCGGTGTTCTGAACACGGCCGATAGCGCGGCAGCCCAGCAGGACCGCCGCCTGCAAGCGGTTTGCGCACGATTACACGAACAGGCTGCCCACGTCTTCGCAACGATCCAGCGTGAGAATCGCGGCCACCAGATGTTCCGCCTGTTCCCGGCCACGCGGCAACGCGGCATGGGCAAGGCAATCGACAAACTTCGCGTGCTGCGCCGCAGGCGGCAGCGGGCGCGCCGGGCAGCCCAGCGCATCGGGCACCATCGCCTCCAGGAACGTCCCATCGTGGAGCCGGATGCCCATCGCCCCGCCGGTGCCCCGCTGCCAGGCCGGCGCCTTCGCAATACGCGGCCGCACCAGCGCCGATAGGGCCAGCACCTGCTGGTCGGCCAGCGTGTCGGCGCCAAAATCGTCGAGGCCGACGCCACCTTTTGTCAGCGCCAGCGCCGTCGTAAACGGTATGGAAAACTTCGCGTCGATCGCGACCGCCGGCGCCTGCTTGCGCTCCAGCGGATCGACCAGCATGTGCTGCACCTCATCGACCTCCACATCGATGCCGGCGACTGCGGCCGGGGCAAAACCGTGCCGGCCGCGCAGATCGAGCGCCATTTCGATAAACGGATGCGTTCCCCGGCAACTCGGCCAGGGCTTGAACGTCAGTTCCGTGCCCCAGAAATGCGTGCCCAGCCGATCGGCAAGATCGTCGGCCGAAAAGGCGCCACCGGCGTAAAGCGCGTAAAACCCGGCCCTGCCCTCCAGCGGGGCTTCGAACCCCGCAACCCCCTCTCTTGCCAGTAGCACCGCCGTAAGCGCGGCCTGGGCGGGAAAGGCCTCGCGCACCGCCCGCAGCACCGTCGTCCGGCTGTGTTTGATCTCGCCCGGCATGGTTGCCTGACACAGGACCATGGACAGCGCGTCCTTCACCTGCGCGGCATTCAGCCCCAGCAGGTTGGCCGCCCCGGCGGCGGCACCGTAGGCCGCGACGATGGGGGGCGGATACCATCCTCCCTCCTCCATGGGCTGCCTGAGCGAAAGCGCCATACGGCAGGCGATGTCGCCACCGACCGCCAGCGCCGTCAGGAAGCGCCGGCCATCCACCGGGCCTTCGGACTGCGCCAGCGCCAGCAGCACCGGGACGAGCGAGGCGTTGGGATGGGCCGGCGCGCGATCAAACGCGTCCTCGTAATCAACCGCATGGGCAAGGGCGCCATTCGCCAAGGCGGCGCCGACCGGCATGGCGCGTATGCCGGTACCAAGAATGCTGCACGGCCCCTCTCCACCGCGCGCGGCCAGCGTCACGAACGGCTGCGCTTCGTGCGCAAGGCCTCTGGCGGCGTAGATCACCCCGGTTGCGTCCAGACATGCGCGGGCTGCGGCGGCGCGCGCATCGTCGGGCAAGCCCTCCCAGCGCATCGCGGCGATGTGCCGGGTCAGCATGTCACTGATGCCGGTTTCGGGCGACGCCATCATCGCGCCGCCAGCCGGGGGGCGAGGGACAGCAACACGATCGCCGCGATCAGAATGCCGGCGCCCACGAGTTCGGCCGGGCGCGGCATCTTCAATCCCCAGAACAAGGCGAGCAGAACCGATCCGCCAACCCCGGCGACCAGGCTCGCCGCGCGTTCCAGCGGCACGCAATAGGCATTTTCGCGCGGGTCCAGCAGGATCAGGATCGCCAGCACCGAAATCAACGTCAGCGTGCAGCCGATCCAGAACAGCGGCCACAGCACGGGGTCCGTCCACACACTGACGAAGCCCCAGGCAAGCTCGCCCGATTGGCCGCCGATGCCGGACGCGGACATCAGCGCGAGCGCTGCCACCGACAAGGGCAGCGCGATCATCTTTTCCTCGACGAAGTAGCGTCGGACTGAGGCGGCATCTCCGGTCTTGGAAATCTTGGTCATCACCGCGAGCCGGAGGAAATAGCCGATGGTGTAGAGCACGACCGTCACGATCGCGATGGGCGGCAGCTTGAGGCCGCCCCGATCGGTCAAGGTGATGAGCAAGGCCAGCAGCACCATGGCCAGCGCCGCCCAGCTCCACCAGCGTACGCGGCGTCCGAATACCATGTCCACCAGCGGCGCGATAACCAGGACATCGCCGCGCATGATGAGCTGGATGAACGGGATGCTCACATCCCGGATCGTGAACGACAGCGGCACCGTGAACAGCACGAGCGCGGTCCCCAGCCCCGAAAGCAGCGTATAGCGCGTCGGCACGGGCAAACGCATGCCGGCCACCCGCACGGCGTGGGCATCGCGGTGCCATCCCGAAAGCCAGATGAACGCCCACGTCAGGACCATGCTGATGATCAGCGAGGCCGGCAGCGTTTCCAGCCCGGTCAGCGGCCGTCCCAGGCCGGGATGCGTTACCGAGGTGACCAGACGCGTGACGATGACGTTCGGCAGATAGGCCAGCAGATAGAGGAAGACCGTGGCTTCCATCGGAAAAGCGGCCAGCGACAACCGACGGTGGCGCGCGCTCATGGCGCCGCTTCCACGATGACCATGTCGCTTTCTACGCGATAGCGCGCGTTGAGCCCCGCCTCGCCCGTCACCGCAGCCATGTAATCGATCACCGCCGCGAAATCCGCTGTCCCCGGCGCAGGCACGCGCGGTACCGCGTCGCGGCCAATCACCAGGGGCAGGAAGCCGGCCTGCCGCACCCGGCCATTGGCGATATCCAGCCGCGCGATCATCGACAGGCGCGCGGCTTTGGGGAAATTGTAAAGGCTGTCGAAATCGGGCTCCCATTCCTCCGCCAGAACGCGGATTTCATTGAAGCTCTTCGATGCCGCATGCGCCGGGTCCATTCGCAGGTCGGTCGCGAAGTTGCACAGCGAATAGAATACCGGTCTGCCGTCGATCACCTCGCAGCCCTTCAGGATATGGGCATGGCCACCGAAAATGGCATCAGCCCCCGCGGCGATCGCCGCACGGGCAACGTCGCGCTGATAGTCCGCGATCACCGCGCGCACGAAATGAATGCCCCAATGATGCGAAACAAGCACGACATCCGCTTCGCGCTTCGCCGCGCGGATATCCGCCTCCATCGCGGCAAGATCGGCACGATGGGGATAGGTGTGGGTGCGCGGCGGCGTGCCTGGCTGATCGTGTTCGATCTGCTCATAAACCGTGAAGGCGCGCATCGGCGCACAGCCCGGCCGGCGCTCGTCCGCCCAATAGCTGTGCGGCAGAATACTGGAATAGGCGAGGAAGGCGACGCGCGTTCCGTCAGGAAGCTGCCGTAGCACCGGGCGGCGCGCCTCGACGATATTGGCCCCCGCGCCAACTACGCCGATGCCGGCCGCCTGCAGGTGCCCGCGCGTTTCGAAGAAGGCGTCGGCGCCCCAGTCCATCACATGATTGCCGGCCATGGAGATCACGTCGAACCCGGCCCGGCCAAGCGCTGCGGCGCCTTCGGGACGGGCCAGTACGGCGTGGCGCGCCTGCGGAAGCCTTACGCCCCGCTCGGCGAAGCTGGTTTCAAGCTGGCCAAACACGATGTCGGCGCTTTGCAGGAGATCGGCCGTGCCCGCAAAACAGGCGTCATAGTCATCGCGATCCATCGCAAGGTCGCCCGTGGCGAGAACGGTGTGGATCACGATCTTCTCCCGCAAGGCCATGCGAAACGGAACCGGCGATGGCCTCTTTTCATCGGGCTACCGCGCCAACGGAACGAGCGCAAGCGCTTACATCATCGACGCCCGGATGCTTGGCGCGCGGTTGCAGATCACCGCGGGCGATCACACCCAACAAAACGCCGCCCGGCCAGTGAGGGGGCCGGGCGGCGTGGATGGTGCGGAGGGATACCCCCGCGCCAGGTCCGGAAGGGTAGATCAGTACACGTAGCTGGCGCGGAACAGGAACGTGCGGCCCGGCTCCATGTAATCCTTCTGGTAGCTCGGATTGTCGCCCTTGGTGGTGTAGTATTTCCACCCGCCCAGGATGTTGCCCACGTCGAAGTCCAGCGCGAAGTGCTTGTTGAAGTTGTAGCGCGAATGGAAATCGAGGCTGCGGTTGGGCTGGACCCACTTGTCGACCGCGTTGTCGCGCAGCGATTCGATGTACTTGCCGCGATAGTTGTACGAGAGCTTCGCCTCGACGCCGTACTTCTGGTAGGTCAGCGCCGCGTTATAGATCAGGTGCGGCGTGTTGACGAAGCGGATCGGCTTGCCGGCGCGATAGGCAAGGCCCGTTTCCGCGCTGGACTTCTGCACGGTGATGTTGCCCTCGATGCCGAAGCCGTCGAACGGCGGCGTGATGCCCTGCAGCCCCTTGATGATATTCAGCTCGACGCCGTAGATCGTCGCCCTCTGCCCGTTCTGCGGCTGGTCGATCACGACGGTGCCGACCGAAGTGTTGGCGTTGACCTCGTTCCCGCCGGTGAAAATGAAGTTCGAGATGCGCTTGTAGTACACGCCCGCCGAAACGATGCTGGTGGCATCGGGATAGGTTTCCAGCGAGAGATCGAGGTTGAGCGCCCGCGCCGCCTTGAGGTCCGGGTTGCCGCGCGAGATGCCGACCACTTCGCCCTTGGAATTGCGCGAAACCGACTGGCTGGCGGCGATGAACCCGTATTCGGGCGGGGAATAGCCGGTCCAGATCGCGGCGCGGACGACATTCTTGTCGTCGGGGCGCCAGATCGCGGTCACGCTGGGCAGCAGCACGTTGTAGCCCCGGTCGGTCGCGATGAAGCCGCTGCCGGCACTGTCGTCGGACCAGCCGACGTTGTGCGTCTCGCGGCGTTCGAAGCGCGTGCCGGCGATCACCTGCAGCGCGTCAAAGTGGAAATGAGCAAGGGCATAGGCGGCATAGACGCGCTCGGTGCCGCGCTTGCGCTGCGTCAGATCGGGCAATCCGCTGTCGGTGAAGCCGTTGGCCTTCATCGCGGCATTGATCGCGGCGACCACCTTGTCGCGGTTGAACACGTCGCCGTAATAGTACTGGCCGCCCAGCACGCTCATTACTTCCTTCTGGACGAGCCCCGACTGCTTGAGGTTGAGGCCATCGAGCGGCGTGCCCGAAAGATCGCCGCCGTAGCCGGGATAGTAATCGTACTGGCGCTTCGACTGGAGGAACTTGGCCCCGACCTTCACGTAATCGAGCACGCTGCCTTCGAAATTATAGCGCGCATCGAACCGGAAGGCGATGCGGCTGTCCTTCTGGCGGTCGCGCGATACGTTGAGCCCGTCGAACGGCAGCAGCGACGAGTCATGTTCGACATTGGCGGCGGGGCCGGTCAGGTCGACATGCGGGAAGCGCGGGTCGGCCGAGACCCAGTCCAACCCCTGCGCGTTGAGCGGATAAGTGCACTTGTCGCAGTTGTAGCTGATCGAATAGCTTTCCGGCGTGGCGCGCGAACCGCCCGAATAGCTGGCGTCGTAATCGAGTTGGAGCCGACCGGCATCGGTGTGGCCGCCCAGGTTGATCGTGTAGAGCGTCTGGTTCTGGTCGATCGTCGAGAAGTTGCGCGCGAACTGGAACGCCTGCGGGTTCCACACGCCGGAACGGCCGTTGAGCGACCAATACTGGCTGGAATTGCGGTCGGCATCGGTAATCACGCCATCACCGTCGGCATCGACGATCTGGCTGGTGGTATAGCTGTAGATGCGGCCCTTGGCGCCGGTGCCGATCACCGCCTTGTCGGGCTGGACCAGCGTGGTGTCATTAATGTTCACCTGCGTCAGCCGCGCGGTCTTGCGGCTGCGGTAATCGGTCACGTCGTTGGTGCCGCGCTGTTCCTGGTGCGAATACTGGCCGCGCAGGTAAAGCTGGGTATGATCGCCGTGATAGTCGAACGAGACGTTCCCGCCATAGCGCTTCTGCTGCAGGCGGCGGTAATCGAGATCGATCCCCGGCAGATGCATGTTGCTCTGGTCGATCGCTTCCTGGCTGTCCTTGCGCCAGCGATAGGGTTCCCATTCGCCGTCGTTTTCGGTTTCCTGCCCGTTGCCGTGGTTCATCCCGTAGTTGGCGGAGATGAACACGCCGAAGCGGCCATCAGCGAAGCGCTTGCCGAAATCGAGCTGGCCCTGATAGGTGCCCGCCGCTTCGCCCGCGTCCTTCGCCTGCTGGTTGAAGCCGGCCGCGCCATAGGCGCGCAGCGTCAGGTCGTTCTGGAAATCGAACGCGGTGGGCGTGCGGAAATCTATCGAGCCGCCGATGCCGTCACCATCCTGGTCGGGGGTCAGCGTCTTGGTCACACGGATCGAGGCAAGGCCGTTCGGCGGCAGCACGGTGAGCGAAACGTCGCGGCTGCCCGGATCGGTCTGCGCCACGCGCACGCCGTTGATATAGACCGCGTTGTACGTGCCCGAAAGGCCGCGAATGGCGACGTATTCGCCCTCGCCCGTGTCCTGGTTCACGATCACCGACAGGCCGGGAATGCGGGCCAGCGCATCGGCCACGTTGGCGTCGGGCAGCTTGCCCAGGTTGTCCGCCGAAATGATGTCGATGACGTTATCGGCCTTCTTCTTCTCCTCGATCGCGGCCACCGTGCTCAGGCGCTGGCCGGTGACCGTGATGGAATCGGGCGCATCGGCCGCTTCATCGGCGTGCGCGGCGGTGCCCGCGACGATCGACGCGATCGCCACAGACGCCCGGAACAGCGCGCGGCCCTGCCGCGCGCGCTTGTAACCTGCCATGTCGTTTCTCCCCAGGAACGCAAGAACCCCGACTGCGCCCCGCACCGGCGGGACGATCCGAAAAGGCAAGGCGCACCCGTTGCCGGAGGCGGAGAGCTTCCGGCGGGCGGGGCGTCTGCGAATCGATTTTTCAGTCAACTGGTATAAACCAGTTAGCCATTACATCGGCGTGACAGCTTTCGCGCCTGCATCAAAATATGGAACGGCCGCCGCGAAGCAGCCCATCGTCGCACCGCTTTCAACCTTCGGGTAGCAGCAGACCCGCAAGCAGCGGGCGATATGTTTCCAGATCGGGAACCTGCCAGTCCTTGCGCTTGCCCAGATCGTCGAAGCGGCGAAGCTGGATCGCGTCCTCGAACCAGCGGTTGCTTCGGAAAGAGCCCACTTCATCGGGGTTCATCGCGCCGCCCTGCAGTTGCAGGCTGAGCAGCGAAGCGCCGCTGAGGCCTTCCGCATAACCCGGCTCGACCGCGCAGAGATAACGCTTGGCATCGACATGCAGGCGGACCGGCTCGGTCACGTCAGGCGCGAAGAACGGAGAAAGAAACGCAGCCCCCGTCACCTCGTGACGCGCATCAATGCCTTTGTGCTCCGCAGCATTTCCGGCATCGTCAATGAATTGCCCGATATCGTGCAACAGCGATGCCGCCACCATGGCAGGCGAGCAGTCCTGCGTCCGCGCCAGATGCCCGCATTGCAGAACGTGCTCGATCTGGGAGATCTCCTCGCCGTAGTGATGGTCGCCGAATTCGTTGATAATTCGGAAAATCCTGTCAATTCTGGTCGTCGTCATTCGGTTTCCCGTCATTCCTGCCGCGGCAATGCAAGGCCTGCACATCGTTTTATGCAGCCCGGTACCGCTCCGGGCGTCGTCAATCTGTAGCAGTTTTGGACTATACCAAAAATATGACTGGCTGGCGACATTTGCAGACCGGCTGACGGCAACGGAGAAAGGCACGGGCATGAGCAGAAGCGGCGGCAACCGGCGCGATTTCCTCAAGGCGACGGCGCAGGCGGGCAGCGTGGCGGGCGCGCTTTCGGCAGGCGGACTGTGGTCGGGCCTGATCGATCGGGCGCTGGCGATCGCGCCGGCGGGCCACACGGGCTCGATCATGGATGTCGAGCACGTGGTCATCCACATGCAGGAAAACCGTTCGTTCGATCACTATCTCGGCATGTTGAACGGCGTGCGCGGGCTGGGCGATCCCCGCCCGCTGCGCCTGCCGGGTGGACGCGCGGTGTGGGCACAGCCTTCGGACCAGCATCCCGACGGGCATGTCCTGCCCTATCACGGCGATTCGCACACGACCCGATCGTTCACCGTCGACGGCGCGGACCAGTCGCACCGCGAGAACATGCACATCTTCCACCGGGGCCGCTACGACCGCTGGGGCCACACCGGCGAACTACACAACCGGATGCTGCACTACACCGCCGGCGACCTGCCGTTCTACTATGCCCTGGCGGACGCCTTCACCGTCTGCGACGCCTATCACTGCTCCACCATGACGCAGACCTATCCCAACCGGTTGCACCTGTTCACCGGCTGCAACGGTGGCGGCACGGTCGGCGGCGATCCGGAAATGAGCAACTATGGCGAGGACGAGACGCCCAGCGCCGACATGGCGACCGACCAGCCGCTGCGCGCCGACGCCTATCGCTGGACGACTTATGCCGAACGGCTGCAGCAGGCCGGCATCGCGTGGAAGGTCTATCAGGAATACGACAATTTCGGCGACAACCTGCTCTCGGTATTCCCGCCGTTCCGGCCCTGCCCGCCCGATTCCGACCTATACCGCCGGGGGCGGGCCTGGGTCAGCGAACATCGGCAGGGGCCGGACCGCACCCGTTCGGACGGCGAACAGCTCGTCGCCGCGTTCCGTGCCGACGTGGCGGCGGGCCAGCTTCCGGCGGTCTCGTGGATCGTCACGGCAGCGGACCTGTCCGAACACCCCAAGGCCGAACCGTCCAAGGGCGAACACGTCACCGCAAAGCTGATCGAGGCGCTGATCGATCACCCGGACGTCTTCGCCAAGACTGTGTTCATCCTCAACTACGACGAGGCCGGGGGCTTCTTCGACCACATGCCGCCGCCGGTGCCGCCGGTGGGCGATTATCGCGGGCACAGCACCGTGCCACTCGACGGCGAGATGAAGGACTGGTCGGCCGAAAGCGCCTGGGCCGCCGAACATGGCGCGCGCCACCCCATCGGGCTGGGCATCCGCACGCCGACGATGCTGGTCTCGCCATGGAGCCGGGGCGGTTTCGTCTGCTCAGAACTGTTCGACCACACCTCGGTCCTGCGCTTTCTGGAGCGGCGCTTCGGCGTGCGCGAACCCAACATCAGCGCGTGGCGCCGCGCGGTATGCGGCGATCTGACTTCCGCGTTCGATTTCACGCGCGCCGATCCCTCGCGCCCGGCGCGCGCGCTGCCCGATACCGCCGATTTCCGCGACCGCGTGGCCCGCTCGGCGGCGGGCACCGCCAACGCCATTCCCGCGCGGCAGGAGCCCGCCGCGCAGATGCCCGGCCAGCGCCCGCATCGCCCCCTGCCCTATCGCCTCGCGGTGACGGGCGAAGTCACGCCCGCACGCCGCTTCCGTCTGTCGCTGGCGAACACAGGGACCAAGGGCGCGGCTTTCACCGTCCACGACAACACCGACCGGCAGGAGCCATGGCACTACACCATCGGCGCGGGCGACCGCTTCGCCAGCGAACAGTGGCACGATGCCCCCCTCCCCGCTGCCGACGCAACCGCCGACGCCTATGACCTCACCCTGCGCGGCCCCAACGGGCTGTGGCGGCGCTTCGCTGGGCCACTTGGCGCGCACGTTGAGGCGCTGTGTATCGACCGACCGGAAATGGATGCAGTGGAACTCGTGCTGGTCAATCGTGGAGCCGCGCCAGTGACGTTCGCGATCGCGCTCGATCCCGCCTACCGCGCGCAGACCGCGCCGATCCGCTCGGTGTCCGTGGCGCCGGGCAAGCGGGTGAGCGACCTGTGGCGGCTTGGCCCGAGCGACAACTGGTACGACCTCACCATCCGCACCGACAGCGAACCGGCCTTCCTGCGCCGCTTTGCCGGCAAGGTGGAAAACGGGCGCGCCGGGCGGACCGATCCCGGCATCGGCCCGATGCGCATCGAGGCCTGACCGCGTGCGGCGCGGTTGGCTGGCGGCGGGCGTGGCGCTCGCGCTCACGGCAACCTCGGGCGCAGCGCAGGCGCCTTACGTGGCGCCGGCGCGCGTGCCGGACGGGGTGGCCGTGCTGCCCCTTCCCCCCGCGCCGGGCAGCCCGCAGGACAACGCCGATCTTGCCCTGTTTCGGGCCACCCGCGCGCTCGAGGGAAGCCCGCGCTGGCGGATGGCGACCGACGACGTGACCAATGCGCCGCTCGATCGCTATGCCTGCGCCATGGGGATGCGGATAGATGCTCGCCGCGCGCCGGCGCTGGCCGCGCTGCTCGACCGGATCGGCACGGGCGAGATGGTGGGACCGGTGAAGGAGCACTATCGCAAGGCGCGGCCCTATCTCGGCACGGATGCGCCCATTTGCGAGCCGCGCACCGATCATCTCGCGCGCAACGGCGATTATCCTTCGGGCCATGCCGCGAACGGCTGGCTGGAAGCACTGGTGCTGGTCCAGTTGCTGCCCGATCGCGCCACGCCGCTCCTCGCCCGTGCCCGCGCTTATGGCGAAAGCCGCGTGATCTGCGGTGTCCATTCGCACAGCGCGGTGCAAGCGGGCTGGCTTGCCGGCAGCGCGATGTTCGCGATGCTGCAGGCCTCGCCTGCCTATCACCGCGATCTTGTCGCTGCCGCGCGCGAACTGGCAAGGCTGCGCGCCCATGCCCCGGTGCCGGACCCGACCGCCTGCGCACGGGAAGCCGAACTGGGCGGGCAAGGACCCGGCCGCTAACCGCCGGCGCCGGCATCGTCCAGACGATACATACCGCGCCCCGAGGCTTCGCATCCGCCTTGCCCTTGACTTGCCGCACCAAGCTTGCCACACCGTTTGCATTCGAATGCAAATCCGAAGACGGAGAGTTGAGTGGCAATCTATCTCAAGCGTGGGGCGACGGCGGAAGCGAAGGCCGAGGGCGACCGGAAGGTACGCGATACGGTGGAAGCGGCGCTGGCCGACATCGAGGCGCGGGGCGACGTGGCCGTGCGCGAGATGAGCATACGTTTCGACGGGTGGGACCGCGAAGACTATCGCCTGAGCCAGGCCGAAATCGATGCCGCGGTCGATAGCCTGACCGCGCAGGAGCGCAAGGACATCGAGTTCGCGCAGACGCAGGTGCGCAACTTTGCGCAGATCCAGCGCGATTCCATGAAGGACGTGGAAGTCGAAACGATGCCCGGCGTGGTGCTGGGCCACAAGAACGTGCCGATCAACGCCGCCGGCTGCTACGTTCCGGGCGGCAAGTATCCGCTGCTGGCGTCGGCGCACATGTCGGTGATCACCGCCAAGGTGGCCGGCGTGAAGCGCGTCGTCACCTGCGCCCCACCGTTCCAGGGCAAGCCCGCCCGCGCCATCGTGGCCGCGCAAGCCTTGGCCGGGGCGGACGCGATCTATGCGCTGGGCGGCATCCAGGCGATCGGCGCCATGGCCATCGGCACGCAGACGATCGACCCGATCGACATTCTGGTCGGCCCCGGCAATGCCTTCGTGGCCGAAGCCAAGCGCCAGCTGTTCGGCCGCGTGGGCATCGACTTGTTCGCCGGCCCCACCGAAACCCTGATCATCGCCGACGAGATCGGTTGCGACCCGGAAATGGCCGCCACCGACATTCTCGGGCAGGTGGAACACGGCCCCGACAGCCCCGGCGTGCTGCTGACCAACAGCGAGAAGTTCGCGCGCGAAACGATGGCCGAGATCGAGCGCCTGTTGCAGATCCTCCCCACCGCCGATCATGCCCGCAAGGCGTGGGAGACCTATGGCGAGGTCATCGTGGCCGAAAGCTACGAGGAAATGGTCAGGATCGCTGACGAGATCGCCAGCGAGCACGTGCAGGTGATGACGGCCGATCCGGATTACTTCCTGCAGAACATGACCAACTACGGCGCCCTGTTCCTGGGCGCGCGCACCAACGTCAGCTTCGGCGACAAGGTGATCGGCACGAACCATACGCTGCCGACGAAGAAGGCGGCGCGCTATACCGGCGGGTTGTGGGTGGGCAAATTCCTCAAGACCTGCACCTACCAGAAGGTGCTCACCGACGAAGCGAGCGCGCTGGTGGGCGAATATTGCAGCCGGCTCTGCGCGCTGGAAGGCTTCGCCGGGCACGGCGAGCAGGCCAACCTGCGCGTGCGGCGCTATGGCGGGCGTGACGTGCCCTATGCCGGGCAGGCAACCCCGAGCGAACTGACGCGCGCCTGATGCTGCCCGCCACGCCGTCTTTCCGCCTGGACGGGCGCCGGGCCCTGGTGACCGGCGCCGGCAGGGGCATCGGGCTGGCGATGGCGGCGGCCCTTGCCGAAGCGGGCGCGGCGGTCACGCTCGCCGCGCGGACGCAAGGCGAAATCGAACAAGCAGCCGCCGCCATCGGGCAGGCGGGTGGCATGGCCGAGGCGGCCGTGCTCGACGTGGCGGACATGGGCGCGGTTGCCGCCTTCTTCGAAGGCCGGCCCGCGTTCCACGTCCTTGTCAACAACGCCGGAACCAACCGCCCCATGCCGATGTGGCAGGTGGACGAGGCCGATTACGACGCGGTGCTGGACCTCAACGTGAAAGCGGCGTTCTTCGTGGCGCAGCATTGCGTAAAGGCCATGCTGCGTGATGGCGTGAAGGGCAGCCTGATCCATATCGGCAGCCAGATGGGCCATGTCGGCGGGCCGAACCGGAGCCTGTACTGTGCCAGCAAGGGGGCGCTGGAAGGCATGAACAAGGCCTTCGCGCTCGACCTTGCGCCACACGGCATCCGCAGCAACACTATCGCGCCAACCTTCATCGAGACGCCAATGACCAAACCGTTCTTCGAAGACGAGGCATTCCGGTCCAGCGTGCTCCAGAAGATCAAGCTGGGCCGGCTCGGCACCGTGGAAGACCTGATGGGCGCGGCGCTGTTCCTCGCCGGCGATGCCAGCGCAATGGTGACGGGCACCAGCCTGGTCGTCGATGGCGGATGGACGGCGGAATGACATTCAAGGCACGCTTGAACGCCGGCGATTTGCTGGTCGGCACGTTCATCAAGACCCCATCGCCCATCGTGGTGGAAGTCCTGTCGTTGACGGCGCTGGACTGCCTGTGCCTCGATGCCGAGCACGCGCCGTTCGACCGGCGCGATATCGACCTGTGCGTCGCACTGGCCCGCGCGGCGGACAAGCCGGTTCTGGTCCGGGTGCCGGTCACCTCGCCCGAACAGATCCTTGGCGCGCTGGACTGCGGAGCAACCGGCGTGGTCGCGCCGCACGTCCGTTCCCGGGCGGAAGCGGAAGCGCTCGCGCGGTACGCGCACTATGGCGCGGGTGGCCGGGGCTATGCCGGATCATCGCGCGCGGCGGGCTATACCACGCGGACCATGGCCGATCACTTGGCCACAAGTGCGGCCAATACCGCCGTGATTGCCCAGATCGAAGACCCCGAAGCGGTGGACGCCATCGACGAGATCGCCGCCGTGCCGGGCATCGACGCGCTGTTCGTGGGACGTGCGGATCTGACCGTCGCCTATGGCGCGTCCAGCCAGGACGACCCGCAGGTGATCGCCGCCGTCGAAAAGATCTGCGCTGCCGGGCGTCGCCATGGCCGCCCGGTGGGCATGTTCGTGGCGCGGGCCGAAGACGTCCCGCTGTGGCGGCAGCACGGCGCGACGCTGTTCCTGCTGGAATCGGACCACGCCTTCCTGCTCAAGGGCGCCGCCGCCCTTCTGGACCGCACGCGCGCGTGACCGGACCGCCGGCCAGCATAACGGCCGCGGCGACGATGCTGGCGCGTGGGGAAACCACCGCCCGTGCCTTGCTGGATCAGGCGCTCGAGAAGCTGGATAGGGACGGCGATCGCTTCCACGCGATGCTGGCGTTCAATCCGCACGCGGCGCGGGACGCGGAGGCCGCCGACCGCGCCCGGTCGCAGGGCACCGCAGCGGGGCCGCTCCATGGCATTCCGCTGGTGCTCAAGGACAACATCGATCTTGCCGGTGTGCCCACCACGTCGGGCTGCCGCGCGCTTGCCGGCGCGATGCCCCGGCGATCGGCCATAATCGTCGAACGCCTGCGCGATGCGGGTGCGGTAATCGTCGGCAAGACCAACCTGTCCGAATTCTCGTTCGAAATCCGCTCGCGCAGTTCGCTGGGCGGCGACGTCCTCCATCCCCGGGCTCCGCACGCCAGCGCCGGGGGATCGAGCGGCGGCACGGCCGTTGCCGTGGCTCAGGGCTATGCGCTGGGCGGGATCGGCACGGACACCGGCGGTTCGATCCGAATCCCCGCAGCCTTCAACGGGCTGGTCGGATTCCGGCCCGCCCACGGCGCGCTGCCGATGCAGGGCATCGCCCCCCTCGCCCCGTCCACCGACACGGTCGGCCCGATCGCCCGAACGGTGGCGGACGCCGAATTGCTGCTCGCGGCGATGGGCCACGGTGTGTCCGTGTCCGCGCTGCCACGCCGGATCGGGGTGGTGCGCGAGGTGTTCGGCGCCAACGCCGCCGTGGATGCTGTATGCGCCACCGCGCTCGACCGGCTGGCCGAAGCGGGCGTCACGCTGGTTGACCTGCCCGCGCTGCCCGCCGACCTCAACCCCGGGCATGGCGAGCATATCGTGGATGCCGAGTTCGCGACGGCCTTCGATGCCTATCTCGCATCGAACTTCCTGCCCGGCTCCGCCCCTGCCTCGCTCGATGTGATCGTTGCCG
The DNA here is from genome assembly GCF_015390225.1 of Novosphingobium sp. NBM11. Lineage (NCBI taxonomy): Bacteria > Pseudomonadati > Pseudomonadota > Alphaproteobacteria > Sphingomonadales > Sphingomonadaceae > Novosphingobium > Novosphingobium sp. NBM11. The sequence continues at coordinate 334,402 of NZ_VUOG01000003.1, forward strand.
GAGAGGCGTTTTTGCCCGATCATGCCAAGGCGCTCGCCGCGCGGATCGCGGCGAAGGACCGCGAAACCGCCAGCATCCTGGCACGGCACCAGGCCCTGGCAGGGCATCTCGGCGCGGCCTGCGCGGCGCTAGCTATCGATGCCCTCGTCTATCCGACCTCGCAGGCCATTCCGGACGATCTGGAAAACCCCAAGGGCGGCTGGGCTCCCGAGCTGGCGGCCCGCAGCGGCTGGCCGGCGCTGACGGTCTGCGCCGGGTTCGCCGCGAACGGCATGCCCGTGGGCATCGAATTCCTCGCTCCGCCGGTCAACGAGGGCGCGCTGTTCGCCCTTGCCCGGCTGATCGAGGCAACGGCCGTCTAAACCCGGCGCTTCCGCCTCTCTCGCACTTCCGAATTTTGCCGGCTTCGGTTCGCCCCGTGGCCGGCGAACGGCGCTTGCCGCGCGCACAAAAAATGACCGGACCCGATCAGGGCCCGGCCAGAGGGAGAACAGACAATGACGGGGCGGGAACCTGTCCCGCCCCGCGTGAAGATCAGAACTTCGTGCCGACGCGGACGCCGTAGGTACGCGGCGCGCCATAGGAGACTTGCATGCGCTGGCGGCGACCGATCACGCCGCTCAGCAGGACCGCGCGGTTGGTGAGGTTGTCGCCATAGATTTCCACGAAGGTACGGTCGTTCTTGTCGCTCCAGCGCAGCGAGGCATCGAACTTGTCGTAGGACTTCTGGAAATCCAGCGGGGTGTTGCGGTCGGTGACGTAGTAGCTGCTCGAATGCAGCCAGGTGCCCATCGGCGACAGCGTGCCGGCATCGCCGAGATCGAGATCGTAGGACACCGCAACGGTCGACTTGAACTTCGGCGACTGCGGAATGGACTTGCCGGCAAGGTTCAGCGAGACCGGGTCCGTGCCATTCGACAGGCCAAAGAAGTTGTTGCCGCTGATATAGCTCGTGTACTTGGCGTTCATGAACGCCGCGGTCGTGTCGATGTGCAGGCCAGCCACCGGATTGAGGCGCAGCGCGACTTCACCGCCATAGCTGCGTGCCTTGCCGGCCGAACCGAAGTAGGACACCAGCGGCGTATAGACGTTGATCTGCAGGTTCGAGAAGCGGTTGTAGAACACCGAAGCCTCGATCTGGCCCTTGCCGCCAAGGATCAGCGACTTGACGCCGCCTTCATAGGCCGAAACCTTCTGAGGCGCATAGGAAGCCGGGATCAGCGGGTTGCCGCCGGTGTCGTTCACGCCGCCGGACGCGAAGCCGGTGGACGCGGTGGCATAGATCATCGTCGAACGCGAAGGCGTGAACTGGATGCCCGCGCGCCAGGTCCAGCTGTTGAAGCCCGGCGAACCCTTCGTCGTCACATAGGGCGTGACGAAGTTGTAGGTGCCCGGCGCCGCGTCCGCGTAGTCGGAGAAGATGAACGCCTTCTTTTCGTGGCTGTAGCGCAGACCGCCGATCAGCTTCAGCTTGTCCGGCACGATGGCGTAGCTGGCCTGACCGAACGCGGCATAGGCGTTGGTGGTTATGTCCGAATCCGCCTTGAAGCCATTGGTGGTCGCGCCCGGCGCGGTGATCTTCTGCTGATAGGTCTCGAAGATCGAGTCATGCAGGTAATAGCCGCCGATCAACCATTCGAGCGGAGAGCGCGAGTTCGAGGCGAGTTGAATCTCCTGCGAAAACGCGTTGGACCGGGTGTTGGGTTCCTGGATGCCCGAGCCGTAGCCATAGGCTTCGAACACCTTGCTCGACTGGTCGTTGTCGGCGCTGCGATGCGCGCGGAAGTGGGTGTAGCCGGTGATCGACTTGACCGTCGCGAACCCGAGATCATAGGCGATCTGGCCCGAAACGTAGTCTTCCTTGATGTGTTCGAAAGGCTGATAGTCCCAATCGTTGGTCCACGCGCCGCCGGTGACCGGCAGGCCCACATCGCGCCCGGCAACGTTGGGCGAACCGTTGGGCACCGAGGGGTTTACCGCCAGGGGGCTGCCGTTGATCGACTGATAGCCCGTGGCCGGGTTGATCAGCGTGCCCGCGACCTTGTAGCCATAGGAACCCGCGCCCGCATCGTCACGGCGCCAGGTGCCAGCCCGCAGCGTCACTTCCAGGCGGCTGTCGGGCTTCCACTTCAGCACCACGCGCTGCGCGTTCTCGTTGAGGTCGTTCAGCACGACGTCCGAGGTGGTCGAACGGACATAGCCATCGTGGCGCTGGAACACGCCGGACACGCGCAGCTGCAGCGTATCGGACACGGGGATGTTGACGTATCCGTCGATCCGGGCCGAGTTGAAATTGCCCTTGTCGATATTGATACCCGCGCCAAGATCCTTCATCGGATCGGACGTGACGACGCTGACGTTGCCGCCGAAGGTGTTACGGCCGTACAGCGTGCCCTGCGGACCGCGCAGCACTTCCACGCGGGCCACGTCGAACAGCGGAATGCTCTGCTGCTGCGTGCGGCTCTGATAGATGCCGTCGACATAGAAGCCGATCACGGGGTCGGTCTGGGCGGAAACGAGGCTGGTGCGGACGCCGCGAATGGCCGGGAACGAGTCCGAACCCTGCGAACCCCAGGTAAAGCCGGGCGTGGCGAATTCGACGCGCGAGATGTTGTTGGCGTGCAGCCGCTCAAGCGCCTCGCCAGACAGGGCGGTGACGGCGATCGGCACGTCGCGCAGGCGTTCGCTGCGGCGCTGCGCGGTCACGATGATGTCCCCACCCACATCGGCCGATGCACCGGCGCCGGCGTCAGACTGCGGCGCGCCCTGCGCCAGAACCGGTGAAGCGGTCATCGCCATCGCGATGGCGGACGCCCCGAGGCAGAATTTGCGATGCATCGATTACTCCCCTTTCCCTCATTGGAATTTGACAGGAACTTATCGAGCCCGCGCCAACCCGTCGATATCTTTTTGCATTCGAAGTCACATTTTGTGATTGCGCATCGACCTGTTCAAAATAATCCTTATATCTCTGTATTTTAATTTCCATCAGCCGCACATATTGCGGCAGCACAACCTCGTTAAGACGCGCAGAAATGCCGCCCTCGTGCGACATTTTAACAACATATCTGATACCGAATGCATCGATCTGGTTGCCATCAGGCAAAACGCGCCGATTCTCCGATGATCAACTCGCCCGAGAACAGACGCTGTTCCGCCGGAACGGAAGGATCGTCGAGTCGCTCCATCAGCATCGCGACCGATGCTTCGGTCATCCGGTTGACCGGCTGGCGGATCGTCGTCAGCCGGTAGCTTTCCCACATGGCGGGGCCGGACCCGTCGAAACCCACGATCGAAAGGTCCTGCGGTATGCGCCGGGCGCAATCCTGGCGCGCGCCGTCCATGGCGCCGATGGCCATCATGTCACTGCCACAGACGATCGCGTCCAGTTGGGGTCTTTCCTGCAGGAGTGAGATCAGCCCCGCTCGTCCGGAAGCGTAGCTGTAGTCTCCGCGCACCACCGGAACATCGGTCATGCCGGCCGCCGCCAGGGTAGCCAGAGTGGCCTGGCGCCGTTCTTCGCCGACATAGCTGTCTTCGGGGCCGGCAATGACTCCGAAACGGCGATGCCCGCTGTCCAGCAGGCGCGTCACCAGATCGCGTTCGCCCTGGGCGGAATCGCACCGGATCGAACCGGCTCCGCCACCGCTGGCCATGCGGTTGTAAAGCACCACCGGAATGCGGTGACGGGCAAATTCCGCCAACTGGTCGTCCGACAGACGCACCGCCGCGATCACGCCGTCCACCGAATGGCGCCAGATCTGGTGGATGATCTGGTCGACATCGCTTTCGCTGCGCAGGCTAAACAGAAGAACGCGCATGTCGCGATCGGTCAGGCTGGCGCACAAACCCGCCAGCACTTCCGGATAGGTAAGGTTGGTATTGCTCGAGATCAGCACCGCCACAAGGTGGGTACGCTTGGAAATCAGCGCCTGCGCGAGGGCATTCGGCTTGTAGCCGATCTCCGCCGCCACCTTCAGGATTTTTTCGCGCTTCGCCTGCCCGATCGAGGCGTTGGGCGCGAAACACCGCGAAACCGCCGACTGCGAAACCCCGGCAAGGCGCGCGACATCGTAAGAGGTCGGCCGCCGCCCGGCCTTCGCCAGAAACGATTGAGCATCCGTGTCAGACTTGGTTTTCGCCATGAGATCCCGTCGCGCTTGCACTTGCGGCACTTCTAGGCCGTCGGTCGCAACAGGCAAGTTCGGCGTCGGATTAGGGCGGCGACACTGTCGCGCACAAGGGGCATGACAATTGCATTCGAATGCAATATACGGGCGCGCAGATTCCACCACAGGAGCGTATCCATGAGTGTCCCAGCCCCGCGCGGCTTCGAGAATCGCACGCGCTATGCCAAGGCCCCGGCGCGAGACCAGATTGCCGACAGCAGTTCGGTTTCGGATCTGGTCGCCGGCGTGCTGCGCGATGTGCGCACCCGCGGCGACGCCGCCGTGCACCAGTATTCCCGCGAGTTCGACAAGGCCGATCTCGACCAGTTCGAAGTCAGCGCCGCCGATCGCGCCGCCGCGGTGGCGGAACTCGATCCGCAGACCCGCGCGGACACCGAGTTCGCGATCGAGAACGTCCGCCGCTTCGCCGAAGCCCAGCTGGGGACCATCCTGCCGCTGGAAGTCGAGCCTATGCCGGGCCTGCACCTCGGGCATCGGGTGATTCCCATCGAGCGCGTCGGGGCTTATGTTCCGGGTGGCCGTTTCCCGCTGTTGTCGGCCCCGATCATGACGATCGTCCCCGGCAAGGTGGCCGGCTGCAGCGAAGTGGTGGCCTGTCTTCCCCCCAACGCGCACCGCGCCATGATCGCCGGGTGCCACCTCTCCGGCGCCGACCGCATTTTTCGCATCGGCGGCGCACAGGCCATCGCGGCCATGGCGTTCGGAACCGAAAGCGTGCCGCAGGTCAACAAGATCATGGGCCCCGGCAACGCGTTCGTGAACGAGGCCAAGCGCCAGGTGTTCGGGCCGGTGGGCATCGACCAGCTGGCCGGACCTTCCGAAATCTTCGTGGTGGCCGACGAGACCGGCGATCCCGAACTGATCGCCACCGATCTGCTCGGCCAGGCGGAGCATGACATCCGCACGCGCGTGGGCCTGATCACCACCGACAGCAAGCTGGCCGAAGAAACCGTGGCCGCTGTGGAACGCCAGCTCAAGACGCTCGCTACCGCCGCCGTCGCCAGCGAAAGCTGGCGCGATTACGGCGAAGTGGTGATCTGCGCGGACGAGGCAGCGATGATCGCCTATTCCGACTACGTGGCTGCCGAACACCTGCAGGTCCACACCCGCGATCCGCACGCCTTCTCCCACAAGCTGCGCAACTACGGGTCGCTGTTCATCGGTGAAAACGCCAGCGTGGTCTATTCCGACAAGAACGTGGGCACCAACCACACGCTGCCCACCATGGGCGCCGGCCGCTATACCGGCGGCCTGTGGGTCGGCAGCTACGTGAAGATCGCCACCCACCAGTGGCTTGACGATAGCGCGGTGCGCGCGGTCGCCCCGCCGGCGATGCGGCAGAGCGGCAGCGAAGGGCTGGAAGGCCACCAGAAGGCCGCCGCGATCCGCCTCGAACGCCAGAAGGCCAACGCCTGATTTCGTCCGCAGGCCGTCACCGCGAGACGCCTCGCGGTGACGGCCGGGATATAATCGGACAGACAGCCCTTCGGGACACGCAAAAAGGCCCGCGAACCACCAGGTTCGCGGGCCTTTTCACATGCAGTCGAGGGGCTCAGCCGAAGATCGGCGCCGCCGGACTGTCGGTTCCGCGTACCACAAACGCCTTGGCCGGCACCGAAGCGGTGTTCCGGAACGCATGGGCGAGGCCGGTCGGGATGGTGAGCGTATCGCCCGCCCCCAGCAGAAGCGCTTCGCTGCCCCAGCTTACCTCCAGCGTCCCTTCCTGCACGATCAGCACTTCCGCTTCGGCGCGGGCGTGCATCGGAACATAGGCACCGGTCTGCAACGTCAGCAGGCGCAACTGGAACCCGTGCGGCCACCAGCCCGCAATCGGGCCAGCCGCGAAACCGTCTCCGCTGGCGCCCACCGCGATCAGACCGGCCTCCTCGACGCCTTCGCGCGCGAGAGGCGAATCCGGGTTCGCCACGGCATCGCCCCAGCGGACGATGCACTGCATCAGCTTCTCGATCGGCGGGGTGGCGAGTTCGCGCAGTTGGCTCTCGTCGAGAGGGGCCTCAAGCTCCATCTGGCGCAGGGTGTGCTCACCCTCGCTGGTATCGATCAGTTGCCCGCCCTTGACGAGCTTCAGTCCGAATCCTTCGGCCGCCTCGAACACCGCCGGCGCCCAGGTGACCTTGCCCGGATCGTCTTCGCCCAGCACGGTGAACAGCATGCCCAGGCCATCGTCGATCTTTTCGAAGCCGCGGAACATGTGGATCGGCACCGACACGACGTCGCCCGGTCCGATGTCCAGCGTGCCATCCTCGCGGTTCGGCCCGAACAGCAGCCGCCAGTGCCCGGAATGGACCATGAAGACCTCGGCGGTATCATGGCTGTGCTGCGAATTGACGCAGCCGAAGGGCTGGCGCGCCGCCCCGATGTTGAAACCGTGCTTTTCAGTTATGTGCACGAACTGGTCGGTGCTTTCGGACACGCCCGGACCGATGATTGTGAAGTTCTCCTTCTCTGTCGACCCCGGCGTGCGGGTATCGATGAAGGCGGTGCGGCAAGGCACGAGATCGGCATAACGCACCAGGCGCTGCGCCATGGCCTCTCGGGTCCACTCGGTCACGATAAGCTCCAAACTTGATGTTGCATTCGAATGCAAATCTGGTAGGTCAAGACCGGGGAAAGCGCAAGGCCGAGTTTTCGCTTTTCGGATTAGGCCTGCACTGAAACGAGAAAAGAGACCGCCTTCGATGCTGCCGGCCGAGAGCACCGTACCCGTCCTGTTCCTGCCCGGAACATTGTGCGATGCGCGCGTTTTCGCCGCGATCTCGGGCGCGCTATCCGCCGAACGCACGCTTCATGCCGATCTGACGCAAGATACGTCGGTGCAAGACGCGGCCGAAAGGCTGCTGGCGACGGCGCCGGACCGGTTCATCGCCGTGGGTTTTTCTCTCGGCGCCATCGTTGCGCTGGAACTCGCCGCCCGTGCGCCGCACCGGATCGCGGCCATGGCCCTGATCGCCGGCAACGCGCGGCCTGTGCCAGAGGCCGATCATGCCGCCCGTCGCGCCGCGGTGGCCGGTGTCGATCCCGCAACGCTCGTCAGCGAACAGCTCTGGTCACGGTATGTCCACCCGTCGCGCAGCGATGAAAAGTGCCTTCGCGCGCTGATCATCGCCATGGCGAACGCGTGCCCGCCGGGCACGGCCGAACGGCAGACCGAGATCGCGCTTTCACGCCCCGACAACCGCCCGCGCCTTGCCCGCATGGACATGCCGACACTCGTGCTTTCGGGCGCGCAGGACGTCGTCGCGCCCGAAGAGCTGCAGGCCGAAATGGCCAACGCCCTGCCCTGGGCGACATGGACCGAGGTTGCCAATGCGGGGCACTTCCTGCTTCTTGAGCAACCCGCCGCCTGTTCCGCCGCGTTTTCCACCTGGCTCGGGCAGGTCGATCTTCACCAATCGCGCGCAGAACGTCAGTGCGCAAACATCTCAACCTATTCCAACGCGTCGGAGGTATCGTGACCGAAAGCAATCCCAAGCCCGTAAAGCCGGTCGAATCCGCGAAAGCGGCCGCGCCCTCCGGCGGCAGCGTCCTTCAGGTGGAGCGCCGCGATTTCACGCAGCTGGTGCCCGAAAACCGGCCGCGGGTGCAGTCGATGCGCGGGTTCGACGAATCCTATACCGACATCGTCGACTACATCATCCGCTGTACCCACCGCATCTGGGACGAGCGCGACGTGGGGCTGATCTACAGCCACTACACCCACAACTGCGTTGCCTACACCACGCTGGGCACGATGTATGACCGCGAGACGCACATCCGCGACACGATCCAGCGGCTTGTCGAGTTTCCGGACCGCCGTGGCATGGCGCAGCAGGTGATCTGGCGCGGCAACGACGTGGACGGCTTCTACACCAGCCACATGACCCACGGGCTGGGCCGCCACTCCGAGTTCGGTTCGTGGGGCAAGCCCACCGGTCGGACGTTCTGCACCCGCACCGTTGCCGAATGCATGATCCTGGAAAACAAGATCTACAAGGAATGGATCGTCCGCGACAACATGGGCCCGCTGATCCAGGTCGGCGTCGACCCGCAAGTGTTCGCCGAAGGGCTGGCGCGGAAGAAGTTCGAAAACGGCGAGACGGTGCTGGACCTTGCCGAGAACCGGCGCCTGCTGGGCCAGTATCCGCCCGAAAGCGAAGCCGACCTTTCGATCGCCCACAACGAAGGCGAGGAACAGCTGCTCCGCTGGCTGCACCACATCTACAACAAGCGCATGTTCGGCCTGATCCGCGACATCTACGCGCCCAATTGCCAGTGGCATGGCCCCTTGATGCGCGAACTGGGCGGCGTTGCGGCGGTGCTGCAGCAGACGATGCGCCTGGTCGCCCTGATCCCGGATTGCGCCTTCGTGCCGCAGCATATCTGCTCGGTCGACAGCGAAGAGGGCGGCACCAAGTATGCCCTGCGCTGGACCATGGACGGTCACCACATGGGCTACGGCTCGCTCGGCGCGCCGACCGGCCACCACCTTTCCGTGATGGGCGTCACCCACTTCCACATTCGCGACGGCAAGATCGTCGACGAATGGGTTGTCTATGATGAACTCTCGATGCTGGTCCAGATCAAGCTCGCCGAACTGCAGCGCGCCGCCTGATCGCATCCGTGCTTGCCGTGCGGCCCCCACCGCGCGGCAAGCCCTCCCGCCCTCCCGTTCAGCGGACCGATCCCATGTCCATTCCCGCCGCTTCCGTTCCGCTGCCGCACTCCGATCCAGCCTCGGCCGAACCCGGCCTTGGGCGTCAGGTGCTGGTCTTCGTGCTGCTGCTTGCCTGCGAGTTCCTCTATGGCTGGGCCTGGAACACGGTGGACGTGCTGCGGCCCTACATCCGGGAATCGCTGGGGCTTTCGCTGATCGAGGCGGGCTCGGCCTATTCGGCGCAGGGCGCGGGCGCGCTAACCGGGGCCATCGTGCTGGGGCAGATCGCGGATCGCATCGGGCGCCGCCGCGTCCTGTCGGGCCTCGTGTTCGGCTACGGTGTGCTGCTGCTCGCCGGCATGATCGTTGCGAGCTACCCGCAGCTTCTGCTTCAGCGTTTCCTGCTCGGCTTCTTTGCCGGCGGTTCGTTCCCGGTGGTGGTGGGCATCTACATCAACCTGTTCCAGCCCACCTTGCGCGGCCGCCTTGCCGGCACGCTCAACGCTGCCTTCAGCCTGTCAATCGTCATGCTCGGCGTGGCGATGGGGCTGGTCGCGCCGGGCAACTGGAAACACCTGCTGCTGATCGGGGGCATTCCTCCCCTCGCCCTGGCCTTGCTTGTCCTTGCCGCCATCCCCACAGGATCGCGCATGGATCGCGGGGCGCGCGGCGGGGTATCGCGCCTGCCGGTCAGCGAACTGTTCGCGCCGGGTCTGCGCCGGCAGACGCTGATGCTGGCGACCATGGCCGGCCTCAATTTCTTCGGATACGCGGCGTTCAGCGGCTGGCTCACAACCTACCTGACCGGCGAACGCGGGTTCAGCGCCCAGACCGCCGGCGCGCTGGTTGCCTGGCAGTTCAGCGGCAATATCGTGGGCGGCTTCTTCTGGGGCTGGGCCGCCGATCGCTTCGGGCGCCGCTTCAACGCCATCGGCTTCCTCATCGCTTCGGGCGCGATCGCGGTCTATCTGCTGGGGTCGGCGGACCCGACGGTGCTGAAACTGGCCGGGCTCATCTATGGCGCCGCACTGTGCTCCAGCGTGATCTGGGGACCGTGGATGGCCGAACTCTATCCGCCGCACCTGCAATCGACGGCCGCCTCGATCTTCAACTGGGGCCGGGTGATCAGCTTCTTCGCGCCGATCATCACCGCGCAGATCGCGCAGTCCTTCAGCCTGGCAACGGCGATGCTGCTCGGTGCAGCGTCGTTCACAACGGCAGCCGTAATCTGGCTCATGCAGCGGGAAACGCTGCAGCGGAGGTAGGCGGCAACCGACTCTTCCCCTCCCGCCTAGCGGCGATTGCCAGACATGCACGATAACGCTACCATGGCTGTCAATGCATTGATGCCGGAGGACGCGTAGCTCATCTCCCCGGCATCGATCGACGACAAGCGTGAAGGCGCTGCGCCCCGGGAGACTGCAAGGAGCCATGGCCCACATTCTGGACGAAGTCCTGCCGATACTGGGCGGAATCCTGGCGCCACACGGTCCGCCAGCACCGGGCGCGGCGGCCAGCTATGTGCCCGGCGACTTCAGCGTGCACTTCTTCCTCCAGCTGACCCTGATCATCCTGGCCTGTCAGGTCGTGGGCCGGATCGGGCAGAAGTTCCTCGGCCAGCCGCAGGTGGTCGGCGAGATGATCGCGGGCGTGCTTCTCGGTCCTTCGCTGCTGGGGTTGCTCGCGCCCGGCCTGCAGGCGGCCATCTTCCCTGCGGAAACGCGCAATGTGCTGTATGCAGGGTCGCAGCTTGGTGTGGCGCTCTACATGTTCCTGGTGGGGCTGACGTTCAGCCCCGCGCACTTCCGCGCGAAGGCGCGCAGCGCGGCCGCCGTCTCGGTCTCGGGCATCGCCGCGCCGTTCGCGATCGCGGTGGTCATCACGCCGTTCCTGCTCGACGTGCCGGGCCTGTTTGCGGCGAACATCGGCCGCACCAGCGCCACGCTGTTCACGGGCGCCTGCATCGCGCTGACGGCCTTCCCGATGCTGGCGCGGATCATCAACGAGCGCGGCCTGTCCGAAAGCCCGCTGGGCACGCTCTCGCTCACCGCCGGCGCGTTCGACGATGCCGCGTCATGGTGCGTGCTGGCGGTGGTGCTTGCCACGTTCGGCGGTGGCGCGGGAATCGCGGTCATCGCCATCGGGGGAGCGCTTCTCTACGCGGGCCTGCTGTTCGCGTTCGGCCGGCGCCTGCTGGTCCCGCTGGGCCATGCGGTCGAACAGCGCGGAGAAATGAGCATGGCCGTGCTGGCAAGTGCGCTGATGCTGCTGTGCCTTTCGGCCTTTCTGATGGACGCGATCGGCATCCACGCCATCTTCGGCGGGTTCATCCTGGGCGTGTTCACGCCGCGCGGGCTTTTCGCCGAAGAGCTGAAGCGCAGGGTCGAGCCGCTCACGGTGGTGATGCTGCTGCCGATGTTCTTCACCTATTCGGGGCTGAACACGCGCATGGACATGATCGGCTCGTGGCCGCTGTTCCTGCTGGCGCTCGGCATCCTGGCCGCGTCGATCCTTGCGAAGTTCGGGGCCTGCTACCTCGCCGCGCGGCTGTGCGGAGAGGACAATCCCACCGCGCTCGGCATCGGCGCGCTGATGAATTCGCGCGGGCTGATGGAACTGATCATCATCAACATCGGCCTGCAGAAGGGCCTGATTGGGCCGACGCTGTTCGCGATGCTGGTGTTCATGGCGATCGTGACGACGATGATGGCCGGCCCGTTGTTCGAACTGGTCTACGGCTCGCGCCGCATGGCGCGGCAGGACATCGCCGTGCCGGCCGAGTGACCGGCCGGCGCCAGCATCAGGTCATGAGGCTGTCGTCGGCCAGTAGGTCGCATAGCGCTCATGGGCGATCCTGAAATAGGGCACGAGGCGGACCGGGGCACCCGTCGATGACGGCACGGTGAAGTGCAGCGGCTCCGGGCCGGGGCGAATCCGGTCCAGAATATCCTCCGGATCGCCAGCCAGTTGCGGCGGCGTGAACGGGCCATCGTTATAGGCGCCATAGAGGCGTTCGTTGACGATCACATCGGCCCCCTCCTGCAGACCTTCATGGCCGAGCGCGCCGGCCAGCACGAGCGGACCGTACGTGAACGCCACGATGTCCGGCGCGGCGGGCGCGCGGTCGATCGCGAGATGCATGGCCAGCACCAGCTCCACCTGATCGCCGTTCTCCCAGGCGCGGCGCACGTCAATGAAACGACCGGGGCTTTGCGACCGCGCGACCTCGCGCCCGTTCACGAGCACGGTCGCCTCCTTGCTCCAGCGCGGGTGACGTAGCTTGAGCGTCGCTTCGGTCGGGCGCTTCAACGCCCATTTCAGCAAGGTCGACGGGCGCTCGGGGAAAGCGGTGGTCTGGGTCAACACCGCATCGCGTTCGGCCCAGCGCACGGTCGAGGGGATGAACAGGTTCACGACGATACTGTCGTCATCCCGGAAATAGATCGAATCGCGATACTTGACGTGGTTTTCCATGCCCGTGCCGGTGCAGCACCAGAACGAATCCTCGGGCGTGTGGTACAGCTTCATGTAGCCCGGCCGTGCGCCCTGGAAATAGGTGACCATGCCGCTGTCCGGGTCCTGCGACGCAAGAATGCCGTTGTACAGCACGCGCTCGTAGTAATCGGCATAATCGGCCTGTGGATCGCGCAGGAACAGCGCGCGGGTCAGGCGGAGCATGTTGTGCTGGCAGCACGTCTCGCCGCCCTTCGCCGAGAACACGTGGCTGGCGAAATCGGCCATCGGGAAGAAGTGTTCGTTGTCGCCGTGGCCGCCGGTCGCGAACGAGCGGGTCTGCGCCACCGTCTTCCAGAAGAACGCGGCGGCATTGCGGTAAGCGGTGTCGCCCGTGGCTTCGTAGACCCGTGCGAAGCCGACGATCTTGGGGATCTGCGTGTTGGCATGAAGCCCGTCGAGATGATCGCGCTCCTGCGACAGCGGCTCCAGGATCGCCTTGTGCGAAAAGCGGCGGGCAAGGTCGCGGTATGCGGGCTTGCCGGTCATGGCATGGAGATCGGCGAAAACCTCGTTCATGCCGCCGTGCTCGGTATCGAGCATCGCCTCGAATTGCGCGTCGGTCAGCGGGGCGGTGGCGATCACCGCCCAATCGGCAAGGCGCAGCAGAACCTCGCGCGATCGGGCGCTCTCGGCCAGCAGCGCCCCGTCGCGCAGCCCCGCGAAGATCTTGTGCAGCGTGTACCAGGGCACGCCCGTGATCGGCTCCCCGCGCAGATGCGCCGCAACCAGCGCTGGCCCCTTGGGAAACGCGCAGACCAGGCCGATGCCCGACGCCCGCTGGCATGCGCCCAGTTCGTCGGCGATATAGTCCACCCGCTGCCGGAAGCGGCGATCACGGGTCGATCGCCACGCCAGCGCGCAGGCCGACAGATAGTGGCCAAGCGTATGGCCGTGGCAGTTGATATCCTCCCAGATGCCCGCGGACTCCCAGCCGCCATAGACGGGTGCCCTGGGCGCGAGCCCCGCGTTGACCCGGAAGTTGTGCAACAGCCGGTCGGGCTGCAGGCGCAGCAGATAGGCTTCGGTCATGCGCTGGGCGTGCAGGAACGGGCCTTCGCCCAGATCGACGTCGGCCAGATCGAACGGCCGCAGCGCCGGCGCGGGCACGCCTCCCGCCGGTGCGGGCGTCGCCCCTTCCACGGCGGCCGGCGCAAGGCCGGCGGCCAGCGCCGCGGTCGCGGCGGAACAGAGGAAGTCGCGGCGCGAATGGCCACAGCAGGAAGCGTGGTTCATGGTTTTCCCTCGCACGGGTCCGAACTCAGTCCGGCCGCGATCCATCCGGACGAAGCAGGGCGGCTTCCCCCCAGTTGACCGGAATGTCCGCGGCACTGGCGCTCGCCTGGCGGGTCACCAGTTCGACGATCCTGACCCCCGCGATGTCCGCCGACAGCGGTTGCGCGGGCTCGCCCCGCCGCAGCGGCCGCGACCGGGCCAGCAGCCGGCCATCGCCGTACACCAGGAACGTGACGGGCGCCGCATCGGGCGCGGCGGAATCGTCGATCCCCACCCGCGCGCGGAATTGGCGATAGCCCGCGCTGCGCACTTCCAGCCGCGAATTGGCGAGCACGCCGATGCCGTTGCCAAGCCATTGCCCGGCGATGCGCTGCGGCTGGTCGAACGGCGTGCGGTCCACCCGCGCGCCACCCCAGCCGCCATAGCGCGGGAAATCGCCCTTGCCGCGCGTGCCCTGCCACTGCAGCGGCGCGCGGTGGACCAGCGGGTCCGGTTGCGGCGTCCTCACCCCGTCCACCGCCGGATTGACGCTGCCGGGCTGCTCGGACAGGTAGACACCGTCCGCCAGCAGGCGTGTTCCCCGCGCGGTGAAGATCAGCGTTTCGCGCGACGCGAGGTGAAGCTCCTTCTCGCCAGTGAAGCGGGATTGCTCGCCCGACCACAGATCGGTCAGCCCGATCTCCACCGCATCGGCGAAGGTCAGGTGTGCGGCGGTCAGTTTCATGTCCACCGGGCCGCTGCCCCGGTTGAACACCGCCACCGCCTTGTCGCCGCTCGCCAGCGTCTTGACGAAGATCTGAACCTCGTCGCTATCGAACGCGAGCGTCGCCTGGTTGCCGGCCGGGTCCTGATCGATCGCGATGATGCGTTCGTTGCCCAGCAGTTCCAGCAGCGCCGGCGATGCGTGGCGCAAGTCATAGCCGATGAACAGCGGCGCATTGACCATCGCCCACAGCGCGAAGTGCGATCGCGCCTCGGTCAGGTGATGCTCGTCGAAATCGCCGGTGCCGACGAACAGCATGTCGGGATCGTTCCACGAGCCGGGGTGCGCATAGAGCGGCCGGCGCGCGACGGTATCGAGATTGTGCAACATCCTGGCCCAGCTCGGCGCAATGTCCTCGCTGGTGCGCGAAATGCCGCCGACATCCTTGCCCCAGGCGCGCACGTCGGCCGAGCCCCACAGGCAGATAGAGAAGATATAGTGGCCGTCGGGCCGGTAGCGCTGGATCGCATCGGCCACTTCGCCATAGAGGCGCCGCACCGCGGCCACGTCGGTCCGCGCCAGGCTATCGGAATCCACCAGCGGCGGCAGCGCGCGATAGCGCCCGGAGCGCACTTCGGGGTGGTCCGCCGGCAGCCCGCGAATGCCGCAGCCGTCCACCTTGATGAAATCGAAGCCCCAGTCCTGGAAATAGAGACGGATGTCCTGATCGATATGGCCATAGAGGCCGACTTCGCGCTCCGCCACGCTGCCCTCGGGCTGGTTCGGCATCGTCGAGGTATAGACCTGCCCGCACGAATTGCGCCCGATGTCGCTGTAGATGCCGGCCTTGAATCCCATCGCGTGGAGGCGATCGGTGAAGGGGCGCAAGCTGGGATCGCCCCCCGGCACAATGGTCGAGGGAAACTGGGCCGTGCGGGGCATCATCCGGCCGTCCGGCTGGCGCCGCTTGAGCCACCAGCCATCATCGAGGTTGATGTAGCGATAGCCTTTGGCGGCAAGCCCCGAACGGAGGATCGCCTCCGCCGAACCCATGATCTTCTCCTCCGAAATGTCCGAGGTGAAGGCGTTCCACGAATTCCACCCCATCGGCGGCAGGGCGGCATCGCCACGTTCGTTGGCGGTCCACCGCCCGGTGGGGTCCAGCGGGTCCGCCAAGGCGGAAACCGGGACATGGGCCAACGCCAACGCGGCGATGGCGGGCGCGATCCGGTGCAACCGGTGCTTCACCGCTTCAGCTCCCGACCGAAGAAGGGCAGCACCTCGTCCTGGAAGCGGAAGGCGACACGGCTGACATGGGTGCCGGGATAGATGGTGAAGCTGTTCGCCACCCCGTAGCCATCGAGCAGGTCGTGGAGCTTCTGGGCATC
The DNA here is from genome assembly GCF_015390225.1 of Novosphingobium sp. NBM11. NCBI lineage: Bacteria > Pseudomonadati > Pseudomonadota > Alphaproteobacteria > Sphingomonadales > Sphingomonadaceae > Novosphingobium > Novosphingobium sp. NBM11. The sequence continues at coordinate 350,086 of NZ_VUOG01000003.1, forward strand.
CACCTTCAAGCTGTCCTGATCGCCCACGTCGATCGCGATCGCGCGATACTGGCGGAGGTTGCCGATGTATTGATCGGCAAAGGAGAGCGGCGCGTTGGCCGCCCACCGGGCGATGACGTCGGGCCTTGTCACGCCGTTCTCGACGGGCAGGTCCAGGTAGAGCGGCGGCTTCTTCGGATTGGGAGACCAGGCCGCCGCCACCGCGAACTGGGCGCGCAGCGGGAACGGAAGCTTCGCCGAATCCCCCGGCGACGTCACGCTGGCCAGCGCGGCCGCCGCTTCCGGGGTGAGCGGATCGGCGGCGCGGGCCGAAAGGCAGCACGGCGACATCATGTAGAGTGCGCCGAACGTGTCGGCGTGCTTCATCCCGATCCGCGCCGTGCCGTAGCCGCCCATCGAATGCCCGGCGAGCCCACGGCTCAGGCGATCGGGTATCGTGCGATAGTGCGCATCGACGTAGCGGACCAGATCGCGCGAAACGAACGTCTCGAAATCGCCAGTGGTCATCGAGCCCGAATACATCGACCCGTTGTAGGCGGTCTTGGTATCGGGGATCACCACGATCATGTCCGGCAGGCCCTTGGCATAGGCGTTGGCGATCGTCTGCGGCACGTGGATCTCCTGGACCCATTGTTCGGCGCCGATCGAATAGCCGTGCAGCGCATAGAGCACCGGATAGCGCCGCTTGGGCTGGGTGGCGTAGTTTGGCGGCAGCACGACGAGCACCGTCCGGTCCGCCGCCTCGCCTTCCAGATTGCCTTCGAGCGCCGCGCCGTGGACCGTGATGGTCTGCACCGTCAGCCGCGGCGCGCCGGCGACGACCGGCGGACTCTCGGTCACCGCCTGGGAAAACGCCGGGGACGCCGCGAAACTGGCGCCGATGAGGACAAGCCCGGCGAGAAGACCTTTCCGATTGAATAACAAGTATTTGCCCACGTTCAGTTCCTTTCCTTCACGACGCGCCCGGTGCCAGTTGCAGGCCCGGGCCGTTCAGTATCACGCTCTTCCCCGGCGCCAGCCGCACGCTGCGGCGCGCATCGCCACACCGGACGACCAGCGAACCGGGGACATCGGCGGTCAGCACCGCCCGTTCCAGCCGTCCGCCCCGCCACGCGATATCGACGCCAATCGCCCCGCGCGCGCGCAGGCCGCACACCGATCCGGACGGCCAGGCGCGCGGCAGCGCGGGCAACAGCAGCAGTTCCCCGTCGCGGCTCTGCATCAGCATCTCGGCCACGGCGCGGGTGCCGCCGAAATTGCCGTCGATCTGAAAGGGCGGATGCGCATCGAACAGGTTGGGATACGTGCGCTCGGCCCCCAGCAGGAAAACGAGGATGCGATGCGCATGGTCGCCATCGCGGAGCCTGGCCCACAGGTTGGCCCGCCACGCTGTCGCCCAGCCGGTCGATTCATCGCCGCGCAGCTCCAGCGACCGCCGCGCCGCGCGCGCCAGCGCCGGGGTCGTATCGGGATCGATCTGGCCGCTGGGAAACAGGCCATAGAGATGGGAGACGTGCCGGTGATGCGGATCGGGGGCGGCGGCGTCCCAATCGGCCTGCCATTCCTGAAGCTGCCCTTGCGCGCCGATGCGGTCGGGCGCCAGCCGCGCGCGCGTGGCGCGGAGCTGCGCCGCGAAACCGGCATCGGTATGCAGGATGGCGGCGGCTTGTGCCGTCCGGTCGAACAGGTCGCGCAGGATCTGCTGGTCCATCGCCGGCCCCGCGCACAGCGACGCCCCTTGGGGGTGCTCGTTCTCGGGCGACAGCGACGGGTTGGTCACGAGATATCCGCTGGCCGGATCGGTCTGCAGCGTATCGAGGAAGAACAGCGCCGCCCCGCGCATCAGCGGATAGACCGTGCGCAGATAGGCGATGTCGCGCCCGTAGTCGTAGCGGTCCCACAGATGGAGGCACAACCACGCCCCGCCTATCGGCCACAGGCCGTATTGCGCCCCGTCGATCGGCGCCGTTGCCCGCCAGCCATCGGTATTGTGATGCGCCACCCAGCCGCGCGCGCCGTACATCGCGCGCGCGGTGCGTTCGCCCGAGATCGCCAGTTCGCGGACCAGTTGCACGAGCGGCGCGACGCATTCCGGCAGGGCCGTCACTTCCGCCGGCCAGTAGTTCATCTCGGTGTTGATGTTGATCGTGTACTTCGAGCCCCACGGCGGCTGCGGCGCATCGTTCCACAGACCCTGCAGGTTGGCCGGCGAGCCGCCGCGGCGCGACGAGCTGATCAGCAGGTAGCGCCCGTAATCGAAATAAAGCGCCGCCAGCGCCGGGTCGTCCGTGGTTGCGCCGGCGCGGATGCGTTCGTCGGTGGGGCGGTCCGCCGCCGGGGTGCGGCCCAGGTCCAGACGGACGCGGCGGAACAGCCGCCGGTGCTCGGCCGCCGTCTCCTCGGCGATGCGGGCAAAGCCCTTGGGCGCAGCGCGCTCGATCTGCGCGGCCGTGGTGGTTGCGGGATCGCCGCCGACATCGTCGAAACGGCGGTAGCTGGTGGCCATTGCGACGAGGATGGTCACCGTATCGGCACCACGAACCGCCAGCCGTTCGCCCCGCGCTTCGGTCACGCCGCCCTGCGTCATCACGCGGACGGCCGTGGCGAAGCGCAGCGCGCCGGCCACGCCGTTCTCCGCCGGGCCTTGCCCGGCAAGCCGGATCGTGTCGCCGCTCGCGATCACGGTGCCCCGCTGCGGCGTGGTCAGCGCCACGTCGAGGTCGATCCGCCCCGGCCGGTCGCAGGTCAGCTCGATCGCGATCACCTGATCCACTGGCGAGGCCACGACCGCGCGGCGGTAGCGGAGGTATTGTGTGGCGAACCGCGTGGTGGCGAGCGCCGCGTCAAGGTCCAGCTCGCGCCGGTAATCGACCAGCGGACCGAGGCCGGGCAGGTCCAGCAGCAGATCGCCGATCGGCTGGTAGGACATCTGGCCCAGCGGCGTGGCCATCAGCCGCGCGTTGGCCAGCGCCTGCGCTTCCGCGAATTGCCCGGCGAAGATCAGCCGGCGTACTTCCGCCAGCGCGCCCTTTGCCCCCGGATTGACCGGATCGTAGGGGCCACCGCTCCAGAACGTCGCCTCGTTGAGCGCGATCCGCTCGTGCCCGCCACCGCCGAACACCATCGCCCCCAGCCGGCCGTTGCCCACCGGCAGCGCCTCGGTCCATTGCTCCGCCGGTTGGCGATACCACAGCCGTGCGGCCGAGATCGGCGGCTCCGCCAGCGTTAGATCGGGAACTGCAAGCCCGGGAACTGCAAGCCCAGAAACCGCAAATCCAGCGCCCAGCCCGACCGCGCCTTCGATCAGGCCCCGGCGGGTGATGCCGCGCGCTTCGTCCGTCATCGCGGCCCCCGCCTCATGGCCCCGGCTTCCGTCCGGCCCTACCGCAGGTCCAGCACTACCACCGACATCGCCGGCAAGGTCGCGGTGACCGCCCCGCCCGCGATCCGCGCGCCGGTGAACGCCACCGGCCGCACCACATCGGGGGCGTCGAAGCTGTTGTGCGCGTCCATCGCCGTGCCGGTGACGATCCGCCCCGTCACCGCGCCCGCCCGCACGCCGGCAAGGCCGATCGACACCGGGATCGCGCGGTGCGGATCGAGGTTGACCAGCGCCACGTGCACCTGGCCCGCCGTATCGCGCACGGCCGAGGCGCTGATCGCCGGCACCGTGACGTCGCCGTTGCGGTACAGCGGCGATTGCAGGTCGATCGGCAAGGTCGTCGCGTCCTGCCAAGGCTTATAGAGGTCGAAGACCCAGTAGGTGGGCGTCTTGACCATCTTCGCGCCGTCGGTCAGCAGCATCGCCTGCAGCACGTTCACCATCTGCGCGATCGCCGCCATCTTCACGCGATCGGCATGGTGCGCGAAGATGTTGAGGTTGAGGCCCGCCACCACCGCGTCACGCAGGCTGTTCTGCTGGACCAGGAAGCCGGGGTTGGAACCGGGCGCCGGATCGTACCACGTCCCCCATTCGTCGACGACCAGCCACTTCTTCTTCTCGGGATCATACTTGTCCATGATCGCCGAATGCCTGGTGATGTATTCGTCGATGCGCAGGGTGTTGCGCATCGTCGTCGCCCACTCGCTCTCGGGAAAGCCCAGCGCCGCGCCCTTGTCGTTCCAGTCCTTGTCGCGCGGGCGGGTGTAGTAATGCAGCGAGAGGCCATCGATGTACTTGCCCGAAAGCTTCATCAGCGTCTCGGTCCAGGGATAGTCCTCGTCGCTGGGGCCGCTGGCGATCTTGAGCATCTTGTCCTTGCCGCCGGCCTTGGCGAACTGGGCGAAGCGGTTGGTGAGATCGGCGGCATATTCGGCGCGCATGTTGCCGCCGCAGCCCCACAATTCGTTGCCGATGCCCAGATAACGCACCTGGAACGGCGCGGGATGGCCGTTGGCCGCGCGCTCGCCCGCCAGGGTCGAGCCGTTGGGCGAGGTCATGTACTCGACCCATTCGCTGGTTTCGGCGGGCGTACCGCTGCCGACGTTGGCCGATATGTAGGCCTCCGCGCCCAGCCGTTCGGCGAAGCCCATGAATTCGTTGGTGCCGAAGCTGTTGTCCTCGTCCACCCCACCCCAGTTGGTGTTGATCTTCACCGGACGCTTGGCGCGCGGGCCGATGCCGTCGCGCCAGTGGTATTCGTCGGCGAAGCAGCCGCCCGGCCAGCGGACCACCGGCACCTTGATCGCCTTCAGCGCGTCCAGCACATCGCGGCGATAGCCGTGATCGTTGGGGATCGGCGAGCCTTCGCCCACCCAGATGCCACCGTAGATGCCATGGCCGAGGTGTTCGGCGAACTGGCCGAAGACCTGGCGGTTCATCACCGGGCCGGGGCGGTCGGCCTGGACCGTGACGGTGGCCCCGCCGGGCGTCTGCGCTACGGCGGGCACCGTCATCGCCAGGGCACACCCCATGGTCATGAGCGTCCGGAGGTATTTGCCACGCATCGATAGTCCCCTTTGTGCAGAACGGTAGCGATTGGTGCCCGGGCAGAGCGCGCCCCGCGGATGTCCGGCCGGCGCGCGCGTCCGCCGCGGGCGCGGATCAGTGGTTGTCGCGCGGCAGGCCCCGCGTCTGCGCGATGCGCTGGTACTTCTCGGCGCCCTCCAGAATCGCGCCGGTCGCAAGCTGGCCGACGCGTTCGCGCTGGATTTCCTGCCACGGCGTCTGCGAAGGCGGATAGGCATAGCCGCCCGCCGCTTCGAGAGCAGCACGGCGCGCGGCCAGTTCCGCGTCCGGCACCAGCATATCGGCCGTGCCCCGGCGCAAGTCGATGCGGACGCGATCCCCGGTCTTCAGCAGGGCCAGGCCGCCCATCGCCGCCGCCTCCGGGCTGGCGTTGAGGATCGAGGGGCTGCCGCTGGTGCCCGACTGGCGCCCGTCGCCGATGCACGGCAAGGCGGTGACGCCCTCGGTAATGAGATAGGCCGGCGCGCGCATGTTGACGACTTCGGCCGCGCCCGGATAGCCGATCGGCCCCGCACCGCGCATGAACAGCAGCGTTTCGGCGGTGATCCCGGTGGCGGGGTCATCGATCCGCCCGTGGTAATCCTCCGGCCCGTCGAACACCACCGCCGGGCCTTCGAACGCTTCGGGATCGTCCGGATTCGACAGATAGCGCGCGCGGAATTCCTCGCTGATCACGCTGGTCTTCATGATCGCGGAATCGAAAAGGTTGCCCGAAAGCACCACGAAGCCCGCTTCCGTCTTCAGCGGCCGCTCGAACGGCAGGATCACCCGCTCGTCCTCGATCTTCGCGTCGCGGCAGTTCTCGCCCATGGTCCGGCCGTTCGCGGTCATCGCGTTCTCGGCGATCAGCCCTTGCGCGATCAGCTGGCCGACCACCGCCGGCACGCCGCCGGCGCGGTAGTAGTCCTCGCCCAGATATTCGCCGGCGGGCTGCAGATTCACCAGCAGCGGCACCTTGTGGCCCAGCCGCTGCCAGTCGGTCAGCGGCAGGTCCACGCCCACGTGGCGGGCAATCGCGGCAAGGTGGATCGGGGCATTGGTCGACCCGCCGATCGCGGAATTGACGACGATGGCGTTGTGGAAGGCATCGAGCGTCATGATGTCCGTTGGCTTCAGGTCCTCGTGGACCATCTCGACCACGCGCCTGCCGGTGCGCCAGGCGCATTCCTGCCGGTCGCGGTAGGGCGCGGGGATCGCGGCGGAGCCGGGCAGCATCATGCCCAGCGCTTCGGCCAGGCTGTTCATCGTGGTGGCCGTGCCCATGGTGTTGCAATAGCCGGTCGACGGCGCGGAACTGGCGACGAGCTTGATGAAGCCTTCCTCGTCCAGCTCGCCCTTGGCCATGAGCTCGCGGCCCTTCCACACGATCGTGCCCGATCCGGTGCGCTCGCCCTTGAACCAGCCGTTGAGCATCGGCCCGACGGACAGCGCGATCGCCGGGATGTTCACCGTGGCCGCCGCCATCAGCAGCGCCGGCGTGGTCTTGTCGCAGCCGGTGGTCAGCACCACGCCGTCGATCGGATAGCCATAGAGCGCCTCGACCAGCCCGATATAGGCCAGGTTGCGGTCCAGCCCGGCGGTCGGCCGCTTGCCCGTTTCCTGGATCGGGTGGACCGGGATTTCCAGCGCGATCCCGCCCGCCTCGCGGATGCCCTCGCGCACGCGCTCGGCCAGCACGATGTGGTGGCGGTTGCAGGGCGAAAGATCGCTTCCGGTCTGCGCGATGCCGATGATCGGCTTGCCCGACCGCAGTTCCTCAAGGCTCAAGCCGAAGTTGAGATAGCGCTCGAGATAGAGCGAGGTCATGTCGATATTGTCGGGATTGTCGAACCACGCGCGGGAACGCAGCTTCGGGGTTGGACGCTTGCTGGAAGAATCGGTCATTGCGGCCTTCGGGTGCTGGAGGTGCGAAAGGGGTCAGCGCGCCGGCGGCGCCTTGCTGACGCGGTAGATCATCACGTGGCGATAGGGTTTGCCCGGATCGACGCGCGCGGACAGGAACGACGGCTGATTGGGCGCGTCCGGGAACTTCTGCGGTTCCAGCGCGATGCCATCGCCCATGCGATAGACATGCCCCTTCTTGCCGATGAGCGTCCCGTCCAGAAAGTTGCCGGTGTAGAACTGCACGCCGGGCTCGGTGCTCAGCACTTCGAGAACGCGGCCCGATGCCGGGTCTTCCAGCCGCGCGGCAAGCTGGGGCGCAGCCGTCGCGCCCTTGTCGAGCGCGAAGTTGTGGTCATATCCGCGTCCATAGGCGATCTGCTGGTCGGTGCCGTCGCGCAACCCATCGGCCACGCGGCGCGGCGTGCGGAAATCGAACACGGTGCCGGCCACCTTGCGCCGCTCGCCGGTGGGGATCAGCGTCGCGCCCACCGGGGTATAAGTCGAAGCCGGAATCGTCAGGCGGTGCCCCATGGCGCCCATCGCCGAACCTTCCCCGGCCAGGTTGAAGATGGCGTGGTTGGTCATGTTGACGATCGTCGGCTTGTCGGTGGTGGCCTCGAACGCGATGGTCAGGTTGCCGCGCTCGTCGAGGCTGTAGGTGACTTTCGTATCGAGCTTGCCGGGATAGCCCTCCTCGCCATCGGCGCTGACATAGGACAGCTCCACGCTCGCCACCGGGCCGGACTTGAGCGAAACGACCTGCCAGTTGCGCTTGTCGAACCCCTTGGCGCCGCCGTGCAGGCTGTTGCCGTTGTTGTTCTGCGGCAGCTGGTAGCTCTTGCCGTCGAGCGTGAACCGGCCGCCGGCGATGCGGTTGGCATAGCGCCCCACGGTCACGCCGAAGAAGTTGGGCTTCGCCTCGTAGGACTGGACATCGTCATAGCCCAGCAGCACATCGGCCACCGTGCCGTCGCGGCCCGGCGCCATCAGCGCTTGCAGCGTCGCGCCATAAGTCAGGACCCGCGCCGAGACGCCGTTCGCGGCCTTCAGCGTGATCGCGAACGCCTCCGACCCGTCGGCCAGCCGGCCGGCGCTTTCCTGCCGCGCTTCGGCCGCTTCCGCCGCCGGGGCGGCCAGCATCGCCGGCGCTGCCAGTGCCAGTACCATCAGGACGCCACCTTTCGGCCTGCCCACAATCGTCATCCTCTCATCCTTTCGGAACGTGTCGTCACCGGCGCCGCCCATTGACGCGACCTTTTCCCGGATATAGTCTGACAAATACAGATTGCGCAAGACGGTAACAAGCCGTTGCCAGCGCAGAGCAGACGAGAGGAAGCCGAGACCATGCCGCCAGTGGCCTCAACACAATCGAAGGTGCCGGAAAACAGCAACATCTCGCCGGATAGCGCCGGTTCCCCCGTCCGCTACGGCCCGGCGCTGACGCTGCTGGCCAGCCTGTTCTTCATGTGGGGCTTCATCACGGTGATCAACAACACGCTGCTGCCACATCTGCGCAGCGTGTTCGATCTCAACTATACGCAGACAACATTGATCGAATCGGTGTGGTTCATCGCCTATTTCGTGGCTTCGATCCCCTCGGCCAAGCTGATCGAGAAGGCGGGCTACCAGAAGGCGCTGGTAATCGGCCTGCTGGTCATGGCGGCGGGCGCGCTCGGCATGATGCTGGCCGCGTCGATCCCGTCCTACGGGGTAACGCTGGCCATGCTGTTCGTGATCGCCAGCGGCATCACCCTGCTGCAGGTGGCGGCCAACCCTTATGTGGCCGTGGTCGGCAAGCCCGAAACCGCCTCCTCGCGCCTCAACCTGGTGCAGGCGATGAATTCGGCGGGAACGATGCTGGCGCCGATGTTCGGCGCCTACCTGATCCTCGGCCGGTCGAAGGGCGGCACCGCCAGCGCCGACGTGGTGCTGACCCCGGCGGAGCGGCTGGCCGATGCCCAGTCGGTGATCCTGCCCTATGGCCTGGTCGCGGTCGTGCTCGTGGTTCTCGCCGTAGTGATCGCGCGCTTTCCGCTGCCCGCCATGGGCAGCGCGACGCTGCGCCTCGCGCCCGAGGAACGCCGCAAGCTGTCGTTGTGGAAGCACCGCAACCTGGTGTTCGGCGTGCCTGCGATCTTCATCTACCTGATCGCCGAAATCGGCGTCGCCAACCTGTTCGTGAACTTCGTCAGCCAGCCCACGATCGCCAATCTCACGCACGAGCAGGCAGGCCGCTATCTCACGTTCCTGTGGGGCGGCATGATGGTCGGCCGCTTCCTCGGGTCCGCGATAATGCAGAAGGTGGATGCCGCGCGGGTGCTCGCCGCGTTCTCGGTCGGCGCGTTCGTGGTCATGCTCGTCACCGTCTTTACCACCGGGCCGGCGGCGATGTGGGCGCTGATCCTTGTCGGCCTGTTCCATTCGATCATGTTCCCGACGATCTTCACGCTCGGCATTCGCGGGCTCGGCCCGCTGACCGAGGAAGGCTCGGGCCTGCTGATCATGGCGATCGCGGGCGGCGCGCTGGTGGTGGTGCAAGGGTGGCTGGCCGATTCCTATGGGCTGCAGACATCGTTCCTGCTGACGGCCGCCTGTGAATTGTACGTGCTGTTCTACGCCTTGTGGGGATCGCGCCCGACCGGCGAAACCGCCTGAACACTTAACTTACCACACCTCTTTGCGGAACGCGCCACCGGTTGCGTTCCGGCACCTCTGGCAATATGTCAGAGTAAATCAGGAGATTCCCATGACCGAATTCCGCTCCGTGGCTGCCGCCACGGGTCAGCCGACCGGCCCTGCCTTCCCCATCGATGGCCCGGCCGAAGTCGATGCCGCCTGCGCCGCCGCCGCCGCCGCCTTCGATACCTACCGCGCCACCGGGCGCGAGGAGCGCGCCGCGTTTCTGGAAGCCATCGCGGCGGAGATCCTGGCCATCGGCGACGAGCTGATCGAAGCCGCCATGGAGGAATCCGGACTGCCCCGCGCCCGTCTGGAAGGCGAACGCGGCCGCACCGTGGGCCAGCTGCGCCTGTTCGCCGATGTCGTGCGCAAGGGCGCGTGGCAGCAGTTGCGCATCGATCCCGCCCTGCCCGATCGCCAGCCGCTGCCCCGCCCGGACCTGCGGCTGCGCATGATCCCGGTCGGCCCGGTCGCGGTATTCGGCGCGTCGAACTTCCCGTTGGCCTTCTCGACCGCCGGGGGCGATACCGCCTCGGCGCTCGCCGCCGGATGCCCGGTCGTGGTCAAGGGCCACCCCGCCCATCCGCGCACCGGCGCGCTCGTGGCCGCCGCCATCACCCGCGCGGTGGCCGCCTCCGGCCTGCCCGCCGGCGTGTTCGGCCATCTGGTCGGCCCCTCGAACGACCTCGGCGCCGCGCTGGTGCAGGACCCGCGCATCGCCGCCGTGGGCTTCACAGGATCGCGCGGGGGCGGCCTCGCGCTCGTGCGCCTCGCCCAGAGCCGCGACGTGCCGATCCCGGTCTATGCCGAAATGTCCAGCATCAACCCGGTGCTGCTCCTGCCCGAAGCGCTGCAGGCCCGGGGAAGCGCGCTCGGCGCCGCCTTCATCGGTTCGCTGACGATGGGCGCCGGCCAGTTCTGCACCAACCCCGGCCTCGTCCTCGCGATCGAGGGCGAAGGGCTCGACGCCTTCCTCACCGCCGCCACCGAGGCGACGCGCGCCGCCGCCGCGCAGACCATGCTGACCGGCGGCATCTGCAAGGCCTACCAGTCGGGCGTCGCCGCGCTTGAGGCCACGCCCGGAGTGGAGAAGCTGGCCGAAGGCCTGGCCGGCGCAGCGCTGCAGGGCCATGCAGCGCTGTTCCGCACCACGGCCCAGGCGTTCCTCGCCGAAAAGGCGATGGGGCACGAGGTGTTCGGCGCGTCCTCGATCGTGGTCGTCTGCCGCGACGAGGCGGAACTCGTCTCCGTGCTCAAGGGGCTGGAAGGTCAGCTGACCGCCACGCTCCACCTGGATGCCGCCGACGAGGCGCTGGCCACGCGCCTGCTGCCGGTGCTGGAAGCGAAAGCCGGGCGCATCCTCGCCAACGGCTGGCCAACCGGCGTCGAGGTCTGCCACGCCATGGTCCACGGCGGCCCCGTCCCCGCCACGTCCGACCCGCGCACCACGTCGGTCGGCAGCCTGGCGATCGACCGGTTCCTGCGCCCGGTCAGCTACCAGAACCTCAGCCCGGCGGTGCTTCCGCCCGAGTTGCGCGATGAGGCGCGTGGCGATGGCGCGCCCCGCCTGATCGACGGCACGCTGACGCTCTGAGCGCGGGACAGGAGATTTCATCCATGGCACTTCGCCTCCTGCAGCACCGCGCCGGCGACGGCACGCGCCGCGTCGTCCTCGCCGATGGCGATGTGGCCCATGTCCTCGAAGGCGTGGCGCGCACCACCGACCTGGCGCATCGCGCAATCGCGGCCGGCACCACGCTGGCCGCGGAGGCGCGGAAGTGCCCCGCCGGCGCGGCGATCGATCTCGCCGCCGAGTTCGAAGCGGGCCACTTCCTCGCGCCCATCGATCACGAAGACCCGGCGCACCTCGCGCTTACCGGCACCGGCCTTACCCACCTCGGCTCGGCTGAAGGGCGCGACAAGATGCACCGCGACGCCGCCGCCGCGGCGCACCAGACCGATTCCATGCGCATGTTCCTGGAAGGGCTGGAAGGCGGCAAGCCCACCGATGGTGGTGTCGGCCAGCAGCCCGAATGGTTCTACAAGGGCGATGGCAGCCAGCTTGTCGGCCCCGGCGAGCCGCTGGACATGCCGGCTTTCGCGCAGGATGGCGGCGAGGAGCCGGAACTGGCCGGGATCTACCTGATCGGCCCCGACGGCACGCCGTTCCGCCTCGGTTTCGCGCTGGCCAACGAGTTTTCCGACCACGTGACCGAGCGGCACAATTACCTCTGGCTCGCCCATTCCAAGCTGCGCCGCGCGGCGCTTGGCCCTGAATTGCTGATCGACGCCGCGCCGACGGACATTCGCGGCACCAGCCGCATCCTGCGCGATGGCAAGGTGCTGTGGGAAAAGCCGTTCCTGACCGGCGAGGACAACATGAGCCACAGCCTCGCCAATCTCGAACACCATCACTTCAAGTACGACCTGTTCCGCCGCGCGGGCGACATCCATGTCCATTTCTTCGGCACCGCCACGCTTTCGTTCAGCGATGCGGTGCGCACGCAGGTGGGCGACGTGTCCGAGATCGAGGCCGCGCCGTTCACCCTGCCCTGCCGCAATCCGCTGGCGCGGACGGGGGGCGACGTTTCGGTCCCGCTGAAGGTGCGGGTGCTCTAGCGCGATGGACCCGATCCGCATCGCCGTGGTGGGCGTGGGCAAGATCGCCCGCGACCAGCACTTGCCCGCCATCGCCGGCAACCGCGCGTTCGGCCTTGCCGCCACGGTCAGCCCGCACGATCCGGGCGTCGATGGCGTGCCGCATTTCGCCAGCCTCGACGAACTGCTGGCCGGCGGCCCCGCAGTCGATGCCGTGGCGCTCTGCACGCCGCCGCAGGTCCGCCACGATCTGGCCAGCACGGCGCTTGCGCGCGGCATCCATGTGTTCCTGGAAAAGCCGCCCGGCGCGACGCTGGCGGAAGTCGCCGCGCTGCACAGCCAGGCGGACAGGGTCGGCGCCACGCTGTTCGCCGCGTGGCATTCGCGCTTTGCCGCCGGCGTCGCCCCGGCGCGCGCCTGGCTGGCCGAGCGGCGGATCGCGCGCGTGGAGATCACCTGGCGCGAGGACGTGCGGGTCTGGCATCCGGGGCAGGCGTGGATCTGGGAGCCGGGCGGCCTGGGCGTGTTCGATCCCGGCATCAACGCGCTGTCCATCGTCACCCGCATCCTGCCGCGCCCGATCTTCCTTGAGGCGGCCACGCTGGAAATTCCCGCCAACCGCGCCGCGCCGATCGCCGCCGATCTGCATTTCCGCGATACCGGTGGCGCGATCGTCCACATGGACCTCGATTGGCGCCAGACCGGCCCGCAAAGCTGGGACATCGCGGTGGAAACCGATGCCGGCATGCTCCGGCTCTCCAGCGGCGGGGCGGTGCTGACCCTGCCTTCCGGCACCCAGCGCGACGAGGATCACGAATATCCCGGCCTCTATGCCCGCTTCGCCACGCTGATCCGCACCGGCCGCAGCGACGTGGATATCGATCCGCTGCGCCTGGTCGCCGACGCCTTCCTGCGCGGCACGCGCGTTGCGGTCGATCCGTTCGAGGATTGAGCGTGACGGCGGGGGACCGCCCCCGCGTCTCCACAATCGACTGGCACAACCCCACTGGCCCCAACCCCACATTTCAAATTGCCGTACCATTTAGGTAGCGCTATCATTACCCGAGCGATCATGCGAAAGGCCCGGAAAAGCGGCCTGCAAGAGGATGTTTGACCATGAAGGCAAGAATCACCACCGCCGCGCTGTGCCTCGCCAGCGTCCTGGCCATCGCGGCCTGCACCAAAGCGGGCAACGCGGAGCAGCCCGGCAACGGCGGCGCGCCCGCCAGCGCGTTCCGCGATCAGCCGCTGGTCAGCGACATCTACACCGCCGATCCTTCCGCGCACGTGTTCGGCGGCAAGATCTACGTCTATCCCTCGCACGACATCGCCACGCCGACGCCCGACGACGACCTGGGCAACCAGTACGCCATGCGCGACTACCGCGTGCTTTCGATGGACAAGGTCGGCGGCAAGGTCACGGTTGGCCCGGTCGCGCTCGACGTGAAGGACGTGCCCTGGGCTTCGCAGCAGATGTGGGCGCCCGATGCCGCCTACAAGGACGGCACCTACTTCCTCTATTTCCCCGCGCGCGACAAATCGAAGGACCGGAACGGCCTGGGCGCCTTCCGCATCGGCGTGGCCACGTCGAACAGCCCGACCGGCCCGTTCGTGGCCGAGAAGGAGCCGATCCCCGGCTCGTTCTCGATGGACCCGGCGGTGTTCGTGGATGATGACGGCACCGCCTACATGTATTTCGGCGGAATCTGGGGCGGGCAGCTCCAGCGCTGGGCAACCGGCCGATACGATCCCAACGGATCGGACACCGATCTCAAGCAGGACGACAAGCCCGCGCTTTCGGGCAAGGTTGTCCGGATGAACCCCGACATGAAGACCTTTGCCGAACCCCCGCGCGACGCGGTGATCCTGGGCGAGGACGGCAAGCCGGTGACCGGCGGCGACCACGAACGCCGCTTCTTCGAAGCCTCGTGGGTCTTCCGCAAGAACGGCAAGTATTACTACACCTATTCCACCGGCGACACGCACTTTCTCAACTATGCCATCGGCACCAGCCCCTATGGCCCGTTCCGCTATGCCGGCCATATCCTGAAGCCGGTGCAGGGCTGGACCACGCACCATTCGATCATCCAGCACGACGGGAAATGGTGGCTGTTCTACGCCGACACCCAGCTTTCCAACAAGAACCACCTGCGCAACGTCAAGGTGACGGAGCTGACCTTCAACCCCGACGGCACGATCCGGACGATCGATCCGATGAAGGCGAAGTAAGCGCCCATGTTCCTTGGCATCGATGTTGGCACGAGCTGCGTGAAGGCGGTGGTCACCGCCGCGAGCGGCGAGGTGCTGGCGCAAAGCAGCGCCGACCTTTCCGTGGCGCGTCCCCAGCCGCTGTGGTCCGAACAGGCCCCGGCCGACTGGGTGGAGGCGGCGCACAAGGCCGTGCTCGGCATCGATCCCGCGCTGCGCGGCGGCGTGCAGGCGGTGGGCCTTGCCGGTCAGATGCACGGCGCAACGCTGCTCGGTTCGGACGACCGGCCGCTCCGCCCGGCGATCCTGTGGAACGACGGCCGCAGCTTCGCCGAATGCGCCGCGCTGGAAGCGGACGAGCCGCGCACGCGCGCGATCACCGGCAACATCGCCATGCCCGGCTTCACCGCGCCCAAGCTCGCCTGGGTCCGCAGGCACGAACCCGATGTCTTCGCCGCCACGCGCACCGTGCTGCTGCCCAAGGACTATGTGCGCCTTGCCCTCACCGGCGAGAAGGCCAGCGACATGTCGGATTCAGCCGGAACGCTGTGGCTCGACGTGGCCGGGCGCGCCTGGTCGGGCGAAATGCTGGCCGCGACCGGCCTCGACGAACGCCACATGCCGCGCCTGCACGAAGGCCCCGACGTGACCGGCGTGCTGCGCGAGGATGTCGCGCGCGATTGGGGCATGGGCCGCGTGCCGGTGGTCGCGGGCGCTGGCGACAACGCGGCGGGCGCGCTGGGCGTGGGCGTGCTGGGCGACGGCCAGGGCATGCTCTCGCTCGGCACGTCGGGCGTCATCTTCGTCGCCAACGCGGCATTCCGGCCCAATCCGGCGCAGGCCGTCCACGCGTTCTGCCACGCCCTGCCCGGCGTCTGGCACCAGATGAGCGTGCACCTTTCCGCCGCCTCTTGCATCGATTGGGCCGCGCGCGCCTGCAACGTGCCGGGACCAGCCGAATTCTTCGCGCTGGCCGAACAAGCCGGCGCGGCCAGCGGCGGCGAGCTGTTCCTGCCCTATCTTTCCGGCGAACGCACGCCGCACAACGATCCGCACATTCGCGCCGCGTTCCTTGGCCTTGGCAACGAGAGCACCACGCCGCGCCTGGCCGCCGCCGTGCTCGAAGGCGTGGCCTTCGCCCACGCCGACGGGATCGACGCGCTGCGCGGCGCCGGCACGCGGATCGAGGAGCTGTGCGTGATCGGCGGCGGCTCGCGCTCGGCGCACTGGGGCCGCATCCTCTCCAGCGTGCTCGGCGTCCGCCTGGTCTATCTGCACGGCGGCGAAGTCGGCCCCGCGCTGGGTGGCGCGCGCCTGGCGCAGATGGCCGCCACCGGCGCCAGCGCCGCCGAAGTCTGCACCCGTCCCCCCGTTCGCGCGGTGATCGAACCCGATCCCGATCTCGCCGCCCGCCTTGCGCCGAAGCGGGAACGCTTCCGCGCCGCCTATCGGGCGCTCAGCGCCATCAAGGAGTAAGCCTGCAATGTCCGCTGCCTATTTCGACGCATTCGACACCGTCCGCTACGAAGGCCCCGACAGCGCCAACGACCTCGCCTATCGCTGGTACGACAAGGACCGCGTGGTCTTCGGCAAGCGCATGGAGGATTACCTGCGCTTTGCCGTGTGCATGTGGCACACCTTCTGCTGGCCGGGCAGCGACGTGTTCGGCGCGGGCACGTTCGACCGACCTTGGCTCAATGGCCCGCAGGACGAAGCCGCCGCGCGCGCCAAGCGCGAGGCGGCGCTGGCCTTCGTCGAAAAGCTCGACCTGCCGTTCTACTGCTTCCACGATGTGGACGTGATGGCCCCGGCCGAAAGCATCGGCGAATTCCGCGCCAGCTTCGCCCGCGCGGTCGATCATCTGGAGGAACTGCAGGCCGCGCACGGGCGCAAGCTGCTGTGGGGAACGGCCAACCTGTTCGGCCACCCGCGCTATCTGGCGGGCGCGGCCACGTCGCCCCGCCCCGAAGTCTATGCCTGGGGCGCGAGCCAGGTGCGCGACGCGCTGGAAGCGACGCACCGGCTGGGCGGCGCCAACTACGTCCTGTGGGGCGGCCGCGAAGGCTATGACACGATCCTCAACACCGACCTCGCTATCGAGCAGGAAAACTTCGGCCGGTTCCTCAGCCTGGTGGTCGAGCACAAGCACAAGATCGGCTTTGCCGGCACGATCCTGATCGAGCCCAAGCCGCACGAGCCGACCAAGCACCAGTACGATTTCGATACGCAGACGGTGTACGGCTTCCTCAAGCGCTTCGGCCTTGAGAGCGAGGTCAAGGTCAACATCGAGGCCAACCACGCCACGCTTTCGGGCCATACCTTCGAACACGAAATCGCCATGGCGCGCGCGCTCGGCATTTTCGGCTCGATCGACGCCAACCGGGGCGATCCGCAGAACGGGTGGGATACCGACCAGTTTCCCAACTCGGTCGAGGAACTGACGCTGGCCTGCATCGAGATCGAGCGCGCCGGCGGCTTCACCGATGGCGGCTTCAACTTCGATGCCAAAGTGCGCCGCCAGTCGGTCGACGCGGCGGACCTGTTCCACGGCCACATCGGCGGCGTCGACGTGATCGCCAAGGCCCTGCTGCGCGCCGAGGCCATCATCACCGATGGCCGCATCGATGCCTTCCGCTCCGAACGCTACGCCGGATGGAATGGCGAACTGGGACAGGCGATCAAGGGCGCGAGCCTTGCCGAAATCGCCGATCTCGCCGTGGCGCGCGATCTGGCTCCCAAGCCGGTTTCGGGCCGGCAGGAATGGCTGGAGAACATGCTCAACCGCTTCTGACGGCGGTTGTCGGACGGGGTTACGTGGCTGGGGAGAGGTGATGATGCACAAGGCCCGCGTTCTTGGGGCAGCGTTCGCGCTGCTCGCCGCCAGCGCCCTGCCGGTGGTGGCGCGCGCGGCGCCGCCGCTGGCGCCCCACTTCACCCCAGCGACGGCGGGGAGCGCCGCGCCCGATGCCGATGGCTTCATCCGGCGCTGGCTGCTGCTGGAACCGATCGCCAAGCCCAACCGCACCAACCAGCTGTTCACCAGCACCTATGTCCGCGCGGCCTTCGCCGCGGACCGTCCGGCCGGGCTTGGTACCGGCTCTGGCCAGGCACTGCCGCGCGATGGCCAGACCATCGCACACAAGGGCGCTTCGCTCACCTGGCACGCGCTCGATGCCACGCCGTGGGACGTCAAGCTGTTCGGCTTTGCCCAGGCCTATGGCAAGCCGACCTACGGCGTGATCTTCTGGGCGGTGACCGTGATCGACGCCCCGCGCGACATCCCCGATGCGCATCTCGCCGCCGGCTCCAATTCCGCCTCGGTCTGGTGGCTCAACGGCGCGGAGACGGCCGCGCTGTTCGGCGACCGCCGCATGGTGATGGACGATGTCGTCTCGCCCGCCGTCGGCCTGAAGAAGGGCCGCAACGTGCTGATCGGCGCGGTGATCAACGGCCCCGGCCTCAGCGATTTCTGCGTCCGCTTCGTCGATGGCAAGGGCCAGCCGATCCGCGATCTTGCGGTGCGCGCGCAGTGAGGGAAATGCCGATGAAACGCCACGTGTTCGCCGCCGCCCTCGCCGCCGCCCTCGCTCTCGTGCCTGCGGCGGTGCTCGCGCAGAGCAACCCCGTCGCCCAGCTGGAGGGCGAGCCCTATATCCACGATCCCTCGACCATCGTGGAATCGGATGGCAAGTTCTACACGTTCGGCACGTTCGGCGGCGGGCTCGTCTCCAGCGACGGCTGGACCTGGAAGAGCGGCCCGGTGCGCCCCGGCGGCGGCGTCGCGCCCGACGTCATCAAGCTGGGCGACCGCTATTTCGTCGCCTGGGCCGTGGGCGGCGGCGGCATGAACGGCGGGCACAAGAGCGACATCAAGATCATGTGGACGAAGTCACTCGATCCGGCGTCCAAGGATTTCGCCTTCCACGAGATCGGCACGGTCGCCTCCAGCGACGGAGTGGAACTGCACGACGCGATTGATCCGGCGTTCCTGCTGGCCGAAGGGCGGCTGTGGCTGAGCTACGGCACTTATTTCGGCTCGATCCGCATGATCGAGCTTGATCCCAGGACCGCCGAGCGCCTGCCCGGGAACCAACCCGTCGATGTGGCGATCGACATGGAAGCCACCGCGCTGCTGCACCGCGATGGCTGGTACTATCTGCTGGGCACCCACGGCACCTGCTGCGACGGCCCCAATTCCACCTACAACATCCGCGTCGGCCGCGCGCGCAGCCCGCTGGGGCCGTATCTCGACAACTTCGGCGTGCCGCTGCTCAAGGGCGGCGGCAAGCTCGTCTGGGGGTCGAACGGGCGCGGCATGGGCGCGGGCCACTTCGGGCTGGTGGACCTTGGCGACGGGGTGGAGAAGTTCTCGTTCCACTACGAGGCGGACATGGACCGCGCCGGCCGCAGCGTGCTGGCGATCCTGCCGCTCACCTGGAAGAACGGCTGGCCCGTGGGGCAGGAAAACCTGCGGCCCGGGACTTACGAGATCCAGTCCGAGCGCGGCGGCGCGCTGCAACTGGCGGTGGACGAGGTGCGGCTGCCGTTCAAATGGGCCGGGTTCGGACCGCCCAAGGAACCGCTGGTGCCGGTGCCCGACCAGACGCTCGACCAGAACCGCGCGACCTGGCCGGCCGGGCCGATCCCGGTCGACATGGGCGATTACATGGTGCGGCCGCACCAGCACTGGACGATCGAGCCGGTGGCCGGCGCCGGCGGCTGGTTCGGCGCGCCCTATGTGCGGATCGTGATCGCCGGCACCAGCCGTGCGCTGGCGGCGACGCCGGGGGGCGATGTCGTGGCCGCGCCCGCCTTCACCGGCGCGCCCGAACAGCTCTGGCGGGTCGACCAGCTTGCCGACGGCGCCTTCCGGATCATCCCGAAGTCCACGCCCGATCCGTTCAGGCCCCTCGCGCTGTCGGCCGTGGGCGCAAGCACGCCGCGCCTTGTCCGCTTCGATCCGGCGTCCGATGCGGGCAAGTGGACGTTCCGCCGGCCCTGATCCGAAAGGACTGACAGATCGCACCGGCGCCCGGCATCATCGAACCGCTGGACTTTGGCGGAATTGCGCCCAAATAGGGGGAAGGGCAAGGAGTGGAACGTGTCGCGAAGCAAGGAACCGGTCGGGGACGGGATCGACAGGTCTGACAAATCACTGCGGCTGCATGGCAGCATCGCGCGGGACCTTGGCATCGCCATCGTCACCGGCAAGTACCCGCCGGGCCACGTGCTGACCAGCGAAGTCGATTTTGCCGAGCGCAACCACATCTCGCGCACCGCCTATCGCGAGGCGATCCGCATCCTCGCCGCCAAGGGTCTGGTCGAAAGCCGCCCCAAGGCGGGCACCAAGATCACCGACCCCTCGCGCTGGCACATTCTCGATCCTGACGTGCTGGCCTGGACGTTCGAGGGCGAACCCAGCCGGGCGGCAATCGACGACCTGTTCGAGCTGCGCCTGATCATCGAGCCGGCCGCCGCCGAGATCGCCGCCACGCGCCGCACCGGGGCGCAACTGGCGCAGATGGGCCATGCGCTTGAGGAAATGGCCAAGCACACGCTCGCTTCCCCGCTGGGGCAGGCGGCGGACCAGGCCTTTCACTCCACGCTGCTCAAGGCCACCGGCAACATGGCGCTGATCTCGCTGGCCAGCACGATTTCGGCGGCGGTGCGGTGGACCACGATCTACAAGCAGCGCAAGCGCAAGCTGCCGCGCGATCCCCTGCCCGATCACCGCGTGCTGTTCGATGCCGTGGCCGATGGCGATGGCCCGGCCGCGCGCGCGGCGATGCAGACGCTGATCGAACTGGCCCTGGCCGATATCGACGCGCCCGCGCGCGCCTGATAGCTACCGCACCGGCGGCGTGATGATCCGGTACTCGCCCGCCAGGTGCATCATGCTCATCAGATAGAGCATGCCGTCGAAATAGCGCTGCTCGCCTTCGGGCATCGGCGTGTCCCACAGCTCCTTGACGAAGGCCCGCGCCAGCGGCTCGGGCGTGCCCGCCAGCCCGGCCACGGCCGTGGCCGCCACCATTCCCGGCGAATGGCGTTGCGACAGGGGCTTGCCGTCCAGCGTGTAGCGATCGGCGAAGCGATCGATCCCCTCGCCCGCCAGGAACGTCTGGATCGCGGTGCTCAGCGCTTTCTGGCGCGGGTCCTTGCCCCACCAGTTGGCATCGACCGACCAGTTGCTGGCGGTGCGCCAGCTGTCGTAGCCGAACGGATAGGGCTCGCCCGTGCCCGTCGTCATGGTGCTGCCGTCGAAATAGCTGTGATCGGGGGCCAGGCCGGTGCGCGCGTTCGTCACGCGCACGAAGTAATCGCGGCTGACGTCGGCGGCCGTCGCCCAGAACGCGCGATCGGCCTCCGGCCCCCAGCGCGCCCACAGTTCGTAGAACGCGGGCAGGTGGTAGGACGCGTCCGACCCCGGATAGCCCACGTCCGCCACGAAGCGGATCATCGCGTGGCTTTCCTCCATCATCGGCCCCACCGCATGGGGCTTGGGCGCGGGATCGCGCCATGGCGGCGGAGGCGTCTTGCCCTGCGCCGCCAGCGCCGCAGCCTCGGCCCGGTTGTTGATGCTGGGCCAGGGGCGATCGGGCTGCACGAACGGCGCGTCTTCGGGGTGGATGCGGAACGGCGGCGTCCCGGTCATCACCGCGCGATGGCGCATGGCGGTCAGGATGCGGTCGGCTTCGGCCTTGTAGTCGTAGATGCCGGTGCCGTTGCCCCAGCGGTTCGCCGCGAAATAGAGCGCCATGGCGAAGAATTCCTCGCCATCGGGCGCGGCCCCGGTGCTGCGCGCGCTGCCATCGGTGCCCATCGACCACGCGAAGTAGCCATAGGAAGGATTGGCCGGGTCGGTCACCTGCATGTAAGTCTTCGCCCAGTTCCACAGCGCGTCGAACTCGCGCTTGTGGCCCAGCTGGACGGCGATCATCATGCCATAGCTCATGCCTTCCGACCGGGCATCGTTGTTCGCCCAGTCGGTAACGTAGGCCAGCGTGCCGTTGGCGTTGGCGCCGGTTTCGAAATAGAGCCGCTGCTCCTGCCCGTCGCCATGGAAATAGGCGCGCCACGTCGTCTCGATCCGCGCCTTCACCTCTTCGCGCGGCACCCCGAGCAGTTCGCTGAACAGATTGCGGTAGGTGCCCGTGGCATAGGCGCCCTTGCCCTCGCCGGGATGCCGCGTCACCTTCCACAGCGGCGCTTCCTGATGCCGGGTGAAGGCAACGCCCGGCGGCGCGGTGGACGCCTCGGTAACCTGCGCCTTCTTCGCCGGCTGTGCGGCCGCGGGCGAAGCCGCCGGCAGCACAAGGACCGCGACCGTCAGGGCAAGGAGCGCGAATCCCCTCACTTCGGCAGATCCACCACGCGATCGACGGTGAACGCGGTTTCCGTGCCCGGCAAGCCGCTGTCCGGCTGCCCGCCGCCCAGGTTCAGGCGGTAGGCCCCGGCGAAGACCTGCCGCACGCCATCGGGCCGCACCGCCGAAAGGTCGCGCGGCGAAAGTTCCAGCGTCACCGCCTTGCTCTCGCCCGGCTTCAGCGCCACCCGCTGCAACCCGCGCAGTGCCACGCGCGGCGCGCCCGGCTGATCGGGGAAGCGCAGATAGGCCTGCACCACTTCCTCGCCCTCGCGCGCCCCGGTGTTGGTGACTTGCGCGGTCACGCGGATGCCGTTCGCGGTGCTACCGTCCACCGGCTCCACCCGCGCGGGTCCATAGCCGAACGTGGTGTAGCTCAGGCCATAGCCGAAGCCATAGACGGGCTTGCCGGTGAAGTAGCGGTAGGTGCGCCCCGCCATCGCATAGCTGGTGAAGGCCGGCAGGTCCGCCGTGTCCTTGTAGAAGGTCAGCGGCAGGCGGCCCGAGGGGTTGACCTTGCCCGAGAGCGCGTTGGCCACGGCCAAACCGCCCGCCTGCCCCGGATACCACGCCTCCACCAGTGCATCGGCATTGTCCCTGGCCCATGACAAGTCGATCGGGCTGCCGTTCATCGTCACCACGACCAGAGGCTTGCCCAGCGTGCGTGCGCGGATCAGCAGTTCGCGCTGGTCCATCGGCAGTTCCAGCCCGGTCTTGTCGCCGCCGTCGAAGCCTTCGATCTTGAGCGGCATTTCCTCGCCCTCCAGATCGGAGGTCAGGCCGACCACCGCCACCAGCACGTCCGCGTCGGCCGCGCCCCGCGCCAGATCGCCCCAGGGATCGTGGGTGATGCGCTTCCAGAACAGGCCCGGCACCGCCGCGCCGCCGCCTTCCAGATCGAAGTGCAGCGGATAGCGCTCGCCCTTCTTCAGCTCGGCCTCGACATACTTGGGCGCTTCGCCCCACAACGAATAGTGGTCCGACCTGACAACCGGCTTTCCGCCGATTTCCAGCGCGCCTTTCACCCCGGTCACGCCCAGCTTGTAGAGGCCGCTTTCCGGCGCGACGAAGAAGCCGTCCCACACCACCTTGTGCGCGTCGGAAACCTCTTTCAGCTGCATCGCGCTGCTCTGGAGGTTGGCCTCGATCCGCGTGACCACCGGCCTGGCGGAGAAAGTCCGTTCGCCGCGGGGCTTCGCGGGATCGATCGCGTTGTAATAGACCGCGCGCAATCCGGGCTGGCCATCGAGCGTCAGGAAATTGCCGTCGGTGACGAGATCGCCGTCGGTGATCGACGGGGCGAACGGCACCATCGTGACCTTCGCTTCGGGCATGGCCCGGCGCAGCCCGTCGACCACCGAGATCGGCGGCGCCGAATTGGGCGAGGAATAGTTGCCGCGCAGCACGCGCGTGGCATCGCCCAGCGGCCCGATCACCGCGACGCGCACGCCGGGCTTGAGCGGCAGGACGCCGTTGTTCTTGAGCAGGACAAGGCTTTTTTCGGCCGCCTTGAGCGAAAGGTCCCATCCCTCGCGCGTGCCCACCGCGCTCACCGGCGTGGCGTTGGGCTTGCGCGCGGCGATCCCGCGCAGGTCGCCGTTGCGGTAGCGGGCCGAGAACAGGCGCACCAGCACGCGGTCGATGTCGCTATCGGTCAGGTATCCGGCCTTGAGCGCCGCCTTGTAGCGGTCCGCCAGACCGGGGGCCTCGCCGATCGTGCCGGTGTGGCATTCGTTGTCCACGCCCGCCAGCAGCCCCGCCGCGACGCCCGAGGCGGCATCGGGCGCGTACTTGTGGCGGTCGTAGATATCGACCACCGCGTCGCAATCCGAAACGACATAGCCCTTGAAGCCCCACGCGCCGCGCAGCCGGTCCTTCAGCAGAAGGTCGCTGGCGCAGGCCGGCTGACCATCGACGCGGTTGTAGGCGCACATGATCGACCCGGCCTTGCCCTCCACGATCGCGGCGCGGAAGGCGGGCAGGTAGGTATCTTCCAGATCATGGCGCGAGACCATGATGTTGTCGGTGTGGCGCGTCGGCTCCGGCCCGGAATGGACCGCGAAGTGCTTCGGCGTGGCGATCACTTCGGGCAGGTCCGGGTTCGGGCCCTGGATGCCCTGCACATAGGCGACCCCCAGCCGGGCCGTCAGGAACGGGTCCTCGCCATAGGTTTCCTGTCCCCGCCCCCAGCGCGGATCGCGGAAGATGTTGATGTTGGGCGCCCAGGTATCGAGCCCGGTACCGATCTTGCCGAGATGCCCTGTCTGCCGCGCCAGCGTGTGCAGCCCCTGCAGCTCGGTGCTGATCACCCGCGCCACGTCGTGCACCAGCGGCGGATCGAACGTGGCGGCAAGGCCGATGGACTGCGGGAAATTGGTGGTCGGCACCGCGCCGCCCGCCCCGTGCAGGCTCTCAGTCCACCAGTTGTAGGCGGGAATGCCCAGCCGCGGGATTGCCGGCGCGACGTTGAGCAGCTGTTCGACCTTTTCGTCGACCGTCATCTTCGCGACCAGCGCCGAGGCCGCGCGATCCGCTTCCGTCCACGCCTCGGGCGCCGCCGAAGCGGCCTCGCGCGCCTGGGCCTGCGGGATAGTTAGCGCTACCAGACTTGCAGCGGCGAGCAGCGAGCGCGCATGACGGCGCGCGGGCATCGAACTCTCGATCACGAAGATGTCCTCTCTGGTCTTCTGGCCGGGTCGCACCCCGGCCGGCGTTCAAGCGTGGTCACACGGGCTGAAGGCCATATTCCACGATGCGGTTGATCAGGTCGCGATGGCGCGGCAGGGCCGTCAGCATCCGCGTGGTGATATCGGCGTTCTGCCCTCTCGCGCGCCGCGCATCGCGCACCTCAGGTTCCAGCGCGCGGGCGGAAACCTCGGAGCGGAAGCCCATGCCATAGAGCACGTACTGGTAGGAGGCCGAAGGGAACACCTCGTCCACCCGGTCGAACTCCTCGTGCAGGTAGGGCGGCTGCCAGCGCCACAGCGCCAGCAGTTCACGCAGGCGTTCGGGGATCGTCGCCGGATCCATGTTGTCGCGCCAGAAGGCGGTGTCGCGGCGCTGGCTCAGTACATAGTGCAGCTTGAGGAAATCGATGATCCGCCCCCAGCGGTACAGCGTCTTCTCGTTGTAGCGCCGGGCGACGATGTCCATGACCTCGCGCGCCGGCGGCATCTGTTCGGCGATCATCTTCGCCGAAAGCTCGATCAGCACGATCGCCGAGGCCTCCAGCGGCTCGAGAAAGCCCGCCGCCAGCCCCACCGCCACGCAATTGCCCTTCCAGAACAGTTCGCGGTGGCCGGAACGGATATCGATCTTGCGCACGGCCAGGCCATCGGCGGCCGGGCCGATATAGGCGCGTAGCTCCGCTTCGGCCTGCTCGCGGCTGATGTGGCGGCTCGAATAGACGTGGCCGACGCCGCGCCGCGTCGGCAAGCCGATGTCCCAGATCCAGCCCGCCGATTGCGCGGTGGAGATGGTGTGCGTGGCAATCGGTGCGTCCGGATCGGGATAGGGCACCTGCACGGCCAGCGCGGTATCGCAGAACAGCACGTCGTTGCAGTCCTTGAAGCCCACGCCCATCGTCTCGCCCAGCAACAGGCTGCGCATGCCGGTGCAATCGACGAACAGGTCGCCGGCGATCTCGCCCGCCTGCTCGGTCACGATCGCGCGGATGTCGCCGCTCTCGTCCTGCAACACCTGGCGCATGTCGGCGAGCACGTGGCGCACGCCCAGCTTTTCGGTGCAGTGCCGCTGCATGAACGGCGCGAACTTGCCGGCGTCGAGATGATAGGCGTAGTTGGCCTGCCCCTCGAACTCGGCATCGGCCATGGTCTTGGGCGCCAGGTTCTCGTCGCAGATGCGGCCCTGCGGGCAGACGGCATCGCAGAACGTCTCGTCCGCGTCCTCATTTTCAACCAGCGTTCCCGCCAGCCAGTGTGGCGCGAGGTTCAGTTGCCCGAAGCGCTGGGGCAGCACCAACGGGTGGTAATAGGCATCGTCATCCGCGCCGGTGGTCCATTTGGCAAACAGCGCGCCCTGCTTGAAGGCGGCATCGCATTGGCGGAAGAAATCGGTTTCGGAAATGCCGACGCTTTTCAGCGTGGAGCGCAGGGTCGGCCATGTCCCCTCGCCCACACCGATGATCGGCACGTTGGGGGATTCGACCAGGGTAACGGAAAAGTCGTGCCCGATGCGCGGGCGATGCTTGGCGGCAATGATCGCCGCGGTCAGCCATCCGGCGGTCCCGCCGCCGACAATCACGACATCGCGCACTGCACGCACCATCCGCGTCCTGCCCCGTTGTTCGAACGACTATTGGTGGTGGCGGCGCCAGCATGGGAACCGGCGCCGCCACCACGTCACATCAGTAGTTGAAACGGGCGCCGAACACAAAGCGGCGACCGTAGGACCAGGTATCGAGCGGCATGTTCGAGAACCGGCCATAGGTGCTGTAGGTCGAGTTGTTGAGGTTGGTGCCTTCGAAGAAGACCGAGACCTGCTTGGTCAGCTGGTAGCTGGCGCTGGCGTCGATCTGGAACTGGCGGTTCACGTTCACCGGTTCCGCGCCGAACGTGCCACCCTGGGTCTGGCCCAGGCTGAGCAGGTACTTGTCGCGCCAGTTGCCGGCAAGGCGGACCTCCAGCCCGTTCTTGTCGTAGAAGGCGATGATGTTGGCCGAATTGGCCAGCCCCGTGATCGCGAACGCCGAACCCGAGATATCGCTCGTGTCGAACGTGCGGTTGGTGCTGACCAGCGTGGCGTTGGCGTTGAAGCCGAAGCCGGTTTCGCCGAACACGTGCTGCCAGGCGATTTCCACGCCGCGCACCACGCCTTCCGGCCCGTTGACCTTGCCGTTCACCTGGAACTGCGCGGCCTGGCCGGTGAACGGATCGGTCACCCCGTTGATCGTCTGGGTGCGCACGCCGCCGACGATGAAGTTCGAGATGAACTTCATGAAGCCGTTGACCGCAAAGTACGAGTTGGAGCCGTAGTAGTATTCGGCGCCCAGATCGAGGTTATCGGCCAGGTAGGGCTTGAGGTTGGCATTGCCACCCGATGCCGCGAGGCTGCCCTTGCGCAGCGTACCCAGAGTGATCGTGGGGCTGAGGTCGTTCAGCACCGGCCGGGTCAGGGTGCGCGAAGCGTCGAAGCGCAGCTGCAGCTTCGGCGTCACTTCCAGCTTCACGTCCAGGCTCGGCAAGACGTAGTTGTAGCTCGTCTCGCGGGTGATGAGCTGGTCGGGGGTATAGGAGCCCACCGAGATCAGCGTCGGGTCGGTTGGGACCGTCACCAGCGTCACCGGGTTGCGACCAATCGCGCCCGAGGTCAGCTTGGTGTACTCGTCACGCACGCCGGCGCTGATGTGGATCGGCATGTTGCCGACCATGCTGTCGAAGTTGATGCGCAGATAGCCGGCAAAGGTCCGTTCGCGCACATTCAGCACGCTGGCCGGATCGAACGCGGGCGCAGTCGTGCCGCCACCGGTCGCTTCGAGAGCGCGATAGACCGCCACCGGATCGTAGGCGATGATCGCGGGCGCCAGGTTGCCCTTGTAGCCGGGGATGAAGTTGGCGGTGCTGATCGTGCCCTGGTAGATGCTGCTGGGCAACGGCGCCACCGCGCCGGTGCGGCCCGACGGCGCGCCATAGCCGCCGTAACGGAAGAACGTGCCATTGACGAACGGGCTCTGGTTTTCCTTGTGGAACTTGTTTTCCTGATAGCTCGCGCCGAAGTGGATCTTGATCGCGTCGCTTTCGTACTTGCCCGAAATCTTGATCTGCTTGACCAGATCCGTGTAATAATTGGGGAATCCCGCGATCACGTGGCTGCCGATCAGCGACGGGTCGGTGAACTTCCCGACGTTGCCGTTCGGGCCGACGTCGTGGATGCTCGGCAGATAGCCCGAGCTGGGGCCGCCGATGGTGACGCCGGTGTTGGCGCCCAGCACTGTCGAATAGCGGGTGCACGAGGTCGGCGGCGTGGTCGGCCCCGCGCCGGCCGGATAGGTACAGCCGGTCGAGAGGAACCCGCCGTTCGGATCGGCGTTGGTGCCGCCATAGCCGATGTCCATGGCGTTGGCGTACCCGTTCTTGCCGGGGTTCAGGACCGAGCGCGAGAGCGAGGCATCGACATCGAAGCTCAGTTCGTCAGTCGCTTCCCACTTCAGGTTGCCGCCCACCATGTAGGTCTGGTTGATGTCCCGCGCGAGGTTGGCGTTGAAGTCCATCGGCGTGCCGAACTGGTTGAAGTCCACCACGGTGCCGTTGCTGTCCTGCTTCACGTTGCGCAGGTCATCGCCGTTAAACCACGCGC
This sequence comes from Novosphingobium sp. NBM11, assembly GCF_015390225.1. Taxonomy (NCBI): domain Bacteria; kingdom Pseudomonadati; phylum Pseudomonadota; class Alphaproteobacteria; order Sphingomonadales; family Sphingomonadaceae; genus Novosphingobium; species Novosphingobium sp. NBM11. Next base: position 378,105 of record NZ_VUOG01000003.1, read on the forward strand.
CGTAACCGTAAGTCGCGGTGTGCAGCGTCTGGCGGGTGAAATTGCCGTCCAGAGTCACCAGCACCTTGTCGCTGGGGCGCCACTGGTAGGCCAGGCGGCCGTCGATGCGCTCGTCCTTGGTGTTGACCTGGTTAGCGCCCAGCTGCTGCGGGAACCAGCCCAGCACGTTCTTCTTGGCGGGCGTGAAGTCGCTGGTCTGGCACGCGGGCTGCGACTGGCACTGGTAGAAGTAGTTGCCGATCCAGCCGGGGATGAAGACCTGGTTGGAGGTCGTGTCCGAACGCTTGTAGGCGACATAGGCCAGGATACCCATGGTATCGTCGGCAAAGGTCGTGCTGGCCAGCGCCGCGCCCGAGGGGACGACCCGGCCACTGCGGTCCTGCACCGAACCCGATGCCTTCAGCGCCAGCTTGGTGCCGTTGCTGTCGAAAGGCTTGGGCAGCGCGACGTTGATCGTCGCGCCGATCGCGCTGTTGCCGAGTTCGACGTCGGGCGTCTTGTAGACCGAAATGTTCTGGACGAAGTCCGAACCGATCGTGGTGAAATCCACCGCGCGGTTGCCCGATGCGGTCGACAGGTGGCGGCCGTCGAACTGGGTATCGTTGAAATCGCCGCCGAAGCCGCGCACGGTCACGCCGTTGGCTTCGCCGCGCGCGCCCGAGCGCTGGATCGAGATGCCGGGCAGGCGCTGCAACGCGTCGGCCACGTTGGCATCGGGGAACTTGCCGATGTCCTCGGCGGAAATCGCGTCGACCACGCCGGAGGCGCTCCGCTTGATTTCCATGTTGCGCTGGAGCGAACCGCGGATGCCGGTGACGATGATTTCGGAGCCTGGCTCGTTGCTGACCTCGGCATCGGCCGGGCCTGCGCTTTCGGCCGGCGCCTGCTGCGCCACCGCCGGCATGGCGATCGCGAGCGCGATGGCGCCCGACGCCCCGCCCAGCAGGAACCGCGAATTGATTGAAGTCCTCATACCCTCTCCACTGCTCTGTCTGACGGCCCCCCCGCCCGGGAAGGAGACGACATCGCTCGCACCGTTCACTGCCTCCCGAACGGGCCGAAACGGGGAGCTCCAGGGTCGCTGAGGACAACGCCGTGCAACTGCGGTTGCCAGCCATCTCTCCGCCACGCCGGTGCTCTGCTCGTCACCTTGCCCATTTTGAGTAACCGATAAAGGTAGCGCTATCAACATGAAATTGTCTGCGCAATCAGACGGGTGCCCGGCAGTGTTGCAAAAAGCCCACGATTCCGGTTAGAGTTTCGATGTTAGCGCGCACATCGCGGCCCGCAATATCATGTAATAACCATCGCAAAACACGCGAGAATGCAGGAGAGGACGATTGGCGGAGCAAATCGAGATTCTGAACAGCGATGCCCATCGCAATCTTGCCATGCACCCGCTGGCGGGGCCGCATCCGCACATGGTGCAGATCGTCGTTACCGAGGTGACACGCGCCGCCGCCTGCTGCCCGGTCGTGCTCGCCAAGTCGCCCGAGACGGGCCGATTCGCGCTGGTGGCGCTGTTCGGATTCCAGCCGGGCGAAGTGCTGGTCGAGGGCGCAGAGGCCGGAAACGCGGCCTTTCTTCCGCTCGACCTGCAACGCCAGGGCTTCTTCACCGCGGACGACAATATCGCGATCGACCTTGCCCACCCGCGCTTCGCGCCCGGCGGCACGGTGCCGCTGTTCGACGCGATGGGGGGGCCGAGCGACGAGATGCGCGTGGTCCAGCGCGCGATCGGCCATCTCATGGGCACCGCCGCGCCGACCGAGCAATTCATCGCCATGCTCGTGGAAGAGAGACTGATCGAACCGGTCGACATTTCGCTTTCTTTCGACGACGGGCAGACGATCGCGCTGAACGGCCTTTATTCGGTGAGCGGCGAGGCGCTGTCGGCGCTCGAGGATGCGACAATCATCAGACTATTCCGGCAGGGTTGGCTCCAGGCCGCGCTCGCCATCCACGGCTCGCTGCAGCAGGTGGGCATCCTCGCCCGCCGCCGCAACGAACGGCTCGCGGGCGGCTGGAACTGAGCCTGATGCTGGCGGAGCTTGCACCCGGCGCGCCCGAACTGGCGAGTGCGGAAAGCTTTCACGCCGGCGTGATCCTTGCGGGCACGCCCGTTGTCATCCGGAGCCTGTGCGCCGATCTGCCGGCGGCGCAGGCGGCGCGCGCATCCGCCCGCGCCGCGCTCGACCATGTCCTGTCGTTCGATACCGGGCGGCGGCCGCAGGTCTTTCTCGGCGATCCGGCGATCGGCGGCCGCTATTACTACAGCGACGATCTTTCCGGCTTCAATTTCACCCGCGCGGAACTGCCGCTGGCGCAGGCCTTCGCGCACATGCTGCGCCATGCCGACGATCCGTCCGCGCCCACCGCCTATCTCGGCTCGCTGGTCGCGCCCGCCTATCTTCCCGGCTTTGCCGAGGCCAACGCGGTGCCGATCGTGCCGCCGCAGGTCGAGGCGCGGCTGTGGATCGGCAACCCGTCGACCGCCGCCACCCATTACGACGCCTATGAAAACCTCGCCTGCGTGCTGGCGGGGGCACGGCGCTTCACGCTCTATCCGCCCGATGCGATCGGCGATCTCTATGTCGGGCCGATCGATCACACGATGGCCGGCCAGCCGGCCAGCCTTGCCGCCGCGAGTGCAGACCCGGTGCGCTATCCCCGGTTCGCGGCGGCGCGGGACCGCGCGATCACCGTGGACCTCGCTGCCGGCGACGCGCTGTTCCTGCCCAAGCTGTGGTGGCACCAGGTGGAAGCGACCGCGCCGGTCAACGTGATGCTCAATTACTGGTGGGATGCGACCGCGATCGGCCCCGACGCCCCGCTGCTCGCCATGCTGCTCTCGATGATCGCCATCGCCGAGCGGCCGGAGGCGGAGCGCGCGGCGTTCCGCGCGTTCTTCGATCATTACGTGTTCCGGCCGGATGGCCACCCCCTCGCGCACCTGCCGGAAGACCGGCGCGGCGTGCTGCGCGACATCAAGGGGGCTGGCTATGGTCCGATTCGCGCGATGGTGCTGCGCGCCCTGCGCGGCGGCTGACTTCCCGACCCGCCTACAAAAATGAGGCCCGGAAAGCATGTGCCTTCCGGGCCTTCTCAGGTACTGCGGCGGCCCCGGGAGAGGAGGGATTGGGGCCGCAGCGAGGGAACGTTTGAATCAGTGCCCGCCCCAGCCTTCCATCTGCTCCAACTCCTTGCCCTTGGTTTCGGGCAGGAAGGCCTTGACCAGCCAGAAGCTCACCGCCGCGCTCAGCGTGTAGAGTACATAGGTCTCGGCAAGGCCCAGGCCGCTCGCCATGGCCGGGAAGCTCTGCACCACGGCGTAGTTCGCGCCCCACTGGGCCAGCCCGCACACCGCCAGCGCCGATCCGCGCAGCTGGTTGGGGAACATTTCGCCCAGCATCACCCACATCACCGGACCCCAGCTGACGTTGAAGAACACCACGTAGATATTGGCCGCGATCACCGCGATCAGGCCCAGATGCTGGTCCATCTGCAGCGCCCCGGCGGTGTCGAGCGTCCCGCGCGAGAACGCCCAGCTCATCGCGCCGAGCGATAGCGTCATCCCCGCCGAACCGATCAGCAGCAGCGGCTTGCGCCCGACCTTGTCGACCAGCGCCATGGTGACGAAGCAGGCCGCGATCGAAACGAGGCCCGAGATGATGTTGCGTTCCAGCGCCGCCTGTTCGGAAACGCCCGCCAGCTTCCACAGCGTTTCGCCGTAGTAGAAGATCACGTTGATCCCGACGAACTGCTGGAAAACGGCAATGATCAACCCCGCCCACACGACCGGGCGCAGCACCGTTCCCGGCGCCAGCACATCGGCCAGGCGCGGGCGGTGGTCGGTGGCGAAGGATGCGCGGATCTCATCGACCTTGCGGCGGGCCTCGGTCTCGCCGAACAGGCGCGAAAGCACCGCGTGAGCTTCCTCGGCGCGGCCGCTGCTTACCAGATAGCGCGGGCTTTCCGGAATGAACTGCAGCGCGACCAAGAACACCACCGCCGGAATCGCCTGCGCGATGTACATCCAGCGCCAGGCCGGAACACCGCCCAATTGCCCCAGCGAATCCCCTGCCTGCCGCGCGAGCACGTAATTGACGACGAAGGCCAGCGTCAGGCCGGTGATGATCATGACCTGCTGCACGCTGGTCAGCCGCCCGCGGATCGCCGCCGGCGCAACCTCGGAAATGTAGGCGGGCGACAACACGCTGGCCGCGCCCACCGCCATGCCGCCGAAGAAACGGGCGATCACGAACAGGGTGTGATTTCCGGTAAGGCCCTGCACCAGCGCGCCGGTGAGAAACAGGATCGCGGCCAGCACCATGATGCGCTTGCGCCCGAAGCGGTCGGCCATGCGCCCGGCGGTGAAAGCGCCGGCGGCGCAACCGACCAGCAGCGACCCCACGGTGAAGCCAAGACCATTGTCGTCGAGCGCGAACGCCGCCTTCAGGCCCGCCTGCGTGCCGTTGACCGCGCCGCTGTCATATCCGAATAGCAGTCCGCCGATCGTGGCGACCGATACGATGGCGCCCACAAGCGCCATGTTCACCCGGTCTTGCTGCACTGCCGTCATTTTCCTCTCCCGACTCGTTCAATGCGCATTGATTGCCACGCATTTCGCCTTGCATCGACGGTCTTGCTTGAGCTGTCACCGGTTCTTCCGATGCCGCTCTCCCGCTCGATGATAGCGCTACCTCAATATCGCGCCGTTCGCGCCGCGCAAGCGTGAAATGGGTTTAAGTCTGCTTAAATGACAATCCCGCTTGCCAAGGGCGTGCCGCGCGGTCAGGAAATCCGCAACGGGAGCAGCAAGAGATGAACGATATCCGATCGCGCCGTCGGCAGTCCGGGCGCCCCACGGTGACCGACGTCGCGCGCCTCGCCCAGTGCTCGCCGATGACCGTCAGCCGCGTGGTCAACGGAGGCGCAGGCGTGCGCGAGGAAACGCGCCTTGCGGTCGAAGCGGCCATCAAACAACTCAACTACGCACCCAACCGCGCCGCGCGCAGCCTTGCCGGCGCATCGCAGCTGCGCATCGCGCTGCTTTATGCCAACCCTTCCGCCTCCTATCTTAGCGAACTGCTGATCGGCTGCATGGACGCGGCGACGCGGCTCGATGCCCACCTGATGGTCGAACGCTGCGATCCGGATCGCGATCAGGCGAAAATGATCGCGCGGCTGGTGGAAAGCGCGGTCGATGGCTTCCTGCTCCCCCCGCCGCTGTGCGACGACACCGCGCTGCTCGCCCGCCTGCGCCGCGCCGGAACCCGCGCCGTGCTGGTCGGCCCCGGCCAAGCAGAAGCGCATCACGGCGTGGTGATGATCGACGATTACCAGGCCGCCTACGACATGACGCGCCACATCCTCGATCTGGGCCACAAGCGCGTGGGCTTCATCATCGGCAACCCCCGCCAATCGGCCAGCGCGCTGCGCCTTGCCGGCTTTCGCGATGCCATGGCCGAAGCCGGCGTGAACGTGGACGAGGCGCTCGTCAAACAGGGGCAGTTCACCTACCGCTCCGGGCTGGACGCGGCGATGGACATGCTCGCCCTGCCCCAGCGCCCGACCGCGATCTTCGCCTCGAACGACGATATGGCCGCCGGCTGCGTGGCGGCTGCGCACCGCAACGATCTGGAAGTGCCGCACGACCTTACCGTGTGCGGCTTCGACGATACCGCGTTCGCTTCCACGATCTGGCCGGAGCTGACCACGATCCGCCAGCCGATCCGCAAGATGGCCGAGACCGCGCTGGAGCTTCTGGCGCAGGAAATCCGCGCAGACCGCGCCGAGGAAAACCCGCAACCGCGCCTCGCCACGCTTGCGTACGAACTGGTTCGGCGGGAATCCGATGCCGCGCCGCCGGGCAAGGCCTAGGCGGCGTGGACAAATTTGAGCCAGTATCTGGCGGTGGCGAGATGGACCATGCCGAGGAAGCTGTTGGCAAGCTGGTCGTAGCGGGTGGCGATGGCGCGGTTGATTTTGAGATGGCCGAACATGCGCTCGATGCGGTTGCGCTGCTTGTAGAGCGTTCGATCATGCTCGATCTTGACGCGGCGGTTTGACCGGCCGGGGATGACGGCAGCAATCTTCCGCTCGGCAAGATCCGCACGAATGGCATCAGCGTCATACCCCTTGTCCGCCAACAAAGCGTCGGGCGTGCACTCGGGCAGATCGATCAAAGCATCATACGCCTTGCAGTCCGCTGCCTCGCCACCTGTTAGGTGGAAGGCAACTGGTCGTCCGAGGGCATCAGCCAAGCAGTGAAGCTTACTGGTGAACCCGCCCCGCGAGCGGCCAAGAGCGCGTCGATGAGTCCCCCTTTTCCGCCCGCTGCCGAAACGTGGGCGCGGACTGTTGTGCTATCGATGCTGTAGTGGCCGCTGTCAGCCATGATTTCGGCGAGCGTAACCGCAACGGTCTCCCAAACACCAGCCTCACTCCAGCGTCGAAACCGCCGATAGATCGTGTTCCAACTGCCGTATTTCGGTGGTACATCGCGCCACGGTGCGCCGCAACGGAGCCGCCAGAGTATGCCGTTGACGACAGAACGGTTCTGCTCCGGCCGCCTGCCTCGACCGCGATTTTCAGGCTCGATTGGCAACAAGCCCTTCAAAATTCGCCATTCTGCTTCGGTGAGATCGCCCCGGCTCAAATCTGCCTCCAAAAAGCAGGCTTGAATCAACGACTGGCCATCGCGTCAATCGCGTTCCCAAACACCATGCAGAAATCGGTGTTTTTACGGCCACCTCGCGATAGATTACGCCGCATGAGGAAAGTGACCCGACGGGATTGGCTTGCGCTATCTGCTCCGGCCGTTGTCAGTATTCTGGTGGCCTATTTTCATGGTCATCAGAAGGGATGGGGTGCTGGTATAGCTACCGGAGCAATCATGTTTTCGTTCGCCGTTTGGATATGGCGGCGACAAATCATCAAATATCCCGAAGACACTTGGAAAGCTCGCCTCTAGGCAATTTGTCCACGCCGCCTAGGGACAGGACCCATTACTGTTGCGGTCGGAACGGCAGCTATCTGGCAATTCCTAGAAACCAGCCTGCGCGGACACGACGCGATTGCGGACATCCCAGTATACGACCTAGATAGACGGATGAGAGGGGTATTCCTTACCGCAGCCGGATGCCTTGTGTGGCTGGTTCCATTGTGGATGGCAGTTGCACGGCTCCGTGAGCATGGCGCTTACGCAGATGGCTCCGGTCTTGACGACGTTTGGGTTCTCTTGGGCGTGCCTTCAGCGCTGATCGCATGGACGGTATTGCTCGGAGCGTTAGCACGACGACGTAAGCTACCATGGCAGATGATTGTTTCCGCATCGCTGATCGCTATCGCTGGTGCCACTTGGTGGTTGGCGGTTTGGGGTCAATCGGTTTGATGCCGTGTCCGCTCCCCCCACCATTCCCGACGAACGCGCAGTCCGGACAGACGCGATTGCGGACGTTGCAAACGCGTCACCCTGAACGTGTTTCAGGGTCCATTTTTCCTTGCTCACAGCCGTGCCCGGAGGCGCGATGGATGCTGAAACAAGTTCAGCATGACGAGCAAGGGGAGCGATCACTCCCCCCCCTCCTTGCCGTTAGGCCCCCGGGTGGGCGGCGCCCATCGCGCTCATCCCTCCAAAGCGGAATGTGTCCACGCGCCCCAGGCGATCGTCACTCGCCCACCACGTCGAGTTCGAAGCCCGGCACCGGTAGCCCGCGCGCGTCGAACAGGTTGACGACCGGGCTGTCGGCCCAGCCATAGCGGACCTTCGCAATCGGCCCGCCGTTCCCGTCGATCACCACCGCATCGCCATCGACCCGCGCCGGCGCGAAACGGCAGGCTCCGCCCGCGTCGCACAGTTCGAAGCCGATCGCCTGCGCCGAACTCAGCGCATGGAGCCCGCCTTCGATGCCGCCGAACGTCACCCGCACGGCATTGCCTTCGCGCCGCGCCGCCAGCGGCATCGGCACGGGCTTGCCCAGCACGCCCACCGCCAGCCGCTGGCCCACCAGCAGCTTGTTGGCCGGATGGATGTCTGTCGGCTCGCCAATGTCGATCGCGCTGGCGAGCACGGCGTTGCCATCCTCCGCCACGATGCGCCGCTGCACATCGCGCGTCCGCGCCCAGTCGGATGATACCGGCTTGTCCGCCGCCGGGCCGTAATTCGCCAGTTGCACGATGCCGACCTTGAGCGCCGGCCCGAAGCGCGCGCGCCAGCCCGCGATCAGCGCCTTCATCCGCCGCGCATAGTCGGGCGTGTCGACATCGCTTTCGCCCTGATACCAGGCCGCGCCGTCCATCGCAAAATGGCCGAGCGGGGCGATCATGCGGTTGTGCATCAGCCCGATGCCCGCGTTCGCATCCCATGGCGGGCGCGGCGGATAGCTGCGCACGGGCGCGATCGCGTAGCGCCAGCCGGTTGCCAGCGGCAGGCGCTGACCGTTGCCCGTCACCAGCGCCAGCCGGTCCGCGGCACTCGCCATCCCGCCATCGGCATAGGAGTTGGTCACGGCGACCATGACCTCGTTCACCCCCGCGCGCAGGAACGCCGGCGGCAGCTTGTAGGCGCGTTCCTCGTCCCAGCCGAAGGTGTTGCCCACCGCGTGGCCGTTGACGAAGGTCATGTCCATGTCATCGAGCACGCCGAGCATGAGTGTCGCCCCGGCGCGGGCATGCTCCGCCGTCAGCGTGACCTGCCGCCGCAGCCAGACCGTGCCGGTCGCCTTGGCGGCCAGTGGCGTACCGGTCCACGCCAGCCAGCCGCTGATCGCCGGCACGGGCTGCCATGGCAGATCGTCGGGCCGGGTCCACGGCGCGCTGCCGCCGGCCTCGCCCGCATACCACGCCTGCCAGCGCGGCGCGAACTGCGCCACGGCGGCCAGCCGGTCTTTCGCGAACAGGCCCAGCAGTGCCATGTCGCTGGCCCCGCCGATCGCGGCGCCGGCCTGCGGATCCAGCCACGGCGTCACTTTCGATCCGCCCCAGCTGGCGTGAATCGCGCCGATCGGCACGCCACGCGCCCGGCGCAATTCGCGCGCCATGAAATAGCACACCGCCGAGAAGTCCGCGGTCGAGTCCGGACCGGCTACGGCCCAGCGCGTCGGCTTCCCGAACGCGCGCTCGGGCAGATACGCCATCGCTTTGGGCACCTGCAACAGACGCAGGCCGGGGTCCCCCGACCGTGCCACTTCCATGCCGCCGTTCAGCGCGTGCGCCAGCGGGAATTCCATGTTCGACTGGCCGGAGCAGAGCCAGACATCGCCCACCGCCAGATCGGAGACGCGCAGGCTCTGCCCGCCCGACGTCACCGCCAGGTCGACCGGATCGGCCGAGGCCGGCCGCGCGGCAAAGCGCAAGGTGAAATCGCCGGCGGCGTCCGCCTTGCCCTCGGCGCGTTCGGTGCCCAGCGTGGCGGACACCACAGCGTTCGGCGCGGCCCGCCCTTCCACCAGCACCGGCCGGTCCCGCTGTATCACGGCATGGTCGCTCCACACCGCGCCCAGATCGAGCGCGGGCGCCGCCAATGCGGGAGCAGCAAAGCCAAGCGCCAGCCCCGTGAACGCCAGCCGTATCACGCGGGGAAGTCCGCCAGCGCCGGCGCCACGCCCGGCACATCGACATCGAAGGCGAAAAGATCGCCCGCCAGCGGCTGTGCCGCTAGCGCCGCCGCGTCCAGCCCCTTGCGTGCGGTGGTGACGAAGGCACGCGTCATGTCCGGCCCGCCAAAGGCCAGCTTGGTCACGTTGGCGGCCGGCACCTCGACCTTTTCCAGCAGTTCGCCCTCTGGCGAATAGCGCGCGACGCCCCAGCCGTTCCACAGCCCGGTCCACACGCAGCCCTGCGCATCGCAAACCGGCCCGTCGGGATAAGCGTCCGGAAAATCGCGCGCCACGTCGGCAAAGGCGCGCGCCGGGCCAACGGCACCGTCGGCATCGACATCGGCAACCATGATCGCGCGGGCCAGCGTATCGGTGAAATAAAGCCGGGAATCATCCGGCGCGATCGCCGGGCCATTGGTGATGCACACCCGGTCGGGGCCTTGCGGCACGATCCGCCCGCCCTGCGCGCGATAGAAGCGCCCGCTGGAGGCGGTCTCGTCATCGTCCATCGAACCGAACCACACGCGCCCGCGGCTATCGGTGCAGGCATCGTTGAGCCGGTTGCCGGCAGGTTCGCCCGGCACGTGCGCCACGTGTCGGGAATGGCCGGTCGCGGGATCGAACAGATGCAGCCCGTCCTTCATCCCGGCGAGCAGTTCCCCGCCGCCGGCCGGCAGCACCCAGCCCACCTGCTCGTGCACCGGATAGCTCTGGTGTCGCCCGTCCACCGGATCGAAGCGGTGGATACGACGCTGCTTGATGTCGGTGAACCACAGGCATTGGCGTGCCGCGTCCCACACCGGGCCTTCGCCCAGCGTACAACCGAGCGCGAGCGCGTGCTCCACCCTTCGGGTCGCGTTCAACGCCATCCTCCATCGACCCAGTATTCGTGGCCCGTGCAGAAGCGCGCGTCATCCGAGGCGAGGAACAGCGCCATCGCGGCGATGTCCACCGGTTGCAGCCGGCCCTTGAGACATTGTGCCGCGACGATTTCCGCCTCCCCTTCGGGCGTATACCAGCGCATCTGGCGCTCGGTCTGCACATTGCCCGGAATGATCGTGTTGACGCGGATGTTATACGGCCCCAGCTCGCGCGCAAGGCTACGGGTCAGGCCTTCGACGCCGGCCTTGGCGATCTGGTAGAGCGCCAGTTCGTCGAGCCCCAGATGCCACGAAATCGAACCGAGGTTGAGGATCACGCCCCCGCCGCCGGCCTTCATTCCCGGCCATACGGCCTGCGAGGCGAAGAACTTGTGCTTCAGGTTCACCGCCAGCCGCTCGTCCCAGTAGGCCGGCGTCACGTCATCCAGCATGTGGCGGTCATCGCTGGCGGCATTGTTGATCAGCACGTCGCAGCCGCCCAGCACGCCGGCCAGTGCGGTCATCGCGCCGGCCAGCCCGTCGCTGTCCGATACGTCCTGTGCGCGGAACACCGGCACATGCTCGGCGTGGCCAAGCCGCTGCACAAGGCGCTCCCCTGCCTCGGGCAGGATGTCGACGAAACCGACCTGCGCACCCTGCAGCACGAAAGCCTCGACAATGCCCTCGCCTATCCCGCTCGCGCCACCGGTCACGATCACCCGCTTGTCGCGGATGCTGGGGTACTGTGCCGTCAACGCGCGGCTCTCTGTCTGTGCAAGCACCTGCTTTCCCTTGATTTGCGGAGCAGCCCCGGATGCGGTCGACGACACCGCGTTCACGCCCGGTCCACCAGGCCACGCGCGGCCAGATTGCGCATGAAGGCGCCGATGCCCATCGCCCACTTGGGCGCATCGCGCGATGTGGTGACGGTGTTGGTCAGCGTGCCCAGCCGTTCGGAACGGATCGTCACGCGATCGCCCACCTTGTGGGTGAACCCCCCGCCGGGTTCGTCGCGGTCCTGCGTCGGGGCGAACAGGGTGCCGCAGAACAGCACGAACCCATCGGGATAGCTGTGTTCGCTGAGCGTCTGACGGACCAGCTCGAGCGGATCGCGGCTGATCTCGGTCATGCGGTTGGTGCCTTCCATGCGGAAGTTGTCCTGCCCTTCCACCACCAGTTCCACATCGGCGCGGCGCACGTCGTCGATGCCGAAGCCCGCGTCGAACAGGCGGATGAACGGGCCGATGGAGCAGGACGCGGTGTTGTCCTTCGCCTTCGACAGCAACAACGCCGAACGGCCTTCGAAATCGCGCAGGTTCACGTCGTTGCCCAGCGTGGCGCCAACAGTCTGGCCGGCCGGATCGACCACCAGCACGACCTCGGGCTCCGGGTTGTTCCAGCTCGAATCCGAACGCACCCCGATCGGCGCGCCATGGCCGACGGTCGAAAGCACGGGCGACTTGGAGAACACCTCCGCGTCCGGCCCGATCGCCACTTCGAGATACTGCGACCACATGCCTTGCGCGATCAGCGCCTGCTTCAGCGCCATGGCCTCATCGCTGCCGGGAACCACCGCGCGGATGCCCGCGCCGATCGTGGCCTCCAGGCCGATGCGGATTTCAGCCGCCGCGCCCGCGTCGCCCCGCGCGCGTTCTTCGATCACACGTTCGATAGCGCTAACGGCGAAGGTCACACCACAGGCCTTCACGCATTGGATGTCGATCGGCGAAAGCAGTTCCCAGCCTGCGGGCAAACCGTCCTCGATGGCGCCCAGGTCCTTGCCCCCATCGGGCACGCCCCGCGCCAGCGCACCGGAAACCGTGCTCGCAATCTCGGTGATGTCACGGATTCTGCCGCTTTCAAGGACGATCACATGCGGCCCATCGGGCGCTTGCGCACGACCGATGAAGGCCCCGTCCGTAAAGTCGTGCGGAAGGCAAGCCGTAAGGCTCATACCCATCAATGCATCCCTTGTTTCTCTAATTGATAGCGCTACCTTACGTGGCCGCACCGCCAATATCAAGTGCGGACGGACGCGCATTCGTTTTCAACGCATCCTCCGCATGGCTGTAACAGCTTCGGGCCGGGCAAGCGCAGCGGCATGCGGCTGGCCCCTTGCCCCGGCATGATGGTATCGCTACCACATAAGGCAACGGTGCGCCCGCCGATCCTCGAAAACAGGGTGCGCATCTTCAGGAGAGATGTCATGAAGCATGGATGCAAGGCCAAATCCCGCGCAACCCGGCACTTTCCGGCACGTCTTGCCGTCACGAGCCTCGCGGCGGCGCTGGCCATGGCGACACCGCTCCGGGCTCAGAACGACGCTATGACGCCGATCCCCACACCGGCCCAGCCTGGCGCGATCGAACTCGGCACCGGCCCCTTGCCCGGCGCACGCAACCCCGAGACGTGGCATGCGCAATACGGCAGCCGCTTTGCCCGCAACGTGACGATCGCGACGCTCACCCCGTACCTGCCCGATCCCGCCAAGGCCAGCGGGACGGCCGTGATCGTGGCGCCGGGCGGCGGCTTTCTCACGCTCTCCATGGAGAACGAAGGCTCCGACGTGGCAAAGGCGCTTGCCGCCAGGGGCATCGCCGCCTTCGTGCTGAAGTACCGGCTCAACCAGACCCCGGCGACGATGGCCGAGTTCGACAAGTCCATGCGCGCCATGTTCGCGGGTGTGGCCCGCGCTTCGCAGTCTCCGGCACAATCCCAGCCGACCCCGCAAGAACGGATGGCGGGGCTTGCTCCGCAAATTGCCGATTCGCGCGCCGCTTTCGCGCTGATCCGCCAGCGTGCCGGCGAATGGCATATCGATCCCAACCGTGTTGGCATGGTCGGCTTTTCCGCCGGCGCTATGCTGACGCTGGCTACCGAATTGTCCGGACAGGATGCCCGTCCCGCCTTCCTCGGCCTTGTCTATGGCCCGCTTGCCCCTGTTACCGTGCCGGCCGATGCGCCACCGATGTTCGTGGCCATTGCCGCAGACGACCCCTTCTTCGCCAACAATGGCTTTGGCCTCGTGGAAAGCTGGCGCGCCGCCCGGCGTCCGGTCGAATTCCACCTCTACGAACAGGGCGGGCACGGATTCGGCATGTACCCCAAGACAACGACCAGCACCGGCTGGTTCGATGCGTTCGTGCGCTGGATGGACATGCACGGCTGGGTCAAGGCCGCGCGCTGAACCGGCGGAACAGGGTGACAACAGCAGTCACACTTCGATGTCACCGATGAACCGCTCGATCATGGTGTTGTCCATCGCCGGAGCGACCAGATAGCCCTGGATGCTGTCGCAGTGCAGCCGTTGCAGGATGTCGGCTTGCGCCAGTGTTTCCACGCCTTCGGCAGTCACCTTCTTGCCCAGCCGATGGGCCAGTTCGATCACGCTGGTCACAATCGCACAGTCGGATGGCTTGGTTTCCACGGAATCGATGAAGCTCTTGTCGATCTTGACGGTGTCCACGGGAATATCGCGCAGATGCCGCAAGGATGCGAACCCGGTGCCGAAATCGTCGAAGGCCGTTCCCACGCCTGCGTCATGCAAGCGGCTGATTTGCAGGATCGCCTCGTTCTGCTGGCTTCCAAGGAGCGTATCCTCGTTGATTTCCACGCAGATGTCCCGTCGGTCGATCATGCCGCTTTCGACAGCTTCGATGATCAGGTCGACATAGTCGGATGATCTGAAATCCGCGATCGTTGCATTGATCGAAATGGAGCGAAACGGCACCGCCGCATCGCGCCATGCGCGGATCTGCCGGATCACCGTGCGCAGGACGAACATGTCGGCCCTGGCGGCGAGGCTCTCCTCGATCAAGGCGTCCGCGAAAGCCGCAGCCGAAATCAGGCCATCGCGCGGATGCTGCCAGCGCAGCAGGGCTTCCATCGCGATCGGCGAACGGCCTTCACTCTCGATGATCGGCTGATAGAACACGCGTAGCTGACCAGTGTGCAGCGCGGTCTCGAAATCGGCCCGTATGCGCGCGCGCTGCAGCACCGCCTGGCGCATCTCGCTGTCGAACAGGGCGCTACGCGCCCGTCCGTTCGATTTCACGGAATAGAGCGCGATATCCGCACATTTCAGCAATTCGTTTTGGTCCCAGCCATCACGGGGGAAAATGGCGATGCCGATACTGGCGCAGATTGTCCGATCGCTACCCTTCACATGGACCGGCGGAGTTATGGCTCGCAACAGGGTGTCGGCACGTTCCATGGCCATCTTCGGATCACCGCAGTCGTGCATGATGATCGCGAATTCGTCTCCGCCGATGCGGGCGATGCAATCGCCATTCCTGATCGCCGCGCGACAACGGTCGCCCACGGCGCGCAGCACGCTATCGCCGGCGGCGTGGCCCAGACTGTCGTTGATATCCTTGAAATTATCGAGATCGAGCATGGCGATCGCAAACGGAGCTATGCGTTCAAGGCCCTGGTGGATGCAGTCCTTGATTTCATTCATGAACCATAGCCGGTTGGGCAACCCCGTCAGCGGATCGAAGTTGGCAAGATGCCACAGTCGATCCTCGGCCATCTTCTGGCGGGTGATGTCGAAACGGATCGCGATGTACCGTTCGATTTCACCATCGGCGCCCCGATACGGCACGATCGTGGTATCAACCCAGTAAAGCCCGCCGTTCTTGGCCCGGTTGCAGATTTCGCCATGCCAGATGCCGCCCTGGCTGATCGTGTGGTACAACTGGTGGAAGAAGGCGCGATCATGGCGGCCGGATTTCAAGACGCGATGGTTCTGGCCGATCAGTTCCTCGCGCGAATAGCCGGACAGGTCACAGAACTTCCGGTTTACCGAAACGATCGTCCCCTTGCGGTCCGTCACCGCAACCACCGCCGCTTCGTCCAGCGCATGCTGGTAGAAGCGGCTGCGCATGCCGACTTGCGATGGCGTGTCGGGATCACGGAGGGGCGAGGCCGCGCCGTCGGAGACGTTTTTCGGCGCGGCCTCGCCGGGCAGTCCGTCACTGCCCGGGAAGTCGAAATGGCTGATGGAATATTCGCGCATGGCTAGGCGTCTTTCGGCTGTGGCGGTTCCGGCCAGCGAAACCGCGCAGTCCCGGGCAGATGCACGGCGTCATGGGCCGGCTGCCGCTTCAGAATTCCGACCAGTCCTCGGCCGTGGCCGTGGCCGCCATCCCCGCGGATTTCCGTCCCGCGGCGGGGGAAGGACGTGGAGCGGCCGCCGGTGTCTTGCGCCGGTCCTTGGCTTTGGCAATGGGCACGACCGCGGCGCCTGATACGTTGAAGCGCGAAACCAGCGTGGCCAGTTGTTCGGCTTCTCCGGCCAGACTGCGCGACGCGGCGTTCGATTGTTCCACCATTGCCGCGTTGTGCTGCGTCATCTGGTCCATTTCACGAACCGCATCGTTAACCTGCTGCAGGTTCAGCGCCTGGGCCTGCGCGAGATCGGCAATGCCCGTCGCCAGCGATTTGATCTCGCCAACGCGCGCCGCGATCGAACCGAACGCCTCGCCCGACTGCCCCACCAGCTTGACCCCGCGTTCGACCTGTTCGACGCTGCCGTTGATCAGGTGCTTGATATTGCTGGCGGCGTCGGCGGAGCGCTGGGCCAGCGCCCGCACTTCGTTGGCCACCACCGCAAACCCCTTGCCGGCATCGCCCGCCCGGGCCGCTTCGACGCCCGCGTTGAGCGCAAGCAGGTTGGTCTGGAAGGCGATTCCATCGATCACGTCGATGATCTTGCTGATCTCGGTGGCCGTGCGATGGATTCCGTCCATCGCGCCCACGGCCTCCTTGACCACGTTGCGTCCCTGCACGGCCTCGTGATCGGCTTCCGCCACAGAGCCGGTCATGTGAACGGCGCCATCGGCCGCTTCGCGCACGCCGGTGGTCAGCTCCTGCATCGCGGCGGCTGTTTCCTCAAGCGAGGCAGCCTGCCGTTCGGTGCGGTTGGCAAGGTCGTCCGAAGCCTGGCGGATTTCGGCAGCGCCGGTGTTGATCGTCGATGCCGCCTCGGCAACCGACGCCAGCGCGCCACCGATTTCGAGACGCATCGTTTCGAAATCGGCTTCAATCTGGCGATAGTTTTCGGGCAGTCCTTCGAGCTTGGTGGAAAAACGCCCGTTGGCGACTTCCGCCAGCGCGTGTCCCAGCTGTTCGATCACGGCAAGGCGGGATTTCTCCTCGGCCTTGAAATAGGCGGACAGCGCGATTTCCATGTCGAGCAAAGCCAGCTTGACCAGCGTGGCTACCTGCCGGCCGGCGGCCTTGTTGCCGAACAGGCCCGAGCCCTTGTCGCAGATGGTGGTGATGATGGCCGAAACGACGCGGGCATAGCCGCCGATGTACCAGGTCGGCTCCAGCCCGATGCGGGCGTGGACCGTACCGATCTGTTCCGCCTTGGCGATGTAGCTGCCATCCACCCGGCCCGAGAACAACGCCGCCCAATGCGCGATCTGCTTGCCCTTGGCGTGGTCCATCGCCTGCCGCGACGAAAAGAAGGCCGCCGTCTTGGGAGTCGCTCCGACCTTGTCGTAGAAGCGATCGAGCGCGGCGGGGGCATGACAGGCCAGCGCTTCGGCAATCTTGGCGAAATTGCCATAATCGGCATCGTCGATACCGAAGAAATCGACGCGCTCGTTCACGAATTCGTTTACGTTGATATTGCTCATGAGTGGTCCTTCGCGATCGGTTGAGACGTTTGCAGGTCTATTTTTCTGTGCAGGCCTTGATGGCTTCGGCGCCTATCTGGTCGGCTGGCAGTTCGTGCATGGCCGCGTTCAGGTTGATCGCCGCGGTGGGGGCCTCGGGCACGATGGCGTTGCCTCGTTCCTGCGCGAACGTTTCGGCGCCCGCGTTGCGCATCAGCAAAAGGCCCTTGGCCCCGTCCTGCCCCAGGCCGGACAGCATGATGCCGATGGCCGGCACGCCGGCGCGGGCGATCGTTCCGAACAGAAGGTCGGCCGACGGGCGAACCCCGTTGGCCGGCTCTCTCGCCAGAAGGCGCAACTGCGCCGGTTCGCCCGCTTCCAGCACGACGTGGAAATCCGGATCGGAAGCGATGTAGATGCCGCCCTGGAGCAGCGACGTACCGTCTTTTGCGGGCGTTACGGTGCAGGCCAGTTCGGTGTTCAGCCGCTGGATGAACGCATTGGCCACTTCGGGTTCCGCTTGCAAAACCACCACCGTCGGCGGGCAATTGGGCGGATAGGCGGCAAACAGATCTGTCAGGGCCTCGAACCCGCCCATCGATGCGTTGATGGCGATCAGCGTGCCGTTCCAGTGGAACTGCTCCTTGTGCCAGCGATTCACGTGGTGGGGCCGTTTTTGGCGCACGTTGCTGTTGGCGGCCGCCAGCACGATCTTGCCAAGCTTGCTGACGTTCTTGGCGAACTGTTCAGGGCTGACTTTCAAAGGCTTCGGAAAGCATTCCACCGCGCCCAGCTCATAGGCCCGCAGCGTCGTCACGGCGCCGCTTTGCGTCAGGCTGGAAAGCATGACGACCGGCATGGGATTGCTGTCCATGATCTCTTCGAGAAACTCGATCCCGCTCATGCCCGGCATTTCCACGTCGAGCGTCAGGACGTTGGGACGCAGCAGCTCGATCTGTTCGCGCGCTTCGTTGACGTTAGCGGCGGTTCCCACGACCCGGACGTTGCGGGACTGTTCCAGCAGATCGGAAAAGAGGGCGCGCATCGCTGCGGAGTCGTCGACCACGAGAACCCTTGCGTCATGCATGGCATAAGTCTTTCATTTCAACGTATTGGTGGATTCGTCAGCCGCTAGGGCACGGGTCCCTTCTAACCATAAAAAGCAAGCAAACCGCTGCCGCCTGATCGTAGATTTACGATCCCCGAACAGGGCCTTGCGTTCATTACGTAGGGATAAACCCTGCACCACACCGCAAGTCCCGCGCGGCCAGATGGCGCTGTCGGGATGGGGCTGGTGCAGGAGGTCCGATGTTAGACTGGTTTGTCAAAGACGCGCCGATCCGCACGAAATTCGCCGTTCTGATCTCTATTCAGGCGGTGCTATCCGGCGCTGGCGTGATTCTGGTGCTCGCCGCCGGCGGCAGCGCCCCGGTGATGGCGGCCGCGCTGGCCCTTGCGGTGACAGCGGTGGCGATCCTGGCATACGCGCGCGGCGCGATCTGCACGCCCTATGTCCAGACCGTGCAACGCATGGAGGCGTTGGCTGCGGGCGATGTCGATGCGCCGGTCCGCTTCACCGAATACCGCGATTGCGTTGGCCGGATGACCAAGGCGATGGCGATCTTTCGCAACAATGCACTGGAACTGCGCAAAGGCCGCGCCGCCGAGGAGCGCGAAATCATCAACAGCCTCAGCGACGGCTTGGGGCACCTTGCGGCCAACAATCTGGAATTCCGTCTCGAGAAGCCCTTCCCCGGCGCGTACGATGCCGTCCGGCGGGATTTCAACGCGGCGGCCGAAGCCCTTGCCACCGCGCTCCAGTCGGTGCGGGCCGCAGCCTCCGGGGTGCTGGTCGGAGCATCGGAAATCCGGGCCGCGTCGGACGATCTTGCCCAGCGCAACGAACGCCAGGCGGCCAGCCTCGAAGAAACGGCGGTGGCCATGAACCAGATCACCGGCAAGATGGTGTCGACGGCGGAACGCGCCGGCGAAGTGCAGCAGACCATCGGGGCCGCGCATCGCGAAGCCAGCGAAGGCGGCGAGGTGGTGACGCGGGCGACCGAGGCGATGTCCGCGATCGAGTCGTCCGCGCGCGAAATCAGCCAGATCATCAACGTGATCGACGGCATCGCTTTCCAGACCAACCTGCTCGCGCTGAACGCAGGGGTTGAAGCGGCGCGCGCAGGCGATGCCGGAAAGGGCTTCGCCGTGGTGGCGAACGAAGTGCGGGCGCTGGCCCAGCGCTCCGCCAACGCCGCGCGAGACATCAAGGAACTGATCACCCTGAGTTCGCGGCAGGTTGCCGACGGCGTGATGCTGGTGGGTGAAGCCGGCGGCCTGCTTGAAAGGATCGTCGGGGGTGTCGGTGAGATCTCGGCGCTGGTTACGGAGATTGCCGATACCGCGCACGAGCAGGCGCAGAATCTGCGCCACGTCAACACATCGGTGGGCGAGATGGATCGCATGACGCAGCAGAACGCGGCGATGGTCGAACAGGCCACGGCCGCGGCGCGCAGTCTCGCCAGCGAAGCGCATGAACTGACCGCGCTGGTGGACCGGTTCCGCATGGGCGAAAGCGAAGACCGTCCCGCCTATCGCCCGGCGGCGCGATCCAAGCCTTCAATCCCGTCGATACCCAGGGTGCAAGGCAACCTTGCTCTCGCTCCCGAACCGGCGGCCGCTGTCGCCGACCAGGCAGACGACTGGTCCGAATTCTGAGCCGAGCCAGCCCGCAAAGGACGCCGTTTCATCATGCAGACATTTCCGCTTCCCCCCCGCTGCGATCGCGCGACTGTAGAGGCTTTGCTGCCCGATCTTGTCGCGGCGGTTGGCACAGGTCCGCTGACGATCGACGCCGCGCAGGTGACGCACGTCAGCCAGGCCCTGCTGCAGCTTGTCATCAGCGCGCGCAAGACCAGCGACACCGTTCGCATCGTGCCGTCGCAAGCCCTGTCCGAAATCGCGCGCATGGCGGGACTCGCCGCTATCCTGAACGAAAGTGAACCGGCATGACGAACGAGGAACTTCAGCAGATATTCTTCGTCGAATGCGAAGAATCGCTGGCGGCCGCCGAAGCCGGGCTTGCCGCGTGCCAGGCGGGGACGCACGACGCCGAGACCGTCAACGCGATCTTTCGCGCGGTGCATTCGATCAAGGGCGGCGCCGGCGCTTTCGGGTTTGCCGCGCTGCAGGCCTATACGCACACGTTCGAAACGCTGCTTTCGGATGTGCGCGAAGGGATGGTCGACCTGACGCCGGGTCTGGTTGATCTGCTCCTTCGCGTGTTGATTTCTGCTGAGAGTTGACCCGGGATTTTCATCGAGAAGTGGCTCTGACTCACTTTTGCTGCTGGTATGATAGGCTTTGGCTGTTCCATTGAGAGGATCTGCCATGCCCGGTCGATTTCAGCGCGCGAACTTGGTCCCCGAAGGTTTCGTGGTCGTTTCGGTTGATAGCGTCGGTGAGAATTTCCATATTCTGTTACGGTCGCGTTGCTCTGTAGGGACATGTCCCGACTGTGGCCGACGAAGTCGGCGCGTACAAAGTCGATATGTGCGCAGACCATCGGACCTTCCGCTTAGCGGTCGGCGGGTTATTCTCTTGATCGAGGCACGTCGTTTCTGGTGTGACGTGGTAGTTTGTGGCCGACGCATCTTTTGCGAGCAATTCAATAAAAGCGTTCTTACCCGGTACGCTCGGCGAACTCAGCGGCTCGAAACGATCGTTCATCAGCTTGGACTGGCGCTTGGTGGCAGGCCTGGAGCAGCTTTTGCCCAACGGCTGATGATGCCTGTGAGCAAAGACACTCTGTTGCGGGTCGTACGGCGACGTGTCGGTGCACGGTGCGATGAGCTCAATGTCATTGGCATTGACGACTTCGCCTTTCGGCGTGGTCAAACTTACGGCACGATTGTTTGCGATTTGGAACGGCGCAAACCTGTTACCTTGCTGCCAGATCGCGCCTTGGAAACGTCCCGCGCCTGGCTTGCAAGGCATCCCTCGATATCGGTTGTCGCCCGTGATCGCGGTGGCGGCTACGGTGAAGCCATCGCCAAAGGTCTGTCCGTCGTCAGAACATTTGGCACAGATCGCGGCGTAAATTAGCGGAGAGCGGGCCTCGTCTGGGGTTTGATGTTAGGCGGCGAGCTTGCGGTGCTGCAAGCGGCGATATTCGATTGTTTGTTGCTTGATCCTTTCGCGCAGTTTGATGATGGCCGGTGCTCTGCCGAAGTAGGCGTCGGCGGGCGTCACGTTGGCCAGGCTTTCGTGGTATCGCTGGTGGTTGTAGTGCTCGACGAAGGCCTTGATCTGGGCTTCGAGATCGCCGGGCAGGAAGTAGTTTTCCAGCAGGATGCGGTTCTTCAGGGTCTGGTGCCAGCGCTCGATCTTGCCCTGGGTCTGGGGATGACACGGGGCGCCGCGGACATGGCTCATCTTCCGGGCCTCGATATATTCCGCCAGTTCGCCCGCGATGTAGCTGGGGCCATTGTCGGATAGCAGCCTGGGCTTGTGCAGCACCGTGGCGCTGTCGCAGCCGGAAGCAGCCAGGGCGAGGTCCAGCGTGTCGGTGACGTCCTCGGCGCGCATGTTGGTGCACAGCTTCCAGGCGATGATGTAGCGCGAGAAGTCGTCGAGCACGGTCGACAGATACATCCAGCCCCAGCCGATGATCTTGAAGTAGGTGAAGTCGGTCTGCCACATCTCGTTGGGCCGGGTGGTCTGGGTATGGAACTGATCGGCCGCCTTGATCACCACATAGGCCGGGCTGGTAATCAGGTCGTGGGCC
The DNA here is from genome assembly GCF_015390225.1 of Novosphingobium sp. NBM11. Classification (NCBI taxonomy): domain Bacteria; kingdom Pseudomonadati; phylum Pseudomonadota; class Alphaproteobacteria; order Sphingomonadales; family Sphingomonadaceae; genus Novosphingobium; species Novosphingobium sp. NBM11. Next base: position 399,976 of record NZ_VUOG01000003.1, read on the forward strand.
TTCAACAGGCGGTAAACCGTGGCTTCCGAGACGAAGTAGTGCCTCTCGTCGGTGAAGCGCAACGCCAGCTCGCGCGGTGACAGCTCGCTGTGCTCCAGTGCCATCTCGATGATCTGGTCCTGCACCTCGACCGCGATACGGTTCCACACCCGGCTCGGTGCCGATGGCCGGTCTTCCAGCGCCTCCGGGCCGCCTTCGAGGTAACGGTCGTACCAGCGGTAGAAGGTCCGCCGAGCGACGCCGAGCTGATCCAGCGTGCGCTTGGCGGGCAGGTGCGACTGCTCGACGATCCTGATGATCTCGAGCTTTTCGGATGCGGGATACCTCATTCGCCGTCTTCCCCATCCGCGATCATGCTTTTTTTCAGCAGACGGTTTTCCAGCGTCAGGTCGGCCACGCATTCCTTGAGCGCCCGGGCCTCTCGGCGCAGGTCCTGCACCTCGCCGGTGGTCGCGGCACGGGCGGTGTCGCCGGCCAGGCGGCGCTTGCCCGCTTCCATGAACTCCTTCGACCAAGTGTAGTACAGGCTCTGGGCGATGCCCTCCTTGCGGCACAGCTCGGCAATGCTGTCATCGCCACGCAGGCCTTCGAGCACGATGCGGATCTTGTCCTCGGCTGAGAAGTGGCGCCGGGTCTGGCGCCGGATATCCTTCACCACCTGCTCTGCAGGGGCCTTCGCCGCCGATCTTGCATTGGAGGTTCTGGGCTTCATCTTCGTTCCTTCGTCACTACGACGAAGCCCAGAACCTCCTTAAATCACAACCTCAAATCTGTGCCATTGGCGCTGACGGGGGACAGCCAAAGGTCTACCTGATGCTGAACAGGTCGCGGACAGATGGCATCTTATGGAGAACTCGAGCCGGGCATTCCTTGATGCCGTGAACAAATCCATGCGTCAGATTAGGCATGCGGTCGGCAACAATGTCGTGGATCCCAAGCTTCTCACCTGTGCCGAGAAGCTGCAGTATGAAGGCTACCTGCGCCGGCAGGAGACGAATGAAGCAATCCAACAACTCTCACAGAATGGGACCTCCATCCGGCAAATCGTTCGACAAACGGGGTACAGCCGCAAGCTCGTACGCGACGTGCTGCGCGGTCAGCGTCTGGATGTATTCCGCACTCGGCCTAGCTCCCTTGATGCCTGGCTGCCATGGATGAATGATAGGTGGGAGGCTGGTGCTCGCAATGCCTCGGCGCTCTGGCGTGAAATGCGCAACGAAGGCTTTGTCGGGCAACGTGGTATCGTATCGCAATGGGCGCAACGTCGGCGCCTTGCCGAGAAGGCCAATCAAAGCGGCCTCGCTCGCACACCATCGGCACGGGTGCTTGCGCGGCTGATGACATCTGCGCGCGACGGACTTGCCAGATCCGAAGCGATCCTTGTGGCCGTGATCGAAGATCATGTCCCTGATCTGGTCGCAGCGCGTCAAGCGATCAGCGAGTTCCAATCGATGATCCGTTCAAAATCAGCGGCTAAGCTCAGTGACTGGCTCGACAGCGCAAGAGGCGGCCTCGTGAGCTCTTTTGTCAACGGCGTTGAACGAGACTTGGCAGCGGTCCGAAATGCAATGGTATCACAATGGTCGAACGGACAGACAGAAGGGCAGATTACCCGCCTAAAGCTGATCAAACGTCAAATGTATGGCCGCGCAAAGCTCGATCTGCTTGAAGCTCGCCTCGTCGGCGCAAACTGAGCACCTCCAGCAGCAAAAGTGAGTCAGAGCCACTTCTCAGTGGAAATTTACGCCCCTCCCGGGTCAACTCTCAGCAGAAATCAACAGCATGACGGCAACAACGTGCCGCGCATCGCGCCCTACCGGATCGGCGGCGGGGTCGACTGGACCAGTCCCCGGTTCGACGCGGGGATGCTGCTGATCCACTATGGTCGCCAGAACGATTACGGCGCGTTCGACACCCCGACCGATGGCTACAACGCCCTCAGCGCGCATCTCACCGCGCGGCCGTTCAAGGCGCATCCCGGCGTCGAGTTCTCGATCGTCGGCCAGAACCTGACCAACGATGTGCAGCGCTACGCCACCGCCTTCAACAAGGACCTGGTGGTCATGCCCGGCCGGTCCGTCCGCTTGGTCGCCCGGATCGCCACGTTCTGACGCGGAGCGCGGGTTGGTCCAACGGAGGGTCGACCCGCGCCCTGCCCCCGTCCAAGGCCTGCTTGCGGCCGCGTTAAACGGGTCGCACGCGGCGACTGTGCATATCCGCGCGGCCTTGATGAATCCTGCCATGGCTGGCGCCCGGAAATCGCCACGGACAGACCGTTGAGGTTCGCCCGAGGGGCATGAGCGCGTTTGGCGCACATGGCTGCCCTCCCCCTTCCCTCTTGGCATTCGTGCACGAGATGATACGATCTCATATTATGAGAACTGGTACGCCGCACATCAGTTCGCTCAAGCGGACATTGGCAACGCTCGACGCCGTGCTGATAGACGGTGTGGGCCGGCCAATTGCGGATATCGCGCGCGATCTCGCCATTCCGCCGGCAACCGCGCACCGGCAGGTCGTAACTCTGGTGGCGGAAGGCTATCTCGCGCGGGGCGCGGGCGGAGGTTATGTCGCCGGCCCGCGTCTGCTGCGGTTGCTGCGCCACCTGGACGAAAGGCAGACAGCCGGCGCATCCCCTCCCCTCCCCTGACGATCGTCGTTATGGTGGCGCTTGCCGGACAAGCATTCTCCGGGATCTATTTCAGTATGAAATTTCCGACGGCGTTAGATAGGGTTAAACGCCTTTAGAAGAGTTAAAGCGCGGAGCGGCGTTCCGACTCGTTGGTTCCGCGCGAGTCGCGTGATGCGCGCGTTCCCGATGTGCCGCTAATCCGTTCCCGAAGGAACGACATTATGTTCTCGAAGGATCGTGCTTGCGTTCCCGATGGATCGAAGGCTGCCGAACTCCCGTTCCTGATAGATCGAAGATCACGTACCGATCAATCCCTGCCGCGCAGGTTTGAATCAATTCCGGCGAACGAGTCCGAATCAAGGTTCAAAACCGCGAGGTCGACATGCGGATGGATGGGGGAATGCGATGCCTGCCTCGGCCCGCCCGACACTTCGGGAACGGGCATTAGCAAGAGCAATGCCGCGTTGGTCTGCGTTGGAAGCAGGGAGCTTGCGCCGAATCGGCGTCGTGGCGCGCTGGATCTGGTGGCGGCTCTTTCGCGGCAGGGTCGCGAATGGCGGAAGAACTGTCGGCCCGCTGAAGAAACCGAACAGGCCCCCTCCCCTCCCCCCCTTATCGCGCCATCGTGGAGGTGGGGCTGGAGGAGAAGCCGGGCGGGTGTTGCGCCCGGCTCGAAACTCAGCGCAGGCTGTTCCGGTTCTTGGCGTGATGACGTTTGACCCAGCCGATGAAGGCGCGCTGCCAGTTGGCGGGGGTACGTTCCGGGGCCGCATCGACCCAGCGTTCAAACTCCGCATGCAGGGCGTAGAGGTCCCAGCCGGGGCAAGTTTCGCGCAGATACTCCGCGGTTTCGCCGGTAACGAAGCCCCGGGTCGAGGCGCTGGTCAGACCGGCAAGGGCAGTCCGGACGAGCGCGCCGGCATCGATCACCATGTCGTCGTTTTCGGTCGGAGCGAGGCGATCTGGCGCTGACGGTGCGGGAGCCGTTGCCACTTTGGGGAGGGGGGAGGGCGCATGCGGAGCAGGGGAGGGATGTTTCCCCGGGGAAACCATCGCGGCTGCCGGATGGGATGCCGCGCGGCTGCCTCCATCCTTGCCATCGGTACGCGTGGCACGCAGCAGCGGCTCGCCATTTTTGCCGGGCTCGATGGTCAGCGTGTAGCCGGGCAGGGCGTTCTTTTCCGCCAGCTTGACGATCTCGAACTTGAAGCGGCGGTATTCGCCTTCGGCACCGCTTTTCTCGAACAGCACCGGCATCGAAATGGCAAACCCGTCATCGCCGGCGCCGCCTGCATGCTTGCGCGCGACCTTGTAGAGCCACCGTTCGCGGCCCCCGGTAAGCTTGAAGTAGGCGCGGTCTATCGACAGGACGCCGCCCTTCATCATCACGCCCTCCCAGAACCAGTTGGATAGCTCCAGGGTCATGCCGCGCGACCGCTCGGTCTTCTCGTCGACCAACTGGGTCCAGCCATCCAGCCACGAGAACGTGGCTTCACGCCGGTTTTCGGCGCGGATGTTGGTCTTGATCGTTGTGGCGACAAGCCGGTCGAGCGCCTGGCCCAGCAGCTCGTAGGCGCGTCCCGTGGTGGGCCGGTCGATCGCGCGCAGCAAGTCGTAGGGCATGATGTGCAGCTTGCGCGGCACGTCGTTCACGCCACGCCTAGCCATGTCGGCAAGCACGCTGGCGCAATAAATCAGGATGTCCGCATCCCAGATCGTCGCCATGCCGTAGTCCGGGTTGGCCGAAACATGCACCCACAGCTTCCCGTCGGGGGAGGTGTAGTCGATCGGCTTGAGGCGCTTCGACTTGGCAAGACTGAAGAAGGGCCGCTCCATCATCTCGCGCTGATCGCGCAAGGGGAGGTCGGCGATGTAGGGAAGAAAAAGGTCGAACTGGTCTGACTCGCCAGACTTGCGCACCCGGCTCACGGGGAAAGTTTCCCCGGGGAAACCGGAGCGACAATGCGGCGCGCGTTCCTGCTATCAGGACGGGGCAGGGGCCATCCGCGGGCCGACAGAAAGCGGTCGCACGGCCTCAAGCCTGTACGCCCTTGCCGTCCGCAGCCAGTCTTTCCAGCACATCGCGGATGCCCTTCAGCAGGTCTTCTATGTTGGATCCCGAACCCGCGTGCAGGCGCACTGTCGCGCCTTGCCGGTTGGACGACAGGACCGAAACCGCCGCGCGCTGCGTGCGGGGGTTGACCCATTCGGCAAGCGGTCCGGCAGGGCGTTTGTCGCCGACCGGAGCCGTTAGCAGCCGCTGAAGCACTTCCGCGGCAGGAAGCGTGGCATCGCCCGCCTTGCGCCGGGCGTCCTGAAGCCGGGCGAGCGCCTTGGCTTCGCGGTGAATGGCTTGCGCGGCTCCGCGATCGTCCAGCGCCTGCGCCAGCGGGTACGCCGGTTTCAACTGCACGTCGGCCGGGGAGGCGAACGCGGCGACCACGTCGTCGGGCAGGGCGGCGACTTTGAGCATCTTGGAAAGCCAGCCCTTGGACAGCTTGAGGCGCTCTGCCATGCGGGACTGGTGGTTGCCGTAATGATCCTTGAGCGCCTGGGCGTAGTTGCGCGCGCGCTCGAGGTCCGAGACGTCTTTGCGCGCCCGGTTTTCCAGGTCGGCAAGGCGAAAGGCTGCCTCGTCGTCAAGCTGGGCGACCTGCGCGACGAACATCATGTCCGGATAGGAATGACGACGCAGCCAGGCGATCGACCAATGCCGCCGCGTGCCGGCGATCACTTCGTAATCGTGCTCCGGGTCACCTTCGACGCGCCTGACCACGGCGGGCACTTTCTGCCCTCCTTCCGCCACGATCGAATCGATCAGTTCGCGGCAGGATTCCTCGGTCAGATGACCATAGGAACGGGCGTTCCCGGGCCAGATCCGCACTCGTTCGGGATTGAGCAACAGTTGCGTTACCTGCCGGACCTCGCCGCTGGCGACGCGGGCAAGAGCGCTTTCGCGCCCCAGCAGCGTGGTTCCGCGCAGCCGTTCGGCGCGTGGGGTCTCGATTGGGGCAGGCGGGGCGGCCGGCGTCCGCGATTCCGCTTGGATCAGGTCATTTTCCGATGATTTTTCAATCGGTTCATCGTCCGCGAGCAACGCGGCGAGATAGTCGCTTTGCTTACGCGCCATGGATTTTCTCGCTGGATGGCGTCAGGCCATGGGGGGAAGGGGGATCATGCGGCATTGAGGACATCCTCCTCGCGCGCCGGGGCCACGCGGCCCCAGCCTTGCCGGACCAGTTGCTCGATCTGGCCCAGCGCTTCGTCGAGATTGGCCTTGCTGCGCTTGTGCGTCTTTGGCGTGCCGATCGGCTTTTCGAGTTCGTACACCGTCATCATCCGCATCGCGGCATGGCTGATCTCGGCGGATTCGAGGATCGGAACGGGGAGGAGGGCCGGCCCGAATGTCTGTTCCATGACCGTGCGGATCATCGCATGGCTGGGATCGTTGCTGTCGAACTTGGAGCAGATCAGGCGGACGAAATTGTAATCGACGGTGATGCCTGCGGACACGAGTTGCGCGATCACCTGGTCCATCATCGACAGGAACTGGACCGTCGAGCAGAAGTCCGGCGTCGTCGCCGCCAGCGGCACGAGCAGCGCGTTGGCCGCCTGCATCACCGCAAGGCTGATGGTGCCCAGCGCCGGCGGCGGATCGAGGATCACCACGTCGTAATCGCGCGCGAGGTCCATCAGGCCCGCCTTGAGCTTGCGAAAGCGCGCGGCGAGGACGGACTGTCCATCGGCGCCGCCTGCGGCCAGTTCGTACTCGACATCGAACAGTTCGAGGTTCGACGGGATCAGGTCCACGTTGGGCCAGGGCGTGCGCTTCACGGCATAGAGCAGGTCGGCCTGGGTCGGATCGATCGAGAGGTACGGGTAGAGCGTTTCCTCGCGCGTGATGTTGAAGTGCGGGTTGAAGCCGAACAGCGTGGTGGTGGTTGCCTGGCTGTCGCAGTCCACCACCAGTACGCGGTAACCCTGGACGGCGAAGTAGTGCGCGAGGTGAGTGGTGACCGTGGACTTCCCCACGCCGCCCTTGAAGTTCTGCACCGCGATCACGGCGGGAACGTCGAGCGGGGCGCGATGCGGCGCAGCACCCAGCACTTCGCGCATGTTGAGCAGCTCTTCGATGGTGTAGCCCACGCGCCGGCCGTTCTCTCCCGCCGGGGGAGGGGGCAGGCGTCCGTCGTCCTCCGCCATCCGGATGCGGTTGGTGGAGCAGCCCAGCAGTTGCGCTGCCTCGGCAATGCCGAAGCGCAAGTTGAGCCCCTTGCGGCTTTCGGGCAGAAAGGCCTTGCGCCGCAGCCGCTCGATCATCTTTTCGCCGGCATCGGCAAGATCGCCGATCTGGGCTACGATTTCATTCATGGACTGCCCCGCGCGCGGATATGAAGCTTTGTTCAGAATACATGCATGAAAGTGCTTCAACAAGCAACGGATGATGCATTACGGGTTCAGGAAAGCGCGTTCTGGCCCGATACGCCCCCCGTTCGCGCATCTTTCGGGCGAACATTGGCCCTTCCTGGCCGGATTTTGCCCTCAGAGCCCCGTAGAGCGCAAAAAGGCGTGCACCCTACACACGACTACCGGAGGGCGGATTTTTCGTCTCTACGGGCCGTTTCCGGGAGAGTTTGTTAACCACTTGTAAACAAATACTTTTATTGGGATTGCCCGTCATCGGGCCATCGGCGCGTTCCGATCGAGCCGCCGGGACAAATGAGAATCGATTCGGGCGCCGTGCGTCGCCGCGCCGATTCGGATTCCGGACGATGGATCAGGCCACTGGCGCGGCACCCGCCTGGTTGCGCATGTGCCAACCCAGGGCGTCGATCTTGGTGAGGATGGCATCTGCCACCGGAGAGGGTTCCGCCAGTTCGTTCCATGCGCGATGGAAACACAGCAGCCAGCCCTCGATCTCGTCCGGTCCGATGGCCGCGACGAAGTGGCGCTGGCGTAAGCGGGGGTGGCCGTACTTGTCCGTATAGAGCGGCGGGCCGCCCAGCCAGCCCGTAAGATACTCGAACAGTTTTTCTTCCGCCCGGGCCAGCGACGGCGGATGCACGTTCCGGCAGGCGGCGGCTTCGGGCAGGGTATCCATCAGCGAATAGAAACGGGCGCAAAGCGCGCGCACGAACGGTTCGCCGCCCAGCGTCTCGTAGGGTGTGGCGCTTGCGGGCGCGGGGATGTCCGTCATGCCGTGTCCTGTCCGTGTGCGACCGCGCATTCACGCGATGCCGCGCAGGAAATCAAGCGGCATCGTGGCGGCCTGGCTCCGCGCGCCGTGCGCGGAATGCGGCAAACCACGTGACGCAGATGTAACGTGCGCCGCACCGGCCCTGTTCGCTATGAGGTGCGGGCTTTCAGGGCAGCGGCCCGATCGACGGTGCACATGGCTTCCATTCTCGTCATTGAAGATGATGCCGAAACGGCGCGCGAGATTGCGGACGAATTGCGCGTGCACGGTCACACCGTCCACGCCGAGGCGGATGGGCAGAACGGCCTGGAGCGCGCCCTGCGCGAACCGTTCGATGCGATCACGCTGGACCGGATGCTGCCCGGCCTCGATGGCCTAGCCGTCGTGGCGCGGCTGCGCGCCGCCGGCATCGTCACGCCGGTGCTGATGATCAGCGCGCTGGGTGACGTCGATGCGCGGATCGACGGGCTGCGCGCCGGGGGCGACGACTATCTGATCAAGCCCTTCGCGCCGGACGAGATGGCGATGCGGGTGGAAGTTCTGCTGCGTCGGCGCCGGCAACTGGAAACGGCTGCCGCCATGCTGCGGGGCGGACCGGTCGAGATGGACCTGATCCGGCGCGAGGTGCGCGTCGATGGTGATCCGGTGCGGTTGCTGCACATGGAGTTCCGCCTGCTGGAATTCCTGATGCGCAATGCGGGCGAGATCGTCACGCGGCAGATCATCTTCGAACGCGTGTGGGGGTATTATTTCGATCCGGGCGCCAACCTCATCAACGTGCACATCGCGCGGTTGCGCAAGAAGATCGATCGACCAGGGCACGCGTCGCTGATCGCGACGGTGAAGGGGGAGGGATACCGCTTCGATGCCGGGTGACTGGCCGCATCTGCGCGACATTCGCAAGACCAGCACCTTCCGGCTGACGCTGGCACTGGGCGGGGCCGCGACCGTCGGCGTGCTTCTGCTTCTGCTGATCATCTACAGCCTGACCGAGCGCGAACTGAACGACCGTAGCGATCGCATCCTCCGCACGGAAATCGCGCGGCTGGCGGCCTTGCCGGAGGCGGACCTGCCGGGGGAAATCGATAAATCATCGGCGACAAGTGTCAGCGGTCTCAACCACTTCGGCCTGCTCTCTCCGGGCGGACGCTGGCTGGCGGGAGACATGGGAGCGAGCCCGCCCTTGGTCATCGGGCATCCCTATGAGCGCGATGACGGGCCGGACGTGCGCGGGCCGTTGCGCATCCTTGCCGCGCGAACCTCGGGCGGAGCGCTGCTCATGGTCGGCCGCGATGTGCGGCCCATCGTCGATCTGCGCGGGCGGATGGTGGAAATTCTCGTCCTCAGCGGCCTGTTCGTGGCGCCCTTGCTGCTGGCGGCGGGGTTCGCTGTCAGCCTTGGGCCGCTCCGACGCGTGGACCGTCTGCAGCGCGTGGCGCTGGAGATCGGTTCGGGCCGGCTGGCAGCACGGATGCCGATCGAGGGGCGCGGCGATGAACTGGACCTGTTTGCCGGAACCGTGAACCGCATGATCGGGGAGGTGGAGCGCACCGTCGACCAGGTGAAATCCGTCACCGACGCGATCGCGCACGATCTGCGCACGCCGCTGACCCGGGTGCGCAACCAGCTCTATCGCGCCAGCCGCGATCCGGACATGGCACCGGCGGATGTCGTGCGGATCGAGGCGGCCATGGCCGATCTCGATCTCGTTCTGGCGCGGTTCGCGGCGTTGCTGCGCATTTCCGAGCTGGAGGCGTCCGGCCGCCGCCAGGGTTTCGCGACGAGCCGCATCGATCGGCTGCTGGACGCGGTGGTCGAACTGTACGGCCCGCTCGCCGAGGAGCGCGATGTCGCGTTGCGATGGGACGGTGCGGAGCCGGTGCGCTTGTACTGCGACGAGAAGCTGATCTTCGAGGCCTTCAGCAACCTTGTCGACAATGCGATCAAGTTCGCGCCGGAGGGTGGGTGCGTGTCCATCCGGCTGGCGAAGGACGATGGATTCGTGGCGATCGAGGTGTGCGATAACGGTCCGGGTATTCCGATGGACCAGTTGCAGGCCGTGCTGCGGCGCTATGATCGGGGCGTGGCGTCCGCGGCTGTTCCCGGATCGGGGCTGGGCCTCAGCGTGGTGGCCGCGATCGTGCATCTGCACCACTTCGCGCTGGAGCTTCTGCCGGCGGAACCGGGCCTGCGCGCGCGCATCGTCGCGCCTGTGGAAGCGCAACAGGCAAGGTGAAATTCATTTCACTGGCGCTCGGGCCGCGCCGGCGCGATTGAAGCGCCGGCCGGCGGCGCACGCAACGGGCGACCACGGCAAACTTTGGCGCTCGCGCAACCAGCCTCCCCCCTTCCGGCCCTGGTTGCGCGAGCGCGATTTGCGGAACTGCCATGCTGCAACTGGTCAAGCTTGCCTTGAGCAAGCCCTATACCTTCGTCGTCCTCGCCATCCTGATCGTGCTGTCCGGCTCGATCGCCTGGGTGCGGACACCCACCGACATTTTCCCCGACATCCGCATCCCGGTGATCGCGGCGGTATGGACCTATCGCGGCCTGCCGCCGGAGGATATGTCGGGCCGGGTCGTCTATTATTACGAACGCCAGCTTTCCACGACGGTCAACGACATCGACCATATCGAAAGCCAGTCGCTGAACGGGATCGGCGTGGTGAAGATCTTCTTCCGTCCCGGCGTGGATATCCGCACGGCGACGGCGCAGGTCACGTCGGTTTCGCAGACGGTGCTCAAGCAGATGCCGCCGGGCATCACCCCGCCGCTGATCCTGAACTACAACGCCTCCACGGTGCCCATCCTGCAAATGGCGCTGTCGTCCAAGGGCCTGTCCGAACAGAAGATCTTCGATCTGGGGCAGAACTTCATCCGTCCGTCGCTGGCATCGGTGCAGGGCGCGGCGATTCCTTCGCCCTATGGCGGGCGCGAACGCCAGATCCAGATCGATCTCGACCCGGCGGCGCTGGTCGCGCGCCACCTTTCCGCCACCGACGTCGGCCTGGCGCTGGCGGCGCAGAACCAGATCGTGCCCGCCGGGACGGCCAAGATCGGCCAGTACGAATACAATATCCGGCTGAACAACAGCCCGGAAGTGGTCGATCAGCTCAACAATCTGCCGATCCGCACGGTCGATGGCACCACGGTCTATATGCGCGACGTGGCGCATGTTCGCGATGGTTCGCCGCCGCAGCGCAACGAGGTGCGCGTGGACGGTGGCCGCGCCGTGCTGATGACGATCCTCAAGTCCGGCTCCGCTTCCACCATCGCCATCGTCGATCAGGTCAAGGCGCTGCTGCCCAAACTCAAGGAGACGCTTCCCGCCGATCTCAAGGTGCAGCTGCTGTCGGACCAGTCGCTGTTCGTGAAGGCGGCCGTGTCGGGCGTGGTGCGCGAAGGCGTGATCGCGGCGGGCCTTACCTCGCTGATGATTCTGCTGTTCCTCGGTTCCTGGCGATCGACGGTCATTATCGCGACATCCATCCCTCTCGCGATTCTGGCCGCGGTCGCCGGGTTGTCGGCGGCGGGCGAAACGCTCAACATCATGACGCTGGGCGGACTGGCGCTCGCCGTCGGCATCCTTGTCGATGACGCCACGGTCACCATCGAGAACATCAACTGGCATCTGGAGCAGGGCAAGACCGTGCGCGCCGCGATCATGGACGGCGCGGAGCAGATCGTGCGCCCGGCCTTCGTGTCGCTGCTGTGCATCTGCATCGCCTTCGTGCCGATGTTCTTCCTGCCCGGCGTCGCCGGCTTCCTGTTCGCGCCGATGGCCAAGGCGGTGGTTTTCGCCATGATCGCCAGCTTCGTCCTGTCGCGCACGCTGGTGCCGACGATGAGCAACTACCTGCTGCGCGACCACGCCTCGCAGCACACGGCGGAGATCATGGCGAGCCACGACGCACTGGCGGGGCGCGCGCCGCGCGGCCATCCGCTGCGGCGTTTCCAGCAGGGGTTCGAGCACCGGTTCGAGAAAGTGCGCGCCTATTACGTGTCGGTTCTGGTGTTCGCGCTGGAGCGGCGCAGGGTGTTCGTCCCGGCCTTCATGGCGGTGGTCCTGGCATCGCTGGCGCTGGTGCCGTTCCTTGGCCGCAACTTCTTTCCGAGCGTCGATTCCGGGCAAATCAGCCTGCATGTCCGCGCGCCCGTGGGCACGCGGCTGGAGGAAACGGCGGCGCTGTTCGACCATATCGAGGACGAGATCCGGCGCACCGTGCCGAAGGACGAACTGGTGTCGGTGGTGGACAACATCGGCCTGCCGGTGTCGGGGATCAACCGCGCCTATTCCAACACCGGCGGCGTCGGCCCGCAGGACGGCGATATCCTCGTCACGCTGGGCGAAGGGCACCGGCCCACGGCGGGCTATGTCCGTGCCTTGCGCGAACGGTTGCCCCGGGTCTTCCCGGGATCGACGTTCTCGTTCCTGCCGGCCGACATCATCAGCCAGATCCTGAACTTCGGTTCGCCCGCGCCCATCGACGTCATGGTGACCGGTCCGAACGTGCGCGAGAACGAAGCCTATGCGCGCGAACTGGTGGCGCGGATGCAGCACGTGGGCGGCATCGCCGACGTGCGCCTGCAACAGGCCAGCAGTTATCCGGAACTGCGGTTCGACGTCGATCGCACCGCCGCCGACCGCGTCGGGGTGACCGAGAACGACGTGACGAAAAGCCTTTCCGTGAACCTTGCCGGCAGCTTCCAGGTTGCTCCCGCGTTCTGGCTCAACCCCCGCAACGGCGTGTCCTATCCCATCGTCGTCCAGACGCCGCAGTACCGGACGGACACCATCCCCGATCTCCAGAACATCCCGGTCAGCGGCGGCCGGCCCGGCGACGTGCAGCTTCTGGGCGCGCTCGGCACGATGCATCGCGAACCTTCGGCCGCCGTGATCTCGCACTATGCCGTTCAGCCGGCGTTCGACGTCTACGCGACGACGCAAGGCCGCGATCTGGGGGCCGTCGCCGGTGATGTGCAGAAGGTGCTGGACGCGACGAAGGCGGACCTGCCCAAGGGCGCGACGGTGAAGTTGCGCGGCCAGGTGGAAACGATGAACACCGCGTTCGTCGGCCTGGTCCTTGGCCTGCTGGGCGCGATCGCACTGATCTACCTGCTGATCGTGGTGAACTTCCAGAGCTGGATCGATCCCACCGTGATCGTCTCGGCCCTGCCGGCCGCGCTGGCGGGCATCGCCTGGATGCTGTTCGCCACGCACACGCCGCTGTCGGTGCCGGCGCTTACCGGAGCGATCATGTGCATGGGCGTTGCCACCGCCAATTCGGTGCTGGTGGTGAGCTTCGCCCGGGAACGCCTTGCCGCCGTGGGCGATGCGGTGACCGCCGCGGTGGAAGCCGGATCGACCCGCTTCCGTCCGGTGCTGATGACCGCGCTGGCCATGATCATCGGCATGGCGCCGATGGCGCTGGGGCTGGGCGAGGGCGGCGAGCAGAACGCGCCGCTTGGCCGTGCCGTCATCGGCGGCCTGATCTGCGCCACGATCGCCACGCTGGTGTTTGTGCCGGTCGTCTTCTCCATCGCGCATCGCAAGGACCGCCTCGCGCCCGATGCCGCGCCCCATTCTTCCACGGGAGACCTTGTCCATGCAGAGTGAACGGCTTGCCGAAACGCCGGCCGCGTCCCCACGGGGGCTGAAAACCGCCGGGATCGTTGCCGGAGCGCTGGCGCTGGCCGTGGTGGCCGCCGGCATGATCAGCCGCACCAGCGACACCAGCCGCGCGCAAGCGTGGAGCGACGCGCGCTCGCTGCCCACGGTTCACCTCATCCCCGTGCGCGGCGCCGATGCGAACGGGCAGCTCGAACTGCCCGGCACGATGGCGGCGTGGAACACCGCGCACATCTTCGCGCGCGTGCCGGGCTACGTCCGGTCCTGGGATCGCGACATCGGCTCAGCCGTGGGGCTGGGGACGCCGCTGGGGCGGATCGATACGCCGGAACTGGATCAGCAGATCGTCGCGGCGCGGGCGTCCCTGGCGCGGGCGCGGGCCGGCGCCGGCCTTGCGCGCAGCACGGCGGCCCGCTGGAACGACCTGTTGACCGATCATTCGGTGTCGCAACAGGAGGCGGACGAGAAGAACGGCAATCTGGCCGTGCAGGTGGCGACGGTACGCGGCGCTGAGGCCGATCTCGGCCGGCTTCTGGCGATGAAGGCCTATGCCACCATCCGCGCCCCGTTTGCCGGCGTGGTCACCGCCCGCAATGCCGACATTGGCGACCTTGTTGGTCCCGGCGCGTCCAGCCAGCAACCGATGTTCACGATCGCCGACATCAGCCGCATCCGCCTCTACGTCGGCGTGCCGCAGAATTACGCGGCGGCGATGAAGCCGGGCTTGCAGGCGCGGTTGACCGTGCCCGACTATCCGGGCCGGCAGTTCACCGCGCGCCTTGTCGGCACGTCGGACGCGATTAATCCGCAGACCGGGACCCTGCAGGTCCAGCTTGTTGCCGACAATCCGGGGCAGGTGCTGCGCGCGGGGGGCTATGCGCAGGTTTCGTTCGATCTGCCGGGCAGCACGGGAGCCGTGGCAATTCCTTCCAGCGCGCTGGTGTTCCGCGCCGCCGGCACCCAGGTCGCGACCGTGGGGGCGGATTCGAAAGTCCGCCTTGTTCGCGTCACGCTGGGGCGCGATCTCGGCAGCACGGTCGAGGTCCTTGCCGGCCTTTCTCCGGGCATGCGCATCGTCGACAACCCGCCGGATTCGATCGCCACGGGCGAAGCGGTCCATGTCGACGAGAGCCGCCATGGCTGACCGTCGCGCGCTGGCCGCGCTGCTGGGGCTTACCGCGCTGGCGGGTTGCTCGATGGCGCCGCCCTACCAGCCGCCCGCCGTGTCGGTGCCGGCGACGTATGCGGAGGCCGGCTCATGGACGCCGGCCGCGCCCGGCGATGCGGCGCCGTCGCAAACCTGGTGGACCGCGTTCGGCGATGGCACGCTAGATGCGCTGGAAACCCGGCTCGCCACCGATAATCCATCGCTGGCGGTGGCGGTCGGCCGCTATGATCTGGCGCGGGCCTATCTCGCCGAAGTGCGCGCGGGCCTGTTCCCGCAGATCGGGGCGCAGGCGACGGTTACGCAGAACCGCCAGTCGGACAATCGCCCGCTGCGCGGACAGAAGCAGCCAGACCTTTATGCTGCCGATACGCTGGGCGCGCAGGTGAGCTACGAGGCCGATCTCTGGGGGCGGGTACGCAACAGCGTCGCGGCCGGTCGTGCCGATGCGGAGGCCAGTGCCGACGATCTGGCGGCCGTGCGGGTTTCGCTGCAAGCGCAGCTTGCGACGGATTACATCGCCCTGCGCGGCTACGATCGCGAGATCGATCTGCTGCAAAGGACGGTCGATGCCTATTCCCGCGCCGATGCCATGACGCGCCGGCGGTTCGCGGGCGGTATCGCAAACGGCATGGAAACCGGGCAATCGGCCACGCAGCTTGCCGAGGCGCAGGGCCAATTGGCCGATCTGCGCAACGCCCGTGCGCTAACCGAACATGCGATTGCCGCGCTCATCGGAACCACGCCATCGGGCTTCTCGATCGCCGCTTCCTCCGCGCCGTTGCCCATGCCGGAGGTGCCGGTCAGCCTGCCATCGACGTTGCTGCAGCGCCGGCCAGACGTGGCGGCGGCCGAACGCCGGATGTTCGCCGCCAACCGCCGGATCGGCGTTGCCAAAGCGGCCTTCTTCCCTTCGCTTTTGCTGGGCGGGCAGGGGGGTGTCCAGAACACCGCGCTGGCGGGCCTGGCCAGCGCGCCCAACCTGTTCTGGTCGGTCGGTCCCAACGTCCTGCTGACGCTGTTCGATGGCGGTCGCAACCGGGCGCGCGTTGCCGAAGCGAGGGCCGGGTGGGAGCAGGCCACGGCGGACTATCGCCTGCGCGTGCTGGGCGCGATGCAGGATGTCGAGGACGGACTGTCGCGTCTGCATCACCTGGGAGACGAAGCGGCCGCCGAAGAGCGCGCGGCGCAACAGGCGGCGCAGGTGGAGCAGCTGGCAACGCGGCGGTACGAGAAGGGCGCGGTGAGCTACCTGGACGTGGTGATGGCGCAAACCACCGCGCTGCGGACGCAGCGGCAGGCGATCGAGATCGACACGCGCCGGCAGCAAGCGACCGTCGGGTTGTTCAAGGCCGTGGGTGGCGGCTGGGCCTGATCGTGGCGGTCGCGCAGGAATCTGCCGAAGATTACCTAAAGTTAATTTTCCACACTGTTTCTGTAACGTGAATGCAAATTACTAAAGTTAGCTCCCGCGGTGTCGAAGGACTTGGGCGCAAGCGATCGTCGCAGCCCGTCCATCACCCCAGGGAGGAATTCGGAAATGAAGTTCCATACGTCGCTGGCGGCCCTGCCGCTGGCGCTTCCGCTCGCGTTCGCGCCCGCCATGGCGCACGCCGCTGACGATGCGACACCCGCCGCCGCCGCCGAGGCGGAAAGCCCCGAATCCGGCCGCGGGCTGGAGCAGATCGTCGTCACCGCGACCAAGCGCGAGACCAATCTGCAGAAGACCCCGATCGCCATTTCCGTGGTAACTCCCACGGTCATCCGCGATCGCCACGTGCAAAGCCTGATCGATCTGGCCGATGGCGCCATCCCGTCGCTGCGCGTGGCCACGTTCGAAGCGCGCCAGTCGGCGCTGACGGTCGGCATTCGCGGCATCGTGCCGTTCGACGCCAACCAGACCGCGCGCGACCAGGGCGTGGGCGTCTATCTCGACGGCGTCTATCTGGGTCGCCAGCAGGGGCTGAACGCTGCGCTGTTCGATGTGCAGCGCGTGGAAGTCCTGCGCGGACCGCAGGGCACGCTGTTCGGCCGCAACACCGAAGGCGGCGCGGTCAGCATCGTTACCGCGCAGCCCACCGGCGAGTTCGGCGGCCGGGTGCTGGCGGGCGTGGGCAATTACGGCAGCTACAACGGCGAACTGCACGTGAATCTGCCCGAATTCCACAACATCGCCTTCAAGCTGGACGGCGTGGTCCAGCATCAGGACCCGACCGTGAAGAACCCGCTGGCGGGGCAGGCGGGCTGGAACCAGTATCAGCGCGTCGGTGGCCGTGCCACGGCCCTGTGGAAGCCGTTCGACGGCTTTTCGGCCGAGTTTTCCTATGATCAGTCGCGCGATGAGAACACGCCGTTCTACAGCCAGTTGATCAACTACAACCCCAATGGCCTGCCGGTTGCCACGCTGGCGCAGATCCAGGCCAACGGCGGCAAGCTGCCCAAGGGCTTTATCGCGCCGCTTTCGCCGCTGGTGGTGGTGAGCGGCAACCAGCGCATGTCGGTTGCGGACATCGGCGTGCCGCAGCAGCCGAGCGTGGACAAGACCGACGGGTTCTCCGCCGTGCTCAAGTACAAGGTCAGCCCGGGCCTCGAACTGCGCTCGATCACCGCATGGCGCGGCGTGACCACCAACCAGTGGGACAATTCCGGCGGCGCGCACCGCACGGTGTTCCTGCCGAACGCCACGTTCAGCCGCTACAGCCTTTCCGACCTGCACCAGCGCCAGTTCAGCCAGGAACTGCAGGCGGTGGGCAGCGTGGCGCGCTTCGACTATGTGGTCGGCCTCTACTATTTCACCGAAAACGCCCAGGAATCGGCGGCGACGCCTTCGTCGAACACCTGGAACGCGGACGGCACCGGCTACATCATCAACAGCGAGATCGTGAACGGCGCGATCACCTCGTCGAACAACGGCTGGGCCTATGGCTCGCGCTTCATCCAGCGCGACAGCCATGCCACGGCCCGCAGCTATGCCGCCTTCGCGCAGGTCACCTGGTCGCCGATCGATCCGCTGCACATCACCGTCGGCGGCCGCTATACCAAGGACAAGCGCAATGGCGCGCTGACCACGGTTTCGGGCGTCGCCACGCCGTGGACGTTCCGGTTCGACAAGGACCGGTTCGATCCGATGGTCACGCTGGCCTATGACCTGTCCTCCGGCGTGAACGTCTATGCCAAGTATTCCACCGGCTACCGCGCCGGCGGCGCCAACGACCGGTCGAGCACGTTCGGCGCGTTCGGGCCGGAAAAGGTCAAGGCCTACGAACTCGGCGCGAAGATGGACTTCCTGGATCACAAGGTGCGCCTGAACCTTGCCGGCTACATCATGGATCGCACCGGCACGCAGATCGATTTCGACAACGTCGATACCTTGCAGTTCCTGGCCGATGGTTCACCCAACCCGACCTACAACCTGCACACCGAAAACACCGCCAATGCGCCGGGCACCTCCAAGATCCGCGGCGTGGAAGCGGACCTGACGGTGCGTCCGGTCGAGAACATGACGCTGGGCGCGTCCTATGCCTATACCTACACAAACATCCCCGCCACGGCGAACCCGAACCCGGGGCCGACGTTCGGGCAGTTGACGCAGGTCTTCGTGGTGTACACGCCCCGCAACGCGGCTTCGGCCTACGCGGATTACGAAGTGCCGCTCAATGCCGCGGGCACCGCTCTGCGCTTCCACATCGATGCCAACTACGCGAGCAGCATGTACAGCTTCCAGTCCGAGAACGTGAAGACGGACGACAGCTTCATCGTCAACGGCCGACTCGCGCTGGCGGACATTCCGATGAACGGCAACGGCCAGAAGCTGACGGTCGCCGCCTGGGCGCGCAACCTGTTCAACGAAACGCATATCTATCGCCGCTCGGGCGCGAACGATGCGGTGCTGGGCGATTACGGCAACTTCAACCCGCCGCGCACGTTCGGCCTCGAAGCCTCTATCAACTTCTGACGAGCTATCGAAGGGCGCGCAGGATCCTCACCCTGCGCAAAACTGGGGTGGGTGGCATGGCCATCCACCCCTTTTCTTCGATCAGGCCAGCGCCGCCTTCAGGCGCGCGCCGGCGCGATTGATATAGGCCACGGCATCCGGCACGAACGCGAACATCGAGAAGAAGCCGTGAATCATGCCCGGCGCTTCCTCCGCCTCCACCGGCACGCCGGCGGACGCCAGCCGTTCCGCATAGGCGACGCCTTCGTCGCGCAGCGGATCGTATTGCGCGGTGATGACCGTGGCGGACGGCAGCCCGGAAAGGTTTTCGGTGCGCAGCACGGTTGCGCCGTGGATATGCCCGTCAGCCTCGGTTCCGACATACTGGTCCCAGAACCAGCGCATGGCGGCGGTGGAGAGGAAATACTGCCCGCCGCCGTTGGCGGCATAGGATGGCAGCGAGAAATCGGCATCGGTGACGGGATAGATCAGCAACTGGTGGCGCAGCGCCGGTCCGCCTTCGTCGCGCGCGCGGATCGCCACCGCCGCCGCCAGGTTGCCACCGGCGCTGTCCCCCGCCACGGCGATCCGGGTGCCGTCCACTCCCAGATCGGTGGCATGGTCCCGCGCCCAGACGACCGCGTCGTAGCAATCGTCGAACGGGGCCGGGAAGGGGTGCTCGGGCGCCAGCCGGTAGCCGATGGAAAGCACCGCCGCGCCGCTGGCCCGCGCGAGCGCGCGGCAGGTTCCGTCGTGCGTATCGAGCGTGCCGATCACCCAGCCGCCGCCATGGTAGTAGATCACCAGGGGCGGGTTCTCGCCCGAACCTTCGGGAACGTAGAGCCGCGCCGGGATCGTCCGCCCGGCAAGGTCCAGCGCCAGGTCCTCGACGATCGCCACGGCGGGCGGCGGCCCCATCTGCATCGGTCGCTGGTCGTTGATTTCGCGCAGTGCCCGTGCGGAGATCGCGGCGAAATCGACGGGCGGCATCTGCGCGAACATCGCGAGCAGGGCTTCGACTTGTGCATTCAACGCCATGAAACCACTCTCCCCTTCCGCATCTTCATTTCTGTCGGATCGCGCCGCGGTGCCGTGTCCAGGCTAGCGCGTGATCATGCCTCCACGCGCACGTCGCGCACCAGATCGAGCACGTGTTGCGCGTGTTCCTTCCGGCAGATGAGCAGGTCGGGCATGTAGGTATCGCGCTGGTTGTACACGAGCGGGCTGCCGTCGATGCGGCTGGCATGGAGGCCATGGGCCAGCGCGACGGCGACCGGCGCGCAGGAATCCCATTCGTACTGCCCGCCCGAATGCAGGTAGATATCCGCCTGCCCCCGGATCACGGCCATGGCCTTCGCTCCGGCCGAACCCATCGGCACCAGGTCCGCGCCGAGCCGTGCGGCTACGGCGGTCGCCTCTGGCGCGGGGCGCGTGCGGCTGACGACCATGCGCAGCCGCGCGGGCGCGGGGGGAAGGGGGATCGGCCGGTCGGAGCGCAGTATCACCCCGGCGCCGGGCAGCGCCACCGCGCCCAGCACCGGTGCGCCGTTCACCGCCAGCCCGACATGGACCGCCCAGTCGGTCCGCGCCTCGCCATATTCGCGCGTGCCGTCGACGGGATCGACGATCCACACGCGCGCGGCGGCGAGCCGTTCGGGGCTGTCCTTCTCCTCTTCGGACAGCAGCGCATCGTCCGGGCGCTGTTCGCGCAGCGCGTGGCAGAGGAACTGGTTGGCGGTGGCATCGCCCGCCTTGCCCAGCGCCTTGAGGCTCAGCATCCCGCTTTCGCGCACCGTGATCAGCAGCTTGCCCGCCACTTCGGCGAGGTGGGCGGCCAGTTCGGCGTCGTTCATATCACGGGGCTCCAGCTGCCGATCACGCGCTCGACAATGCGTTCGGCGGCATCTTCGGGTGTTTCGCGCGTGGTGTCGATGCGGATTTCCGGCCGCTCGGGGGCTTCATAGGGGCTGTCGATGCCGGTGAAGTTCTTGAGCTGGCCGGACCGCGCCTTCTTGTAGAGGCCTTTCACGTCGCGCCGCTCGGCTTCCTCCAGCGGGGTGTCGACGAACACTTCGATGAATTCGCCTTCGGGCAGCATCGCGCGCACCATCTCGCGTTCGGCGCGGAACGGGCTGATAAAGGCGGTCAGCACGATCAGGCCGGCGTCGGTCATCAGCTTGGCCACTTCGCCCACGCGGCGGATATTCTCGATGCGGTCCGCCTCGGTAAAGCCGAGATCCTTGTTCAGCCCGTGGCGCACGTTGTCGCCATCGAGCAGGAACGTGTGCTTGCCCGATGCGTGGAGCTTCTTTTCCACGAGGTTGGCGATCGTGGACTTGCCCGAGCCGGACAGCCCGGTGAACCACAGCACCGCGGGCGTCTGGTGCTTGAGCGCGGCATGCGCCTTGCGGGTCACGTCGAGCGCTTGCCAGTGGACGTTCTGCGCGCGCCGCAGGCTGAAGTTCAGCATCCCCGCCGCCACCGTGGCATTGGTGATCTTGTCGATCAGGATGAACCCGCCCAGCGCGCGGCTTTCGGCATAGGGTTCGAACACCACTGCGCGGTCGGTCGTCAGTTCGGCCACGCCGATGGCGTTGAGGTCCAGCGTCTTGGCGGCCAGCTGCTCCATGGTGTTGACGTTGACGGTGTACTTGGGCTGCTGCACCGTTGCCGAAACCGTCTGCGTGCCCAGCTTGAGCCAGTAGGCGCGGCCGGGGATCAGGGCCTCGTCGGCCATCCACACGAACGTCGCCTCGAACTGGTCGGCGGCCTGCGGCGGATTGTCGGCGGCGGCGATGACGTCGCCCCGCGAACAGTCGATTTCGTCGGCGAAGCACAGCGTGATCGACTGGCCGGCGACCGCTTCCTCCAGATCGCCATCGAGCGTGACGATGCGTGTGACGGTGCTGGTCTTGCCCGAAGGCAGCACGCGCACCGCGTCGCCCGGCTTCACCGAACCGGTCGCGATCTGGCCCGAGAAGCCCCGGAAATCGAGGTTGGGGCGGTTGACCCACTGCACCGGCAGACGGAACGGCTTGGTCTGGTCGATGGTAGCGTCGACTTCCACCGTCTCCAGGTGTTCCATCAGCGCCGGCCCATGGTACCAGGGAGTGTTCGCCGAAAGCGCGGTGATGTTGTCGCCCTTGAAGCCGGAAATCGGGATCGGCACGAAGGTTTCGATGCCGATCGAGCGCGCGAAGGCGGTGTAGTCCTTGACGATGCCGTCGAACACGGCGTGGTCGTAATCGACAAGGTCCATCTTGTTCACCGCCAGCACGATGTGGCGGATGCCGATCAGGTGCGCGAGATACGAGTGCCGCCGCGTCTGCGTCAGCATGCCCTTGCGCGCGTCGATCAGGATCACGGCGAGATCGGCGGTGGAGGCGCCGGTCACCATGTTGCGCGTGTACTGTTCGTGGCCGGGTGTGTCGGCAACGATGAACTTGCGCTTTTCGGTGGCGAAGAAGCGATAGGCGACGTCGATCGTGATGCCCTGTTCGCGTTCGGCGGCAAGGCCATCGACCAGCAGCGCGAAGTCGATCTCCTGCCCCTGCGTGCCCACGCGCTTGCTGTCGGCTTCCAGCGCGGCGAGCTGGTCCTCGAAGATCATCTTCGAATCATACAGCAGCCGGCCGATCAGCGTGGACTTGCCGTCATCCACCGAACCGCAGGTGATGAAGCGCAGCATCGTCTTGTTGCGATGCGTTTCGAGATAAGCGTCGATGTCCTCGGCGATGAGGGCATCGGTCTTGTAGATGACGTCTGCTTCGGACATCAGAAGTACCCCTGCTGCTTCTTCACTTCCATGCCCGCGCCGCCCGCATCCTTGTCGATGGCGCGGCCCTGGCGCTCGCTGGTGGTGGTCAGCAGCGTTTCCTGGATCACCTGCGGCAGCGTGGCGGCACTGCTTTCGACCGCGCCGGTCAGCGGATAGCAGCCCAGCGTGCGGAAGCGGATCGAGCGCATCACCGGTTCCTCGCCGGGGCGCAGCGGGAAGCGATCGTCATCGACCATCAACAGCATGCCGTCGCGCTCCACGGTGGGGCGCTCGGCCGCAAAATAGAGCGGCACGATCGGCACGTCGTTCAAGTGGATGTACTGCCAGATGTCCAGCTCGGTCCAGTTGCTGATCGGGAAGACGCGGATCGATTCGCCCTTGTTCTTGCGGGCGTTGTAGGTGCTCCACAGTTCGGGGCGCTGGTTCTTGGGGTCCCAGCCGTGGCTGGCGGTGCGGAACGAGAAGATGCGCTCCTTGGCGCGGCTCTTCTCCTCGTCGCGCCGCGCGCCGCCGAAGGCCGCGTCGAAGCCCCACTTGTCGAGCGCCTGCTTCAGCCCCTCGGTCTTCCACATGTCGGTGTGGAGCGCGCCGTGATCGAACGGGTTGATGCCCCGCTCCAGCGCTTCGGGATTGCGATAGACCAGCAGTTCCATGCCGCTTTCCGAAGCCATCCGGTCCCGCAGCGCGTACATGTCGCGGAATTTCCACGTCGTATCGACATGCAGCAGCGGGAAGGGCGGTGGCGAGGGATAGAACGCCTTGCGCGCCAGATGCAGCATCACGGCGGAGTCCTTGCCCACCGAATAGAGCATGACGGGGCGTTCGGCCTCGGCCACGACTTCGCGCATGATGTGGATCGCTTCGGCCTCGAGCCGTTCGAGATGGGTCAGCGAGGAACGGGGCAACGAACTGGACATGGATGACTCCGTGGGAGTGGCTGCCTGTCACATCGGCGTAACGGCTTGACCATGAAGCTCCCATATGGGAGCAAAAACAGATGGCATTTCTTTCGCCCGATCAACGCGAGCTTTTCCTGCCCTTGATCGAGGGCATTCACGAAAGCCCGCCATGGGGTGCGTTCATGCGCAATCTGGTGGCGCGCACCTATGCCCGGCGTGCGTTCCTGATCGTGACGCTGGCCAATGCCATGCCTGCGCAGGAACCCACGGTGCTTCATGTCGCCGCGCCTCGCGCGGCGCAGGAGCCGCCGATCGACTTCCGTCGGCTCGACGCGCTGCGGCTGCATCCATACGGCGCGCTGCGCCCCGGCCGGGTCTATGCGCTCGACGAAATGCTGGACTACGACCATCCCGCCCGGCTCGCCGAACAGCGCGCGGCGCTGCACGACATGGGCATCCGCTATGGCCGCTGGTTGCGCGTCTCGGCGGGCGGCGCGGCGGATGCCTGGCTGCTGCTGGTGCGCGAGCGCGAGGATTTCAGCGCCACCGCCGTCTCCGCGCTGGCGGTGATCGCGCCGCACCTGACCGCCGCCCTGCGTACGCTGGGCGCGCTGACCGAGCAGCGGCTCCAGGCGGCGATGGCGCAGGCCGCGCTGGCGCGGCTGGGCGTGGGGCAACTGGCGTTCGATGCTGGCGGGCGGGTCATGGCCGCCGATCCCTGGGCGGAAGCCCTGCTGGCGTTCACGCCCGAACCAGGGCCGGCGCCGGGCCGCCGGTTGCAGGTGCTTCCCGATGTCGCGCGCTCGCTCGATGCAGCCTGCGCCGCGCTGGCGGCCGGTCCGGCGGGCGGAACGCGGGTGATCCGGCTCGACGAGCGCTCGGCGCTCGACGTGTTGCTGCGCAAGTCGGACCTTGCCCTGGCGGAGCCTTGCGCCTTTCCGGCAGTGATCGGCACGCTGCGCCGCGAACACCGCGAAGCCGCGCGCGAAGCGGTCCGCACGCTGGCGGCGGTCCATGGCCTGTCGGATCGCGAAGCGGCGCTGGCGCACGCCATCAGCATGGGCGAAACGATCGTGGAGGCTGGCCGCCGCCTGCGCCTGACCAGCGAGACCGCGCGGAACTATTCGAAGCGCATCTATGCCAAGACCGGGGCCGCCGGGCAGGCCGATCTGGTGCGGATGGTGCTGACCGGGCTGGCGCCTTTCACCTGAGTCCGCGGCCCGGTTCAGTGAGGCCGTAACGCCACGCGTGCGTGAAGCGCCGCGCGCGCGGCCTGCAGCGTGGCGACCGCTTCCTCGCCTTCGCCCTGTGCGCGGGCGAGAGTCATGGCGCCGACCATTTCGGCGACTATCGAGGCGGCAAGGGCATCGGCTTCGGGCTTCGGGTGGCCGCTTCTGACCAGCGCGCCGGCGATGGCATCGCGCATGGCGGAAATGCCGGCCTGGAAGCGGAGGCGTGCGGGCTCGGGCATTCTCGGGGCCTCACCCGCCAGCCAGGGCAGGGGACAGCCAAGATCGTGCCGGCGCATGGCCGCTTCCGACAGGTAGTGGTCGATCAGCCCGCCAAGGTCGGGCCGGTCGCCCAGGAAGCGTTCCAGCATCGCGCGGCTGTCTTCGAACATGCGATCGACGGCGTGGGCAACCAGATCGTCGCGGTTCTCGAAATGGGCGTAGAACCCGCCATGCGTCAGGCCTGCGCGTTTCATCAGATTGGCGACGCTCAACCCTTCGGTGCCGCCGCTGCGCAGTGCGATGGCGGCCTCGTCGAGAATCCGGGCGCGCACTTTGGCCTTGTGGGCGCTCTTGTCAGCCATGGTGATCCGCCTCCTGCTCGCCGGGGCCGTAGCCGCCGCCCATTGCCCGTACCGCCGCCACCGAGGCGCGCGCAAGCGCCTCGCGATTCTGCGCAAGGCGATCGGTCGCCTCCAGCAGATTGCGATCGGCATCCAGCACGTCGATCAGGGCGACGATTCCCTGCGCGTAAGCTTCGCGCGCCTGATCGCGCGCACGGCGGAGCAAGGCGACTTGCCGGGCCAGTTCGTCCTGTTCCCGCCGGCCTTCGGCCAGCGCGGCGACCGCGTCCGCCACTTCGGCGCTGGCGACCTGCGCAGCCTGCCGCCACAGCGCCAGCACCTCGCGCTCATGCCCGCGCGCGACGGCGAGTTCCGCATCGAGCCGTCCAAAGTCGAACAAGCGCCAACGCAGCGTCGCCCCGCCACTGGCCGAAACCGAATCCCCCGATCCGAACGAGGCGCCGCCGAGCGTCACCAGCCCGACCAGACCGCCGAGCGAGAGGTGGGGGTAGTATTCCGCCCGCGCCACGCGGATGCCGGCGCGGGCGGCGTCCACCCGCCGTTCGGCAGCGGCCAGATCGGGGCGGCGACGCATCAGCGTAGCGGGATCGGCATCCAGCGCCGGATCGAGCGGGGCAGGGATGGCGGCCGTTTCGCGCAGGCGCTCCAGCCACGCCCGGTCGCTTCCACCGGTCAGCACGCCCAGCCGGTCGATGTCGACTTCGATCGCCTGCCGCAGCGGCGGCAAGGCGGCCAGCGTAGCGGCGTGGGCCGCTTCGGCGCGGTTGGCATCGAAATCGCTGGCCAGTCCCTGGTTGGCCCGCTGGCGCACCAGCGCCGCCAGATCCCCGCGCAACCGCGCCTGCTGCTGCGCCAGCGCGAGCCGTTCCTGTAAGCCGCGCAAGTGGAGATAGGCGTCCGCCGTCTCCGCAGCGATGGCCAGGTGCATGGCGTCCATCTCGGCCAGCGTGGCCGCCGCATTGGCCGCGGCCGCCTTGCGCCGGGCCGACAATCCTCCGAACAGGTCGATCTCCCAGCGGGCTTCCACCCCGGCCTGATAGAGTTCGTAGTTCCGGGGCAAGCCCAGTTGCCGCGATGCCGCGCCGATCGGCGAATGGAGCGATTGCCGGTCGGCTTCGGCCGCGCCGGTGGCGTCGAGCGACGGCAACAGCGCCGCGCGGGCTCCCTTGGCCATGGCCCGCGCCTGATCGACGCGCGCGGCGGCCGCGGCGAGGTCCAGGTTGCCCGACAGCGCGCGGCGGACGGTTTCGTCGAGCTGCGGATCGTGGAACGCCTGCCACCAGGCACCGGTGGCGGGCTGGGCATGGACCATCGCCGGCGTGGTAGTCACCAGGAGCAGGGCGAGCGCGGCTCGCCGCAGATTGCGGAAACGCATGAGACTTCTCCTTAATGCGCGGCATCGGCGGGAGGGGGCGTCGCGCCCGGCTCCTGCCGGCAGAACGGCACCAGCACCAGTGCCGCGATGAACATCCAGGCCATCACCCGGAACACGTCGTCGAACCCCAGCGCCAGCGCCTCGCGCCCGATCACGCGCGCCATCACGGCCTGCGCCATGTCCTGCGCGCGCGCGCCGTCGGGCGTCATCGTGGAAATCCGCTGCCCCAGGCTGGCCATGACATCGCTGGCCGGCCGCGCGTGATGGCCCAGCGCTTCGGAAAGGCGCGCGGCGGCGATGCGCGTATCGTCCTGCAGCCAGCTGTTGACCACCGCGATGCCGATCGCGCCGCCAAGGTTGCGCATCAGGTTGAACAGGCCCGAGGCTGCGCCGAGATCCTGCGGCGGCACGCCCGAAAGCGCCATGTTTACCGAAGGAACGATGCACAGCATCAGGGCGAAGCCGCGCAGCATCTGCGGCACCAGCAGTTCCGAAAAGCCCCACTGGCTGGTCATGCCCGACGTCAGCCACAGGCTCAGTGCGAACAGGGAAAGGCCAACGCTGATCATCCAGCGCATGTCGATGCGCTGCGACAGCGACGCGGCGACGACCGTCGACCCCAGCTGCGCCACGCCGACCACGAAGATCGTCTTGCCGATCTGCAAGGCGTCGTACCCGCGCACTTGCGCCAGATAGACCGGCACCAGCGAGATCGAGGCATACATGCCGAAGCCGATCACCAGGTTGAACAGGCAGGCGAAGGCGAAGATCGGCCGGCGGAACGGGCGCAGCGAAACCACCGGCATCGGCGAGAACAGCGCGCGCTCCACGAACAGCACCAGCCCCACCAGCGACAGCCAGGCGGCGATCGCGATGGTTTCATCGCCCAGCCAGTCGTGACGGGGGCCTTCCTCCAGCACGTATTCAAGGCCGGCGAGAAAGACCGCCATGGCTACGAAGTGCGCCCAGTCGATCCGGCGCAACAGGCTGGTGTCGGCCTTGTCGATCCGCAGCAGCATGGCGCAGGCCGTGGCGATGGCGAGGCCGGGAAGGACGTTGACGAAGAACAGCCAGCGCCAGTCCAGCGCGTCGGTGATCAATCCGCCCGCCGAAGGGCCAAGCGCCGGCGCCAGGACGCTGACGGTGCCGAGGATGGCCGGGATCAGCGCGCGCTGCTTGCCCGAGAACAGCGTGAAACCGACCGCGAACACCAGCGGCACCATCGCGCCGCCGGTGAAGCCCTGCAAGGCGCGGAAGGCGATAATCGATCCGATCGACCACGACAGGCCGCACAGCAGGCTGGAAATCGTGAACATGGTGCACGAAGCCACGAACAGCCAGCGCGTCGACAGTGCCCGCGCGAGGAAGCCGGACAGGGGAATCATCACCAGCTCGGCCATCAGGTAGGCGGTCTGCACCCAGCTGATTTCATCCGCTCCGGCGGCAAGCCCGGCCGCCACTTCGCGCTGCGAGGCGGAGACGATCTGGATGTCGAAAAGCGCGAGAAACTGCCCGAACGCCATCAATCCGAAGATCAGGAACTTGCGGGCCGTGGGCATGGCCGTCGGATCGTCCGACCAGTCCGTGCCGAAGCGCGCGAAAGACCATCTGGGCATGGTGGCAATTTTCCCTCTGGACGAATGATGAACAACATATATATTACGATCATCATATCAGCAAGAGTGCATTTCCATGCTTCAGCGCACATCGGAATCCCAGGTTGATGACGCGGTGGCGCCGGCACCCCGGCGCAGGGCGCCGCGCGCGGTGATCGCGGCAGGGGCGGCGCTTGTCGCAGCGGGGCTGGGCGCGGCCTGGATCCTGTCCGAGCCGGCCAGCCAGTCCACCGACGATGCCTATGTCGGCGCCGATGCGACAAGCGTGGCGCCCCGCATCAAGGGCTTCGTCAGCGCGGTGCTGGTCGAGGAGAACCAGGCAGTCCGCGCGGGCGCGCCGCTGCTGCGGATCGATCCCGAGGAATATGGCGCGCGCCGTGCGACGGCGGAAGCCGATCTTGCCGATGCGCGGGCGGCCGTGGCGGCGGCGCGGGCCGCGCTGGTCCGGCAGGGCACGGAAGAGGCGCTTGCCCGCGC
The DNA here is from genome assembly GCF_015390225.1 of Novosphingobium sp. NBM11. Classification (NCBI taxonomy): domain Bacteria; kingdom Pseudomonadati; phylum Pseudomonadota; class Alphaproteobacteria; order Sphingomonadales; family Sphingomonadaceae; genus Novosphingobium; species Novosphingobium sp. NBM11. The sequence continues at coordinate 428,490 of NZ_VUOG01000003.1, forward strand.
GCAGGCCGGCGCTGCGGCGACGACGATCCGCGCGGCGCAGGCCAATGCCGGGCACGCCTCGGCCGATCAGGGGCGCTATGACGCGCTGCTGGCGACGGGCGCGGTGGCCGCGCGCGATGCGGAAAGCATCCGCACGGGCGCGGTTGCCGCACGGCAGGCGCTGGCCCGGTCCGAAGCCGATCTGGCGGTCGCGCGCCAGCAGGTGGCGGTGGTCGGCGCCCGGCGCGGCGATCTGCTGGCCGCGCTGGCGCAGGCACAGGCGGGCGAGGCCCGCGCCCGCGTGGCGCTGGATCTTGCCGGCCAGGACTTGCGCCACACCGAAGTGCGCGCGCCGATCGATGGCGTAGTGGCCAACCGGCAGCTGCGCGTCGGCGATTACGTCCAGCCCGGCACGCGCGCGCTGACGCTGGTGCCGATGCAGGCGCTTTATGTGACGGCCAACTTCAAGGAAACGCAGACGCGCCGGATGCATCCCGGCCAGCACGCCACCGTTCGCATCGATGCGCTGGGCGGCGCGAAGCTGAAGGGCACGGTGGAGAGCCTCGCGCCGGGATCGGCCTCGACGTTTGCGCTGTTGCCGTTCGAGCCCGGCACCGGCAACTTCACCAAGATCGTGCAGCGCGTGCCGGTGCGGATACGGCTCGATCCCGGCCAGTCCGCGCTCGCCGCGCTGCGCCCCGGCCTTTCCGTCACCGCGAACGTCCAGCTTTCCAACTGAAGGAACACCCTGAAATGACTATTCCCCACCATGCGACCGCCGTGATCACTGGCGCTTCGACGGGTATCGGCGCCGTCTATGCCGACCGGCTGGCCCGGCGCGGGCACGATCTGGTGCTCGTCGCGCGCGATGTTGCCCGTCTGAACGCGCTGGCGGAGCGCCTGCGCGCGGAAACCGGCCAGTCCGTCGAAGTCCTGCCCGCCGATCTCACCGATCCCGCCGCCGTCGCGCGTGTGGCCGACCGGATCGCCACGGTCCCGAACCTTGGCCTGCTGGTCAACAATGCCGGCATGGCGCTCACCGGCACGCTGGTCACCAGCCCGGTCGAGGAAGTGACGCGGCTGATCGCGCTCAACATCACCGCACCCGCCCTGCTGGCCCGCGCCGCGGCGCTGCGCCTGACGCACGAGGGCGCAGGCGCGATCGTCAACATCGCGTCGGTCCTCGCGCTGGCGCCGGAGATGTTCGACGGTGCCTACAGCGGCAGCAAGGCGTTCATCCTGAACCTGTCGCAGGGGCTGTCCACCGAACTGGCGGGCAGCGGCGTGCATGTGCAGGCGGTGCTTCCGGGCGCGACGCGCACCGAGATCTGGGAGCGTTCGGGCAAGGACGTCGATGCCTTCCCGGCGGAAATGGTGATGGACGTGAACGACTTGGTCGATGCCGCGCTGGTCGGACTCGATCGCGGCGAGAACGTGACGATCCCGCCGCTGGCCGACCTAGCCGGCTGGGAAGCGATGCAGTCGGCGCGCGTGGCGCTTGGCCCCCAACTGTCCCGCAGCGAGGTCGCCGCCCGCTATCGCGCGGTTCTGGCCTGAACGGAACCGCGCCGAACCGGCGGACCAGCCGCCGGTTCGGGATGCGGCACAGGAAAATCATGGGCTGGCAAAAGTTTGCAGCAATGCTCTATGCCATTCCTGCGCGGGCGGAGCACGGTCCGCGAAAGGGAGGCTAACGAAGATGCACCGCACGATATTGGCGCTGGCCTGCGCCGTGGCCCTGATCCCCTCCGGTGCTACCGCGCATACTGTCGTTCGTGCCGGAAAGCTCATCGATGGAACCGGCGCTCCGCCCCGGGAGAATGTCTCGATCGTCGTGGACGGTGATCGCATTGTCGAAGTGCGCGAAGGCTTCGCACCGATCGCCCAGGGGGACACGCTGATCGATCTGTCGAACCGGACGGTGCTGCCGGGCCTGATCGACATGCACGTCCATATTACGGTCACCGGCTACAAGGGCGATCCCATTCGCCGTGCCGTCACGCAATCGGGTTACGATGTGCTGATCGATGGCGTGAACGATGCACGGGCCACGCTGCTTGCCGGCTTCACGTCGATCCGGTCTGTGGGAGACAACACTTACGCCGTCGTCGCGCTCAAGAAGGCGGTGGCGGACGGCAAGGTGCCCGGTCCGCGCATGTGGGTGGCAGGCGAGGCTCTCGGGCCGACCGGGGGGCACAGCGATCCCGCGAACGGCCTGATCCCCGATATCGCCGAACTGCCGCACGCGCGCGATGCCGTGATCGACGGCCCGGACGAAGCGCGCAGCACGGTCCGCCGGCTGAAGCGCGAAGGCGCGGACCTGATCAAGATCATGCCTTCGGGCGGGGTCATGTCGATCGGCGACAATCCCTACCTGCAACTCATGGATGACGATGAGCTGAAAGTCGTTGTCGCCACCGCGCACGCGCTTGGCATGAAAGTCGCGGCCCATGCCCATGGCAAGCAGGCCATCGAACATGCCCTGGCGGCGGGCGTGGATTCCGTGGAGCACGGAACGTTCGCCGACGCGCAGACCTACAAATTGTTCAAGCAGCACAACGCCTATCTCGTGCCGACGCTGCTCGTCGGAGAGCGGGTCTACGAGGTTGCAAAGACGCATCCCGAACAGCTCAACCCGTCCACTGCCGCCAAGGCGATCGCCATAGCCCCGGTCCTGCACGAAAATTTCCGCGCGGCGGCGGCGGCCGGCGTGAAGATTGCCATGGGTACCGATACGTTCGGGCTCTCGGCGCACGGCGAGAACGCGCAGGAACTGGTACTCATGACCTCGCTCGGCATGAAGCCGATGGACGCGATCCTCACGGCAACGCGCAACGCCGCGGACCTGCTGGGGGCGAGCGACGACGTGGGCGCGGTGACCAAGGGGCATTTTGCCGATCTTATTGCCGTGGAGGGCGATCCCTTGCAGGATATGGCCGCGCTACGGAACGTCGATTTCGTGATGAAGGGCGGCGCGATCGTGAAGGCCGGGGGCAAGCCCGTGGGCTGATGCAGCCGCGATGGTGAAGACGCTCAATTGCAGGGCGAACGCGCGGCCCTGGGTGTGAAGCCGAAGGTCCGCTTGAACGCGGTCGTGAAATTGCCGGGATGTTCGTAGCCTGCTTCCAGAGCGATCTCCGTGATCGACCGTTGGCTGGTCCGCAGCATGGCGAGCGCTTCGTCCATGCGCAGGCGCTGGCGATAGGCGGAGATCGTCATCCCGGTGACCTGCTTGAAGCATTCCATCATCTGCGTCTCGTTCCAGGCGACCGCGCGGCTGATCTGGCCGATGCCAAGGCTTGTGCCTTCCGTGCTGTGCAGCAGATCCCGGACCTGCTGCACCTTCCTGCGGTGATGCGGCTTGAGATCCGGGCCGGCGCTCCAGCCCGCGAGCTGCTGCAATCCCATGTAGAGCAGCTCGAGCGCCCTGGCTTCGAACATCAGGTCCGTCATCGGGCCGGGACGCAGATTCAGCATCTCTTCGGCGATGGACTGCATCGGCACGGGAAGGGGCGCGTCGCTGTGGCAGAACTGGGCGACCGAGCCGCGCATGTATTCGAGAATGGTCGAAGGCAGACCGTTCCGCCCCGGCAGAAAATCGCGCAGCAAGTCCCGCGTGCAGATCATGGTGATGGCGCGTGAACGGACCTTTGGCGGGGCGACTTCCTTCTTGATGCTGCCATCGGGCTGCACGAGGAAGGAAAAGCTTCCCGGATGGCATTCGGATTCGTCGTTCCCGCTGCTGATCGTGCTGCCCCCGCCGAGGTTGCAGTGCAGTTTCAGCAAGTCCCTGCTTTCATAGAAATAATCGCTTCGGTCCAGGTGGGAAACATCGGACAGGAACACCGAATAGCCCTGCCGCACCGTGACGCCGCGCAGCCAGCCCTGGGCTGTCGGCCCGGCTTCGTGGATCATTTCGGTATCCGCCAGCAATCCGGCGCCGCAATCCATCGCCCTGATCTTGCCCGGATCGACAACGGCAAGGATCGTGGGATCCAACGGGTCTCGGTTTCGTGTGAGCAGATTGTCCAATAGCAGGTCCCGTTTGGTGAAGCCGGCGGGTTCGGTATGACCGCCAGTGCGATGAGCGGGCACGCCTCCTTGCGCGGTGGCATTTTTATCGCGCCTCATGGCCGAACGGTAGCCCCCGGCCCGGTGAAGCGGAACAAAGGTGCGCGGCTTTCCGGAAAACGCAAAGGAAATTCGGGTTCGAGGATAAGCGCCGCGCGCGCGCTTTCGTAAAGTATGGGGATCGGGTCCGCCGAAATATCGGTCCGGAACCAGCGTGGGGGAAAATCGATGATACATGAAAGCCATGGCCGGCTTCGGAGCCTGGCCCTGCTCGCCAGCGGAGCGGCAGCGGTCTGCCTGGCGACGCCGGTTGCGGCCCAGGCGGCCAGCGAAGCCAACGAGGATGTCGATCCGCAGGGCGGGATCATCGTCACGGCGCGCAAGACGGGTGAGCGCCTGCAGGATGTGCCGGTCACCGTGAACGCGGTTACTGCCGACCAGTTGCGGGACCGGGGTGCCGCCGATGTCAAGGACGTGCTGCGGAGCATTCCGGGGTTTTCCTATTCTGGCACCGAGCGCGGGCTTTCCAACTACAACATTCGCGGCATCAGTACCGTCGCGTCATCGCCCACGGTGGGCATTTACCTGGACGACATCTCGCTCGTTACCATTGCCACGTCGTTCAGCGGCGCGTTCGACCCCGTGTTTTTCGACATGGAACGGCTGGAAGTGCTGAAAGGGCCGCAGGGAACGCTCTATGGTGGCAATTCCATGGGCGGCGCGATCAAATATGTCAGCGCACGGCCGAAGATCAACGAAACCGAAGTGAGTATCGCGGCCGGCGTGGCAGTGACCGAGCACGGCGGGCCTTCGTACAACGGCGAAGTGGTGGCCAACGTCCCTCTGGTGGCGGATACGCTGGCGCTGCGCGGCGGCTTCTTCTATCGCCGCGATGGCGGCTATATCGACAACCAGCCCGGAAACCTGCGCAATTCGCATTATTCCAGCACCGCCTCGCCGGTTTACACGCCGCTGGTGCAGGACACGCTCAGCACGCGCAGCACCTCCAACCAGAACTACGGAGACACCTTTGCTGCCCGCCTCTCGCTGGAGTGGCAACCCGATCCGAGCTGGTCGATCCGGCCGCAGGTATTCTATCAGGACTATACGCTGGCTAACGCCGGGCAGTTGTTCATAGATCAGCCCGAACTGACATCCTCCTATCGCATCAAGCAGCCGACCTACGACAAGGCGGGCATCTACAGCCTGAACATCGACAAGGATCTGGGGCGCGCCAAGGTCACGTCGCTGACGGCCTATTTCGATCGCAAACTGAGCTTCGTCCGCGATTACAGTTATTTCATCGGCAATCTCGTGCCACCGCTGTTCCCGCTGACGGCGCGCAACGTCTCGGACAGCCGCACCAAGACCTTCAGCCAGGAACTGCGCATCGCCTCTGACAACGGGCCGGGTACGCGCTTCAAGTGGCTGCTGGGGCTCTACTATTCCAATCAGGACGATCGTCTTGTCCAGGCCGTCAACCAGCCGGGAGCCGCCGCCTTCGTGGGCGCCGATCTCGTCTATTATGGCGACACCTTCACCAACACCAAGCAGTACGCCGCGTTCGGCGAAGTCACCTACACCGTGCTGGACGGCCTTGACCTCACCGCCGGTGTTCGCGGCTTCAAGATCGACCAGCGCGTCGATATTCTGGGCGATGGGCCGTTCAATGGCGGACTGACCGTGGTGAGCGGGCGCAAGAGCAGCGAAAGCGGCGTCAATCCGAAGTTCGGCATTTCCTACAAGGTCGCCCGTGAGAACCTGCTCTATGCTTCGGCCGCGAAAGGCTTCCGCCCCGGCGGCCCCAACCGGTTCCAGATCAATCCCGTCCTGTGCGCGGCCGATCTGAATGCGCTGGGCCTGACGCGCGCGCCCGACAGCTTTTCGTCCGACAATCTGTGGACCTACGAGGTCGGCACCAAGAACACGTTCGGGAACGTCGTTACGTTCAACGCCGCCGCATTCTATTCCGACTGGAAGAAGATCCAGCAGCAGCTCAACCTGACGAGTTGCGGCTTCGCCTTTACCGGCAACGCGGGAACGGCTGAAGTGAAGGGCGCGGAAATCGAAGGTCAGGTCCGTCTTTCGCCCAGCTTCCAGATCGGCGGCAATGCCACCTATACCGATGCCACTATCAAGAACGCCGCACCCGGAACGACGGCGCGGGATGGTGACATGGTGCAGGCCGTGCCGAAATGGATGGCGAGCGCCTACGCCGCTTTCGCGCACGATCTGTCCAACGGGTGGCGCCTGAACATGCGCGGCGAATACCAGTACCAGAGTCGCGCGCGCCGTTCGTTCGATCGGGTGCTCTCGATCGTCTATGCCAACGCCGTGGCCGGCACCACACCCAACGCGGCCGAGTTCCGGCAAGGCTTCGATGTTGTCAATCTGTCGGCCTCGCTCGGAAAGGGCGGGACGGAGGTGCGGCTCTATGCCAACAACCTGCTGGACGCGCGACCGCTGATCGATCTCGACCTGACGGCCGGGTCCGACCGCGCGACGACGATCCGGCCCCGTACGGTTGGCGTCGAACTGCGGCAGCGCTTCTGAAGCCGCATCATCGCAGGGAACAGGGTGTGACTGAAATGCACGGGACAGCAAGGAACACGTGGTTCGGCAGGGGATGGCTGGGCATGTCCGCCGGGATCATTGCGGGGCTGGCGGGCTGGCACGCCCTGGCCGGCACACAGGCGCCTGATCCGCAGTGGGCGCTCGAAACCGCTTATCACTATCCCGAAGGGCAGATCGATGCCGCCAGCGTGGGCAAGCTGGGGGTCGCCTGGGAGTTCGACGGCTTCGTGGTGCGCGGGCGGACCAATCGCGGCGTGGAAGCCACGCCGGTAGTAGTCGATGGCGTGATGTATGCCACCGGGCCGTGGAGCGTGGTCTATGCGCTCGATGCGCGGACCGGTCGCCTCCTGTGGCAGTACGATCCCGACGTCGACGGATCGTTTGCCCGGCGCACCTGTTGCGACGCGGTCAATCGCGGCGTCGCCGTGGTCGATGGCACGGTCTATGTCGCCACGCTCGACGGCTATCTCGTGGCGCTCGACGCGAAGACCGGAAAGCCGCTGTGGAAGGCCGATACGATCACCGACCGGTCGCGCAGCTATGCCATCACCGGCGCGCCCCGCGTGGCGGGCAATGTCGTGGTGATCGGCAATGGCGGCGGCGAGATGGGCGTGCGCGGCTATGCCAGCGCCTATGACCGCCGCACCGGCAAGCTGGCATGGCGCTTCTTCGTGGTGCCGGGCGATCCGCAGGCCGGGCCGGACGAAAGCCCGGACGTGACCGAGGCGCGCAAGACCTGGGACCCGCATTCGGCCTGGGACCTGGGTGGCGGCGGAACGCCGTGGGATTCGATCGTCTACGATCCGGACACCAACACCGTCTACCTCGGCACGGGCAACGGATCGCCCCACCCGCTGTGGTTGCGCAGCCCGGCGGGTGGTGACAACCTCTATCTGTCCTCGATCGTCGCGCTCGATGCGGATACCGGTCGCAAGAAGTGGCACTATCAGACCACGCCCGGCGATAGCTGGGACTACACCGCCACGCAGAACATGATCCTGGCCGATCTCGATATCGGCGGGAAGCGGCGCAAGGTCATCATGCAGGCGCCCAAGAACGGGTTCTTCTACGTGCTGGACCGCCTGACCGGCGAGCTGCTGTCGGCCGAGAAATACACCACGGTCACCTGGGCCGATCGCGTCGATCTCAAGACCGGACGGCCGGTCATCTCCGATCAGTCGAACTTTTCGGAAAAGGCCAAGCTGGTCTGGCCTTCAGAAGCCGGCGGACACAATTGGCCGCCGATGTCCTACAGCCCCGAAACGGGACTTGTTTATATTCCGGTCCTCGAAGCGCCGATGATCTTCTCGATGGCCCCCACGCCCTATCGCCCCTACAGCAACGTGCAGGGATCGGTCGGCGCTTTCCCGACCGTGGCGTCCTGGGGCGGAACGCAGGATGCCAGTGTGCTGGCGGGCCAGCCCGCGCCGCGCTTCGAACAGGTGCTGAAAGCCTGGGACCCGGTGAAGCAGAAGGTGGCCTGGACCTCTCGCGTCATGCCGTTCTGGAGCGGCGGGACAATGACCACCAGCAACGGCCTGGTCATGCAGGGGTCGGCCGATGGTTATCTCAACATCTATGACGGGCGCAGTGGCACGCTGCTGCACCGGATCAATATCGGCACCGGTATTCTGGCTTCGCCGATGAGCTACACGATCGATGGCACTCAGTATGTTGCGGTCGCGGCCGGGTTCGGTGGCGCGATGAATCGGTCATTTTTGCCGGGATGGGCGGCGATGGACCGGGTCAACGCGCCGCGCCTCCTGGTCTTCCGGATCGGAGGTGACCAGCCCAGGCTGCCGCCGCGCGTTGTGGCAACGCCGCTTGTGCCCGCTCCCGCAAGGTTCCGGGGTAGCGAGGAGCAGGTCAGGCGTGGGCAGCAGCTTTTCGCGCACAATTGCCTGCGCTGCCACGCTTCGGCAGACAGCCCTGGCGGCTACCCGGATCTCTGGAAGATGGCGCCCGAAACGCACGAGGTGTTCGAGCAGATCGTGCTGGGCGGCGCCTATTCTTACGCGGGCATGGCCTCGTTCGCCGATGTGCTGAGCAAGGACGATGCAATGGCGATCCATGCCTATTTGGCCGCGCCGGTGAAGAAGGACGAAGCCGGCGCCAAGACCATGCACTGATCGGGGCATTGAGCGGGGAATAAAGGATGCGGATTTTCTTTGTTGCTCTGGCGGCCATGGCCGGATGCTTGTTCTGCACGGGCATACCGGCGGCGGCGCAGACGGTGCGGCCCATGCTGGCGCTGCAGGATGCGATCCGCATGGCGGCTTCGGCTGCCAGCAAGGCCAGCGCCATGCAGCGCGCGGTGTCCATCGTGGTGGTCAACCGCGAAGGGCGCGTGATCCTGGCTCAGCGGATGGACGGGGCTTCGTTCGTGAGCCTCAAGGTCGCGGAAGGAAAGGCGATTACTGCGGCAGCGGTCGGTGTGCCGACGCGGATGCTGGAACAGCAGGTCGATGGTGGGAAGCCCGCTTCCTTGTCGGTTCCCGACGTGGTGATGGTCACCGGCGGTCTGCCGATCGCATCGGCCTCCGCGGTTATCGGCGGGATCGGCGTGAGTGGCGGCGCGCCCGATGAAGACGAGACCATCGCGCAGGCGGGGCTGAGCGGAGGTTCGAAAGCGGATTGAGCATGGCCGGCGCCTTCGCAGGGAAGGTTACCGCAGCGGGTTGATCCGGCCGAGCGCACCGTTCGCCCAGCCAAGGATATCCTCGCCGCCGTTGTCGAACAGGTCGTAGACCTCGCCCACGAGCAGATCGTGGGTTCCATAGGGCACGCGCTCGCGAATGTCGCAGAAGATGTTCGCGGGCGCCCCTTCGATGAACCAGACCGGCCCGTGCTGGTGCCAGTCATCCTGCGCGAAGCGTTCCTCGCGCGCGGCCGCACCGGCGAACGGCGCCATGTGAGCGTCATGCGCGTCATGCAGCAGGTTGATGCAGAAACGCCCCGCGCGGATCATCGCGTCGTGGCTCGATCCCGACCGGTTGACGCAGATGGCCATGGCGCAGGGATCGAGGCACACCGGCATGATCGCTGACATGGCGAGGCCGACGGGTGCGTTCGTTGCGGGATCGAAGCTGGTGACGATGCCCACCGGCGCGGGCATGTGCCGCAGCACGCGCTTGAGCCGGCTGTCTATGGTCGTGGTCATGTTGATTGCCATCGATTGCCTGCCTGATCCCGGGATGCGAAACTGCGCCGGATTTATCGCATCGCGCCACGCGGGTTATATGCGATCTGCGCAGGAATCGTCCGTCTTCATGTGCAGGACCCAGCCGGGTCATGCCCCGAACAGGCTGGCGACAGCGGCGGGCGAGGAGGGGAAATAGAAATGCATGTAGGTGGCGTGCAGCGATCCCTGCCGGAACAGGGCTTCGCCGGTCCGGCCGCCGGGGTTTTTGGCCCGGGTAACGGGGGATAACGGGGTATCCATCCTGGAATAGTGGAACGTGTGGCCGCGCAGGCTGCCCGCGGGCAAGGCCATGTCCTGCAATCCCAGCGCGGCAAGGCTCGCCTGCATTGTCGCCCGGCCCGGCATCAGGCCCAGCATCGGGGCGTGCGCGCCTTTGCCGTCGTCCAGTGCCTCCAGGCAATAGAGCATGCCCCCGCATTCGGCGAGCACCGCCTTTCCCGCCGCATGGTGCGCGCGGATGGCATCGCGCATGGCGTGGTTGCCGGCCAGCCGGTCGAGGTGAAGTTCCGGGTATCCGCCGGGCAGCCACAGCGCGTCGAATGGGGGCAGCGTGGCATCGGCGAGGGGCGAGAAGAACGCCAGCGTGGCGCCCATCGCGCGCAGGCAATCGAGGTTGGCGGGATAGAGGAAACCGAACGCCGCGTCCTGCGCGACGGCAATCCGCAGTCCGGCGAGATCGCGTCCCGCGGAGGTGTGGGCTTCGTGTCCGGCGAAATCCACCGGCGCCGGCAGCCAGCAGGCGTCGCCCGGCAGCGCGGCGGCCGCCCGGTCGATGCGCCCGTCGAGATCGGCGATCTCGTCCGCCTGCACCAGCCCGAGATGGCGCTCGGGAAAGGCGATCCCGGCATCGCGGGGCAGGGCGCCCAGCCACTGCACGCCGCCGCGCAGGCTTTGGCCGAGCATGGCGGCGTGACGCTCTCCCGCAACGCGGTTGGCCAGCGCCGCGATCACCCGCACGTCGTCGCGGTAGGAGGCAAGCCCATGGACCAGCGCGCCGAAGCTCTGCGCCGTGGCGCTGCCGTCCACCACCGCCAGCACCGGCAGGCCGAAGCGGGCGGCCAGATCGGCGGCGGACGGATCGCCGTCGAACAGGCCCATCACCCCTTCGACGAGGATGAGATCGGCCTCGCGCGCGGCATCGGCTAGCAGGCGGCGGCATCCGGCCTCGCCCACCATGAACAGGTCGAGCTGATAGACCGGCGCGCCGCTCGCCCGTTCGAGGATCATCGGATCGAGGAAGTCCGGGCCGCACTTGAATACGCGAACCTTGCGCCCGGCCTGGCGGTGACGGCGGGCCAGCGCCGCCGTCACCAGCGTCTTGCCTTGCCCGGATGCCGGCGCGCTGACCAGCAGGGCCGGGCACCGCGCCGCCTTCACCGGTCGATCCCTTCCTGCGCGCGCACGCCGTCGCGGAAGGCGTGCTTCACGTCGCGGATCGCGCTGACGGTGTCGGCGGCGGCGATCAGCGCCTCGTCGGCGGCGCGGCCGGTGATGACGACGTGCTGCATCGCCGGTCGCGCTTCCAGCGCGGGAATGATCTCGTCGAGCGCGAGATAGCGATAGGTGACGAGGTAGGTCAGCTCGTCCAGCACCACGAGGCTGATCGCCGGATCGGCCAGCGCGGCCCTGGCCTTTTCCCAGCCGGCGCGCGCGGCGGCGATATCGCGCTGGCGGTCCTGCGTTTCCCAGGTGAAGCCTTCGCCGCACTTTTCCCAGATCACGTCGGGATGGCGCGAGAAGAAGGCGCGCTCGCCCACGTTCTCGGCCCCCTTGATGAACTGGAACACGGCCGCCTTGCGACCGTATCCCAGCGTGCGCGCGACCATGCCGAAGGCGCTGGAGGACTTTCCCTTGCCGTTGCCCGTCAGCACCAGCAGCAGGCCCTTGTCGCGCGTGGCGGCGGCGATTTTGGCGTCGACCACCGCCTTGTGCCGGCGGGTGCGCTCGCGGTGCGCGTTGTCTTCGGACCCGCTCACCGGCGCTCGCTTTCGCGCAGCTCGGGCCGGATCAGGAACAGCAGCGAGAACGCGGCGGCGGCCAGGCCGCTCCAACCGAGCGTCGCCCACAGCGTCGACGGGAAATAGCGCCCGATGCGGGGCAGGAAGCCCGCGAGTGTCGGATCGGCGAAGCGGCCGCCGAGGAAGTAGAAACCGCCGCTCGAAAGCAGTTCGGACGCGAACGTGGCGCAGATCAGCAGCACGGCCATGATCGGCAGGGCGGCCAGGCTTTCGCCCAGCCGGGCCTGCGCGTACCGTCCGGCCAGCCACATCACGCCATAGGCGGGCACCAGCATCCCGTAGGCGGGCGTAAAGCAGAAGGCCGACTGGCCGAACCAGCCGATCACCACCACGTCGATGGCATAGCCCAGCAGGAACAGCGCGCCGAACGCGGCCGCGCGGCGGACGAAGAAGCCGAGCACGAAGAAGCTGGCCAGGCTGGTATCGGGCAGGTGGATGACCTGGCTCAGCGAATGGCTGCGCGTGATGAGCATGACGAGGGCGAGAAGCCCGAAGACGGACAGTTCGAACCGGGTATTACGGACCATGAGGGGTCTCCTGAACGGGTTGGATTTCGCGTTGTGGCCGCGCACGCGACCATCGGCTGCGGCGCGGGGGCCTTTGCGATGCGCGGGCGGGCGCGGAACCGAAAGCTCGGGGCCGGGGCGCACGCCTGCTGCGGTTGTCGTGGATGTCAGACGCAGTTCATCACAGGCCCCCTTCGGCAACAAACGCACTTATGTCGTCCGCCAAGGGAGAAGCCCTCGTCCGCCCGGTGCATCCCGCCCGCGCGAAGGAACGACGATAGCGGGCCGGTTTCCTGACTTCCCGGATCATCGCGCCTGTCGCCGCCTTCTCAGGGCCGGAACCCCAATGGCATGATGGCGATGCGCTCACCGGTCACAGTTGCGGGAGCAGTGCCGGATTCGGCGGATTTCCGCCGGCCGGACTTCCCGATTAAGCCCTTTCGGGCACCCGTTACGCCGCCGGTGATAAGCGAACCGGTGCGCTGCCGCAAGCATTCGCGCTTGCGGCAGCGCCGGCGCGAAGCTATCCGCCGCTCTGCGACAGGTTCCCCGGAAGGGGATCAAAAGGGAACGGGGTGCGAAACCCCGGCTGCCCCTGCAACTGTAAGCGGCGAGCCGACCGGCCATCACGCCATTGGGACTTCACCGTCCTGAGAAGGCGGCCGGACCGGCATTGACCCGTGAGCCAGGAGACCTGCCTGACGCGGTCGTTCTTCGTTCGGGCAGGGTGCACCGGACGTTCGAGGTTCCCGCGCCAAAGGCGGGACGATCCCTCGCGCAACGACAGCCACTGCCTGCCGGGAAGACCGTGCGGGAAGCGTCGTCTCGTGCCCTCCGGCCACCTCGCCGGGGCGTCGCGCGGCGGGCGTTTTCCTTGCGGTCCGAGCGGCAGGTCATCGCCGTTCGTATCCAGGGAACCGCACCATGCGCCTGACCCGTTGTTCCGTTGTTTCTGCCCTTTCCCTTTCGCTGGGCCTTCCCGTGGCCGCCCATGCTGCCCCTTACCCCGAAGATCCGGCCCCTGACGCCGTTCCCGACACCTCCATCGTCGTCACCGCGCTGCGCACGCCGGTCGCGCAGGATCGCGTCTCCTCCACCGTCACCGTGCTGGACGAGGCGGCCATCCGCCAGGCGCAGCCGCTGGCCGTGACCGATCTTCTGGTCCGCACGCCGGGCATCAGCCTGTCGCGCAACGGCGGTTACGGCGCCGCCACGTCGCTGCGCATCCGTGGCGCGGACGCTGGCCAGTCGGTGATGGTGATCGACGGGATGCGCCTGTCCGATCCTTCCGCCACGTCCGGCGGCTATGCTTTCGCCAACCTGCTGGTCGATGACATCGAACGCATCGAGATCCTGCGCGGTCCGCAATCGATCCTGTGGGGCAGCGACGCGATCGGCGGCGTCATCAACGTGACCACGCGCCGGGCGGAAAAGCCGCTGGAAGGCGGCCTGGCGGTCGAGGCGGGCACGCACGATACGGTGAACGCGCAAGCCGGCGTCGGCGGCACGGGCACGCTGGTCGACTGGCGGCTGTCCGCCTCGACCTTCTCCACCGACGGCATTTCGGCGCGCAGCAACGGCACCGAGCCCGACGGATACCGCCGCACCTCCGCCAGTGGCACAGCCACGGTCAAGCTGACGCCGAACCTGTCGCTGGACCTGCGCGGTTACTGGGCCGACGCGCGCAACGATTTCGACAGCACGGCGGGCGATTCGCTCATCTATGGCCGGACGAAGGAATGGTCGGGCTATGCGGGGCTCAATCTGGCGCTGCTCAATGGCCGTTTCACCAACCGGCTGGCGGCGATGCAGACCGAGACGGACCGCGAGAACTACGACCCCGCCCGCGCGATCCGTCCGCTGAACTTCGATGCCCACGGCCGCGTCCGCCGCTTCGAGTACCAGGGATCGCTGCGCCTTTCCGACGCGGTGCAGGCGGTGTTCGGCGCCGAGCGCGAGGAACAGCGGATGACCACGGCCTCGCCGGGCAACAACACCGCGCCCTACACACTGGTGCCCCAGACCGCTTCGACTGACAGCCTCTATGGCGAGCTGCGCGCGACGCCGCTTGCCGGGCTGACGCTCAACGGCGGCGTGCGCTACGATCACCAGTCGCGCTTCGGTGGCAACACGGTGTTCAGCGCCGGCGGGGTCTATACACCCAACGCGGGCAGGACGGTGCTGCGCGCCAGCTATGACGACGGGTTCAAGGCTCCGTCGCTCTACCAGCTGTTCAGCCTCTACGGCAACGCGGACCTCCGGCCCGAAAGGGCGAGGGGCTGGTCGGCCGGCTTCGAGCAGACGCTGGGCAGCGTGCTGCACGGTTCCGCGGCATGGTTCGAGCGCGACACCGACAACCTGATCGACTTCGCCTATTGCCCCACCAGCGGCGCGCTGCCCGCGTCCTGCTACGTGCCCAGCACCACCACGACGCGCTTCGGCTATTACGCCAATGTCCGCAAGGCGCACGCGCGGGGCATCGAACTGAGCGGGGATGCGCGGATCGGCGTGCTGTTCGCGCAAGCCAACTACAGCTGGATCTCCGCGCAGGACCGGTCGCCCGGCGGCGCCGACTTCGGCCGCCAGCTTGCCCGCGTGCCGCGCCATCTCGCCGATATCGAAGGCGGGATCGAGCTGCCGCAAGGGGTGAAGGCCAGCGTGGCCGCGCGCTACGCCGGCGCAACGTTCGACCGCGCGGGCAGCCGCGCGACCCTGCCCGACTACTGGCTGGTCGACCTGCGCGTGCAGTGGCGCGTGGCTGGTGGGCTGACGGTCCATGGCCGCATCGAAAACCTGGCCGACCGGCACTACGAGACCGCCAGCGGTTACGGCAGCCTGGGCCGGACGGTCTACATCGGCCTGCGGAGCCGGTTCTGATGCTGCGCGCGGTTGCAGCGGGGCCGGCAGTGGTGGTCTGCTCCACCTGCCGCCTGTCCGCCGACCGGCGCGAGGACGAAGGCGGGCGGCGCGGTGGCGCGCTGCTCGCCGAGGCCTTGCGGCAGGTTCAGGCACAGGAACCGGCCCTTGCCGGCGTGGCGGTGCAGGAAATGGCCTGCCTGTTCGCCTGCCAGCGCCATTGCACGGTCCATATCCGCGCGCCCGGCCGGATTGGCTACGTGCTGGGCGGCTTCACGCCCGACGAGGCGGCGGCCCGCGCGATCCTGAGCTATGCCGCGCGCCACGCCGAAAGCAGGGAAGGCGTGGTGCCCTATGCCGAATGGCCGGAAGGCGTGAAGGGGCACTTCATCACGCGCACGCCGCCTGAAGGCCATGTCTGCCCATGATTGTCTGCCCATGATCCGCTTCCAAGATGCGGCAGCGTTCGGCGCCGCGCTCGACGCCTTGCCGCGGCCCGACGATGCCGCGCTGGCCGCGGCGCGCGCGCGGCAGGCGGTGCTGACCAAGCCGGCGGGATCGCTGGGGCGGCTGGAGGAGATCGCGCTGTTCATGGCGGGTTGGCAGGGGCGCGAACGGCCGGTGCTCGATCGGGTGCGGGCGACCGTGTTCGCCGGCAACCACGGCGTGGCCGCGCGCGGCGTCAGCGCCTTTCCCGTGGACGTGACCGCGCAGATGGTCGCGAATTTCCAGGCCGGCGGCGCGGCGATCAACGCGCTGGCGCGGGCGTGCGGCGCGGCGCTGTCCGTGGTCGCGCTCGATCTTGACAGCCCGACCGGCGACATCGCCAGCGCGGCGGCGATGAGCGAGGCGGAATGCCTCGCCGCGCTCAATGCCGGGGCGCAAAGCGTGGCGGCGGATACCGATCTTCTTTTCGTGGGCGAAATGGGGATCGCCAACACCACGCCCGCCGCCGCGCTGTGCGCGCAGGCTTTCGGTGGCGATGCGGTGGACTGGTGCGGGCGCGGCAGCGGCGTCGACGCCGCCGGCATCGCGCGCAAGGTCGCGGCCGTCGAAAGCGCGCTGGCGTTGCATGGTGCGCAGAGCGTTACCCCGTTCGAGGCGTTGCGACGGCTTGGTGGGCGCGAAATCGCGGCCATGGCCGGCGCGATACTGGCCGCCCGGCGGCTGCGCGTGCCGGTGCTGCTTGACGGGTTCATCTGTTGCGCGGCGATTGCTCCGCTGGTCGCCACACAGCCCGCATTTACCGATCATTGCCTTGCCGCGCATTGCTCGGCCGAACAGGCGCATACGCGGCTGCTCGGGCACTTCGGGCTGGAGCCGCTGCTGCGCCTCGATCTGCGGCTGGGCGAGGGATCGGGCGCGGCGGTCGCGGTGCCACTGGTGCGCGCCGCCCTTGCCGCCCACAACGGCATGGCGACCTTTGCCGAAGCGGCGGTGGCGCAGGCCCTATGAAAGCCGTGACGCTTCACCTGCTGCGGCACGGTCCGCCGCTGCGGCCCGGCCTGCTGCTGGGGCACACCGACGTTGCGGCGCACGATCCCGGCTGCGCAAGGCTGCTCGCGCCGGCGATGGCGCTGGACGTCGCGGGGATCGTCACGTCCGATCTCCGGCGCGCGCGGGCCTCGGCGGAAGCGCTCGCGCAGGCCCGCGCCTTGCCGCTGGCTGTCGATCCGCGCTGGCGCGAACTCGATTTCGGAGCCTGGGACGGCCGTGCCCCGGACGCCGTGCCGCAGGCCGATCTCGCCCGGTTCTGGGATGATCCCGATGCCTGCCCCCCGCCGGGCGGCGAGCGCTGGTCGGCCCTGTGCCACCGGGTAGGGCAGGCGATCCGCGAACGCGATCGCGCGACGCTGGTCGTCACCCACGCCGGCGCGATGCGCGCGGCGGTCTCGGTCCTGACCGGGCTGGACCATCGCGCCGTCTGGGCGCTGGACCTGCCCTATGGCGCCTTGCTCTCGTTCAAGGTCTGGCCGGGGGAGAAGCCGGCTGGCCAGATCACGGACCTCCGGTCGGGGAACGCGCCGTGAGACCTTGCCTGCTCGCCCTGCAATTCCTGACGCGCCTGCCGCTGCCGGTGATTCCGGCGGACGAGGCGGACTTCGGCCGGGCGATCCGCTGGTTTCCCGCCGCCGGGCTGGTCGTCGGCAGCGCGGTGGCCGCTGCCGCGTGGCTGGGTCTGCACCGCGATCCCTGGCTTGCCGCGCTGCTGGCGCTGGCCGCGTGGATCGCGATCACCGGTGCGCTGCACCTCGATGGGCTGGGCGACATCGCGGACGCGGCCGGGGCGGCGCACCAAGATCGCGCGCGCGTCTCCGCCGTGCTGGCCGATCCGCATATCGGCAGCTTCGGTGTGGTCGCCATCGGGCTGCAAGTGGCGGCCAAGCTGGTGCTGTTGCACCTTGCCCTCACCGTGTCGGTGCCGCCCGCGCTGCTGCTGGTGCCGGTCTTGGCGCGGCTGGGGCCGATCGCCTGGGCGATCACCTTGCCGCCGTTGCACGCGGGGATGGGCACGCTGTTCCGGGCTGGCGCGACCGGCCGGGTTTTCGCGGTCTGGCTGGCGTGTCTGGCCTTCTGCGCTTGCCTGACCAACGCGGCGCTCCTGCTCGTGCTCGGTCTGGTGCCGCTATGGGCGTGGTGGCTGCGCGCCCGGATCGGCGGCCTTTCGGGCGACGGGCATGGCGCGGGGATCGAGCTGCTCGAAACGGCGGGGCTGCTGGTGCTGGCGGTGACCGGATGAGCGCGGCTTTCACCCACCACGGCGGGCGGATCGCGGACGCTTGCGCGCGCTTCGGCGGCGCGCCGGAGGACTGGCTGGACCTTTCGACCGGGATCAATCCCGTGCCGTGGCAGCCGCCCCCGGCACTGGCGATCGACTGGCGCGGCCTGCCCGATACGCAGGCGCTCGCCCGGCTGGAGGCGCGGGCCGCCGGGCATTTCGGTGTGGCGCCCGATCTTTGCATGGCCGTGCCGGGCAGCGAGACGGCGCTGCGCCTGCTGGCCCGCGTGCTGGCCCTGCCGGGCATTTCGGTGTGGCGCCCGATCTTTGCATGGCCGTGCCGGGCAGCGAGACGGCGCTGCGCCTGCTGGCCCGCGTGCTGGCCCTGCCGGGCCGCTACCCGTTGCTTTCCTATGGCACCTATCGCGATGCCTTTGCGCCCGGAGCGGCTTTGGCTTCGGGCGAAGACCCACCGCCTCGTGCAACCGCCATCGTCCTCGGCAACCCCAACAACCCCGATGGCACGGTGCTCGCGCACGCCCGCGCGCTGGCCTTGCTGGCGCATCAGGAAACGCATGGCGGTTGGCTGATCGCGGACGAAGCCTTCGCCGATTGCGCGCCGGACGTCAGCCTGGCCGCGCTGGTCGCCCCGCAGCGTCGGCTGATCGTGCTGCGCTCGTTCGGCAAGTTCTTCGGGCTTGCCGGGTTGCGGCTGGGCTTCGTGATCGCGCCGGAGGGGGTCCTGGCGGCGCTGCGCCATCTGCTGGGCGATTGGCCGGTCCATGCCGCCGCGCTGGCGCTCGGCGCGGCGGCCTATACCGACCGGGCGTGGATCACGCAGACCCGGCTAGCGCTGCCGGCGCGGGCCGCCGCGCTCGATCGCGTGCTGCGCCGCCACGGCCTTTCGCCGGAGGGCGCCTGCCCGCTGTTCCGGCTGGTGCGCACGCCGGAGGCCGGGCGGCTGTTCGCCATGCTCGCCCGCCGCCGCATCCTGACCCGGCCTTTCGCGGATCACTCCGATCTCTTGCGCCTTGGTCTGCCGGCCGACGACGCGGAACGCGCGCGGCTGGATGCGGCGCTGGCGCAGGGACGGGCCGATGGCTGAGCCTGTCGCGCTGGTCGCGCTGGCGCTCGACGCCGGGCTGGGCTGGCCGGCCCGGCTGCACGCGGTGACCGGGCACCCTGTCGGCGCGTTCGCGCGCCTGATCGCAACCTGTGAACGCCGCTGGAACCGGCCCGGCTTAGGTGACTTTTCCCGGCGCGTTCTGGGCGTGCTCACAGTCGCGCTGCTGATCGCCGCTGCGGCGCTCGGGGCGCTGGCGGTGGAGCACGCGATCCGCCGGGCAGCGGGGCCACTGGCCTGGCCTCTGCTCGCGCTGGCCGCCTGGCCCGCGCTGGCGCAGCGCAGCCTTGACGACCATGTGCGCCCGGTGATCGCGGCGCTGGCGCGCGATGACCTGCCCGCCGCGCGCAAGGCCGTGGGCAGGATCGTGGGGCGCGATACCGCCGCGCTCGATCATGCCGGAATCGTCCGCGCCGCGATCGAGAGCCTGGCGGAAAGCTTCTGCGATGGCGTGGTCGCGCCGCTGTTCTGGCTGCTCGTGCTGGGGCTGCCGGGTGCGTGGGCCTACAAGGCGGTCAATACGGCGGACAGCCTGATCGGCCATCCCGAGCCGCCGCTGCGCGCGTTCGGCTGGGCGGCGGCGCGCAGCGACGATCTGCTGAATCTGGCACCGGCGCGCCTTTCCGCGCTGCTGCTCTGTCTGGCGGGCGGAGGCGGCTGGCGCATCGTGTGGCGCGATCATGCTCGCCATGCCTCTCCCAACGCCGGCTGGCCCGAGGCGGCCATGGCGGGGGTGCTCCGCGTCCGGCTGGCCGGCCCGGTCCGTTACGACGGGGCGGTGCTGGACAAACCGTGGATCGGTGCGGGAGGAGAGGCCGGCCTTGCCGCGCTGATCGCGGCGCGGCGTGTCTATGTCAGGGCCTGCGGGCTGGGATGGCTGATAGCGGGAGGAATGGCATGGCTGGCCTGATGGTGCAGGGGACCGGTTCCGATGTGGGCAAATCGGTGCTGGTCGCGGGGCTGTGCCGCGCGCTGGCCAACCGGGGCATCCGCGTCCTGCCGTTCAAGCCGCAGAACATGTCGAACAATGCGGCGGTCACGGTCGATGGCGGCGAGATTGGCCGGGCGCAGGCGTTGCAGGCGCTGGCCGCGCGCGCCGCGCCGCATACCGACATGAATCCCGTGCTGCTGAAGCCGCAGGCGGATCGCACGTCGCAGCTCGTGGTCCATGGCCGGGTGCGTGGCACGCTGGGATCGGCCGATTTCCGCGAAGGGCGGCGCAGCCTGCTGCCCGAAGTGCTCGAAAGCTGGCAACGCCTCCGCGCGCGCTGCGATCTGGTGGTGGTCGAAGGCGCCGGCTCGCCGGCCGAGATCAACCTGCGCGATGGCGATATCGCCAACATGGGTTTCGCGCGTGCGGCGAATGTGCCGGTGGTGCTGGTGGGCGATATCGACCGTGGCGGGGTGATCGCTTCGCTGGCGGGGACGCGCGCGGTGCTCGATCCGGCCGACGCGGCGATGATCCGGGGCTTCATCGTCAACAAATTCCGGGGCGATCCGGCGCTGTTCGCCGATGGTTACGACGCGATCGCCCGGCTGACGGGCTGGCGCGGCTTCGGGCTGGTGCCCTGGATCGCGGCCACCGCGCGCCTGCCCAGCGAGGATGCGGTGGTGCTCGACCGCGCGGCCTCGGTCACGCCGGGGCGCAAGCTGGTCGCCTGCCCGATCCTGCCGCGCATCGCGAATTTCGACGATCTCGATCCCTTGCGGCAGGAGCCGGAGGTGGACGTGGCGATGGTTCCGCCCGGCACGCCGATCCCCGCCCATGCCGCGCTGATCGTGCTGCCGGGATCGAAAGCGACGATCGCCGACATGGCGTTTCTGCGCGCGCAGGGTTGGGACATCGACATCCTCGCCCATCACCGGCGCGGCGGCGCGGTGCTGGGGATTTGCGGCGGATACCAGATGCTCGGCCGCCGGATCGCCGATCCGCTCGGGATCGAAGGTGATCCGTGCGACATCGCCGGGCTGGGCCTGCTCGACGTGGAGACCGTGCTCACCCCGGGAAAGGCGCTGCGGCGCGTGCGGGGCGTGGCGCTGGACGCGGCGTTCGAGGGGTATGAGATGCACATGGGCGAAACCACCGGGCCGGGCGCGGACCGTGCCTTCGCCTGCCTGGACGGCGCGCGCGCCGATGGAGCGATCAGCGCCGACGGGCGTGTGTTCGGCACCTATTGCCACGGCCTGTTCGCCGCACCTGGCCTGCGCGCGGCCATGCTGGCGCGGATCGGCGCGCGCTCGAACGGCGCGGACCATGACCGTGCGGTCGATGCCGCGCTTGACGAACTGGCGGGCGAACTGGAGCGGCACCTCGATATCGAAGGACTGCAGGCGCTGGCGCGGCGGGGCCTCGCATGACCAGCCTGCTCGTGCTGGGCGGCGCGCGTTCGGGCAAGAGCCGCTATGCGCAGCAGCGGGTGGAAGCCTGCGCGGGCCGGCTCGCCTATATCGCCACGGCGCAGGCGCTCGATGCCGAGATGGCCGACCGGATCGCCCGGCACCGCGCGGACCGCAATGCGCGCTGGCACACCATAGAGGCGCCGCTTGCCCTTGCCGCCGCCATTGCGCGGGCCGGCGAGAGCCACGCCGCGATCCTGGTCGATTGCCTGACGCTGTGGCTGTCCAACCTCCTGCTGGCCGACCGCGATCCGCAGGGCGAAGGCGCGACGCTGGCCGAAGCCATCGCTGCCTGTCCGGTGCCGGTGGCGTTGGTCGCCAACGAGGTGGGGCTGGGGATCGTGCCCGACAATGCGCTGGCCCGCCGTTTCCGTGATGAGGCCGGGAGGCTCAACCAGCGGCTCGCGGCGATGGCGGACGAGGTCGTGTTCGTCGCGGCCGGCCTGCCCATGGTTTTGAAGGGCGCAGGCTCGGTCGTATCCGGGGTATGAACCCTGCGCCTTGGCCTTCCGCCTTCACCCTGCCCGGCGCACCTGCTCGATCAGCGCGGCGGCTTCGTTGAGAAGATCGCGGCTGGCGCCGACGGCCCGTTCCGCATCGCCGGCGGCAATCGCGTTGGCGATGGCCCGGTGGGCGTCGCTGTCCGCAGTCGCCACGCCCTTTTGCCGGTTGGTCAGCCGGATGCTGAAGCGCAGCGCTGTCTCGACCAGATCTCGGCACTGGATCATGAAGCGGTTGCCGCTGGCGAGCAGGATGGCGACATGGAAATCGATGTCGGCCTGGAGAGCGTCCTCCTGGCTCATCCCGCCCTTGGTCATGCGCTCTGCCGCTTCCCCGATGCGCGCGGTCGCTGCCGGATCGTTGCGACGGATCGCCAACGACGCGGCCTGCGGCTCGATGGCGCTGCGGAAGGCGGTGAACTCCGCCAGCAGATCGAGCGAAAGGCCCCGGTTGAGCAGCCAGCGCAGCACATCGGGATCGAGGAAATTCCAGTCGCGCTCCGGCGCGACGCTGGTGCCGAGCCGGGGCCGGGACGCGATCAACCCCTTGGCCGTCAGCATCTTGATGGCTTCGCGGGTAACGCTGCGGCTGGCTTTGAACTGTTCCGAGATGTCCGCTTCAATGGGCAGAGGGCGATCCGCGTATTCGCCGGCAACGATCGCCCGCCCAAGCGTTTCGACAATGCGGGCGGTAACCTTGCCGCCGTTTTCGAAGGGGGTCATGGGCTGCTCCCGTCCCGATTGCGGATCGGGATCGCCGCTGTATTAATATGATAAATGGTGATAGAGCCGCCGCGCGGCGGGATCAAGCCGTTGCGTCGATCGGGAACAGGAGAAAACCCCAGCCATGGCAGTCGTAACGCTTGCCGATGCCTTGCCGCTGTTTGCGGTATTGCGCGGCCTTGAGCCGGAAAGAGCGCAGGCCGTCGGGGAAGCGCTGGTCGAGGCCGGCTTCGGCATCCTTGAGGTGACGATGAATTCGCCGGACCCGTTCGCCAGCATCGCCAGCCTTGTCCGTTCGCTCGGCGATCGCGCGCTGATCGGCGCGGGCACCGTGACGCGCACCGAGGAGGTGGACGAACTGGAAAGCCTGGGCGCGCGTCTGGTGGTATCGCCGCATTGCGATCCGGCGCTGGTCGGCCATGCCGCGGGCAAGGGCATGACCGTGCTGCCGGGCGTGTTCACGCCCACCGAAATGATGGCGGCCCTGAAAGCGGGGGCCACGGGCATCAAGATATTCCCGGCGGAAGCCATGCCGCCGGCCGGTGTCCGCGCCGTCCGGGCGGTGTTGCCGCCGCACGTGCCGATCTTCGTGGTCGGCGGGATCACCGCGGCCAACATGGCCGATTATCTCCGGGCGGGCGCCACCGGCTTCGGCATGGGAGGATCACTGTTCCGGCCCGGCAAGCCGCTGGACGCCATCGCCAGCGATGCGCGGGCCATCGTTTCCGCGTTCCACGCGGCGAAGGCGCGGCGCTAACGGATCCCGACCCTAGCGGCGGACATCCCCGCCACCGGCAAGGATGCTCTCGATGTCTGCTTCGCTGGCGCGCAGGAAGTCCCCGGATACGGCGTGCGCCCACTGCGAGCAGCCCGTCGCGAACGTGACGGCGCGATCGGGCGCCATGCCGCGCGCCAGACCGTGTACGATGCCGGCGGCAAAGGCATCGCCCGTGCCGATCCGGTCGACGATGGCCGCCAGCGCAACGGGCGCGGTGCGGGCCACGCCCGCCCGGCTGGCGAGCAGGCCGGTCAGGCGCTGGTTGTCGCTGGAGGACACTTCGCGGTGCGTCGCCGCGACGTGGGTCAGGGCGGGGGCGAGCGCGAACATGGCCTGCGCCGCGTTCTGGAAGGCCGTGGCGGGATCGGGATCGGCGAAAGTACGATCCAGCATCAGGCCGATCACGCGCGGGTCGGCAAGCAGGACGTCGGCGGCCAGCGACAGTTCGCGCAGGATGCGTTTCGCCTGATCTTCCCGACCCTGCCACAGGCTTGGCCGGAAATTGCAGTCGAACACGATGCGCACGCCCCGTTCGCGCGCCGTGGCCATAGCCGACCGCAACGCCGCCAGCGGGCCTTCGCCCAGCGCCGCGGTGATGCCGCCCACGAACAGCCAGTCCGCGCCGTTCAGGAGAGCGGGCCAGTCGAACAGATCGGGGGAGAGGTCGGCGAATGCCGAATGCGCGCGGTCGTAGAGAATTTCCGCAGGCCGGGCCATGGCGCCGGGCGAAAGGAAATAGAGCCCCATCCGGCCGGACGTGAACGGGGTGCCGGCCAGGTTCACGCCGAATGCCCGAATAGCGTCCCGCGCTGCCCGGCCCAGGCGGTTGTCGGGCAGCAGGGTGACGAGGTCCGCATCGTGCCCGAACCCAGCCAACGCTACCGCGACGTTGGCTTCCGCGCCGCAGAACGTGGCGTCGAGCGTGCCTTCCTGCCCCAGCAGCGCCGGCGGCCGGGCGGCCAGGCGCAGCAGCATTTCGCCAAAACAGATGATCCTGGACACCCGGCACCTCTCCATCGCGCTCGTCGATTAATTATATGACAAATAACGATGGAACAAGCGGCGCGTGTAACGCGGTTCAGGACGCCCGTTCCAGCGCCATCGCCAGCGGCAGGGTGCGCAGCCGCTTGCCACTGGCGGCGAACACGGCATTGGCCAGCGCCGGCGCCACCACGGCGCAGGGCGGTTCGCCCATGCCGCCGGGGTCGGCGCCGCTGTCGACGATATGCGTGGCGATGGCGGGGGCCTCGTTCAGGCGCAGGATGCGGTAGTCGTGGTAATTGGACTGTTCGACGCGCCCGCCCTTGATCGTCACTTCGCCATGGAGTGCGGCGGAAAGGCCGAAGATGACGCCGCTTTCCACTTGCGCGGCCACGCCCAGCGGGTTGATCGCCAGCCCGCAATCGACCGCCACGGTCGCCCGGGGCACGGTGATCGCGCCGTCGGCAACGCGCGCCTCCAACACCAGCGCGATGATCGTGCCCCACAGCTGCAGCACGGCGATCCCGCGTCCCTGGCCGGCAGGGAGCGGCGTGCCCCAGCCTGCCTCGCGTCCGGCCCGCTCGAGCACGGCGCGGATGCGCGGGTCGGTGACGAGCGAGAGGCGGTAGGCCAGTGGGTCTTGCCCTGCGGCATGTGCCAGTTCGTCGATGAAGCTTTCCACCACGAAGGCCGAGCGCAGCCCGCCCACGCCGCGCCACCAGCTTGTAGGCACCGCGCTTTCCGCCTGCTGGAACGTCACGCGGTGGGCGTCGAGCGCGTAGGGGATGGCGACCGCGCCCTCGATCGCATCGGCATCCACGCCGTTGAAGCCCTGGCCCAGCAGCCGCGCCATGATCGAGGAGCCGGCGATCCGGTGCTCCCAGCCGATCGGCCTGCCGCCGGCATCCAGCGCGGCCGTGATCTGGTCGGCATAGGCGGGGCGATACATGTCGTGCTTCATGTCCTCCTCGCGCGACCACATCAGCTTGACCGGGTAGGGCACCTGGCGCGCCAGTTCGACCGCGCGCACCACCATGTCGGTCTCCAGCCGCCGGCCGAAGCCGCCGCCCATCTGGCAGTTGTGGAACGTGACCTTGTCCGCCGGCAGGCCCAGCGCCTTGGCGGCATCGTCGCGCGCCTGCGCGGGCACTTGCGATCCCGCCCAGATCGTGCAGCCTTCGGGCGTGACGTGCGCGGTGCAGCTGCCCGGCTCCATCGGCGCATGGGCCAGGAAGGGCTGGCGATAGGTAGCGCTGAACGGACGCGCCGCCTTTGCCTTGGCGGCGGCGAGATCGCCGGTGGACTTGGCCTCGAACCCCGGCTTCGCCAGTGCCTCGTCCAGCCCGGCGAGGATATGCGCATGGTCGGCCGGCGCCTTGGGCGCGGTCCATTGCGGGTTGGCGGCGATATAGCCCTGCATCGCCGCCCAGTAGTTCTCGGCCACCACGAACAGCACGTCGGCGCCCTTGACGAGTTGCACCACGCCCGGCGTGGCGCGCGCGGCCTTTTCGTCGAACGCGGCGAGCGTGCCGCCGAACATCGGACATTGCGCCAGCATCGCCACTTTCATGCCGGGCAGGCGCACGTCGATGCCATAGACGGTTTCGCCAGTGACCTTGGCCAGGCTGTCGAGCCGCCGGGTGGGCTTGCCGATGACCCGCAGCGCGCTGCCCGGGCGGAGCGGCGCATCCTTGGGCAGCGGCGCGGCGCTGGCGGCGGCCAGCAGATCGCCAACGGGCAGGCGGCGGCCGCCCTTGGTCTCGATCACCATGCCGCCGGCCAGGTCGCAGCGTTCGGGCGCGATGCCCCATTGCCGCGCCGCCGCGCCGACCAGCGCGGCGCGGGCGTTGGCGGCGGCCTGCCGCAGCGGCTTGTAGAGTTCCCGGACCGAGCTGGAGCCGCCGGTGCCCTGGTCGATCGGCGCGAATCGCGCGCTGTCGCCTTCGGGGATGGTCACGACCACTTGCGCGGGCGCCAGCCCCAGTTCCTCCGCCACCAGCATGGCGAGCGTGGTGAACACGCCTTGTCCCATCTCGGTCTTGGGCAGGGCAAGCGCGGCGCCCTCCGCCGTCACCGAGAGAAAGGCGTTGGCGGACAGCGCGGAGGCCTTCGCGCCGGAGGCCCGGCCCAGCGGCACCACCAGCGCAAGGCCAAGCGCGGCCGATCCGCGCAGCACGCCCCGGCGCGAAAGCCCCCCAGCCACGCCGCCGCTCATGCCTTGCCTCCCGCCGCCGCCAGTTTCACCGCTTTGCGGATGCGCGGGTAGGTGCCGCAGCGGCAGAGGTTGCCGCTCATCCCCGCCTCGATCGCATCGTCGTCGGGCGCGGGGTTGGCCTTGAGCAGCGCGGCGGCGGCGATCAGCTGGCCGGGCTGGCAATAGCCGCACTGGACCACGTCGGCTTCGACCCAGGCATCCTGCAGGCGCTTGCCCAGCGGGTCGTCGCGCAGGCCCTCGATCGTGGTGACCGGCTGGCCGATGAACGCGCGCGCCGGGGCTTGGCAACTGAAGAAGCGTTCGCCGCCCATCAGCACGCTGCACGCGCCGCACAGCCCCGCGCCGCAGCCGAACTTTGTGCCGGTCAGCCCGATCACGTCGCGCAGCACCCACAGCAGCGGCATGTCGATGGCGCTGGCGTCCACCGTCACTTGCTTGCCGTTGACCGTCAGCGAATAACTCATGCCCTTGTCCCCATCTGGCGCCTCTCTTGGCGTCCGGGCCGCACTATGCGGCGAGCCGTTGGCCAAGCAAAATCCTTATATGCGCAACCGGCACTGGCCGCCGCTTGACTTTGCCGGGCGGTCTGGCCGATTGGTCCCTTCATCGTTGAGATTTCGAGGGGAGTAGGGGAGCCAATGCGACGCGGCTGGTCCCTGACACTGCAAAAGCGGATCCGGCCGGCCGGGTCGACGCCGCTTTACATGCAGCTGGCCCACGCGCTGATTCACGAGATCGAACGGGGACGGCTCCAGCCGGGATCGCCGCTTCCCAGCAGCCGGGAACTGGCCAACGAACTGGGCTTCAACCGCAAGACGGTGGTGACCGCCTACGAGGAGCTTGTCGCGCAAGGCTGGCTGGAAACGGCGGACCGCAAGGGGACCACGGTCGCGACCAGCCTGCCGCGCGGACGACCGGAAACCCGCGAAAGCAGCCCTCCGATCGGGCGTCAGCCGATCTATCGCTTCGTGCCGCCGCCGTCGCGGCCGATTGCCGTTCCGCCCGGACGGCTCATCAAGCTCGATGAGGGCAGCCCCGACGGCAGCCTGTTTCCGCCCGAGGCGCTGGCGCGCGCCTTCCGCACCGCCGCGCTCTATGCCGCGCGGCGGCAGCAACTGGGCTATCGCGATCCCTGCGGCAGCGAGCGGCTGCGCTCGGGCCTGGCCGCGATGCTGCGCGAGGAGCGCGGCCTTGTCGTCAGCGAAGAGAACGTCTGCGTCACGCGCGGCAGCCAGATGGGCATTGCGCTGGCGGCGCGGCTGCTGGCCCGCCCCGGCGCGGTCGCGCTGGCCGAGGCGCTGACTTACGAACCGGCGGTCGCCGCTTTCCAGGCCGCCGGCGTGCCCGTGCTGCCGGTCGCGCTGGACGAAGAGGGGATCGATGTCGGTGCGGTGGAAAGGGCGTGCCGCAACGGGCAGGTCTGCGCGGTGTTCGTCACCCCGCATCACCAGTTTCCGTCCACGGTCTCGCTCGCCCCTGAACGGCGCCTGCGCCTGGTCGAGCTGGCCCGGCAGTTCGGCTTCGCGATCATCGAGGACGATTACGACCACGAATTCCGCTTCGGATCACAGCCGCTGCTGCCGATGGCTGCTTATGCGCCGGACGTGGTGATCTACGTCGGTTCGCTGTCCAAGCTGCTGCTGCCGGCGCTCCGGGTCGGCTATATCGTCGCGCCCGCGCCGGTGATCGCCGCCGCCGCCCACCAGGTTTCGATCAGTGACGGCATGGGCAACAGCCTGACCGAGGACGCTATCGCCCTGTTGCTGGAAGAGGGCGAGGTGCGCCGCCACGCGCGCAAGGCGACGCGCGTCTATGGCGCGCGGCGCGATGCGCTGGCGCAGGCGGTGCGCGATGCGCTGGGCGATTTCGTCAGCGCGCGGCTGCCGGCGGGTGGCTTGGCGATGTGGCTGGAATTCCTCGATCTCGATGCCCTGGCCCGGATCGAGGCCGGCGCGCCCGCCGCCGGCATCACCTTCGCCGCGTCCGCTTCCTATCGGCTGGCCCCCGATGCCCCGCACGGCCTGCGCCTGGGGTTCGCGAGCTACCCCAGCGAACGGACGGTGGAGGCCGTCCGCATACTGGGGCATCTGGGCCACAGTTGATCCGCCCGCGAAGCTGGTCCCCTTGCTTTTGCCGATCTGGCGCTTTTTCAGGGCCAATCGCTTGGTGACAACGTCGCCATGGACTTTCCTTCCGGAACCAACGGCGATCTTGCCGATCTTGTGGCCGCCTATCCGCTGGCCTGGCTGACCAACAACGGGCCGGCCGGCTTTTTCGCCACGCCGCTGCCGCTGATCGCCGAAACCGGGCCGGATGGCGCCGTGGTCGCGCTGATCGGCCACTGTTCGCGCCGCAACGCGCAAGTCGCCGCGCTGCGGGCCGATCCGCGCGCGCAGATCCTGTTCATGGGGCCGCAGGGCTATGTCTCGCCGGCGCTGGTGTCGCGCCCGCACTGGGCGCCGACGTGGAACTTCGCCGTCGCTACCTTCGAGGTGACGGTCGCATTCGGGGAAGACAGCGAGACCCTGCCGGCGGTCCGCCTGCTGACGGAGCATGCGGAAGCATCGCAGGGCAGGCCATGGCAGGTGGAGGACGCTGGCGAGCGCTTGCCAAATTTGCTATCAAGAATCATTAGCTTTCGGGCAACGGTTCACGCTACGGACGCGCGATTCAAGCTCGGTCAGGAAGAAGACGTCGACGTGCTGAGGGAAATCCTGGCGGCCTATCCCGATCCGGTGATGGCCGGCTGGATGCGGCGGCTCAACGCGGACCGCCTGGATACGGACGATGCGGAAGCGATCATCGGGGAGACGGGATAGCCGAAACGGGCGATCCATGACATTCAGAGGGGAATAGACATGAGGACCACACTGCACCTTGCCTGCCTTGCCGGCGTTTCCATGCTGGCCATGGCGGCCGCACCGGCGCTGGCCGCCGAAGATGCCGCCGACGACGGGCTGGGCACGATCGTCGTGACCGCGACCAAGCGCGCCATCGCGCTCGACCAGACGCCGATCGCCGCCAGTGCGGTTTCGGGCAAGGATCTGGCCGCCGCCAACGCGCAAAGCCTGTCGGACTACATCACCCGCCTGCCTGGCGTGGTGTTCAACGATTACCAGCCCGGCGTTTCCGAAGTGATCATCCGTGGCATCTCGGCCACGACCTACCACGAACAGGGCCAGACCACGGTCGGCTACTACCTCAACGAAGTGCCGCTGGTCGAACCCGGCTTCCCGATCGGCATTCCCGACGTGGACACCTTCGATCTCAACCGCGTGGAAGTGCTGCGCGGCCCGCAAGGCACGCTGTTCGGTTCGTCCACGCTGGGCGGCCTGGTCAACTACGTGGTCAACACGGCCGATACGAGCAAGATCGATGCCGCCGCATCGGGCCTGATCGGTTCGACCAAGAATTCGCACGGCGAAGTGAACTACGCAGCCAAGGCGATGGTCAACGTGCCGCTGATCGCCGACAAGCTGGCGGTGCGCCTGGTTGCGCTGCAGCGCTTCGACGCGGGCTATCTCGACAATCCCGGCACCGGCGTTCGCGGCAGCAACGATTTCCGCACGCGGGGCCTGCGCGGCTCGATCGTCCTGACGCCGACCAGCGCGACCAAGATCAGCTATCTCTCGTCATGGCAGGACACCTATCTCGAGGACCAGACCTACCTCGACCTTGATCATCCCTACATCCGCAATACCGCGCGGGCCGAACCGCAGAAGACGCGCTTCTGGATGAACTCGCTGCGGCTGGATCAGGATCTGGGCGGCGCGGAACTCACCGCCATCGGCTCCATCGTCGAAAAGCACAATTTCACCCAGTTCTCGTACCCCTATTTCTACGTGACCGGGGTGACGACGGGGGCGGGCGCGGCCTATTCGGCGGGCAATGCCAACGCCAACATCAAGACCGCCGAGGTCCGCCTGGCCTCGAAGGGCGATGGGCCGTTCCGCTACCTGATCGGCGCCAGCTACATGGCGGCCAAGAAGTTCAGCTACGACCAGATCTTCCAGAACGGCGCGGCGGCCTACATCAACGCCAACCCGGCGCTGTTTGGCGGCTATTCGGGCAGCGTGCTGACGCCGGGCGACCGGCTCTATGGCTATGCGGCAGATACCTACAACGAGGACATCGGCCTGTTCGGCGAAGTGAGCTACGCGATCCGTCCAAGCATCGAGATCACGTTCGGCGGCCGCTATTTCTGGAACAAGTACAACGCCACCGTCACCAACCAGGCAGGCGCGCTGGGCGGCTATCCGGGCGGCTACAGCCCGGTCGACGCCACGGGCCGGGTGTCCAACAAGGAAAACGGCTTCACCCCCAAGGTAACCATCACCGCCCGTCCGACCAAGGACTTCCTGGCCTACGCCACCTATTCGGAAGGCTATCGCGTCGGCGGCATCAACCCCAACGCCGGCCTGCTGCCGACGATTCCGGTCAAGTACGACAGCGACCGCGTGAAGAACTACGAAGCGGGCGTGAAATTCCACGCGTTCGACGGGAAGCTCTATGTTGAAGCCACCGTCTTCAACATCGACTGGAAGGGCATCCAGGCCCGCCTGTTCGGCCCGGCGCCGTCGTACTATTCCTATGTCTCGAACGCGGGCAGCGCCAACGTGGTCGGTGGCGAACTGGCGGCCACCTGGCAGATCGCCAAGGTTGCGAGCTTCAGCACCAGCGTAACGCGCCAGGATGCGAGCCTCACCGCGTTCCTGCCCGATACGTTCGCGGTCGGCGGCGGCTATGCCTCGGGATCGACCCTGCCGGGTTCGTCGAAGTGGTCGGTGGCGAACAACCTCAAGTTCGATTTCGAGGACGTGGCGTTCAAGCCTTCGTTCGAAGTGGCGCATCGTTACCTGTCGTCGGCGCCCGTGGCGTTCGGCAACACGGCAACGCGCGGCAACTTCAACATCATCGACCTGCGCGCCGGGGTGACGCTGATGGACAAGGTGCGCGTGCTGGTCTTCGCCAACAACGTGTTCGACAAGTTCGGCATCCTCAACGCGCCGTTCACGTCGCAGGCGACCCCGGCGGGATCGATCGTGCGTCCGCGCACGGTGGGCCTGCGGCTCGACTGGTCGCTGTAATGCGCCGCGTTGCCGTCTTTCTCGCGGCAACGCTGGCTCTCGTGGCCGGGCCTCTTCGCGCCGAAGAGGCCCGGTCGCTTGCCTATCAGGCGACCGAGGTGACCTGGGCGCAGCCGGCGCTGTCGCCGGACGGCGCGTGGCTGTGGTTCGATCTGCTGGGCGACATCTACCGTATGCCGGCCGCTGGTGGCGATGCGCAGCCGGTGCTCGCCGGGCCTGCCTTCGAACGCAACCCGGTGCCTTCGCCCGACGGGCGCTGGATCGCCTTCATTTCCGACCGGTCGGGCGTCACCAACCTGTGGATCGCGCGCAGCGACGGCAGCGATGCGAGGCAACTGACGCACGATAACGCGCTCGTCCTGATGACCTCGCCGGCATGGGCGCCGGACGGGAAAAGCGTCTACGTCAGCCGCGCCGTCCACGCGGTGCTGGCGTTCGAACTGTGGCGCGTTCCCGTCGATGGCAGTCCGCCCGCGCTGCTCGTGGCGGCCCAGCCCGGCGGCAACGAAGGGTGGGACGAGCGTATCAACGCCATGGGCGCGGCTCCTTCGCCCGACGGGAAGGCGGTGTGGTACGCGACCAAGCTGGGCCACACCTGGACCGAAAAGGACCCGCCCACCTGGTCCATCGCGCGGCGCGATCTGGCCTCCGGCGCGGTCGAGACGGTGGTCCCCGGCGGGATGCATCCGGTGCTCTCGCCCGATGGGCGGTCGCTCGCCTATGCCGCGCGGCGCGATGGCGGCGAAACCGGGCTGCGCCTGCGCAACCTCGATACCGGCGAGGACCGCTGGATCGCCTGGCCGATCGATCACGATGGGCAGGAAGGCGGCTACTACTACGATCTAACTCCGGGCTACCGCTTCACGCCCGACGGCAAGGCCATCGTGCTCGCGCGCAATGGCGGCTTCATGCGGCTCGATCTTGTCACCGGAAAGCAGCAGGCGATCCCGTTCCGCGCGCCGGTGCGGCTGGCGCTGGCGCCGCAAAGCCGCGTGCGCCAGCAGGTTGAGGATGGCAGCGAGGTCCGGACGCATCTGGCCGAAGGCGCCGCGCTGTCGCCGGACGGCCGGCGGATCGCCTTCACCGCGCTGGGCGCGCTGTACATCGCCGATGCGCAAGGCACCGCCGCACCGCGCAAGCTGTTCGATGGCAACGCCTTCCAGCCAGCCTGGTCGCCGGACGGGCGCACGCTGGCCTTCACGCGCTGGACCGCCGAGCAGGGCGGCGGCATCTGGACGGTCGATGCGGCCGGCGGCGCGCCGCGTGCCGCCGGCCCGCCCCGTTCTGCCGGACCGCAGGGCGCCTACTGGTCCGAACCGCTGTGGGATCGCGATGGCAAAAGCCTGATCGCGCTGCGCGCCGCGCAATTCGATCGCCTTCACGCGCCGGACGAGCTGGCCCCGGCGTGGCTGGTCGATGTGGTGCGCCTTTCCCCCGCTGGCGCCGCGACGGTCATCGGCCATGGCGCGGGTCTGCGTTCGCTTCAGCGGACGGCGGACGGGCGTCTGTTCGTCCAGGCCGATGGCGCGCTCAAGGAAGTGATGGCCGACGGCACGCTGCTGGCGCGCGCGACGGTCGTCGCCCGCGCGATGGGGCAATACGTCAAGGAGCCGCGCCCGGTCGAGGAACTGCGCCTGTCGCCCGATGGCCGGTCGCTGGCGGCGCGCACCGCGTTCGAGCTGCACCTTCTGCCGATGCCGGCCGACGCCAGGCCGGTGAACCTGATGGAAACCGTCCCGGGCCACCGCCAGATTACCCGGATCGGCGCCGATACGATGCGCTGGGAAGGCGATGGCCTGTCGTGGACGGTCGGGCCGTTCTGGCGTCACGCCGCCTCGGCCGGCACGCTGGCGGCTGCCGACCCCGAAGCTGCGGCAGCCTCGCGCGATCTGTCGGTCCGCGTGCCGCGTGCCCTGCCGGCGCAGGCGCAACTGCTGCGCGGCGCTACCGTGCTGACGATGGACCATGGGAAGATCGTCACCGATGCCGACCTGCTGATAACCGGTGACCGCATCGCCGCGATCGGCCCGCGTGGGTCCATCGCCGTTCCGGCCGGCGCGCGGATACGCGAGCTGGGCGGCAAGTTCGTCATGCCCGGCCTGATCGACGCGCACGCCCATTTCTTCCCGATCCCGCGCGGGGTGCACGACGGCACGCACTGGGAATTCCCCACGCTGCTCGCCTATGGCGTCACCGCGGTGCTGGAAGTGCAGCCGTTCACGCCGGACATCTTTGCTTATGCCGACCGGATGGACGCGGGGCTTTCCACGGGGCCGCGCCTGTTCAGCACCGGCCCCGGCGTGTTCGTGAACAGCGCCATCACCGCACAGGCCGTGGCCGAACAGGTGTTGACGCGCTATCGCGACGCCTATCGCACGCGCAATATCAAGAGCTACATGGTCGGCGACCGGGCCGCGCGGCAATATATGGCGGCTGCATCGCGCAAGCTGGGCATGATGCCCACCACCGAAGGCGCGGCCGATTTCGTGCTGGAGCTGACCCACGCCATCGATGGCTTTTCCGGCAACGAGCATAACCTGCCCGTCACGCCCATCCACGATGACGTGATCCGCCTCTTCGCCGCCAGCGGCATTGCCTACACGCCGACGCTGACAGTGCTTTACGGCGGCGCGCCGATGCTGTTCGCCGATATCCAGAACGATCGCCCGCAGGACGATCCGCGCCTGCGCCGGTTCACCCCGCCGTTCGTGCTGGCCGCCAAGCTGCGCGACCGGCACTGGACGCTGCCCGAATGGCAGACGTGGCGGCGCTTTGCCGAAGACGCGATGCGGTTGCGCCGCGCCGGCACGCTGGTCGGCGTGGGCAGTCATGGCGAGATGCAGGGCATCGGCGTCCATTGGGAAATGGCCGCGTTCGTGGCCGGCGGCGCCACGCCGCAAGAAGCGCTGGAAATGGCCACGATCGACAACGCCACGATCATCGGCCGGCCAGATGATCTGGGCAGCGTGACGCCCGGCAAGCTCGCCGACCTCGTGGTGCTCGATGCCGATCCCCGCGCCGACATCGCCAATGCCCGGCGCATCGCGCTGGTGCTGCGCGGCGGCATCGCGTTCGACGGCACCACGCTGGCGCGCGACGGCGAAAGCCCGGTCGTGCCGTGGTGGCGCGAAGAGTCATCCGGGGTGGCCCCGCAATGAAGCCGGCGACGCTGCGCGCCTGGAGCAAGGTGCATACCTGGTCGAGCCTGATCTGCACGCTGTTCATGCTGATCCTGGCGTTGACCGGCCTGCCGCTGGTGTTCCACGACGAGATCGATGGCATTGGCAAGCCGGAACGGATCGAACGCTGGAACGATGCCGAACTGGTCACGCTCGACCGCGCGATCACCGCTGCGCTGGCGCTGGAGCCGGGCTCCGTGCCGATCTACCTCAGCTTCGACGAGGATCGCCCGGTGGTGAACCTTACCAGCGGTCCGGTCGGCGATGCGCCAGAAACCGCCATGCGCTTCCACCCGATCGACCGGCGCACCGCCACCCCGCCGCAAGGTGACGTGCCCGGCGGCGGGGTGATGGACGTGGTGCTCGATCTGCACAAGGACCTGCTGCTGGGCACGGTGGGCGAATACTTCATCGGCGCGATCGGCCTGTGCTTCGTGCTGGCGCTCGTTTCGGGCATCGTCCTCTACGCCCCGTTCGCGCGCAAGGCGGGCTTCGCCAGCGTGCGCAAGGCCAAGACGGCGCGCACGCGCTGGCTCGACTGGCACAACCTGATCGGTGGCGTCACGCTCGCCTGGGCGCTGGTCGTGGGGCTGACCGGCACGATCAACACCCTGGCCGATCCGATCACCGCGTGGTGGCGCGCCGATGCGCTGGCCCATCTGGTGCGCGACCATGCCGGGCCGATCGCCCCCTATCGCCCCGGCATTGCCGACGAGGCGCTGCGCAACGCGCAGGCGGCCGTGCCGGGGATGCGCGTGCAGTTCATCGCCTTTCCCGGCGCGGCCTTCAGCAGCCGCGATCATCTGGCCGTCTATCTGCAGGGCGCGACGCCGCTGACCGCCAAGCTGCTGACCCCGGTCATGGTCGATGCGCGCACCGGCAAGGTCGATGGCGTGGCGCCGATGCCCTGGTACATGAAGGCGCTGCTGCTCGCGCAGCCGCTGCACTTTGGCGATTATGGCGGCATGGCGATGAAGCTGCTGTGGGCGGTTCTCGACCTCGTGAGCATCGTCGTGCTGGGCAGCGGCCTCTATCTGTGGCTGCGCAAGCCGCGCGCCGCGCGCCGGGGCCGCGCGGCATGAGACGACACCCGCTGGTGCCGATCGCGGCGATCGCCGTCGTCAGTTTCGCCGGGCTCGTTATCGGCCTCACCGGCGATGGCTGGGAAGATGCCCTCGCCGCGCTGGGCCTTGCCCTGTCCGTGGCGCCGATCGGCGTCGCGCTGCTGCGCCGCTGAGGCGCCGGCATCGTTCGTCATTGCGACGGGCGAAGCCCGCGGCAATCCAGAGCGGCGCGCACGGCCCTGGATTGCTTCGCTGCGCTCGCAATGACGAAGCGGGGCAGAGTCGTTCCGCTCTACCCGAAGCGCTGCGTGCCGCCCACCACGGTGCGCAGGACCTTGGTCTGGGGAATCGTTTCCGGGTCGATCCGGAACAGGTCGCGGTCGAACACCGCGAAATCGGCCTGCATTCCGGGCATGATCGCGCCGCGCTGCCGTTCCACCCGGCCCGCGTAGGCCGCTTCGCGGGTATAGCCCCGCAGCGCCTGGGCCATCGTGATGCGCTGTTCGGGATACCAGCCGTGCGGGTTGAGCCCGTCGATCGTCTCGCGCGTCACCGCCGCGTAGATGCCGGTCAGCGGATCGAGCGGAGCCACCGGCCAGTCCGAACCGAAGCAGACATGCGCGCCCGAGCGCACCATGGACCCGACCGCGAAGCTGGTGCGCAGCCGTTCGGGTCCGACGCGCCGCACCGCCCAGCGTCCGTCGTCGATCGCGTGGTAGGGCTGCATCGAGGCGATCACGCCCTGTTTGGCGAACCGCCCGATCGCTTCCTCGCGCAAGTGCTGCGCATGTTCGACGCGGAAGCGCCGGTCGCGCGCGCCGTTGGCTGTGGTAACCGCCGCCATCGTGTCCAGCACGATGTCGTTCGCCTCGTCGCCGATGGCGTGGGCGGTCACCTGCAGCCCGGCCTTGTCCGCGCCGGTCATCCAGGCCTTCAGATCCTTGGGATCGGTCACCATGATGCCGTGCGCGTGCGGTTCGTCGAGATAGGGCAGATACATCAGCGCGGTGCGCGAACCGAGCGAGCCGTCGAACACCACCTTGCACCCGCCCCAGCGCACCCAGTCATCGCCGCGCCCTTCCTGCGCGACGATGGCGGCCTGCCGTTCCCAGTCCTTCAGCGGGGTGAAGTTGTAGAAGCGCATCCCCGTTTCGCCTTGCGCGCGCAGGCGGCGGGTGTTCTCGAATGTGGACCAGTCGAGTTCGGGCACGTGGACTTCGGTCACGCCCTTGCTCAGGCCCAGCGCGATACCCTGCCGCAGGGCGGCGTCCAGCCGGGCCTCGCTCGGCTTCGCGATCGCGCGCAGGACGAGATCCTTGGCGGCGTCCTTGACGATGCCGGTCGGCTCCCCGTTCTCGTCGCGCAGGATCACGCCGCCCGGCACGTCGGCCGTGTTGCGATCGATCCCCGCCAGCTTCAGCGCCAGCGAATTGCACAGGATCATGTGGAGGTCATAGCGGATCACCGCCACGGGCGTATCGGGCGTCACCGCGTCGATCCACTGGCGCGTGGGCATCTTGCCGCCCCAGCGGTCCTGATCCCAGTTGCCGCCTTCCAGCCATTCGCCCTTGGGCAGCGCGCGCGCGGCCTGCGCGATCCGCTGCACGAATGCGTCGGGCGTCGCCGCATCGCGCAGCGAGGGCTGCGACAGCGCCATCGACCCGATGGTGAAATGGGTATGGCAATCGATCAGCCCCGGTGTCACGAACGCGCCTTGCAGGTCGATGACCTGCGTGCGCGGGCTGGACGCGGCGCGCACCGCATCCTTGCCGATGGCGACGATATGCCCGCCGGCCACGCCGATGGCGTCGGTGCGCACGTCCGGCCCCGTTCCCGTCCACACCGCCGCATTGACGTAGGCCACTTCCACCCCGCCGCGCGTGGCGGCCCAGACCCGCGCCGGCACGGCCGCCGCGACGATGGCGTTGAGCGAACCCGATACGAACGCGCGGCGCGTGACCATGATGGTGCCTTCCTGCTTTTTGCAACGATCATGGCATCTTCAGCGCGAAACGTCATGCTTCGGCGTCCAGCTACGGAATTGTCCGGGGGCCAGCGTCAGCCGCAGTGCCGCTCGCAAAGTTCGCACAAGGCATGGATGATCCCGCGCACCACGGGATCGCGCAGGCTGTAGAAGCGGGTCTGCGCGGCGCCCCGGGTGCTGACCGCACCTTCGTCCCGCAGCAGCGCCAGATGTTGCGAGACCGAGGATTGCGACAGGCCCGACAGATCGACCAGTTCGTTGACCGAAACCTCGCCCTCATCCATCCGGCACAGCATCAGCAGGCGCTCCGGATGGCTCATCAGCTTCAGCCGTGCCGCCATCGCGTTGGCGTTGGATTTGAGGTCCGAACGATCGGCCGGCGTCATGATGGAGACTCCGCCAGAGGATGGCCGTCATCGCGCAGGACGATGTAGATCGCGGGAATCACGAGGACGGTGAGCAGGGTCGAGGAGGCCAGCCCGAACAGCAGCGAGATGGCGAGGCCCTGGAAGATCGGATCGGTCAGGATCACCGAAGCGCCGATCATGGCCGCGGCCGCCGTCAGCACGATCGGCTTGAAGCGGATCATCCCGGCCTCCAGCAAGGTCTGGCGCAGGCTCTTGCCCGGTGATCGGGTGTGCCGGATGAAATCGACGAGCAGGATCGAATTGCGCACGATGATGCCGGCCAGCGCAATGAAGCCGATCATCGACGTGGCGGTGAACGGCGCCCGGAACAGCAGGTGGCCAAGCACGATGCCGACCAGAGTCAGCGGGATCGGGGTCAGGATGACCAGCGGGATCGTGAAGCTGCGGAACTGGCCCACGACCAGCACGTAGATGCCCAGCAGCGCGACCATGAACGCCCCGCCCATGTCGCGGAAGGTCACCCAGGTGATTTCCCATTCGCCGTCCCACAGCAGCGACGGCCTGCTTTCGTCCTCGGGCTGGCCGTGCAGGATGACTTCGGGCCTGGTCAGGCCGTGCGCCTTCCAGTCGAAGCTGTCGATGGCGTCGTCAACCGCCAGCATGCCGTAGATCGGCGCTTCGTAGCGCCCGGCGAGTTCGGCCGTGACCATCGTTGCCCCGCGCCCGTCGCGCCGGAATATCGCCTGTTCGCCCGGCACCATCTTCGCGGTGACCAGTTCACCCAGCGCGATCAACTGCCCGGTCGGTGTCGTCGCGACGGGGGTTGCCGCCAGTGCCGACGACCATGACCGTTGCGATTGATCGAGCGAGAGCTCGATGGGCAAGGGATCGTGATCGGCCGCGCGGGGAGCGTAGCCGACGACCTGCGTCCCCAGCAGTGCCCCGATGCTGTCAAAGAGCTGGCGTTCGGACAGGCCATAGTGATCGAGCTTCGCGCGGTCAGGGATCAGTTTCAGCGTGGGCCGGGGCGCGCCGAAGCTGTTGTCGACATCGACGATATAGGGCACCGACCGGAAGATCGCCTCCACCTGCTTCGCCGTCTTTTGCCGCGTTGCCTCGTCGGGGCCGTAGATTTCGGCGAGCAAGGTGGCGAGCACCGGCGGCCCCGGCGGCGTTTCGACCACCTTGAGCGATCCGCCCGCCGGCAGGGGAATGGCCCGGAGCTTCTCGCGCAGCGCCACCGCGATCTCGTGGCTTGAGCGCGAGCGGTCGCCCTTGGGCAGAAGCGTGACCATCAGGTCGCCCATTTCGGGCTGGTTGCGCAGGAAGTAGTGCCGCACCAGCCCGTTGAAGTTGAACGGCGCGGACGTGCCGGCATAGGCTTCCATCGACACGACTTCGGGCACGCCGCGCGCCACGGCCGCCGCCTGTTCCAGCACGCGCGACGTCATTTCCAGGCTGGTGCCTTCGGGCAGGTCGGCAACGAGCTGGACCTCGCTCTTGTTGTCGAAGGGCAGCAGCTTCACGGTCACGGCCTTGAAGTAGAACATCGAGCAGGCGACGAGGGTGGCCACGCCCACGCCGATCAGGAAGCGCTTGGCGCTTTGCGGCGTGGCGATGACGCGGGCGGCATAACGCTTGTAGAGCGCGCCCAGCTTGCCCCCGTGTTCGTCCCCGTGCCCCTGCGACAGCGTCTGGCGCGCGAAGCGGATCATCAGCCAGGGCGCGATGATGACGGCGACGAAGAACGAGAAGATCATCGCGGCGGAGGCGTTGATCGGGATCGGCGCCATGTACGGCCCCATCAGGCCCGACACGAACAGCATCGGCAAAAGCGCGGCAACGACGGTCAGCGTGGCGATGACCGTCGGGTTGCCGACTTCGGCGACCGCCTCGACCGCGGCGGTGATGCGGTCGCGGCCGTCGTGCATGCCCCAGTGCCGGGCGATGTTCTCGATCATGACGATCGCGTCGTCGACCAGAATGCCGATCGAGAAGATCAGGGCGAACAGGCTGACGCGGTTGATCGTGAAGCCCATCACGTTCGAGGCGAACATGGTCAGCATGATCGTCGTGGGGATGACGATCGCCGTCACGCCGGCTTCGCGCCACCCGATCGCGAAGCCGATCAGGATGACGATCGATACCGTGGCCAGGGCGAGGTGGAAGATCAGCTCGTTGGCCTTTTCGTTGGCGGTTTCGCCGTAATTGCGCGTGACGGCTACATCGACGCCAGCCGGGATCAGCGTGCCCTTGAGCGTATCGATGCGTTGCACCACCTGTTCGGACACGGTCACCGCGTTGGCGCCCGCCCGCTTGGCGACGGCAAGGCTGACGGCGGGGGCCATCGACCAGACGCCTTTCCCGTCCTTGGTGTCGGCCCTGGCCCAGCGCCAGGAACGGGCCTGGTCCTGCGTCGGCGTCTGTTCCACGCGCGCCACGTCGCCCAGCAGGACCGGGGCGCCTGTCGCCGAGCGGACGGTCAGCGCGGAAAGCTCCTGCGCATCGCGGAGCGTCTGCCCCGCCACGACCAGCGCGGCCGATCCGCCTTCGCGCACAGTGCCCGCGGGGAAGGCGCGGTTCGCCTGCGAAACGGCTTCGATCAGGTTGCCCAGAGGCACGCGGTAGAGCGCCAGCCTGGCCGGATCGGGGATCACGCGCAGCGCCATGCGCTGCCCGCCGGTGATGAAGGTAAGGCCGACGTCATCGACCTTGGCGACCTCGGTCCTGAGCTTGCCGGCCAGTTCGGCCAGCGCCTGATCGTCCCATTGGCCGGCGGCGCCGGGCTTCGGCGTCAGGGTCAGCACCACGATGGGCACGTCGTTGATCCCGCGCACCGTCACTTGCGGCGCGGGAATGCCCACGGGAATGCGATCCTTGTTGGCCTCGATCTTCTCGTTGATGCGGATCGCGGCATCTTCGGGATTGGAGCCGACAAGGAAGCGCGCCGTGACCATCACGCCGTTGTCCTGCGCCTGGGTATAGACGTGCTCCACGCCGTCCACGCTCTTGACGATCGTTTCCAGCGGCTTGGCCACCAGTTCCACCGCCTGCGAGGCCGATAGCCCCGGCGCCTGGACCATGATGTCGACCATCGGCACCTTGATCTGCGGCTCCTCTTCGCGCGGGATCGTGATCGTGGCGATGAGGCCGACGATGATCGCGGCAAGCAGGAACAGGGGGGTGAGCGGCGACTGGATCGTGGCGCGCGTCAGCCTGCCGGAAATGCCCAGGTTCATTAGCGGTCGGCTCCCTTGCCCGTGTCCGCAACGATGGTGTCGCCCGGATTGGCGCCAGAGAGGATTTCGACCCTGTCCGCCTGTTCGACGGGCGCGGTCTGGACGGGAACCTGGGTTGCGCTGCCGTCCTTCGCCAGAACGGTCAGGTAATCGATGCCATAGCGTGTGGTGACGAAACGGGCCGGGACGACCAGCGCCTTGCGCGTCCCGATCTCGACGCGCGCCGCCACGCGCCGCCCGATCAGGCTGTTGTCGATGCCCGGCATGTCGACGTCGGCCATCACCTTGCCGGCGTTGACCGAGGGATAGACCTTGATCACCCGGCCTTCGCCCATGCCCGCCGCGGACACCCGCGATCCGGCATGGGCCTTGCCGGCGAGCGATTCGGGCATTTCGAGCCGGACGATCGTCGGCCCGGCGGTGATCACCGCGATGACCATGCCGGGGGCAACCGGCGCGCCGGCGGGCACGTCGGCGCGCAGCACCCGGCCAGCGGTCGGCGCGACGACCGTGCCTTGCCCCGCCACCGCGCCCACGGCGGCCTGCTGCGCTTGCGCGGCGCGGACCTGCGCCTGCGCGGCGCTGGCTGCGGCTTGCGCCTGATCGAGCCGGGCCTTGGCATAGACGCCGTTGTCGTGAAGGAACTTTACGCGCTGGAGGTCTGCCGCGGCCTGCGCCGCCTGTGCCTGCGCGGCCGCTGCCTGCGCGCCATAGGCGCCGGCCTGGAACCCTAGCTGGCTATCGACGATCCGGCCGATCGCCTGCCCTTTCGCGACCGTGTCCCCCGCCTTGACCGTCAGCGTGCTCAGGATGCCGGGGATGCGCGCCATCACCTGCGCCTGGTCGACCGTGGCGATTTCGGCGCTGACGTCCTGCCATGCCGTGGTGTCCTGCATGGCAAGCGTGAGGCGAGGGCCGGCGGGGGCCTTCGCCGTCTGCGTGGTTTCGCCGCTGTCGGCGCAGCCGGCGAGAGGCAGCCCGAACGCCGTCGCCATGCCGATGGCGGCGAAAGCAAACAGATGTCCCCGCATGTCCCTGTTCGTTCCGAAACCGAAAACCATGGCGTGCGCCTTCCTCCAGCGGGCTGCGCGCGGCGTTGGGCGACAGCCTCAATACATTATCACTTGCTCATATCCTAAATACCTTATATAAGTCAAGAACGATACATAGCGCGCCTGGAGTGATCCGGTCGATCGGGGTGAGCGCCGCGAGGGTTCCAGGCCCGCCGCCAGCTTACGGGAGAATGAGCAATGTCGTTGCCGCAGATTATCGTTCTGGGTGCCGGACTTGGGGGCACCATCGCCGCCTACGAAATCCGCGATGCCGTGAAGGGCAAGGCGCAGGTCATGGTGGTCAATGACCAGGACGACTACTGGTTCGTGCCGTCGAACCCGTGGGTTGCGGTGCGGTGGCGCGAACCGGACGCGATCAAGGTGCATCTGCCGCCGATCATGGCCAAGAAAGGCATCGGGTTCACCGCCGTCGGGGCGCGGCGCGTCCACCCTGCCGAGAACCGCGTCGAGCTGAACGACGGAACCTCGCTGCTTTACGACTATCTGGTTATCGCGACCGGTCCCGAACTGGCGTTCGATGAAATCGAGGGCCTCGGCCCCGATGGTTTCACCCAGTCGGTCTGCCGCACCGACCACGCGGCACACGCGGCCGACGCCTTCGACCGCTTCTGCGAAAACCCCCGGCCGATCGTGGTCGGCGCGGCGCAAGGCGCTTCCTGCTATGGCCCGGCTTACGAATTCGCCCTCATCCTCGATACCGAACTGCGCCGCCGCAAGATCCGCGATCAGGTGCCGATGACCTACGTCAGCCCGGAACCCTATGTCGGCCATCTCGGGCTCGATGGGGTGGGCGACACCAAGACGCTGCTGGAGAGCGAACTGCGCGATCGGCACATCAAGTGGATCACCAGCGCCCGCATCACTAAGGTGGAAGAGGGCACGATGCATGTGGAAGAGGTGGCGGACGACGGGTCGGTGAGGTCCGTCCATGCGCTGCCTTTCGGCTATTCGATGATCCTGCCGGCCTTTCGTGGCGTCGCCGCCGTGCAGGGGATCGAGGGGCTGACCAATCCGCGCGGCTTCATCCTTGCCGACAAGCACCAGCGCAATCCCACATTCCGCAACGTCTATTCGCTGGGCGTATGCGTGGCAATTCCACCGGTCGGCCCTACGCCGGTGCCGGTGGGAGTGCCCAAGACCGGGTTCATGATCGAATCGATGGTCACCGCGATCGCGCGGAACCTGGCGCTCGAACTGGCTGGTAAGGAGCCGGTCGAGGAAGCGACCTGGAACGCCGTGTGCCTTGCCGACTTCGGCGATGGCGGGGTTGCCTTCGTCGCCCAGCCGCAGATTCCGCCGCGCAATCTCAACTGGTCGTCAAGCGGGAAGTGGGTGCACCTCGCCAAGATCGGGTTCGAGAAATACTTCCTGCACAAGGTCCGTCGCGGCACCAGCGAGCCGTTCTACGAAAAGCTGGCCATGCACGCGCTCGGCATCCGCAAGCTGCGT
Source organism: Novosphingobium sp. NBM11 (assembly GCF_015390225.1). NCBI lineage: Bacteria > Pseudomonadati > Pseudomonadota > Alphaproteobacteria > Sphingomonadales > Sphingomonadaceae > Novosphingobium > Novosphingobium sp. NBM11. The sequence continues at coordinate 472,575 of NZ_VUOG01000003.1, forward strand.
TTCAAATAAGGGAGAGGTGCGATGACGCTTGATTCAGCGGTTTTCCGTTTCGCCGGAGTGGTCGTGCTCGCCAGTCTTGCCCTGGCCCATTGGGTTCACCCCGGGTTCCTCTGGCTGACGGCCTTTGCCGGCGCGAACATGTTTCAGGCCAGCTTCACCGGCTTTTGCCCTGCGGCCATGATCTTCAAGAAGCTGGGGATCAGGCCCGGCAGCTCCTTCAACTGACGCAGGTGTGACATGCCCCGCCTGATGCCGCCCAGGTTGCTCCCGGCCCTGTCGTTGCCGCTGTCCTGCCTGCTCTCCTGCGCCCTAGCCGTTCCCCCAGCCATGGCGCAGGACCTCGCCGCCGCCATCGCCGATGCCCTCGCCAACGCACCCGTGCTGGCCGAGGCCAATGCGGGCGAGGCGGCGGCGAAAGCCCGGCTGGATCGGGCGCGGGCGGAAAGCAACCCGCTCCTGCGGGTCGAAGGGTCCTATGGCGCCGGCCGGATCGACAACGGCGGCTTTTTCGGGATCACGGCGGACAATGTGAATCCGCTGGCCCTGCAGGCCACGGCGGAACTGCCGCTCTATGCGGGTGGGCGGGTGTCGTCCGCCATCGATCAGGCGCGTGGCGGCGCGGCGATGGCGCACTTCGGCGCCGAACAGGCGCGGTTGCAGACCATCGTCACGGCTGTCGGCACCTATACCGAGGTGCTGACGGCGCGAAAGCTCGAGGCGCGCTATGGCCAGCTTGTCGAGGAACTGACGGAAACCGAACGCCAGGCGGGCCTGCGCTTCCGGGCGGGTGAAATCGCGAGTTCGGACCTCGCCCAGGCGCGAGCCCGGAAGGCCGAAGCCGATGCGGGTTTCGCGCAGGCGCAGGGCCGGCGGACGTCGGCGGAAGCGACCTACCAGCGCCTTACCGGGAAGCCGGCGGGCGATCTGGCGCCGCTTGCCGAGCCGCCCGCCGTGCCGCCGACGCTCGACGAAGCCATGGACATGGCCCGCGCGTCCAATCCCGCGCTCCGCCAGGCCCAGGCGGGCGTCGATGTCGCGCGGGCCGGCACCCGTTCGGCGCGGGCCGAGGGCATGCCGACGGTGGGCGCCTTTGCCGAAGCCGGGCATGTGCGCGACCAGTTCTTCCCCGGCTACAAGGCCGATACGGTCGCCGTGGGCATCAGGGGCCGCTGGACGCTGTGGGCGGGTGGGCGCGTATCTTCGCAGGTCCGTGCCGCCGATGCCGATCTCGATGCCAGCGAGGCCCGGTTGCGTCAGGCCGAACAAGGGCTTGCGGGCATGGTAATCGATGCGTGGCAGGGTCTTGCGACCGCGCGGCGCATGACGGAGGCTTCCCGGCTGCGCCGCGATGCGGCCACGGAAGCGCTGCGCGGGACGCAACTGGAAGCGCGCGTGGGGGCGAAGCCGCCACTGGCCGTGCTTGACGCCGAACGCGAGGCGATCGAGGCCGAAGCCGCCCTGCTGCAGGCGGAAGGCATGCAGACCGTGGCGGCATGGCGGCTCAACGCGCTGACCGGGAATATCGCGCCATAACCGGCCAGCGGAGCGCGGCCTTCGGGATAGGGCCGGCGGCATCCGAGGAATGCCGCCGGCTTCCGGACATCAGGGCACGATGACGTAGTCGGGATTGGCGACGGCGAACACGGCGTCGCGGTCTGCGGCGGGCGGGTAGATCCACACGCGGTTGATCTCCTGCTTGATCGCCTTGGCCGCCTCGCGCGTGATCCGCACCTGCCGGTCCCAGCCTTCGGTGTAGAGCGCGCCCCAGTCGCCCAGGTCGATACAGGTCACGTACTTGGGCTGGCTATAGGGATGCAGCGGCAGACCGACCAGTTCGGCGGCGGCGTTGTGCCCCGCCACGCGCCCCAGGCTCAGCGCGTGCTGGCACGACATCGGGGCGACATTGCCGTCATCGTCCGTGCCGGCGTGCACCGTATCGCCCGTCACGAACACGCCCGGCGCGGCGGGCGCACGCAGATAGGCATCGCCGACGACGCGGCCGATCGCGTCATGTTCGCCGGGGATCTGCGCCGCCAGCGGACTGGCGCGCATGCCCGCGGTCCAGACGACGGTATTGGTCGCGATCCGTTCGCCGGAAGAGAGGACCACGGCGTCCGCCTCGATCGCGGTGACCCGCACGCCCGTCCGCGTTTCGACGCCGGTGAAGGCCAGCGCTTCGGCGAGATGGGGCTGCGCCTCGTCCCCCAGCGATCCGCCGGGGCGATCCGCCGTGTCGATCAGGATGACGCGGAAGTTTGCCTTGTCCCCCAGCGCGGCGCGCAGCCGGATCGGCATTTCCGTCGCCGCCTCGAAGCCGGTCAGCCCGCCGCCGGCGACGACGACGGTATTGCGCGCCTCCGTCTCGGGCTCGCCGGGCAGTGCCTTCAGCTGCACGTCCAGTGCGCGGGCGGTGGCGAACTGGTCGGTGTCGAACGCATGGCGGTCAAGGCCGGGGACATCCGGGCGGAACAGCTGGCTGCCGGCGGCGAGAACGAAGCGGTCATAGGCGATCGTTTCGCGCTCCCCGTCGCTCCGTGCCACGGTGACAGTGCGACTGTTGACATCGATGGTCTCGACGCGGCCGGCAAGGTGCCGTGCGCCCACGGCGGCGAGCAGCGCGCCGACATCGGGATTCATGTTGTCGAGCACGGCTTCGTAAAGGCGCGGGCGAATGACGAGCGCGGGGGCGGGCGAGATGACGATCACCTCCACGTCCTGCTGCCTGCCGGCAAGCGCGATGGCGCGGCTGGCGGAAAGGGCTGCCCAGACACCGGCAAATCCGGTTCCGGCAATCACGATCTTCTGGGTCATGGCATTTCTCCTTCTGTTGCTTTTTGCCGGGCGCGCTTCATCGTCCCGCGACGCCGCAGAGGGATGGCGTGCAGGCGCTTTCCCGGCGCGGCCCGGCAAGGGGGGCCGAGAAAAGACGTTCAGGTGGGGAGGGGGGCGGGCGCCGCGCGGGCGCGCCCGTTTAGTCCGGCACGTCGCGCGCCGGCCTGCCGCTCTTCGCGGTGCGGCCGGTCAGGCGTCCGTCGATCCAGGTGCTGACTTCGGAAAAGAATTCGGGTGGAGCCTTGCGGCCGAAGCGCCCGGCGACGGCGCCCAGCGTCTGCGCGGCCAGCGCATCGCGCATGGCCTTTTCCGCCTGCAGCATCACCGCGTGGATCGCGCAGACGCCGTCCAATGCCCAGCCGGGCGCATCGCCGCCGAACACGGCGCAGCGGCCGCGCACTTCCTGGCAGTCGAACAGCGGCTTGGCGCCCTCGATGGCGTCGACGATATCGAGGAAGGTGATCGCATCGGCCGGCCGCGCCAGCAGGTAGCCGCCGCGCACGCCCTCGCTGGCCTTCACGATCCCGGCCTTTTCCAGCTTCGGGAAGATCTTGGCGAGGAAGCTGGCGGAAACGCCCTGCAATTCGGCAAGATCGCGGCTGCTCATCGGCCGGTCTTCGTTGCCGACGAGCAGCAGCAGGCAATGGATGCCGTATTCGACGCTGGTGGTGATATGTGCCATGAACACGGACTTACCGAGTCCGCGTTCATGGGTCAAGCTAAAAACAGAGACTAATTTTGTCGTCTATATTTTACCGGCGTTCACGGCGCCAGATAGGCCTCCTTGCCGGCAATGATCGTGCGCAGCACCCGGGTCGCGTGAATCTGGTGCGGATCGATGGCGAAGATGTCGCGATCGATCACCACGAGATCGGCTTGCCGCCCCGCTTCGATCGTGCCGATCCGGTCGCCCAGGCCGATCTGGCGCGCGGCGTTGGCGGTCATCAGGCGCAGGGCTTCGGCCACGCTCACCTTCTGGCCGGGGGCGAGCGTTTCGCCGCCGCCGCCCGGCGCTTCGCGCGTCACCAGTGTCTCGATCGCCAGCCACGGCGACATCGACGGCACCACCGGCCAATCCGAACCGAGCACCACGCGGTCCCCGGCATCGATCGCGTCGCGGACCGGGGTGAAGCGGGCCATGCGTTCGGGGCCTACCGAGCGGATCACGTCGCGCACCGGCGGGCTGGGGAACCAGATGTAGGGCGAGAACTCGAAGGTAGCGGTCAAGGCGCGGGCGCGCTGGATATCGGCCGGCGTCACGAAATTGGCGTGGGCGATTTCGTGATGCGGGCCATAGGGGCCGTTGGCCTTGCGCGCCGCCGCCACGGCGTCGAGCGCGGCGCTGACCGAACCGTCGCCCGCCGCGTGGAGCTTCACGACCAGCCCTGCCGCATCGTAGCGCGCGACCTTTGCGTCGATCTCGCCCGGTGCATAGAGCAGCGAACCCTTTGCCCGGGCCGCATCGCCGAACGCCGCCGCGTCGGCATAGGGTTCCAGCATCGCGGCCGTGTGCGAATCCGTGGGCACGCCATCGAGGATCATCTTGACGCAGCCCATTTCCAGGCCCGGCCGGGCATAGAGATGGCGCTGGGTGATCAGTGCCTGGTCGCGGTCCCACATGCAGGCGCGCACGTGCTGCGCCAGCCCGCCCGCGTCGGCGAGCCGGGCATAGACGCGCGCGTTGGTGGTGGCGAGCAGCGCTTCCTCGTAGGCGGTAATGCCTTGCGCCAGCATCGCCTTGCTGGCTGTCCGCAGCGCTTCGACCCGATCGTCCTCGCTGGGGGCCGGAACCGTGTTGAGCAGGGCGATGGCCGCATTCTCGCGCAGCACGCCGGTCGGCTCGCCCTTGTTGTCGCGTTCGATCACCCCGCCCGCCGGGTTGGGCGTGGCGCGCGTGATGCCGGCGGCCTTGAGCGCGGCGGAATTGGCCCAAACGCTGTGCAGGCTGATGTCGTGGAGCACGACCGGCGTGGTCGGCGCGACCGCATCGAGCAGGCGCTTGTGGGGTGGCGTCCCGCCCATGGAGGAGGCGTCCCACTGGCCGCCCGTGATCCATTCGCCGGGGCGCGCCGCGCCCGCGCAGTCCTTGACCGTGCGCGTGATCGTGGCGGCGTCTGCCCCTTGCGGAAAGCGGCAGTCGCGGGCCTGCAATCCGGCGTCGACCGCGTGGACATGCATGTCGATCAGGCCGGGCAACACCGTCATGCCCTTGAGATCGACGATCCGTGTTGCGGCAGCGCGATGCGCCGTGACCTCGCTTTCGCTCCCAACCGCGACGATCGTGCCCTGCGCGATGGCGATGTCGGTCTGCCAGCCGGCGGGCGTGGCGACATGGCCATGGGTGTAGATCACCTCGGCGGGAACCGGCGGAGCCGTGCCGATGGCGTCCTGGAACTGGGCCGAAGCCGGGCTGGCGATCAGGGTTGCCAGCGCGATGGCGAGCGGACGTCTGGACATGGAGCGGCGAATCCTTGTGGCCGGAGAATTTCAGGGGGGGGGCGGACCGGCGGCTTGCGCCGCCGGCCGACCATCAGAAGCGCGTGGTCATTTCGATGCCGTAGGTGCGCGGCGGCGCCCAGCGCACCAGCCGTTCGGCAAAGGGAGCGAGATAGAACGAGTAGTCGCGGTAGCGGTTGTCGAACAGGTTGCGGCCGAACATGGCGATGGTCAGCCGATCGCCGGCGAAGCTGTAGCCCAGCCGCCCGTTGACCAGCACGTAGCCGGGCAGGCGTCCGTCGGGCGTGTTGGTCGCCTCGTAGTAGATGCCGCTCCGCCACGACAGGTCCAGCCGCCCGGTCAGATGCCCTTCGCCAAGCGGCTGCGTCACTTGCGCGCCGGCGTTGAGCGAGAGCTTGGGCACGAACGGCAGGCGCTGCCCGGCGCAGTTCGTGGCCGGGGCGCAGCCGGGGAAGTCGGCATAGGTCGCGTCGGTATAGCCCGCGCCCGCGTTGAGTTCGAGCGCGCGCACCGGCCTGGCGGTGACTTCCACTTCGAAGCCCTTGATATGCGCCGCCGCCGCATTGCGGATCTGGAAGGCCGCGCCGACCAGCGCCGAGACCTGCAGGTCCTTGTAATCGGTGTAGAAGCCCGCCGCGTTGATGCGCAGCTTGTGGTCGAACAGGTCGGACTTGATGCCGGCCTCGAACGACCACGCCTTTTCCGGACCGAAGCTGATGTCGGTGCTGCCGACGATGTCCGGGTTGAAGCCGCCGCTCTTGAAGCCGCGCGCGGCGCTGACGTAGAGGCGGGTATCGGGCACGACTTCGTAGGACACGCTGGCGTTGCCCGAAAGGTTGCTGTCCTTGCGGTGCAGGCGCGCGGAAAGCTGCGGCAGGGCAATGAACGAGGTGTTGGTCTGGTCGAACACCAGATCCTTGCTCTCGGTATTGACGCGCAGGCCGCCGCTGATCGTCAGGCCCGGCAGCGGCCGCCAGTTGGCGCTGGCGAACGCGGCATAGGCATTGGTCCTGAGGTTCGAGATGCTGGAGATCGCGCCGACGAAGGCGGCCGGTCCCGGCGGACCGTTGACCGTGGTGGCGCGGTTGGCGTCGGCGTTCTGGCGCAGGTAGTACAGGCCGATGAGGTAGTCGATCTTGCCGCCCGTGGGCGAAGCCAGCCGCAGTTCCTGCGTGAACTGGCGGGCGCGGTCCTGGAAGTCGGACGTGGACAGCGGGATCGGGCGGGCGTCGTCGTCGTCGATCAGGCGCGAACGGTTGTCGCCATAGGCGCTGATCGAGGTGACCGTGAACCCGCCGATGTGCCAGTCGATGTTGAGGTTGGTGCTCCAGATCTCGCGGCTTTGCAGGCTGGGATGGTCCTGCGAAACGGTGTAGGGATCGGTGAAGTAGCCCGGCAGCCCGGCGAGGCCGCCGGAAGTGTTGTCGGCCACCTGCCCCAGCAGCAGCCGGTCCGCCTGCTTCAGCCAGCTTCCCGAAAGCGCCACTTCCAGCGTCTCGGCCGGCTTCCACAGCAGGCCGCCGCGCAGCGACTTGCGGTTGAGGTTGTTGAGCTTCGAGCCGTCGAAGAGGTTGGTGATATAGCCGTCGCGCGTGGCGATGGAGCCGGCAATCTTCACGCCCAGCCGGTCGGTCACGATTGGCGCGGTCGCGAACAGGTTGGCCTCGATCGTGCCCAGATTGCCGAAGGCGGTGCGCGCATTGGCCTCGATGCCGTCCAGGCTCGGCTTGCGCGTGGTGATGTTGATCGCGCCGGCGGTGGTGTTGCGCCCGAACAGCGTGCCTTGCGGCCCGCGCAGCACTTCCAGCGTGGCGATGTCCGGCAGTTCCTGGTCCGCCGCGTTGGGGCGCACGGTCAGCACGCCGTCGACATAGACGCCAAGCCCGCTGTCGAAGCCGATGTTGCGCGTCTGCGAAACGATGCCGCGAATGCCCATCGCGCCGAGCACCGAACCGCCGCCGTCCTGGGTAAGGTTGGGGACCGTGCCGATCAGGTCGCCCACGCGCGCCACGCCGCGCTGCTGCAGCGCCGCACCGGTCAGCGCGGTGATCGAGATCGGCACGCTCTGCACGTTTTCCTGCCGCTTGCGCGCGACGACGACGATGGTGTCGAGCGCGCCGCTATCCTGCGCGCCGGTCTCCGCCGGTTCGGCGGCAAGGGCGGGCGAGGCCGCGATTCCGGCCGCGCAGATGGCGAGCAGCGCCGCGCCGCGATGGGTTCCCCACATGATCTAGCTCCCTGTTGTGTTCGTTGATCGGGCGATGATGGGAACCGGCACTGGGCGCGGCATCGCCCATTTGCGGTACGCGCTGTGCAATTTCGGCAAGAATTGTCACAAAGGCGGAAGCCCAGCCTTGCCATCGCCTGCCGCCGCCAACACCATGCCCCGTTGCCTTTGTTGGGGGTATGGCGATGCTCTGTTCCAATGTTCTGGGCGATCTGTACGGGGCCAGCATGGACCGTCCGCGCCTGGCCACGGCGCTGGACCGGCTGCGCACGCAAACCGGCGCGCGCAGCGTCACGATCCACTGGTTCAACCGCACGCCCGACCGCCTGCGCCATCGCTGGCTGGCGACTTGCTCGGCGACCCCGGCGCCCGCCGGCGAACTCTCGCTGCTGGACGACGTCAATCCGCGCACCATCGTCGCGGTGAATCCCGTCCACGACGGCGTCTATATGCTGGAGGACGACAATTGCCCGGATGCCCTGCAGGGGCAGTTCCACCAGTGGCAGGCGCGCCTGCGCGAACAGGGACTGGGGCAGTTCCTGGGCGCGCGCATCGCCATGGGCGCGCTGGGCGAGGCGGGGCTTGCGGTTCATGCCGGGGTCGGCACGCCACTGGCGGCGCATTGCCGGCAGGCACTGATCGACCTCATGCCGCACGTGCGCGAAGCGCTGCGCCTGCTGATCGAGACCGATCGCCGCGCCAATGAAAACGCCATGCTGCGGCAGGTGATGGACCGGATGCAGTTCGCGCTGGCGATCTGTGACGATGCGGGGCGGGTCCAGATCGCCAATCCGGCGGCACAGGGCCTGCTGGAAGGCCTGGTGGTGCGGGTGCCGGGGATGGCGGACACGGAATGGCGGCTGATTGAGGGGCTGCGTCCCTTGCTGCTGTCCGGCTCTCCCCGCGCGATGCGGTGGCGCAACGGGGATTGCGAAGTGCTGCTTCACGCCGTCGCCTTGCCCCGCTTCGCGCTGGAGCGGTACGCCATCGCGGCCGAACGGCCTGCCTTCGCGCTGGCGCTGGCCGACGCGGGCGGACCGCCACCGCCAGCGCCGGCCGACCTGCGCGCCTTTTTCGCGCTGACCCCGTCCGAGGCCGATCTGCTGGCGCGTCTGTGCGGCGGAGACGATGTCGCCACGTTCGCGCAGGCGCGCGGGGTTTCGATCCACACCGCGCGCACGCAGCTCAAGCAGGTCATGGCCAAGACGCGAGCGAGCCGCCAGGCCGATCTGATCCGGCTGGCTCTGGCCAGCCCTTCGCACCTGTTCGGGCGATCGAACTGAGAGTCGACGCCCCATCTCCTGACCGCTTCCGGCAGGCTTTGCCCGTTTCGCGAAACGAAGCCGCCGGCGGCTTGTCGCGGGCCATGACGCGGCCGGTGTTAGCGCGTAAGCACGGCGGCATTGTCGATTGATGCGAGGATGAAGGGCATGGAAGACGTCAGGGCAGCCATTGCGGAGCTGCAGCAGCAGGTCGCGTTCCTGCAGGCGGAAGCGGAGGCGCGCCGGCTGCTCGCGCGCTACATGTTCCTGTGCGACAGCCCTCTGCCCGAAGCCGGAATGCCGGCGGAAGCCCGCGCCGACGCGATCGGCGCGCTGTTCACCGAAGACGCCATCTGGCAGGGCGTGGGCGGGGCGCACGGCGCGCAGTTCGGCCAGCACCGCGGCCCGGCCGAGATCGCCGCGCACATGCGCAAGTTCTACGCCGCCGAGAATCCGAAGCAGATCTTCAACACGCACTACCTGACCGCCGAGCAGTTGCGCGCCACCAGCGCGGAAACCGCCGAGGGCGAATGGGTGCAGTTCCAGCCGTGGGTCTATGACGACGGGTCCTCGCTGATCCGGTCGAGCCGCCTGCACGTGAAGTTCCGCAAGACCGCAGCGGGCTGGCGCATCGCCAATTACCGCACCGAAAACCTGTTTATCGGCAAGCTGCCCGACAACTGGGCGCAGACCCTGATCCAGACCTCGGTGCTGATGGCGGGGGTGTGAAGCGGGGCGCCTGATCCGCGCGCTTTACCGGGGGGCGGAGTCCCTGTACCATCGGGCGACGTTGGCGTGATCTTCATGGCCTGAAGTGCGGAGGATGCCCGTGGTGGTCGCTCGACACAGCGACACGGTTCTGGATGTGGTGCGGTCCCCCAGCGCGGCCGCCTCTTCGGCGATCGCCGCATCGTGGTGCAGGTCCGTCCTGTTCCATGGACTTGACCCCGACCAGCACGCGGCGCGCGAGCGAGTCGATGGTGCTTTCCTGTCGGCCTTGCGGGCCGAGCACGAGGTCATGCTCACCGTGGCCGCGCCGGTGCTCGATCAAATGTTCCGTTCGGTCGGGCGTTCGGGTTGCGCGGTCATTCTGAGCGATGCGCGCGGCATCGTGCTGGAGCGTCGCACGAACGATGCCGACGCCGCTTCCTTCACCGCGGCGGGGCTGGTCCAGGGCGCGCGGTGGGGCGAGGCGGAGGAAGGCACGAACGGCATCGGCACCTGCCTTTACGAAGACCAGCCCGTGATCGTTCACCGCGATCAGCATTTCGCCGGGCGCAATGTCGATATCAGCTGCATGGACGCGCCGGTGCATGATCCGCACGGCCGGCTGGCGGGGGCGCTCGACGTATCGAGCTGCCGCGACGATCATGGCCCCGCGATGGCGGAAATGATCGCCGCGCTGGTGCGCGACGCCGCGCGCAAGATCGAGCGGGACTATTTCTGTCGTCACTTCGATGGCCATCGCATCGTGTTCCTTTCGGATGACGCCACCACCGGCACGGCGCTGCTGGCGGTCGATCGCGATGATCTGGTGGTCGGCGCGAGCCGGGCGGCGCGGTTGCGACTGGGGTTGAACGATGCGGCGTTGACGACGCCGCGCGCGCTGGGCCAGCTGCTCGGCGAAGGGGCTGGCCCCTCGTTCGAGGATGCCGATCGCGCGGTTCTGCGGCAGGCGCTGGCGCAGGCCGGCGGCAACGCCAGCCAGGCGGCACGCCTGCTCGGCATCGGCCGGGCCACGCTCTATCGCCGCTTGGCGCGGGCCGGCCTGACCCCCTGAAAGCCTCGGCCTGAACGATTTGCGCCCGCGCCTGTCTCGCTGGCGAGACACATCGGCATGGCCTTGTCCCGGCCCCCTCTTCCCCCCGTTCCGATCGCGTTCCTAGGATGCGGGACAGACGCCGAAAGACGGCGCCGGTTCAGCCAGGAAGAGGATCAGGTTTATGGATTCCGTCGTTCAGGATCGCCCGGTTGCGACGCTGCAGCCGCCCTTCGCGGCCCGTTATGACAATTTCATCGGCGGCACATGGGTCGCGCCCCGGGCCGGGCGCTATTTCCAGAACGTGTCCCCGATCACCGGCAAGGTGGTGGGCGAGATCGCCCGTTCGCAAGCGGAGGATATCGAGGCCGCGCTGGATGCAGCGCACAAGGCCAAGGATGCCTGGGGCCGCACCTCGGTGGCCGAACGCGCCGCGATCCTGCTGCGCATCGCCGACCGCATGGAGCAGAATCTCGAAACGCTGGCCACCGCCGAAACGTGGGACAACGGCAAGCCGATCCGCGAGACGATGGCCGCCGACGTGCCGCTGGCGATCGACCATTTCCGCTATTTCGCCGGCGTCATCCGCGCGCAGGAAGGCTCGATCGGCGAGATCGACCACGATACCGTCGCCTATCATTTCCACGAGCCGCTGGGCGTGGTGGGCCAGATCATCCCGTGGAACTTCCCGCTGCTGATGGCAGCGTGGAAGATGGCGCCGGCACTGGCGGCGGGCAATTGCATCGTGTTGAAGCCCGCCGAACAGACGCCCGCGTCGATCATGGTGTGGATCGATCTGGTCGGCGATCTGCTGCCGCCCGGCGTGCTCAACATCGTCAACGGCTTCGGGCTGGAAGCGGGCAAGCCGCTTGCCTCCTCGTCGCGCATCGCCAAGATCGCCTTCACCGGGGAAACCTCGACCGGCCGGCTCATCATGCAGTACGCCAGCCAGAACCTGATCCCGGTGACGCTGGAACTGGGCGGCAAGTCGCCCAACATCTTCTTCGAGGACGTGGCGCGCGAGGACGACGATTTCCTCGACAAGGCGATCGAGGGCTTCGTGATGTTCGCGCTTAACCAGGGCGAGGTCTGCACCTGCCCCAGCCGCGCGCTGATCCATGAAAGCATCTACGACCGCTTCATGGAAAAGGCGCTGGCCCGCGTCGCCGCGATCCGGCAAGGCAGCCCGCTCGACAGCGCCACCATGATCGGCGCGCAGGCCTCGGCGGAGCAGCGCGACAAGATCCTCTCCTATGTCGACATCGGTCGGCAGGAAGGCGCGGACCTGCTGATTGGCGGCGGCGCGGCCGATCTCGGCGGGGAACTGTCGGGCGGCTACTACGTGCAGCCCACGGTGTTCCGCGGCCACAACAAGATGCGCATCTTCCAGGAGGAAATCTTCGGCCCGGTCCTGTCGGTCACGACCTTCCGCGATGCCGAGGAGGCGCTCTCCATCACCAACGACACGCTCTATGGCCTTGGCGCGGGGGTGTGGAGCCGCGATGCCAACACCTGCTACCGCTTCGGCCGGGCGATCCAGGCCGGACGGGTGTGGACCAACTGCTATCACGCCTATCCCGCCCACGCGGCGTTCGGCGGCTACAAGCAGTCGGGCATCGGGCGCGAAACGCATCGCATGATGCTCGATCACTATCAGCAGACCAAGAACATGCTGGTCAGCTACAGCCCGAAGAAGCTTGGCTTCTTTTGACCGTGCGCAAGGCCCGGCCCGCGCGGCCGGGCCATCCGCTTTCCCCAGGAATCCAAGGAGAAGAACCATGGCCAGCACCATGAAGGCCGCCGTCGTGCGCGAATTCGGCAAGCCGCTGACGATCGATGAAGTGCCCGTGCCGCAGGTCGGCCCCGGCCAGATCCAGGTCGCGATCCAGGCATCGGGCGTATGCCACACCGACCTCCACGCCGCCGAGGGCGACTGGCCGGTCAAGCCCAACCCGCCGTTCATTCCGGGGCACGAGGGCGTCGGCTATGTCAGCCAGGTGGGCGCGGGCGTGAAGAACGTGAAGGAAGGCGATCGCGTCGGCGTGCCGTGGCTCTACAGCGCCTGCGGCCATTGCGTGCATTGCCTGGGCGGCTGGGAAACGCTGTGCGAGACGCAGCTCAACACCGGCTATTCGGTCAACGGCGGGTTCGCCGATTACGTGATCGCCGATCCGAACTACGTTGGCCACTTGCCCGCCAACATCAGCTTTACCGAGATCGCGCCGGTGCTCTGCGCCGGTGTCACGGTCTACAAGGGGCTGAAGATGACCGACACCAAGCCCGGCGACTATGTCGCGATCAGCGGTATCGGCGGGCTGGGCCACATGGCGGTGCAATATGCCGTCGCCATGGGCCTGAACGTCGCCGCGATCGACATCGACGATGCCAAGCTGGATCTTGCCCGCCGGCTGGGCGCGACGATCACCGTCAATGCCCGCCACGACGATCCCGCCACCGTCATCAAGCGCGAGACCGGTGGCGGCGTAAACGGCGTGCTGGTCACGGCGGTCAGCCCCAAGGCGTTCGAGCAGGCGATCGGCGTCACCGCGCGCGGCGGCACCGTCGCGCTCAACGGCCTGCCGCCGGGCGATTTCCCGCTCAACATCTTCGGCCTGGTGCTGAACGGCATCACCGTGCGCGGATCGATCGTTGGCACGCGGCTCGACTTGCAGGAATCGATCGATTTCGCCGCGCACGGCAAAGTCCGCGCGACGGTGGAAACCGCGAAGCTGGAGGACATCAACGCCGTGTTCGACCGGATGCACAAGGGCCAGATCGAAGGCCGCGTGGTGCTGGACCTGACGGCGTAGAAGACCCGCGCCGGCGCGTCATTGCAGACAATTGGGCGCTACCCACCCCCAACCCCTCCCGCAAGCGGGAGGGGAGTGAGACTTGCGGCGCCGGAGGCGGCGTTAGTCGCAACGGGGTGGGCTTCCACCGCCGATACTATACCCGCAAGAAAAAATGCGCCCCCTGCACAAGGCAGGAGGCGCAGTTCAGATGGCAAGCCATCCTCGGGTCGCGGCTTTTCTTTGCCATGCCGGCGATGACACCGCCGTGACTTCGGACACAGACTCGATTTTTTCGCGTTCGCCAGGCGACGTGGACACAGTCCGGCGTGGCCGGAGCGGCAGCTATCCGACATCTTTCCGTGGGGGTGGTCCTTCCAGACACGACAAGATAGCGGTCATTCGGCGTTTCAATGGCAACGCGCTAATCCAACCTCGCCTGCTTTCGAAGGTCGTACGCCGCGCCCGCCGCGATGACCAAAAGGATCAGCGAACCCGCCAGCACTGAAACTGATGAACCATTGATGATCGCGGCGATCAGCCTGATTGCCATCAAGGATGCCAAGACCAGAGACAGCAGAGGCGCTTTGCGATTGCCGGATGCGATGGCGCCAATCGCCAATAGGCCGAGAAAAATGTTCCAACCAGCGGCAGCCCCATTGTCCTGTGAGAAGCCGATAGGAATGGAAAGGAAGATCAGCATTATCCCGAAGCCGATCAAGAGCCAACGCCCCAATCCCGTCCAAGTGGCAATCTGCTCCTCGTCCATCAACGCAGAATGCCGTCTGGGTCCGCGATGTCAACGTCCGCTCTCCCCCCTCCCCGCCGTTGCAAGCCCGGCGTGGTGGTATGATCTTCCGTTGCGTTCGTCACCAACCCGCAAATCCGCGATCACAATCCGGCTGCTCGGATCTGGCCCCATTTCACGCCGTCCTCCCCAACATATCAGATTGAATTCATTGGCAGTCCTCCAAAATGCTTGGAGGGCAATGTTCTTGACATGGGCCGTGCCAATTGCGTAGCAAACAAACATAACAATGCAGAAATATTGGGGGGTACAGGTGACCGGATTTACGCGACGCGGCGGGGGCAAGCCCGCGTTCCATCAGGTTTCGGTACTGGCCATCGGCTTGAGCCTGGCTTTGGTCGCAACGTCGGCCCGCGCGGCGGAGGGGCCGCCTGCCGCCGGGGAAACGGCGACCCAGGGGCTCGATGAAATCGTGGTGACCGCGCAGAAGCGCGAGGAACGGCTGCAGGACGTGCCGGTCAGCGTGGTTGCGGTCAGTTCGGCCAAGATCAACGAACTGCACGCGATCAGCCTGGGCTCGCTGGCCGCCTTCACGCCGGGGCTGGTGGTGGACGACAGCTCGGTCACGCAGCCGCGCTTCACCATTCGCGGCGTGGCGACCGACGATTTCGGCATCGGCACCGAACCCGCCGTGGCGGTTTTCGTCGACGGCATCTACACCGCGCGGACCGGCTCGGCGCTGATCTTCTTCAACGATATCGAGCGCGTGGAAGTGCTGAAGGGGCCGCAAGGCACGATCTTCGGGCGCAATACCTCCGCCGGCGCGATCTCGATCGTCACCAAGAAACCGGAAGACCGCTTCACCACCACCGCCAATTTCGATTTCGGCAACTATGGCTCGAAGCGCATCGAGGCGATGATCAACGTGCCGCTGACGCATACCCTGCAGGTGCGCGGCGACGTGCTGATCAACCGGCGCGACGGCTGGCTGCACGATGCCGTCACGGGCAAGGGCCGGGGCTTCATCCACACCACGTCGGGCCGCATTTCCGCCCGCTGGACGCCCGACAGCGCGACCGACGTGGTCTTCGCCTGGGATCATGACGAAACGCGCAACGATGGCCCGGTGGCGATCGGCATCAGCCAGGTGGCGCTGTCGCGCGATCCGTTCGGGCCGTTCACCAACGACGTGGTCGGCGGCGCGCGCGAAACGCGCCTGCTCAACGGCTATGCGCTGACCATCAACCGCGACATCACCGACGGGCTGAAGCTGACCAGCATCAGTTCGTACCGCCGCTTCTCGACCTCGAACCGCGAGGACGAGGACGGCACCAACGATCCCACGCGCTATCTCGACACCGACAATATCGAGAGCAACACGAGCTTCTATCAGGAACTGCGCCTTTCGCACGATGGCGAAAAGCTGCACTGGCTGATGGGCGGCAGCTATTTCAACGAGGTCGGCCACCAGACCAGCGCGGTGACGGCGCTGGTCGATTCGATCGATTTCGCGCTGTCGAGCGGCGGCTTGCCGCTGTTCAGCGCTTTCGCCGGCGCCGGCCTGCCGGTGTTCGGCAACACCTGGCGCGAGGACATGACCAACACCGCGCGCAACAAGTCCTTCGCCGCGTTCGGCGACGTGACCTGGGACGTGACCGACAAGTGGAGCCTGCGCTTCGGCCTGCGCTATACCAACGACCGCAAGACCTTCACCTGGTTCGCGCCCAGCGTGCAATCGCCGGGCCTGTCGGCGATCCAGTTGCCGGGCGCGGTGTTCAACGCGGGCTTCGACCAGCTCGGCCTGCCGCCGCTGTTCGATCCGGCGACCACCTATTCGGTGCTGCAGGTCTATCAGACGCTCGCTGCCCAGCCGTTCCTGGCGGGTGCGCCGATTTACCCCACGGGCAACCTGATCTTCAACGAAGGCGCGTTGCAGAACGTGCCGTTCACGCGCAAGGCCAGCTTCAACGACGTCTCGCCGCGCTTCGTCGTCAGCTACAAGTTCACGCCCGATGTCATGGCCTACGTTTCCGCCTCGCGCGGGTACAAGGCGGGCGGCTTCAACTCGCAGGCGATCAACAGCTACTTCCGCCCGGAAACCGTGTGGAACTTCGAAGCCGGCGTGAAGTCGGAATTCTTCGACCGGCGGCTGCGCTTCAACCTGACCGGCTATTATTTCCGCTACAACGATCGCCAGTCGATCTCGCTGGTGCAGAACGGCAGCACCATTCCGCAATACGTTACCACCACCGGCAGTTCGAAAGCCTATGGCTTCGATCTCGATACGGCGCTGAAGATCAACGACTACCTGAGCCTGTCGGGCACCCTTTCCTGGATCGATTCCACCTGGGCGAGCCGTATCGAGCAGGTGCAGACCTTCAGCGGGCCGATCAATCTCAACCTCAACGGACAGCCGACCGGCGAGCCGCGCCTCAGCAGCACGTTCGGCGCGCACGCCACCGTGCCGGTCGGCTTCGGCAAGCTCTTTGCCGATTTCAACTGGAGCCACCGTTCGCGCGCCCGCACCAACGCGCGCACGCCCTATGACGACGCGCTCGATACCGTGCTGGGCGGGGTGGACTGGACGAAGCTCGGCACGCTGCGGTCCTCGCGCGATCTGGTCAACGCCCGCATCGGCGGCAAGAGCGCCAACGAACGCGTGACCGTGACCTTCTGGGTCGAGAACCTGTTCAACAAGCAGTACATGAACGGCATCAACAACATCACCACGACCACGTTCGGCACGCCCTACACGCGGATTTCGCCGCCGCGTTTCTTCGGCGGCAGCGTGGCGCTCAAGTATTGACGAATCGGCGGCCGGCAAAAAGCGTCGCCGGCCGCGCACACGGGATCGCACCAAGCGAGGAGAGAACGATGAAGGCAGGATTTGTACGCGGCCGCGCGGCGCTGCTGGGCAGTGCGCTGATGGTGGCGGGTCTGGGCTCGCTGGGGTTGGCCGGGCCGGCCTGGGCGGCGGGTCCGCAGGCCGATGCCGATGGCTTCGTCACCGATCGCGCCTTCGAAAAGCATCTCCAGGAACAGCTGCTCGATGCCAAGGCCGGGGACGTGATAATCATTCCCGCCGGCAAGTACCGCCTTTCGCGCGGCCTGGGCCTCACTGCCTCGGGTGTGACGATCAAGGGCGCGGGCAAGGACCAGACCGTGCTGTCGTTCGCGGGCATGGTCGCCGGTCCGGTCGGCCTGCTGGTGACGGGCAACCAGTTCGTCGTCAGCGACCTGACCGTGCAGGACACCAAGGGCGACGGGATCAAGATCAACGGCACCAAGGGCGTCACCTTCCGCAACGTGCGCGTGCGCTGGACCGATCCCGACAACAGCACCCACGGCGCCTATGGCATCTACCCGGTGGGCTGCACCGACGTGCTGATCGAAGACAGCGAAGTGTTCGGTTCCTCCGACGCCGGCATCTATGTCGGGCAGTCGGACAACATCATCGTGCGCCGCAACCGGGCGGAGCTGAACGTCGCCGGGATCGAGATCGAGAACTCGACGAACGCGGACGTCTATGAAAACGTCGCCACCCGCAACACCGGCGGCATCCTTGTGTTCAACATGCCCAACCTGCCCAAGCCCGGCCACAGCACGCGCATTCACAACAACGTGTCCGAAGCGAACAACACTCCGAACTTCGCGGCCAAGGGCACGGCGGTCAGCATCGTGCCCAAGGGCACCGGCATGATCGTGCTGGCCAACGACGACGTCGAGATCTTCGACAACGACATCCGCAACAACGATACCATGGGCATCGCCATCGCCAGCGATTTCTCGACCGACTACAAGATCGAGGCCGGCGCGCCCGGCGAGCACGATCCCTATCCGGACCGGGTGCTGATCGCCGGCAACCGTATCTCGGGTGGCGGCAACGCGCCTGATGCGGAGCGCTTCCCGGCGGCCCCGGTGATCCGCGCGGCGGGCCAGAGCACCAACGTGGTATGGGACGGCTATACCCGCGCGCCCGGTGACGACAACGGCATCTGCCTCGCGTCCGGGCCGGACAAGCTGATCCGGCTCGATCCGAAAAGCCCCGGCAAGTTCGCCGTGATCGACGGCAAGAGCTGCGACGGCTTCAAGCGCCAGCCGCCTGTCGTCATCCGCTAGGGGGCTGTCCGGTGCCGAAATCCCTGCGGTTCGTGCTGTGGTCGCTGGTCGCTTCCGTTCTCGGCTTCGCGATGCTGACGCACCATTCCAGCGCGGCGGGATCGCGGGAGGATTTTCCGGCGAAGCTCTCGCAATGGAAGCTGATCCAGCGCGCGGGCGACCGGCTGGCCGCCGCGCCATCGGGCGTGACCTACGAACTCGCCACCCCGCTGTTCACCGACTACGCGCTGAAATGGCGGGTGCTGTTCATTCCGAACGGGAAGAAAGCGGCCTACAATCCCGATCGCGCGTTCGACCTGCCGGTGGGCACGGTCATCGCCAAGACGTTCTACTACCCCGTCGCGCCCGCCGATCACACGGGCGAGAGCACGGACGTGGTCAAGGCGCGGGCGAGCGACTATCAGGATGGCGTGGGCGGCTTGCGGCTTGCGCACGTGCGCCTGATGGAAACGCGCCTGCTGGTCCATCGCGCGGGCGGCTGGGTAGCGCTGCCCTATGTCTGGGACGAGGACCAGCGCGATGCCACGCTGGAGCGCGTGGGCGATGCGATCCCGCTGACGATGGTGGACGGCGCGGAGCGCAAGGACTTCGTCTATGTCGTGCCCAACGCCAACGATTGCGCGAACTGCCACGCGCCGAATTTCACGACGGGCGAGATCAACCATATCGAGCCGATCGGGATCAAGGCGCGGCACCTGAACCGCGATTTTCCGGGCAAGTTCGGCACGATCAACCAGCTTACGCGGCTGCAGCGGCTGGGCTACCTGACCGGCGCGCCGGCGGCGGCGTCCGCGCCGCGCAACGTCGACTGGCATGACGAGCGCCTGCCCGTCGATGCGCGCGCGCGCAGCTATCTCGACATCAATTGCAGCCACTGCCATTCGCCCGTCGGCGCCGCGCGCACCACCGGGCTGTGGTTCGATCAGGGCCATGAACACGGGGCCGACTGGGCCAGCCCGCGCCGGATTGGCGTATGCAAGCAGATCGTGGCCGGCGGGCATGGCGGCGGCGGCCTGCCGTTCGACGTGGCGCCGGGCGAACCGGAAAAGTCGATCCTGCTCTATCGCCTGCGCTCGAACGTGCCGGGCACGATGATGCCGGAAATCGGCCGCAGCCTGGTCCATGCCGAAGGCATCGCGCTGGTGCGCAGCTGGATCGAGCGGATGGAAGGCCAGTGCCGGCTGGCCTCGGAGCAATAAGCCATCCCACCCCAGGCCCCTCCCGCAAGCGGGAGGGGAGCGAGACTTGCGCCACCGCAGGCGGCGTTAGTCGCAGCGGGGTGGGCCTTCCGCAGCGATATGGTCGCCGCAGAAAAAGCCCCGCCTCCATAAGGAGACGGGGCAAGGGTGGCGCGGCGATCGGAGGAGAAGGGCGCTAGCCCGCGCCTTCTCCACGTCCACTCGAAGATCAGAACTTGCGCCGCACCTCGATCTGCCATTCGCGGCCACGGTTGTAGACGCCTTCGACGAAGCCCGAGGCGCCCACGTCGGCGTAGCCGGCGACCAGGAAGCGCTTGTTGAAGATGTTCTTCGCGCCCACGCTCACCGTCCAGTTTTCCGCCGTGTCGGTATAGCTCACGGTGCCGTTCCACAGGCCATAGCCGGGCTGGTGGAGCAGCGGGGTGTTCAGCGCATCGAGGAACACGTCGCTGCGATAGGCCCAGTCCACGCGCGGCGAGAACTTCCCGATGGCGGTTTCGGCGGTGTAGGCAAGGCCCACCGAAGCCGTCCATTTCGGGGCGTTCACGAACTTGCTGTTCACGTTGACCAGCCCGGTGCCGACCGGGATGTCACCCGCCACGGTGTGCAGGATGATGCCGCCGCTCGCCGCGAGATACTTCGCGTCGAGGTAGCCCACCGAGGCGTTGAACGCCCAGCCGCCGCCGATCCGCGTGTTCAGTTCGCCTTCGAACCCGCGGATGCGGGCCTTGGCGGCGTTCATCGTGAACGGGTTGGGCAGGCCGGGCGAGAGGACGTTGAGCTGGATGTCCTTGTAGTCGGTCTGGAACGCGGCAAGGTTCAGGCGCACGCGCCGGTCGAACAGTTCGCTTTTGATGCCGGCCTCGTAGACCTTGACGTATTCCGGCGAAAACGAGGGGGGCGAGATGAATGGCGGGCCGGCGAGGCGCTGGGTGAAGCCGCCCGATTTGAAGCCGTCCGAATAGTTGAAATAGGCCATGATATCGCGCGTGAACTTATACGAGATATTGGCGAGAAAGTTGGTTTCGTTGACTTTCAGCTTGCCGGTCGCGCCCGGCAGCACCTGCGGCGTGCCCGCCGGCAGGATCTGCGTCGCGCTGGCGACGAAGTCGGTCAGATAGACCTGGTTGGGCAGGAACAGCTTGTCTTCGTCGGTATGGCGGATACCGCCGGTGATCGACAGGGCCTGCGTGATGTTCAGCGTCGCCTGCCCATAGAAGGCCAGGCTGCGGTTGCGGATCGCGCCGCCGCTCAGCAGGCTGCCGATCGAGAAGTCCACGGTGTTGGCGTCGGTGCCGCTTTCGCGGAAGTAGTAGACGCCCGCCGCCCAGTTCAGCAGCTTGGACGAGCCGGTGACCTGGAGTTCCTGCGAGAACTGGCGCTGCGAATAATCGTTGAAGGTGTGGTCGATCAGCACCGGGCTGTGATCGTGATCGGCGCCGAAGATCGAATCCAGCTTGCGCCACGCGGTGATCGACTTGACCGCGATCTCGCTGCCCAGGATCGGTTCGGGTGCTTTCCAGTTGGCGGTCACGTTCACGCCCAGCACGTCGATGTTGGAAACGACGCGGCCGGTGCCGTAATCCTTGCCGGCCGGCGCGATCCATTGCGAGCCGTAGCACGGCGCGGCCGTGGGCGTGGTGGCGCAGACGGCGCCGTTAAGCGCCAGGTTGTTGTACTGGGCGAAGGGCGCGTCGGCATAGGCCGCGATCAGTTGCAGCGGCGCGCCGTGTTCGCGTTCGCGCATCCGTTCGATCGAGGCGTCGATGGTCAGCGTGTCGGTCGGCAGCAGGCGGACATCGCCGCGAATGGCGAACTTGTTGTCGTTGCCCAGATCGACGCCGTCGCTCGTGCGCGTGACATAGCCGTCGCGGTTGCGCGAGAACACGGTCAGCTTGGTCAGGATGCGGTCGGTGATCGGCGCGTCGAGCGTCGCCTTGAACTGGAGCAGGTGGTCCGATCCGCCGGTGACGGAAGCGGTGCCGCCCAGTTCCGTGCCGGGCTTCTTGGTGGTGATGTTGATCGCGCCGCCGATGGTGTTGCGGCCGAACAGCGTGCCCTGCGGCCCGCGCAGCACTTCGAGGTTCTCGAGGTCCACCAGCTGCAACGCCGATCCGACCGAACGCGCGATATAGACGCCGTCGACATAGATGCCCACGCCCGGTTCGGTGTTCTGGTTGAAATCCGTCTGGCCGATGCCACGGATGAAGAACGAGGCGGCCGCGCTGCTGCCGCCGACCGGCGCCGTCTCGCTGACGACAAGGTTGGGCACCACCCGGTCCAGCCCGGTTACCGAGCTGACCTGCCGCTGTTCCAGCGCGTTGCCGGAGAAGGCGGAAATCGCGATCGGCGTTTCCTGAAGCGATTCCTTGCGCTTGCGCGCGGTGACGGTGATTTCCTCAAGGCCGGTGCTGGCGGAAGTGCCGGGCGTCGTTTCCTCGGCATGGGCGATGCCGCCGAAGGAAAGCGCGGTTGCGGCCAGCAGTCCGGCCGCGATCGTGCGGCCGATGTGTCGGTGATTTCCCGGTGTCATTGTGATCCCTCATTGGAAAGTTGCGTGGCGGGGCCTGCGAACTTCTGCGTCCGGTTCCGCGCCGGCCGTCATTGCGGGGAACTTCCGGATTTCGCCGGGCAGCGGCAATTCGCTATCCGCAGCCAATGTGCGCGTTCGGCAAGGCGTGGTGCGATTGCGAATAAGGATTTCCCAAAAAGGCCGGCCTATTGGCTCGCACCCTTCGCATACGCAAAAAGCCGCCGCGTGAGGGCGCGGCGGCTTCCCGGGGGGCGGGGCGTCAAAAAGGGGTGGAGGCGCTCAGAGCAGGGTGACCGTCACCGACTTCGCCTCGGTGTAGAGTTCGAGCGGCGCGTGCGCCAGTTCGCGGCCATAGCCGGACATCCGGTGGCCGCCGAACGGCACTGCCGGATCGAGCAGATTGTGCGCGTTGACCCAGACATTGCCCGCCTTCAGCCCCAGCGCGAAGCGGTTGGCCGCGCCCAGGTTCTGCGTCCACACGCTGGCGCCGAGGCCGAAGCGGGTATCGTTGGCCAGCGCCAGCGCTTCCTCTTCGCTGTCGAACGGCATGGCCACCAGCACCGGGCCGAACACTTCCTCGCGGCACAGCGTCATCTCGGGCGTGCCGTCGGCGAAGACGGTGGGGCGATAGAAGAAGCCGGGGCCGTCGGGGGCCGCGCCGCCCGCCACCAGCCGCGCGCCCTGCGCCAGCGCGCCTTGCACGAAGCCGTCGACGCGCGCGCGCTGCTTCGCCGAAACCAGCGGCCCCATCTGGCTGGCCGAATCGAGCCCCGCGCCCAGCACCATGCCATCGGCCACGGCGGCGAGGCCGTCGATCACATCGGCATAGATGCTGCGGTGGACCAGCAGCCGCGAACCGGCGGTGCAGACCTGCCCGTGGTTGAAGAAGATCGCGCCGGCCGCGCCTTCCACCGCCATCTGCACGGGGCAGTCGCCCAGCACCACCACCGGGCTCTTGCCGCCGAGTTCAAGGCTCAGGCGCTTCATCGTGGTCGCGGCGCGGCGCTGGATTTCCTGCCCGACTTCGGTCGATCCGGTGAAGGCGATCTTGTCGACCTGCGGATGTTCGACCAGCGCGATGCCCGCCGCCGCGCCGCCCGTCACGATGTTGACCACGCCGGCCGGAAATCCGGCTTCGGCGATCAGAGCACCCAGATAGAGCGCGGACAGCGGCGTGTCCTCGGCCGGCTTGAGGATCACGGTGCAACCCGCGGCCAGCGCGGGCGCGATCTTCCAGATCGCCATGACCAGCGGGAAGTTCCACGGGATGATCTGCCCGACCACGCCCACCGGCTGGCGGATGGTGTGCGAAGTGAAGCTGAGGCCCGGCACGTAATGGAACGAGGGCGCGATGGTCGTGCCTTCGATCTTGGTCGCCCAGCCGGCCATGTAGCGGAGCGAATCCATGGCGAGGACCAGATCGCCGTGGCGCGCCATGGGCAGGATCTTGCCGTTGTCCAGCACTTCCAGCTCGGCCAGCAGATCGGCATCGCGTTCGATCAGGTCGGCCAGGCGCAGCAGCAGGCGTTCGCGCTCCACCGGCCGCAGCGCGCGCCAGGGGCCGGTGTCGAACGCGGTGCGCGCGGCGGCCACCGCGCGGTCGATGTCGGCCGCGCCGCCTTCGGCCACCTCGGCGATCGGCGCGCCGGTCGCCGGATCGATCACGGTGCGCCGGTCGCCGCTGATGGCCGGTACTTGCGCGCCATCGATCCACAGGCCGTGCCGGTGGGCGAGGAAGGCCTGCGTCGGGGCGCTGGCGGCCTGCGCGCCGGACCCGACGGTGGCGGAAGGGCTCGCCCCGGCGGTGCTTGCGATGTCCAGCGTGTCGCTCATTTCAGGGTCACCTTTTCGTGGATGGTGCTGACGTTCCGCGATCGTAGGAGGCGCGTTCGCGCCCGCGCTATCCACTTTGCGCAGGCCGCGTGCCGATCCGGCAAAAGGAAGGCGCACGCCTCTTGACAGGAGACGCGGCTTTCAGTGTCCTGCATCGGATGAGGACTCGGCTACGCGGTTCTCATGATCGGCACCCGATCAGGCCGCGTGAGCCGGGTAACAGTGCAAGCGAGAACACACGGCGGGCAAACCGTCGCGCTCAGGGAGCCGCCACATGCTAGCCGTCCTTGCCCAGTCGAATGTCGCCGGTGTTCAGTCCTTCCATTCGGATCGGGCGGACGTGGTCCACGAACACCTTTCGAAGCGCCTTTCGCGCCACCGCTTCGATTGCGGCCGGGCGGAGCCGATCGATGCGCGCATCTACAGCATGGAACTCGGCGCGATCCAGTTCGTCGATCTGCAGTACGGCACCGAGGTCGATGTCGAGGCGCAGCTGGAGGACGATCACTTCCTGGTCCATCTCGCGCTCGATGGCGAAACCGTGATGTGGGCCGATGGCAACCGCTACCAGCTGCGGCCCGATGAACTGATGGTGTCCTCGCCCGGCACGCCGCTCAAGGTCCACATGACGGGCAACTGCCGCCACCTCGCGGTGCGTATGCCCGCGTCGATCTGCACCGATTATCTCGGCCAGCAGCTCCACATCCCGGTCCAGCGCCGCCTGGAATTCTACCCGGGGCGCGAAGGCACGCGCGAACTGCCGCTGGTGTGGCGCGGGATGCTGACCCACATCTGCGGGCAGTTGCAGCTTTGCCCGATCACGATGGGCAACAAGCGGCTGCAACGCCAGTACGGGATGCTGCTCGCCGAAGTGCTGCTCGGCAATTACTGCAACAGCTATTCCGAACAGATTGCGCTTCACGGCAACGACATCTCGCCCCGCCACGTCCGCCGCGCGCGCGAGATCATCCACGATTCGGTGGAGGAGACGATTTCGATCGCCGCGCTGGCGGCGCAGGTCGGCGTTTCGGTGCGTTCGCTGCAAAGCGGCTTCCGCCACTTCCTGGGCGTAACGCCGCTGGAATACGTCCGCCGCCACCGGCTGGAAAAGCTGCACAGCGCGCTGATGGAAAGCGATGGCGCCGCCAGCGTGACCGAACTGATGCTCGAATGCGGCATCGTCAATTTCGGCCGTTACGCGCAGTATTATCGCCAGCAATACGGCTGCCTCCCCTCGGAAACCCTGCGCAAGCGGGGATAGGCGCGCATCGTCGCGGTCCTGATGGCGCGACCGTTGCCCCGCGGCGCGGTCATCCTCTTGACGCGCCATATCATTTCCATAATATTGGAAATATGGAATCATCGTTTGCTGCGGAACAGGTTGTCCGCGCCCTTGGCGCGCTTGCCCAGGAACATCGGCTGGCCGCCTATCGCCTGCTGGTTCAGGCGGGCGAGGAAGGGCTGCCTGCGGGCGAGCTTGCCGGTCGTCTGGCGGTGCCGGCGTCCTCGTTGAGCTTTCATCTGGCCCAGCTGGCCCATGCCGGACTGGTGAGGCAGCGCCGGCAGGGCCGGTCCATCATCTACTCGGCCAACTACCCCGCCATGAATGGTCTCATGGCCTATCTCACCGAAAACTGCTGCGGCGGGGCTCCCTGCGGCGCAAACCTGGCATGCGCTCCGGCCGCGGACGAAGACTCCGCGGGCAACGCGGCGACTAGCAAGAGGATGGTTGCACGATGACCCGGCCGGTGGTGGCGCATCCGCGTCTTTCGTTTCTCGATCGCTATCTGACCGTCTGGATCTTCGCGGCAATGGCCGTGGGGATTGTTCTGGGCACGCTGGCGCCATCGGTTCCGCGCGCACTGGGGGCGATGTCGGTCGGCTCGACCAGCATTCCCATCGCCATGGGTCTGATCCTCATGATGTTTCCGCCGCTCGCCATGGTGCGGTACGAGGAACTCGGCAAGGTCTTTCGCGACGGCAGGGTCCTGGCGCTGTCCTTCGTACTGTGCTGGGTCGTCGCTCCCGCCTTCATGTTCGCGCTCGCCGCGCTGTTCCTGCCGGACAGGCCCGAATACCTCACCGGGCTCGTCCTGATCGGCATCGCGCCGTGCATCGCCATGGTGCTGGTGTGGAACCAGCTGGCCGAGGGAAGCCCGGAGTACGTGACGGGCCTTGTCGCGTTCAACTCGCTGTTCCAGATCGTGTTCTACGTCCCCTACGCCTGGTTCTACCTTGGCGTTCTGCCGCCCCTGTTCGGCATGGAGGCGCACATGGTCGACGTGGATTTCGCAACGATCGCGAGGGCCGTCGTGACTTATCTCGGCATGCCATTCCTCGGCGGCTATCTCGTCCGGCGCGTCCTGATCGGCATGCGCGGGGCGGCCTGGTACGAGGGCACGTTCCTGCCGGCGATCAGCCCGGTCACGCTGGTGGCGCTGCTTTTCACCATCGTGTGCATGTTCAGCCTGAAAGGCGGCGAGATCATCGCGCTGCCGCTCGATGCCGTCCGCGTGGCGATCCCGCTGGTGATCTTCTTCGTGGTGATGTTCGTGCTGGCCTTCGCGCTCGGCCGGGCCAGTGGCGCGGACTACGCGCGCACGGCGTCGCTTTCGTTCACGGCCGCTTCGAACAATTTCGAACTGGCGATCGCCGTTGCTATCGCCGCCTTCGGCCTTGCCTCGCCGGTGGCTTTCGCCGCCGTCATCGGGCCGCTCGTCGAAGTGCCGGTGCTGATCGCCCTCGTCAATCTCGCGCTGTGGTTCCGCCGCAACTGGTTTGGCGGCGGGAAAACCCCGGCGATCGCCTGAACGTCAAGGAACGACCATGACCACCGACATCGTGATCTATCACAATCCCGATTGCGGCACTTCGCGCAACGCGCTCGCGATGATCCGGAATGCCGGCATCGAACCGCATGTCATCGAGTACCTGAAGACTCCGCCGTCGCGCGCTCTCCTTGAAAGCCTGATCGCCCGCGCGGGCATCACCCCGCGCGCCCTGCTGCGCGAGAAGGGCACGCCCTACGCCGAACTGGGCCTGGCCGACGAAAGCCTGAGCGACGCCGCCTTGATCGATGCGATGATGGCGCATCCGATCCTCATCAACCGCCCGCTGGTGGTCTCGCCGCTCGGCGTCCGCCTGTGCCGCCCGTCCGAGGAAGTTCTCGATCTCCTGCCCCGGCGTCAGCAGGCGGCGTTCTCCAAGGAAGATGGAGAAGCGGTCGTGGACGCCGACGGAAACCGCATCGCCTGAACCAGCGGGAGGGCGCGACGACGCTTGCTCACGGCGCGTCGGGATCGGCCTTCAGGTCCAGCGCGCGCTTCACCACATAGGTGCGGATCGCTTCGGCCTGCGCGGCGGTCAGGTCCTTGGCGAAGTTGGGCATTCCCTGCGGTTCGCCCACGCCCTGCAGCACGAAGGCGGCGAACATCTGCGGATCGGTGATCGCCTGCGAATAGCGCAGGTTGGGCACGCCGCCGTGGTTCACCGCCGTATCCCCGTGGCACATCCAGCAGCGCACGTGGAACAGCGTGCGGCCTTCGTCCACCTGCCGGGGATCGCCGGCGCTGGCGGGTAGCGGTGGCAGCACCTTCGGATCGACTGGCGGCAGCGCATAGGGCGCCTTGCCATCCAGCCGGAAGGTGACGATGCGGTTCACGCGCGGGCCGACCGCTTCCTTCAGCGCCTCGCCCATGTTGAGCGGCAGGATGCCGCCCCAGCCGACCGCGACCGAGACGTATTGCACGCCCTTGATGCGGTAGGTGACCGGCGCGGCGACGATGCCGCTGCCCAGGTTCACGGACCACAGCTTGCGGCCGCTGTCGGCGGCATAGGCGGCGAATTCGCCCGTGCCGTTGCCCTGGAACACCACCCCGCCCGCGGTCGAGAGCACGCCGCCGTTCCACGGCAGCGGCATCGGCACGCTCCACACCCTGCGCCCGGCCACCGGGTCCCACGCCACCAGCGCGCCTTTCATCATCGCGCGGATCTGCGCGCGCACCTTGGGATCTTCGGGCATCGAGGAGGCGGCCGGGTCCTGCCCCGTGTTCCACCCGCGCGGATCGTAGGCGAAGCTTCCGGGCTTGGCCGACACATAGCCATAGGGCATTTCGGCGGTGGGCAGGAACACCAGCCGGCGGGAAGGATCATAGCTCATCGGTTGCCAGCTGTGCCCCCCCGCGGGCGAGGGCAGCCCCAGCCACGGCGCGCCGCTTTCGGCATAGCGCGCGGCCGGCACGATGTCGGGGCGGCCGGTCTTTGGGTCCAGCCCTTTCGACCAGTTGAGCGGCACATAGGGCGTGCCCGAGATGAACTCGCCGGTCGCGCGGTCCAGCACATAGAAATAGCCGTTCTTCGGCGCCTGCATCAGCACCTTGCGGGTTCGTCCGCCGATTTCCAGATCGGCCAGGATCATGTGCTGCGTGGCGGTGTAGTCCCATTCGTCGCCCGGCACTTCCTGGAAATGCCAGACGTATTCGCCCGTCTCCGGCCGGATCGCCACGATCGAGGAGACGAACAGGTTGTCGCCCTTGCCGGCGCTGCGCACCGTGCGATCCCACGGTCCGCCGTTGCCCACGCCGATGTAGAGCAGGTCGAGTTCGGGATCGTAGGCCATCGAATCCCACGCGGTGCCGCCGCCGCCCACCTTCCACCATTTGCCCGACCAGGTGCCGGCGGCCATTTCCATGGCCTTGTTCTCGAAGCCCTTCGCCGGATCGCCGGGCACGGTGTAGAAGCGCCAGGCCTGCTTGCCGGTGGCCACGTCATAGGCGGTGACATAGCCGCGCACGCCGTATTCCGCGCCACCGTTGCCGATGATGACGCGGTTCTTCACGATGCGCGGCGCGCCGGTGATGGTGTAGTTCCGGTCGCGGTCCGTGGTCTGGATCGACCAGACCTCGTGCCCCGTCTTCGCGTCGAGCGCGATCAGCCGTCCGTCGAACGCGCCCAGAAACACCTTGCCGTCGGCATAGGCGACGCCCCGGTTGACCACGTCGCAGCAACCGCGCCGCGCCGTGGCCCCATCGACTTGCGGATCGTAGCGCCACAGCACGCGGCCGGTGCGCGCATCCAGCGCCATGACCACGCTCCACGGGCCGCTGACGTACATCACGCCGTCGACCACGATCGGCGTCGCTTCCACCCCGCGCAGCGTTCGCGCGTCGAAATCGGCGCTCCACGCCACGCCCAGCCGGGCGACGTTGGTGGCGTCGATACCGGCCAGCGGGCTGAACCGCGTCTCGCCGGGATCAAGGCCGTGCATGGCCCAGTCCGTATCTGCGCTGGCGGTCTCGGTGCTGGCGCGGACAGGCGCGGGCTTCGGCGCGGCAAGGGCCGTGGCGCTGACGCAGATCGCGGTCAGCAGGATCGCTTTGGTCTTCATCCGGGTTCCGCCATATGGAAGGGGCACGAGGCCGGTCACGGCCGCGCCCGCTGTCGCTGAGGGCCGAAGGGCACCCGATTTGACGGTGCGGCGCTATCCGGAACGCGAACGGCGCTGTACGCAAAGCGCGTCATTTCGGTCACAGGTTTCAACCGATTTCGCGAACCCCGCCTGCGGGTTCCGCAGAGCTTGGCCGCTTTGCGTTCCGGCAATCCGCAATGCGCGGCGGATGTACGTTTTCGGCATTTCTATACTGTTGAAATACCAAGGCCCCTCGGCGAGCATCCGGTCAACAAAAGCACCAGTTGGTGCCGGCGATCAGGGAGCATCCGGCATGACCTTCGGGAAAACCAAAGCGGCGTCGAGCATACTGGCCATGGCGGTTGCGATCGCCGGCATGACTGGGACGGCGCACGCGCAGGAGGCGCAAACCGCCACGCAGGACGCGACCAGCGGCTTCGGCGATATCGTGGTGACCGCCACCAAGCGGTCCGAGAACGTCGCCAAGGTGCCGATCTCGATCACCGCGTTCTCGGGCGACCAGCTCAAGGCGCTGGGCGTGACCGACACCACCCAGATCACGCAGCACGTTCCGGGGCTTCAGCTCAACGCCTGGTCGCCCAACGTCACCATCTTCAACTTGCGCGGCATTTCGCAGAACAACTTCACCGACTACCTGGAAAGCCCGGTCGCGGTCTATGTCGACGATGCCTACATGGGCTCGATCAACGGCATTTCCGGCCAGCTGTTCGATGTGCAGCGCGTGGAAGTGCTGCGCGGGCCGCAGGGCACGCTGTTCGGCCGCAACGCCACCGGCGGCCTGATCCAGTACGTCAGCAACGATGCCAGCCGGGCGGACTTCAACGGCTATGCCTCGGGCACCTACGAACGCTTCAACCGGCGCACGCTGGAAGGCGCGGTGGGCGGCAGCATCACCTCCGGCTTGCGTTTCCGCGTGGCGGGCCGCGTCGCCAAGGCCGATGGCTACATCAAGCCGGCGGCCGCGCTGCCGGGCGTGTTCGAAAGCGACGGGCAGGCGCTGGGCGGGGAAAACGGCTGGGCCGTGCGCGGCACGGTGCAGGCGGACCTTGGCCCTAACGGCAAGCTGGACCTGTGGTACAAGCATTCGCAGGACGATCACGTCGCTACCGGCGGCTATGTCTTCGACAACTGCAACCTGCAGGACAACGGCTATTGCACCACCGATGCCGCCGGCCTCTCGAACGGCACCGGCGGGGTCATCAACGGCATCACCGGCGAGAAGGCCAGTCCCTACCAGAACTTCTCCAACGTGCCCGGTTTCCTGGATCGCAAGATCGATGTCTATCAGGGCAAGCTGGCCTACGATCTGGGCGGCATCAAGCTCACCAGCATCACCAACTATACCAAGCTCACCAAGTCCTATCTCGAGGATGGCGACGCCACGCCGCTCGACCTCATCCGCTACGAGACGCAGGCGCGCTACAGCCAGTTCAGCGAGGAACTGCGCCTGTCGGGCGATTTGCCGCGCTTCCGCTGGCAGGCAGGGTTCTATTACCTCGACATGAAGATCAACGGCCATACCGTGACCACCGGCAACCCGGCGCTGGGCGCGGCGGTGGCCGTGGGGCTGGGTGGCAGCAACCCCTCGATCGACGAGACCTATCGCCTGTCCTCGAAGAACTGGTCGCTGTTCGCGCAGACCGAATACGACCTGACCGATGCGCTGACGCTGATTACCGGCCTGCGCTATTCCAAGGACACCAAGGGCGTTACCTACCATTCGCTCGTCAGTTCGGACGGCAGCACGGTGGAGCTGGCCTCCAACCAGAGCTTCGATGCGGTGATCCCCGGCGTCGATCGCATCTCCAAGGGCGATTGGGCGGCGCGCGCCACGCTGAACTACAAGGCGGCGGCGAACACGCTGCTGTTCGCATCGTGGAACCGGGGCATCAAGGGCGGCAACTTCACGCTCAGCCCCGCGATCGATGCCTCGACCTTCCAGCACAAGGCGGAGACGCTCAACGCGTTCGAGGGCGGCATCAAGTGGTCCAACGACAGCAAGACCATCCGCGCCAACGCCACCGTGTTCCACTATAGCTACAAGAACTATCAGGCCTTCGCCCTGATCGCCAACGTGCCGCAGGTCCGCAACAGCGATGCCACGGCAACGGGCGCGGAGTTCGAGGCGTGGCTCCGGCCGGTCCCGCACTTCAACGTGAACCTTGGCGCGACCTGGGAAACCAGCAAGGTCAAGTCGGTGGCGACGGCGGGGTCGGAGTACCTCTCGGTGCTGGTCCCCGGCGCCAGCGTGCCGCAATATTGCGTCGATCAGGGCACCGGCAACTATTTCTGCACGTTCCCGGCGGCCACTGTCACCAATGCCAAGCTGCCCAACGCGCCGCGCTTCAGCGTGAACTACCTGTTCCGCTATGACATCGACACCGCGCTCGGCAATGTCGCCGCGCAGTTCGATGGCGCGTGGTACGACGGCCAGTATCTCGAAGTGACCAACGGCGCGTCCTCGTTCCAGAAGGCCTACAACGTCTCGAACGCCTCGCTGACCTGGACGAGCGCGGACGACCGGTTCAGCATCGAGGTGTTCGGCCGCAACGTCTTCAACAAGGCTTATCGCCAGTATACGCTCAATCTCGGTCCGCTCGGCACCACCGCTATGTACGCCAAGCCCGCCACCTATGGTGTCAGCGCGAGCGTGAAGTGGTGATTGCCGCTCGGCCCACGGCTATGGGGAAGCGGGCGCGGGGCCGGTTTTCGTTTCGGAGTATGCGATGAAGACGTTGCTTGCCCTTTCGCTCCTCGCGCTCGGCGCGTCGCACGCGATGGCCGCGCCGCCGAAGCCAGCGCCGCTGAAGCCCGAGGAACTGACCACGGTCGAGCTGAAGGAGCAGATGCCGCCGCACTGGGTGCTGGTGAACGACATCAGCTTCCTGCACATCGCCGATGGCCGCGCCTATCTGATCGATGCGGACAGTGGCCATTTCCTCGGCACGATTCCGGGCGGCATGTCGCACACCGGTGTCGCCGTCTCGCCCGAAGGGCGCACGGCGATGGTGCCGGGCACGTACTATTCGCGCGGTAGCCGGGGCACGCGCACCGATGTCGTCACGTTCTTCAAGATCAGCGACCTGATGCCGGGCGACGAGGTGGAGATCCCGGCCAAGCGCATCCAGTCGCTGCCGCTGCCCTCCACCATGCCGCTGACCGACGACGGGCGGTTCCTGCTGGTGTACAATTTCACGCCCGAACAGTCGGTCAGCGTGGTCGATGCGCAGGCGCGCAAGCTGGTGGGCGAATTTCCGACGCCCGGCTGCGGGTTGATGCACATGACCGGGCCGCGCGGATTCCTGATGCAATGCGCCGACGGATCGTTGCAGGCGGTCGCGCTCGATGCGGACGGCGCGGTCCGTCTGGGCGCGACGACCAAGCCGCTGTTCACCGCCGACGATCCCGCCAGCGACAAGCCGGTGCGGATCGGCCCATCGACCTGGCTGTTCACCACCTTTGCCGGCGATGTCGCGGTGATCGACGGGGCCGGCGGGCAGATCGCGGTGAAGGCGCGCTGGAAGCTGGCGGGGCCGGACGAATCCGCGTGGCGGCCGGGCGGTTTGCAGCCGCTGGCCTACCACGCGCCCAGCGGGCGGCTGTTCGTGCTGATGCACAAGGGCGGCGCGGGCACCCACAAATATCCCGGCGAGGAAATCTGGGTCTATGACGTTGCCTCGGCCAAGCGCACCGCCCGCATCGCGCTCGACCAGCCGGCCAGCGCGGTGGCCGTCAGCGGGGACGATGCGCCGCTGCTCTACACCACCCTGTTCGGCAGCGGCACGCTGGCGGTGCGCGATCCGGGCACCGGGGCGGTCCTGCGCAAGGTGGAAGGGCTGGGGGCCGACCTCACGCTGATCCAGCCCGCGCCGGTCGTGGCCACGGTGGGCGCGCGATGATCGATCCCGTTCTCGCATTGTTGCCCGCGATCGGCGCGGGATGCCTGTTCGTGTCGGCGGGCGTGCATAAAATGCGCGATCTGGCGCGTTTCGTGCCAACCTTGGGCGCCTATCGCCTGTTGCCCGCCGGAGGGGAGTCCGTTGCAGCCCCAGCGGTGATCGCGGCGGAAATCACGGCCGGCGCGGCGGCGCTGGCCAGCCCCCTGTGGCCTGCTCTGGGCCGGGCCGGCGTGCTCGGTTGCGCGCTGCTATTGGGGGCTTATGCGGCCGCTATCGCCATCAATCTCCTGCGCGGGAACACGCGGATCGATTGCGGCTGCCTCGGCTTCGGCGCGCGCGTGCCCGAACTGCGCTGGGGCCTCGTCGGCCGCAACGCGCTCCTGCTTGCGGCGGTTTTGACCGCTTTGCTGCCGGTTTCCTCCCGCCCGCTGGTATGGCTCGACGCCGTCACCCTGCTCGGCGGCCTCGCGCTGATGGCGCTGATTCATGCCGGTGCCGACATGGCGCTGCACCTTCCCCGCAAGGAGATCCGCTCGTGACCAATGCCGTGATTGCCGCGCTGATCGCGCTGTGGATTCTGGTGCTCGTGCTGGCGCTGGTGGTCGTCGCGCTGCTGCGGCAGGTGGGGATGCTGCACGAACGGCTTGGTCCGGTCGGCGCGCTGATGCTGCCGGGCGGCCCCGAAGTGGGGCAGGAGACGCCGGCGTTCGAACTGGAAGCCATCGATGGCCGCGCCGTGCGCATCGGCGGTCCGGCGGACGGGCGATCCACCCTGCTGTTCTTTCTTTCGCCGACCTGCCCGGTGTGCAAGTCGCTGATTCCCGTGGTCAAATCGATCGCGCGCGAACAGGGTGACGCCTTGCAGGTGGTGCTGGCCAGCGATGGCGATGCGCAGGCGCAATACGAAATGGTCGAGCGCGAACGGCTGGAGGCCTTCCCGCTGGTGCTGTCGACGCCGCTCGGCATCGCCTTCCAGGTGTCGAAGCTGCCCCATGCCGTGCTGATCGACGCCAACAACCAGATCGTGGCCAAGGGCCTCATCAACAACCGCGAACATCTTGAAAGCCTGTTCGAAGCGAGCCGGATCGGCGTCGCCTCGCTGCAGGATTTCCAGCGCGCCCGCGCGGCGGGGCTGCTGGGGCAGAACCAGGGAAGCAAAGCATGAGAAGACTGGACCGCGCCGCCGAATACCTGGCCCGCAGCGCCGCGCGCGGCACGTCGCGCCGGGGCTTCATCGGGCGGCTGGGCGCTTTCCTGACCGTGTCGGGTGCCGCCACGCTGCTGCCGGTGGCGCGCGCGCGCGCGGAACGCGCGCCCAATCCCGTGCAGGTGCAGGAGCAGGGCGATCCGATGTCCTGCGAATACTGGCGCTACTGTGCGGTGGACGGCTTCCTCTGTTCGTGCTGCGGCGGTTCGGCATCCTCGTGCCCGCCGGGAACCGAGCCTTCGCCGATCACCTGGGTCGGCACCTGCCGCAACCCCGTGGACGGGCGCAATTACATCATCAGCTACAACGATTGCTGCGGCAAATCCGCGTGCGGCCGCTGCAACTGCAGCCGCGACGAAGGCGCGACGCCGACCTACCAGCCGACCACGTCCAACGATCTCGACTGGTGCCTCGGCACGCAGGCGGGGGTCGCCTACCACTGCTCCACGTCGGTCGTGCTCGGGCCGGCGGACTGACGGCGCGGCCGTGCGGCGACCGGTTGTCCTGCTCCCGCTGGCGCTGGTGTTCGGCGTCGCGGCGACCGGCACGGCGCCGGACGAGCGCGCGCACCGCGCGTGGGTGGATTATGCGCTGCACTGCCAGGGATGCCACTTGCCCGACGGGCGCGGCATGGCGGGCAAGGTGCCCGACATGCGCGGGCAGCTCGGTCCTTTCGCAGCCTTGCCGGGTGGGCGCGAGTATCTGGTGCGCGTGCCCGGCGTTTCCACCTCACGCCTCAGCGATGCCGACGTGGCCCGGCTGATGAACTGGCTGGTCCGCCGGATGGGGCCGATGCCGGCGGGGTTCGAGGACTATACGACCGAGGAAGTGGCGCGGCTGCGTGCCGATTGGCTACGGTCGCCGGGGCCGGTCCGCGCGCGGCTCAAGGCGGCAATGGCCGAGGCGCGGGTTCAGGCCCGCTGACCCGCAACGAAGGCGCGCAAAGGCTTGCATCCGGGCGCGAGTATCGTCGCCGCGCCCACGCCACCGATCACGGTCACCAGCGCCAGCGATTGCACGATCCCGGCGCCCGCGCCGAACAGATGGTCGTTCAGCAGGCCGATCAGCAGCGTTCCTACGCCCGCGCCCAGCAGCGACGTGCAGCAGATCAGCAGTGCCGAAACCCGCGCGCGCATGGCCGGCGGCGCGACAATCTGGACGAGCGCGCCCGACGGCGCGATGGGAAACGACGAAAAGAACTGCAAACCCGCCAGCAGCACCAGGCCCGTGCCCGGCGAAGGCGCGAAGGCCAGTGCGCCGCCGAACAGCGCCGAGCATAGCCCGCCGATCATGCCGACGCGCAGCGCGCCGTCACCCCGTCCGCTGCGACGGTCGAGCAAGTCCATCAGCCAGCCGCTGGCATAGGCGCCGCCGCCACCCGCGCAGGTCGCGATCAGGCCGAGCCATAGCCCGGCCTCGCGCGTATCGAATCCGAAAGCGCGGGTCAGCACGGCGGGCGCCCAGGCCAGCGTGCCGAACAGCGCCCAGCCGGTCAGCGCATAGCCGGCAAGGTGCGGGCCGAAGATCGCGCGATGCCGGCGCATCATGGCGAAAACCGCGCCGATGCCGGGCGGGAGGTCTGCCCGTTCCGCGCTTGCGGCGGGGCGAGGATCGCGCACGGTCATGGCGACGATCAGTGCCAGCAACAGGCCCGGCAGACCCACGATCATGAAGCACAGCTGCCAGGGCCGCAGCGCCAGGCCCGCGATATGCACCGTGCCGTGCGCCGTCGCCGCCGCGATCACCGCGCCGCCCGCGACAAAGGCGAGCCCCGCGCCCACGAACGAGCCGAGCGAATAGACCGCCAGCGCCCGGCCCAGCTTTTCGCGGGAAAAGAGATCGGCGATCAGCGATTGCGTGGCCGGGGAAAGCGCGCCTTCGCCCGCGCCCACCATCACGCGCGCGCCGAACAGCGCGGCGAAGCTGCCGGCAAGGCCGCAGGCGGCGGTGGCGAGGCTCCACACGGCGATGCCGGCGGATATGACCGCCGGGCGCGCCATCCGGTCCGAAAAGCCGGCGATCGGCACGCCGAGCGTGGCGTAGAAGATCGCGAAAGCGAAGCCGTGCAGGAGGCCGAACTGGGTGTCGCTGATGCCGAGATCGGCCTGGATCGGTCCGATCAGCAGCGACAGGATCTGCCGGTCGACGAACGACAGCACATAGGCGGCCATGCAGATCGCCACGACGTACCACGATGCGGCGCTGTCCTGCGCGATGGGCTTCTCACGCATCGGCAGGCGCCAGCACGAAATCGAAAGCGCAGCGCCACGGGGTTGCGGCATCGGGCGTGGGTTCATAATCCACGATCAGCGGCGCCTTGACGCCGAACACCGCGTCGCTTTCCAGCCATGCGTCGCCCGCAACGAACGTATGCGTCACCAGCCGGTCGAAACCGGGCGCGGAGACGATGAAATGGGTATGCGCCGGGCGCCACGGATGCCGCCCGGTCGCGTCGAGCATCTGGCCCACCGGACCGTCGTGCGGGATGGGATAGGATACGGGCTTGATGCCGATGAAGGCGTATCGCCCATCCCTATCGGTTATAAATCGGCCCCTATTGTTCCATTGCGGTTGTACGCCGGGTTGCTGAACATCGTAGAAGCCATCGGCGTTGTCGGACCATACGTCGATCTCCGCGCCGGCGACGGGCCGCCCCGCTATGTCCGTAACCATGCCTTCGAACAGGCAGGCTTCGCCTTCGCCATCCAGACAGATGCTTTCGCCGATTTCCCGCACCGGCGCGCCGGCGACGTGGAACGGCCCGAGCACCGTGTTCTGCGTGACCTTGTCCGGCCGGCGGTTGTTGATCGCATCGACCAGCATCGATGCGCCCAGCACGTCGCTCAGCAGGATGAACTCCTGCCGTTCCGCGCTGCAGATGCGGCCGGTGGCGGTCAGGAAGTCGATCGCCTTGGCCCATTCCTCGCCCGTCAGTTCGACGTCCTTGATGAAAGCGTGCAAGTGCGTGACCAGCGAGCGCATGATCCGGTCAAGGCGCGGGTCGATGTCCGCGCCCAGCCGGGCGTTGACCGCCTCGGCCGATTGCGCCTCCGTAAAATAGCTCATGCGCCTTGCTCCCTGATGATTGGCCCGGTCATGCCGGTTGCTCTCCCTGCCACGCCCGCGCCAGCAGATCGCGGATCGCTCCGCGTTCGACAGGGCGCGGGTTGGGGTAGGTGTTCTGCGTGGCCAGCGTGGCGGCGCGGTCGATATCGCTTTCCGCCATGCCGAGCGCTGCAAGCGATGTCGGCGCGCCCAGGTCGCGCGCCAGCCGGTGCAGCGCCCGCGCGGGATCGTCGCCCAGCGCTTGCGCCAGCGGGGCGAGTTCCGCCACCGCCGCCGGGGTGTTGTAAGCCAGCGCGTGCGGCAGGATCACGGTATGCACCTCGGCATGGGGCAGGCCGAAGCTGCCGCCCAGCGTGTGGCACAGCTTGTGGTGCAGCGACATCCCAACCGCGCCCAGCACCGTGCCGCACAGCCATGCCGCATAGAGCGCGCGGGTCCGCGCGGGCAGGTGTTGGGGATCGGCGGCGATGCGGGGCAGGGCTCCCACCATCGCCTGCGCGCCTTCCAGCGCCATCAGGCTGGAAACGGGATTGCGATCGGGCGCGTAGAGCGCCTCCACCGCGTGCGCGATGGCGTTGAAGCCGCTGGTAATGCTGGTCGGCAGGGGCAGGTCCAGCGTGAGTTCGGGATCGTAGAGCACGAGATCGGGCAGCAGCCGGGGATCGCGCACCGTGGTCTTCATGCCCGCTGCCGTCTGCCCCAGCACGGGGGTCACTTCCGATCCGGCATAAGTGGTGGCGACGATCGCCTGCCGGCAGCCGGTGTGCAGGGCGATTGCCTTGGCGAGGCCAACCGCCGTGCCGCCGCCGAAAGCGAGCACGCCATCGGCATCCACGTCGCGGAATTCCGCGAGCGCGGCTTCCGTCACCTCGACCGGCGTGTGCATCGTGGCATGGGCGAAATGGCTGGCGATCCTGCGTTCGAGCGGTTGGGCGATCGCCTGCGCCTTGTCCCGCTGCCCCGGCGTCGAAACCAGCAGCAGCCGGCGGCAGCCGAGCGTCTCGATTTCCCCGGCGAGTTGTGCCGCGATCCCCGGCCCGAAGAGGATGCGTGCGGGCAACGTGGTATAGGCGAAGCGGTCGAGCATGGGCCTCCTGCGGGAAAGGCGCATGGTGGGCGGCGGCGGCAAGGCGCAAAATCGGTTTTTCGCAGTCGCTGTACGCTATACGAAGCAAAATCCGGTGTCGGCCACAACAGGATCGAGGATGCCCGCACGATGACGTCTGCCAGCCAAGATGACCCCCTCGTCCTCGTGCATCGCGATCGGGGGCGCTTCGATCTGGTGCTCAACCGCCCGGCGCAGTTCAACGCGCTGTCGGAGGAGATGCTGGCGGCGCTGAAAGCCGAGCTGGCCGTTGTGGCCGCCGATCCCGCGGCGCGCTGCGTGGTGCTGTCCGGCGCGGGCCGCGCGTTTTGTGCGGGGCATGACTTGCGCCAGATGCGCGCCACGCCCGACATTGCCTATTATCGCGATCTGTTCGGTGCCTGTACCGAGGTGATGCAGGCCATCGCCGACCTGCCGGTGCCGGTGATCGCGCGCGTGCACGGCATCGCCACGGCGGCGGGATGCCAGCTCGTCGCCAGTTGCGATCTCGCGGTCGCTTCCTCCGATGCGCGGTTCGCCGTTTCGGGGATCAACGTCGGCCTGTTCTGCTCGACGCCGGCTGTCGCGCTATCGCGCAACGTACCGGCCAAGCGCGCGTTCGAGATGCTGGTGACGGGGCAGTTCATCGATGCGGCCACGGCGGAGAGCTGGGGTCTGACCAACCGGACCGTTGCGCGCGGGGATCTCGATGCGGCGGTGGACGATTTCGTTCGGACGATCATGGCCAAGAGCCCCGCCGCGATCCGCCATGGCAAGGCGCTGTTCCATGCCCAGCGCGAACGCCCGCGCGCCGATGCCTATGAACTGGCCACGGAAGTGATGGCGCGGAACATGATGGAGGAGGACGCCGGCGAGGGGATCGACGCCTTCCTGCAAAAGCGGGCGCCGGTATGGGCGGGCGTGTAAGCGTAGCGATGGGGAAGGAAGAGCGTTTGGAAGCCGTGACGGACCTGCACGCGGGAATGATAGCCATCCCGGCCGGCACTTTCACGATGGGATCGGAAGCGTTCTATCCGGAGGAAGCGCCGCTGCGCCGCGTGAAGGTCGATGCCTTCCACATCGACGAGACGCCGGTGACCAATCGCCAGTTTGCGCGCTTCGTGGAGGCGACGGGGCATGTGACGCAGGCGGAGATCGCGCCCGATCCGAAGGACTATCCCGATATGCTGCCGGGCATGGACCGCGCCGGATCGCTGGTGTTCCGCAAGACGCGCGGGCCGGTGGACATGAGCGCACCGGGCAACTGGTGGCACTTCGAATTCGGGGCGGACTGGCGCCATCCGCTTGGCCCCGGCAGTTCGCTGGACGATCTGGACCTGTGGGACCACCCGGTTGTGCATGTCGCATGGGCGGATGCCGATGCCTATGCGCGCTGGGCGGGCAAGGATCTGCCGACCGAAGCCGAATACGAATATGCCGCGCGGGGTGGTCTGGAAGGCAGCGAATACGCCTGGGGTGACGAACTGGCGCCCGGCGGGCAGATGCTGGCGAACTACTGGCAGGGCCTGTTCCCTTTCGCCAACCAGTGCCTGGACGGATGGGAGCGGACATCCCCGGTGCGGTCCTTTCCGCCCAACGGCTATGGCCTCTACGACATGATCGGCAACACCTGGGAATGGACCTGCGACTGGTGGAGCGACCATGCGGCGCAAGCCGATCCCAAGAAGCCGAAGGGTTCCTGCTGTACGGTTTCCAACCCGCGCGGCGGCAAGCTGAAGGGCAGCTACGATCCGGCGCAGCCGGCGGTGCGCATCGGGCGCAAGGTGCTGAAGGGCGGATCGCACCTCTGCGCGGCGAACTATTGCCAGCGCTACCGCCCGGCGGCGCGCCACCCGGAAATGGTCGATACCTCCACCACGCACATCGGCTTTCGCTGCGTGGTGCGCCCGGGGTAATCGGCGCCTACCAGCGCCGCGCCTTCATGCGCACGGTGACGACCGGGCTGAGCGCGTCCGCGTTTTCGCCTAGCGCGAAGCCGTAATCGCCGCCGGCGATGGACCATGCGCCGTTCTTCCAGTCCGCCAGCAGGCGCGGATCGATCGTGACCGTGACCGGTTGCGATGCGCCTGCCGCCAGATCGACGCGTGCGTAGCCCACCAGACGCTGCCGGCGCGCGCCCGCCTGCGTGACCATGTAAAGCTGCGCCACCGTCGCGCCGGCGCGCTGGCCGGTGTTGGCGACCGTGAACGTGGCCGTTGCGCCATCGGTCTTGAGGCCGCTAGTGGCGAAGGTGGTGTAGGACAGGCCGTGGCCGAACGGGAACAGCGGCTTTTCCCCCTTGCGGGCGAACCAGCGGTAACCGAGGTCGGAGCCCTCGATGTCGTAGTTGGCGACAAGGGCCATGTCCGCGTGCGGCGGATTGCCGGTGAAATCGGGTTCGAGCACGTCGAAGCCATCGACCTTTTCGCGCGGAAGCTGCTTTTCGGCGGCCGGGAACGTGATCGGCAGGCGGCCCGATGGATTGGTCTTGCCGAACAGCACGTTCGCAATCGCTTCCGCGCCCCGTGCCCCCGGATACCATGCCTCGATCACCGCGGCGGTCTTGCCAAGCCACGGCATCAGCACCGGTCCGCCGGTTTCGAGCACGACGATCGTGTTCGGATTGGCGTCCGCCACCGCCGCGATCAGCGCGTCCTGCCCGTTGGGCAGCGTGAGATCGGGCTGGTCGAACCCTTCGGTCGACCATTGCGTGGCGAACACGATCGCGACATCGGCCTGCTTCGCCTGCGTAACCGCTTCCGAGATGTAGCGGCCGTTGCGATAGGTAACGGCGGCATCGCCGGCTTGCGCCCTGATCGCCTTCAGCGGCACGGAGCGGTGATAGGCCTCCTGAATGAAGGCCGCGAAACCGCTGCCTCCGCCCAGCGGGATCGATACCGCCGGCCCGCCCTGGCCCTGCACCTGGCTTGAGCCCGCGCCCGAGACAACGCCGGTGTCGGCGTATCCGCCGATGACCGCGATCTTTTTGGCCGAAGCGGCAAGCGGCAAGGCTCCCCGTTCGTTGCGCAGCAGGACGATGCCCTGTTCGGCGGTATCCTGCGCGATCTTGCCATGCGCGTCGAAATCGATCTTGCCGCCGGGGCTGACGGGAAATTTGTCCAGCCCGTTGTCGTAGATCGCCCAGAGCACGCGGCGGTTCATGTCATCACGCCGCGCGGCCCATGCGGGTTTGCCGGCGGCGGCTTCGGCCAGCGGGCGATCGAAGAACATCGCCTTGTCGAGCTGCCCGCCCGATTGCTGGTCCAGCCCGTTCATCGCCGCCTGAAGATCGGGCACTGCGCCCCAGTCCGACATCACGAAGCCCTTGTAGCCCCAGTCGCGCTTGAGCACCGTGTTCAGCAGCCAGCTGCTGGAGCAGGCCGGGTCGCCATTGACCTTGTTGTAGGCGCACATCACCGAGCCCGGATTGCCGATCTCGATGCCGAGCTGGAAGGCCAGCAGGTCGCTTTCGCGCGCCGCGCCTTCGGAAATTCGGGAATCGACGAACTTGCGGCCAGTCTCCTGCCCGTTCAGCGCGAAGTGCTTGATCGTGGCGATGATGTGGTTCGACTGGATGCCCCGGATCGCATGACCGGCGAGCGTGCCGCTGAGCAGCGGGTCTTCGCCGAAATACTCGAAATTGCGGCCGTTGCGCGGATCGCGCATCAGATTGACGCCGCCCCCCAGCATCACGTTGAAGCCCTTGGCGCGCGCTTCGGCGCCGATCATCGCGCCGCCCTGTTCGATCAGGAGGGGATTCCAGGTCGATGCCATGGCGAGGGCCGATGGCAGCGCGGTGGCCCCATCGCGGCGCAGCCCGAACACGTAGGCCACGCCAAGGCTGGCGTCGGTTTCCTTGAGTGCGGGAACGCCCAGCCGGGCGATGCCGCCGACATAGCCGGCGCCGGGAATGGCATCCGCCGGAATCGGCGGCGGACTGACGCCGACCGGCAGGGGCATGATCCCGTGGGTCAGCACGGTCCTTTCGTCCGGTGTCATCTGCCGCAGCGTTGCGTCGGCCCGGCGCAGCGCGTCTTCGCCGGCCTTGTTCGGTGCGGCCGGACCGTTTCCGGCCGCTGCAACCCGGTCCTGCGCCACGACCGCCGTGGCGGCCGTGCCAAGCAGGATGGCAAGGCCCGCTTTCATCATTGTCCTGTTCATCGTTCCCGTCCCCGTTTCTTGTCTTATCCAGTCGGCGCGCGTCCGGCGATCATTCCGGCCGCCGGTCGAACATATCCGAATACCGGCACGTCAGCGCGCCCGGTTGCGCCAGAGCACCGCTGCCATACATGGCCCATTGCGCATCCCACAGCCTCTTCATCTCGGCAACCTTGGCCGGATAGCGCGACGCGAGGTCCGTGCTTTCGGAAAAGTCGCTGTCGAGATCGAACAGTTCCCAGCGATCGTTGGCATAGGGCTGGTCGCAGTCATGCAGCGCCACGGCGCGCCAGCGGCCGCTGGTGATCGCCCGGTTGCCGCGCAGCTCGAAATACTGCACCTGCCGGCCCGGCGCCTTGCGGCTGCGCACGGTGGGAAGGAACGATTTGCCGGCGACCGGGATCTGCGGCACGCCTTCCACGGTCGCGTCGAAGCGGGCCTGCGCCGCTTCCAGCAGCGTGGGCGCGATATCGATCACGTCGACGAATTGCCGGCGGATCGCGCCGCCATCGCGGACCATGCGCGGCCAGTGGAAGATCATCGGGGTGCGCGTTCCGCCCGAATAGGGCCACAGCTTGTAGCGCCGCAAAGGCGTGTCTCCCGCCATCGCCCAGGGGCGGGGATATTCCGCCTGCGTCTTGCCGGTTCCCAGTTCGTCGAGACGGGCGCGCTGTTGGGCCGGCGTAGCGGTGTTCGCACGATAGAGGCCGTCGAAGAAGCCCGCTTGACCGGCCTCGGAAGCCGCGCCGTTGTCCGACAACAGCACAATGATCGTGTTGTCGAGCGCCTTCCGGTCGCGCAGGGCATCGAGCAGCCGCCCGATCTGCCGGTCGCAATGTTCGATAAAGCCCGCATAGACCGCCATGTACCGGGCGAAGACGGCCTTTTCGTCTTCCGATAAATCCGCCCAAGCGCGATCACGCGATTCCCGCGCGGGCAGCAGCGTGTTCTCGGGGATGAGCCCCATCCGTTTCATCCGGACGAAGCGCTCCTCCCGAATCGCGTCCCAGCCTTTTGCGTAAACCGCGTCATAGGGTGCCGAGTACTCGCGCGGCACCTGGATCGGCGAATGCGCCGTGCCAAACGCCAGGTTCAGGAAGAACGGCGCGGCCGGGTTCCGGTCGAGATGGTTCGAGACGAGGCCGATCGCCTTGTCGGCCAGATCGGCGGAGAGGTGATAGCCCTCCGGGAAATCCCGCTTCAGATAGCCGTTGTTCTCCACCAGTTCGGGGCGATACTGGTCCGTCCAGCCGCGCGGGAAGCCATAGAAATAGTCGAAACCGCGCTGCAACGGCCAGTTTTCGCGCGGGGCGTCCGCGCCCAGTTCGGCCATCGGGATCATATGCCATTTCCCGATCGCCCAGGTGGCATAGCCCCGCCGCTGCAAGGCCTGCGCCATGGTCTGCGCATTGCCCGGCAGGCGGAACAGGTGCGCCATCTGCGGATCGCCGGG
The DNA here is from genome assembly GCF_015390225.1 of Novosphingobium sp. NBM11. NCBI lineage: Bacteria > Pseudomonadati > Pseudomonadota > Alphaproteobacteria > Sphingomonadales > Sphingomonadaceae > Novosphingobium > Novosphingobium sp. NBM11. The sequence goes on from NZ_VUOG01000003.1 coordinate 516,628, forward strand.
GGTCACCGCCGCGACATCGGGCACGTCGGGCATGTTGACCGTGTGCGCGTTGCGCCCGGTCAACATCGCGGCGCGCGTGGAAGCGCACACGGCCTTGGTATCGAAATGGACGTAGCGCAGGCCCGTCTTGGCGAGGCTGTCGATCACGGGCGTGCGGATTTCCGAGCCGAAGCAGCCGATGTCGGAATAGCCCACGTCGTCGAGCACGATCGTGATGATGTTGGGGCGCGGCCCTTTGCCCGCGATGGCCCGGGCGGGCGCGGTCCCCAGGGTGGTCGTGGCGAGGAGCGCACTGACGAAGTGACGTCGGGAAAGCTGCATGGGTCAGGCGTTCCTGCACGGTCGGGGAGCGCCGGCGCACGTGCCGACGCTCCCCGCGATAGGCATCAGAAGTGAACGGCCGCTTCGACGCCGAACGTGCGGAAGGCGTCCGGAGTCAGCAACTGGGTATAGCCGGCGCCGGTTGCCGAGGTATCGAGCAGTCCGGTGCCGATGAGCGTGGCGAAATGCTTGTTGGTGAGGTTCTTGCCGAACACCGCAAGGCTGTAGCGCCCGTCCTGCGTCTCGATCGACAGCCTGCCGTTGAGCAGGCCGTAGCCGGGCTGGGCGGTGTTGGGATCGCGGAAGCTGAACAGCGTGCGCGACCGGTAGGTGAAGGACAGGTTCGCACCGCCGCGCAGATTGTCGCCGATGTCCGTCCGGTAGCTGGCGTTGAGCGAATAGGCCCACTTGGGGGCGTTGGTCAGCGCTTGGCCGGTAACGTCCTGCCGGCCGGTCACGCAGCCGAGCGCGGCGGTCTGCCCGGGATAACAGCTGACGACCAGCCCGCGCACTTCCGTGTCGGTAAACGCAAGATTGCCCGAAAGGCTGAGGCCGTTCATCGGGCGCAGGATCGCCTCGATTTCCGCGCCCTTGGTCACGAGCTTGCCGGCGTTGGTCAGCTGGAACGAGGTCAGCACCGCGCTGTAGGTCTGCGCCTGGAAATTGGTGAAGGTTTCGTAGAAGCCGGTCGCGTTCAGCGTCAGCTTCCGGTCGAACAGCGTGGTGCGCAGCCCGACTTCCCAATTGCGCGCGATCTCCGGCTTCAGCACAGCCAGCCCCGCGTTCACCGTCGCCGCCGTCAGGTTGTTGAGCAGGTTGAGCGCCGGTCCCTTGTAGCCGCGGGTGTAGCTGGCATAGGCCATCACATCGGGCGAAGCCTGATACTGGATGCCGAGCTTGTAGCTGAAATCGGTGTCGGTGGCCTTGAGCGTGGGGGTGACGTAGGCCGGGCCGCCCAGGCTGGGCATCGCCGCGATCGCGCCTGGCAGCACCGTGCGGTTGAAGTGCGCCACCGCCTGTTCGGACGTCAGGCGGAACCCGCCGATCAGCGACAGGGAGTCGGTCAGATGGCCGGTGAGCTGCCCGAACGCGGCCACGTTCTTCGTGGTAATGTCGCGGTCGACCTGGTTGCCGAGATATTGTCCGGCCGGCAGATTGACCGTCAGATTGCCTTTCACCTGCGTGCGGGTGGTGACGTCCTGCCAGAAATAGTAGAGGCCGAGGACATATTCGATCGGCTTGCCGGCCGGCGAGGTCAGCCGCAGTTCCTGCGTGAACTGCTTCTGCTTTTGCAGGGCGTTGTTCAGGCTTACGACGGGCAGGGGAACCAGATCGGGATCGTTGTTGTCGAACACCCTGAATTCGCGATAGGCCGTGATCGATGTAATCGTCTGGCCGCCGAGTTCCGTGTTGATTTCGACAGAGGCGCCGCCGGTCTTCTGGCGGTTGAAGTAATCGCCATCGATCGTGACCTGTCGGTTGATCGGCCCGAGGGTCTGGCTCGCCAGCAGCGCGGCGCGCGTCTGGCCGTTGTAGTAGGTCGTCGTCGGCAGCACCGAGCGCACGGTCGACGCGCAGCAGTTGCGGTTGCTCTCGCCGTAGTCGCCGATGAGATAGATCGAGGTGACGTCGCTCGGCTTGAACAACAGTTTGCCGCGCAGGCCCCAGCTGTTGTTGCCGTTGAGCTTCTGGCCGTTAACGGTGTTGGTGATGATCCCGTCGGCGGTGGAGCGGAAGCCCGAGAGGCGCAGCGCCGCGCGGCCCGGATCCAGCACCGCCGATCCGGTGGCCTTCAGGCGAACGTCGTTGAACGTGCCGTAGCTGGCCGAGGCCGACAGGGATGACGTGTCCAGATCGGGCTTGCCGGTGACGACGTTGAGCGCGCCGGCCGAAGAATTCTTGCCGAACAGCGTTCCTTGCGGACCGCGCAGGACTTCGATGCGCTCGATGTCGTTGAAATCGAAGAACGAAGCCGCCGACCGGCCGATGACCACGCCATCGACCACCGTCGAAACCGATGGCTCCACGCCGTCCGAGAAGTTGAGCGTGCCGATGCCGCGGATCGACAACCCCTGCCCGCGCGTGTTGGCGCTGTTGGTGAAGTTGATCGAAGGCGAGACCTGCGAAAGTTGCTCCAGGCCGCTGATCCGGTTGTCCGCCAGCACGGTCGATGAAAGCACGGCAACCGAAACAGGTACTTTCTGCAGGCTCTGCTCGCGCTTTTGCGCGGTCACCACGATCTCGCCGCTGGGGGTTTCTCCATCCGCGGCCGCGCTATCCTGAACTTGCTGCGCATGCACGGACAGAGGCATCGCGATCGAAAACGCCACGCTCCCAAGCGACAGCACTCTGCGGCGATAATTCATGACACCCTCCCTTGTCTGACCGAATTGTGTTCGGTCCGATTTCGTTTGCCCACTGACGCAAAGCGATTCGGGACAACGTTGTCTCAAACGCATAGTGTTGCGCAAAATCCGCGTCAACAGTGGACGGACTGACGGTTGTTTCTGTGGCTGTCAGCGCGCCGCCGGGGCCATCGACTGGCGGGGCACCAGTTCGTAAGGCATCGTCACGACCCGGTCCCATGCCACGCCGTCTCGCGCGTCACGCTCGATCAGGCTGTTACCCGCCAGCCGGGCAATCTCGATCGTCGATTGCCGCACCGTGGCGATTCGGGGCCAGGTATGCGCGGAAACGGCAAGCCCGCCGAAACCCACCAGCGACAGCTGGCCCGGCACGTCTATTCCCCGTTCGATGGCGGCCGCCAGCACGCCGGCGGCCATTTCGTCGTTCGCGGCAAATATGGCGGTGGGGCGCTCGGCCAGAGCCAGCAATTCGTGCCCCATCTCGAAACCCGAGGCGAACAGGAAGTTGCCTTGCCGCACTTCCACGCTGGCGCCGGCCACGCTGCCGACGATGTCGAGGAAGCCGATCTTGCGTTCGCGCTGGGCCGCATGGCTTTCCGGGCCATCGATAAAGCCGATCCGCCGATGTCCCATCGCGAGAATGGCTTCTCCCACGTCGTGCGCTGCCCTGTTGTTGTCGATGACGAAGCACAGCCCGCGGTCCAGATCGAGGCCGGGATTGATCCGCGCAAACGGAATTGCCGCGTTGTCGAGCAGGTCGAGCACCCACGCGATATCGCACAGCGGCGGCACCAGGATAACGCCGTCCAGCTTTACCAGATCGAGAAAACGGCGCAGCATTTCTCCCGACATCCGGGCATCCACGGACGAGATGTTCTCGATGACCAGATGATGCTCTGCTGCGTGGCACGCCTGCAGCAAACCCAGTATCACGTCCGCAGCATAACTGGGCATGTGATGATCGGGTTCGGAAGCGTGGAGGATCTCCGTATGCGATCCGATGATCAATCCCAGAGCATGGGATTTGCCGCCACGCAGCAGGCTGGCGGCCCTGTTCGGCTTGTAGTCGAGGTCCCGTATCGCCTGTTCAACGCGATCGCGCAGCTCTGCGGCCACGGTCGGCGCTCCGTTGAGAACGCGGGAAACGGTCTTGAAAGACACGCCGGCGTGTTTGGCGATGTCGACAATGGTCACAGACCGTTTCAAACGTTCCCCCTGAGCACCTGCCGCAGAAAAGGTTCACGGTTCAGGCGGCTGCTCCGTGAACGCCCGCCGCCCTTGCCGTGCCCGCCGCGGCAGAGGCCATGGCCCGAGGGCAATTACTCCAGAGCGGTCGGGATGGCCAGTGACGGATGATCGCCGCTGTAGGGGCGGCCCGTCATCTCTTCAAACCGCTGCGGCAAGATCGCCGCGAAGCAATTTGGCCCAGGCTCACCGTTTTGCGTACATGATCCGCAGCGTGGCGAACAAACGGCTGATGGCTTCGGCACCGACAAAACAGTCCACTGACGAATGACAGTGGTAGCCCGAAATTCCCTTGAGAGGAGGTCTCATGACCGGATTGTCCACGGCGGCGGCTGAGCGAACCGTGTCAAGGGCCGCTACTTCCCGGACCAGGGTCGCGCCACCGGAGCGGGCAAATGGTTCACGTCGGCTGACCGCAACGCCAGCACGCCATCCTGTGGCCATAGCACCAGCGGCGACGCCTCGCGTAGCCGTGCGCCCAAGTCGCGCAGATTGTTGCTTGGCGCGCGCCGCATCTCCCTCGGCGCGGTCCGGTTGCGCCACCAGTTGCCCAATCGCACGTGCCAGGGCGGTAACGTCTCGACGTCCGGCCAGCGCAGCGAAGGACGCCGCGCCCGGCCGGGACGCGCGAAATCCCCATCCGAAGCGGAGGGGCGTGCATCCGGCTCGATCGAGGGTACCGCGAGCGGCACCGCCTGGATATCCGGAGAGGCATCGACGAGCGCGAGCTTTCATTTCGCCATCGCCCATGTCACACTCGTCGCCGTCATCTCGTCATGCAAACAAGCATTGCGCATGGGAGATACGAACATGAAGCCTGTTATCGTCGGCGGCGCGGGACGGTTCGGTGTCCCTGTCGTTGCCCTTCCGCAAGCGCAGGGCCATTGGCGCGCCGCTCAATCCCCGGAGAGGACGGCATGAGCCGGGGCTTGCCGCTCGCGCTGGCCTCGGCGCTCGGCATCGGAGCCGCCGTCAACGGTCTCTTCATGCTGCTCTCGCCCGCCCGATGGTACTTCGCGGTGCCCGGTGTCACCACCACCGGCCCGTTCAACCAGCATTTCCTGCGCGACATCGGGCTGATTTTCCTGTTGGTCGCGATCGCGATGCTTGCAGGCGTCGCGCGGCCGGCGGCGCGTCTTCCGCTCTGGTCCGCCGCCGCGTTCTGGCTGGCGGGCCATGCGCTGTTCCACTTTTGGGAAGTGGTGGTTGGCATCTGCGGCACCGGCGCACTCGCCCGGGATTTTCCCGCGGTGACGTTGCCGGCTATACTGACGACTGCGCTTGCGCTGTGGGCATGGCGCGATACGGCACGGGAGAGGTGCTGGCCGCACTCGGTGGAGGACGCGCGTGCCGAGCAGGGATGAATATGCCGCTGATTTCGAGGCTCAAAGGCCACGGTTGTTGCGCCTGGGATACCGTATGCTCGGCTCCGTCAGCGAAGCGGAGGATATCGTTCAGGAGGCATGGCTTCGGTGGGCGGCAAAAGCGGAAAGCGTCGATGCTCCGGCTGCCTATCTGACCCGCATCGTCACCCGCCTTTGCCTCGATCAGCTCAAGTCCGCCCGTGTTCGCCGGGAAACCTATGTCGGAGCCTGGTTGCCCGAACCACTGATGGAAACCACCGAGCCTGACGAGACGATCGCCGACGACCTGACGCTTACCCTGATGCTGGCGATGGAGCGCCTGTCCCCGCTGGAGCGCGCCGCCTTCCTGCTCCACGACGTGTTTGGCGTGGCGCTGACCGATATCGCCGCGACATTGGGGCGCGAGCCCGCCGCGGTTCGCCAGCTTGCCGCGCGCGCGCGCAAACACGTGCAGGATGCGCGCCCGCGTTTCCCGGTGGACGCGCGCGAGGCGGACCGGATCGCCCGGGCCTTCTTCACCGCTTCGCGCGAGGGCGATGCGGGCGCGCTGTCTGCGCTGCTCGCGCGCGACGTCGCGATCTATTCGGATGGCGGCGGCAAGGTGATCGCCTTCCGCAACATCGTGCGGGGGATCGATCGGGCACTGCGCTTGTTCGCCGGGCTCAAGCGCAAAAATACATCGATGCCGACGCTGCTGCGCACCGCCATGATCGATGGCCTGCCGGGGTATGTCAGCGTCGATCGAGGCGATGTGCTCCAGACGACGGCCCTCGACGTGCGCGACGGGCGGATCGCGGCGATCTACATCGTGCGCAATCCTGACAAGCTGCGCCATCTTGCGGCAGCTTTCGACACAAGCAGCGGATAGCGCTACGCGCTGTCGCGCACGACCAGTTCGGGCGTCATCTGGACCGACGGGCTGTCTTCGCCCCGCAACCGGGCGGCGAGAGCGCCGATCATCAAGCCCGCGCCCCGGGCGATGTCCTGCCGCACCGAGGTCAGCCGGGGAACCGTCTGCGCCGCGATCGGCAGATCGTCGAACCCGGTAACGGCAATGTCGGTCGGGACGGCGAGGCCCTCGTCCGTCAGCGCGCGCAGCGCGGTCATCGCGATCACGTCGGACGCGCAGACGATGCCGTCCAGCGTGCGTCCGATCCTGCGGATCCGGGTGGCAATATCCTCCTGCGCCTGCTCGCCGCTCAAGTGTACCGGCAGCGCTTCCAGTGCGGGCAGGCCGGCTTCCTGCACGGCAGCGCTGGCGCCGGCGAAGCGTGCGGCGATCTCGGGCGGGCGGATATCACCCAGGAAGGCCAGTCGTGTGCGCCCGCTGGCGATCAGGTGCCGGGCGGCCAGTTTGCCGCCCGCGTGATTGTCCGACCCGATCGTGCATTGCTGATAGCCCGGGGTCTGCTGGCCCCAGACCACCAGCGGACGATAGCGCTGCGCGACGTGTTCGATCGCATCGAGCTGATCCGATTGCCCGATGATCAGCACGCCATCGAGCAACCCGGAGTCAACGATGTCATCAAGCCAGCCCGGCGTATCGGGCAGCACGCGCGATAGCATCAGGTCGTATCCGGATTCGGTCAGCCCGTCGGCCAGATGGCCCAGCATGGTCATGAAGAACGGATCGGAAATGTGCTGTCGCCGTTCGTGCCCCAGCGGCACCACCACGCCGATCGCGCGGGTCTCCCGCGTGCGCAGCTTGCTGGCCATCTGGTTCAGGCGGAAGCCGTGCTTTTCCGCCAGCGCCTGTATCCGTTCGCGCGTGTTCGCCTTGATCAGCGGGTTGCCGGCCAGAGCGCGCGAGACGGTGCTGGCCGAAACGCCGGCAATCCGGGCCAGTTCGACGATATTGCGGACGCGGGCCGGCGGCTGTTCGCTTTCGTTATCCCCGTCCATCGACTGCTCCGCACGCTTGCCCGGGCGATCGCGCGCGACCGGTCCGATAGTCGTGCGAACGTTTGCGGGAGCCGCGTCAGCGTGTCAATCGAGCCCCGTCAGCCCAATGCTGTGAGGGCCAGCGCGAGCGCGCCCATCGGCCCGGCGCGTGCCTCCAGTCCCGGCGGGCCGATCAGCGTTTCCAGCGCGTCACGGTCGGCGCCGGGGACATAGCCGCCCAGGGCTGCAGCCGCGGCATCGCGAATACGGTCGAGCAGCGCCGGCCGCGCACCGCCCACGCCGCCGCCGATCACGATGCATTCGGGCGACACCGTCAGGATCAGCGTGGCCATCAGTTCGCCCAGTTCCGCGCCAACATCGGCCCAGACCGGATGGTCATCGGCGATATGCGCGGCATCGCCGCCGATGCGCGCGGCAATGGCCGGGCCTGCGGCCAGGCCTTCCAGGCAATCGCCGTGGAAAGGGCAGATGCCGGGAAAGGTATCGTCCGTGCGCCGGCGCACGCGCAGGTGCCCGGCCTCGGGGTGCAAGGCGCCGTGCAGCACCTGCCCGTTGGCTACGATGCCGATGCCGATGCCGGTGCCGATCGTGACATAGGCATGGGTCGAACACCCGCGCGCGCGGCCCCAGCGTCCTTCCGCGAGGGCCGCCGCGCCGACATCGGTATCGAACGCGATGGGCACGGCGAAGCGATCGGCGAAGTGGTCCAGCACCCGCGCGCCGGTCCAGCCCGGCTTGGGCGTGGGCAGTATCTGGCCATAGTCCGGCGCGTCGGGGGACACGCGGGCCGGGCCGAACGTGCCAATGCCCAGCGCGGTGAACGGAATCTCGGCCTGCCATTCGTCAAGCGCTTCGGACAGTCCTGCCAGCGTGGATGCGGGATCGGTCGTCGGCAGGCGGCGTTCGCGCAGGATTTCGGTGCCGCGCGCGACGACCGCGATGCACTTGGTGCCGCCCAGCTCGACCCCGGCGAGAAGCGGCTCGTCGATCATGCGGCAAGGCTCGCCCGGTCGCCGTCCAGGGCCAGCCGGAGGACGGGCGCGGCGGTGCCGCCGAAGGCCGCCCGGGCCGCTTCCGTCGAGCGCGGCAGCTCGGCAAGACCGACGAGATCGGCAAAGCTCCAGACCGAAAGATCGGGCAGCACCTGCCAGCTATAGGCCTGGAACGGAGCGCAATCGGGATTGCCGAAGACCAGTCCCGTGCCGTTGACCGGCGTCCATGGGCCGTCGATGCCCGGCGCCACAAGACCATAGAGACCGGTGGGGCCGCACGGCCCGCCGGCGGCGAAGACCTTGCGCTGGGTGGACCAGAACAGATAGACCAGACCTTGGTGCATGATCGCGTGGGGCCGTTCCAGTTCGTTGTTCAGACCATCGGCGCTGACCAGCGGCGGGTCGAGCCGCCAGGAGCCGTCGTCCTGCAACGTACCCGCGCCGACCACACCGTTCCAGTCCGAATCCGATCCCATGCGGGAACCGGCAAACAGCAGGCGGGTCTGCCCGGAAGCGGGATCTTCGAACACGAACGGATCGCGGAACGCCTTGATCGCGCCGACCGCGCCGGTTCCCTCCAGATCGATCATGTAGTCCACGCCATCGGGGCGCAGCGTTTCGACAGGGGCGGTCCAGCCGGACAGCGCGGGCACGCCGTCCGCGATGGTCAGCGCGGCGCGGGTGGCGAACAGGCGCTGGCGGAACGTGACCGCCGGTTCGCCGCGCCCGCCGGCGGCGGTGAAATGCAGCGTGACCTGGCTGTGTGCGGGATCGACGATCGCCGTGCCGGACCATTCCCGGCTGCCGGGCGAAAAGCCATCGGCAAACACCGGGCCGAGATCGCGCCAGCCTGCCGGTGTGCGGTGAAACAGCCACAGCCGCGCCAGGGCATGGCGCGCTTCGGGATCGTCGAGGATGGGGGCCGCAAGGAAGATAACCAGAGCGCCGCCCGCGATCGCGGCGACATCACCGTTGGCTTCCAGCACCGGCCAATGGTCCCACAGGTCCATGTCGGCGGCGATGCGGGGCGCTTCGGCGCGGGTGAAAGGGCGCGCCTGCGGGTGGGGGCGGGCGGCGATTCCCGCGACATGTTCGGGCAGCCAGCGGAAACAGGGCATCGGTCTGGTCCGATCGAAAGAAGAAAAATCGGGCCGGCGCATCAGGCCGGCCCGAGGCAGGGAGATCAGAACGAGATGCGCGCCGAGGCCGAGATCGTGCGCCCGTTGATCGAACGGGCCCGCACGATGCCGTTGGCCGGGATCGCGCCGTCTTCCGCTTCGGTGAAACCCTTCACGTTGAACAGGTTGTTGGCGTTCACCGAGAGCTGCAGGCGTTCGATCGGACGCACCTGCAGGAAGGCGTTGACCGTGGTATAGGCCGGCAGCTTCAGCTGGTTGCTGTCCTGCGTGTAGCTGCTGGTGGTGCCGACCACGTTGGCGCCGAACGATACCTTGTCGAGGTTCACTTCCGGGCTGATCTGGTAGACGAAGCTGGCCTGCCGGCGCGGCGTGTTGCCGACGACCGTGGCATCGAGCGCATCGGCGGTGATCCGGGCATGCGTCCAGGTGCCGCCGGCGTTCAGCTGGAACGGCCCCTTGCGAATGCTGCCTTCCAGTTCCACGCCATAGGAACGGTACTTGCGGTCGAGGAAGCGCTGGGTCGTTGCTTCGAAGTTCTGTTCCTCGGTGGTGGCGTAGAAACCGGTCACGTAGAGCGCGACCCCGCCCGAGCGGTACTTCACGCCACCTTCGGCCTGCCGCACGAAATCGACGGCGGCGTCGGCATTGACCAGGCTGCCATCGGTGTTGCGGATCGCCGGGCCGAACGTGAGGCGATCGGCATTGGCGCGGCCGCCCCGGCTGTACCGGGCGAACAGCGCCAGATCGTCACGCACGCGATAGTTCACGCCGAGCGAGTAGGAGGCGTAGTTGTAGTTGTAATGCACCGGAGCGGGGCTGCCGAGCGGGATCACCGAGACTTGCGTTTCGGGGCCGGAGATCACGCCGTTGCCGTTGATGTCGAAGCTGGTGATGCCGTTGCGGCCACCGCCGAGATCGGCACCGGCGACGAAGCCGCGCGCCTGCCCGATGTCGTAGCGGACGCTGGCGTCCAGGGTCAGCGCGTCCTTGTTCCAGGTGAACGCGGCGAACGGCGCATTGGTGTCGTAGCTCAGGCGGTAGCTGCGGCGGCAGCAATTGCCGAAGAAGCGCGCGCCATAGCCATAGAAGCCGTCCTGCGTGGCGAGCTGGCCCGATCCGTTGACGATGTTGACCAGCGCCGCATCGCCGCCGCCCTTCACTTCCATCACCGCCGAGGTCCACAGCCAGTCGGTATCGATCGTCTGGCGCGACTTGTAGAAGCCGCCGGTCACGGTCAGCTTGCCGCCGCCCAGGTCAAAGTCCTTGGTCAGGCGGAAATCGTTGGTGATGTTGTCCAGGCTGTTCAGCTTGGTGTCGAACACCACGATATTGGCAAGGTAGGTGTTGGCAGCCACCGCCTGCCCGGCGTTGGGGCCATTGAAATAGACCGCCGACGCGCCCGCGCCGCCCAGGCTGGTCGCCACCGCGCCCGAGGTATCGACCGACGAGGGGAAGTTCGAGATGAACCGGCCGGAGATCGCCGAGTAGCGGAAGCGCTCCATCACCGACCAGCCGCCGCCGACATCGAACTTGCTTTCGAGGCCCACGGCCTTGACCACCGGATGCTGGCCATCACGGATGTCGTCGGCCACCAGGTTGTTGTTGCCATCAAGCGTAATGTTGCGTGTGAAATAGCGCGAATGCAGCGTATCCTCGTTGATACTGAAGCCGGGCAGGTTGGTATAGACCGGGTTGGCGTTGGTGCCGGTCACGCGCACCGGGTTGGGCAGATAACCGATGGCCCGGTCATTGAGGTACTTGCCGTAGAGCCGCACGTAGCCGCCGGCGAAATCCTTGGTCACGTTGAACTTGATCTGGCCGCCGCGATTGCCGTCGTAGCCGGCGCGGCGCGGGCCTTCGCCCTGGCGATAGAAGCCGCCGACGTGGAAGCGCAGGCTGTCGCTGATCTTGCCGCCGTAGTCGGCGTCGACGCGGTATTCGCCGTAATCGAGGCCGACCGTCGCTTGCACCGCGCCGCCTTCCTGTTCCCCGGTCTTGGAGATCAGGTTGATGACGCCGCCCGGCGAGTTCGAGGCGAAGGTCGAAGCAGAACCGCCGCGCACCGCTTCGACGCGCGCGATGTTGAAGTCCGAACGCAGGAAGATGTCGGCATTGCCGAACGTGATGTCGCCGAATTCCAGGATCGGCAGCCCGTCTTCCTGCAGCTGCAGGAACTTGGCGCCGCCCGAGGCGACCGGCAGGCCGCGCACCGCGATGTTGGCGTTGCCTTCACCGCCCGAGCTTTCCGACCGGATGCCGGGAATGTTGCGGAACAGTTCGGCGACCGAGCGCGGCGTGGTCTGCTGCAGCTGATCGGCGTTGAGCGAGCTGACGGAAACCGAGGAATCCAGCCGGTTCTGCCCGCGTGCCACCGCGGTCACGATGATCTCGGCATCGTTGGGAGAATCGGCCTGCGCCGAAGTCTCCTGCGCAAGGGCCGGGGTGACGCCCAGCGCGAACATCGAACTGGCTGCCAGCAGGCTGGCGGCGGAAAAGCGCACGGCGTTAAGCGGAAGAACCTTCATCATCCCTCTCCTGACACGGTCGAGTGACTCGACATCTGCAGGCAGTCGCTAAAGGTGATTGCAAACGTTTGCAAGAATAATTTGCAAACCTTTGCATTTTTGCTACGCAGGGGACAGGGCAAGCGATGCAAGCAAACAGCGCCAAACCCGGTTAGGAGAGGAACTATGAAGGGCACCCGGCCACGCCTTGGTTTTCCTGGCATCGTGCAGATGAATCTGGGTTTTCTGGGGCTGCAGTTCAGCTTCGGATTGCAGCAGAGCAACATGGCGCCGATCTACACCTATCTGGGCGCGGACGCGACGATCATGCCGGTGCTGTGGCTGGCCGGCCCAATGACGGGTTTGCTCGTCCAACCCCTGATCGGCGCGCTCAGCGATCGCACGTCCACGCGAATCGGACGCCGCACGCCCTATTTCCTGATCGGGGCGGTGCTGTGCAGCCTGGCCCTGCTGGCCATGCCGTTCAGCCCCGCCTTGTGGGTCGCCGCGTCGCTGCTGTGGGTGCTCGATGCTGCCAACAATATCACCATGGAACCGTACCGGGCCTATGTCAGCGACCGGCTCGACACGGCCGAGCGGCCACTCGGTTTCCTGACGCAGAGCGCCTTTACCGGACTTGCCCAGACGCTGTCCTACCTTGCGCCGTCGCTGTTCGTGTGGGCCGGCATGAGCGCGGACGCGGTCGACGCGAACGGCATTCCGCACGTGACGCGCGTGGCCTTCATCATCGGCGCGGTGCTGTCGCTGTCGACGATCGTATGGTCGGTCTGGCGTGTGCCGGAGCTGCCCTTGCCGGCGGACGAGGCGGCGGCGATGCGTGCCCAGCCATTGTCGGCCGGAACCGCGTGGCGCGATTTCGCGGATGCGGTGCGCGAAATGCCCGGGCCGATGCGGCAGTTCGGTGTGGCCATGTTGTTCCAATGGTATGGCATGTTCTGCTACTGGCAGTACGTCACGCTGTCGCTGGCGCGGTCGCTTCACGGTTCGGATTCGGCGGTGGCGCTGCGCGATGCCACGCTTGTCAACGGGCGGCTGGGCGGGTTCTACAACTTCCTGGCCTTCCTCGCCGCGTTCGCGCTCGTTCCGCTGATCCGGCGTCTGGGCGTGAAGCCGGTGCACGCGGTCAGCATCGCGCTGGGCGGCGTGGCGATGCTGGCCTTGCCGCACATGGGCAACGAGGCCTGGAGCTATCTGCCGATGATCGGCATCGGCATCGCCTGGGCCAGCCTGATGGGCAGCCCCTATGTCTTGCTGGCCAACAGCATCCCGGCCGAACGCACGGGGATCTACATGGGCATCTTCAACATGTTCATCGTCGTGCCGATGCTGATCCAGACGGTCACGATGCCATTGCTATACGGCACCGTGCTGGGCTCCGATCCACGCAACGTGCTGTCGCTGGCCGGGCTGATGCTGTTGCTCGCGGCCGTCGCCACCCTGCGGGTCCGCACCGCGCCCCAGCCCTGAACGAAAGGGCCTGACCACCCCTTAAGGAGTGATCAGGCCCTTCGAGAGTGCCCCCGGGGCGTCAGTTGCCGGCCGTTGCCGAACCGTTTCCGCTGACCGAACCGGTCACCCCGCCGGTCACCGAGGTGCTGGCGGCCTTGTCGGCCACGGCGCCCGCAGTGCTGTTCGCGCGCTGGGCCGCCTTGCCGGCGACATCGCGGGTCCGCGATGCCGCGCCGGCTGCGGTGTCCCGCGCGGTCATCGCCGCGCCTTGAGCCGTGGTGCGAGCCTTGCCGGCAGCGGCGCTCGCGGTGTTGCGGGCCGTTCCCGCCACGGCGCGCGAGGTCGAGGCGATCTGGTCGGTGCCGATCAGCTGCGCATCGGCGTTGGCAGACCCGCTGGCCGAGCCGCTGCCGGAAACCGCGCCGGTGAGGGCGCCGGCCGGGCTGGCAAGGTTCTGGGTGACGGCACCGGTCGCGCTGCCGCTGGCGCTGCGGTCGGCGTGAACCTGCCCGTTGTGGCGGTTGACGCGGGTGCTGCCCGTGGTCGAGCCGGTGGCGCTGGCCGCGCCGGACGTAGCCGACCCCACGCGGTCCATGGTCGAGCCGATCGGCAGGTCGCCGTTCAGGCCGCCGCCGAGCGTACCGCCCAGCGTGCCGCCGACCATGCCGCCGAGCGATCCGCCGCCAAGGCCGCCACCCAGGAGCTGGGCGTGGGCCGGCATGGTCGAAACGGCGAAGGCGAGAACCGAAATCGTGATGAGCTTACGCATGGTATCCATCCTTTCGTTTGGTGGTGATGGACCCTGATCCATCCCCTTGCCCTGAAAACGAAGGATGCGTTCGGTTTAATCCACGCTCGCTCGATATTTTTCACAAATATCTGATTTATCGACAAATTGTGCAAATCAGGCCACGGCCGTAAACCGCATCCGGCCCGCGCGCGCCCAGGTCGATCGCCTCCCGGTCGAGTGCGGCCGGGAGCGCGGCGCGGGCATCCATGGCATTGGCGGCGCGCGCGGCGACAAGCGGCGTCGCGAAAGAGGTGCCGCGCACGGGCACGAGCCGTCCGGCAGCGTTCATCGCGCGCATGTCGGCGCCGGGGGCCGCGTAGTCGAGGTGCCGCGCCCGACCCGCCTCGATCAGAGCGCGGTTGCGGCCGTCGACGCCGGTGACCGCCAGCACGCCGGGATAGGACGCGGGATAGGCCGGCGGCGCGGCCGGGCCATCGTTGCCCACCGCCGCGACGATCACCGCCCCCCGCCGTTGCGCCGCGTCCATGGTCCGCGCCAGCAGGCCGTTGGCGGGTCCGACCAGACTGATCGAGATGACCCGCACGCCGCGCCCCATCAGCCAGTCCATCCCTTGCGCGATCGCCAGCGCGTTTCCCCCGGCTGGCCCCGCGCCATAGACATCGGCCACCAGTACCCGTTGCACCCCGGCGCGGCGCAGCAGCGAGACCACCGCGCTGCCATGATCGCCCGGTGCCGGCGCGCCGGGCGCGAAGCCGCGGACGGCTTCCACGGGGATGGCCCGCCCGGGCGCGCCATCGATCACGCCGACCGGCGTGGCGACCGGGGGGAGCGGCGGCGAGGCCTTGCCTTCCCGCCCACGCGCCGGCGCGGCCGATCCCGACGGGAAGTTCAGCGTATCTGCGGACACGGTTGCATCGGGCGCGGCCTTGCGCAGCAGGGCTTGCGCACGGGCCAGCGTCATGCCGCGCGGCACGGAGAGCCGGGTGACGGAAATATCGAGCGTATCGAGCCGTTCCTCGGCCATGACCGCAAAGCCAAGCTGCCGCGCGGCATCGAGCGTCGCCTGATCCGGCGCTACCAGCAGCAATTCGCCCTTGCGCGCGGGATTGCCGTCGGCATCGCGCTCGATCGCCGCCGGGTTGCGGCGAACCAGATCGCCGATCCGGTCGATCCGCGCCTGCGCCAGCGCGGCGGCCCCGCGCACCGTCCGCGTCGTGGCATCAACGCCCGTGCCGAGCGTGCGATCGACCGATTCCAGCGTCCCGCCCAGCACGCGCTCGACGGGCTGGGCCACGCCGGGCAATTGCTGACCGATGGGGCCGATCTGCGCCAGCGCCGGGGAGGCCATGGCGACCGACAGGAGTATCCATATTCGACTTCGCATCCGCGTTTCCCGATCTTTCGGATTTCATTATGGATGAAACGATTGGCGTCATCCGTTTTATCCATCGGAAAGGCAAAAACGCTGTCAGACCGCTTCGAATCCGAAATGCTGGCCCTGCTGCCCCGGTTGCGCCGGTTCGCGGCCGGGCTGGCGCGCGATCCGGCGCGGGCGGACGATCTTTGCCAGATGACGGTGGAACGCGCCTTGCGCAGCCGCGACCAGTGGCAGGCGGGGACACGGATGGATAGCTGGATGTACCGAATCATGCGCAACCTTTGGATCGACGAGACGCGCGCGGCCAGTCGGCGTGGACAGACCTTCGTAGACGAGGAAGCCGGCGCCGCGGTGGGCGCGGACGGCGGGCAGGCAGCGCGCGCAATGCTGACCGATGTCGATCGTGCGATGGCCCGCCTGCCCGACGATCAGCGCGAGGCCGTGCTGCTGGTGATGGTCGAAGGCTGGTCCTACAAGGAAGCGGCGGACATCGTCGGCTGTCCGGTCGGCACGCTCAATTCGCGTCTGGTCCGGGGGCGCGACGCCCTGCTCGCCCTGCTGGGAGAAGCGGCATGACCATCACCCCCGAAATGATCGCCGCCTATGCTGATGGCGAACTCCAAGGCGCGGAGCGCGATCGCGTGGAGCAGGCGCTGGCGCGGGACCCCGCGCTCGCCCGCCAGGTGGAAGCGCACCGGGCCCTGAAGGCGCGGCTTTCCGCCCATTTCGCGCCGATTCTCGACGCCCCGCTGCCCGAGGCGCTGACCCGCGCGGTGCGGGCGCGGCCGGAAGCCGAAGTCCTTTCGCTCGATGCCGCGCGCAAGGCACGCGCCGCGTCGGCGTCCAGCGGCACGCGATCGCGCTGGGCCTGGGGCGCCGGGGCGGCGCTGGCGGCCTCGCTGGCGCTGGCCGTGGTGGTCAATCGGCCGGCGCCGAGCGGTGGCCCCGGCTATGCGGACGGGCAATTGGCGGCGGCGCTCGACACGCAGCTTTCCGGAACCCCGGCGGCGGGCGCGCCGGTGCGCGTGATGCTGAGCTTCGCCAACGCCAAGGGCGATTTCTGCCGTGGCTATAGCGGGCAGGCCGGGGCCGGGATCGCCTGCCGCGATGCGCGCGGCTGGCGGCTGGAGAAGGCGTTCGGTGGATCGGCTGGAGAAGAAGGCGTCTATCGCCAGGCCGGCAGCGCCGATCCGCGCCTGATGGCGGCCGTGCAGGACATGGCGAGCGGGTCGGCGCTCGATGCGGATGCGGAGAAGGCCGCTATTGCGCGGCATTGGAAGCGTTAGGGCGTCATGTTCGGGCGGCCGCGAGCGGCCCCGCGCGCTTTATGGAATCTTTACGGCGCGGCCTGAATTCCCCGTGGAATCTTAACGCCCGGAAGGCGCAGTGGAAGCACCGCATTTGCATTGCGGGAGCTTTTCCATGTCACACGCTTTCGATCGCCTGCGCCGGGGTGAACGCTGGTGGACCGCCGAACTCGTCATGCGGTCGCTTGGCGTCCTGCTGCTCGGCGGCGCGCACCGGGCCTCGGTGTGGGCGCACCGGATCATTACCACGCCGCCGGCGCACCACACCACTCCCGGCGAACTGGCGTTGTGCGGGGTGGTCTTCCTGCTGCTGACCAGCGGGCTCGCCTTCGTGATCGAGGGACCGGGCCTGTTCCGCCACGTCCCCATCCCCTCGCGCAGCCTCTGGTACTGAAAGGACCGTCCGATGCCCGACATCGCGTGGCTCGCCCTGCTGGGCGGCCTTTTCCTGCTTACGCTCGCCTTTGTCCGCCTTTGCGAAAAGGCCTGAGGATTTCGCCATGACCCTTCCGCTTCTGCTGGCCGGTATCACCGCCGCCGGCCTGCTCGTCTATCTTCTCGCCGTGCTCCTGCGGCCCGAACGCTTCTGAACGGAGCCATCCATGACCATCGAAGGCTGGACCCTGATCCTGCTGTTCACGGCATTGACCGTCGCGCTGGCACAGCCGGTCGGTGCATTCCTGTTCGCCCTTTATGAAGGGCGGACGACACCGCTCCATCGCGTGCTTGGGCCGGTGGAGCGCGGCTTCTACCGTCTTGCCGGCATCCGGCCAGACCATGAGCAGACCTGGCGCGCCTATGCGCTGCACATGCTGCTGTTCCAGCTGGTGCTGACGGTGTTCACGTATGCGCTGCTGCGGTTCCAGGCGGTGCTTCCGCTCAATCCGCGCGCGCTGGGCGCCATTGGCGGCGATGGCGCGATGAACACCGCCATCGCCTTCGTTACCAACACCAACTGGCAGTGGTACGCCGGCGAAAGCACGATGAGCAATCTCAGCCAGATGCTGGCGCTGACCATTCACAACTTCCTGTCGGCGGCCACCGGCATCGCCATCGCCTTCGCGCTGTTCCGGGGTTTCGCCCGGCGCGAGAGCGGCACGATCGGCAACTTCTGGGCCGATTGCACGCGCGTCACGCTCTATCTGCTGCTGCCGGCCTGCATCGTCTATGCGCTGTTTCTGGTGGCCAGCGGCGTGCCGCAGACGCTGGCGTCGAGCGTGGACGTGACCACGCTGGAAGGTGTGAAGCAGACGCTGGTGCTGGGGCCGGTGGCCAGCCAGGAAGCGATCAAGATGCTGGGCACCAACGGCGGCGGCTTCTTCAACGCCAACAGCGCCCATCCGTTCGAGAACCCCACCGCGCTGACCAATCTGGTGCAGATGCTGTCGATCTTCGCGATCGGCGCGGGCCTCACGTATTGCTTCGGCAAGGCGGTGGGCAACGTCCGACAGGGCTGGGCGATCCTGGCCGCGATGATGATCCTGTTCCTGGCGGGCGCCGGCATCACCTATTGGCAGGAAGCGGCGGGCAATCCGGTGCTGCACCAGCTTGGCGTGGCCGGCGGCAACATGGAAGGCAAGGAAGTGCGCTTCGGCATTGCCGCCAGCGCGCTGTTCTCGGTGGTCACCACAGCCGCGTCGTGCGGTGCGGTCAACGCCATGCATGACAGCTTCACCGCGCTGGGCGGGATGATCCCGCTGTTCAACATGCAACTGGGCGAGATCGTGGTCGGCGGCGTCGGCGCGGGGATCTATGGCTTCCTTCTGTTCGCTCTGCTGGCGGTGTTCATTGCCGGTCTGATGGTTGGCCGCACGCCGGAATACGTGGGCAAGAAGATCGAGGCCAAAGAGGTGAAGCTGGCGGTGCTGGCCATCGCCGTGCTGCCGCTGTGCATCCTGGGCTTCACCGCGATCAGCGCGGTGCTGCCGGCGGGGCTGGCCGGGCCGCTCAACAAGGGGCCGCACGGGTTCACCGAGATCCTCTATGCCTATTCGTCGGGCACGGGCAACAACGGCTCGGCCTTCGCCGGGCTGACTGCCGGCACGCCGTTCTACAACGGGCTGCTGTCGGTGGCGATGTGGATCGGCCGGTTCTTCATGATCGTTCCGGCGCTGGCCATCGCGGGCAGCCTCGCGGCCAAGAAGTACACACCCGAAACCGCCGGGTCCTTCCCCACGACCGGCCCGCTGTGGGTCGGCCTGCTGGTGGGCATCATCCTGATCGTCGGCGGCCTCACCTTTCTTCCTAGCCTCGCGCTTGGCCCCATCGCGGATCATCTCGCCATGATCTCCGGCCAGCTGTTCTGAGAGGTTTGTTATCATGACCACGCCCCAGAGCGTTCCCGCATCCATGTTCTCGGCCAAGCTGACCGTTCCCGCGATCGGCGACGCCTTCCGCAAGCTCCATCCCGCCGCGCTCGTGAAGAATCCGGTGCTGTTCACCACGGCGGTGGTGGCCCTGTTGCTCACGCTGCTGCTGGCGCTGGGTGGCGAGCCGCTGCCGCTGGGTTTCCAGGCGCAGCTGATCGTCTGGCTGTGGCTGACCGTGCTGTTCGGCACCTTTGCCGAAGCGCTGGCCGAAGGACGCGGCCGCGCCCAGGCGGCGTCGCTGCGCGCGACCAAGAGCGAGCTTGCCGCCCGGCTGCCCAATGGCCAGGTCGTGCCCGCCTCGCAATTGCGGCGGGGGGATGAGGTGCTGGTCGAAACCGGCGACCTCATCCCCGCCGACGGGGAAGTGATCGCCGGCGTCGCCTCCGTCAACGAGGCGGCCATCACCGGCGAAAGCGCGCCCGTGATCCGCGAGGCCGGCGGCGACCGGTCCGCCGTCACCGCCGGGACGCGCGTCATCTCGGATTCGATCCGCGTGCGGGTGACGCAGGAGCCGGGGCAGGGCTTCCTCGACCGGATGATCGCGCTGGTCGAAGGGGCGGAGCGGCAGAAGACTCCCAACGAGATTGCGCTGACGATCCTGCTGGTGGGCCTGACCATCATCTTCCTGATCGCGGTGGCGACGGTGCCCGCCTTCGCCCGCTATGCCGGCGGGCACATTCCCGTCGCCGTGCTGGCCGCGCTGCTCATCACGCTGATCCCCACGACCATCGCCGCGCTGCTTTCGGCGATCGGCATTGCCGGGATGGACCGGCTGGTGCGCTTCAACGTGCTGGCCAAGTCGGGCCGGGCGGTGGAAGCGGCGGGCGACGTGGACGTGCTGCTGCTCGACAAGACCGGCACGATCACCATCGGCGACCGGCAGGCCTGCGCCTTCCGTCCGCTGGACGGCATCGCCGCCGCCACGCTGGCGCAGGCCGCCATGCTGGCGAGCCTGGCCGACGAGACGCCCGAAGGACGCTCCATCGTCGTTCTCGCGCGCGAAACGTTCGGTGTCGCCATCGATGCCCTGCCCGCAGGCGCGGAGATCATTCCCTTCACCGCGCAGACCCGGATTTCGGGCGTCAGGACCGACGCCGGGCTGGTGCAGAAGGGCGCGGTGGACGCGATCCTGCGCGCCAATCCCGAGGCGGCTTCGGGCAGTCATGCCCCCCAACTGCGGCGCATATCCGAAGAGATCGCGCGGTCGGGCCAGACGCCGCTCGCGGTCGCGCGGGATGGCCAGCTGCTCGGCGTGATCGCGCTGAAGGACGTGATCAAGGCGGGCGTGCGCGAACGGTTCGCGGAACTGCGCCGCATGGGCATCCGCACGGTGATGATCACCGGCGACAACCCGCTGACCGCGGCCGCCATCGCCGCCGAATCCGGCGTCGACGATTTCCTGGCCGAAGCGACGCCCGAGGACAAGCTGGCGCTGATCCGCAAGGAGCAGCAGGGCGGCAAGCTGGTGGCGATGTGCGGCGATGGCACCAACGATGCGCCCGCGCTGGCCCAGGCCGATGTCGGCGTTGCCATGAACACGGGCACGCAGGCGGCGCGCGAGGCGGGCAACATGGTCGATCTCGACAGCGATCCCACCAAGCTGATCGAGATCGTGGGCCTCGGCAAGCAGTTGCTGATGACGCGCGGGGCATTGACCACCTTCTCGGTGGCGAACGACGTCGCCAAGTATTTCGCGATCATCCCGGCGATGTTCGTGGTGCTCTATCCGGGGTTGGGCGTGCTCAACGTGATGAAGCTCGCTTCCCCGGAAAGCGCGATCCTTTCGGCGATCATCTTCAACGCGCTGATCATTCCGGCGCTGGTGCCGCTGGCGCTCAGGGGCGTGACCTATCGGCCGATGGGTGCCGGGCCGCTGCTGGCCCGCAATCTGGCGGTCTATGGTCTTGGTGGCCTGGTCGCGCCGTTCATCGGCATCAAGGCGATCGATCTCGCCGTCGCCGGGCTTCATCTCGTCTGAGGATTTTCGATATGACCAAGGATCTTCTGGCCGCGCTGCGCCCCGCGCTGGTGCTCACGGTATTGTTCTCCCTGTTGCTGGGGCTTGCCTATCCCTTGGTGCTGACGGGAGTGGCGCAAGTGCTGTTCCCCCGCCAGGCCAATGGCAGCCTGATCGATCGCGATGGCCGTCCGGTGGGCTCCAGCCTGATCGGGCAGGGCTTCGCCAGCGACGGCTATTTCCATCCGCGCCCGTCGGCCGCCGGCAGGGGCTATGACGCCACCGCCTCCGCCGGTTCCAACCTCGGCCCGACCAGCCAGGCGCTGGCCGACCGGGTGAAAGCCGATACCCGCGCTCTCGCGACCTCACCGGGCGTCATCGTTCCGCCTGACCTGGTGACAACTTCCGCCTCGGGGCTCGATCCCCATATCAGCCCCGAGGCGGCCTATTTCCAGGTGGGCCGCATCGCGCGGGCGCGGGGGATAAGCGAACCGGCCGTGCGCGCGCTGGTCGCCCGCCATGTGGAAGGGCGGACGCTGGGCTTTCTGGGCGAGCCGCGCGTCAACGCGCTGGAACTCAATCTGGCTCTCGACAGCGCGGCTCCTGCGGGCGCACACGGGAGGCCATGAACGACGCCAGGCCCGATCCCGATGCCTTGCTGCGCGCCGCCGCGCGCGAGGCCAAGGGCCGCCTCAAGGTATTCCTTGGGGCGGCGCCGGGCGTGGGCAAGACCTACGAGATGCTCAGCGATGGCGCGGCGCGGCGTGACGCGGGCGTCGATGTCGTGGTCGGCGTGGTCGAAACCCACGGCCGGCGCGAAACCGAGGCCAAGGTCGACGGCTTCGAGATCATGCCGCGCAAACCCATCGCCTATCAGGGACACACCCTGGCGGAGATGGACATCGACGCCATTCTCGCGCGCCGGCCGCAACTGGTGCTGGTCGACGAGCTGGCCCATACCAACGCGCCGGGCAGCCGCCACGACAAGCGCTACCAGGATGTAGAGCAACTGCTGGCGGCGGGGATCGACGTCTATTCGACGCTCAATATCCAGCATCTCGAAAGCCTGAACGATCTGGTCGCCTCGTTCACCAAGGTCCGCGTGCGCGAAACGCTGCCGGACCGGGTGATCGAGAACGCGGAAATCGAGATCGTCGATATTCCCCCCGACGAGCTGATCGAACGGCTGCGCGAAGGCAAGGTCTATGTGCCGGACGAAGCCGCGCGCGCGCTGGGGCACTTCTTTTCCAAGTCCAACCTTTCGGCATTGCGCGAACTGGCCTTGCGCCGCGCGGCGCAAGCCGTCGACGCGCAGATGCTGGACTATGTGCGCGCCAACGCGGTGGGCGGCACGTTCGCGGTCAACGACCGGCTGGTCGTGGCCATCAGCGAACAGGCGGGCGCGATCGAACTGGTGCGCGCGGCCAAGCGGCTGGCCGACGCGCTGCGCGCGCCGTGGACGGCGGTCCATGTCGAAACCCCGCGCGATGCCGGATTCACCTCGGCCGAAAGTGCGCGGCTGGCCGAAGCCATGCGCCTTGCCTCGCAACTCGGCGCGCAGATCGAGACCATCCCCGCCGAAAGCGCGCTGGCCGGCTTGCGGCAGTTCGCGGCGGAAGCGCGCGCGACCCAGCTGATCGTCGGAAAATCGCGGCGGTCGCGCTGGTTCGAACTGCGCCACGGATCGATCGTGGACCGGCTGGTGCGCGATGCCCCCGGACTTGCCGTGCATGTCCTGCCGCTGTCCGAAGCGGGAGCGGCCCGCAAAATGCGTCTTCCCGATCTGGGCGAGGGCTGGGGTTCGTGGCAGGGCTATGCCGTGTCGCTGGGCCTTGGTGCGGCGATCACCGTGCTGGGGCGGATGATCTTCGCGCAGGGCAGCATTACCAATATCGGCCTGCTGTTCCTGCTGCCCGTGATGCTGGCGGCGACACGCTATGGCCTGCGCACCGGCATCGTCACCAGCCTCGCGTGCTCGCTGGCGTACAACTTCTTCTTCATCCCGCCGCTCAACACTTTCACCATTCAGGACCCGCAGAACATCATCACCGTGCTGGTGCTGCTGGGCGTGGCCATCGTCGGCAGCCAGCTCGCTTCGCGCGTGCGGGCGCAGGCATTGCTGGCGCAGGCGAGCACGGCGCAGAACCGGTCGCTCGCGGGCTTTGCCCGGCGGCTGACCGGCATCGCTTCCACCGATGAACTGGCGCAGGTGCTGTGCGACGAGATCGGGCAGCGCCTGGCCGGTAACACGGTGCTGCTGATGCCCGATGCGGCGGGCCTTGCGGTGCGGGCTGCCGCGCCGCCGGGGGGCAGGCTGGCGATGCTCGACGATGCCGCCGCCCGCTGGGCCTTCGACAACAACAAGCCCGCGGGGCAGGGATCGGATACGCTCACCGCGTCGGAATGGCTGTTCTATCCGATCGGCACCACCAGCCGGGTGCTGGCGGTGTTCGGCCTGTCGCGCCCCGATGCGGGCGCGCCGGTGCGGGCGGATCAGCTGCCGTTCCTGCTGAGCCTGCTGGACCAGGCCGGGCTGGCGCTGGAGCGGATCGCACTGGCCGAGGAAATGGCGGACCTCGCCCACGTCCGCGAACGCGACCGGCTGCGCCATGCCTTGCTGTCGTCCGTCAGCCACGATCTGCGCACCCCGCTGACCACGATCCTCGGCTCGCTGGCGCAGATCCGCGCGATGTCGCCTGAGCAGGAGGACCAGCTCGCCGAGACGCGCGCCGAGGCGGAACGGCTCCACCGCTTCGTCGCCAACCTGCTGGACATGGTGCGGATCGAGGCAGGGGCGCTGCACCGCAAGATCGAGCCCGTCGATCTGGCCGAGGCGGTCGCCAGCGCGTTGCACGATCTGGGCACGGCGCTGCACGGGCGTCTGGTGAACGTAGAGATCGCCGCCGATCTTCCGTTCGTGCTGGTCGATCCGCAACTGTTCCACCATTGCCTGATCAACCTGATCGAGAACGCGGCCAAATATGGCGATCCCGGAACGGGCATAACCGTGCGCGCCCACCGCGACCCGCAAGGGCTGACGCTGTTCGTCGAGGATGAAGGGCCGGGCATTCCCGCAGGCCAGGCGCAGCGGATTTTCGAGACGTTTGCGCGGATCGAGGGATCGGACCGCAAGGGCGGCACCGGGCTGGGGCTTGCGATCGTCAAGGGTTTTGCCGAAGCGATGGGGCTGGGCGTTTCCGCGTCCGATCGCGCGGACGGGCGCGGCGCGTCGTTCGCGATCCGCTTCCCGCCCGGCCAGTTGAAGGAATTGCCCCCAGAATGAGCAGTGCGGAATGAACAGTGCGGTGACGATACTCGTGGTCGATGACGAGCCGGCCATCCGGCGGCTGCTCCATGCCAGCCTGGCCCGCGCCGCCTATCGCGTGGTGGAGGCCGGGTCCGCGCGCGAGACGCTGGCGGCGCTGCAGATCGATAAGCCCGAAGTGGTTCTGCTCGACCTTGGCCTGCGCGATCGGGATGGACTGGAGCTCATCCCGCTCATCAAGGTCGCCGGAGCGGCGGTGATCGTCGTTTCCGCGCGCGATGCGACGGACGAGAAAGTGGCGGCGCTGGACCTTGGCGCGGACGATTTCGTGGCAAAGCCGTTCGACAGCGAGGAAGTGCTCGCCCGCATCCGGGCGGCGCTGCGGCACCGGCTGGCGAGTGCCACCGGCGCGCCAGTGCTGCGCCACGGCGACGTGGAGATCGATCTGGCGGCGCGCCGGGTGAGCCGGGGCGGTGAGGATGTGCGCCTGACGCCCAAGGAATACGGCTTCGTGGCGGAGCTGGCGAAATCGCCTGGGCGCGTGGTGACGCACACCCAGCTGTTGCGCACGGTGTGGGGCGCTGGCCACGAAAACGATGTGGAATACTTGCGCGTGGCGGCGCGCGCGATCCGCCGCAAGCTGGAGCAAGACCCGTCGCGGCCGACCTTGCTGCGCAACGAACCCGGCGTTGGCTATCGGCTGCAGGTGGAGGCGTAACCCGCCTGCCACCTTGCCCTTGCCGTCGGTTGAAGCGCGATGGAGCCTGCATTGCGTCGCTTTAACTGATCGGTTAAGCCGGTCCGGCGGAACGCATGAACGATCATGCGGCTGGTTCTGATCGAGGATGTCTCACAGTGTTCGACACGCTGACGCTGGCCGCGCTGCCGCCCGAGGATGAGGCTTTGCGCCCGCAAATCCGGGCCTTCATCGCCAGTCACGTCGCGGGACTGCCGGCGGATCGGCGGGCGCGATCGTGGCAGGGCTTCGATGCCGCGTTCAGCCGTGCGCTGGGGCAGGCGGGGTTCCTGGGGCTGACGCTGCCCAGGGCTTATGGCGGGCAGGAGCGCGGGCCATTTGCCCGGTTCGTGGTGGTGGAGGAATTGCTGAGCGCCGGCGCGCCGGTGGCCGCGCACTGGATCGCCGACCGGCAAAGCGCGCCGCTGATCCTGGGCTATGGTACCGAAGAGCAGCGCCAGTCCTATATCCCGCGCATCTGCCGGGGGGAGGCGCTGTTCTGCATCGGCATGAGCGAGCCGGGCTCCGGCTCGGACCTTGCCAGCGTGCGAACCCGCGCCGAGCGCACGGACGCGGGCTGGCGCGTCAACGGCCAGAAGATCTGGACCACGAATGCGATGCATTCGGATTACATGATCGCGCTGCTGCGCACGTCGGGCACGTCGGAAGACCGGCACGCAGGGCTTTCGCAGCTGATCATCGACCTCAAGGCGCCGGGCGTTGCGGTGCGGCCGATCGTCGATCTCACGGGCGATGCGCATTTCGCCGAAGTGTTCTTCGACAATGTTGAGCTTCCCGCCGATGCGCTGATTGGCCGCGAAGGCGAAGGCTGGAAGCAGGTCACGGCCGAACTCGCGTTCGAGCGTTCCGGGCCGGAACGCATCTATTCCTCGGTGGTGCTGCTCGATGCCTGGATACGGCACCTGCAGGCGGTTGGCCGCCGTGACGCGGATGCGCTGACCGGCCGTTTCATGGCGGAAATCGCCACGCTGCGCGCCATGTCGATCGCCTGCACCGCGCGCCTTGCGCTGGGGGAGAGCCCGGTGGTTGAGGCGAGCATCGTCAAGGATCGGGGTACGACGTTCGAACAGGACCTCCCCGTGGCGATCGGTGACGACCTGGCCGCGCATCCCGACGAGCCGGTGAGCGACGAGCTCTACCGCACGCTGCTCTATGTCACGCACATCGCGCCCAGCTTTTCGCTGCGCGGCGGCACGCGCGAGATCCTGCGCGGGATCATCGCGCGCGGCATGGGTCTGCGGTAGGGGACGGGAGAGAGCCGATGGATGCAAGCGAACTGCTCGAACCCTTCGACCGGATGCTGGTGGCGATTGCCATGCCGGCCGCGGTGCGCGCCGTGGAAAGCGGCGGCGATGCCTCGGCGATGTGGAGCGAACTGGCGCAATCGGGCTTTCTCGATGCGCTGGTGCCCGAGGATGCGGGGGGAGCCGGCCTGTCGCTGGCAACTATCGCGCCGCTGATCGAGGCCGTGGGCGCTCATGCCGTGCCGTTGCCGGTGGCCGAAACCATGGTGGCGCGCGCCTTGATGGCCGGGGCTGGCGTCGCCTCGCCCGATGGCCCGATCGCGCTCGCCACGGCGGGCGTGCCGGAGCAGATCGTGTCGTGCGGTCTCGTGGCCAAGCATGTCCTGGTCGATACGGGTGACCGCCTCGTGCTTGCCCCGGTCGATGCGCTGGCGGTGACGCCGACGGGCGTGCATCACGCGCTGTGCGCGCGGATCGGTTGGCGTGACACACCAGCGGGGCAGGAGATCGCCCGCCCTGAGGCGGGGCTGCGGGCACTGGCGGCGGTCGTTCGGGCCACCCTGATCGCCGGCGTGGCGCACCGCCTGCTGGATATGACGACGCGCCATGCCAATGAACGGGTGCAGTTCGGCAAGCCCATCGGCCGCCAGCAGGCCCTGCAACAGAATCTCGCGGTCATGGCGGAAGATGCCGTCGCTGCCCGCATCGCCGCGCAACTGGGCTGCGCGCGGGGGCTCGATGTTTCGCTCGCGGCCGCTGCGGTGGCCAAATCGACCGCCTCGTCGGTGGCAGCGCGGTTGGCCGGCACTGCCCATGCCGTCCACGGCGCGATCGGCATCAGCGAGGAATTCGACCTTCCGTTGCTGACCCGGCGGCTCCACGAATGGCGCCTGGCGGACGGCTCAGAAGGATACTGGAACGGCGTGCTGGGCCATGCCCGGCTCGCCGATCCGGCGGGTTCGGTGGACTGGGTACGCGCGGAAGTCTTCGCCGGATAGCGGCGGCGAGTGAACCTTCTTATCCGGGGATGTCCTCCGCCAGCGCGGCCGCTTCCGCCGCGCAATCGCGATCCGGTGCCTTGTGCGGCTGGCTGGCCAGTTCGGCGCGGGCGGCCGCCAGGTCGGCCTGGAAACCCGGCTCGGCCTGCAACCGGGCGAAGACGGCGGATGCGACCACGCGTCCTTCCTCGATATCGCTTTCCCAATGGACGTTGCAAATCCGGCGGCTCTCGCCGAACGTACGGCCGCGCGCGACCAGTTGCGTCGCGCGGTCGGGGATCAGCTCCGCCAGCAGCAGCCCCCAGCCATAGCCGATGGCGCTGTGGCCGGAGGGATAGGAACCGTTGGTGCGCAGGCCGGCTTCCTGCGAAGGGGTGCAGGTTGGCTTGCCGTTCTCCATGAAGGGGCGGGGGCGCTTGTACTTGTCCTTGGCGCCGCTCGTCGCCATGCCGAAATCGATCATGGCGCGGCGCATCAGCCGGTTGAGCGCGGGCGTGTCCGTCGGTGTGATGGCAAGGCCGGCGGTGCAGGAAAAGGTGCCGGTGGCCTTGGGCGACCAGAGATCGGCATCGCTCGCCGCGAGCGCGAAGCGCGCCTTGCCCTGCAAGGCCATCGCGCGGTCGGCGGCGGCATGGTCCCGCGCTTCCGTGGCGGAACCGGCCGCGGGTGCGGGGGGCACCAGCGCCACACTGTCAATACCCGTGCCGGGAGCCAGATAGGCGCCCGCCGCCGTTGCGGTCATCGGCAAGGCAGACGGCGATGCGCTGGACGATCCGGGCGAGGTCTGCCCGGCCAGTGCGGCGCCCGCGCCGGCGCCGGTCAACAGCAGGGCGACAAGTGTGATCGTACCGCGATTGGTCATTGCTTCTGCCTCGTTCGTTCAAGCGTCCGGCTGGCTGCCTGGGGTGGGTGATGCCAGTCCTTTTTCGCTTCGCCAACCCTGCGGTTCACGCGCGGGGCGAGAATGCGAAACACCCGCGCAAATGGCGTATTGCCCGCCACCGCCCGCCGCCCTAGCCACCGCATCGTTGCGGTTCTTGCGAGGGCCGACAGCTTGTGTGGCGCGTTCGGTCCGGAAGGGTAACAGGATGATGTGGAAGGCCGGTGCAGGTCTGGCGTTGACGATGCTTGCCATGCCGGCGGCTGCCGCATGGGCTGAAGGGACGGCGCCGTCATCCGCGACCGTTGCCGCGCCGGCACCGCCCTTTGTATCGGCCGGCTTCAACGTTCCGACTCACGTGGAAGGACCGGGTTTCAAGGTCGTGCCGCTCGCCCCCTCCTTGGCGAAGATCGACTACGACGCCTACATGGCCTCCATCGAGCACTTGCAGAAGACGTTTTCGCGCAGCACCAGCTGGCCCCGCGAGGGGATCTCCGCCGCCGACGCCGTGCAGGACATGGAAACCGAGCAGGCCCGGTTTCAGGGCCGCAAGTCCTTCGCCTATTCCGTGCTGACGCCCGATGGCACGCGCGAACGCGGCTGTGTCTATGTCTATCCCAGCACCGTTCCCGGCTACGACGCCGTGGTCAGGCTGTGGGTGACCAAGGCCGAATACGACGCGGGCTTCGACGCCGAGCTTTACCAGTGGGTGACCGCCTGGGTGAAGGCCGACTGGCCGTTCGCGAACGTCGCATATCCCGGCCGTGCGATCGAATGGAGCGCGTGGGATGCCATGGTGGCGGCGAGCAAGGCCGGGAAAGCCGGATCAGCGGCGCAAGCGCAGTAAGCCGAGCAGTGGCTGGGTCCTGACCCTAAACGCGTGGAGCATGGTGTCCCCGTCCAGATTGGCGCTAGCGGCATCAGGGTGACGGACGCCAAATGCTGCGCGGCATCGCCATCGCTATTGTATTGACGAATCAACTATTGTGCGTCTAGCTCGAGCGATGTCGAACCCGCATCCGTTCCTGCCGCGTCTTGAGCACGCCTTCACGATCTCGATCACCCTTTCGCGGCCAAGCTGGGTCGCTCCCGCCGCAAGAGGGGATTCGCGCGGGGCGATTTATGCCAAGGAGGGTGTGGTCGAAGGGCCTCGCCTCAATGGCCGCGTGGTGCCGATGTCGGGCGGGGACTTCCCGCTGACGCGCCCGAATGGGGTGATTGACTTCGACGCGCGTTACCTGCTGGAAGCGGATGACGGCGCGATCATCTACCTGGAAAACCGCGGCTTCCGCTGGGCGCGCAGTGACGAGATCGCCGACCGGATGCGCCGCAACGAGCCGGTGGGCTTCGACGATTACTACATGCGGGTGACGCCCCGGTTCGATGCGCCGGAAGGGCCGCACGCCTGGCTGTCGCAGCATGTCTTCGTGGGCGTGGCGGAAAAGATCCCCGGCGCCAACCGCATCCACTACTTCGTCGTGCTGTGACCTGCCGCGATCGCCTCCCGGGTGGTGGCGCCTTTGATTGCAACCCGTTGTTGCCTTTCAGTTCCGAGGAAAACCGATGACCCCGTCCCCCGCCGACTGCCGCCTTGAGCACGTGTTCGACATCGAAGTCCTGTTCGGTGCCGACCGGGTGATTTTCGGTCCGCTTCCGGGCGGGGGCAACCAAGGCTATACCCCGGCGATCGGCGGCACCATTTTCGGCCCGCGCCTGTCCGGTACGGTGGTGCCGCACAGCGGTGCGGACTACGCGACCGTGCGCGCCGACGGCACCATTGAGCTGAACGCGCACTATCTGCTTCAGGCCGATGACGGGACGACGATCTACATCCAGAACAAGGGCTATCTCGTCCGTCCGCTACCGGGTGAGCCGCAGCCGTCATACTTCCGGCTGACGCCCTATTTCCGCGTGCCCGAGGGGCCGCACGACTGGCTCTCGCGCACGGTCATCGTCGGCGGCGGGGAACGGCGAACCGATCCCGACCGCTCGCTGTTCCGCTACTACGCGCTGGTCTGAGCGCGCGCCGTGCCACTGTTTGCGTCCCCTCTTGCTTGACCACCGTCCGTAGCGCTCTTGCCTTGCCGGGTGACCGGCGTGCAGCATAAGCGGGAGATACAGGCGATGGATCAACAACAAGAGGTGCCATGACTGAACCGCCGCGTGGTGCCGCCGAGCGCGTCGCCTACCTGATCCGTTTGGTCGCCGCCGGCCCGCACCGGTTTAGTCTGGGCGAACTCGCCGCGCGCGCGGAACTGCCGCCAAGCACGGTCCATCGCCTGCTCAAGGTGCTGCTCGATTGCGGTTTCGTGGAGCGGGGAAGCGGGCAGAGCTATCGCCCCGGGCGCGAGCTTTACCGCACGGCTTCCCAACTCATTGCCCGCTTCGATCTGACGCGCAGCGCGCGGCCGTTCCTGGACATGCTGGTCGCCGAATGGCAGGAGACGGCGGTGCTGTGCGCCTATAGTCCGCCGGGGCGCTGCGGGATCATCGCGGATGTGGTCTCCACGCCGCACCTGCTGCGGTTCGCGGTGGAGAAGGGGGGCGAAGTTGCCCTGCCCTGGGGTTCGCTCGGACGGGCCATTCTGGCGTTCCTGCCGACGGGGGAAGGGGAAATCCTGCTGCGCAAGGCCGGCGATGGCCCACTGACAGGGCGCCCCCGGCCAACGCGGGCGGAACTGGAAGCGGACCTCGCGCGAATCCGGAAGGAAGGAACGGCGCGCTATTTCGATCCGCGTCACGACATCGCCGGCATCGCTGCGCCGATCTTCGGGGCGGAGAAGGAAATGCTGGGCTGCATCGGCGTGACCATGCCTTCGGCACGCTACCGGCTGCATGAAGAGGATGACCTTGCCGCCGCCGTCCGCGGGGCGGCCATGCGGATCAGCGAACTGGCGGCCATCTCTTACAGCTAGTTTTCCGTATAATGGAATTGTGATTCCGAAATTCGGAACGCCCTTGACCGTTGATTTATCAACATGCTCTATACCTCCCGTAGGCCGGGACAAAGATGGCCGCAACAAGGGGAGATGGACGAATGGCGCGTGGTGCTATGTTACGGGCGGCCGGCGGTTCGGTGATGGCGCTGGCCGGCGCGATGCTCTGGGCAGGGCCGGGATTCGCACAGGAAGCTCCGGACAACACGGCCAAGGGCAAGGACCCGGCGGCCGAGGAGATCATCGTCACCGCGCAGTTCCGCGACCAGAAACTGCAGGACGTGCCCATCGCGATCACGGCGATGAGCGGTGCCATGCTGGAACAGCGCGGCCAGACCAACCTCGTCGATCTGGGCGGCAAGGCCCCGAACGTGACGCTCCGGACGGCTTCGGCGAACTTCGGTCCCGCCGTCGTCGCTTACATTCGCGGCGTTGGCCAGCGCGATACCTCGTTCGCGCTCGAACCGGGCGTGGGCATCTATGTCGACGATGTCTATCTGCCGACGATGCAGGGATCGATGCTGAGCCTCATCGATCTTGACCGCATCGAAATCCTGCGTGGTCCGCAGGGAACGCTCGCCGGCCAGAATTCGATCGGCGGCGCGATCAAGCTCTATTCCAAGAAGCCCGACGGTTCGAACGACGGCTACCTGTCGGCGACCTATGGCAGCTACAACCGCATGGAGCTGCGCGGCGCGGCGAATTTCACGGTGGTGCCGGACAAGCTCTTCGCCCGCCTTTCGGGCGTTGCCGTCAAGAAGGACGGTTACGTCACCCGCTATGACTATGCCTGCACCCATCCCGGCAGCACGCTGCCGAGCATGGTGGCCGCCGACAAGTGCAAGCTGGGCACCGAGGGCGGCAAGGAATACGTCGCCGGCCGGCTCGCGCTGCGCTGGCAGGCTTCCAGCCGGGTGACGGTGGACCTTGCGGCGGACGTGACGCGCGACAACAGCGAGGTCGGCCCCGCAACGCTGCTCTACGTCGGTCGCCAGGCGGTCCCCGGCGCAACGCTGACCGGCGTGGCGACGCCGCCATCCTCGGCCTATGTGCTCAATGGCAACGTCTTCGGCACGGCATCGGGTTCGCCCTACATCTCGTATTCGCCCTACGGGAACTACGCGCAGGATACGTTCACCAAGAGCCCCTTTGTCAGCTACGAAAACTATACCGAGGTCACCCCGCGCGATGGTTCGGGCACGTGGTCCGCGCCGCTCAAGGGCTTGATCAACAGCTGGGGCGTTTCGGGCACGATCACGGCGGAACTGACCGACAACCTCAACCTCACCTCGATCACCGCCTATCGCAAGTTCGACGGCAACTATTCGTCCGGCGACAGTTCGCCATTCAACACCGGGCTGCAAGCAAACCGCGTCTATAACCACCAGTTCAGCCAGGAACTGCGCCTGTCCGCCAAGATTGGCGACATGGTCAACCTCACCGTCGGCGGGTTCTATCTGGACAGAACCAGCCGCAACCGGTCGCGCGTCACACTGCCGACGCTGAACTTCATCGAGGACAACACGATTCCGGCCAAGACCAAGGCCGTGTTCGCCAACGCCGAAGTTTCGCCGCTGGCGCGGCTGACCATCCTGGGCGGCATCCGCTACACCGACCAGAGCAAAACCTTCATCTATGGGCGTGAGGGCATTCCCGGCTCGTCCACCGGTGGCGCCGTTCCGGCTTCGCTGGCGCCGCTCAACGGGCTGTCGCGCGAGTTCTCGGGGAGCCGGGTCGATTACCGGCTTGGCGCGCAGTACCACCTGACCGACGCGATCATGGGCTATGCCCAGTTCTCGACCGGCTTCAAGGGTGGCGGTATCAATCCCCGGCCTTTCTTCCCGGCCCAGGCCCTGCCGCACAATCCGGAAACGCTCAAGGCCTATGAAATCGGCCTCAAGAGCGAATTCCTCGACCATCGCGTGCGCCTCAACGCATCGGCGTTCATCAACAAGTACAACGACATCCTGGTGACGGTCTCGAACTGCCCGGTGGCGGTGGGCGTGCCAGCCGCGCCGTGCGCGCTGCCGCTCAACGCCGGCAAGGCGACGATCAAGGGCTTCGAGGCCGAGCTGGCGCTGCGTCCGGTGCAGGGCCTCTCGATCGACGCGTCGCTCGCCTACCTCCACTTCAAGTACGATTCGATCAGCGCGATCGCGGCGAGCGCCGGCATCGGTCTGGAGGACAAGGGCGTCTACATCTCGCCCTGGCAGTGGAGCCTTGGCGCGCAATACGAGTTCGATCTGGGCAAGGCCGGCACGATCATTCCCCGCATCGACGTCAACCATGAGGACGCGTTCGAACGCAATGCCAACAACGTCGATGCGGCGACCGGCGGCAAGGACATTTTCGGCGTGATCCCCAGCCGCACGCTGGTCAACGCCCGCGTGGCCTACGCGACGGCGGAGAAGGATTGGGAACTGGCGGTGGAAGTCCGCAATCTTACCAACAAGCTCTATTATTCCGACATTTTCGACAATCGCGGATCGACCAACTCGATCCAGGGCGTTCCCGGTGAACCGCGCACCTGGGCCGTCACGCTCAAGCGCCGTTTCTAGGAACGGCTGATGCGGCGAAGGACGGCCTGTGGGTCGTCCTTCGCCGGACATCCGGCCCGGTCGGAGACCGGCGACCCGCACTATCGCAGGAAAGGAATGACCGTGTCGTCTCGACCCGTTGCCAACCCCGCCGTTCCGGCCACCGAAACTCCCGCCGGAACCCCCATCGTCGCCGGCCTGCCGATGCCCGAATTTCGCAGGATCGGCGTCGAACCGATCTCGGGCGCCTGCGGCTGCGAGATCACCGGGGTGGACCTGCGCCAGCCGCTTGACGCGGAAACGCTGGCCGAGGTGATGAAGGCGTTCGAGCAGTTCCTGGTGATCGTCTTCCGCGATCAGGATCTGACGCCGGAACAGCACAAGGCCTTCTCGCGCTATTTCGGCGAATTGACCGAACTGCCGCAGGCGCCGACCTATGCCGGCCATCGCGACATGCAGGAAGTGCGCCGCGAAGCGCACGAGCCCGAAAACGTGGTGCCCTCGTTCGAGCATTTCCACACCGACAGCCCGTTTCTGCCCACGCCACCCAAATGCATCGTCATGCGCGCGCTGGAAGTGCCGCAGTGGGGCGGGGATACGGCCTTTTCCAACGCCTACCTCGTCTATGAGCACTTGTCCGACGGGATGAAGACGCTGCTCGATAGCCTGCAGGTCGTCTATTCGGGCAAGGACATCTGGGCTAAGAACGAGAAGCTCGCGCCCGACAAGCGGCTGCGCCTGCGCGAAAGCCACGATTTCACCGAGGACCAGCTCGAAAGCATCCACCCGGCGGTGCGCGTCCATCCCGAAACCGGGCGCAAGGCGCTGTTTGCCACGAGTGCCTATTTCAAGCGCTTCGTCGGCTGGAGCGAGGACGAAAGCCGGGCCTTGCTGGCCTATCTCCAGAGCCTGGCGCAGCATCTGCACTACCATTGCCGCATCAAGTGGCAGAAGGACACGCTGATCGTGTGGGACAACCGCTTCACGCTCCATCGCGGGGTCCACGATTTCAAGTACGAGCGGCGTCATCTGATCCGTACCACCGTGGTGGGCGAACGCCCGCTCGGTCCGGCCGCGCGCCAGACCGGCAACTGAACCGCGGCGGACACGGAGAAACGGCATGAAGGTGAGCGCCGCGATCGCGGAAATCCTCAGGCGCGAGGGCGTTGACGTCATTTTCGGCTATCCGCGCAACGCGGTGCTGGAAACGGCGGCGGCGATCGGCATCCGCCCGGTCATCGTCCGGCAGGAGCGGACCGGCGTACACATGGCCGATGCGCTGTCACGGCTGACGCGCGGCCGCCGCATGGGCGTGTTCGCGATGCAGCACGGGCCGGGCACCGAGAACGCCTATGGCGGCGTGGCGCAGGCCTATTCGGAAAGCGTGCCGGTGCTGGTGCTGCCGCAGGGCTATGCCCGGCGCATCGCCCACGTGCCGGACAACTTCAACGCCTCGATCTCGATGCGCGACGTGACCAAGACGGCGGAGCCGATCCTGCGTGCAGAGGACACGCCGGCGGTGCTGCGCCGCGCCTTCTCGGCCTTGCGCAACGGCCGGTTGCGCCCTGCGCTCGTCGAAATGCCATGGGACGTCCTGGCCGAGGAGATTCCGGGGGAACTGGACTACCGCCCGGTGATCAGCACCCGTTTCGGCCCCGATCCCGCAGCGGTCGAGGCGGTGGCGGACCGGCTCGTCGCCGCGCGGCGGCTGGTGATCCACGCGGGGCAGGGTGTCCATTGGGCCGAGGCCTATGCCGAACTGCGCGAACTGGCGGAGCTGCTCGGCGCGCCCGTGTCCACCAGTCTGGAAGGCAAGAGCGCGTTCGACGAAACGCATCCGCTGGCGCTGGGATCGGGCGGCGCGGCCATCCCCGGCCAGCTTCGCCATTTCCTCGACCGGGCCGACCTGATCCTCGGCATCGGGTGCAGCCTGTCGGAGACCGCGTTCGGCGTGGCCATGCCCGATCATGTGCCGATCATCCATGCCACGCTCGATCCTGCCGACATCAACAAGAGTGTGCGCTGCGAAGCGGCGCTGGTGGGCGACGCGCAGCTGACGCTGGCCATGCTGATAGCCGCCTGCCGCGCCCGGCTGGACGCCCCGCGCAATCCCTCGGCCACCATTGCCGAAATCCGCGAGGTGGAAACCCGCTGGCTGGCGGAATGGCTGCCCCTGCTCGAAAGCGACGACACGCCGCTCAGCCCCTATCGCGTGCTGTGGGAACTGCAGCGCACGGTGGACGTGGCCAATACGATCATCACCCACGATGCCGGCTCGCCGCGCGACCAACTGACGCCGTTCTGGAAGTCTGTGACGCCGCTGTCCTACCTCGGCTGGGGCAAGTCGACGCAGCTCGGTTATGGCCTTGGCCTGGCGATGGGCGCCAAGCTTGCCTGTCCCGACAAGCTGTGCATCAACGTCTGGGGCGATGCCGCCATCGGCTTTACCGGCATGGATTTCGAAACGGCGGCGCGCGAACGGCTGCCGATCCTTTCGATCCTGCTCAACAACAGCGCCATGGCGATCGAACTGCCGGTCATGCCGATCGCCACCGAGCGCTATCGCAGCACCGACATCTCGGGCGATTATGCCGCCTTCGCCCGCGCGCTGGGCGGCTATGGCGAGCGGGTGACCACGCCTGACCAGATCGCCCCGGCGATCCGGCGCGGTATTGCCGCGATCGAGGCCGGTCAGCCCGCGCTGATCGAGTTCATCACGCATACCGAAACGAGAGCTTCGCGCCTGTGACCGCAGTGGTGCCGCGTCGCGGCCTGTCGGCCGCGGAACGCCATGCGTTTGCCGCCGGTGAGGAAGCGGCGCTGGCGGCTCTGCGGGGCGATCTGCGCGCGGCGTTTACGCAGGGCGCGCGGGCGATTGTGGTCGAAACCGGCGATCCCTCGGTTGTGGGGGAAGATGGCTTCGCCGAGCGCCTGCTGATGATGGGCCGCTGGCTGGGCACGCCATCGATCCAGTCGCCGCAAGGAGAACGCGTTGCGCGGGTGGAGCGGCGGCCGGGCGATGCGCAGGCGCGCGGCACGCATTCCGATCTCGAACTGGCGCCGCATACCGATCTGCACGATATTCTGGCGCTGGGCACGGTGCGCGAGGCGGCGCGGGGCGGAGATTCGTTTCTGGTACGCGCGGCGGACCTGCACGACGCGGTTCGGCAGCGAATACCGCATCATCTGCCGGCGCTGCGCAAGGGGTATTTTTTCGGCACCAATCCGGTGCTCCGCTCACGCGCGCCGGTCAGCGCCAGCGAGGTTCCGGTTTTCGCGGGCGATGGCGACGGGGTGCAGTGCTGCTTCAACCCCTATTTCCTGCAGGCCGCCGCGCAGGCGCGCGGGGAAGCGCTTCCGCCTGCGTTTGCCGATGCCGTCACCGATCTGCGCGCGCTGGCACTGGAACTTGCCGCCACCGCGCAATTCCGGCTCTCGCCCGGCGACGTGGTGCTGTGGCACAACTGGTCGTGGCTGCACGGACGCACCGCGTTCGAGGACGATCCGGAGCAGCGCAGGCTGTTGCTGCGCCTGTGGCTGCGGTCGGACCTGTGCCCCCCGGCCGACATCCGCTTTGCCGAGCGGTCGGTGGCTATCGACGACGATCACGAACGCACCCGGCGCGAAGGGATAAGGGTAGAATGAGCGCGATCGAGGAACCCGGCAAGGAACCCGGCCAGGAAACCGGCGAAGAGAACGCGACGTGGCCGTGGTCGGCCACCTGGCCGCTGTTCATCCTGACGCTCATTTCCGTGTTCAACTACCTCGACCGGGCGTTGCTGGGGCTGGTGCTGCCGATGATCAAGCGCGAGTTCGGCGTGTCCGACACCGCGCTGGGCCTCGCCACCGGCCTCGCGTTCATTTTCCTCTATTCGCTGCTGGGCCTGCCGATCGCCTGGCTGGCGGACC
This sequence comes from Novosphingobium sp. NBM11, assembly GCF_015390225.1. Lineage (NCBI taxonomy): Bacteria > Pseudomonadati > Pseudomonadota > Alphaproteobacteria > Sphingomonadales > Sphingomonadaceae > Novosphingobium > Novosphingobium sp. NBM11. Next base: position 554,219 of record NZ_VUOG01000003.1, read on the forward strand.
GGTTCAACCGCCGCAATATCATCGCCATCGGGCTGGGCTTCTGGAGCCTGATGACGGTGCTGACCGGCTTCGTCACCAGCATCTGGCAACTGGCCATCGCGCGCTTCCTGATGGGCGCGGGCGAAGCCTGCGGGCTGCCGCCGTCGAATTCGATCATCGCCGACCTGTTCCACCCGCGCCGGCGGCCGCTGGCGCTGGCGATCTTCGGTACGGCCAACTCGATCGCCTTCATCGTGTTCTTTCCGATCGCCGGCTGGATCGCGCAGAACCACGGCTGGCGCGCGATGTTCGTGGCGATGGGCGTGCCCGGCATGATCGTGGCGCTACTGCTTCTGCTGACCGTGCGCGAGCCCGCGCGCAAGGCGCCGCCGCGCGAACGCGAGCGATTGTCCGCCACGAAGATATTCGCCGACATCCGGACGCTGTTTGCCGACAAGTGCTACACCTGGATTTTCGCGGGTGTTACCCTGATGGGAGCGAACGTGTGGGCGGCGGGGGCGTGGACGCCGACGTTCTTTTCGCGCGTGCATCACATGGGCCTGGCCGAGATTGCCGGCACGATCGGGCCGACGCGCGGCTTCATCGGCGCGGCGGGCGTGCTGTGCGGCGGGCTGCTGATCGACCGGCTGCCCGCCAGCCGCATCCGCTGGCGGCTGGCCGTGCCCGCGCTGGCCTGCCTGCTGGCGGGGCCTGCGGAAGCGGTGTTCCTGCTCGGTTCGGACCGCGCCGTCTGGTTCACCGCCTTCGCGCTGACCAGCTTCGTCACCCTGATCCACCAGGGGCCGGTCTATGCCGCCACCGTCAACATCGTGCCCGAGCGCCAGCGCGCGCTCGCCATCGCGCTGCTGCTGTTCGGCGCCAGCTTCATCGGCAACGTCGTGGGGCCAAGCGCTGTCGGCTTCGTCACCGATCTGCTGACGCCGCGCTATGGCGACATGGCGATCCGGCATTCGATGCTGATCATCGCGGTCACCCCCGTCCTCACGGCCGCCTGCCTGATGCGCGCGGCCCGGCTCTATGGCGAGCGGGCGCACGGATAGGTCGCAGCGGTTTTCTGCCCACCGACATTGCCGGATGGCTCGCGAGGCGACATGATCGCCCGGAAGGAGGCATCCGGCCATGTCCGCGTTCCCACCCGCGACCACGCCCGCCACGTTCTATTTCGATCTGGTGTCGCCGTTCGCGTACCTGATGTGGAAGCAGTTGCGGCGGAACGCCACCCTGGCGTTGCGGCCCGAACCCGTCCTGCTGGGCGGCCTGCTCCAGCACTGGGGGCAACTGGGACCAGCCGAAGTGCCGCCCAAGCGCATCCAGATCTACCGCATGTGCCAGTGGCTTGCCGATCGGCACGGCATTCCGTTCCGCTTCCCCGATGTTCACCCGTTCCGCTCGATCGAGGCGCTGCGCCTGCTGGTCGCGCTCGATGCGCGGGTGGATGCGGTGGACGCCCTGTTCGATGCGGTGTTCCGCGATGGCCTGGACCTTGGCGATCCGGCCAATCTGGAAGCGTTCGGCCGGGCGCTGGGGCTGGACCGCGTGGCGGCGGTACTCGCCGCGCCCACGGTAAAGGACCGTCTGCGCGCCAATACCGAGGCTGCCATCGCGCGGGGCGTTTTCGGCGTGCCGACGGTGGAAGTGGGCGCGGAACTTTTCTGGGGGTTCGACACGATCGGGATGATCGACGATTATCTGGCCAATCCCGCACTGTTTCGAGGCCCCGCGATGGCCCGGCTGGAAGGGCTGGGCTATGGCGTGCCGCGCCGGACGAACGGATAGGGCCTATCAGGCTGCGCGGTTGCGCTTTTCCGCGTCCTCGTCTTTCGCTTCGACGGGAAGACTGTCGATTTCTCCCTTTGGCGAAGCAGGGCGCGTTCCCTCCCCGATGCCGTCGGGATCGATCGCCTGGGAGATGAGGAAGCCCTGGATCTCGGTGCATCCCTTGTCGCGCAGCGCCTGTAGCTGCGCGTCGGTCTCGACGCCTTCCGCCGTGGTGTCCATGCCAAGGCTGCCCGCGAGCCCGGTGATGGCCTGGATAATGGCGCGCGATTCGGCGTTGTGATCGAGCGATTCCACGAAGCACCGGTCGATCTTGATCTTGTCGAAGGGAAAGCTGCGCAGATAGTTGAGCGAGGAATAGCCCGTTCCGAAATCGTCGAGCGCGATGCGCACGCCGATCTCGCGCAGCTTGTACAGGGTCGATACGTTGGCTTCGCTGTCCTGCATCAGCACGGTTTCGGTGATTTCAAGCTCCAGCCGGCCGGCGTCGATCCCCGCGCTGGCCAGCGCGTTGACCACGGTGGGGATCAGGTTCGCGCTGCGCATCTGCGCGGGCGAAAGATTGACCGAGATGCGCAGGTCGGCCGGCCATAGCGCGAGTTGCGCCGTCGCCTGGCGGATCACCCATTCGCCCACCTGCACGATCAGCCCGGTTTCCTCGGCCAGCGGGATGAAGGCGTTGGGCATGATCAGCCCGCGCGTGGGATGCTGCCAGCGGATCAGGGCCTCGTAACCCACCACGTCGCCCGACGAGATGTTGACGAGCGGCTGGTAGTGGAGCGTGAACTCGTTGCGCACCAGCGCCGCGCGCAGGTCCATTTCCAGATCGCGCCGTTCGCGCGCCGCTTCGTCCATGCCGACCTGGAAATGGGCGAAGCGGTTCCGCCCGTTGGTCTTCGCGCTGTACAGCGCCAGGTCGGCGCGCTTCATGACTTCGGTGGGATCGCTGTCCGCCACAGTGGCGAAGGCAATGCCGATGCTGGTCGACGTCATCACCTGCATCCCGTCGAGGATGAACGGCTGGTCGACCGCATCGATGATCCGGGCAGCGCAGGCTTCCACCTCGTCGGACGATTTCACCCGCTCGATCAGAACGGCGAATTCGTCGCCTCCAAGGCGGGCCACCATGGCCTTTTCCTGCACGCAGGCCTCGACGCGGCGCGCGACTTCGCAGAGCAGGCGATCGCCGATGGGATGCCCCAGCGTATCGTTCACCGATTTGAACTGGTCGAGATCGAGGCACAGGACGGCCGTCCGTTCCTCTTCGTGCAGCCGCTTGACCGCGCGGCTCAACGTCTCGTTGAAGAGGAAGCGGTTGGCGAGGTCGGTCAGGCCGCAATAGTGCGCCATGTAGCTGACCCGTGCTTCCGCGCGCATTTCCGCCGTCACGTCGGACGCGACGCCCTGCATGCGGCCGCCGGCGCGTGGCTGGGCGGAAAGCCGCCACCAGCACGTTTCGCCGCCCACGGCGATCTGCACGGTCAGGTCGCGGAACGCCTGCCGTTTCCGCAGCATTTCGGCGAGACGCTCGTACTCGTGGCCGGCTTCGAACAGCGAAAGCAGGGCATGCCCCTCAAGCGCTTCCCGGTCGCGTCCGCTTGCTTCGACGAAACGATCGGTGGGGGCCACGATCAGCCCCTCCCGGTCGATCGACCACAGCCAGTCCGCGCTTTGCGCCTCGTAATCCTTGAGCAGGAGTTGCACGGTCTCCGCGCTTTCCCGGAGCGCCTGCTCGCGCGCGACTTTTTCAGCGAAGACCTTTTCGTTGCCCTTGATCGAGCGGGAGAGGACGGCGGCGTAGCACAGGATCAGCAGCGTGCCCGTTGTCGCCAGGGGATTGCCGGACAGCAGCCATCCGGCGATCGAGCCGATCGTCAGCGGGATCATATAGGAAAAGGCGGCGCGCGGAAGCGGGCCATAGCTGATGACAGCGGCGCCCATCATGCCGCCGGTGAGCATGGCCAGCAGCGTGAACACGCCAGGCGTGGCGTCGAGGCCGCCGATCGCCATGGAAATGCCCCAGGCAATGCCGTTAAGAGTGGCAAGAAGCTCTATGAAGCGGCCGTCCCTTGACGGAGACAGGTCCTCGTAATCGTTCTTGGCCAGACGGCGCGCGTGCAGAATGCGGACGAGGCCTTGCCCAAGGACCAGCAAGGTCCAGAACGCGATGGCCGCGTGGGACACGGAAGACCACAGGACGGTCGCGACGATGATTGCGTTGATGATACCGCCGATGACCGCCGTCCGCGCCAGCTTCAGGCTGGCTTCGACCTGCGCCTTGCGTAGAGCCTGTCCGTCCGTCGTATCCACCAAGCTCATCTGCGGTCCATCACCTGCGGCAGGGCAGCGCTTCTCGCGGCGTGGCGAATCTTCACCGTGCCTGGCGCTGCTTCGGAGGCGACGGTTTATTGGTCACAATCGTTAAGTTCGGTTGAATGTGAACAGGCGGATTCCACCGATCCGGAGCATGTTCGGATGCCTGTCGCGGCTCCCGGAGTGCGGCATGGGCCAGCCGCATCGATACTTCGCCTTAACGCCCTTCCGTCTAGGAGGGTGTTCCTTTCGCGTGAAACAGGGAGCAACCGGTGCGCGTGCCTGCAAGGGTCAAACTGCTGACGATTCTGGCCCTGCCGGTGCTGGCGTTGCCCCTGCTGTCCGGTGCGGGGGCGGGAGCCGGGCAAAGCCTGCGCTATGCCGACGTTTCCATGCCGGAAACGCTCGCCGGCGCGCAGGATACACCTTCGCCGCCCTCGGCAGCCACGTTGCCACCCGACCAGGCTGACCGCGCCTATCCGTTCTATATGCCGATGGATGGCTTGCGCCGCCCCGCCGTCCGGCTGCTGGTGAAATGCGATGCCTCGCGCGCCGCCGGCCGCGAAGTCTATGCCGGACGGAGCGTCGATGATTTCGGCGGGCGCATCGAAGGGGGCTACGAACTCGTTTATGAAGCGCTAGATGGCACGGGGCAACCGTGCATCTACCCGTTCGCGCCCTTGATGCCGCAGGTTGCGGGTGATCTGCGCGGAACCCAATATATCCTGCGCTCGTCGATCCCCGGGCGCCGTGTTACGTTCCGGACGGGGAACGAGTGGGCGTCCGTCGGCCTTCACCTTTACGACATCGGCCAGCAGCGGCTGCATTTTGAAATGCGCGATGTCGAACTGGATTTCCCCGGCGCGATCCAGCCGATCGGCGCGGTCTATCTGGAAGCCTTCGACGGGCATCGGCCGGGCCTGTTCACGGCCGTTATCCGGCGCTCGAAGATCTATGGCGGCAAGAACGCGATCTTCGTCCCCAGCGGCCAGACCATGCTCTATGTCGAGGACAGCGAGATTGCCGGCAACGTCGGCACCAACAGCGATCAGGAACACGGCACCTATATCAACGGTACGCTGGTTTCGCATTTCGTCCGTTCGAGCTGGCAGGGCCAGCGCGCGTGGCAGAACCTCGCCAGCGGCCACCAGATCAAGGACAAGGCCTATCTGCGCATCTACGAGAACGTAACGGTATCGAACCGACCCGTCGGTTCCACGCCGTCGGCCATGCCGCTGGTGGATGTCAGCGCCTTTGGCTTCACGTGGTCGAACGGGCTGCGGCTGAACCGGATCGCGCCGGCGCAGACACCGCGTGAGGGCCTCGTCGATCTGCGTACCGAACTGCGATACGGCGCGCCGGAGAATTACCCCTGGAGCCTGCTGGTCGATCCCGCGTGGCGGATGCCGCCCACGAAAGCCGCTGTCGTCGGACAGGCGCTGGACAAGGTCTATCTGTCGATCTTCCTCAACACCACGGTCCAGAGCTTCCGGACGGAGCCTTATGCGATCGCGCTGCGCCCGCAAGGAACGCATCTCGCGCCCGATGGCGTGGCGATGGAAGGCAACAGCCAGACGACGCTGGCGCAGCAGCGCATGGTCTCCATGGCGTTCAACACCAGGGGAACGCTGGCGCAGGTCTATGCGCCGCAGGGCTGGACGCTGGTCGATCCGGCACTGCCGCCCCAAGCACGGTGGGTCACGGACCGCGACGCGTTCATCCGTCACGCACTGGGACTGATCGGGCGCTGACGGCGGGTATCCGGGCCGTCCCCCGGGGTCAGGCCGGTCCGCGATAGCCGGCGAGACGGAGCGCGCCATCGAGCGAATCGCCGAGCGGATCGCTCAGGCGTTCGACGGTGCGGGAACGCAGCCAGGGCTTCATGCGGGGGGCGAGCCCGCCCACCAGCGTGCAGCGCGTGGCGCCGCGCTCGAAGATCGTCTCGATGAAGCGCTCGATATGCGCGGCCGCGTCTTCCACGATCGAGCGGGCGATGGCGTCGTCCGCTTCGGCATAGTCCATCACCAGCGGGGCGAAGGCACCGTAATCGCGGGGCGTCGCCTGATCCATCCACGCGATCGCCTGCGCCGTATCGTGGTTGAAGCGCTCGGTCACGGCGGCGCTCAGCGGCGTGCGGCGGGTGCGCCCGTCGAGCGCGCGCAGAGCGTGGCGCATGGCCGAGAGGCCGAGCGCCGCGCCGCTGCCTTCGTCGGAAATGGGAAAGCCGTAGCCGCCGATGGTGAAATCCTCGCCATGCACGCGCAACTGGGCGGCGCTGCCGGTGCCGATGATCAGGATCGCGCCGTCTTCGCCGCCATGCGCGCCAAGGTTGGCGATCTGCGCGTCGGTGGCATAGGCGACCGAGGCGAAGCCGAAATCCAGTTCACCGAGCGCTTCGCGCACGCCGGGGCGCGTAATGCCGGCAATGCCCATGCCGGCGCGGATCTGCGCCCGCTGTGATGGGGTAAGGCCGGCCTGCGCCACCGCCTGGTCGGCGGTATCCTTCAAGGTGTCATAGAGCGCGTCGATGCCGATGCGTGCATTGGCGGTGCCCGAACGGCCTTCGCCGATGGTAGCGCCGGCCGCGTCGATCAGGCGCGCGCGGCAATTGCTGCCGCCGGCGTCGATGCCGAGGAAATAGGTCATGGCCGGTGTTCTCCAGGGGTTGCCGTTGCGGTCCAGTCGCGGCCGCGCGTGGTGTGGCCGATGCCGGGGTTCAACTGGTTGCGCGGATCGATGCTGCGGTAGAACCGCTCCAGTTCGGGCCGCGCGACGTAGAGATGGCCGACGTTGTGTTCGGCGGGGTACTGCGCCCCGCGCGCGTCGAGCAGTGCCCATAGCGCGTGTTCGAAGGCCAGCGGATCGGTGCCCTTGCGCACGATGTAGTCCTGATGGAACACCTGGCAGAAGAAGTGCCCGTAATAGAGCGCGTGAATGGTCTTTTCCGCGAGGTTCGGCGGCAGTTGTTCGCGCCATTCGCGGGTGTTGCGGGGCAGCGCGACATCGAGCGCGACGATATCCTCCACCTCCCGCCGATGCACCGCGCGATAGCGGACGGCCGCGCCGGCGGCGACGAAGCGGTGCAGGAAGGCTTTGGCGCTTTCCGCCGGCGTGCATTCGAAATGATCGCCGTTCTCATCACCGGGAAACAGGCGGGCAAGCAGCCCGCGCGTGGCCTCTACCTGATCGCGCGAGACCTTGAGGATCAGGTGGTGCGCGAAGCGATCGCGGAAGGCGCGCATCCGTGCGGGCAGGGGATCGGGCACGAACCGGCTGGCCCACTGCATCACCCGGTCGCTCAGGCCGTTGCCGAACAGCGCGTCGAACCGGCCCTTGGCGGCAAAGAGCGCGGGCAGCCGGTCCGTGCCGAGCCGCTCGATCGCGAAGAACATGTCGCGCCCATAGCGGTCGGCCACGTCGAACGCGGTCTGGTGCATGTATTCCCCGGCGATCGGCGGCTGCGCGAAATCGCGCAGCATCGCCCGGCGCAGTTCGGTGAGCGGTTCGGGCGAAGCCGCGCCGATGTAGAAGGTGGCGGTGTCTTCCTCGCGCGCGAACGTGTCGAGCCGGACGGCGAAGACGATCAGCTTGCCCGCGCTGCCGGCGCTTTCGTACAGGCAGCGCGGATCGGCATTGAAGCGCGCCGGGCTGGCGCTATCGACATCGCGCACATGCTCGGCATAGCGATGGTCGTGCGCCCGGCGGTCGAGGGCGGGATCGATGTCGGCTTCGGCGAAGGCCCCCGCGTCCAGCCGGGCGAGCATCGTTTCGGGATCGTCCCCCAGCGCGATGCCGAGGTGGTTGACCAGCGCCAGCGTGCCGTCGGGCCGGACCTGCGCGTACAGCGCCAGCTCGGTATAGGCCGGCCCGCGCCGCACGAGCGACCCGCCCGAGTTGTTGCAGACTCCGCCCACGACCGAGGCGCCGAGGCAGGAGGAGCCGATCACCGAATGCGGCTCGCGCCCGTGGGGGCGCAGGGCCTGCTCCAGGCGGTGCAGCGTGGTGCCGGGCAGACACAGCACTTGCGCGCCATTGCGGATGACATGCAGCGCGGAAAGGCGGGTGGTGCTGATGATGACGAGGCCGCCGGGATAATCCGCGCCATCGGGCGTGGAGCCGCCGGTCAGCCCGGTGTTCGAAGCCTGCATGATGATCGAGACGTCAGCCGCGACGCAGGCCTGCGCCACCTTCCACAGCTCGACCAGGCTGCCGGGCCGCACCACGGCAAGCGCCGGCCCACTGCCGGTGCGATAGCCCTGGCGGTAGCGCGCCGTTTCGCGCGCCGAGGTCAGCACGTGACGCCGCCCCACCGCATCGCGCAGCCGCTCCAGCAATTCCGTGTCGCGTTTTCCGGTCATGGCGCCGTTGTCTGGCCCTATTGCGTCTGGACTTCGTCGTCGGTCATCAGATCGTCGCCGTCCAGCCAGCGAACGATCTCGCGCGCGGCGGGGTGGTCGATCGGCGCATAGCGCGCCCGCAGGCGTTCGCCGCGCGATCCCAGCCGTTCATGGCCAACGTCCTGAAACGCCGGAAGATCCTGCTGCAGCATCTGCGCGAACTCTGCGCCCAGCACCTGCCGCGCGGCCTCGCCGAATGCCGCGCCATAGGCGTAGGCTTCACCCTGCCGGTAAACCGCAGCCAGCGTCAGGGCGGGAATGCAGCCGAGGTGCGCCTGGATCGCGGGGTTGATCGCGTGGCCGGAAACGTGCGGAGCGATAGCGGCGGAGCGGCCGGTGAACGCGCGCAAGTGGAGAAAGCGCGACATGCGCGCGCCGTCGTTGACGGGATAGTTGTCCCACAGGCAGACCGGCCGCCCCAGTTCCCGCGCCACACGTTCGAGATGGGCGCGGTCGATCGCCCGCGAGCAGACTTCCTCGCCGGTCCAGTAGACGAGGACCGCCGGATCGAGCCGTCGCCCCAGTTCCCCGAGATAGCCGGCGGGCCGGTCGCCGAACACCAGATCGAGCACCGGGTCGTCCGAATAGTAGGTGGGGCAGGTATAGACCCGCGTCGCCCGGGTCAGGCCCGCGCAGAAGTTGACCACGTCCGCCTGCCGCGCGGCAAGGCCCGGCATGTCGCCGCGCAGGTCGTCGAACAGAATGGCAAGGTCGTCGATGCCTATGGCATCAAGGTCCGCCACCCGCCGGGCGAGGGCGTCGCGGGCGTCGTCGTCGAACGGGTGCGTGGAGCCGATCGGCGTCAGCGCGATGCCGAACCGCATCCCCGCCGCCCGCACTTGGGCCGAGAGGCGACCGAGCATCGCGGTCTGTTCGGGATCGTGGCGCTCGCGCCAGGCGCGGCGCAACGCGCGGTCGGCCTTGGGGCCGTAATGGTAGAAGCCATAGCCCGCCGCCGCGAGCGTCTGCACGACATGGCCGCGCTCCGCCTCGGTCCAGATGCGTCCGAAGCGGCCTTCGATCAGGCCCAGTTCGGGCATCATGCGGGGTGATCCGCGCGCGCGCCGGCGATCCATGTGGCGGTGACCGCGCGCGTTTCGTCCAGATGGACGAGATCGGCGCGCAAGCCCGGCGCGATGGCGCCGGTTTCGTGGCCGAGCCGCAGGAACCGCGCCGGATTGCCGCTCGCCATGCGCGATGCGGTCACGATGTCGCAGCCGAGCAGGTCCATCGCGTTGCACAGCGCCTGCACCATGCTCAGCGCCGATCCGGCGAGCGTGCCGTCCGGCCCCCGGCAGGTGCCGTCGATCACCGCAATGTCCTGCCCCATCAGCGTGAACCGGTCCTGCGTGCCGCCGACCGGGGGCATCGCGTCGGTCACCAGCATCGCCCCGTCGATCCCGCGCGCGCGCAGCGCCACGCGCAGCGCGGCGGGATGGACATGGAGCCCATCGACGATCAGCCCGAAATGGCTGGCGCGATCTTCCAGCGCCGCGCCGACCATGCCCGGATCGCGGCTGAGCAACTGCGTCATGGCATTGAACAGGTGGGTAAAGCCCGCCAATCCCTCTCCCAGCGCGGCGCGGGTCTGGTCGTAGTCCGCAAGGCTGTGCCCCGCGCAGACCAGCACGCCCGCATCGGCCAGCGCCCGCACCGTTCCTGCCGGCGCGAGTTCGGGGGCCAGCGTCACCACGCGCCGTCCCAGGGTGGGCCGCGCCAGCCGCGCGATGACGTCCGCATCGACCGCCGCGAAGCGCGCCTTGTCGTGGATGCCCTTCTTCGCGGGGTTGAGGTGCGGGCCTTCGATATGGATGCCGAGGACACCCGGCACCCGGTCGGCCAGCGCCGCCTCGCCCGCCGCGATGGCGTTATCGACCACGGCGGCATAGTCGCTGATCAACGTCGGTAGCAGCCCGGTCGTGCCGAAGCGCCGATGGGCGGCGGCGATGGCGCGAATGCCCTCGACCGAGGGGTGATCGTTGAAGAGCACGTCGCCCCCGCCGTTGACCTGCACGTCGATGAAGCCCGGCAGCAGCCAGCCGCCGTCAAGGTCATGGCGGGCGCAGTCGGCCGGCAGGGCATCCGCCGGAGCAAGGCCGGCAATGCGGTCGCCATCGAGCAACAGCGCCTGCCCTTCGGCAACCGCGTCGGCCAGAACAATGTTCGCGCCGGTAAGAGCCGTCAGCGTCATAGCGTGCGCGTTACCTTGTTGAGATGCGGAGGGCTATCGGGATTGCACCCCCGCGCCAGTGAAAGCGCATTGGCGAGGCCATAGAAGCTCTGGATCTGCGCGATCGCGCCCAGCACGGGATGGACCTGCGTGTCCATCGGCAGGACGAGGCTCGCGGGCGCCACGTCTTCGGGCAGGCCGGCGGCGATCACGTTCGCGCCCCGCGCTGCGAAATCCTCCAGCCGCGCGCGAAGGCCGGTCCGGGCGATATCGAGCGGGGCGAGGACCAGCACCGGATCGCCTGCTCCCACCAGCGTCATCGGGCCATGCGCGACTTCGGCGCTGCTGAAGGCTTCGGCATGGAGGTTCGATGTCTCCTTCAGCTTGAGCGCGGCTTCCCCGGCGATGGGCAGGCTGGGGCCACGGCCCAGCACGAGCATCTCGCTGGCGTCCCTCAACGGCGCGACGGCGGCGGTCCAGTCGGCGGCGGCGGCCTGTTCGAGCACGCGTCCCGTCTGGGGCAGCGCTTCCAGCAGGGCCGCGTCCTGGCTCCATTCGGCGACGAGATGGGTAAGCGCGACGAGCGTGCAAAGGAAGCTCTTGGTCGCCGCCACGCTGGTTTCGGGGCCGGCGTGGACGGGAACGACGATCTCGGCGAGGTCGGCGAGGGGGGAGGCGGCATCGTTGACCACGGCGATGACCACCGCACCCCGCGCGCGCGCGTCATCGGCGGCGGCGAGCAGATCGGGACTGCGGCCCGATTGCGAGATGGCGATCAGCGGCACGTTGCGGAAATGGGCCGAGGTGGCGTGATAGAGCGAACCCGTCGACGGGGCATGGCTGACCGTGGGGATGCCGGCTTTCGTTTCCAGCAGGAACTTGGCGAAGGCGGCGGCCTGATCGGAACTGCCGCGCGCCAGCGTCGCCGCGAAGGACGGGGCGAGCGCGCGCAGGCGCTGGCCGGCGTCGCGGACCAGATTGGTATTAAGCTGGAGCTGCCGCGCGCACAATGCCGGCGCGGACAGCGCTTCCGCGGCCATCCGCGTTGCGCCCGGCACGAGCGTTTCGAGGGTATGGGGAGTCGAGGTCATGGCGTGTGAGATACCATTCAGGGCGATTCACCTCAAGTGGCATTAAAATGGTTTTATTATTTTCAAAAATGATGATACCGATCTGGCGAATTCGCGATGCGGCGGCGGCGGGACGGTGTCGTCCGCGTGGGGCTCAGGGAGGCGTATGCATGCTCAGGATCGAGATAGCCGCCACCGATTACCAGGGCGCGATCAACGAGGATGTTGTGGGGCATTGCGGAAACGCGGCCTGGGTGATCGACGGCGCGACCGGCATCGGCGCCTCGCTGCTGGAAGAACCAAGTGACGCGGCATGGCTGGCGCAAACGGCGAGCCGGTTCCTCGCCGACGTTCTGCGCGCGCATCCGGCGATGCCCACGGTTGAAGCGCTGCGCACGGTCATGGCGCAGTGTGGCGAAGCCCTGCTGCGCCAGCGCGTGCGCGAACCGGAAGGGCATCACGAGTTGCCCTCCGCGGCGTTCGCCATGGTGCGGGCGATTGATGGCATGGCGGAGATCACCACCCTGGCCGACTGCCGCGTGGTGGCGGCCGATGCGGACGGCGCGGCGCGGCTCTGGGGCAGCGCAGCGCTGGATGCGATCGAAGAGCGCACCTTGGCCGCGTTGCGCGGGGTTCTGGCGGAAGACCCCGCGATCACGCCGGATGCGCTCAAGGAGCGACTGATGCCGGGCCTTGTCGCCAATCGCCGGCTGATGAACCGGGAAGGCGGCTACTGGGTGCTCGGCACCGAACCGGCGGCGGCGGACCATGCCTGGCAGGCGCGCCTTCCGCTGCGCCCCGGTCAGAGCTTCGCCATCGCCAGCGACGGTTTTCTGCGCCTTACGGAACTGTTCGGCGTGGCCGACCCGGCCGATTTTCTGGCCATCCGCAGCGCCCATGAATGGCGGCGCTGGGTGGATGCGCTGCGGGCGCTGGAGCGTGCGCCGGGCTCCTTGCGTCGCTTCGCGCGCGTCAAGCCGCACGACGACGCCAGCCTGGTCGTCTGCCGCTGGGAGGACACAAACTGATGCTGGTGATGGGATACATGAGCGGGACCTCGCTCGATGGCGTCGATGTCGCGCTGGTCGAAACCGATGGCGAACGGATCGACGGGTACGGGCCGTGCCTGCTGGTTCCGTTCTCCGATGACGAGCGCGCCGTGGTGGTGCGGGCGACGCATGAGGCGCTGGCGTGGGATGGCCATGGCAGCGTGCCGTCCTCGTTCGCAGAAGCGGGGGCGGTGATCGACGCGGGCTATCTGCGCGCGGGCCGTGCGGCGATTGAACAGGCGGGGCGCAGGCCCGACCTCGTGGGCTTTCATGGGCAGACGCTGCTGCACCGGCCGCGCCGCCAGCTTTCGGTGCAGGTCGGCGATCCGCAGGCGCTGGCCGATGTGCTGGACGTGCCCGTGGTCGCGCAGATGAGGCAGGACGATTTGCGCGCGGGCGGCGAAGGCGCTCCGCTGGTGCCGGCCTACCACGCCGCGCTGGCGGCGCGGATGGGACTGCCGGGGCCGCTGGCGTTCCTGAACCTCGGTGGCGTGGCTAACGTAACCTGGATCGGCGCGGACGGGGAACTGGTCGCCTTCGATACCGGTCCCGCCAATGGTCTTATCGATCTGATCGTGCAACAGCGCGGCGCGGGCCGTTACGACGACGGGGGCAGACTGGCCGCTGCGGGGCAGGTCGATGCGCGGATTCTGGCCGATCTGTTGGCGCACGAACACTTCCGGGGCAAAGGACCCCGCTCGCTGGATCGTTACGATTTTTCACTGGATTGCCTGACGGATCTGGCGCTGGAAGACGCGGTGGCGACGTTGACCGCGTTTACGGTGGAATCCGTCGCGCTGGCCGGTCGCAGCCTCCCGGAGCCGCCCAATGCCTGGATTGTCTGTGGTGGCGGTTGCCACAATCCCGTGCTCATGCAGGGGTTGCGCGATCGGCTCGGCGATTGCCGGGCGGCCGGCGATCTGGGGTTGCGCAGCGATTTCGTCGAGGCCGAGGCCATGGCGTTCCTGGCCGCGCGCAGCGTGCGCGGATTGCCGCTGACCTATCCCGGCACGACCGGTGTGAAAGCGCCGCTCACCGGCGGAACGCTGTGGCGTCCGCAGGCTGCATCCGCTGCTGTGGTATGATAAAAATAGTACCAGTTAAATACCGATACTTTACATTCTCGCACAGGTATGCATTTTGAAGGTCAATCCAGCCGAGCAAGCCGTCGAGTCTTCGGGGCGCACTGTCAGCACGGCGACGGCGACTGGGTTCAGGGAAACAGGAAAATGAAGGGAAATCCCATGGTGAAATCCTATCGTCATGCCGTGGCCACGGCCGCTCTCGCCGTCGCGCTGGTGCAGGGGACGGGCGTTGCGCACGCGCAGTCCGCCGATGCGCCGTCGGATGCCGGCGCCGAAGCGCCAGCGGCGGAGATCGTCGTTACCGGCACGCGCATCGCCGTGCCCGGCCTCACCGCGAGCAGCCCCGTCGCTTCGACCAGCGAGGAGAAGATCAAGCTCCAGTCCGCGCTGACGATCGAGGATTTCTCGACCAAGCTGCCGCAGCTTTCGGGCGGCGTCCGCCAGGGCTCGCAGGGCAGCGACGCATTCGGCGCGCAGGTTCTCGAACTGCGCAACTTCGGCCAGAGCCGCTCGCTGGTGCTGATCGACGGCACCCGTGCCGCGCCGTTCAGCTTCCGCAACTCGGTGGACGTGAACGCGATTCCGGCCTCGCTGATCAAGCGGGTGGACGTGCTGACCGGCGGTGCCGCCGCCGTCTATGGCGCTGATGCCGTGGCCGGCGTGGTGAACTTCATCCTCAACGACGATTTCGAGGGCCTGCGGGCCACGTCCGCCGCGCGCCTCGCCACGCATGGCGGTGCGCAGTATGGCGGCTCGCTGATGCTGGGCGCCGGGCTGGGCGATCGCGGCCACATCGTGATCGCGGCGGACTACACCCAGCGGGACGGGATTACCGCCAGCCAGCGCAGCTGGGCGACCACGCCCAACCAGACGATCCCCAGCATCGGCGGCGTCTTCACCGACGTGGCCAGCGGGCGCAAGTTCGGCTTCACCGATGGTGGCGCGTTCACGACCACGCCTTCGGCCACCTCGAACATTTCGGGCAGCTATCCGCTGGTTTCGCCGCTGAAGCGCATCAACGTGGCCGCGCTGTTCAAGTACGAGATCACGCCGCAGGTCGAAATCTACGGCCGCGCGATGTACACCAACGCCCGCACCGAAGAGACCGGCACGCCGGGCGCGACGCCCGCCTCGGTCAACCGTGTGGTCTCGATCAACCAGAACAACCCGTTCCTGACCGACCAGATCCGCAACCAGCTGACGTTCGTGAATGGCGCGGCGCAAGTCAACGTCTCGCGCTCGCTGGCCGAACTCGGCCTCATCACGTACCATACGGAACGCGACACGCTGCAGTTCCAGACCGGTCTGCGTGGCCCGCTGACGGCCTCGACCAAGTGGAACATCTATGCGCAGTACAGCCGCTCGACGGAGAACTCGCTGATTACCGGCGATGGCCTCGTCGCCAACGCGGCGGGCGTGAACAACTTCGGCGCGATCGTGAACACCGTGAATATCTTCGGGCCGAACCAGAGCGCCCTGGCCGGCGCGCTGGGCAGCTCGATCAACGGCTTCAACCGCAAGCGCGACCAGTTCGTCACCGCCGCCACGCTGAGCGGCACGCTGGAGGAACTGTTCTCGCTGCCCGCCGGCCCGATCGGCTTCGCGATCGGCGCGGAATACCGCAAGGAAAACGCGACCATCGCGCAGGACAGCGCGCTGCTCAGCGGCAATACCTATCGCCAGGGCGTGCAGGCGGCCTACAAGGGTTCGTTCGATGTGGCGGAGCTCTACGGCGAAGTGCTCGTGCCGCTGCTGCATGACCTGCCGCTGATCCGCAAGCTGAACGTCGGTGGCGCCTATCGCTATTCGCACTATAACTTGTTCGGCAACCATGGCACCTGGAAGGCGGAAGCCAACTGGGAAGTCGATGCCAACCTGCGTCTGCGCGGCACCTACCAGCGGGTTCTGCGCGCGCCGAACTTCGGCGAGTTCGCCGCCAGCACCTCGTCGCTGCCGTTCAACAACCTGGTCACGGTCGATCGCCTCAAGCCCCGCTATGGCGGCGATCCCTGCGTGCTCGGCACCGGCAACGCCGCGCAGTGCGCGCGCTTCGGCGCCCCGGCGGTGGGTTCGGCGGATTCCATGTCCGCCAGCTACCTGACCGGCAACTACTACTACGGCGGCAATCCCAACATCAAGCCGGAGACGGGCTATACCAAGACGCTGGGCGCGGTGCTGACGCCCACTTTCGTGCCGGGGCTCAACGTCACGGTCGACTGGTACGAGCTGGACCTGCGCGGCGCCGTCGGCGTGATCCAGCCGATCGCGGCGATCACCAGCTGCTACATCACCAATCCCTCGGCCAGCAACCCGCTCTGCGGGCTGGTGACCCGCGATCCGGCGACCGGCTATTTCAAGGACGCCTACGTCAACAACCAGAACCTCGGTCGCCTGTTGCAGCGCGGGTTCGACATCGCGGCGAACTACACCGTCCGCCCCGACTGGCTGCCCGGCAAGGGCATGCGCCTCAGCTATCAGGGCAACATCGTCACGTCCTATCTGATCCAGGCCAACGCCACGGTGGCGGCGGTGCAGTGCAAGGGCACCTTCGGCGCGACCTGTTCGAGCGATGGCACCACGCTGGTCCAGCCCGATTATCGCCACACGGTTGGCCTTGGTTGGATGTTCGACAAGGGCGTGATCCAGTTCGACTGGCAGCGCATCGGCAAGGTGCGGTCGAGCACCGCCGGGTCGACGGAAACGCTGGCGGCGCAGGATACCTTCGACCTGTCGGCATCGTATGAATTCACCAAGGCGATCACGCTGACGGCCGGTATCTACAACCTGTTCGACAAGGACCCGCCGCGTGTTTCGACCGGCGGCGTGTTCAACACCTTCCCCGATACCTACGACATCATGGGGCGCACGATCGGCCTTTCGCTGACCGCGCATCTCTGAGACCCTGCCACCCTTCGCGGCGTCCGGTCGGTCCCTGCTGACCGGACGCCGGCTTTTTCCAAGGCCCCGGCCATGGCATGCCGGGCAAAGGACGGGAGAATTCCGCAATGACGCTGCCTTTCTCGATGGCAGACTGGCTGGTGATCGCCGGCTACCTCCTGCTGCTCGTCGGGGGAGGATGGATCTTCACGCCCCGCAAGACCGCGTCGGCGCACGATTATTTCCTGGCGGGCGGCAACGTGCCGGCCTGGCTCGCGGCGATTTCGGTGCTGTCCGCCACACAGTCCGCCGCGACCTTCCTGGGTGGGCCGGACTATGGCTATCACGGCGATCTCACCTATCTCAGCGGCAATATCGGCGGTTTGCTGGGAGCCATTTTCGTCGCGCATGTGCTGATCCCGCGCTTTTACCGGATCAAGGCGACGACCGCCTATGAACTCCTGACCCTGCGTTTCAGCGAGAAGGCGACGCGCTGGGCCGGCGGCATGTTCCTGGTCGGCCGCGTCTTAGCCGGCGGCGCGCGCGTCTATCTTGCCGCCATCGCCCTCGCCATGGTGATTACCGGCACGGTCGAGGCGCAGGGCATCATGA
Organism: Novosphingobium sp. NBM11; assembly: GCF_015390225.1. Classification (NCBI taxonomy): domain Bacteria; kingdom Pseudomonadati; phylum Pseudomonadota; class Alphaproteobacteria; order Sphingomonadales; family Sphingomonadaceae; genus Novosphingobium; species Novosphingobium sp. NBM11. The sequence continues at coordinate 571,568 of NZ_VUOG01000003.1, forward strand.
TCGCGGCCGCGCTGCTGGTGGTGGCGAGCGTGCTGTTCACCTTCGTCGGCGGGCTCAAGTCGGTGCTGTGGAACGACCTGATCCAGTTCGTCGTCTATCTGGGGTCCGCCATCGCGGTGCTGGTGTTCCTGCGCCTGTCGATCCCGGCATCGACGGCGGACATCATCCACGGGCTGTCGCATACGCCCGAAGGCGTGGACAAGCTGCGGCTTTTCGATTTCTCGATCGATCCGTCGCGCCCGTTCTCGATGCTGGCGATCCTGACGGGTCTGACGCTGCTCTATATCGCCAATTCGGGCCTGGATCAGGATACCACCCAGCGCCTGCTCGCCTGCCGGGATGCGAAGACCGGCGCGCGCAGCCTCTACCTTTCGGTCCTGGCGACGGTTCCGGTAGTCGGCATGTTCATTGTCATCGGGCTGTTGCTTTACGTCTTCTATGACCGGCCAGACCTGATGGGCGGGGCCACGGCGGTTGCCGGCAACGAGTTCGGCGGCGAGAAGATCAGCATTTTCATGCACTATATCCTGACCCAGCTTCCCGGCGGACTGCGCGGTCTGGTGACCGTGGGCATCTGCGCGGCGGCCGTCGCCACGACCAATTCCGCGCTCAACGCGATGTCCTCGGTGCTGGTGCAGGACTTCTACCGACCCTGGCGCGCAAGGCGCGGCGCCGTGGCCGAACACCATTACGTGCAGGCGGGCCGCGCCGGCATGGGCGTGATCGGCTTCGCGATGTTCGTGATGGCGATCGTCTCGTTCTACTGGCAGCGCTATTCGGACATGGGCCTGCTGGAATTCGCGCTGCAGGTCATGGTGTTCACTTACGCGGGCCTGCTCGGCGTCTATTTCACCGCGCTGTTCACGCGGCGGGGAACGACCGGATCGGTCATCGCATCGCTGCTGGTGGGCTTCTTCACCGTGCTGCTGCTGCAACCCGCGATCGCGCGCGCGATCGGGCTGCCGGCCGCGCTGCTCGGCCTGTCGTTTCCCTTCCAGCTCTGCATTGGCACGCTGGTGGCCTTCGTGGTCTGTGCCGTGGTGCCGGGGCCGGGCGGGCCAGCGGTTTCTGAAACAGATTGATCCCCGCCTTGCGGAAAAGGATGTCATGAATACCGAAGCTCTCGATCCGCGCTACCGTGATCTCGATCTCTGGCCGACGGACCTGGCGGTGGAGGCCATGCTCGAAGGCCAGATGGCGGCGATCGCGGCCATCCAGACGCAGACCCGCGCCATCGCTCGCGCGGCGGAAGCGGCGGCTGAGCGCCTCGGCGCGACGGGGCGGCTGGTGTTCGTCGGCGCGGGAACGTCGGGGCGGCTTGCCGTGCAGGATGGCACGGAACTGCACCCCACCTTCGGCTGGCCGATGGAGCGGATGGTGTTCCTGATGGCCGGGGGTCTCGGCGCGCTGACCGAAGCCTATGAAGGCGCGGAAGACGATGCGAAGGCAGGCTGCGCCGAAATTGCCGAGGCGGGGATCGGGCCGGCGGACGTCGTGATCGGCGTCGCCGCCAGCGGGCGCACGCCCTACACCGTCGCGGCGATCGAGCAGGCCCGTCGGCTGGGCGCGCTGACCATCGGCGTGGCCAACAATGCCGGCTCGGTTCTTGCCGAAAAGGCCGAACATGCGATCGTGGTGGTGACCGGCAGCGAGGTCGTCGCCGGGTCCACCCGGATGAAGGCCGGTACGGCGCAGAAGGCGGTGCTCAACCTTCTTTCCACCGCGATCATGATCCGGCGCGGACTGGTCTATGAAGGGCGCATGGTGGCGATGCGCATATCCAACGCGAAGCTCTTGCAACGGGGGCGCGGCATGGTTCAGGATATCGCCGGGGTGGACGCCGAAACCGCCGCGCAGGCGCTTGAGACCGCCGGGAACGAGATCCGGCTTGGCGTGATCGTGGCGCTGGGCGTTCCGGTACGGGAAGGGCAGGCCCTTCTCGACGCCAACGGGGGTGACCTGCGCAAGGTCATGGGGGCGCTGGAAAGGCGAGATTGAGCAAACGATGCAAGACATTGCCTGGACACGCAGCGGGGAGGGAACACCGCTCTACCTGCAACTGGCGCGCAGCCTGCGCGAACACATCAGCAGCGGGGCCATCGATCCGGGCAGCGCGCTTCCATCGGAGCGCGATCTCAGCGAAATGGCCGGTCTCTCGCGCGTCACCGTGCGCAAGGGGATCGAACAGTTGATCGACGAAGGCGTGCTGGTCCGCAAGCAGGGCTCCGGCACGTTCGTCGCCCGCCGCATCGAAACGCCCGGCGGCAAGCTTAGCAGTTTCAGTGACGAAACCCGCTCGCGCGGCGAAAATCCCGGCGTTGTCTGGATCAACAAGGGCTATGCCCAGCCGACCGAGGAAGAGGCTGCCGCTCTCGAAATCGCCGCGAACGCCCGCGTCGCCCGGCTGGGGCGCGTCCGTCTGGCGGGAGGAGAACCGCTGGCGATCGAACATGCCGTGGTCCCGGCGGAGTTCATTCCCGATCTCGAAGCGCTCGGCGATTCCCTCTATCAGGCGCTCGACCGTTATGGCTTCCGGCCGACGGCGGGCACGCAACGCGTGCGCGCATCGCTGGCGACGCCGACGGAAGCAGGCATTCTGTGCGTGCGGCAGAATTCGGAAGTTCTGCGGATCGAACGCAAGACCTGGGTGCCCAGTGGCCGCATCGTGGAATTCACGCGATCGGTCTATCGCGGTGACCGCTACGAATTCGTGAGCGATCTCAAAGATATCTGACTTCATGGCCGAGGCCGCAAGGGCGCTTGCGGGATCATCGTACACGGCAGGGTGCTTCGAGTGCGGCGCAGAGGTCTGACGCAAGCCGCCTTCTCCAAATGGCGTGAAGGTGCAACCCGGTTGCATCCGGCGCGCATCCGACCCCCATTACGCAAGCCGATTGCCGCGCCCCCCCGCTAGGGTGAAGCCCGTTCATCACGGGACCCGAACATGCACTTCATGACCCTGGCGCGACAGGCCGACGATCCGATTCTGGCCATGGGCGCCGCCTTTTCCGCCGACGTCCGGGACCGGAAGCTCGATCTGGGGATCGGCGTCTATCGGGACGAATGCGGGCAGACCCCGGTCATGCGGGCGGTCAAGGAAGCCGAACGCCGGCTGCTGCTCGACCAACCGACCAAGAGTTACCTTGGCGTCGAAGGCGATCGCGCGTTTCTGGAGGGAGTGGAGCCGCTGGCGCTGGGCGATGCGCGGGCGGACCATGCCGTCACCGCGATCCAGACCGTCGGTGGAACCGGCGCGCTGCGGCTCGCCGCCGATCTGCTCGCGCGGGAGAAGCCGGACCGCACCGTGTGGTTCGGCGCGCCAAGCTGGACCAACCATGGCGCCCTGTTCGCCGCCGCCGGTCTGGCTGTCCGCACCTTCAGCTACCTTGATCCGCTCTCGCAACAGATCGATGAAGCCGCGTTCGGGGAAGCATTAGAAGCGGCGCGGGAAGGCGATGTCTTCGTGCTGCACGGCTGCTGCCACAACCCGACCGGGGTGGACGCCAGCGCAGCGCAATGGCGGTCGATCGGCAGGGCACTGGCGCGCCGCAATCTCCTGCCACTGGTGGACTCCGCTTACCATGGGCTGGGGCAGGGCCTCGAGGCAGACCGGGCGGGATTGCGCATCCTGCTGGAGGAGGTGCCAAACGCGCTCGTTGCCTATTCCTGCTCCAAGAATTTCGCGCTCTATCGCGAACGCGTGGGCGCGCTTTTCGTGGTTGGCCGGCGGCAGGGAGTCGAGCTGGCGGCGTCCAACCTTACCGCGCTGGCCCGCGCCACCTATTCGATGCCGCCGGACCACGGCGCGGCAGTGGTGCGCACGATCCTGCATTCGGACGAACTGACCGCGATCTGGCGCGCCGAACTGGATGCCATGCGCGGACGCGTGCAGGGATTGCGCGCCTTGCTTGCGCGGGAAGGACGGATCGGCCCCATCGATCTGGGCCGGCTGGCGGCGCAGCATGGCTTTTTCTCGTCGTTGGCGCTTGCCCCCGCTGATATCGCGCGGTTGCGCGACGATCACGGCGTTTATGTCGTGCCGTCCGGGCGCATCAACATCGCAGGTCTGCGCGAAGAGCAGGTGGGAGCATTCGTGGCTGCCCTGCGCGCGGTGCTGGCATGACGTTCGTGGTGGTCGGCGCGGGGGCGATCGGCAGCGCGATCGCGGCACGGCTCGCCCATGGCGGGCAGGACGTGACGCTGGTCGTGCGCGATGCGGCAAGGGCCGCGCTGATCGAACGGGATGGCGTGACCTGCGAGGAGGCGGGCGAGACGATTACCGGTCATCCGGCGGTCAGCGATCGGGTTCCCGATACCCCGGCCGATGTTCTGGTGCTGGCGGTGAAGGCGGCGGCCTTGCCCGGCGTGGCCGCAACGTTGCCCGCCGCGATCGGCAGGGACACGCTGGTCGTGCCGCTGGTCAACGGAATTCCGTGGTGGTTCCGGCTCGGGCGGGCGGATAGGGCAGAGCCGCTGCGCGCGGTCGATCCCGACGGCACGCTGACGCGGCGGTTCGCGCCGGCGCAGATCGTGGGCAGCGTGGTCTATACGACGGCGATGATGCAGGCGCCCGCCCACGTCACCGTCACCCAGCGACAAAGCCTGGTGATCGGCGCGATCGGCAGCGACAGCCGGGACAAGGTTGCGGCCCTCGCGCGGGTGCTGGCGGCGTGCGGCATCGACGTGACGGTCAGCGACCGCATCGTCGATGCGGTCTGGGCCAAGGCCGCGCTCAACCTGGCGACGAACCCGCTGTCGGTGGTGGCGGAGGCGGGACTCGGCGATCTGTGCTCCGATGCGCGGCTGGTCCCGATCGTGTCGAACATCCTCGACGAAACCTGGCGCGTCGCCGCGCGCTACAACGCCTGCCCGCCGATGACGCGCGACGAGATGCTGGGGCGTGGACGGCTGGCCGGGGCGTTCCGGACGTCGATGCTGGAGGATTACCTGAAAGGCCGGCCGCTGGAGCTGTCGTCGATCGCCGATGCCGTGTTCGAGATGGCGGACGAGATCGGCATGGACCTGCCCGTCAGCCGGGCGATCGTCGACATGGCGCGTTTCCGTGCCGGCACCCGCTTTCCGGAGAAGCAAGCATGACCAAGGCCGTTCTGACGGACGAGGCGGCGCTGCGCCGCGAACTCACCGATTTCTATCATCTCGTCGCCTGGTTCGGCTGGGACGAGATCATCTTCAACCATATCTCGCTGCGCGTACCGGGCGCGATTCACGGCTATCTCGTCAATCCCTTCGGCCTCGCCTACGAAGAGATCACGCCGGAAAGTCTCGTCAAGGTCGATACCGACGGCAACCTGCTGGAAGACAACGGCTACAAGGCCAATCCGGCGGGTTTCGCGCTGCACGGCGTGATCCACGCCCACCGGCCGGACGTGAATTGCGTGGCCCACGCGCATACGCTGGCGGTTTCCGCCGTGGTCAACAAGGCGCAGGGGTTCAGCCACGACAACTTCTACGGCGCGCAACTGACCGGCCGCATCGGCTACCACGATTTCGAGGGCATCACGCTCTATCCGGAAGAGAAGGGGCGGATGCTGGAATCGCTGGGCGAGCACGATGTGCTGGCGCTGCGCAACCACGGTGTCGCGGTCTGCGGGCCGGATATCGCGTCGACGTTCATGCTGATGTGGACGGTGGAGCGGGCCGCGCAGATCCAGTTGCTCGCGCAATCGATGCAGGGCGAGCAGATTTCGCTGACGGGGATCATTCGCGACAAGTGCGCGGCCGATGCGCGCCGCATCACCGGCGGTGCGAATGGTGCGGCGCGCATGGTGTTCGACGCGGCGGTGAGGCGCATGCGCCGCGCGCAAGGGTAACCACCGGACCGGGAAGCCGATAGCCCCCGGTCCGATCCGAACATACTTACTTTGCCGTGGCGTCCGTCCAACCCTTCACGACCGCGCCACCCTTCATCACGAAGCGCACGCGTTCAAGCTGGGTGACGTCCGCCAGCGGATCGCCCGCCACGGCGATCAGGTCGGCGTAACGATTGGCCTGGACCGATCCGACATCCGCGCTGGCGTTGAGCAGATCGGCGGCGTTGACGGTCGCCGCGCGGATCGCGTCCATCGGCGTCATGCCGGCGCGGACCATCAGCGCGAATTCCTGCGCGTTGGTGCCATGGGGCGCCATGCCCTGATCGGTGCCGAAGGCGATCTTCACGCCGGCCTTGTAGGCGTTGCCGAGGTTGGCGATCGTGATCGGGCCGACTTCCAGCGCCTTCTTTGCCGACGACGGGTTCAGCGATTCCGGGTGGGCCTTGGCGACCTTGACCACCGTGTCGGCGACGAGCAGCGTGGGTACCAGATAGGGTCTGACTCAAATTCCGTGCAATCCAGGTCACGCTGGCGCCATAACTCTGGCTTTGAGAAGGTCGATTTTGGCGCGCCCGTACATCTGGCGCTTGATGGCCTTGAGGCGGTTGACTTTGCCCTCGACTTGACCGCTGGACCACGGCGTCGAGATCGCGGCGGCAACGGCGTCCTTGTCGGCTTCGACGCCGGCAGCGAACCCAGCAAGCTTGGTCTCGGCCGCCATGGCGATCCAAGGATCGAGCCGGGCCTTGTCCTTTGAGCGCATCATGGCGTGGAAGCAATCGAGAGCCTCGCGTGCGCTGATTAGCGCTGGCACGGCCTTTTCGATCACCGCGTTTATCAGGGCGGTCTGCGCTGATCCGGTGTCGCGCTCGGTGGTCATGCTGCGCGCGATGGTCCGTGCACTCAGCCCCGCACCGCCGGTGTGGCCAAGTTTTTCGTCGCGACGACGACGGGTCGCCCATTCGCTGACTACGCGCAGCGAACCGCCAAAACCGGAAGCCTTCAGCCGCCGCCACAGTTCAGCCCCAATCCGGCAGCCTGCATTCCACTCCGCCTCGAGGGTCAGCGACCAGACATCGAGCGAACTCTGGCGCGTGCGGAAGGTGTCGTGACGCTGGCCGCGCAGGACCTTGCGGATGGTCTTGCGCGACACGCCGGTCGTGCGTGCCATGACCCTGATCGGCACGCCTTGCCCGGCCAGATCGATAATCTGGCGGTTGAGGGCCTCGCGCAATTGGTAGCCATCCCACTGGATGCGCTCGGCACGGGTCAGGGTCGCCGGATCGACCGGCCCCGTCGGCGCCAGCGCGCGCCGCAAACATGGCATTTCCGAACGCACTGCCGCCAGAAATGCTGCCGAGGCGTTCTCGAACAGGTGCCAGCGGTCGGCCACCTGCTGTGCCTGCGGCGCCGCCTCGCTTGCGGCCGCACCATAACCCGGACCACGGTCGCGACAGATGATTTCGACTTGCGGGTTCTGGCGCAGCCAGGCGATGACCGTGTCGCGCTGACGATCGGGAAGCAGGTCGATCACCTCGCGTCGTTCGAGATCGACCACGATGCTCCCGTAGCTGTGGCCGCGGCGCCAAGCGAAGTCGTCGATGCCAACCACCCGCGCAGGTGGCGGCGGCACGGAGGCAGGATCGCTGCGTCTCAGAACTCGAAGCATCGTGTCGCGCGACCAAGGCGCCGACAGACGCGCCATCATGCGCGAGCCCGGCCTACCACCCAGCGCGACCGCCACCGCGCGCACTAGCGCGTCGCAACGACCCACCCTGCGGCCATATCGCCGGCCAACCGGCGGCGCCAGCGGCTCGCTGAACGTGCGCCTTGGACAAAGGGTATGCGTGCACCGAAACCGTCGAACCGACAGTCTCAGCCTGACGATGCTGCCGCTGACCGGCAAATCCGAAAGCATGCGGTCATATCGACTGTGGAGAGACGTCGATGGCATCGCGCAATCCGGGCAATCCGCTCCCACGGCCGCCAATCGGCCCGACATCTCGACGATTCCGTCGATCACAGTCCGGCTTTCCACGATTAATCCCGGTAACTGCAGGCTACTGTCCCATGCTTTCGAGGCCATCGACGTGTGCTCCTTGCTGACCCCCAATCCAGTTGGCCGCACACAGCGCAGAAATGTCAAATCTGCACGGAATTTGAGTCAGACCCCCAGATAAGTGCCGTGCGCCTTCATCACCTTGTAGGCTTCGGCATCGCCGAACGAGCCGTGCTCGATCGAATCCACGCCCAGCGCCGAAGCGCGGATGATGGCGTCGCGTCCATGGGCGTGCGCGGCCACGCGCATGCCAAGGCTGTGCGCGGTGTTGACGACCGCGCTGATCTCCGCGTCGGTCATCAGTGTGTTGTTCGGATCGTCGCCAATGCTCAGCACGCCGCCGCTGGGCATGATCTTGATCAGGTCCACGCCATCGCGGTGCATCCGCCGGACGACCTTGGCGGCTTCGTCCGGGCCATCGATGACGCGGCCTTCGCTATGGAAATCGAGTTCCGTGCTCATGCCGTTCTGCGGATCGCCATGGCCGCCGGTGGGGCCGAGCGGATAGCCCGAAACCCACAGCCGCGGCCCCGCGATCTTGCCGCCGGCGATGGCGCGCTTCAGCGCGACGACAACGCCGGTTTCCCCGCCGACATCGCGCACGGAGGTGAAGCCGGCTTCCAGCGTCTTGCGCGCGAAGCCCACGGAATCGAAGGCGGTATCGATGTCCGAATGCGTCACGCGCTCGGCGATCGGGTTCTTGCCGGTATAGGCCGAGGTGATGTGATCGTGCATGTCGATCAGGCCCGGCAGAACCGTGGCCGTCGAAAGATCGATGACTTCCGCGCCGGCGGGCGTGACGAACCCGTCCTGGACGCCGGTGATGCGATCATCGTGAATCAGGATCGAGACGTTGTCGCGCGGCTTCGCGCCGACCCCGTCGATCAGATGCCCGGCGTGAACCACCAGATCCTTCGCCAGGGCCGGGGTGGTGAACAGGGCGAAAACGGTGGTTGCGGCCGTGGCGGCCAGACGGTTCCTGGTGATGGTGAACATGGGCGCTCTCTTGAAATGGGAATGGAATCGGGGCGGCCTTCTCCCGGCTGAAGGCCGCCCCGATGGGATCAGAAGTTGGTACGGAAATTGACGCCGACCGTGCGCGGCGTGGCGCTGGTTACCAGCGTGCGGCCGACGGCGATGGCGCTCGACGTGGAACGCGTGATCGCGGTCGCGTCGAACAGGTTGGTGACGAAGAGGTACACGCCCCACTTGTTGTCGGGCTCCTCGATGCCGATGCGGGCGTTGACCAGCGCGTAATCGTCAACCTTGCGGGCATAGACGTAGTTCGGACGGAAATCCGACCACGAGCTGCCGACATAGTTGAAGTCCGCCCGCAGGAAGCCCGAGAGCGACTCGGTGAGCGGCCAGCTGTACTGCGCCGAACCGCCACCCATGATCTTGGGCACGTAGGGTATGCGATCGCCCTTCAGGCCCGACGTGGCGGTCACGCCGGTGTTCTGGTTCTCGGTCAGCTTGGCGTCGATGTAGGAGAAGTTGCCCAGAATCGACAGGCCTGGCAGCGGGTGGATGCCGGTTTCCGCCTCGATCCCCTTGACCTTCGCCTTGCCGGCGTTGCCGATGTAGGAGAAGGCGCCGTTGGGCGTGCGCAGCGTGATCTGCATGTCGCTCCAGTCGATCTGGAACGCATCGACGTTGAGCGTCACCTTGCGGTCGAACCACGCCGTCTTGAGGCCCACTTCGTAGTTCCACAGGCTGTCCGAATTGTACGCGGTCAGCGCGGCGTCGAGGCCCAGCACCTGGTTGGCGCCGCCCGGGCGGAAGCCCTGCGCCGCTTCGGCATAGAGCATCACGTCCTGCGTGATCTTGTACGATGCGTTGGCCTTGACCACCCAGCCGCTTTCGCCCGACGTGACGGCGGTGGGCGGCGTGAGGCGCGCGCCGACCAGGATCGAGGGAACGGTCGTCTGGCCCACGATGTTCTTGTTGTAGTGGAAATAGCGCGCGCCACCGGTCAGGTTGAGGCGATCGGTGATATCCCACGACACTTCGCCGAAGCCCGCGATCTGTTCCAGCCTGTCATCGATGAAGCGCACCGTGGCGATCTGGAGCGGATAGATCACCTGGCCGTTCAGCGGATCGGCATTGACCTGCGGATTGGCCACGTTGGTGTGGCGGTTCGAATAGAAGCCGCCCAGGGTCCAGTTGATCGGTCCCTTGCCGTTCGAGCTGAGGCGGATTTCGCCGGTCCAGGTGTCCATGTCCTGCTGCGGGAACAGCGCCGACGTCGACTGGCCATCGACCAGCGCGTAGAAGTTCGTGAGCTGGGTCGGCGAACAGGCCGCCCCGCCGGCAACCAGCGCTGAACAGCGGGCGGGCGTGCGCTGCCCGCGGATGTAGCGCGAAACGTCGGAGACCGACGACAGCTTGCGGTGCATGTACGATCCGGTCGCGGTCAGCGTCGCGAAATCGAGGTCATAGTTCGACGTGATGCTGTACAGCTCCACGTTGTCGCGCACCGGCTGGCGGGTATAGGCATCGGAGATGTACTTGCCGGCGCCCAGCGTCCAGCTCGGCGTGTCGGTCCGGCTGCGGTTGATGTAGGCCGCAAGATCGATCGTCCAGCGCTCGGTCGGCTTCAGGCGCAGCAGCGCGCGGCCGCCGAAGCTTTCCTGCTTGTTGATGTTCTTGATGCCCAGCGTGGTGTTGTCGATGAAACCATCCTGGTTGCGATAGAAGCCGACGACGCGCAGGCCGACCTTGTCGGTCACGATCGGCGCGTTGATCATTGCGCTGCCTTCCATGTTCCAGCCGCCGTGGTGCGTGTTGGAACCGCTGATGTCCACGCCGGCCTGCACCGCGTCCAGGTTCGGCTTGTTGTAGATCACGCGCAGCGTGCCGCCCATCGAACCCGAGCCATAGAGCGTGCCCTGCGGACCGCGCAGCACTTCCACGCGCTGCACGTCGAACAGGCGCAGTTCGGGCGTCGATCCGCCGGCGTCGTTGCTGGCGCCGATCGATCCGGTCACCGGCGTTTCGTCGTAATAGGTGCCGATCATCGGCTCGCCCGGACCCTGGATGCCGCGGATGACCACGCGGCGTTGCGACGGCCCGCCATCGACGAAGTTGAGGCCCGGCGTGGTCGCGCCCAGATCGGCGATGCTCTGCACGCCCGAATTGGCAAGCGCTGCGCCGCTGATGGCGGAAATCGCGATCGGCGTGTCCTGCAGGTTGGTTTCGCGCTTCAGCGCGGTCACCACGATTTCATCGCCGCCGCGGTCCTGGGGCGTTTCCTGCGCCAGAGCCGGTGTGGCGAGCAGCGTCGCGCTTCCCGCCGCCAGCAGCATGGCCTTGAGGCGGATTGAGGTGCAACCCCGGTTCATGTTCTTTGTCACTTGACCTCCCTTTTGTTTGTTCCCTCATCACGCGGTGACGCGCGAAGGCGCCGCCGTATGACAAATCACCATGCCGATGCAACGGATGCGATCGACAGGCTTGTCTGCCCAATTTCAGGAGTCCCATATGAGAGGAGGAGATTCTACTCCCTTGTTTCCCCGCAATTTTTCCGCGACGGTGCAAATGCACGCTGCCGCGGCCCCCAAAGGTTCTTATGGCCGGGAGCGTGAAACAGGAGGGGGTTGCCGTCAATAAGAATGCAAGGGGCCGGATTCGCAGAATGCACGCGGATTGCATGAAGCGCGATCGCGCCGCACGCCGGTTGCGGAATTGGGGAAGATGGCGGAGGAACGCATCGAATGTGGAATTTTCGGCCTGCACAATGCTTCGCTCGTGCATGATCCTTCGCCAATCCGCGCGCACGGCGCAAGAAAAGGCGTTGTGTCGATTCCGGTCGCCGATAAGGTTGGCCGCCTTTCAAAGGGACTGTCCAGCCTCTCTTCCTCGCGCCTGCGGCGTGAGGCGTTTCAGCATGCCTGGCCGGCGCGTCGGGTAATCGTCATTTTCGGGGAGCACGTGTGAAGAACAGAACGATTGTTGCCGGCATGGCCATGGCCATGCTGCTGAGCGGTACCGCCATGGCGCAGCAGATGGACCCGGACTACGCCGCCGACGTGAAACGGTGGACCACCAAGCCCGAGTTCATGAGCCCGCTGGTCGATCACCTGCCGGTCTCGCAGACGATCCCTTCGCCCAAGCAGGTGCTCGGCAAGAATATCGGCGCGCCCGATACGCTGCACTACTACGAGCAGATCATCGCCTATTATCGCAAGCTGGCGGAAGCCGCGCCGGACCGCGTGAAGATCATCGAGATCGGCAAGACCGAGGAAGGCCGCGAGAACATCGTGGTCATGATCTCTGCCCCCGACAACATCGCCAGCCTCGATATCTACAAGAAGAACCTGGCGCTGCTGGCCGATCCGCGCAAGCTGCCGGCCGCCGACGCGCCGGCGGTCATCGCCGCGACCAAGCCCGTCTATCACATCTCCGGCGGCCTCCACAGCGCAGAGACCGGTCCGCCGGAAATGCTGATGGAACTGGCCTATCGTCTGCTCACCGAAGACAGCGCGATGATGAAGGGCATTCGTGACAATCTGGTCGTAGCGATCACGCCCGTGCTGGAAGCGGACGGGCGCGATCGCTACGTCGACTGGTATTATCGCAACCTGATCGACGAGAAGGACGATCGCAACAAGCCCGGTGGTCCGCCCTATTGGGGCAAGTACATCTACCACGACAACAACCGCGACATCAATTTCTCGGACGTCAGCGCGCGTCACCTGATGAAGTACTACCTCGATTGGCATCCGCCGATCATGCACGAACTGCATGAATCGGTGCCTTTCATGTACACCTATTCCGGGCAGGCGCCGCAGAACCCCGATCTCGATCCGATCCTGTTCGGCGAACTGCCGTGGTTCTCGAATTTCGAAATGGCGCAGATGACCAAGTACGGCATGCCCGGCGTGTGGACGCACGGCTTTGTCGATGCCTGGACGCCGGGCTACCTCGCCTTCATGTCGTCGAACCACAACGGCATGCTGCGCATGTACGAAACCTTCGGCAACGCCGGCGCGACCACGATGTACCGCCATGTCGCCCCCGAAGTGCAGACGGGCGTGCGCGGCGGGGACTGGACCAAGCGCGACTGGTTCCGGCCGCTGCCTCCCTACAAGGAGGTGATGTGGTCGATGCGCAACAACACCAACTACATGGAAACCGGCATCCTGACCGCGCTCGACCTGGCCGCGCGGTTCCCGCAGGTCATCCTCGAGAACTTCTACAAGAAAAGCAGCAACGCGATCCAGGCAGGAGCGGACAAGGCGCCCTACGCCTATGTCATTCCCGCCGATCACGCCGACCCTTCGCGCATCAAGTTCGTGACGGACATTCTCCAGTTGCAGGGGATAGAGATCGGGCGCGCCAACCAGGCTGTGACGGTCAAGGAAGGCACGTTCCCGGCCGGTTCGCTCATCATCAAGCTCAACCAGCCCTACGGCCGGCTCGCCAAGATGCTGCTGAAGCTGCAGAACGATTATCCGGACGAGAACCTGACGACCTACGACGACGCGGCCTGGACCATGGGGCTGATGACGCACACCCGGATCGTGGAGGTGGCGGACAAGGCCGCGCTCTCCGTGCCGGTCACACCGCTGGCGCAGTTCACCGTTACCGGGCGGATCAGTGGCGGCGGCGCGCGGACCTACGCCGTGCTCGATCAAGGCTCGGTCAACATGGCCACGCTGCGCTACCGGCTGAAGGACACGCCGGTGAAGGTCGTCGAAAAGGCGTTCCAGTCCGGCGGCAAGACCATTCCGGCGGGCTCCTTCCTGGTCGATGGCGGCGCCTATGCGGCGCTCAAGCCGGCGGTCGAGGAACTGGGGCTGGAGGCCATCGGGCTTTCGGGGCAGCCGAACGCCCCCGCGCATGACACCGTCCTGCCGCGCACGGCGGTGTTCAGCACCTGGGGGTCGAGCGAGAAGGTCGGCTGGCTGCGCTATGCGATGGATCGGCACGCCGTGTCCTATGACCTGATCTACAAGGAGCAGGTCCGCAAGGGCAACCTGCGCGCCAGTTACGACGTCATCATTCTGCCGATGCAGGGCCGGTCGGTGAAGGACATCGTTTTCGACATTCCGATGAAGGGCAAGCCGCTGCCCTACACCAAGACCGACCGCTATCGCTTCTCGGGCGATTACGGATCGTCGGAAGACGTGCGCGGCGGCATGGGGCTGGAAGGCCTGGCCGAACTGCAGAAGTTCGTCGAGCAGGGCGGAACGCTGATCACAACCGGCGATGCCAGCGCAGTGCCGATCGATTTCGGGCTGGTGGACGATTTGTCCGAAACCAAGGCCGGCGGCAATTTCTACGCGCCCGGCCCCGTGGTGACGGCCAGGGTCACCAAGCCCGCCAGCCCGATCTTCTATGGCTACGATGCCGACATCAAGGACCAGAAGATGCCGGTCCGCTGGGCGACCAGCACGCTGTTCACCGTGCCGGACAGGCTCAAGGGACAGATCCTGATGGAATTTCCCGGCGGCAAGGACGGCGTGCAGAGCGGGTTCATGCGCGGATCGGACCAGGTGAAGGACCGTCCGGCGATCATCAACGTGCCCGATGGTTCGGGCCGCGTGCTGATGTTCGCCACCAATCCGATCTGGCGCTGGCAGAACCTGGGCGAATTCCGGATGCTGTACAACGCGCTGATCAACTGGAAGCAGCTGGGATTGACCGACGAGGCGCCGCCCGCGCCGCCGCCGGTCCCGGAAGGGCAGTAAGGGAATGCCGGGGGTGGATCGTCGCGCCTTTTCGCTGGGCATGCTGGCGACGCTGGCCGCGGGCGCTGGCGGAACGGCGAGCGCCGCGCCTGCGGCGAACGGCGTTCCACCCGCGATCGGCGCGCTTTACCGCCGCGCCATCGTCATCGACGCGCTGGCCTCGCCGAATACCTGGAACGTGCCCTATCCCAAGCCGGGGCCGCTCACGCCCGCGCAACTGGAGAACGTCCGCGCTTCCGGCATGACCGCGATCAACCTGACCGTGGGCAAGCCGGGCAGCCTGGCGGAGACGGTCAAGGAGATCGGCTTCTGGCTGGACCAGATCGCGCGTCATCCGGATTACCTGACACTGGTGCGCCACCATGCCGATATCGCGCGGGCCAAGCGCGAGGGGAAGCTGGGCGTGATCTTCGGGTTTCAGGGCATGGGCATGATCGGCACCGATCTTGGCCTGATCGATGCCTTTGCGGCCATGTCGGTGAAGATCATGCAACTGACCTACAACGATCGCAACGCGCTGGGCGCGGGCAGTTCGCTTCCCGAAAGCGAGGGACTGACCGATCTGGGGCGCGAGGCGGTGGCGCGCATGAACGGCCTGGGCGTGCTTGTCGATGTGGGGCACGCCAATCCCTCCACCGCGATTCAGGCGGCGCAAGCCTCCACCCGGCCGATCACGATCTCGCACACTGGCGCCCGCGCGGTGTTCGACAGCCAGCGCAACCTGCCCGACACGGCGTTCCGCACGGTTGCCGACCGGGGTGGCGTGGTGGGCCTCTACCTGATGCCGTTCCTCGGCCGCGATCCGGTGGCGGCCTCGCGCGCGCTGTTTCGCCGGCATTTGCGCCACGCGCTGGATACCTGCGGCGAGGATCATGTCGGGATCGGCAGCGACCAGAGCATCACCCCCGTGGACATTTCGCCGGCCTACATGGACATCGTGCGCCAGACGGCCGAGGCGCGGCAGAAGGCCGGTATCGGTGCGCCGGGCGAGGCGGACAGCCCGGTGACCGTGCCCGATCTCAACGCCCCGCGCCGGCTGGAGATGATCGCCGCCGATCTCAACGCGGCCGGCTATCCGGATCGGGTGGTCGAAAAGGTCATCGGCGGCAATTTCGATCGATTGTTCCGCGAAGTCTGGCCCGGCTGACAAGCCGTTGGTGATCCGGGAGAGAGCCGCGCTCCGGGCGCGGGAGGCGGCAGGCAGGAGTATAGGATGGCGCAGGAACGGCTGGACAGGTTCGATCGCAAGATCCTGCAGCACATCCAGATTCGAGGCGATCTGGGGCCGGGCGAACTGAGCACGCTCGTCCACCTCTCGCCCTCGCAATGTTCGCGGCGGTTGCATCGTCTGCGCGAACAGGGCTTTATCGAACGCACCGCCGCGATCCTCGATCCGGCAAAGCTCAATCTGGGCATTTCCGCCTATATCGCGGTGAAGCTGCGCTCGCAGACCGGCGAGGCCGAGCGCCTGTTCCGCGCGCGGATCGAAGCGCTGCCCGAAGTGATCTCGTGCGATTACACCACGGGGGAGATGGACTTCATGCTGCGGATCTATACCCACGATCTGGAAAGCTACAGCGAGTTCCTTTCCGCGAAGCTGCTGATCGGGGAGGAGATCGATAACGTCCGCACGTTCATCGTGATGAAGCAGCTTAAGAAAACGACCGCCCTGCCGCTCGATTTCTGCTGAGTTTCGCGCTAGCCGCGCCAGTATCCGGTCCTGACCCTAGGCGGCGTGGACAAATTGCCTAGAGGCGAGCTTTCCAAGTGTCTTCGGGATATTTGATGATTTGTCGCCGCCATATCCAAACGGCGAACGAAAACATGATTGCTCCGGTAGCTATACCAGCACCCCATCCCTTCTGATGACCATGAAAATAGGCCACCAGAATACTGACAACGGCCGGAGCAGATAGCGCAAGCCAATCCCGTCGGGTCACTTTCCTCATGCGGCGTAATCTATCGCGAGGTGGCCGTAAAAACACCGATTTCTGCATGGTGTTTGGGAACGCGATTGACGCGATGGCCAGTCGTTGATTCAAGCCTGCTTTTTGGAGGCAGATTTGAGCCGGGGCGATCTCACCGAAGCAGAATGGCGAATTTTGAAGGGCTTGTTGCCAATCGAGCCTGAAAATCGCGGTCGAGGCAGGCGGCCGGAGCAGAACCGTTCTGTCGTCAACGGCATACTCTGGCGGCTCCGTTGCGGCGCACCGTGGCGCGATGTACCACCGAAATACGGCAGTTGGAACACGATCTATCGGCGGTTTCGACGCTGGAGTGAGGCTGGTGTTTGGGAGACCGTTGCGGTTACGCTCGCCGAAATCATGGCTGACAGCGGCCACTACAGCATCGATAGCACAACAGTCCGCGCCCACGTTTCGGCAGCGGGCGGAAAAGGGGGACTCATCGACGCGCTCTTGGCCGCTCGCGGGGCGGGTTCACCAGTAAGCTTCACTGCTTGGCTGATGCCCTCGGACGACCAGTTGCCTTCCACCTAACAGGTGGCGAGGCAGCGGACTGCAAGGCGTATGATGCTTTGATCGATCTGCCCGAGTGCACGCCCGACGCTTTGTTGGCGGACAAGGGGTATGACGCTGATGCCATTCGTGCGGATCTTGCCGAGCGGAAGATTGCTGCCGTCATCCCCGGCCGGTCAAACCGCCGCGTCAAGATCGAGCATGATCGAACGCTCTACAAGCAGCGCAACCGCATCGAGCGCATGTTCGGCCATCTCAAAATCAACCGCGCCATCGCCACCCGCTACGACCAGCTTGCCAACAGCTTCCTCGGCATGGTCCATCTCGCCACCGCCAGATACTGGCTCAAATTTGTCCACGCCGCCTAGGCTTCCGGCTCGAACGATCAGGCTCTGCACCCGCACCATGACACGCTCCACCCGCAGGTCCGTCATCAAGGCCATGGCGCTCACGCCGGCCCTGCCCTTTGCTGTCCAGGCACGTCCGGCCGGACCGACCCGGGATGCCATCGCAGCGGACCTCGACCGCTACGTCGGCTTCGGCAACAAGGCGTCGGGCGGCCCCGGCGATACCGCCTGCGGCGCGTGGATCGAACAGCAATTGAAACAGGCCGGCGCGCAGACCGAACGGCAGGCGTTCAGCGTACCGTTCTTCTCCCCGCGCCGCACGGAACTGGTGAGCGGCGCGGCGCGGGCGGCGGTGCTGCCACTTGCTATCGTCATGCCGACGGGCGGGTCCGGGCTGACCGGAAAGCTGGTGCGCGTGGAGCCCGGATTGGTGCCGGCATCGGGCCTGTCCGGTGCGCTCGTCATGGTTGAACTGCCCTACGCGCGCTGGTCGAGCGCGCTGGCGCGGCCGGTCGCGGAGACGGTGCGCGCGGTCGCCGCAGCCGGTGCCGCCGCGGTCCTGCTGGTGACCAATGGCCCCACCGGAGAGGCCATCGCGCTCAATGCGGACGGGAACAAGGCCATGGTCGATGTCCCTGCCGCCATCCTTGCGCCCAGGGCGGCTGCTCCGTTCCGCGCGCTGGCGCAGGCAGGGGAGGCCGCCACGCTTTTCCTCGAGGGGGATGCCGGTCGCCGGGAGGCGTTCAATATCGCCGGCCGATGGCGGCGCGGCGGTGCGGGAACGCTGGTCGTGTCCACACCGCGTTCAGGCTGGACGATCTGCGCCGGCGAACGTGGTCCCGGCCTCGTTACGTGGCTGGCGCTGGCGCGCTGGGCTGGCGCGGCTCTCCCCCGGCACGATCTCCTGTTCCTGTGCAACAGCGGGCACGAGTACGAAAACCTCGGATCGGAACATGCGCTCGACGCGCTTGCGCCGTTGCCGGAACGCACGGCGCTGTGGCTGCATCTTGGCGCCAACGTCGCCGCGCGTGACTGGCATGAACCGGGCGCAGGGCGGCTTCTGCCGCTGCCGAGCGCGGATCCGCAGCGATTCCTGGCGGTTGGCGCCGACCTCCTGCCCTTGGCGAAACGGGTGTTCGCGGGGCTGCCCGGCCTTGAAATGGCGTATCCGGCCAGTGCCGGTGCGGCCGGCGAACTTTCGACGATCCTTGCGGCGGGGCACCGGCGCGTGGCCGGTATCTTCGGCGCGCACCGTTACCATCACGTCGAAGGCGACGATGCGCGTTGCGTGTCGCCCGATTTCGTTGCGCCGGTGATCGCGGCCTGCAAGGCGTTGATTCTCGGCGCGACGGCCTGACGATCAGACTTGTTCGAGCGGCGGCACTCGCCATTTGCGCTCGATCAGCTCGTCTTTCGGCAGATAGGCGCGCAGCGCAAGCCGCATGGGGCCAGCGGGGGCCGGCAGCCAGTTCGCGGCTAGGCGACCCTCGGGGCGTTCGCGCTGGATGCAGATCACCGTGCTGCCGTCCGGTTCGCGCACGAGATCGGGCGTGCGATCGCCGATCGAATAGCGCCCTATCGGATTCTCCACCAGGTAGTAGCGGCCGTCCGGCTGCGCGTCGTACATCGTCAGCGACCAGAACGCCTTGGCCGGAACGCCGCCGGGCGGCACTTTCCAGCGATAGGCGTTCTGGCCCGACAGACGTGCGCCGTGCGCATCGAAGTTGGCATGAAAGTACATGGCTTCCTGTTCGCCCA
This sequence comes from Novosphingobium sp. NBM11, assembly GCF_015390225.1. NCBI lineage: Bacteria > Pseudomonadati > Pseudomonadota > Alphaproteobacteria > Sphingomonadales > Sphingomonadaceae > Novosphingobium > Novosphingobium sp. NBM11. The sequence continues at coordinate 590,732 of NZ_VUOG01000003.1, forward strand.
GCGCCGCGATCCCGCCCAGCGCCACAAGCGAACGAAGACGGTCGTTGCTGCCGAAATTCCCGACGCCGCGGGGCTGGTAGCTCCATCCGTTGACGACAAGATCACGGAAAAGGAAGCCTTCGCGCAGGTCCTTGATCCCCATCGGCAGGAAGCGCGTCCAAGCGGCGAGCAGGGCAGGGGAGGGTTGTTTGTCGGTGCCGATGCCAAAGGCGGCGAACTGCCCGGAGCGCGCGAGTTCCCCCTTGCGTCCCGGCGAACGGCGGATCAGCTCGTTGACGACGGCAAGGAAATTGGCGGCATCGGTCGCTTGCGGCTGGGCCGCGACCGTAAAGCCACGCGGCGGTTGGCGACCTGCCGGGGCGGATATGGTGATCTGTTGCTGCACGGCCTCTGCGGCGGGAAGATCGCCAGGCCCGTCGACAAGAATGCGCGCGAGCATCCAGACATCGTTCGTGCTCGACCGGAACACCGGCACCCCGTCGGGAGCGGTCCCCCGCCATTCCGGTCCCGCGATCCAGAAGCGGCCGCCGTTCCCGTTGGTCGCGCGCGTGCCGACATAGGCGAAGTTGTCGGTAAACGCGTTCATGAAGGCGATGGACAGATAGCGATCGCGCACCGTGGGCGCGGCCAGTTCCATCGGACCACCCGACAGGTCGAGCAGGCAGGACGAATAGATCGTGTCGTTGTTGGGCGCGGTCACGTTGCGGGAACGCCAGTCGGACAGCTGCGACCGCCGGACGATGGTGTTGAGCGTGCCGGGCGCGCCGACGCACCGGGCCAGCGCCTGTTCGTTGCGCGCGAACTCGTAGAGCGTGAAGGCATAATAGAACGCGGCGCGAATGCCGGCATCGGGATCGTCGGCCGCAAGCAGGCGTGCCGGCAGCGCCGCGCCGAACGACAAAGCGCCCGCCGTGCCCAGCAAGGCGCGGCGGGTAAGCGGCAGGGAACGTGAAGCACCGTCTGAAGTCATGGCCTGTATCCTTTCCCGATTACCGTGTGCCCGCCGCTTCAAGCGGGGAGTTTTGACGGACGTCATCGCCGTCTTTCATCCTACCTGCCGTTCCCGGCCTTCCCAGAAGGGCGCGCGCAACTCGCGACGCAAAATCTTGCCGGCGGCGTTGCGTGGCACCATGTCGATGAAACGGAATTCGCGCGGACACTTGTATCCGGCGATCCGGTCGCGGCAGAAGGTGGTAACCTCGTCCGTGGTCAGGGCATGTCCGAAGGCGGGCACGATCATCGCCAGCACGGCCTCACCCCAGCGCGGATCGGGCACGCCGATGACGGCCGCGTCCGCGATGGCGGGATGATCGAGCAGCGTGTTCTCGACTTCCACCGGATAGACGTTTTCGCCGCCGGAAACGATCATGTCCTTCACGCGATCACGGATGAAGAGATAGCCTTCGTCGTCCAGATAACCGGCGTCGCCCGTTTTCAGCCATCCCGCGCGGATTGTCTGCTTGGTGGCCTCGGGGTCATCGGCGTAGCCCGACATGACGATGTCCCCGCGCACCACGATCTCTCCTGTTTCCCCAGCAGGGAGCGGTGCGCCGTCCGCGTCGATCACTGCGATTTCGATTCCGTCTGCCGCGCGCCCGCACGACAGCAGCCGCTGCGCGCCCGGCGCATGGTCCTCCGGCGTCAGCAGCGTGACCGGGCCGGTGGTTTCCGTCAGGCCGTAGCACTGCGCGAATGCGCATCCCATCCGCTCGCGCGCTTCGCGCAGGACGGATTCGGCAATGGGTGAGCCGCCATAGACGATCATGCGCAACGCGGTGGGCGCGGCGTCGCGGAACGATGGCGCGGCAAGGCAGGCCTGGATCATCGCGGGGGCGAGCGTGGTATAGGTGACGCCTTCGCGCGCGATCACACGCACCGCCTCGTCCGGCACGAACTGGCTGGCCAGCACCAGCCGCGCACCCGACTGGACCGACCGCAGCACCGGGCCGATCCCGGTGATGTGGAACATCGGAGCGGGGGCATAGATCACGTCGGACGTGTCGAGATCGAGCGGCGGGCGGCTGAACAGGGCGATCGAGGCCATGACGCTCGCGTTGGTGAGCATCACGCCCTTGGGCAGTCCGGTGGTGCCGCTGGTGTACATCTGGAGCACCACGTCTTTGGCGCTTCCCGAGCGCTCGACCGGCGTGTCCGGCTGGCGGTCACGCCAAGCCGCGAAACCCTTCGCCCCTGCCTCGTCGAGCACGATCAGCGGCACCGGCCTTCCCTCCATCGCCTGCGCCACGATGCCCGCGAACTCCCGGTCCACGAAGACGCGCGTCGCGCGGGAATGGCTGAGGATATACCGGATTTCCGGCGCGGCGAGGCGCCAGTTGACGGGCAGGGCCACTTGCCCCGCGCGCGCGATGCCCAGCAGCAGTTCGACTTGCTCCGCGGAATTACGTCCGACGATGGCGATCCGATCGCCCGCGCTGCCGGAGGCGACGAGACCGTTGGCGACCCGGTGGACCCGCCCGTCGAGCGTGGCGAAATCGATCGCCGTATCGCGTTCTCCAAGCGCCGGCGCGTGCGGATGCCGGGCCGCGATCCGGCGCAGCAGATCATCGAGAAGGTGGCTTTCGCTCTCGCGGGAAACAGTATCGGTAGCAGAGGTATTCAAGGCACCACCCGATCGTCATGAATGAAATCGATGTCGGGATTCTCCCCGACGAACATGGAAAGCGTATCGGCGAAAGGGAACGCGCCGCCCCATGGCGGTGGCGTGAACCGGGGTTCGGGATCGAGGAACGCCGCACGCCAGTCGGCATAGCTGTCGAACCACAGTTCCATCACGCGGGGATATTCGGAGCGTTCGCTGACCGCGCGGTAGAGACCAAACCGCCGCAGCCCCGGCCGCGCCGCGATTTCCGGCGCGGCAACCTTGTCGAACCATGCATCCGCGTCCGCGGCCGGCATGGTGGCCGGATAGCGCAGGAACACGATCCAGCGCAGGTAGGGCATGTCCCGGGGCGGGGTGGGTTTCGAGAGGTAAAGCATGTCCGGATTGACCGGGATCGTCGCGGTGGTGCTGCGGAACAGCCGGTTGCCGGCCCATCCGCCGGGCGGTGGGGTGAACGACGCAAGATCGCCGCCATAGAGACCATTCCGGCGGCTCTCGCGAAAATCGTCGATGCTGTCGAAGTAGATCTCGGTCATGCGCCCGAACGCGACATGGAACCGATGCACGGCTTCTTCCGGCGGCAGATAGGCGCGAAACGAGAGGTAATCGCGCTGCCAGGCCTGATAGGCCCGCCGCACCTGGGGTGCGTGAAAGGTCATGTACCAGCGGTCCAGCGCCAGTTGATCGGCCCCTGGCAGTAGCTCGATCAGGATGTAGTGCTTGATCGCGCCGGTCGCCAGGGCGGGTTGCGGCACAGCCAGCGCGGCCAGCACCGCGGCGCCACCGGCCATGGCTTGGCGACGGGAAAGGTGGGCGGCCATCATGGTTCCTTCCTGGTTGAGGGTAGGGCCAGCGCGACCAGCCTGTGCGGCGCCTTGCGGAAGCCCATGCCGCAAACGATGAATTGCCGGCCGCCGGCCATGTAGGTCATTGGCGGCCCCAGCGTGTGATCGGGCAGTGGGATCTCCGCCCGGAGCGCCCCTGTCGCCTTGTCGTAGGCGCACAGCATCTTGCGTGACTGCGCCGGGCTGTGCGGCCCTTCCCCCAGGAACAGTAGCGTCTGCGTCAGCAGCGGACCGGTGCGGCTGGTCGTGCCGATCCAGCCGGGATTGTAGGGCCGGAACATCGGCAGGTCGCGCGCGCCCGGCGCATTGGCGCGGGTCCACGCGATCACGCCCCGATTGAGATCGATCGCGGTGATGCGGCCATAAGGCGGCTTGAGCAGCGGCAGGCCGCCCGGTCCGCGCACGACGCTGGCGCGGCCGGCGATCTCGCTGTCGCCGTCGGCCGCGTCGGTGCGCTTGCCTTCCCCGTCCAGCGCCATGGACACCGGCGCGGTCAGCGACGGGACATAGAGCATCCCGGCTTCCGGATCGGCGGCGGCGCCCCACCAGTTCGCTCCGCCCACCCAGCTCGGTAGCACGATGGTCGGCTGCGTACCCAGCGGCGTGAACAGTGGCCCGGCGGTATACTTCGCCAGAATGGTCCTGGCCTCGTCACGCAGGGCCGGGGTGAAATCGATCAGGTCGTCTTCGCCGATGCCCTGTCGGTCGAACGGTGGCGGCTTGGTGGGGAAGGGCTGCGTCGCGGCAGTGCGTTCGCCCGCGATGGTCGATTGCGGTACCGGCCGTTCCTCGATCGGCCAGACCGGCTTGCCGTCGCGGCGATCGAACACGAAGCAGAAGCCTTGCTTGGTGACTTGCGCGATGGCGGGGATGCGCTTCCCGTCGACCATGATGTCGATGAGATTGCCGGCGCAGGGAATGTCGTAGTCCCAGATGTCGTGGTGGACGAGCTGGTAGTGCCAGCGGCGCAAGCCCGTTTCGACGTCGAGGGCCACCAGCGCGTTGCCGAACAGGTTGTCGCCCGGCCGGTCGCCGCCGAAGAAGTTGTTGGTCGGGCAGGTGCCGGGGACATAGACGAGGCCGAGATCGTCGTCCGCGCTCATCGGTGCCCAGGCATTGGCGTTGCCGGTACGTTGGGCGGAGCCTTCGCGCCATGTTTCGGCGCCCGCTTCACCGGCGCGGGGAATCATCCGGAACGTCCATTTGTGGCGCCCGGAGCGCACGTCGAAACCCTGGATGACGCCCACGGGCATCACCGGACGGCTCGGCACGTCGTTGATGTACTGGCCCACGATCACGGTGTCGCGGCAGATCACCGGCGGCGAGGTCGCGCCGATCAATCGGGCGGGGGTGTCGGGAACCGGCTCTCCCGAGGTACGGAGCAGGTCGACTTCCCCTTTTGCCCCGAACCCCGCAACAGGCGTTCCGCTGGCTGCGTCGAGCGCGATCAGGCGGTTGTCGCCCGTGGCGATGAGGACGCGCGCATCTTTCCCCGCGCGCCAGAAGGCCACGCCACGATGCTGGAAACCCTTGCTGGTGGGATAGCCGTGCCGCCAGGTGCCGGGGTCGTAAACCCACAGCGTTCGTCCCGAAGCGGGATCGATCGCCGCCACCTGACTCATCGCCGTGGAGGTGAACAGGCGGCCATCGACCATGATCGGCGTTGCCTGGAATTCGCCGGGCTGCAATTCGGGGTGCGCCTCCAGGATGGCGGCGTCCGGCGATGTCCATTCCCACGCCACTTCCAGCGTGGCGACGTTCGAGGCGTCGATCTGGTCGAGCGGCGAATACTTCGTCGCCGCGTTGGTCGCGCCATAGACCGGCCATTCGGCGGCGTTGCGCGTTGGATGGCCACGCGCGGCGAGGCCGGGAGCGAGAGCGAGCGCCGCAACGGCGCCCGCCCCCTTCATGGTCGTCCGCCTGTCGAAACCGGCCACGGCGCGGCTCACCAGTTGAACGAAAGCGTCGCGCCATAGGTGCGCGGCGTGTTGTAGTAGGAATTCCCGCCCACCGACACGATCCGGTAGAAATCGTTGGTGAGGTTCTTCACATACCCCATCAGCGTCCAGTGGGGCGTCCTGATGCCGGCCGAAAGATCCACCATCGAGTAGTTCTGGCTGGGTCGGGCCAGCGAGGCATCGTCGAACCCGCCGGCGGCGGTCTGGTAGCTGGCCGTGAACATCGCGTCCATGCCGCCGCCGATCGGATGATCGTACATCGCGTTGAGGTTGATAATGTAGTCGCGGGTGCGGGGCGTGGTTTTGCCCGCAAGGTCGATGAGCGCGCCCGCGTTGATGATCGAGGCCCCGTCGTGCCAGCGACCGCGCTCGCCCGAGACATTCAGGCTGGTCAAGAGCTGTCCGCCCGCCAGCGGAATGGTGCCGCTCAGTTCGAACTCGCCGCCGAAGATGTCGTCGGTGCCGACGTTCTCCAGCGTGAAGGCGGGGTTGGTAGCGGACAGCGTGGTGGTCTGCTGCACGTTGCGGGTCACGCTGTAGTACAGCGCCAGCTGGCTCCGGAAGACCGCGCTGCCGATCCGGAAGCGGCCTTTCACGCCGATTTCGCCCGATGTGATGTCTTCGGGATTGTAGGGAACGCGGTCGAAGAAGCCCTGCGCTGGGCTCTGGTTGAAACCGCCCGGCCGGTAGCCTGTCGCGACCCGGCCATAGAACGTGAGATCGGGATTGACCGTGTAGGTCAGGGACGCGGTGGGCAGGAACCGGTGCCATGTCCGCCGGAAGGTGGTGAGCGGAATGGTTTCGTTGGTCGTCGGATCGAGATCGATCTGGCGGAACCGGAAGTTCTTCCGGTCGATCTGGAAACGCGCTTCGACCGAGAGTTTCAACTGGCTCGTCAGATCGAAGCCCAATTGCCCATAGGCCGAATACGAATCCAGCGTTTCCTGGGATTCCTGCCGGCGAAGCTGGCGCTTGAGCGAGATCGCGGTGGCGTTGCTGCCGGTGACCGTGCCGGTGCGCAGCGAATAGACGTTCGACGTGTAGGTCAGGAAATCCACGCCGCCGAGCCAGGTGAAGCCCGTCTTTCCGGTCGATCCCCAGCGCGCTTCGGTGCCGTAGCGCTTGAAGTCCTCTCCCTGCGCGTCGTACAACTGCGCCGTGGGCAGCCGGATGCCGAGGTAGTGGTCGAAATCCGCGCCCGATCGGGCGCCATCGCGTCCCTTGTAATTCGCCAGCAGCGTCAGTTCGCTCGTCCCGAAATCATGCGTGAATTCGCCGATCATCTGCGTCTGGTTGATCGTCACGCGGTCCACCGCGTCGAGCCCGGTGCGCACGAAGGGATCGGGATCGAGCACCTGGTTCTGCCCCAGCGCCGTGAACCCCGGCGCTTCTGAGCGGGAATGTTCGACCATCAACGTGGCGGTGCTGTCAGTCTTGATGCCCACGCCGATCGCGCCGCGAATGCCCCAGTCGCGTGACGTGTCTATGGTCTTGCCGCTCACCTGGTCCTTGTAGAACCCGCCGGTCTGGTTGACGTAGTAACCGCCCACGCGAACCGCGGCGGTCCCGCCGATCGGCACGTTCACGGTCAACGACGTGTCCAGTTCGTTGACCGAATCGTACCCGACCTTGCCGCGCACCTCGGTATCGAGCACGGGCTTGCGGCTGATGACATTGACCGCCCCGCCCACCGCGTTGCGTCCGTAAAGCGCGCCCTGCGGTCCCCGGTAAACCTCGACCCGTTCGACGTCGTGAAAATCGATGCGGCTATAGCTGCGACCACCGAAACCGCCGCCGGCCACGAAGATGCCGTCGCGATAGATGCCGGTGCTCGATTCCGAGAAGCCCAGCCGTCCGCCGCCCTGGCCGCGCAAGGCAATGTCGTTGAGATATTCGGGGCCGGAACCGATCAGGATCGCGCCCGGGGTCTGTCGCGTATAGTCGGCAACGTCCTTGATCGCGAGGCGGCTGAGATCGCTGTCCGACAGGACGCCGACGGAGACCGGCACGGATTCGATCGTTTCGGCCCGCTTGCGGGCAACCACGAAGATTTCGCCGGAACCGTCCTGCGGCGCATCCTCGGCATGAGCCGGTGCGCCGATCAGCGCGGTCGCCAGAATGGCCAGCGCGCTTCCCGCCCTCAACGCACGCGCCTGCCGCTCCATACCTTTCATCTCCATCCCCTTCTCTCGAAACGGGTGGCGATTCATCCTGACGCCACCTCTGTAACTCATGAGTAACATCTAGTTCCGGGTGAGTAAATAGGCTTGCGCTTTGCGCCGCCGGGACGGAAGGGGAGATGCCCGGTTGCAATCCGGCCGGCGGCGGGAGAACGTGGCGCGATGACGCAGAGCTATTCGGAAATGCTGGACGCGCATCGTGCCCGCAGGCGGGAGACGCTGCTGCTCGCGGCGGCGACGGTGCTGAACGAACGGGGCCTGCGCCAGACGACCATGGATCAGGTGGCGCAGGGCGCGGGTGTCTCGAAGGTCGTGCTCTATCGCTACTTCGAATCGAAGGACCGGCTGGTGCATGAAGTGCTGTCCGATGTCGTGGATGCGCTGTTGCGCGCCGACGACGTGGACGTCGACTGGTGGACCAAGCGATTGCACCGGACGCTGGCGGTCGCCCGCTCACATGCCGCCGCGATGTGCCTGCTGGTGCGGCACGCCTCGCACGATCCGGAATTCGGGATTCATTTCGACCGGCTCACGCAGGCGCTGGTGGGACGTGTGGAAGAGCGTCAGGCCGCGATCCTGGGGCCGGAAAGCAGCGACACGCCGGGCGATGTGCGCATCCTGGCCGAATCCGTCACCGCCTTCCTGCTCGACGCCTATGTGCGCTGGATGGAGAACGGCGATCCGGCCCGGGATGAGCAGTTCCTCGCCTGGATCACGTCTTCGGTCCGGGCCACGGTCTATTACTGGCGAGGCCTCGCGCCCTGATTGCCGGCCCCACGGCGCTCCGCCTTGAACTCTGCGGGATAGGTGTGTAACTCGTGAGTTACATGCTTGGTGGAGAGAGGAGAACGCGAATGGCGGGCTATCGGATGATCGCGGGCGGAATGCTGGTTATGGCGCTGTTTTCCGGCGCCGCCGCTGCGCAACGCCCCGGCTTTGGCGAACGTCTGCGCGAATTGCGCGCGGCGCGACAGCAAGCCTCTGCGGATGTCGATGGCGCCACGCGCCAGACGCTGATGTTCGCGGGGCGGGAACGGAGCTATGCGCTGCTCGATGCGCACAAGGGCGGCACGCCCGCTCCGCTCGTGATCGTACTGCACGGCGGCGGCGGCAATGGCGGTACGATGCTGCCACGTTGGGCCGACAAGGCGCGGTCCGAGGGGCTGGTCGTCGCGGCGCCCGATGGTGTGGGCCGTATGCAGGGCATGGGAACCTGGAATGCCGGTGGCTGCTGTGGCGAGGCCATGACCAGCGGGCTGGATGACGTGGCCTTCGTCAATGCCGTGGTCGATGACATCACGCGCAAGGGCGGTATCGACACGCGGCGGATCTACGTGGCCGGTTTTTCCAACGGCGGGATGCTGACCCACCGCTTCGCGATCACGCACGGAGACCGGATTGCCGCCGCCGCCGTTGTTTCCGGGGCGATGTTTGGCGATGAAAAGCCGGCCGCCGCCCCGGTTCCGATGCTGATCATGCACGGCAGGAAGGACAATGTTGTTGGCTATGACGGGGGCATGAGCCCGACCAGTTTCGTCGCGCGTGCCCAATCCGCGCCGTTCCTGCCGGTGGAGCGCGCCGTTGCGTTCTGGCGGGACGCGGATGGCTGCCGCGCCGCGCCGGCCGTCACCACGGGCGGGGATGTGACCAGCGCGCGATCCTCAGGATGCTCGGGTGGATCGGAAGTCCTGTTCTACAGCCTGGCAAGCGCCGGTCATGGCTGGCCGGGCGATACCCGCAGCCGGGGGATGCTTGGGAACGATCCTTATACGCAGATCAATGCCACCGAGGTGATCTGGGATTTCTTCAAGGCCCACCGGCGCTAGGGTCAGAACGCAAAGCTGACGCCCGCCGACATCCGGTGATTGCGATAGCTCTTGCCCCGGTCCACGCCATCGTAGCTGGCCTGGACCGAAAGGTTGCGCGCCAGATTTGCGCTGACGGCGGCGCCATAGGCCATGCCGCTCTTTGCCAGACCGGTGCTCTGCACCGTCCATGCCGCACCGTTGAGGACCGCCGTGCGCGAGGCCGTTGGCGCATCGCCAAGCTGGGTCAGCAAGGTTCCATAGGCGGATAGCCTGGCGGACGCGAACGTCTGCACCAACTGGCCGCCGACGCGGCTGTCCAGCGTGTTCCAGCCGCTGTGGGGCAGGGTCAGGGCGAAAGCGCTGTTCGATGCGGTTTCGCTGACCTGCCCGGAGGACGCATTGCCAAGCTGCACCCCGGCCAGCGCATAGGCCGCAAATCCGCCGGCCTGCACCGCCCGCAGCCGTGCATCGACCGCCAGTTGCGCCACGGAGACACGCGCGTTTCCGCTGGCCCGCACGGTATCGCGGGCGGTGGCGATGGTCCGGCTGGCGTTCATCGTGCCGGAAGCAAACCCGCCAATCGCGGAGAGATCGACGAAAGCCGCTGGCGCATAGCGGCCGTAGAGGTAACCGACCGCTCCCGCGCCGCTGGCTTCCGCCCCGAGTCCGGTGTTGATCCGGGTATGGGTGTAGCCGCCCGCCACGCCAAAGCGCAGGCGCGGCGTGTCGACCAGAGTGGCCCCGGCGATGAAGCCGCGCGTCGTTGCCGAATTGCCGTTGCCCCGCGCGCTGTCGCCCGGCGCCTCGTGGCTGTTGATGTAGCGCGTCCACAGCTGGACGCCCTGCTCGCCGCGCGCTCCGACGTAGCCCCCCTGATTCAGTTGATCGCGCACCGTGCCCAGGGCGGTATTCGCCGCGCTGGCATAGCCCTGCAGCGCATCGGCATAGATCTGGCCGCTGATCTGCGAGAAGGCCCGTTCATAACCGGCCGCATCAAGCCCATAGAGACTGTTGAACAGGCCGCCGTTCGCGGCATTGCCGCGGAGGCTGTCCAGCGCGGTGGCCGTGGCCCGCGTATTGCTGTTCCATCCGCTGGTCGCGCCCAGCGAGCCGAAGCTCACCGGTGTTACGACCAATTGCGCGGTGGTATCGGTGTAGAGCGCATCGAAGCGGGTGTTGGCCGCCAGGCCGCTGGCAGGCTGCACGATGGATTCGAATGTACCCCGCACCGCCGTTGCCGATACAACGGTGTAGCGGCTGCCCAGCGCCGGCGTGTAGCTGTTGGTGGCAGCACCGGTGATGCCGCGCAGTGTGGGGACAATCGTGCCGCCCAGCGTCACGGTGCCATTGACCACTAGCCGGTCGTAACTGCCCGCGCCACCGCCGGCGGACCAGGTCGCCCCGTCGATGTCGACGGCCATGGTGGATCCCGACGCCAGCGAGACGGATCCGTTCACCATCAAGGTGCCCGGGGAATTGCCCGGCGCCAGCGTGGCGCCGCTGGAGACTGCGAGAATGCCGTCGCTGGCCATGGTGATCGTGCCCGAACCGCTCAGCACGGCGCCATTGGCCACGGTCAGCCCGCCCGTCGCCAAAGTGCCATTGACCGCAAGCCGCCCGGCGGAAACGGTGGTGGCGCCACCAATCGCGCTGCTTCCGGTGAGGGTGAGCGCACCGCTGCCCGATTTGGCAAGGGTGCCGGTTCCGGTGATCGATCCGGCATAAGTGCCATCGGTCGCCTGGATAAATTCAAGCGCGCTGTCGTTCAGGATCGCCCCTTGCAGCGAAGTGCTTGTGCCCTTCAGCGTCCCGCCGGCGATCGTGGTGCCGCCGCTGTAGCTGTTGGCGCCGGTGAGCGTCAGCGTGCCGCCGCTCAGGCCGAACTGTCCCGCTCCGGAGAGGATGCCCGAAAAGGTGCCGGTTCCGGCCGAGACGGTCAGCGCCTTGCTTCCCAGCACGACCGAGCCCGACCCATCGAGATCGACTACGCTGGTCCCCTGATCCGCGATGCCCGAAATATCGAACGTGCCGTCGACCGTCAGAGAGGAAGAAACCACCGCCCCGGAACCCGTCAGCGCCAGCGTGCCGCCATCGACGACGGTGCCGCCGGTGTAGCTGTTGGTGCCCGAGAGCGTGGTCGTGCCGCTGGACTGGCTGACGCAGCCGGTGCCGGTCAGCGTGGCGCTGACCGTGCCGCCCTGCAGGGCGAAGGTGCCCGAGGAGGACAGCACGCCGTTCTGGATCGTCCCGCCGGCAAGGGTGATGCCGCCGTCCTCGGTCTGGCTGGTGCCACCGAGGTCGAGCGTGCCATTGGCGTTGACGGTGGTGGAGCCGCTCGTGTCACCCAGCGTGCCATCGCCCGTCAGCGCCAGCGTGCCGTCGCTGACGACGGTACCGCCGGTGTAGCTGTTGGTGCCCGAGAGCGTGGTCGTGCCGCTGGACTGGTCGACGCCGCCGGTGCCGGCCAGCTGCGCGCGGATCGTGCCGCCCTGCAGGGCGAAGGTGCCCGAGGAGGACAGCACGCCGTTCTGGATAGTCCCGCCAGCAAGGGTGACGCCGCCGTTCTGGGTCTGGCTGGTGCCACCGAGGTCAAGCGTGCCGTCGGCGTTGACGGTGGTGGAGCCGCTCGTGTCACCCAGCGTGCCATCGCCCGTCAGCGCCAGCGTGCCGCCGCTGACGACGGTACCGCCGGTGTAGCTGTTGGCACTGGACAGAGTGGTTGTGCCGCTGGACTGGTTGACTCCGCCGGTGCCGGCCAACGCGGCATTGACCGTGCCGCCGTGCAGCGTGAAGCTGCCGGAGGAGGTGAGGGTGCCGTTCTCAATCGTGCCGCCGGCCAGCGTGACGCTGCCGTCCTGGGTCTGGCTGGTAGCGCCAAGGTCAAGCGTGCCGTCGGCGTTGATGGTGCTGCTGCCGCTCGTATCGCCGAGCGTGCCGTTGCCCACCAGGGCCAGCGTGCCACCGCTGACGACGGTGCCGCCGGTGTAGCTGTTCGCGCCGGAAAGCGTGGTGGTGCCGCCGGACTGATGAACGCCACCGGTGCCGGCCAGCGCGGCGCTCACCGCGCCCCCTTGGAGCGCAAAAGTGCCCGACGAGGAAAGGACGCCGTTCTGGATCTCCCCGCCGGCGAGCGTGACGCCGCCGTTCTGGACCTGGCTGGTGCCGCCGAGGTCAAGCGAGCCACCGCCGATGACGGTGGTGGTGCCGCTCGTGTCACCCAGCGTGCCGTCGCCCGCCAGCGCGAGCGTGGCGTCGCTCACGACTGTGCCCCCGGTGTAGCTGTTGGTGCCCGACAGCGTTTGCGTTCCCGCTCCCAGCACCAGCCCCCCGGCTCCGGCGATCGTGCCAGCGAACGTATCGTTGGCGTGGGTGATTGTCAGCGTATTGTCGCCCAGCGTGACGACGCCACTGCCTGCCAGAGAGGCAACCGATGCCACGCCGCCTGCTCCGGCAATGTCGAAAATACCGTTGTTCACGAGGCGCGCGGAATTCGTGATCGACGCCCCGCCGGAAAGGGCGAGTGCGGCATCGCTGTCGATGGTCGTATCGCCGGTCCAGTTGTTGCCGGCATTGGTCAGCGCGAAAGGCCCGCCCGAGAACGTCACCTGCTGATCGATGGCAACAGCATCGCCGTTGATGTTGTTGCCCGTTCCCGTGGTGATCGCGCCTGAAAGAGTCACCACGTGCCCGGACGTGTTCCGGAAGACGGTCCCGTTGGCGCTGGCGGGCGAGGCCACCTCGAGCGAAACGTTGTTGGCATAGGTGCCGTCTGCGGCAAAGGCGATGGTCGGGTTCACGGCATGGATCGTGCCCGTCCCTGCGGCACCGGTATCACCCAGTTCCAGTGTGCCGCCATTGACATAGAGATCGCCCGAGAAGCCACTGTTGTTGGCCATCAGCTGCAGCGTGCCGGCGCCCCGCTTCACCAGCGATCCCGAACCGCTCAGCGTTCCGGTCAGGGCGATGGCGTTGCCGTCGGTATCGATCGCGCCGCCCAGTGATTGCACGGTGAAATTGTTGCCGATCGTTCCGCCAGCGACGATCTTGAGCGTTCCGCCCGCGAACACGGGGTTGACGGCATTGGCGGCCAGATCGGTGGAACTGTAATAGCTGACCGCCGTGTCGATGTCGGGAATGGCGGGGGGCGCGGGCGGGTTGGTGATCACGACCGTGCCCGTGGTCGTCCCCAGCTTCGAAGCGACGAATAGGATGGGGTCAAGCGCGTTATCGATCGCGTTGAAATCACCGAACCCCAGTTGATACGTGCCGCTGTTGTCGATCGTGAAGGTCTGGGCAATGAATGACGTGCTGCCATAGCTTTGCAGGATGACGGTCTGCGCGGGGTAGCCGGTGGACCCCGCCGTGATCCCCGCAGCGCCGTTGCGGGCCAGCAGGTCGACCGTGTTGAGGCCGTTGCCCGCGATCGAAAAGAAGACGCCATCCGTATAGGGAAGGTAGTCTTGCGCGGCATAGGCCCAATAGAACGTGTAGGAGCCCTGCGACAGGGTCAGCTGCTTGGAGATGTAGCCGAAGTTCGTTGTCGTAAGGTTGGCGCCCACGCCATTAATCGTGACATTACCGGTACCGGTGGCCGACAGCATCGTACCCGCACTGAGCCCCAGCGCGGCGTCGATGGAGTCGATCGTCGTGAGGCTGAGTTGAGGCTGGATCACGGCCATGGACTCACCCGGAGCCGGCGTCAGCGTGAAAGGGGAGACGCCCAGATTCAGCGTTACCGTGGTGGCGGTGACAGACGCGCCGCCGGCCGTCGTCCACCCGTTCAAGGTGCCATCGGCGAAGAGGTCGAGGCTGCCCGCGGTCTGCGCGATCGCGGCATGAGGCGGAATAATGGCGCTGGAAAAGAGCAGCGCCAGTCCAAAGGATTCAGCCTTTCTCGAAAACGTCATTCGCCGCCCTTTCCTGATCGACGCGCCAGTTTAAGTGGCGTTTTGAAAGCAACGGCTATCTACGATGGTAAAATATCCATCAAAATTACGGACGTATAAAGGAAAACACTTAGGGATTTCCGCGAGGGATAAGTGTTGGTCGTATTCCATTGTCCAGCACCCGTGCCGAACTGGGAAATCGGGACTTTCCCATTCCGCCGTCGGAAGCCGCCGCCGCATTGCACGCGCGTCCGGCCGTGCGCTTGACGAGGTGCTCCAAGGCCCCGCGATCAGCGCTGGCGGCGACCGGAGCGTGCGGATAGGGTGCGCTTCCGCCGTGCGGGAATCCCTTGGCCCGCGAAAACAAGGAAGCTGCGATGCGCCGTTTCACAATGCACGCGATAGGGTTGAGCCTGCTCGCGCCGATGGCCACCGCCGATGCCGCGCCCGCCCGCCATGTGCCGGCGGCTGTAGGCTTTCCGTTTTCCAAGGCGGTGGCGGTCGATGGAATTCTGTATCTCTCGGGCGAGATCGGAACGGGGCCGGACGGGAAGCTGGTGCAAGGTTTCGACGCGCAGGTGCGCCAGACGATGGACAACATCGTCGCCACGCTCGCGCGGGAGGGATTGAACACCGACGACGTGTTCAAGTGCACGGTCTATCTTGCCGACATGAGCCAGTGGAGCGCGTTCAACCGCATCTACGTGTCCTACTTCAAACCCGGTCGTTTGCCCGCGCGAAGCGCATTGGGCGTGAACGGTCTCGCGATGGGCGCGGTGACCGAGGTCGAATGCTGGGCCACGTTGCCCCGGAAGTAACCCGCTCCGAATCCGTCCTGGCCGCACTTTCCGCGTTGCCGCAAGCCATGCGGTGCGTCCTGCGCGTCACCGGAATTATTGGACAGGCCAATTTGGCATTTCCCGGGAAGGTTATTGCTCTGGCCCAGCCAACGAGCGGCGGGTGGCGGATTTTTTGCCGCGCCACGGTGAGCCTTCGGCCGTCCGAGGCTTCGTTTTCCGGGCGTTGCGATAGCGGCTATGATCCATAAATATATCGCTATATCAATGCCATGACGGGTTGTGCGGCCAATTCCCTGTAAGGAGGAATGACCAAAGTTGTCAAAATCTGCGAAGAACGGCTTGTATCTGGTAAGGCCATTTGATAGGAGGCCGATGCTTCACGGGCGAAGAACCCGTGCTTCTACTTCCAGGGAGAATGGAGATGACCTGTTTCCGCAATTCCGTTTGCCTCGGTGCGCTGGCTGCCGCGACGGCAGCGTTGGCGCAGCCGGCCATTGCGCAGAACGCGGCGCAGGATCAGGCATCTGCGAAGTCCGATTCCGGGGCTGATTCCGCGGCACCCGGCGAGATCATTGTCACCGCGCAGAAGCGCGCGGAAAACGTGCAGAGCGTTCCTCTCGCCGTTTCGGTGGTCGGGCCGACCCAGCTCAAGGCCGCCGGCGTCACGCAGTTCCAGGATCTGGGCAAGATCGCGCCCTCGCTGACGATCCGCCCCGCCGAACACCCCGCCAACGCCAACGTCTCGCTGCGCGGCGTCGGCACCTTCGCCTTCGGCATCGGCGTGGAGCCGAGTGTGGCCGTGCTCGTCGACGAAGTGCCGCTGGCCTTTCAGGCCCGCGCCTTCACCGATCTGCCCGACGTGGAACGCATCGAAGTGCTGCGCGGGCCGCAGAGCACGCTTTACGGCAAGTCGGCCTCGGCGGGTCTGATCAACATCATCACGCGTGAGCCGACCGACACCTTCCACGCCCGCGCCAATATCCTGGCCACCACCGATTCCGAAGTGGGCGGCAACGTGAGCATCTCCGGACCGCTTGCCCAGGATCTCGGCTATGTGCTCTCGGCCAGCTATTCGAAGTGGGATGGCAACGTCCACAACCTGTACAACGGCAAGACCGTGAACGGTCGCGAAACGGTGAACCTGCGCGGCAAGATCCGTTACGAGCCCAGCTCCGACGTCAAGATCACGCTGTCGGGCAACTACGTGAACGGCACCACCACCGTCGGCCGTCCGTTCATCCGCATGGCGCCCGGCGCGCTGCTGCGCAACACCGCCGGCCAGACCGTGGGCGTGACGATGCCCGGCGTGAACGTGAACCCCGAAAACCAGGACATCAGCAACAACTACGATTCCCGCACCAAGTATTACGGCGGCGGCGGATCGCTGCGCGGCGAATTCGGGCTGGGCGACCTGACGCTGATCTCGATCACGTCCTACGACAAGTTCCGCCTGAACGATTACCTTGATCACGACGATACCTCCTCGACGCTGCCGATCGGCAGCAACATCCAGGTCGGCGCGTTCAAATCGCGGCTGTTCACGCAGGAAGTCCGCCTGCTGTCGCCCGGCGACAAGCCGTTCCGCTACACGGTCGGCGCCTACTATGCCGATGTACGGTTCGAGCGGCCGTTTTATCGCGGCCCCGCGTTCTCGCCGGCCAACTGGTATGCCACGTCCAAGTCGCGGCAGGTTGCCGGCTTCGTGCAGGCCGACTGGGAATTCATGCCCAAGGCCACGCTGACGGCGGGCGGCCGCGTGCAGAACGAAAAGATCGCCTACACCTTCCAGGACAACCTGGCGGCGGCCGGCAGCCAGTTCTTCAGTGGCGGCGCCTCGAAGACGGCCGGCACCTACCGGATCAGCGCGCGCTATGAATTCACGCCCGACCTGATGGTGTTCGCGACCTATTCGACCGGTTACAAGGGCCAGACCTACGACCTCACCACCGGCTTCAATGCGGCGCGTGCGGCCGCCGGCCCGCTGCTGCCCGAACGCTCGCGCGATATCGAGGTCGGCGCGCGCATGCAGTTCCTCGACCGGCACGTGACGGTGAACCTCACCTACTTCGACACGACCTACAAGAACCTGCAGGCGCAATCGATCGAGACGATCGGCGGCACGCAGAACTTCCGCCTCACCAACGTCGGCAAGCTGGGCACCAAGGGCGTCGAACTCGATACCTCGGCGCGGACGGGCGACCTCTCGCTCAACTGGTCGCTGGCCTATCTCGACGCGAAGTACCTCTCGTACCCGACCGCGCAGTGCTATCCGTTGCAGACGGCCGCGACGGGCTGCATCAGCGGTTCGCCTAACTACCAGAACCTGACCGGCGCGCGCGCCGTGCAGGCGCCGAAGTGGAAGTTCGCGCTCGGCACGGAATACAGCCCGGCGCTGACCGACACCCTGCGCGGCGTGGCCCAGCTCAACTGGCAGTACCAGAGCAGCCTCTACTTCGTGGCGGAAGACCCGCAGACGTTCCAGCCGGCCTATTCGATCGTCAATATCGCGCTGGGCCTGCGCGCCGAGGATCGCCGCTGGGAACTGACCGGGTTCATCAACAACCTGTTCGACAAGCAGTACTACGGGTCGCTGGTGAACACGGCCAGCAACTTCGGCACGGTGCTGGCGACGCAGGCGGTGCTGCCGCGTGACTATCGCCGCTATGGCGGCGTGCGTTTCGGCGTCAATTTCTGACGATCCGGGTCCTCCGGTCGCAACGGTGGGGGCGTCCCTCAGCCCCCACCACCCTTCCGGAGCGCCAATAGACGTATCGGGCGACAAGCGCGGGAGAAGGACATGCGGCAGGTTCGGGTAAAAGCGGGATTGATCGTGGCGGCGCTGGGATGCGCCGTGCCGGCCATGGCGCAGGAAGCACCCGCGGTCCTGCCGCTCAGCACCGTGCAGAACGGGCCGCTGCTCGTTTCGGCCGACATGCGCCAAGGCACCGATCTTTCCGGCCCGTGGCATTATTCGATCGATCCCTATCGTGCGGGGATCGCCGGCTTCCATGGCGAGATGCCCGAGCGCGGGCAGCAGCGTTATGCCGATGTCGATGTCCGCAAGGCCATGGCCGAGGACAACCGCACGCTGTACGAATTCGACATGGCGCATTCGCCCACCGCCGCGCTGCCCGGTTCGTGGCTGGCGCAGACGCCCGAGATGCGCCACTATCAGGGCCTCGTCTGGTATCAGCGCGCGTTCGATGTGCCCGCGCAGCGCAAAGGGCGCACGTTCCTGCGCTTCGGTGCGGCGAACTACACCACCACGGTCTATGTCAACGGCCAGCCGGTGGGCCGGCACGAGGGCGGTTTCACCCCCTTCGCCTTCGATGTGACGAAGCTGCTGCGCGATGGCGCGAACCAGGTGACGATCGGCGTGGATTCGCAGGCGACCGCCACCACCGTCCCTCCGCCGGTGACCGACTGGGAGAACTATGGCGGCGTCACGCGCCCGATCCGCCTGATCACCACGCCCGACACTTACGTGGACGATGCGTGGGTGCGGCTGACGCGTGATGGCCGGATCACGGTCAGCGCGCATCTCGATGGCCCGCAGGCCGCCAACAGCGCGATCCGTCTGCGTATCGGGGAACTGAAGCTGGAGCTGGCCGGCAAGACCGACGCGCATGGAGACTGGCGCGCCACGATGACCGCGCCACGCGCACTGGTGCGCTGGTCGCCCGAAACGCCCCGGCTCTATGACGTGACGATCGCGGCGGGCGAGGATACCTGGCGCGACCGCGTGGGCTTCCGCACCATCGAAACGCGCGGGGCGGACATCCTGCTCAACGGCAAGCCGGTGTTCCTGCGCGGTATCTCGGTGCACGAGGAGGAAATCGGCAGCAATCCGGCGCGCGTGATCACGCCCGATGCGGCGCGGGCCTTGCTGGGCGAGGTCAAGAACGGCTTGCACGGCAATTACGTGCGGCTGGCGCACTATCCGCACAGCGAAGTGATGACCCGTGCGGCGGACGAAATGGGCCTGCTCGTGTGGAGCGAGGTGCCGGTCTACTGGATGGTCGCGTGGTCGAACCCGCAGACGCTGGCGACGGCACGCAACATGCTGGCGGAGAATATCCTCCGCGATCGCAATCGCGCCTCGGTGGCGATCTGGAGCGTCGCCAACGAAACGCCGGTAACGGACGCGCGCAACGTGTTCCTGCGCACGCTGGTCAGCGATGTGCGCCGGCTGGACGATACGCGGCTGGTCAGTGCGGCACTGCTGGTCGATCGCGCGAAGGATGCGGCGGTGCCGACGATGACGCTGGCCGATCCGCTGGCCGATGTTCTCGATGTCATGGCGATCAATACGTACAACGGCTGGTACACCAACGATCGGCTGGCCGATCTGCCGGGCAGCGTCTGGCATGTGCCCGCCAACAAGCCGCTGGTCTTTTCCGAGTTCGGCGCGGATGCCAAGGCGGGCTTTCACGATGGCGGCGCCGGGCAGAAGTTCTCCGAGGAGTTCCAGGCGGAATACTACCGCAAGACCCTGGCCATGGCGGACGAACTGCCCACGCTGCGCGGCATGTCTCCTTGGATCCTCAAGGATTTCCGCTCTCCCCGCCGCCAGAATCCGGATTTCCAGCAAGGCTGGAACCGCAAGGGTCTGATTTCGGAAACCGGCCAGCACAAGATGGCGTTCGACGTCCTGGCGCACTATTATCAGGCCAAAGATCAGGCAGGACGCTGAATGGCCCGGATCGTATGCGTGGGCGAAGCCATGCTCGAACTCTCGCGGCAGGGCGAGGGCTGGGCGCTGGGCTATGGCGGAGACACGCTGAACACTGCGATCCATCTGGCACGCGCCGGGCATGACGTAGCCTATTTCACCGCGCTGGGCAGCGATCCTTTCGCGGATGACTTGCGGCGGCGCTGGGCGGCGGAAGGGCTGGACTGTTCGCTGGCGCTGGCGCACCCGACCCGCCAGACCGGTCTTTATGCGATCAGCACCGACGCGCGGGGCGAACGCAGTTTCGCCTACTGGCGCGATACCAGCGCCGCGCGCGAAATGTTCGCGCTGCCCGGCGCGGCGGCGGCGCTGGAGCAGGTGGAGCGAGCGGACCTCATCCATTTTTCGCTGATTACGCTGGCGATCCTGCCGGCCGAAGCGCGCGAGGCTCTGCTGGCGCTGGCCCGCCGGGTGCGTGCGCGCGACGGCACAGTCTCGTTCGACGGGAACTACCGGCCCCGGTTGTGGAAAGATGCGGCAGAAGCGCGTACCGCGCGCGACAGCGCGATCGCGGTGGCGGATATCGGCCTGCCGACGCTGGACGACGAGATGGCCATGGGGGGCGCAAGCTCCGCACCGGCGGTGTCGGCGCACTGGCAGGCCGCCGGGTGCCGCGAAACCGTGGTCAAGCTGGGCGAGGCGGGGTGCCTGCTGCCCGATGCGACGATCATCGCGCCCGACGCCGTGCTCGATCCGGTCGATACCAGTGGCGCGGGCGATGCGTTCAACGGGGGCTATCTGGCGGAGCGGATGCGCGGCGCCGATCCGCGTGCCGCCGCGCGAGCCGGCCACGCGCTCGCCGGCTGGACGATCATGCGCCCGGGGGCGATCCCGGCGGATACGTTTGCATCCGTGGTGCCCAATTGACGCGGCATTCCCGCATCTTTACGCCTCCAGGCGCTCCGCGCAGCTTCCGGGAACAGGATCGCCTGAAATGACGAAAACAAGCGCATCGCCCGTTTATGACATCGTTGTCGTAGGAGGCGGCATCAACGGTGCCGGCATCGCGCGCGATGCGGCAGGGCGCGGGCTGAACGTCCTGCTGGTGGAGCGCGAGGATCTCGCCTCGCACACCTCGTCGGCCAGCACGAAGCTGATCCATGGCGGGCTGCGTTATCTCGAATACTACGAATTCCGCCTGGTGCGCGAAGCGTTGCAGGAGCGCGAACGCCTGCTGCGGATCGCTCCGCACATCATCTGGCCGCTACGCTTCGTCCTGCCCCGACCCAAGGGCGGCCGGCCCGGCTGGATGATCCGCATCGGGTTGTGGCTCTACGATCACATCGGCGGCAAGCAAAGCCTGCCAAAGTCGGAAGGGGTCTCGCTGCGCGATCCGCGCTGGAGCGATGGGCTCAAGCCCGGCCTGACCAGCGGCTTCGCCTATTCGGACGCATGGGTGGACGATGCGCGGATGGTCGTGCTCAACGCCATGGACGCCGCCGCGCGCGGGGCGACGATCCGGACGGGCGTGGCCATGACCGGGGCGCGGGTGGAAGACGGCCTGTGGCAGGTGGATTTGCGCGAGGAAGCCGGTGGCGCCGCGTCCACCGTGCAGGCGCGTGCCCTCGTCAACGCCGCTGGCCCGTGGGCAGGCAGCCTGCTGCACGACATCGGCGGCGTGGCGCATGAGGGCGGTATCCGGCTGGTCAAGGGCAGCCACATCATCGTGCCGCCGCTCTACAAGGGCGATCACGCGTTCATCCTGCAGAACCCGGACGGACGCATCGTCTTCACCATCCCGTACCAGAAGCGCTTCACGCTGATCGGCACGACGGATGTGCTGGTGGACGAGGCCGAGCGCGCGCGGCCCAGGATCAGCGCCGAGGAAACCGAGTACCTCTGCCACACCGTCAGCGAATACTTCGAGCGGCAGGTTGCGCCGGCCGACGTCATCTCGACCTATTCGGGCGTCCGCCCGCTGTACGACGATGGCGGAGACGACGCCAAGGCGATCACGCGCGACTATGTGCTCAAGCTGGGGCGCGAGGAAGGCCCGCAGCTGCTGAGCGTGTTCGGCGGCAAGCTGACGACGTATCGCCGGCTGGCGGAGCACGCGCTGGAAAAGCTGGCCCCGTTCCTGCCGGCGATGGGGCCGGCATGGACGGGCGCGGGGCCGCTGCCGGGCGGCGACTTGCCCGGAGGCGACTTCGATGCCTTCCTCCAGACCGTGCGCGCGCGCTGGCCGTTCCTGCCCGCCGACACGGCCGAGCGCGTGGCCCATGCCTATGGCACGCGCGTCGAGGAATGGCTGGGCGGTGCGGAGGGCTGGAACGCCCTGGGTGAGGATTTCGGCGCCGGCCTGACCGCTGCAGAAGTGGACTATCTCTGCGCGCACGAATGGGCGCGGACGGCGGAGGACATCCTGTGGCGGCGAACCAAGTTGGGCCTTGTCTGTCCTTCTGATACGGCGGAACGGCTCGCGCTCTATCTGGCAAGGCGCGCGGGACACGAAACGACCGCCGCGCCGGCGGTGGCCAGCGGGGGAGAAGGATAATGGCCGGGCTGATCCTCGCGCTCGATCAGGGCACCACGTCCACGCGGGCGCTGGTGTTCGACGCGGATCGCCGCGTCATTGCCAGCGCGCAGCAGGAATTCCCCCAGCACTACCCGCATCCCGGCTGGGTCGAACACGATGCCGAGGACATCTGGCGCGACACGCTGGCCTGCGCGAAGCTGGCACTGGAGCGCGGCGGGCTTTCGGCGGCGGACATCGCGGCGATCGGCGTTACCAACCAGCGCGAAACCACCGTGCTGTGGGACCGCAAGACGGGCAAGCCGCTGCACAACGCGATCGTCTGGCAGGACCGGCGCACCGCCGAAGTCTGCGCGGTGCTGCGCGATGCGGGCCATGAACCGCTGGTGCAGGAACGCACCGGCCTGCTGCTCGACCCCTATTTCTCGGCGACGAAGCTCGCCTGGCTGCTCGATACCGTGCCCGGCGCGCGTGCGGCGGCCGAAGCGGGCGAACTGGCGTTCGGCACGATCGACACCTTCCTGCTGTGGCGCCTGACCGAAGGGCGTTCGCACAGGACCGACGTGACCAACGCCAGCCGCACGCTGCTCTACGACATCCACCGCCAGCGCTGGTGCCCCGACTTGCTGGCGCTGTTCCGCATTCCGGCGGCGGTCCTTCCCGAAGTCTGCGACAGCGCTTCGGACTTCGGCCATACCGACCTGCTCGGCGCGCGTGTGGCGGTCGGCGGCATGGCGGGGGATCAGCAGGCGGCGCTGGTCGGCCAGTCGTGCTTCGCGCCGGGTCAGGCCAAGATCACCTATGGCACGGGCGGCTTCATGCTGCTCAACACGGGCGACAGGGCGGCGCGGTCGCAGGCGCGGCTGCTCACGACCATTGCCTATCGCGTCGGCGGACAGGCGCGTTACGCGATGGAAGGCTCGATTTTCGTCGCCGGAGCGGCGATCAAGTGGCTGCGCGACAAACTGGGCATCATCGTGGAGGCGCGCCAGACGCAGGAGATGGCCGCACGGCTGCCCGATAACGGCGGCGTCTTCATGGTCCCGGCCTTCGTCGGCCTGGGCGCGCCACACTGGCATACCGAGGCGCGCGGGATGCTGACCGGCATGACCTTCGACACCGGCGCGGCCCATATCGCGCGCGCCGCGCTGGAATCGGTTGCCTTCCAGACGGCCGATCTGGTCGCGGCGATGCAGGCGGACGGGGCGGGCAAGCTTGCCGTCCTGCGCGTCGATGGCGGCATGGCGGCGAACGACTGGTTCTGCCAGTTCCTGGCCGATATTCTCGACATCGTGGTGGAGCGGCCGGCCAACCTCGAAACCACCGCGCTGGGGGCGGCGCTGCTGGCGGGGCACCAGTCCGGCGCCTGGCCCGATGCGCTTTCGGCCGATCCGGGCGCGGAAGGCCTCGTCCGCTTCGCGCCGCGGATGGCGTCGGAAGAACGGGCCGGGCTGATCGGCGGCTGGCAAACGGCCGTGCGCCGGGCCATCAGCGCCTGAGGTAGAGAGGGAGAACCGCATGCGCATTTTCCATCGCGGTTGCATGGCGCTGATGGCGCTGTTGGCTCTGTCCGGCGTGGCGCGGGCCGCCCCGGGCGACTGGGTGCAACAGGTGCAACCCATCGCGATTCCGGCCGACGGCCAGGGCATCGCTCTGCCAGTCACGCTGCCATCGCCGAAGGGCGGGGAAAGCCGCCACGAAGCCTGGGCGCAGCAGGGGCCGGGACAGCGGCTGGTCTATAACGTCAACCGGCCGGAACTGATCGTCGTCCCTCCCGCCCAGGGTGCTGCGCCCGCAGGCGATCAACCGGCGGTGATTCTCGTTCCGGGTGGCGGCTTCGAGTTCCTGTCGATGGACAACGAAGGCTATGGCGTGGCCGAACGGCTCGGCAAGCTGGGCGTGCGCGTGTTTATCCTCAAGTACCGCACGCTGGTTCTGCCCGACAGCATCGACGGCTTCCGCGATGCGCTGGCGAGCACGTTCGCGGGCAAGGGGCCACCGATCGATATCCTGCAGGATCTGCCCTATGCCGTGGCCGATGCGCAGTCCGCCGTGCGCACGGTGCGTGCCCGGGCGAAGGAATGGCATGTCGATCCCCGCCGCGTGGGGCTGCTGGGCTTTTCCGCCGGCGCGATGACGACGCTCGCGATGATGCAGGCCGATGTGCCCGATACCATGCCCGATTTCGCGGGACTGATTTATGGCCCGACCAAGACCGGCCCCGTCCCGCCCCATGCGCCGCCCCTGTTCGCCGCGCTGGCGATGGACGACCGCTTCTTCGGCAAGGACGATCTCGGCCTGATCGATGGCTGGCGCAAATCCGGCGCATCGGTGGAATTCCACCTCTACAGCGGCGGCGGCCACGGCTTCGCCTCGCAGCCTAACGGCACCACCAGCGATGCCTGGTTCAGTCAGTACGCCTTGTGGCTCAGGGCCATGAAGATCGTGCCCTAGGGTCTTGACCCTAGATCCGCGCGGATTGTTTTTGACATAGGCGGCCCGCCAATCGGATACCACGGGCATGTGGGTATTGCTGGGCATCGCCATCATCGTCGCGGGCTTCATGCTCCGCTTCAATCCGCTGCTCGTCATCGTGGCGGCGGCGCTGGCGACGGGACTGGCGGCGGGGCTGAGCCCCGTGGCGATCGTCGCGGCCTTCGGCAAGGCGTTCAACGATACGCGCTACGTCAGCGTCGTGTGGATCGTGCTGCCGGTCATCGGCATGCTCGAAGCCTATGGCCTGCGGGAACGGGCGAGGACGCTGATCGGCGGGTTGCGCGGCGCCACGGCGGGGCGCCTGCTGGCGGGATACCTGCTCCTGCGCCAGGCGACGGCGGCGATCGGGCTGACCTCCGTCGCCGGCCATCCGCAGACCGTGCGGCCGCTGGTGGCCCCCACGGCGCTGGCCGCCGCCGAAGCACAGGCGGGCGATCTGCCGGAAGCGGAGCGCGAGGAAATCAAGGCCTGGGCTGCCGCGACCGACAATGTCGGGCTGTTCTTCGGCGAGGACATCTTCCTGGCGATCGGATCGATCCTGCTGATGAAGGGCCTGCTCGAACAATACGGGATCGTCGTCGAACCCTTCCAGCTTTCGGTCTGGGCCATCCCTACGGCGATCGCCGCCTTCGCGGTCCACGGCTTCCGACTATGGCTGCTGGACCGTCGCCTCGCCCGAACGAAGGGCCGGGAAACGGAGGCATGATCACGCTGCAATGGGTCTATGGACTGGCCGGGGCGGTCTTCGCCGCGTTCGCCGTGCTGGGGCTGCGCGATGCGGGGAACCCCCGGCGGTTCCGGAACGGCGCGTTCTGGGGGCTGATGGCCGCGAGCATGTGGGGCGGCGATCGGTTCGGCGATGTCGGCAACGGGCTGCTCGTGCTGGCGCTGGTGGGCATCGGCGCGCGGGGGCTGGGGCGGAGCGATGCGGGCGAAGTTCCATCGACCACCCTGACCGCGCGCGCGGCGCGCCATGGCAATCGCCTGTTCCTGATCGCGCTGGCCATCCCGTTGACGGCGCTGGCCGGTACGTTGCTGTTCAAGCAGTTTCCCGCGCTGATCGAAAGCAAGCAGGCGACGCTGATCAGCCTTGGGCTGGGCGTGGTGCTGGCCGTGGCGGCCGGTGGCGCGCTGCTGCGCGCGCCTCTCGCGCTGCCCTTGCAACAAGGCAGGCGGCTGATGGACCAGGTCGGCTGGGCCGCGATCCTGCCGCAGATGCTGGCCAGCCTGGGCGCCGTGTTCGCGCTGGCCGGGGTGGGCGAGGCGGTGGGCGGGATCGTCCGTCTTGGCATTCCGGAGGGCAGCCTGATCGGCGCGGTGGTGGCCTTCGGGCTGGGAATGGCGCTGTTCACCATGGTCATGGGCAATGCTTTCGCGGCGTTCCCGGTGATGTTCGCCGCCATCGGCATGCCCTTGCTGATTAGCACTTATCACGGCGATCCGGCGGCGATCAGCGCGATCGGGATGCTCGCCGGCTTCTGCGGTACGCTGATGACCCCGATGGCGGCCAATTTCAATCTGGTGCCCGCCGCGCTGCTGGAACTGCGCGACGAATACGGCGTGATCCGCCGCCAGATCGGCACCGCGCTGCCCTTGCTGGCGATCAACATCGCGTTTCTCTACTGGTTCGCGTTCGCCGCTCGATAGCCCCAAGGGCTGGCGCTTCAGTCGCAGGCGATGCCGGCCTGCTCCAGCCAGGCGCGGGCGGGGCCGAGATGCGCTTCGTAATGGCGCCAGCGCTGCACGGAATCGGCGTTCAGCGGCCGGCGCACCTGTTGCGCGCTGGGCGTTGCCACCGCGCCGCTGGCGGTGTGGAACGACAGGCAGGCATCGTCCCACGGCAGCCCGCAATGATCGAGCAGGCGCCGGGTTTCGCCTTCCTGATCGGCGATCAGGGCTTCGTAGCCGAGTTCGAGCACGGGGCCGGGAAACAGATCCCGCCACAGCGCGACCAGGCCATCGAACAGGGCATAGTACCGCGCCGCATCGACGAGGTCGTATGACCAGCCGTAGTAGGGCGAGGTGGTGGCGAACAGGTTCTTGTAGTTGCTCCACACCGCATCGAGCGGGTGGCGGCGCAGGCAGACGATCCGGGCGTTGGGCAGCGCGCGCGCGATGTGGCCGGCATAGAGGAAGTTGAGCGGGAACTTGTCGACGAAGATTGGCGCTTCGCCGCCGGCGTGCTGGCGCGCGCGGTCGAGATAGGCGCGGCCAAGGTCTTCGGGCCGTGCCGATCGCACGCCCGCGATAGTCTCGGGGTCGAGCACCATGCGCGAAGGGCTCTGCGACAGGCGTTTCAGCGCCAGCGGCATGGCCTGCAACTCGCCAACCGATTCCACCTGCGGGTGGGCCGCCAGGATGCGGTCGACCAGCGTCGTGCCGGTGCGCGGCATGCCCACCACGAAGATCGGCGCGTCGGCCAGCGTGCTTTCACCGGCGAAATAGGCGGGATCGGCAAAGGCCTCACGCAGCGCGGTGGCGTTGTGCTCGTCGCTCTCCATCGAAAAGCCCAGCCGCTTGCGGTGCGCGGCGTTGGCCGTGGAAAGATGGCGGAAGACATCCTCGTGCCGCCCCAGATCCTCGTATTCCTTGGCTGCGGCATAGTGGATGCGCAAGCGTTCGACCGGATCGGGCTGCGCGCCGATGGCCGTCTCCAGCCGCGCGGTGTGGTTCCGCTCCGCCTTCTGTCGCCGCAGACCAGCCAGGCCCAGATGCGCGCGGCCATGGCCCGGATCGTGCGCCAGCATGGCCTCGTACTGCGCTTCGGCATCGTCGGTGCGGCCGAAGAAGCCGTAGCTGCTGGCCAGGTTGAAGCGGAACGTAACGTTCGCGGGCATGGCGGCCACCGCGCGTTCGAACAAGGGCACGGCTGCGCCGTGATCGCCGAGCCGGGCATAAGTGCAGCCGATCGTATCCAGCACCAGCGGATCGTCGGTGGGACAGCGCGCGGCATGGTCGGCGGCGGCGCGGGCTTCGGCTTCCCGCCGCAGCAGGATCAGCAGGCGGGCGTGCTGCGCGGCGTATTCGGCATTGCTGCGCGCCAGTGAAACCGCCCGTTCCACGGCTGGCAGCGCGGCGTTGATCCGCCCGGTTTCGGCCAGCGCCATGGCGAGCAGGAAATGCGCCTCGGGGAGCGCGGCATTCACGCGCAGCGCGGCATCGGCGAGTTGCGCGCAACCCGCCACATCGCCCCGGCGCAGCGCCGCGCGCGCTTGTTGCAGCGAGGCGATGGTGCGATCGGGCGCGGGCGAACGCAGCAGGCTCACCGCTTAGCCGGCGGTAGCCGGGGGATCGTTGCGCCGGGCCTTGATCGCGTCGATCACCGGGCGGAACGGGAACAGGAACTGTTCCCATATCGACAGCCGCTTGCGTTCGTCCTGCCCCACGATGTCCGCTTCGCCTTCGCGATAGGTGCCGAACACGCGATCGATCAGGATCAGCGAATTGGCGTAATTGCAGCGGGTGTCCTCATAGGGCACCGAATGATGCAGGCTGTGGTTGCGGATCGTCGTGAAGAAGAAAGAATAGAACAGCGGCGGATCGGACCGCACATTGGCATGCGCGAACGTGGAAACCACGCCCAGGATGTTCGCCGCGCAGAAGATCGCGGCCAGCGGCAGATCGAACAGCGCCACCACGCTCAGGCTGATCAGGAACAGCTCTATCGGATTGCCGACATATCCCTTCATCGCGTTCAGCTGGGTGATGTGGTGGTGTGGCGCATGGGTGAGCCAGGCCGGATGCCAGTTGTGCATCAGCCGGTGCATCCAATACTGGCCGAACTCGATCAGGAACACGACAAGCGCCACCTGGAGGAGAAAGGGCATGTGCATCGCCCAGTCGGTGGTGATGCCCAGCGATTTCTTGACCGCCTTCAGGGGGTCTTCCGCGAGCGTGTTGGAAACCCACGAGATCGCGGTGTAGCCCAGGACAACATAAAACGTATCGGTCAGGAACTCGCGCTTGTTCAGCCGCCAGCCGGCGTGCCGTTCGAACAGGAACTCCAGCCCCAGAACAATCGCGGTGATGACAAGGCCGGCCGCGATGATGGTCGCCGGATGTTTGGCCAGCGCTTCGGGAATAAAGGCCCAGAACAGCACCACGGCGACGATCATCGCGGGCGGGATCAGGTTGACCAGCGTCTGCTTGAAGTCCTTGCCCATCGTGGTCCTCGGCGGATGGATTTCCGAATGATGCCGGCATGCTATCGATATTACCTATATCGTCAAGCGTAATATTCCGCATTTGCTAACGCGCCCCGCAACGCATCCGATGGCACGCGCGCCCAAAAAGGTATTACATAGCCACATTCTCGTAATAACGGCGTGGACAAGACGGTTGTTTCGGACAATGCTGCAACGCGAAAGCGCATGCGCTGTTTCCTTGAAGGAGAACCGAAATGAACAGGCTCGGGTTGGCGATGGTGGCGCTTGCCGCTCTCTGCGTGGAGCCGCCGGCGGCGCAGGCGCAGGAGGAACAGGTCATCACCGTGCCGGGCTTCGCGGATTTCCTCGCGGTCGATGGCGATACCGTGTGGGCGACCAACAAGGGCAGGGTGGAACAGTGGGCGCGTGGCGGCAAGCGCGCGGAAGTGCCGATGACGCGTCCGTGCGGGGCCATGGCGGTGGCCGATGGCGCGCTGTGGGTCGCCGATTGCAAGGAAGGCGCGCTCAAGCGCATCGACACGCGGACCGCGCAGATCACCGCCACGATCCCGACCGGCATCGCCAATCCGTTCGGCGAGCTGAACGTCGTGGCGGGCGCCGGCTCGATCTGGGTTGCCAGCGACGGCAAGGGCGTGGTCTCGCGCGTCGATCCCGCGACCAACAGCGTGATCGCGACCATACCGGTCGATCCGGGCACGTTCTATCTGGCGTTCGGGCTGGGATCGCTGTGGGCGGTCAGCAGCGCGCAGCAGTCCGTCCAGCGCATCGATCCCGCGACCAACACGGTTGCCGGGAAGACCGCGCTGGGCAAGGAACCCGGCTTCCTCGCCGCCGGCGAAGGCGCGGTGTGGGTGCAGGAGCAAGGCGATGGCACCGTCGCGCGGATCGATCCCGCCACGGGCGCTGTCACCGGCCGCGTCAAGGTGGGCGACAATCTCAAGTACGGCGACATCGATACCGGCGGCGGCAAGGTGTGGCTGCGCACCACCGCCGACCAGGTGTTCGTGGTGATCGACCCGGCGACGCTGGCGATCCGCGCGCGCATGGGCAAGGCTTCGGGCAGCGGCGCGCTGCGCTACACGCGCAAGGGTGTGTGGACGACCTCGCACGACGTGCACACGCTTTCGTGGTGGTCGAAGCCGGGCAAGATCGGGAAGTAGGGGGCTTTTAGCCCTCTCGCCTTCAGGGGAGAGGGTTGGGAGAGGGGGCGCACCGCGCTTGCCCCTCTCAATTTCGGCTAGGCCGTTTCACGACCAAGCCTGCGTATCTCTCCCCTGAAGGGGGGAGAGTGGAAGTGCCAGGTCCGCCCGACCCTAAAGGCTCGCGATATAGGCGCGCCAGCCACCCAGGTGCGTGATGTCGGTGGCCCCGTCGATCGCGCGCGGCTCCGCCACGAAACCCTTAACGCTGCTGCCGTCGGCCAGCGTCACCGTGCCGATCGCGAGCGGGGGCACCACTTCGGCCACGAAGCTGCCGAAGGCGGCGACATCGAGTTCATAGACCTCGACCGCGATCGCCGCCCCATCCGCGTTGTGGATCAGCGCGGGCTTGGGCGGCACACTGTCGGCGATGGCATAGAGCCGGTACGTGGGCGCGGTCTCGAACGCGCCAACGAACGTGGCCTCGCGCGAGGTGAGTTGCCAGTGCAGCGGCATGTCCTTGAGATGGGCGCCGACGACGGCGAGTTTCACGGTCTGCATTCGTCCCTCCAGATCGAGCGGCGGTGGCGGCGGCAAGTCGGCGGCCGCCAGGTAGTCGTTGGCCAGCGTCAAAAGACCCTGATCGGTATCGGCAGGCCCGATCAAGGTGATCCCGAAGCCGGTGGCATTAGCGCGCGCGCCGGCCGGCACGGCCACGGCGGCCATGTCGAGCAGGTTCACGAAGTTGGTATAGGCGCCGAGGTTGCTGTTGAGCGCGATCGGCGCCGCCAGCAGTTCCGCCACGCGATAGGTCGTGCCCGTGGTGGGGAAAGCCAGCACGTCGATGGCGTCCCACATCTGGTCTGCCTGCCGCTTGAGCGCGGCCAGGCGATAGATGCCGTTGAACAGTTCGACCGCCCCGATGTCCCCCCCCGGTTCGACGACCTTGCGCACGGTTTCGTCGATCGCATCGGGATCGCTGGCGAGAAGGCCGGCGATGGCCGCGGTGCGTTCGGCAACCCAGGGGCCGCCATAGAGAAGCTGCGCCGCTTCCTGCAGCGGCGCCGTGTCGATCTCCACGATCTCGCCCAGCGCGCCAAGCTTCTCGAGCGCGCGATTATAGAGATATTCGGATTCGGCATCGCCGAACCACAGGCGCTGTGCCCGGCGCGGTACGCCAATGCGCGTGCGGCCCACTGGGCGATCGGCCAGCGGCTTGGAATAGGGATCGGCGGCATCGAAGCCCGCCACCACGGAATCGATCAGGGCCGCACCGGCGATGTCATCGGTGAACGCGGTGATGCAGTCGATCGTGCGGCACGCCGGAATCAGGCCGCGCGTGCTCCAGCGCCCCTTGCTGGGCTTGAATCCGATGAGATGGTTGAACGCGGCGGGCACGCGGCCCGATCCGGCGGTGTCGGTGCCGAGCGCGAAGGGCACCAGCCCCGCCGCGACGACGACCGCCGAGCCCGAACTCGATCCGCCGCTGACATAGGCGAGGTTGTGTACGTTGCGGGGGATGCCGTAGGGCGTTCGCGTGCCGACGAGGCCGGTGGCGAACTGGTCGAGGTTGGTCTTGCCGACGCAGAGCGCGCCAGCCGCCTTCAGCCGCGCGGCCACGTCCGACGAACTATCGGGACGATAGGTGAAGGCGGGGCAGCCGGCCGTGGTCTCGAACCCGGCGACATCGATGTTGTCCTTCACCGCGAAGGGCACGCCCGCCAGCGGCAATGTTTCGCCCGCCGCGATGCGGGCGTCCACCGCACGCGCGGCTTCGCGCAGCGCCTCGGGATCGGCGCGGCTGATCCAGGCCTGCGGCTGCACCGCATCGTAGGCGGCGATGCGGGCCAGCGTTTCTTCCATCACGGCAAGCGCGCTGGTCTCTCCGCTGTTGACGGCGGCGGCGGTAGCGGCAACGCCGCGCCGGGCGAACGACACGCTCATGCCAGCGGGCTCAGCGCCAGCATCGGCGCACCGGGCAGCAGCGATTGCCGCTCTTCCAGATAGAGCGCGGCCACCGTGCCGGCACCGGGGCTTTCGACCGGGCATTCCATCTTCATCGCCTCGATCACCGCGATCGTGTCCCCGGCTTCCACCGTATCGCCGGGAGCAACGAGCAGCTTCCACACGACGCCGCCGAACGGCGCCTCGATCACATCGGCGCCATCGGGCACCTCGATGGCGACGGCGGGCTCGGCCCCGCCATCGCGATCGGTCAGGTCGGTCACCCGGTCGAACTCGCCGATGCGCTGCCATTCGGCGCGCTCGGCATCGAAGGCCGCCTGCCGCTGTGCCTCGAACGAGGCGATCGTATCGGCGTTGTCGCGCAGGAACGCGCGGTAATCGGCCAGGCGGAACTCCGACTCCTCGACCTGGATGGATCGGCGCCCGCTGGGGAAATCCCGGCGCCAGTCGGCCAGTTCCTCGGCGCTCACCTTGAAGAAGCGGATCTGGTCGAAGAAACGCAGCAGCCACGGCTTGCCGCCCTCGAACGCGTCGGTCTCGCGATGCGTGTTCCAGACCTGGATGGTGCGGCCGAACAGCTGGTATCCGCCCGGCCCTTCCATGCCATAGATGCACATATAGGCCCCGCCGATGCCGACCACGTTGGGCGGGGTCCAGGTGCGCGCCGGGTTGTACTTGGTCGTGACCAGACGGTGCCGGGGATCGACGGGCGTCGCCACCGGCGCGCCGAGATAGACATCGCCCAAGCCCAGCACGAGGTAGCTGGCGTCGAAGATCACCTGCTCGACCGCGTCGGCATCGGGCAGGCCGTTCACGCGGCGGATGAACTCGATGTTGTCCGGGCACCACGGCGCATCATCGCGCACGGCGGCGATGTATTTCTGGATCGTCTCGATCGTGGCGGGATCGCGCCAGCTCAGCGGCAGATGGACGATGCGGGATGGCACCGCGAAGTCCTCCAGATCGCCCAGCCGCTCCTCTGCATCGATCAGCGCGGCCAGCGCCGCGCGCTGGTCCAGCCGCACGCCGTCGAAATGGAACTGGAGCGAGCGGATGCCGGGCACGATGTCGATCACGCCGGGCAGGGCCATCCGTTCCAGCTCCGCCATCAGCGCGTGGACGCGGATGCGCAGTTCGATGTCGAGCACGATCGGGCCGTATTCGACCAGGATGTTGCGGTCGCCCTGCTGGCGATAGACGGTGCGCGGGCGCTCGCCCTTCGCCGGCAGATCGGCCAGGATCGGCGAAAGATCGACGATGGCGCGGGCGGCGGTCGGGGCCGGCACCGTGCCGCTGGCGACGAGCGTACGCTGCGCCGCGTCCGCTTTCATCGCGTCGTCGATCGTCACCGGGCGGAAGCACAGGCGATCGCCCGGCGCGAGCTGCCCGATCTTCCAGCGGTCCGCCGCGATCACCACGAACGGGCAGACGAAACCACCGAGCGAGGGGCCGTCAGGCCCGAGGATGATCGGCATGTCGCCGGTGAAATCGACCGCGCCGATGGCATAGGGATTGTCGTGGATGTTCGACGGGTGCAGCCCGGCCTCGCCACCATCCGCGCGTGCCCACTGCGGCTTGGGGCCAACCAGTCGCACGCCGGTGCGGTTGCTGTTGTAGTGGACCTGCCATTCCGCCGCCAGGATGGTGTCGATGTCCGCGTCTGTGAAGAAGTCCGGCGCGCCGTGCGGGCCATAGAGCACGCGCAGCGTCCATTCCTTCGCCAGATCGGGCAGCGGCGCGGTGGGAAGGGCATCGCCCGTGGCTGCGCCCGCCGGATGCAGCGTATCGCCCGCCAGCAGCCGGCGCGCGGCATGGCCGCCGAACTGGCCCAGCTCGAACGTGCTGCGGCTGTCGAGATAGGGCGGCACGTCCAGCCCGCCGGCGATCAGGATATAGCCGCGCAGCCCGCCGCCGGTGACGCGGCCGAACGCTAATGTCTGCCCCGCCGCGATCTCGATCGCCACGCCGCGTTCGACCGGAACGCCATCGAGGCGGGCCTTGAAGTCCGCCCCCATCAGGCAGATGCGCGCGGGGGCGTTGAACAGCAGGATCGGCCCGGTGATGGTCATTTCCAGCCCGGCCGTGCCTTCGGGATTGCCGAGCAGGCGGTTGCCCAGGCGGAACGACTGGTCGTCCATGGGGCCAGACGGCGGCACGCCGATGGCCCACAGGCCTTGCCGGCCCGGCCAGTCCTGCACCGTGGTTGCGGTGCCGCCGCTGATGACGCGGATGCCGCGCGGACCGAAATTCAGCCCGTCGAGCAGGCGGGTGGAAACATCGCCGGCCACGAACGGGGCCGCGCGCACCACGTCGCGCAGCCAGCGCAAGTTGGTCTCGATCCCGTCGATGCGGCTGGCGTTGAGCGCCTGCTGCATCGCCGTGACCGCCTCGGCCCGCGTGGGGGCGTGGACGATCAGCTTGGCCAGCATCGGATCGTACCACGCGCTGACCGTGGTGCCCGCCATGCACCATGTTTCGGCGCGAATATCCCCGGGGAAACTTACCGCGGTGAGCGTGCCGGATGTCGGGCGATAATCGAGCGCAGGATCTTCGGCATAGAGCCGCACCTGGATGGCATGGCCCTTGGGCTGCGGCGCTGGCGCGTCGAGCATCGCGAAATCGCCCGCAGCGCCCCGGATCATCCATTCGACCAGGTCGATGCCCATGACCTCTTCGGTCACGCCGTGTTCAACCTGCAGCCGTGTGTTCATTTCCAGGAAGAAGAACCGTTCGCGCTCGGCATCGTAGAGGAACTCGACCGTGCCGGCCGACTTGTAGTTCGCGGCCTCGCCCAGCCGGACGGCGGCGGCGATCAGGTCGGCGCGCACGCTGGCGGGCAGGTTGGGCGCCAGCGCTTCTTCCACGACCTTCTGGTTGCGGCGCTGGAGCGAACAGTCGCGCTCGCCCAGGGCCATGATCCGGCCGGCGCCGTCGCCGAAGATCTGCACCTCGATATGGCGCGCGCGGCCGACGTAGCTTTC
Source organism: Novosphingobium sp. NBM11 (assembly GCF_015390225.1). Lineage (NCBI taxonomy): Bacteria > Pseudomonadati > Pseudomonadota > Alphaproteobacteria > Sphingomonadales > Sphingomonadaceae > Novosphingobium > Novosphingobium sp. NBM11. The sequence goes on from NZ_VUOG01000003.1 coordinate 625,781, forward strand.
CAGGAACACGCCGGCATCGCCGAAGTTGCCTTCGCCCAGCCGCGCCACGGCGGCGAAGCCCTGCCGCACCGCGTCATCGTCCTCGCACACGCGCATGCCGATGCCCCCGCCGCCGGCCGTGGCCTTCAGCATGACCGGGTATCCGATCTCGCGCGCGGCCGTGACGGCCTCGTCCTCGTCCTGCAGCAGTTCGGTGCCCGGCGCCAGCGGCACGCCGTGTTCGCGCGCCAGCGCGCGCGCGCTGTGCTTGAGGCCGAAGGTGCGGATGTTGTCGGGGTTCGGGCCGATGAAGGCGATGCCGACAGCCGCGCAAGCCTCGGCAAACTCGGCGTTTTCGGCGAGGAAGCCATAGCCGGGATGGATCGCGCCCGCGCCCGTCGCCTTGGCCGCCGCCAGGATCGCGGCGACGTTGAGATAGCTCTCCGCCGCCGGCGCGGGGCCGATGCACACCGCTTCATCGGCTTGCGAGACATGGAGCGAATCCACATCGGCTTCCGAATAGACGGCGACCGACTTCAGGCCCATGCGGCGCAGGGTGCGGATGATCCGGGTGGCGATGGCGCCCCGGTTCGCGATCAGGACGGTATCGAAGCTCATGCCGCCACGATCATCCGTACCGGCGTCGGGTTGAACGCGTTGCAGGGATTGTTGATCTGCGGACAGTTGGACACGACCACCGTCACGTCCATTTCCGCGCGCAGGTCCACCGTAAGCCCCGGCGCCGAGATACCGTCGACGATGCCGAGCGCGCCGTCGGCCTCGACGGGAACGTTCATGAAGAAGTTGATGTTCGAGACGATGTCGCGCTTGCTGCGCCCTTCGAGAAGGTTCGCCTCAAGGAAGTTCTCGACGCAGGCGTGCTGCGCCTTGGTGTGATGGCCATAGCGCAGGGTATTGGATTCGCACGAACACGCCCCGCCGATGGTGTCGTGGTAATCGACCGAGGTGCCGGTGATGACCATCATCGGCCGCCCCTCGTTCGATCGCAGCACGGTTCCGGCGCGCAGGAACAGGTTACCCTGCGCCGCCACCGTATCCTGCGCGCTGTAGCGTTCGGCATCGTCGGCCGTGGCATAGAGTAGGAAATCGACCGCCTGGTTGCCTTCCAGATCGACGATCCGCAGCGTCTGCCCGGCGGCGACATGGTGCAGCCACGGCGCGCGCGACGGCACGATCTCGTCGTGCACGATGGTGCCGGGAAGCCCGGCGGTATGGGGGTCCACGCTCATGCTGGCGAATTCCTTGGCTAGCGGCGGTAATAGTCTTCGACGTTGAGGAAGGCGCGCAGGCCTTCCGGCGTCGCATTGCGGATCGCGTCATCGGCCGGCGTCACCGGGCCGCGCCAGGCCGAAAGGCGCAACGGGGTCACGGTCCATTCCGGACGGGGATCGAGCACGTGCGGGCAGTTGGCGATGACCACGATCACGTCCATTTCGGCCCGCAGCAGCACGGTACGGCCGGGGTCGTAGGGACCGACCAGCGGCGTGATCGCGCCGTCGGCCTCGATCCGCGTGCCCTTGAACAGGTTGATGCAGGGATGCACGTCGCGGCGGCCAAGGCCGTGCTTCGCCGCCCCCAGCAACAGGCGGTCGCGCCCGTTGGGGAAGGCGCCGCTGTTGCGGCCTTCGCCATAGCGCGCGGCGTTGGTCGCCGCGTTGGACGTGCCGCAGAACGCATCGTGCGTTCCGGCGTCGTCCTCGATGATGCTCATCAGCACGCGGCCCATGTCCGACAGCAGCAGCTTGCCCGCGCCCAGATAGGCGTTCCACTGGACCTTGACCGTATCGGCGACGTTGAGCCGCTCGGTGGGCATTTCGGCGTTGAAGACCATCAGCGAGGCGCAGGCATCGCCGCGCAGGTCGGTCAGGCGCAGGCGCGTACCACGCGCCAGCCGGCGCGTGGCATAGCCACCGGCGGCCACCACTTCTTCCCACAACAGGTCATTCGCGGGAACATCGCCGGGGAGGTCTTCGGCGACCGGCGGAAGCACCGGCATCGCTTCCACCTTGGTGCCGCCCATGGCGCGGGCATGGTCGCGCGCGGCGAGCGGATCGGCCAGTCCCCCACTCATGCCGCGGCTCCCTTGCGCGCGCCGCGCACGGGCTTCTGTTCCCGAAGCCCGCCGCCATCGGCCTCCACGTCATCCTGTTCGTACAGCGGCGGCAGCAGCGCGGTGGTCGTGACCAGTTCGAGCTGGTGGACGCCGCGAATGCCCCGCAGCGCATCGCACAGCGCCTTCAGCCGCACCGCCGGTCCCTGCACGAGCAGGACTTCGAGCGACTGGTCGTCTTCCAGGAAGACGTGCTGCGAGGAGATGACCTCCTTGAGGTAATCGGCCTGCGTCTGGGCAAGCTGGTGCCGCACCCGCCCGCGATCGCCCCGATAGACCAGCGTGATCGTTCCGGCGAGCATCTCGTCGGGACGGGTCAGGGCTTCGTGTTCGGCCAGGGCGTGGCGAATCAGTTCGGCGATCAGCTGGGAACGCGACGGCAGGCCGCGTTCCTCCACCATCACGTCAAGCTGGCGGAACAGTTCCGCCGGAAGGCTCATGCTGAGCCGGGCGAGGTTGGCGAGAGGAGGCTCGGTGCTCATGACGCAGGTCTCTCAATTATTACTAACTTGGTCAAGTGTAATACTCTCGTCGTTCGTCGGAACCGGACGAGGCTTCAGTCGCAGGTCGTAAACGGCGGTCGCGCCAAAGCGGTGCGGCGCGTGCGGATCGATCCGGCGCTTGTCGAGTGTGAGGACGCGGGTGCCCAGCGCAAAGGCTTCGCGCAGATCGTGCGTCACCATCAGGATGGTCAGCGAGTAGTCCCGCCACAGCCGCGTGATGAGCGCGTGCATATCCGCCCTGATGCCCGGATCGAGAGCACCGAACGGTTCGTCCAGCAGCAGGATGCGGGGGCGCTTGATCAGCGCCTGCGCGATGGCAAGCCGCTGCTGCATCCCGCCCGACATCTCCGCCGGAAGCAGATCCAGGCTGTCGCCCAGGCCAACGGCGGCGAGCATGTCCGCCGCTTCGGCGGCCGCGGCGCGGCGGCGTGCGCCGAACAGCCGCGCGGTGAAGGGCGCTTCCGCGCATTCCAGCCCGAACATCACGTTGCGCAGGGCGGACAGGTGCGGAAACACCGAATAGCGCTGGAAGACCACGCCGCGGTCCGGCCCGCATTCGGGCGCCAGCGGCACGCCATCGAGCAGGATCGAGCCGCGCGTGGGCCGTTCCTGCCCGAGAACGACGCGCAGCAGGCTGCTCTTGCCCGCGCCGGACGGGCCGATGATCGACACGAAGGAGCCGGCCTCGATGTCGAGGTTCACCCGTTCGAGCACGACCTTGTCGCCGTATTCGACCCAGAGGTCGCGGAGGCTGAGGAGCGCGCTCAATGTCCGGCTCCATGCGCCCAGGGATAGAGACGATGGCTGATCTTCACCAGCGCCACGTCCATCACGATCGCCAGCAGCGCGATCCACGCGACGTAGGGCAGGATGATGTCCATCGAGAGGTAGCGGCGAACAAGGAAGATGCGGTACCCCAGCCCGACATCGGACGCGATCGCCTCGGCCGAGATCAGGAACACCCAGGCCGGTCCCAGCGAAAGGCGCACCGCCTGGATCAGGCGCGGCATCGCCTGCGGCAGCGCCACGCGCAGCATCAGTTGCCAGCTGCTTGCGCCCAGCGTCTGCGCCTTGCTGATCTGTTCCCGCGGCAGGCTGGCGACGTGCGCGGCGATATCGCGGATCATGAACGGGGCGATGCCGACCACGATCAGCGCCACCTTGGCGGTCTCGCCCAGGCCGAAGGCGATGAACAGGATCGGCAGCAGCGCGATCGGCGGGATCACCGCGATGCCGGTCACCAGCGGACCGAACGTGGTGCGCACCGGTGGCAGCACGCCCAGCACCAGTCCAACGAGCAGCGCCGAGACGGTGGAGATGGCCAGCCCCAGCCCGAGGCGTTGCAGGCTCGCCAGCGTATCGGCCCAGAACACGATCTGTCCTGAAAGCGCGTCCGGCTCGCTCAGCAGCCCGGACATGGCCTCCACCATGCCGCCGGGCAGGGGCAGGATCTTGTCCGAGGGGTTGGCGGCATGGCGGCTGGCCGCCATGAACAGATAGACGATGATCAGGATCACGACCGGCGCGGCGCCTAGCAGCACGCGATTGCCCGGCCGGATCTGGCGGTTCACCCAGCGCATGGAACCTCTACTTCGTTCGTGCGGTCAACGGGCACCGGGCCGGCTCAAAGCTTGCCGTCGGCGGCCATTTTCATGAAGCTTTCGTCGAAGCGCAGCGTGACGTGCGCGGGATCGCCCAGCGTCTTGCCGCCGGGAAAGGCCATGCCCACCGCGTCGGCCGACTTCGCGCCCTGGCCGAACAGCCCCTTGGAGAAGCTGAAGTCGCGCACGCGGGTCATCGTGGTGATCAGCGCCGGCGCGGAGGTGGCCTCCACCGCTTCCTTGGGATCGGCATAGAGGTGCGTGGTCGCCAGCTGGCTGTCGAACACCTCCGGCGTCGTCCCCGCCAGCTTGGCCATCGCCGCGCGGGCGGCCTTGCCCTGTTCGTCCTGCCGCAGCATCAGCGCCGTCGTCTCGTACCAGATCGCGGTCAGCGCCTTGCCCAGATTGGGATTGGCCTTCAGCGTCGCCGTATCCACCACCAGCAGATCGAGGATTTCACCGGGGATTTTCGACGAATCGAATACCAGCTTGGCGTTCGGCTGCGCTTTCATTACCGAAAGCTGCGGATTCCAGGCGACCGCGGCGGTTGCCTGCGGGCTGGCCCAGGCGCTGACGATGTCGGCGTCCGAGGTGTTCACCGTCTTCACGTCGGTCAGTTGCAGTCCGATGGAATTGAGGGCGCGCGCGAGCAGGTAGTGCGACACCGACAGTTCGGCGAGATAGACCTGCCGTCCCTTGATCGCGGCCAGATTGTCGGCGCCCTTGAGCACGATCCCGTCGTTGCCGTTGGAATAATCCCCCATGATGAGCGAGGTGGTGTCCTTGCCGCCGGCGGCGGGAATGGTCAGCGCATCCATGTTGGCGACGGTCACGCCGTCCAGCTTGCCGGCGGTGTACTGGTTCACCGATTCGACGTAGTCGTTCACCTGAACGATGTTGATCTTCACGCCGTACTTGTCGGCCCACTTCTTCACGATGCCCGCCTGCCGCGCATAGGGCCAGGGCATCCAGCCGGCATAGATCGACCAGCCGATGTTGAATTCGGTGCGCGACTCGGCCTTCGTGCCGCCCCCGGATGAGCACGACGCGGCCAGCAAGGCCCCGGCCATAAGGGTGATCGTTCCAGCGACGCGAATCCGGTTCAGCATGAGTGAGACCCCTTTTTGCACTGCAACATTGCCGCATCCAAAGGCGTTTGTCTATGCGTCATTATTACCATTGCGCACTTTTGTAATATCCCTAGCCCGGCCTATTCATGAGACTGAGGTTCCGGGCTTGTTGGGTGGCGATGCGTTTTCGGTGATGTGATCCGGACGAGCGCCTCTGGCGGTGTTTTTCACCGCGGTGGGATCGATGGGCTTTTCGGGGTTAATGGAGGGGGGCTTGCGGTTCGGCGGCACGGCCGCGCGGGCTATGTAGGAGCAGGCCGAAGGTTGGTGGCGACGGCCTTGAACGTGGCGGCATCGGGGCATGCTGACGCGAAGGCGATGCGGATGCGCGTTGCGGATTCAATGACGCGGGCGGCGACCTTGAGCAACCGGAGGCGGATCGTTGCGAACTCGGCGACGGCAAGCGCGGCAGATTTTGGGATTTCTTGCTGGATCCGCCACAGGAGCCAGTAGGCGGCGGTGTGCAGAATGAGGCGCATCTGGTTGGCATTGGCCGAGCGGCACGAGGTGCGATCGCTGGCGAGCTGGGTCTTGTGCCGCTTGATCAGGTTTTCGGCCTGGCCGCGGGCACAGTAGAGCGTGTCGTAGATGTGCTCGGCCGAGCCTTGGGTCAGCGAAGTGACGACATAGCGGATGTCCATGCCCAGCGTGCTGGCCTCGATCCGGGCGACGACGCGGCGCTGGCCCTTCCAGCTTTTGGCGCCGTAGCGGGTCTCGGCATAGTTTCGCAGGATCACACGCTGCTCCTCGGCCCGCTTGACCGCGCAGGTATCGGCGACGGCGACGATGGCGGGATCGGCCCGCAGCGCAGCGTTGGTTGGCAGGCCGAACACGTAATCGATGCCGTACGCCTCGCAGAACGCCATGACCTCGGGGCGGCCATAGTGCCCGTCACCGCGGATGGTGAGGTGGGTATCGGGCCAGTGCCGGCGGATGTGACGCACCAGACGCCGGATGTGGCCAGCAGCTTCGGCGCCAGATGGCGTCTTGCCGGTGCGAAGCAGCATCGCCACCGGCCGGCCACTGGCGGTGTCGTAGACGTGGATCGGCAGGAAGCAGCGCTCGCCATGGTGCCCGTTCCAGAACGAGAGCTGCTGATAGCCGTGGACGACATCGCAGGTGTCATCGATATCCAACGTCACCGCCGCCGGCGAAGTGGGATAGCTGGCGCAGTAGATATCGATCATGGCGGCCATCAACTTCGCCAGTTCGCGCGTGGTCGGCGCGTTCTCCCAGCGGCTCATCGTGGGTTGGCTCGCAAGCCCGGCACCGGAGCCCGGCAGCTTGCCCAGCGCCAGGCGGAAGCCGGGATCGTCGCGAAGGGCGTCGAGATCGTCGGCATCCTCGTATCCGCAAGCGATCGCGAACACCCGGGCGCGCAGGATGTCGGGCAGCGCATGGATCACCCGGCCAGGGTCACGCGGGTCGGCTATGCAAGCGGCAAGCCGACGGCAGATGCCCATCGCGCGCTCAGCCTGTGCCAGTAGCAGGACGCCGCCGTCCGAGGTCAGCCGACCACCATCAAAGGCGGCTGTGACTTTCCGGCTGCGCACTGCTGGGAATCGGAATGGGTTTGCAGTATCGTCGGTCATGGCGGGGTGGCCTGTGGCATCTTCTGCCCTGCGGCAGGTTCGGCTTAGACACCCAGTTCCTAATTCAGATCAGAGGCTTATGCCACTCCCGCCAACCCTCTCGGCCCAACGCGGTGAATAAGCCGGGCTAGCTTTCCCTCGCATCGCGATCGGCCGCAGGAAGCCGAAGCATCCGCAGTTCCGGGAGAGAATGCCCCCTGAGGCATTTAGCCGCCGCCCGTCTCATGGGGAGGAGGGCGGTAGGCCGTGGCAATTGGGGAGCCGCTACATGGTGCAAAAGAACGCATTCCGCGCCGCCATCTTATCCGCAACCGCGCTCGTCGGAGTCTGGGGAACGCCCGGATTCGCGCAGACCGCTCCCGCCGAGGCGTCGGCGGACGTGCCGGCCGATCCGTCGGCCGAAGGTCTGGAAACCATCGTCGTCACCGGCACGCGCCGTTCGGTGAGCATCCAGGATGCGCCAATCAACATCGCTGCCGTCACGGCCGACAGCCTCAAGCGCGATCACATCGACGATGTGCGGTCGCTGGCGGCGTTCACGCCCGGCATTACCGTGCAGGACACCGGACCGCGCAATACCGGCACGATCGTTCTGCGTGGTCTCAGCGCTGACGACAACAGCAGCTTCGGTGACAACTACAACAACACGCTCGCCACCTATATGGGCGAAATTCCGCTCTATCAGGACTTCAAGTTCCTCGACATGGACCGGATCGAGGTTCTGCTTGGCCCGCAAGGCACGCTCTATGGCCTGGGTACGCTGGCGGGGGCGATCCGCTACATTCCCAACCGTCCCGATCCGGACAACTGGTCGGGCACGGCCCACGGTCGTGTCTACGGGGTATCGCATTCGTCAAAGCCGGGCTTCCAGATGGACGGCACGATCAACATTCCGATCGTTCCCGGCAAGATCGCGTTCCGTTCGACCACGGGATACTACAACGATCCCGGCTTCATGGATTACGTCTATCTGGTGAACACGCCGGGCGTTTCCCTGGCGCAGCCGCAACAGCCCGGTACGTTCTTCGGCTCGATTGGCACGCCCGACCAGATCAAGGCGAACCTCCACACCTACAAGGACGCCAACTTCGAGCACACGTTCACGACGCGCAACCAGCTTGGCATTTTCCCGGCTGACTGGCTCAAGGTCTACCTGACCTATGCCTACCAGACCACCGACACCAACGGTCGGCAGGCCAACGGTGGCGGCGTGTTCGGCACCAGCAAGTACCAGGCGCCGTGGCGCTATCTCGAACCGTCAAAGCGCAAGGCGCACCTTTACGCGGCCGAGGTCGAGGCGGACATCGGCGAGATTGCCCAGCTGGTTTCGGCAACGGCGATCACGAAGCAGACGATCGACAGTTCGGTCGACGTGACGGACCTGCTGATCGATCTCGATTACGGTTACGAACTGTTCCCGGCGTTCTCCGGCTACACCAAGCAGAACGTCAAATACGACCAGTTCAACCAGGAAATCCGTCTCGTTTCCAAGCATGGCGGGCCGTTCAGCTGGGTTCTGGGCGGGTTCTACAACAACTTCCGCACCAAATCGCAGTATCGCGAAATCGTGCCGGGCTACCCGGCCTATGCCGGGATCAACCGCCCGGACGAAGTGGAATATGCCTCGTTCGTTGACAGCCGCACCAAGGAAAAAGCGGTATTCGGCGAACTCAGCGTAACGCCAATCAAGAATCTGCAGTTCACCGGCGGTGCCCGCTATTACAACTACGATGCCTTCGTGAACGGCGGTCAGGCGCTGCCCCTGTTTCAGACTTATCCGAACATCAATTTCCGTTCGCGTTCGGGCAGCACCAAGGACAACGGTGTGGTCTGGAAGTTCAACGGCTCGTACAAGTTCTCTCCCGACCTGATGGCCTACGCAACCTACAGCAAGGGCTATCGCATCGGCGGTGTGAACCGCGTTGCGCCGTGCGTGCTGCCGTTGCCGCCGGGCCAGAACATCTGCGCCCTGCCTAACGAGCTGTCCTATCAGCCCGATACCACCAAGAACATCGAAGTGGGCGTTCGTGCCACGCTGTTCGGCGGCAAGCTGCGCGGCAGCATCGCGGCCTATCACATCGACTGGGACGGCATCCAACTTGCCGGCCAGACGGTCAACGGCGCGACCGGCATTACCGTCAATGGCGGCAAGGCCGTTTCGAAGGGCATCGAACTGACGTTCACCGCCAAGCCCTTCGAAGGGCTGACCATCAACGGCAGCTATGCCTACAACGATGCGCATCTGACCCAGACGGTGCCTGAGCTGCTGAAGGTGGAAGGCGGCGCGGTGGATGCGCTGGCAGGCGCGCGGCTTCCGGGATCGACCAAGAATTCCGGCAGCCTGGGCGCGGTTTACGAACTGCCAGTCAACGAACGCGACAGCATGGTCTTTACCTGGACCGCGACCTACACCGGCAACATCCTCTCGCGCGTTGGCGCGCTGGGGAACGGTGAGGTGCTGCCCGCCTATACCGTGCATCGCGCCTCGATCACCTACAAGCTGGGGCCGGATCTCGAATTCCGCGCCTATGCGGACAACATCTTCGACAAGTTCGCGGTGACATCGGTGGGCAACGATCTTTCGCGCCGGATCGTCAACGACGGCATCGTTTCGCGCTATTATGCGAACAACGTGCTGTCGCCGCGCAAGTTCGGCGTGGAATTCACCAAGCGGTTTTGAGTGACACTCGATCGGGGCCTTGCCGAAAGGCTTGGCTCCGATCGCATTCCGCAGGCTTTTCCCAGGAGTGTCCGATGGAACCGACGAAAACCTACAATCCCGCGCTGTCGGGCAATCCGCAGTCCGCAACCGGCCGCGTCTATCCCAACGGCAATCCCGATCTCGGCTACAACCTGCCCGGTGCCCGCAATACCGACAGCGCGGTTCCGCTCCATCGCGGCAAGCCGGTGGTGCATGACTACGCCTGCGATGGCCCCGCGCCGGGAGCCATCGGGTTCCGCTGGACCTATGGCTCCAACGTCGCGGCGAAGAACCGCGATCCGCGCGTGCAGGTGATCCAGTACAACGAGGACACCTTCATCCTGCGCCAGAACGTGTGCGTCCATTGGGAAGCGCCGTTCACCTACCTGCTGTTCGGCAACAAGGGCGCGCTGCTGATCGACAGCGGCGCGACGGCCGAAGCCCACCTCTATCCGCTGCGCGAAACGGTCGATGCGATCATCGCCCGCATCGGCCAGGTGCGCGGCTGGCGCGACATTCCGCTGACCGTCGCCTGCACATCGGGCGAGGACGTGGCGCAGAACCAGGGCTTGCGGCAATTCGCCGGGCGTCCCGGCACGACCATCGTGCCCACGCCGCTGGCGGTGATGAAGCAGCACTACGGCCTCGCCGCGAGCTGGCCGGCGGGCACCGGCCGGATCGACCTCGGCGGCCGCGTGATCGACGTGATCCCCACACCCGGCACGCACAAGGACGGCGTCAGCTTCTACGATCCCTATTGCGATTTCCTGTTCACCGGCGACCTGCTGTTTCCGGGCAAGATCAACATCGGCAACGACCGGGACTTCCTCGCCTCGCTCGAACGGTTGAAGGCATGGACGGGGAGCCATCCGGTCAAGTGGATCATGGGCGGCCACATCGAGATGATGTTCGTGCCCGGAAAGGCCTATCCGCGCTTCGCCACTTACAAGCCCTATGAACGCGTGCTGGAAATGGTGCCGGCGGTGCTGGACGAGGCAATCCAGTACGCGCGCGAGATCCAGGGGCACGACCGGATGCTGATCCGCCCGGACTTCATCCTGCTCAACGGCGTCAGCCCGGACCAGCGCACGCTGGAATGGCCCGAAGGCGTGCCCAACATCAATCCGCCCCGCCCCTTCTGACCCGGCCATTCTGAAACGCCCTATTCTTCTTCGACAAGGAAGAGACCCATGGATCGTCGCACTTTCCTGACCACCTCCTCGGCGGCGGCGGTGCCGCTTGGCAGCATCGGCGCGGCGGGCCTTGCACGGGCGGCCGCGCCAGCCACACCGCCAGCCACGCCGATCGACTTCAAGAGCAATCTTCCCGCGCCGGGCAGCTTCCCCGACCGGTGGATCTGCGGTTCCCCTTCGTGCATGGACAACACCGATCCGCCGGTGCAGGTCCACTGGTACAACCCGCACACCGCCATCCTGCGGCAGAACAAGGCCTACAGTTACGAAGCGCCGTTCGCGCCGCTCTATTTCGGCAACGATCGCGTGCTGCTGCTCGACGAAGGCTTCGTCCAGCTGCGCAACGACTGGGATTTGCGCGGCGTGGTCGATGGCTGCATCGCCGATTGGTGCAAGCGTAACGGGCGCGATCCCGCCAGCCTGGAACTGCTCGTCGCCTTCAGCCACCTGCACGCCGATCACTACGCCGCCACCAACCAGTTCGCCGACCGGCCCAACACGCGCTACATGGGCCTGACCCAGGAAGAGATGATGGGCTTCTGGGGCATGACCAATTTCCCCGAGGAGCGCGTGACGCTGGACCTTGGCGGGCGCGACATCCTGATATGGGGATCGCCCGGCCACGTCATGTCCGAATTCGCGCACTACGATACCTATACCCAGATCCTCTACACCGGGGACATGTTCTATCGCGGGCGCTGCTATATCAGCTTCTGGCAGCCATGGTTCGACAGCATGAAGCGCCTGATCGATTTCTGCGACACACACCCGGTCAGCCATGTGATGGGCTGCCATGTCGAAATCAGCAAGGACGGGCAGGACTATGCCTATGGCATGACTTACCAGCCCGACGAGGCGCCGGTGCAGATGACCGTGCAGCAACTGCGCGAGGCGTTCGAATACGCCAAGACGATCACCAAGCCGGGCATCTACTTCACTGGCACGGTGTTCCTGTGCAACCAGACGCGCGGCACCACCACGATCGACCAGAACCCCTACCGGTACTGAAGCGCGGGACGGCCGGCTGGCCGGCGGCACGGTCCTGCGCTAGGGTCGCCATAGCATGGCCACGCTGACGCAGGACACCGCCGCCGGTTTCGCCCGGCTCACGCTGGGCCATCTGGGCCGGCCGTACCCGTTCAAGATGGATCTCATCCTGAACGGGCCGGAGGACGCGCGGCCACCGGCCGATCATCACCCGATCTTCCATGGCAGTTTCGACTGGCACAGCTGCGTCCATGGCTGGTGGCAGGTGATGCGGCTGGCGCGGCTCTATCCCGCCATGCCGGAGGCCGCCGAAGCCCGCGCACGCGCCGATGCGATGCTGGTGCCGGAAAAGGTCGCGGGCGAACTGGCCTATCTCCAGCGGCCCGGCGCGGCGGGGTTCGAACGGCCCTATGGCTGGGCGTGGCTGCTGGCGCTGCACGAGGAGCTGGCGCGGCACGATGGCCCCTGGGCCGCCGCCGTGGAACCGCTGGCCCGCGCGTTCGCCGCGCGCTTCCACGCGTTTCTGCCCAAACTGACCTATCCCATCCGCGTGGGCACGCATTTCAACATCAGCTTTGCCCTCGTGCTCGCCCATCGCTGGGCGGCGATGCATGATCCGGCTCTGCACGCGCTGATCGAAGCCCGCGCGCATGACTGGTTCCTGGACGATCGCGATTGCCAGGCGTGGGAGCCGGGCGGGGACGAATTCCTCTCGCCCGCGCTGGCCGAGGCGCTGCTGATGAGCCGTGTGCTGGACTGTGACGCCTTCGCGGCCTGGTTCGCCGCATTCCTGCCGCGTGCCGCACAAGGCCAGCCTGGCACGTTGTTCACGCCCGCGCTGGTGTCGGACCGCAGCGACGGCAAGATCGCGCATCTGGACGGGCTGAATCTCAGCCGGGCTTGGTGCTGGCGCGCGATCGGCGCGGCGCTGGCGCCGCATCCGCTCGAGCCACTGATCGCGCGGACGATCGAGGACCATCTGGCCGCCAGCCTGCCGCACGTCGCCGGCGATTACATGGGCGAACACTGGCTGGCGACGTTCGCGCTGCTGGCGCTGGCCGGCGATTAGCTCACGCGGAAGGCCGCTTTTCGGGGCTGTATCGCCAACGCCAGATCAGCGCCGGCAACAGCAGCAGCGACAGCACCAGCGACGTCGCCAGCCCACCCAGGATGACCAGCGCCATCGGCCCCTGGACCTCGCGCCCCGATTGCCCGCTTTCCCACGCCAGCGGCGCCAGCGCAAACGCGGTGACGAGGGCGGTGAGGACAATCGGCGTCACCCGTTCGCGCGTGGCGCGCAGCACGGTCTCGATCGTCCAGGGCAGGCCATCGCGGGCGACGAGTTCATCGACATGCGCGACCAGCAGGATCGCGTTGCGCGCGGAGATGCCGAACAGGGTGATGAAGCCGACCAGCGAGCCTAGCGAAATCACGCCGCCGGTCAGCGCCACCGCCAGCACGCCACCGGCCATCGCCAGCGGCATCCCGGCCAGGATGAGCAGGGCGGGGCGCAGGCCGCCGAAGGCCACGACCAGCAGGATCACCATCGCCACGGCGGTAAACAGGACGTGGCTGCCCAGTTGCCGCGCCGCCTTGGCCTGCCCTTCCGCCGCCCCGGCCCAGGACAGGAACACGCCGGGGGGCAGATGGATATTGCGCGCGATCCGCGCCTTGGCGGCGGAGACGAAGCCGGAAACGTCGCCATCGGTGACGTTGGCCGTCACCACCTGCCGGCGCTGCCCGCCCTCGTGCGCGATCGACAGGCGTTCGGTGCCGAGTGCAATCGTGGCGATGTCCGCCAGCCGCACCGCGCCGCCGCTGGCCGTGCGCACCAGCGTCTGCCCCAGCGCTTCGGGATCGCGGCGCTGGTCTTCGGGAACGGTGACCGCGACATCGACCGTGCGGTCCGGCAGCGCCACCACGCCCGCCGGTTGCCCCGCGAACGTGGCGCGGATGGCGTCGCCCGCGTCGGCCCCGCTCACCCCGCGCAGCGCCATGCGCGCGGGATCGAGCGTGACTCCCAGCATCGGCGTGCCGGGATCGGTCTTCACGCGGACGTCCGCCGCCGTCGGCAAGGCGCGCAACTGCGTGGCAATCGCCGCAGCGACGCGATCCAGCGTATCGAGATCGGCGCCGTGGACGCTGATCGAAACGGCGGCCGTCTCGCCCGAAAGCGATTCGCTGATGCGGTCGCCCAGGAACGTCGTCACCTCGCTCTGAAGCGCGGGGGTATCGGCCAGGACTTTGCGCATCCGCGCCAGCGCGCGGTCTTCTCCCGCCCCGTCGACATCGGGCTTCAGGCGGACGTGGAACTCCCCCCGGTGCGGAGGCCAGGTATCCTCGCCCGCTTCGGCCCGACCGATCTGTTCCTCGACGCTCAGCACTTCGGGAATGGCCAGCAGCCCGCGCGAAATCCGCTCGCCCGTGGCGCGCATCCAGTCGAACGAGGCGCCCGCCGGCCCGCTCACCTGGAGCACGTAATGCCGTTCGCGGAAGGAGGGCAGCAGCTCGGCCCCGAACGAGAGCGCGCCGGCCAGCGCGACTGCGCCGAGCAGCCCGATCGCCAGCGCCGCGCCGGCCGGCCTTTGCATCAGCCGCGCGACCAGCCGTTCGTGCCGTTGCTTCAAGCGGTGCAGAAACGCCGGTTCCGGGCGCGGCTCGTGCCCGTGCAGGAACAGCAGCGCCAGTGCCGGCGTGACCGTCAGCGCGACGAGCAGCGACGCCATCGTCGCCAGCAGGAACGCGAGGCCGAGCGGCGCGAAGAACGCGCCCTGCAGCCCGGTCAACAGGATCACCGGAACCATGGTCAGCGCCAGTACGAACGTGGCATAGACCACTGGCGCGCGCACTTCGATCGAGGCGGCCTCGATGATCGCGCGCCGGTTGGCGCTGTCCGGCACGCCGCGCAGACGGCGCACGATGTTCTCGATATCGACGATGGCATCGTCGATCACCACGCCCAGCGCTACGGCAAGGCCGCCCAGCGTCATCGTGTTGATCGTCTGCCCCATCGCATCGAGCGTGACCAGCGCCGCCAGCAGCGAGAGGGGGATCGAAACGAAGGCGATCAGCGTCACGCGCCAATCGCGCAGGATCAGCATCAGCACCAGCGCGATCATCAGTGCCCCGACCACCAGATCGCGTTCGATCCCGCCCAGTGCGCTTTCGATGAAATTCGCCGGCCGGTGCATCGCCGGCATGATCCGGACGCCGGCGGCGGTCAGCGCGGGCGTGACTTCGGCCAGCGCCGCTTCCAGATTGCGCGTGGTCTGCAAGGTGTTCGCGCCGTACTGGCTCGACAGCGTCATCAGCACGCCGGGGCGCCCCATGATCAGCGCGTCGCCCTGCCGGGGCGCGGCGGCATCGATCACTTGCGCGACATCGCCGATCCGCACTGTGCCGCCGCTGCCCGTGGACAGCACGCCATCGGCGATCTGGCGCGCGGTCATCGCGCTGGGGCCGGGATCGATCAGGATGCGCTGGCTGGGCGTATCGGCAAAGCCGCCGCCGTTGACGTGGATCGCGCGGTCGACCGCCCCGGCGAGGTCGGCGAACGTCAGGCTGCGGGCGAGCAGGCGCGCGGGATCGGCGCGCACCTCGATCCGGCGCTGTTCGCCGCCGAACACGTTCGCGCGCGCTACCCCCGGCGCGGCGAGCAGGCGCGGGCGGACCGTCCATTCGACCAGATCGCGCAGCGCCATGGGGCTCAGGCGGTCGCTGGTGAAGCCGATCTTGAGCAGGTCCATGGTCGAGGAGGTCAGCGGGGTGATGCGCGGCGTGTCGGACCCGGCGGGCAATTGCGGAATGGCATCGGCCAGCGCTTCGGAAACCTGTTGCCGCGCGCGGTAGGGATCGACGCCCTCGTGGAACGTCACGTCGATGACCGACAAGCCCTGGATCGATTCCGAACGGACCGTCTCCACGCCGTTGGCGCCGTTGATCACCGCTTCGAGCGGTCGGGTGATGAGCATTTCGACCTGCCGCGGCGTATAGCCCGGCGCTTCGGTCTGGATGCTGGCCTGCGGCGGCACGAACTCCGGAAACACGTCGTAGGCGGCACCGACCATCCGCATCGCGCCAAGCCCGAGCAGGGCCAGCGCGAGCACCAGCACGGTCCAGGCATGACGCAGCGATTGACGGACGACAAACGACAGCATCGCTATTTGTCGCCCCCGTCGGCCGGACCGTCGGCGGGGGCGGCGTGTTCAAGCCCCAGCAGCGTGCCCGCGCCCGATACCACGATGCGATCGTTCGCGCGCAGCGCGGCGCCGGGAACGAACCAGCCTTCCCGGCGCGGGACCGCGCCTTGCAAAGTCACACGCTCGAAGCCGTCGCGCCCAGCCGTGCGATAGGCACAGAGCGCGCCATCTACCCGCACCAGCGCTTCGCGCGAAATCAGGTATCCACCCTGTGTTCCGGCACCCGTGCGGTGCGCCGCCAGGATGCGCCCCACGCCGGCGCGGGCCACGGCAGCGCCACGGAGCAGCGCGAGCGTGCCGGCCGTCTGCAATTGCGTGTCGCCCATCGCGGCGGGGCCGAGCGCGCGGACGCTTACCTGCTGGTCGCCGGCATCGATCGTGATCGCGGATCCGGCAGGAACGACGCCGTCGGGGAAATCGATGCGCAGCACGGCGACTTTGCCCGCCGCCGCTTCGCGCGCCAGTCCCGGCACGCTCCCACATCCCAGCCGGGCAAGGCCCGCGCCGAATTCCAGCCCGATCCGTTGGCAGGCCGCGCCCAGCCGCGCCCGGTCGGCGACCGCCTGCGAACGGGCGGCTTCCACATCGCGTTGCGACGCGCCCTGATCGGCGCTGGCCAGGCTGGCCAGCCGCGCCGCCTCGCGTCCCGATGCGTCGGCCGCCGCCGTTGCGGCGGTCACTTCGGAAGCGATGGCCGAAAGCGCGGTGAGGTCAATCGCGCGGGCATAGCCGGCCGCTTCCGTGTGCTGCGTGGCCGGCATGGGCGCGCTAAGCCTGATCCCGGCGCGCGCCTGCGCCCCGGCGTCCAGATGCAGTCCCGCGCCGGCAGTCGATACGGGCGGGTCGGAATCGCCGGCCTCGGCATCCGCGTCCATGCGCGAAACGGCAAGCAGGGTGCCCAGCACCCCCGCGCCGATACCCCCCAGCAGCAGTCCCGCGCCGGCCAGCCTTTTCATGGTTGCTTCTCCAGCACAGCGACCAGGCGGTTGCGGTCGATCATCGTTTCCGGTCCTTCCAGCGGCTGCCGCAGAGCGTCCTCCAGTGCGGCGTCCGCCGCTCGGAGGCGCGCGAGCACATCGATTTCGGCAAGGCGCGCTTCGAGCGCCGCGATCTGTGCGCCGGCCCAGTCCGCGCGACCGGCCGTGCCCTTTGCAAGCTGGGCATCGGCGCGCCGGGCAACAGCCGCGGTCTGCGGCAATTCGGTGCGGCGCACGCGATCGAGCGCCGCCGATGCCGCCGCCCGTTCCGCCCGGGCGCTTTCGATCGCGGCCTGCGCTTGCGCCAGCGTGGTTTCGATCGCCGCCCCGGCCTGCGCGCGACGCGCTTCGGCCGCGCGGATCGCGGCGCGGTTGAGATCGAACGACGGCACGGCCAGGTTGATCGCGAACGGCAGCTTCACCAGCCCCCGCTCCCAGGTATAGCCCGGCCCCAGGCTGACCGCCGGATACTGGCGCGCCAGCTCCCCGCGCAGATCGGCTTCCGCCTGATCGTAGGCGACGATCGCCTTGAGCACGTCGGCGCGGCCGGCCACGGCACGGGCCATGGCGGAGGGGGACAACGCGGGCGCATCGGTGGACGCGGCGTCGAAACCATCCCATGCGACATCAAGGCCATCGAGCGCGGTTGCGGGCAGGCCGAGCACGCCCGCCATCGCGATGCGGGCCTGTTGCGCGCGCCGCTGCGCGTCTTCCAGCGCCCGCGCCGCCTGCGCGCGCTGTGCGCGATAGGGAAACAGATCCAGTCCGGCCGTCTCGCCACGCGCCACGCGCTGTTCCAGCACGGCCAGTTGCCGGTCGCGCATGGCGACGATGGCCGTGCCGAGCTCCGCCTGCCGGCGCGCGATCAGGTGATCCGCCAGCGCGCGCACCAGCGCCATGCGATCGGCCCAAGCCACCTCGGCCAGATCATAGCGCGCCGCAATCACGCCAAGATCCGCCCGCGCCAGCCGCGCGCCGCGCCGGCCGCCGATGTCCAGCGGCAGGTCCACCCCGCCGCCCAGCAGCCATGGCGAGGACGTCGACGGGTCGTTGGCGTATTCGCTGCTGAGCGTCAGCGTGGGCGATCCCACCTTGCGCGCGCTGCGCGCGTCGCGCCGCGCGGTTTCCAGCGCCGCGCGCGCCTCGGCCACGCGCGGATCGGAGGCAAGCAGCGCCGCGAACAGCGTGAGGCGATCGATACGGCCGGCTTGTGCGCCGGGCGCGAGCAGGGCCGCGTCGCGCTCCGCCGCGGGCGCATCGAACGTGCGCGCTGCCTGGCCGGCGATGCGCGCCTCGAGATGGACCGGCGCGGGCGCGACATGCGTGCAGCCGCCTATCCCCGCCAGCAACAGCGGCAGCGCCCGGCGATGGAGCCGGCACCCGGCCTGTCGATCGCGTCCCATGTGCCCGTCCCCCAATACCTGAAAGCGTAACCGGGCCGTCGAACGCGGAAAAGGCCAGAACACGATGATGACAGGAGTTTAATGAAAGGGGGCGGCGGTGACCGGCGTGAAGATACCGGCCACCGCCACAAGCGGCGCGCGTCGTCAGTACTTTACGCGCACGTCGAGCAGGAACGAGCGCGGCGGCAGGAAGTTGAACTGGTCGTCCACGCCATAGGTCTTGCCATTCGAGATCGCCGTGATCGCGCGGCTGTTGAACACGTTGGAAACGTTCACGCCGATGCGGAAGCGCGAACCGATTTCCTGGCTGATCGCGAAATCGCCCACGCTGTAGGGCTTGATGCGGTAGTTGCGTGGCCCCGAGCCGCTGTATTCGCTGGCGTATTGCGGGCCGGTGTACTTCTGCGTGAACGAAACCCGCAGGCCGTTGTGGTTGTAGAAGAAGCCGGCGGCGGCTGTCGAGAACGGCGCCTTGGCCACCTGCGCGCCGGTGGTCACGCTGTGCGCGTAGTTGTACGATCCGTTGGCGAACAGCGTCAGCCCGCGCACCGGCATCACGCTGACCTGCCCTTCCACGCCCTTGTAGCGGACCTGCCCGATGTTCACGAGCGCGTTGGTCGGCGCGCCGGCGGAGGTGTCGCTGGCGATCTTGTTGTTCACGTCGATGATATAGCCGTCGACGTCGATCGAAACCTTCTCGCCGTGCCAGACGGTGCCGACCTGATAGTTGGTCGAGGTCTGCGGCTTCAGCGCGGCGAGGTTCTGCTGCTGGATCGCCTGGTTGGTCGCGCTGTCGGACGCGGTGTAGAAGCTCGACAGGTCGGGCACGTACATGCCCTGCGCGTACTGGCCATAGAACGACCAGTTCGGGCGCACCATCCAGTTGACCGTGGCGAAGGGCAGCACCTTGGTCCAGGTCGCCGACGTATCGATGGGCGTGCGCGACTTCTGGTTGACGCTTGCCGTGATCGAGCGGTTGAAGTGGACGTACTTCACGCCCGGCGTGATCGCCAGCGCCTCGAACGGGCGGAACTCGAACTCGCCGAAAAGCTGGTACTGGTTCCAGTCGGAATGCTGGAGATAACCGACGTTGGCGATCGAGATCGGAGGCAGGCTGGCCTTGGCGGCGGTGCCGTCGGCGAACTTCTCGTTGTAGCTCGGCAGGCCCGTGGTCCGGTCCAGGTCGAGCAGATGGCGATCGGTGGCGGCGTGCTCGAACCAGCCGCCAAGGCGGATCTTGCCCATCGAGAAGTCGTAGTTGATCTGGCCGATGTAGCCCAGCACCCGGTACTTGTTGAGCTTGTCGTATCCGAGAATATCGGTCGCGGCTGAGGGTGCGGTTACCGCCTTGTAGGGTGAGGTTGCCGTGCCCGCACCCGCGAAACCGGTCACCACGCTGCCGGTGTTCCCCGAGAGCGTGTTGTTGGTGTACCCGTACATATAGGCACGGTTGTCCATCGAGAACCCGCTGCCCAGATCGCTCTGCAGGCGGATGTACGAGAAGTCCGTCGTCTTGTCGGTGCGGTTGTACCTCCAGTAGTCCTGCTTGGTCGGATCGTTGCCGAGACCATAGTTCCGGCCATATTGGCCGATCTGCGAGGCGGCCGTGCAGTTGTCGGCGGTAAGCTGGGTTCCGGCCGGCAAGGCTGTGCCGCCGGTGCCACAGGTCGCGCCCTTCAGCACGTCGGACTGGTAGTAGTAATTGCGGTTCCAGGTCGAAAGCAGCGTCAGCGTGTTCGAGGACCCGATCGGGACCACCGCCTTGGCGAACAGGTTCTTCGACTGGACCGGCGAATAGGTCAGCGCGCCGTCGGACTGGAGGTACTGGCCGCCAAGCATGAACTTGGCGCCACCCAGCTTGTCGATCGCGCCCGACTGGAACTCGGCGCGGCCGATGAACGTGTTCCAGTTGCCGATCAGGCCTTCGACCTGCCCGCCCATCTGGTCCTTCACCGCGCGCGAATACATGTTGATGTTGCCGCCGTAGGTCGCCTGGCCGAGCTGGCTGGCGTTGCCGGGGCCGCGATCGACCACCACCGTCTCGATCGTGGTCGAAGGGAAGAACGCGGTCGAATGGTGGGTGGGGTTGTTGGTGTCGGCAAACGGGATCGAGTCATAGGTGACGTTGTAGTCGCCATCCTGGAAACCGCGGATCGTCGCCTTGGTCTCGCTGAAGCCGGCGCCGTTGCTGCTGCCGCTGATCGAGACGCTGGGCGTGATCGCGATCAGTTCGTTGAAGTCCGCCGTCGGAGAGACGGTGCTGTCGATGTATTCGCGGCCCACGGCGGCCTGCGGCTGCGTGGTCGTCAGCGACGCGGTGATCTGCGCGGCCTCCGCCGCTTTCGAGCCGATCACGATGATGTCGGAGGAGGTCAGCGACTGGCGGTCGTTGGCCTGCCCGGCCTGGTTGGCGCTGGTGGACTGCTCGCCCTCCGCCGCACCCGCGGCCGCTGCGTCGGCGTCGGCGGTTTCGGCGGCGGTTTCAGCAGCACGGGCCGCCGCCGGCAGCGTTGCGGTGAGCAGGCTCGTCGCGGCCAGCAGCGCCGCGCGGTGGTAGGTCTTGGTCATGATGCCCTCATGGTTCGGAACGGATGGATCGACCGCTGGCGCGGTCAGTGCGTGAAAAGTTCGGCGCGCGCGGCGGCGATGCGCGCGGCAAGCCGTGGATCGGCAAGGAGCCTTTCGGCGACGAGCGTGCCGACGACATGGCCGGCTTCGAGATCGGACAGATAGTGGACGCCGCAGACCGCGCGGCTCATCGCGTAATCGTCCGCGCGGGCGAGGATCGCGGGCGCGCGGTCCGGCATCAGGCGCACCAGCGTCCAGGCCAGCGCATAGCCGATGCTGGCATGGCCGCTGGGATAGGAGCGCGGGGCCGCCGTCGCGTCCTTCTTCCCGCAATGCGGCAGGGTAGGGTCGGCGCCGTAGGGGCGCAGGCGGGCGAAATGATCCTTCGCCACGACCACCACGCCTTCGGTCTCCTCGGTCACGATGTCGAGCAGCGCGGCCGTCTGCGGTAGCGTGGCGAGATCGCGGCCGACCACCGCGTTATAGGCGGAAGCGTTCTCGTGTGCGCCATCCCAGCGCGCCTGTTCGAGTCGTTCGGGGCTGGCCGCCGCGATGATCCGGCGCACTTCATCCAGTTCGCGCTTCTCGCGTGCCGATCCCGCCACCGGGGGCGGGGGCAGCAGGCGTTCGGGCACGAAGGCCGATGGGTCGAGGTAATGCGTCGCCTCCGCCGTCGCGCCGGCGGGAGCACAGGGTGCAAGAAGGAAGGCCGCGAATGCAGCCAGAACGCGCCTGGTGGCCGGCATTGGAATGTTCCCTCGTCGCGCCCCGGTCCGGATCGAACCGCAGGCCACGAGAGGGGCGCTAGGCGGGGTCCATGACGGAAAGGTGACAGGCAGCGAGTCGCGCGCCACAAAACCGTCAACATTGCAAATTTAGAATGTAGCGTTCAGGCGGCCGGGACCGCCTCTGGAAGGGCGGGCAGGCGAATGCGGACCTTCAGGCCCGGCGCGTTGTCCGCCAGTTCCAGCGACCCTTGATGGAACCGCACGATCGCTCGCGTGATCGCAAGGCCCAGTCCGCTGCCACGGCGCAGCCCGGACCCCTTGCCCCGCTCGAACGGCAGCAGCACGCGATCGCGCTCGCCTTCGGCCAGGCCCGGACCGTCATCGTCGATCGCGATCAGGGCGGATTCGCCAGCCTGTTCCAGCGACAGCGTCGCGCGCGTGCCGGCGGGGGTGTGCGTGACCACGTTCTCCAGCAGGTTGACGATCATCTGGTTGAACAGGTCCGCATCCCCGCGCACCCGCACCGGTTCGAGCCGGCCGAGTTCCAGCGCGCAGCCGGCATCGGCGATGACCGGCTCCATCGTTTCGGCGATGTCTTCCAGCATGTCGCGCAGCGGCAGGTCGCGCACGGCAGAGGGGTGGCGCCCCGTCTCGATCTCGGCGAGCCGGAGCAGGGCATCGAAGATGGTGATGATCGAGGCGCATTCGCGTTCGGCGCGTTCGAGCAGGCGCACCCGGTCGGCCTCCGCCGTTTCCGCCGTCAGCAACCCGCGCAGCCGCGTTAGCGGCGTGCGCAGGTCATGCGCGAGATGGCTGGAGAACTGGCGCTGCGCATTGACCATGTCCTCCATTCGGTCGAGCATCCGGTTGAGGCTTTCCGCCTGCACCGCGAACATCCCGTCGAGCCGGTCGGACGGAATGCGACGGGTGAGGTCGCCCTGCGCGATGGCGTCCGCCGCCGCCTGCGTTTCCGCCAGACGCCGGGCGGTCAGGCGCGCGAACAGGATCGTGGCGGCAAGCCCCACCAGCAGGGCGGAAACGAAGATCGCGGCGACCACCGAAGGCAGCAGGGCGCGCAGGCTCGCGGCGGCCTCGCTGTGCTGGACCACCACGAACAGGCTGCCATCGGGCCGGCGGGTGGCGAGCGCACGCCCTTTTTGCGGTTTCTTGCCGCCGCCCATGAAGGTGACGTCCGAATAGCCCGGTTGCGGCGCGGCCAGGTCCAGCCTTCCCGCCACGAGCCGGCCGGCGGCATCGTAGAACAGGTAGGTCCTCTCGCTCAGCATCTTGCGCCGCTGCCATTCCTGGATGCGGGCGATGACATCGGCATCGGTTGCCGGCCCCGTGGCGACGGGGCGCAGGAACTTGGTGACGTGAACCTGCAAGGCATCGTCGATGCGCTGGGCGATCCGTTCCTCCGCCACCAGGAAAACGATCACGCCCATGGCGAGCATGGCCAGTGCGAACGCCACGCCGAACTGGATGGCGAGCCTTCCCGGTCCGGGTGCGCGCCGGGCGGGCGATGCGATCACCGGCACCGCTCCGAACGCAGCACGTATCCCGAGCCGCGCAGCGTGTCGATCGGATCGCAACCCAGTTCCTCCAGCCGCGCGCGCAGCCGGCTCATGTTGCTTTCCACGATGTTGGTGGTGGGCGTGAAGGCATAGCCCCACACGCTTTCGAGCAGCATCCCCCGCGTCACCAGCCGGTCGGCGCAGCGCATCAGGTGGGCAAGGAGCGAGAACTGCTTGCGGTTGAGTTCGATGGTGCGGTCAAGGAACAGCACCGAATGGCTGCTGGGGTCCAGCTTCAGCCTGCCGACCGCCAGCCCCGTGTCGGAAGGGGGCGTCGGCGCGGCGCGGCGGGTCACGGCGTTGAGGCGCGCCACCAGTTCGTCCATGTCGAACGGCTTGGCCAGATAGTCGTCGGCGCCGGCGGCGAGGCCTTCGATGCGGTCCTTCACGGTGCCCAAGGCGCTGAGCATGACCACCGGGGGCAACCTGCGTTCGGCGCGCAGCCGCGCCAGCACCTCGATGCCGCTGATGCCCGGCAGCAACCGGTCGAGAACCATGCCCGAAAAGCGCTGGCGCTCGATCGCCGCGAGCGCGTCCTCGCCCGAGGCAACCCGCTCGGGTCGGTAGCCCAGCGTGCCCAGGCAGGCCGTGATGTGATCGGCAATCACGGCATCGTCTTCCACCACCAGCACACGCACGGCCGCCTCCTGTTTTCGGAAGGCTTTTGCGATGGAGATGTGACTGTTGTGAGACGGAGTGGCGAAATCCCGTGCGCGTCAGCGCAGTTGCAGCCCCTGTTCCAGCACGGGGACGAGCCAGCCAAGGAAGGCCCGCAGCCGGTGCGAAAGCTGACGGCGGTGCGGATAGACCAGAGAGACTGGCAACGGTTCGGCTCGGTGTTCCGGCATTACTTCGATCAACCTCCCCCCGGCGATGTGGTCCACAACGTCATAGGCGGGGATCTGGATCAGTCCCAACCCGGCCAGCGCGCCGGCGATCAGCGCTTCGGCGCTGTTGACGGTGAGCCGGGCGCGCAGGGAACGAGTCAGGACCTGCCCGTTATCGATCCACTCCCACGGCTCCACCCGTCCGGTGGTGGGGGAGGCGTAGGCAACGGCATGATGCCGGTCGAGATCCGACGGGGTTTCGGGCGTGCCGTGCGCGGCAAGATAGCCGGGGCTGGCGACGTTGATGAGTTCCAGTTCGCCCAGCCGCCGCGCGATCAGGCCGGAATCGGCGAGTGGCCCCACGCGCAGCGCGCAATCGATGCCATCTTCCACCAGGTCCACCGCGCGATCGCGCACGCCGAGTTCGATGTCGATGCCGGGATAGGCGGCTAGAAATCCGGGCAGCGCCGGCGCCACGATCAGCCGGCCCACGCGCCCCGGCAGATCGACGCGGATGCGCCCGGACGGCGTCGCGCCGGCCTGGCGGAACAGCCCCTCGGTCTCCTCGAAATCGGCAAGCAGGTTTTGTGCGCGGGCATAGAACGCCTCGCCATCGGCGGTCAGCGCGACGCGCCGTGTCGTCCGGTTGAGCAGGCGCGTGCCAAGCCGGGCCTCAAGCTCCTGAATGGCCGCCGACACCGAGGAGCGTGGGAGGCCCAGCGTGTGCGCGGCGTGCGTGAAGCTGCCGGCCTCGGCCACGCGCGTAAAAATACGGAAGAGATCGACGCGATCCATTGTTCGTCAATTCTGGCTAATAATGCCAGGATTACAAGCTTTATCCCGCAGTTTCCGCAAGTATCACAGGGCCATGCATCATGCATGCGAACATTGACGTGGGAGACCAGAATGACGGACCATTCGATCAAGGGAAAAACGGCCATCATCGCCGGAGGCGGCAAGAACCTGGGTGGCCTTATTGCCCGTGATCTTGCCGCGCAGGGCGCGCGGGCGATCGTTGTCCATTACAACAGCGCGGAGACCGCCGGGGCCGCGCGCGAAACCGTGGCGGCCGTGGAAGCGGCGGGCGCGCAGGCCCTCGCTATCCGGGCCGATCTTACTACGGCGGGCGCGGTCGAAAAGCTGTTCGCGGACGCCGTCGCGGCGTTCGGCCGGCCCGACATCGCGATCAACACCGTCGGCAAGGTGCTGAAGAAGCCGGTGCTGGACATCAGCGAGGCGGAATACGACGCGATGAGCGCGATCAACGCCAAGTCCGCGTTCTTCTTCATCAAGGAGGCGGGCCGCGCGCTCAACGATCACGGCAAGATCGTCACGCTGGTCACCTCGCTGCTCGGCGCGTTCACGCCGTTCTATTCGACTTATGCGGGCACCAAGGCGCCGGTCGAACACTTCACCCGTGCGGCGGCCAAGGAATTTGGCGAACGCGGCATTTCGGTCAACGCGGTCGGTCCCGGCCCGATGGACACGCCGTTCTTCTATGGCCAGGAAAGCGCCGATGCGCAGGCCTATCACAAGAGCGCGGCGGCGCTTTCGCCCTTCACCGACACCGGCCTCACCGACATCCGGGACATTGTGCCGCACATCCGCTTCCTCGTTTCGGACGGCTGGTGGATGACGGGGCAGACCATCCTGGTGAACGGCGGATACACCACCAAGTAGCGCGATGGGCCCGCAGCCGGGGCCATGGGCGCCCGGCTGCGGCACGATCCCTTAACGCGCTTCGATCCGTTTCAGGAACTGATCGAGCGGGAACAATCCCTTGATCTCTCGCGCTTCGCAGCCCTCTATCGGCAGGATCGATGCCGAAGGAGGCGATCCGGCCGTCAGTGGCGCGGCGCTGCGAATCTGTGAAAGCGATTGCGAGCGATAGCGCACCCGCACGAACAGCGCGCCATCGGCCGCCCGCAACCGTTCCAGCACCAGCGCGCCGCCGGGGGAGGGGTCGTCGGCGGCAAGGCCGGGCACCTGCCAGTGGACGTCCAGCAGCCCGCCGAGATTGGCGACGTTGGTATCGTGTCCCGAAATCGTCGTGACGCGGGCTTCGCCCGTCAGCCCTTCGGGCACGATCGGCGCCAGCCCGGCGAAGTTCGCCGAGGCGACATAGCGGGGACGGGCAAGCAGCCGGAATTCGAGCGCGTGAAACGCCGAAAGGCGGCCGATGTCGGCGGCGCTGGCACCGCCCCAGCCAACCTGGGGCAGCGGCTTGCCTTCGGCATATTCGAGCGGCAGGATCTGCGCCGCCGTCGATGCCCGGTCGAGCGCGCCGGTCAACTTGGGGCGTCCATTGGCCTTTGCCGGCACCAGCGCGGCCGGTTGCGAGGATACGCCACAGGCTGCCCGGCGCGCGCCGCACAGGATCGCGTCCAGGCGGGCCAGCAGGGGGCGGTAGGCGGCGGCGATCGCGCCGATGCCATCGGGGGCGGTAGTCGCCCGCACGGCAGCGTCCGCTTGCGTGGAATCGTAGGGCGAAAGGCCAGCTTCGATCGCGTTGAACCGCGGGTCCGGTTCATCGTGTGGCTTGTGGTCGATCGCCAGCGCGCGTCCGGGCGCGAGCGCGTCGCCCCAGCTTTGAGCCGTGGCGATCGTGCGCTGGTCAGCGCCCGCTAATTGGAGCCTCAGGCGTGCCCTGAGCGCAATGGTTCAAGGCTCGACAAATTGCTTTCCAAAGTGATGGGCAAGGACGGTCGCATGTGCCGCGCTGATCGCCACGCCCGTGATGGTTGTCTCCGCAATCCCGTCTGAGGCTCTATCGAAGAGGGCGAAGCAGCGCCGATTGTCGAACCTGGATGTATAGAGGATCCCGTCCGCGCCAGTTGTCGAGTGGATTTCCGCGCTGAGTGCCCAGGTTCGCAGATAATCGGCGCCGTGTAGATCGGTGAAGGACAGCCCATGCGCGGAGACACGGGCATCGAACAGAGGATAGAGCTTGAGTGCCCTGGTCGTTACCAGCTCACTTCGCACTCGAGTTTCGACGATGGAGGAAAGCACGTAGAGGGTTTCTGGCGTTCGCACGATCGTTTCGCCGAATGCCGTTTCAAGGGTTCGCGCAACATAGAGGACTTTGAAGCTGCCATCTGGCGCGTCGTACCGAAAATGCGGTGCATCGCCGACTGGCCCGAAGAACAGGGCACTATGCTTTGGGCGGTGAATGCGATGAAGGCGAACGCCTGCATCAATGCGGCTTAACCGAACGGATGCCACTGACGATCAGGCCGCCCAGCTTGCGGTCAGACTTGCGAGGCGCTTCAGGACGCCGGGCTCAGGCCGTTTGGTGAGCTTCTGAAAGACAGTCTCGGGATGCGATCCGAACCCTTCGAGCGGCGTGGTAAGCATCATCAACTGCTCCCAAGGGTTCATGTCCGCAAAGCCCTCCAGCACCGCCTTGAGGCCGGGCAGCACTTCACCATTGGCAAATTGGGCAGCGGGGTAGCGGATTTCCGTCCCATAAGGGACGCCGAGTATCCGTTTGCGCTGACGTTGCTTGTCGATCGCTGCGGCCGAGACGCCGAGCATCTCTGCCACATGAGTGCGGTCGAACATGCCGCCGGCACGCTCTGCCATCTCCTCCCGAAAGTGGCCGGTCCTTTCGCGCGCAGCCTTGAGAGCCTCAAGATCGGCAGGCGATTCCGGCGCTATGTCTCGCGGGGCGACCACCAGCGCGTGTCTTAAGTCGTGCGAACCCACGATATCGGCCAGCGTATCGTCGCTTGCTGACTCCACAGCCTTGGCAATGGCCAGGGTAAGTTTCTCCAAGGCCTTTCGACGGAGCGTATCGGTTGCCGACATGATCGGATGAGCCGACGATCGGCGACCCGTTCGGGCGAGGGAAGCATTGCTGGCCATCTGCGTCCTTTCTGTCTCGACAATAGGGATGCGGACAAAAAAGACAAGGTGGAATGCCGATTTTTCGACGACGATTGGTGCCGGTTGTGCTATCAGCAGTTTGAAAGGAAGTCCCGATGGACGAAGCCATCGATCACCAGGAACAGGGAGGCCGCGGACCAAATTCGCAGCTGTCTGCTTGGCTTTGGAAGCCGTGGTACGCAAAGCTCTGGTGGGCAACCATTCCTGTCTGGTGGGCGGGCATGGCGGTATCGACCCAGATAGATCTATTAGCTTCTTTCTACCGTGGCGGGATTGCCGGGTATCTGAATATTCTCTTCTTTCCGATGACCGCGCTCATGGTGCTCGGCGTCGGATACGTTCGCGAACGCCTTGATGGCTTCGTCGGGCGAGCCGACGGTCTGCCACTCTCTGATGAAGAAGCAGAGACTTCCTTTGCTGAGCACAGCAGACGTGACCTAGCGCGGACGATGGAAAGGTGGCGCGCGCAGTCGAACCCTATGGACCCACGCTCTGGCTCCCTGTGGATCGGCAACCCGATGAACCCGAACAATCCGGGGTACATCGACCCCAATCGCAGGAAGCATCATTAGCGCTTTTTGAAGCTGCTATCGCCGTCACCGGGACTTCCCTTGATGTCCGTCGAGAAGCTCCCTTTCGACAGCACAGAATTCTGCTCCAGTGAAGTGAGTGGACCGGTGGCGTCGAAGGTGGCGCGTCCGTCGTCCGCGTCCTGCAGATAACGATTGCGCATGCCCTCGGGCCCGAGAATGCGGTCAGAGAGCGTGCGGGAGAATGCCGCCGCGGGATTCTCCGATCGAGCTGCTGCTCGCTCTGCAACGGCAATGGACTCCCGGACTTCGTAATTGACGATATCCATTGTCGATTGCGCATGTTCTGTAGTGCTGCCCATATCCTGGCTGTTGAAGCCGATACCGGCCGAAGCCTGACCGGCTCCTGTCCGGCCCTTTCGTTGCCATTCGGAGCTCGAATTTTGCCTTCTTCCCCCCGACACAGGAGCGCCTCCGCTTGGTCCGTTGCCATCAGAAATCTCCACCGAGCGTCCCACCCCGACGTCAATAGTCGTGCCCATTGTCGTTTGATCCTGGGCGGAGCGCGAAAGCGTCCTTTGCCATCCCGTCTGGGCCATGATTGCTTGGACGTCACGCTGGAGCGTATCAGCAACTTGCGGTTTGAGGCGCCAATCACCCTTTCGGTCCATTTCGAACCCGCCGCGCAGCCAATTCGCAAGCATGGCCTGGCCGTCGGCACCGCCGCCCATGAAATGCTCGATTGTGTCGGGACCAGCCTGCTTGCCGGCCTCGAACCGGGTGCTGGTGTCGCTGCGCGCCGATCGGCTGAAATCCGTTCCGCTGGAGACCAGCAGGTCATTGTGCGCAAAGCTGAAGCGGGCATGGCCGCCATTGGCTATCGCGCCAAGCTGGCTCTCGTTGATGAGGCCGGCCTTCCACATGGCGGCCGCAGTCGCAGGAGTGAGGTTGAGACCCAGATCGCCATTCTGATCCATGGCGAGCTGACGCTTCGAGAGCTTGATGCCATGTTCCGCGAGCAAACCCTGCATGCGGGTGAGACGCTCCCGGTCGACAATCGAGGTCAGACGCTCGTTGCGCGCGCGATCAGCGATACCTGCTGCGCCGCCTTCCGCCATATCGACCTGGTTTCCGGCCGTTCGGCTGAGTGCCTGGATGAAGCTGTCGAGCCGCGCAGCGTCACGCGTCGAGACACCGGCCGCCGCCGCGCCCTCGGCAAACCCGAAATTCTCGGACTGCCGGCGCTGCTCGCCGATCCGCGCCGCGCTGCGCGTACTTGCAGTGCCAACCTCACGCTGTGCGTCGAGTTTGCCCGACCGCTCGGCGAAGTCATAGCCGGCAGCCTCGCGGGTGCGGCCATAGATGCTCGTGCCTTCGCGGCCGGCTTCTGCGGTCGCGCCATCTGCCGTCCCGAGCTGCGTGGCGGCGCTGTAGCGTTCAACGGCTGCCACCACCTGGGCTTCGTTCCTGCCGGTGGCGCGAGCAAGCTGGCTGACGGCGGTGCTGCGCGCCTCACCCGAGAGTGCGTTGATGAACCCGACCCGGCGCCCGGTCTCATCGACCGAAAGCCCGAGCATTGACGCCGCTTCGCGCTGGCCCTGGTTACTGCCGCTGCGCCAGCCTTGCTCGGTCGCGACATTGGCGCGCTCGACGCTGGTGACATTGTCGCCGGCATAGTCGCGGCGCCCCTCCATTGCGCCGACCTGGACCTGCGCGGAGGTGAGGTCGTTGCGCAGCAATTGCTCCTGATCGTAGGTGTTGGCGATCAACTTGGCGAAAGTCGGGTCGGCCTGGGCCTCACCGATTACGCCCGAGGCCTTCAGCTGAGCATCGGCCGGTGAATATCCGGCCCGCTCAAAGTGCCGCGTCGCCCCCTGCAGCATCATGTCATAGGCTCGGCCATCGCCAAAGGCGCGCCACTGGACGAGGTTTTGGCTGAAAGCGGCGAACGCCTTTTCGCCAGCTTCGCCCTGGCCGAAATAACCAGTACCCAGACCTCTGAGTGCATCCTTCTCGGCAAACTGATGGATGGCCGTCGTGGCCGCGTTGGCCTGAACGGCGCGCGCGACTGCCGGATCGGCCAGATCGCGGCCTCCCAGCGCAGGGGCGAGGCTACCTAGTTGGCGTGAGCCCTCGATCCCGCCTAGCGCGAAGGCGGTCCCGCCCGGTGTTCCCGGGCGCTCACCGAGGATGTGGCCGGCCTCGCCATAGGTGCGGTTGGCGTTGAAGTTCGAACGCTCCCCGAAATCTCCGAAGCTCGACGCTGCCGCCGCGCGGGAGCGGGTGCCCATCGCAGACGCCTGCGCCTCGAGCCCGGAGGACCGCCCTTCGACGGTGCCCATCGGAGCCGCAGCCGCCGTAGCCTGGCTAGCGATCCCAAGCGAACCAGAGGTAAGGGACGTGAACACATTGCCGCTGAAGCGGAACACGGTGAACACGAAGGCGCCGGCGAGGCCTGCCGCCGCCGTGCGGAAGCTGCCGAAGATCGCGAGCGCCTTCATGGCGGCGGAGGGTGCGAGCAACCAGGCGTTGGCCGCCAGCGCGTTTGAGCGGAGTTCAGCCAGCGTGGCGGTCGCGCGTCCTAGGGTCAGTTGGTAGATGCCCGCGTCGATCACGCCCCAGAGTGCCACGAAGACGAACATGCCGAGCGCGAAGCTCGCGACGCGCAGATTGATCGGCGTCAGGATGAACAGCAGCGCGATCGGAATCATGAAGAGCATGATCCCGAACACCGTCGCGCGGATCGTCGGCATCCACTCGTTCGCGACCGACATGGTGGCGAGGCCATTGGAGATGACCGCACGGTTGGCCATGATGTTGATTTCTGCTGAGAGTTGACCCGGGATTTTCATCGAGAAGTGGCTCTGACTCACTTTTGCTGCTGGAGGTGCTCAGTTTGCGCCGACGAGGCGAGCTTCAAGCAGATCGAGCTTTGCGCGGCCATACATTTGACGTTTGATCAGCTTTAGGCGGGTAATCTGCCCTTCTGTCTGTCCGTTCGACCATTGTGATACCATTGCATTTCGGACCGCTGCCAAGTCTCGTTCAACGCCGTTGACAAAAGAGCTCACGAGGCCGCCTCTTGCGCTGTCGAGCCAGTCACTGAGCTTAGCCGCTGATTTTGAACGGATCATCGATTGGAACTCGCTGATCGCTTGACGCGCTGCGACCAGATCAGGGACATGATCTTCGATCACGGCCACAAGGATCGCTTCGGATCTGGCAAGTCCGTCGCGCGCAGATGTCATCAGCCGCGCAAGCACCCGTGCCGATGGTGTGCGAGCGAGGCCGCTTTGATTGGCCTTCTCGGCAAGGCGCCGACGTTGCGCCCATTGCGATACGATACCACGTTGCCCGACAAAGCCTTCGTTGCGCATTTCACGCCAGAGCGCCGAGGCATTGCGAGCACCAGCCTCCCACCTATCATTCATCCATGGCAGCCAGGCATCAAGGGAGCTAGGCCGAGTGCGGAATACATCCAGACGCTGACCGCGCAGCACGTCGCGTACGAGCTTGCGGCTGTACCCCGTTTGTCGAACGATTTGCCGGATGGAGGTCCCATTCTGTGAGAGTTGTTGGATTGCTTCATTCGTCTCCTGCCGGCGCAGGTAGCCTTCATACTGCAGCTGCTGATTCCGACGATCCCGGCCGCCCATTCCGATCTGATCCCGGTCACTGTTCCGATATGATGCCGGCCGGGTGAAGCCAGATCGTGGGTAATTATTGGCATGCAGGTTTTGAGTGGGTCAAGCGGCTTGAGCGTGGAGATTTCGGCGCATGGATTCGCCGGAGAGTTCTAGGCGATGGGCGTTGTGAACGAGGCGATCGAGGATGGCATCGGCGTAGGTCGGGTCGCCGATCAGATTGAACCAGCTGGCTACTGGGAGCTGGCTGGTCACCAACGTTGATCGACGGCCGTAACGGTCTTCGAGGATTTCGAGCAGGTGATGACGGGCATTGCCGTCGAGCGGCTCAAGCCCCCAGTCGTCAAGGATGAGCAGGTCGACGCGCGCCAGGCTCTTCATTCGGGCCGCGATGCGGCCGTCACCCTTGGCCAGCGACAAGTCATCGATCAGGCGCGGTAGGCGGGTGTAGAGCACCGAGCGATTGTCCCGGCAAGCCTGGTGGCCGATTGCACAGGCAAGCCAACTTTTGCCGACGCCTGCTGGCCCGATAATCGCGCAGTTCTCGTGGGCGGCGATCCAGTTGCCCTTGAGCAGCATTTCGAACAACCGGCGGTCGAGCCCGCGCGCAGCGCGGTAATCGACGTCCTCGGGAACAGCGTGGTGCCGTAGCTTGGCGTGTCGCAGGCGCAGCGCGAGGCGCCGGTCGTTACGCCAGGTAGCCTCGTGATCGAGCAGCAACGCCAGCCATTCGGCGTGGTTCAGGCTGGCGGCATCGCCGTTGTTGTCGAGGTCGGCGAAGGCGTGCGCCATGCCGGTCAGGCCGAGCTGGTTCAATTGATCAAGGGTTGGGTGTCTGAGCATCATTGTTCCTCTCAATGGTAGTATTGGGAGCCCCGGATGTTGTCGTGCAGGATCGGCTCGCGCTCCGGGGCTTTGGACACGGGCACCTTGTCGAGCCCCTTTTCGAGGATCGATTTGACGGAAGGATAATTGCGCGCCTGGATCTCCAGAGCGCGGACCGCGGCGGCTTCAAGCCGATCGGCGCCGAAGCGCTTGGCCAAGCCGATGATGCCAAGGCACGAGCGGTATCCCTGTTCGGGATGCGGCCGATCGTTGATGATGCGCTCGACCAACAGCGACAGCATCGGCCCGATCCGGGCCGCCTCGTCGCGGATCTTCGCGGGCGTCCATTCCAGATAGCGCCGGTGGCTCGAGGGCATATGCTCGGGCACAGTCGTGTGCCGGCCATTTCCGCTGCCACGCATGTGAACGGCAATGCGCTCGCCGCCCAGGAAGATCTCGACAGTGCGTGCGGTAAAGCGGGCTTCTACCTCACGGCGGGCGAAGCGATGCGGCACCGAGTAGTGATGCTGCTCGAGCGCGATATGGTAGTCGAGCCCGACCCGGCAGCGCTTCCACTGGGCATGGACCCAGGGCTCGGCAGGCAGCGGTTTGAGGTTGGGCGCGTCAACCTCATCGAACAGTTCGCGCCGGGTCTTCTGGAACTGGCGTAGCACGCGCCGGTCGTTGAGATCGGCAAGGCACTCGGCAATGCCCGCATTGACCTCGGCCAGACTGTAGAAGATCCGGTTGCGCAGCCGGCCCAGCACCCATCTTTCGACGATGCCGACGCAAGCCTCCACTTTCGCCTTGTCTCTCGGCTTCCGGCTTCGTGTCGGGAGCACCGCCGTACCGTAATGGCGGGCGAGGTCGGTGTAGCTGCGGTTGACCATTGGATCGAAGTTGCAGGCCTTGATCACCGCGACCTTGGCATTGTCGGGCACCAGCAACCGCGGCACGCCGCCGAAGAACGCGAACGCGGCGTTGTGGGCCTCGGCCCAGTCAGCAAACTGCTCCGTCCAGGTCGCGCACGCGAACGACAGGCTCGAGCCGCCCAGCACCGCCACGAACAGATGCGCGGCGCGGATCTCGCCGGTCCGGCGGTTGATCACGACCGGGACAGTGTCGCCCGCGTAGTCGACGAACAGCTTCTCGCCGCCGGCATGGCTCTGGCGCATCACCAGCGACAACCGGCCTTCCCAGTTGCGGAACAGCTCGCACCAGCGACTGTACCGATAACCGTCGGGATGAGCGGCGATGTATTCTTCCCACAGGACCTGCAGCGTCACGTGCTTGCGCTTCAGCTCGCGTGCCACCACCGACCAGTCGGGCTCGGATTGCTTGCGTCTGCCCGGCTTTACCCCGGCAGGCCCATAAAGCCGGGCTTCCAGTTCCGCGTCGCTGATCTCGGCCGGAACCGGCCAGGAAAGCCCCGAGCGCTCGAAGCGGACCACCATGTCTCGCACCGTCGAGCGTGCAATGCCCATCATACGGGCCACCTCGCGCATCGGGACACAGCCTTCCCGGTGCAATCTCAATACTTCGCGCACATCGCGCATCTTCGGCCTCCTCGTCGGCATCCAGTCCTCCCGGCTCACACGCAGCCGCAAGGATGGCCCAACGATCAGGCTTCTCATCCCCCGGCAGGTGGCCGGGAATTAATCGGAATGCCGGCCGGGATCAGGTCGGAATGCCGGCCGGGATCAAATCGGAATGGTGGCCGGCATGACCTCGGAATCCGCAGCAGCTTCTCGGCACAGGTGAGAAGCTTGGGATCCACGACATTGTTGCCGACCGCATGCCTAATCTGACGCATGGATTTGTTCACGGCATCAAGGAATGCCCGGCTCGAGTTCTCCATAAGATGCCATCTGTCCGCGACCTGTTCAGCATCAGGTAGACCTTTGGCGATGGCTTCACCGTAGCCGCCACCGCGATCACGGGCGACAACCGATATCGAGGGATGCCTTGCAAGCCAGGCGCGGGACGTTTCCAAGGCGCGATCTGGCAGCAAGGTAACAGGTTTGCGCCGTTCCAAATCGCAAACAATCGTGCCGTAAGTTTGACCACGCCGAAAGGCGAAGTCGTCAATGCCAATGACATTGAGCTCATCGCACCGTGCACCGACACGTCGCCGTACGACCCGCAACAGAGTGTCTTTGCTCACAGGCATCATCAGCCGTTGGGCAAAAGCTGCTCCAGGCCTGCCACCAAGCGCCAGTCCAAGCTGATGAACGATCGTTTCGAGCCGCTGAGTTCGCCGAGCGTACCGGGTAAGAACGCTTTTATTGAATTGCTCGCAAAAGATGCGTCGGCCACAAACTACCACGTCACACCAGAAACGACGTGCCTCGATCAAGAGAATAACCCGCCGACCGCTAAGCGGAAGGTCCGATGGTCTGCGCACATATCGACTTTGTACGCGCCGACTTCGTCGGCCACAGTCGGGACATGTCCCTACAGAGCAACGCGACCGTAACAGAATATGGAAATTCTCACCGACGCTATCAACCGAAACGACCACGAAACCTTCGGGGACCAAGTTCGCGCGCTGAAATCGACCGGGCATGGCAGATCCTCTCAATGGAACAGCCAAAGCCTATCATACCAGCAGCAAAAGTGAGTCAGAGCCGAGAAGTGACCCGGGATTTTCATTGAGAAGTGGCTCTGACTCACTTTTGCTGCTGGAGGTGCTCAGTTTGCGCCGACGAGGCGAGCTTCAAGCAGATCGAGCTTTGCGCGGCCATACATTTGACGTTTGATCAGCTTTAGGCGGGTAATCTGCCCTTCTGTCTGTCCGTTCGACCATTGTGATACCATTGCATTTCGGACCGCTGCCAAGTCTCGTTCAACGCCGTTGACAAAAGAGCTCACGAGGCCGCCTCTTGCGCTGTCGAGCCAGTCACTGAGCTTAGCCGCTGATTTTGAACGGATCATCGATTGGAACTCGCTGATCGCTTGACGCGCTGCGACCAGATCAGGGACATGATCTTCGATCACGGCCACAAGGATCGCTTCGGATCTGGCAAGTCCGTCGCGCGCAGATGTCATCAGCCGCGCAAGCACCCGTGCCGATGGTGTGCGAGCGAGGCCGCTTTGATTGGCCTTCTCGGCAAGGCGCCGACGTTGCGCCCATTGCGATACGATACCACGTTGCCCGACAAAGCCTTCGTTGCGCATTTCACGCCAGAGCGCCGAGGCATTGCGAGCACCAGCCTCCCACCTATCATTCATCCATGGCAGCCAGGCATCAAGGGAGCTAGGCCGAGTGCGGAATACATCCAGACGCTGACCGCGCAGCACGTCGCGTACGAGCTTGCGGCTGTACCCCGTTTGTCGAACGATTTGCCGGATGGAGGTCCCATTCTGTGAGAGTTGTTGGATTGCTTCATTCGTCTCCTGCCGGCGCAGGTAGCCTTCATACTGCAGCTTCTCGGCACAGGTGAGAAGCTTGGGATCCACGACATTGTTGCCGACCGCATGCCTAATCTGACGCATGGATTTGTTCACGGCATCAAGGAATGCCCGGCTCGAGTTCTCCATAAGATGCCATCTGTCCGCGACCTGTTCAGCATCAGGTAGACCTTTGGCGATGGCTTCACCGTAGCCGCCACCGCGATCACGGGCGACAACCGATATCGAGGGATGCCTTGCAAGCCAGGCGCGGGACGTTTCCAAGGCGCGATCTGGCAGCAAGGTAACAGGTTTGCGCCGTTCCAAATCGCAAACAATCGTGCCGTAAGTTTGACCACGCCGAAAGGCGAAGTCGTCAATGCCAATGACATTGAGCTCATCGCACCGTGCACCGACACGTCGCCGTACGACCCGCAACAGAGTGTCTTTGCTCACAGGCATCATCAGCCGTTGGGCAAAAGCTGCTCCAGGCCTGCCACCAAGCGCCAGTCCAAGCTGATGAACGATCGTTTCGAGCCGCTGAGTTCGCCGAGCGTACCGGGTAAGAACGCTTTTATTGAATTGCTCGCAAAAGATGCGTCGGCCACAAACTACCACGTCACACCAGAAACGACGTGCCTCGATCAAGAGAATAACCCGCCGACCGCTAAGCGGAAGGTCCGATGGTCTGCGCACATATCGACTTTGTACGCGCCGACTTCGTCGGCCACAGTCGGGACATGTCCCTACAGAGCAACGCGACCGTAACAGAATATGGAAATTCTCACCGACGCTATCAACCGAAACGACCACGAAACCTTCGGGGACCAAGTTCGCGCGCTGAAATCGACCGGGCATGGCAGATCCTCTCAATGGAACAGCCAAAGCCTATCATACCAGCAGCAAAAGTGAGTCAGAGCCACTTCTCAGTGGAAATTTACGCCCCTCCCGGGTCAACTCTCAGCAGAAATCAACACCTTTGTCCAAGGCGCACGTTCAGCGAGCCGCTGGCGCCGCCGGTTGGCCGGCGATATGGCCGCAGGGTGGGTCGTTGCGACGCGCTAGTGCGCGCGGTGGCGGTCGCGCTGGGTGGTAGGCCGGGCTCGCGCATGATGGCGCGTCTGTCGGCGCCTTGGTCGCGCGACACGATGCTTCGAGTTCTGAGACGCAGCGATCCTGCCTCCGTGCCGCCGCCACCTGCGCGGGTGGTTGGCATCGACGACTTCGCTTGGCGCCGCGGCCACAGCTACGGGAGCATCGTGGTCGATCTCGAACGACGCGAGGTGATCGACCTGCTTCCCGATCGTCAGCGCGACACGGTCATCGCCTGGCTGCGCCAGAACCCGCAAGTCGAAATCATCTGTCGCGACCGTGGTCCGGGTTATGGTGCGGCCGCAAGCGAGGCGGCGCCGCAGGCACAGCAGGTGGCCGACCGCTGGCACCTGTTCGAGAACGCCTCGGCAGCATTTCTGGCGGCAGTGCGTTCGGAAATGCCATGTTTGCGGCGCGCGCTGGCGCCGACGGGGCCGGTCGATCCGGCGACCCTGACCCGTGCCGAGCGCATCCAGTGGGATGGCTACCAATTGCGCGAGGCCCTCAACCGCCAGATTATCGATCTGGCCGGGCAAGGCGTGCCGATCAGGGTCATGGCACGCACGACCGGCGTGTCGCGCAAGACCATCCGCAAGGTCCTGCGCGGCCAGCGTCACGACACCTTCCGCACGCGCCAGAGTTCGCTCGATGTCTGGTCGCTGACCCTCGAGGCGGAGTGGAATGCAGGCTGCCGGATTGGGGCTGAACTGTGGCGGCGGCTGAAGGCTTCCGGTTTTGGCGGTTCGCTGCGCGTAGTCAGCGAATGGGCGACCCGTCGTCGTCGCGACGAAAAACTTGGCCACACCGGCGGTGCGGGGCTGAGTGCACGGACCATCGCGCGCAGCATGACCACCGAGCGCGACACCGGATCAGCGCAGACCGCCCTGATAAACGCGGTGATCGAAAAGGCCGTGCCAGCGCTAATCAGCGCACGCGAGGCTCTCGATTGCTTCCACGCCATGATGCGCTCAAAGGACAAGGCCCGGCTCGATCCTTGGATCGCCATGGCGGCCGAGACCAAGCTTGCTGGGTTCGCTGCCGGCGTCGAAGCCGACAAGGACGCCGTTGCCGCCGCGATCTCGACGCCGTGGTCCAGCGGTCAAGTCGAGGGCAAAGTCAACCGCCTCAAGGCCATCAAGCGCCAGATGTACGGGCGCGCCAAAATCGACCTTCTCAAAGCCAGAGTTATGGCGCCAGCGTGACCTGGATTGCACGGAATTTGAGTCAGACCCCTATTTCGACGCCGAGAATCTGACGGGCACGGGCGGGGCGACGGCGCGCAGCATGCAACTCGTCGACGCCAGCCTGACCTATACAGCGCCCGATGACCGCTGGCTGGTTTCCCTGTACGCCGCGAACATCACCAACGAGAAATACTTCGACAGCGGCCTGCCGATCAGCGGGATCGTCCGCAACGCGCGCGCCGCGCCGCCCGCGACCTATGGCGTGCGCGTGGGGTTCAATTTCTGATGGTGATGATCGCGCCGCCTATCGACGACGACGCGATCGTCGCACCCGCGACCTATGCCGATCCCGATGCCTATGACCGTCTCTTCGCCCGGCTACGAGACGAGGACCCGGTCCACTGGACCGAGCCTTCGGACTATCGACCGTTCTGGAGCGTCACCCGGTTCGCGGATATTCAGGACGTGGAGCGGAACGCCGCGCAATTCCTGAACGCACCGCGGATGATGTTGCGGCCGGTCTCGGTCGAGCAACAGGTGCGCAAGCTGACCGGCGGCAGCGCGCTGATGCTGCGCGACATCGTCCATATGGACGGCCGCGATCACATGGTGCACCGCAAGCTGACGCAGGCGTGGTTCATGCCGGCGCGGCTGAAGGCGCTCGAAGAGGATCTGCGTGCCCTGGCGCGGCAGTTCGTCGGCCAGATGCTGGAGCGTGGCGGAACCTGCGAATTCGTCGACGATGTCGCGGTCTGGTATCCGCTCCGTGTCATCATGCGAATCCTGGGCGTGCCGGCCGAGGACGAGGCGCGGATGCTCGTCCTGACGCGCGATATCTTCGGCCCCGACGATCCTGACATCCGCAAAGGCCCCAAGCCCGATCTGGCGGCGACGATCAAGGGTTTCAGCGACTATTTCGCCGAGCTGACCGAGGCGCGGCGCCGCGATCCGTCCGACGATATCGCTACGCTGCTTGCGACCGCGACGGTCGACGGGCAGCCAATCGGCACGCTCGAACTGATGTCCTACTACATCATCATCGCAACCGCCGGGCACGATACGACCAGTTCGACGATCGCGGGCGGGCTGCTCGCGCTGCTGCAGAACCCGCCGGAGATGGAGCGGCTGCGCGCCGATCCCGCGATCCTTGCCGCGGGCGGGGTCGATGAGATGGTGCGCTGGGTAACACCGGTGAAGCACTTCTTCCGCACCGCGGTCGAGGATTATGAGCTGCGCGGAAAGACGATCAGGGCGGGCGAGCATCTGATGATGTGCTATCCCTCGGCCAATCGCGATGCCGAAGCCTTTCCCGACCCGTTCCGTTTCGACCTCTCGCGCCCGCCGAATCGTCACCTCGGGTTCGGCTATGGTCCGCACCTCTGCCTCGGCCAGCATCTTGCCAAGATGGAAATCCGCATCTTCTTCGAGGAATTGCTGGCGCGCGTCGATGCGATCGAACTCGCTGGTGATCCGGCCTGGGTCGCTTCCAATTTCGTCAGCGGGCTGAAGCGTCTGCCAATCGCCTACAAGGCGCGATAAGGTCGTTCCATGATCCGGATGCTGTTCTGCCTTCATCGGCTGCCGTCGCTCAGTCTCGAAGAATTCCAGACCTACTGGCTGGAAACGCACGCGCCGCTCGTCGCGCGGCATGCGCCGACCATCGGCCTGGCGCTTTACCGCCAGCATCACCGGCTCGATGATCCCGTGCTCGGGGGCCTGCTCAAGGGAAGGCTGGCCGATCAGCCCTTCGATGGCGTCGCCGAACTCGGCTGGAACAGCGAGGCCGATCTGCTCGGCAGTGGCCACGACCCGGCGCGGCGTACCGCCAATCGCGAACTGTTCGAGGACGAGCAGCGCTTTATCGACCTTCCGCGCTCGCCCATCTTCTTCGCACGCTCGCACACCATTGTGGGAGGTTAGACCGCGCGCGCATTCCGGCGTGGCCGTTGCGGCAGCTATCCGACATGATCGGCTTGGCAAAATATGCCGACTCTTCATCCGTTCCAGCAGCGTGTGCCCGACCCCCCCCCCCCCCCGATCTTCTGAGCCACCGATGTAATCGACGAACTTTGCCCAGTGCGGTACCGGAAGATCATGAACTCATGACGGCTTTGCCCGAACCTTTCCTGCGCTGCGAATGGCCGCAAAGTTCGTCCGATCGCCATCGGCCGGAATGAGAGCGGGTGTGCTCACACACCTGCGAGATAGGCTGCGCAGGCAAGGTCCTGTACGATCGAGCCGAGCGACTTGTAGATCGTGACGTCCGCCTGGCCCAGGCGCCCTGGCGTGTCGCCATTGAGGACATGCCCGATCTCCGCCAAGACATGATCGTCCGTGACAAGTCCTGCCTCACGGGCGTTCAGGAACTCGGCGCCCTGGGCAAGAACGCCTTCGCGGTGGTCGGGGAAGAACCGGGCACGGGCGACCAGTGCGTTATCGATCTCGGCCGGACCTAGCCGGCTGGAGCCTACCACGTTGACATGCGCGCCGTCGGGGATGTCGCGCGAAAACAGTATGGGCACGTCGGCCGCGGTGACCGTGCAGATGATGTCGGCCTGTGCGACCGCGGCGGGAACGTCCGGTGCGCTACGCGCGCACAGTTGCAGCTCGCGTTCCACGCGGCAGGCAAGCGCCGCCGACCTGGCCGGGTCGCGCCCCCAGATCGTGACCCGCGAGAGCGCGCGAACATGGCGGATCGCGGCAATGTGCTGCCACGCCTGCTCGCCGGTACCCAGCACGGCCAGTTGGTGCGCGTCCCTATTCGCCAGGGCGTCGGTCGCGACGGCCGATGCGCATCCGGTGCGGATGGCAGTCACTTCGCCGCCTTCAATCACCGCCGTCGGGGCACCGGTTGTGCGGTCGAAGATGACGATCACGCCCTGGTGCGAGCGGCCGCCCGGCGCGTTGGGGAATATGCTGACCACTTTGACGCCGAAGCCGGCACCGTCCATCGCGCCGGGCATTACCCCGAACATGTCGCCTTTGCCCAGATCGATGATCCCGCGCAAAAGCTGCCGCGTGCGCCCTTCGGCCAGAGCGATCATCGCTTCGCGCACCAGCGCGATGCAGGTGACATGGTCGAGTCGGCGCGCGACTTCTTCGCGATCGATCAGCTTCACCCGGTCACGCGCCCCATACGGCTTCGGCATAACGCACGAAGTTCAGCCCCATGATCTTCTCGATCCGCGCCTGGGTCCAGCCCTTGCCCTTCAGCAAGGCAATCAGGTCGTGGAACTGTTGCGGCCCGCGCAAGTCGACGACGAAGGGATAGGTGTCCGCCCGCTCTCCCGCCGCGCTGATCCCGGCTGCCTGACGCTCCGCGATCTCCTTGGCGAGCGCGGCCTGATAGGCAACGAGGTCGTCGATCTGCGTGACCGATCCGTCGGTTCCGATGCCAACGTGATCCTCGCCGCAGACATTCACGGCATGGTCGAGATGCGCGACGACATCGGCAGCGCGGGCGTGTCCGGTGGGATTGAGGAAGGGCATGAAATAGATGCCGACAAAGCCGCCACGCTCTGCGACCAGACGAAGCTCTGCGTCCGTCTTGTTGCGCGGCAGGTCGGTCAGCGCACGGCATCCGGTGTGATTGATCGAGATCGGCTGGGACGAGGCCAGCGCGGCATCGAGGCAGGTCTGTTCGCCGCTGTGCGACAGGTCGACCATTACCCGGTTTGCGTTGCATCGCGCGATCACTTCGCGGCCGAGCGCGGTGATGCCGCGGTTCTCCGGCGCCATCGATCCGTCGCCGAGCAGGTTGGCGGGGTTATAGGTCAACTGGAATACGCGCACGCCAAGCCCGGCGAAAATATCCACGCGCGATGGGTCCTTGCCCATCATCGCGCCGTTCTGGAAGCCGTAGATCAGCCCGATGCGTCGTTCCTGCGCGGCGCGGCGGATGTCCGATGCGGTATGGACCTTGAGTACATCGCGCGCGTGCTTGCGAACCAGCGCATCGGTCGCGGCGATATCGCGCACCGAAAGTTCGAAGGGATCCTCCTCGCCCGAGACATAACCCAGCGTAACGTTGATCGCCGTCAGGCCCGACGCGTGCGCTTCGGCCAGCACGCGCGGCGAGAGGTCAGGGACGAGATTGCCGTGAGGATGGTTGGGATCGTCCATCCCGCCGAGCGCATTGACGATGAGCATTGTATGTCCTTGCGCGCTCGCCTTGCCCGCAACGCCCAGCGCGGCGACCGCTGCGGTTCCCGATGCCGCGCCCAGAAAGGTGCGCCTGTCAGTCGTCATTGTCGTTACCCATCTCGTCGGCCGTTACCGGGCGATAGTCTGCCCGGCGGTATTCGTGACCGCGCTTTACCGTCATCTGCACGCTGCGGATATTGCCGATGTCGGCGAGGGGATCGGCAGACAGCACGACGAAGTTCGCGAGCTTTCCTGGTTCGAGCGTGCCCATGTCCTGTCCCTGTCCCATCGCCCGCGCGCCGACGGCGGTGGCCGAATGGATCGCAGCAAGCGGAGGCATGCCCACATCGCGGACGAGGAACTCGATCTCGGGGAAGACATCGGGCCACTGGCTTCCGGCACCCGCTACCGAATCCGTGCCGGCGGAGATCGGTACGCCAGCGTGCCATGCCTGTCGCGTCAGACGTGTCGTGGTCGGGCCGGTGCAGCGCAGCGCCTTGCGTTCCGGATGGGCCGCCCGCTCCTTGTCATAGCGCACGAACAGGCTGCCGGTCGCATCGAGGATCGTCCCGCGGCGCACCATATCGGCGAACAGACCAGCCATGACCGGGTCATCGGGTTGCTTTAGAAGGTTTTCGTGGACCGGTGTGTGATCCTCATAGGAGGACAGCATGACCGGCTCGGCCTGATAGGCGAGGTAGCAGACATGGCTCACGGAATCGACGCCCGCGTCGATGACATCGGCCGGGCGGGTGGGGAAGACCGCGCTATGCGCCCACACGAGCATGTGCTGGCGATGCGCTTCATGCGTGATCGCGGCGATCAGGTCGGACGGCAGGTCGGCGTAGATTTTGATCGCCGCGGCGCCGGTGCCGCGTGCCATGCTGATGGCGTGCACGATGTTGGTCTGCTCGTCGATCGCCTGCATCCACGGCGCGGTTCCCGGCGCATAGCCCTTGCTCACCGAGCCGACGCGGGGGTCGGCGAAGAAGGGGCGTCCGGCAAACACGGCGACATAGGCGATGTCAGGCGCTGGAATTTCTCCGAAGCGTGCCTCGCGTGCCAGTTCGCCGACCAGCCTGATGTCGTCGGCCATGTCGCGCACTGCGGTCACGCCGCCAAAAAGATCGCGCCGCAGTCGCGCGCGCGCCCTGACTGGCTCGGGCGGCGTTGCCATGTGCACGTGACTGTCGATCAGGCCAGGGATGACGAAAAGGCCGGATAGATCAACACGTCGCGCGCCGGGTCCGTCCCGCCCGGTCGCGCTACCATGCGGGACGATCGCGACGATGCGTTCGTCCGAGACGATGATGTCCTGATGCGTCCGCGCCGGTGCGCCGGTTCCATCGATGACGGTTGCATCGGAATAGACGGCGTCGTGCGGGGGTGGTGCGGCTCGGCTCGCTACCGCATGGAGAAGGGAGATGCCTGAAAAGGCTAGGGCGATTGCTCGCAATGGTCGCAGCTTCATCCCTAAAGCATTTCAGTGGTGGAGATTCTGGTCAATGGCGATGCTGGCTCGACCAGCATGCCTGCGCTCGACAAATGAACGAATGCCGTTGTCGAAAAGCGATTTTCGATCCTTGAGTCCTCTGTCGCCGACCTCGGAGAGCGGTTATCCCCAAAGCGCAATCTCTCCGCGCGCTAGCGTTTCCGGACCTCCTGAAAGGCCTGCTCGCGGTAAAGCCCGTTGGCGGACGAGGTGCCGAACAGCATCGGCGGCTGGCCGGTCCCGCCGCGTGCATTGAACATGGTGCTGAGGTGAACCCCGCCGGTGCGACCGTTCCAGTGCCCCCGCGCCGGCATGCCCACCTCAAGATAGCGGCCGCCCATGCCGAGGACGACATTGCCGAAACCTTCGAGGTCGATCGTGTGCGTGCCGAGCGTGGCGGCGTCGAAGGTCACGCGCGCATCGCGCATCGTTATGCCGTCGAGCGTCACCCCGAAGCGCGCATCCAGCGTCAGGGGGCGGGCGAGTTCGCCCTCCCGGATCACGAAGCCGGTGCGGTTGCGTCTGCCTGAAAAGGTGATCGACTCGCTCATGCTAAAGATCAGGTCGGGTCCGAACGAACCGACGAGCCAGAAGAAGGTGGCGAGCGCGGCCTCGGGATCGTCGTGCTTGCGCACCCCCCAGCTGTGATCGCGGTGCCCGAAGCC
Organism: Novosphingobium sp. NBM11; assembly: GCF_015390225.1. Classification (NCBI taxonomy): domain Bacteria; kingdom Pseudomonadati; phylum Pseudomonadota; class Alphaproteobacteria; order Sphingomonadales; family Sphingomonadaceae; genus Novosphingobium; species Novosphingobium sp. NBM11. The sequence goes on from NZ_VUOG01000003.1 coordinate 670,724, forward strand.
GTCGACCGTCCATGTCCGGTCACCGATCCGCATGGTTCCATGAACCCGCCCTGCGACCTCGGTGTGCATCGCCGCGAACTTTTCGCGGAAGCCGCCGGTCAGGCCGGACAAGGCCCAGGCGTCATAATGCGGATGAAGATTTTCGACATGCAGGTCGAGCGCGCAATCGTCATCCTTGGCGGTCCAGCGATTGGTCGCGCTGTCGAAGGTCGCGGTCAGAAATCCGTCGATCGCAAAGCCGTTCGCGAAGCGGTCGCCCTCGCGCATCGGCACGTCGATCCGCGAACGATTGTAGCCGACGCCCGGCCCCACGACGCCGAACGTGCAATTGCCCGTCCCCAGGTTGGGGTGGTGGCCGATCCGGATGAAGCCGCCCAATCCCTGCTCGATGTCCTGAAAGCAGAGAACCACGCTTTCCTGCCAATGCGCGTCGGGTTCGGGGGCGTGCGGCCACTCGTCCTCGACCGGCAGGACGATGATATCCTCGGCGGGAATCATGCACCGATCCCCGGAACCAGCGCCGCGAGGCGCTTGCGTGTCGCGGTCCAATAGGTGCGTTCGACGTCTTCGAGTTCGGGGGGCAGGCGGCTCATGCCCATCGAGGCGAAGACCGCCAGGCGCCATTCGCCCAGCACCTGTGCGAACGCCCAGTCGTCGAGCTTCCCGCGCGCCTGCAGGTAGGCCGCGATCATCTCGTCGGGCGTCGGAATGCCATCGACGGGCGGCGCGAGCAGCGCGAAATGAGCGATCCCGGCAATCTGGTAGGCAAGGTCTGCTTCCCCGACGCCATGGTGCGCCAGTTCCCAATCGAGCAGGGCCACAACCTTGCCGTCTTCGCCGTACATGAAGTTCGATATGTTCGCGTCGCCGTGCGCCAGTTCGGGGGCGCGGTGGCGCGGCGCCTGCGCTGTCAGCCAGTCGGCGACCGTCTCCAGCGTCTGGCGAATGTCGCGGTAGAAATCCGCCTTTGCATCCTGCGCGGCGGGCGGAATCGTTCGCCGCAGCTCGGTCAGTGTCCAGCCGATCTCGCGATCGAGATAGTGACCATCGCCCCCGCGCTGCGCGAAATGCCCGTCGGCGAGACCACCGGGAGAGGTCGCGTGTATCAGCGCGAGCGTCCGCGCCGCTTCGAGCAGCATGGCGTGCCGACCGGCCGCGTCCACGGCCATGTAGGGGCCTTCGTTGAACGGCATGGTGCTTGGCGCGATCCCCTCGATCCGTTCCATGAACAGTCCGGGCTTGCCGTTCACCGCGCCATCGGCGTCGAGCCACAGCGCTTTCGGAACCGGAAGCCCGCGCGCGTGCAGGCCCTGCATGATCGAGAATTGGGGCGGCAGCGAATATTGGCTGAAGAACGCGCCACCAAGATCGTAACGGAACACGAGCCGCAGCGGCAGCTGGTTTTCGCCCGCAATGTCGGCGTCGAAAAGGATCGTCCCGCTGGAGGCGCCGGCCGAACGGCGCCCAGCGTCGATCCGGATCGCGCCGATGTTTCCACCGAGCGCCGCCTGCCGGTTCAGAAAGGCCCTGAGCCGTTCGGCGACTTTCTCGTCGTCTCCGCCCTGCGTTGCCCCGGTAATCGCCCGGCTTGCAGCGAGCGCGCTATCGTCGACCATCCATCTCTCCCGCGCCGCCGTGTTGCGACCCGAACAAGAAATGTGACGAAAAGATATTTTTGTCAAATTATCAAAACCAGATCGCGACGCCTGGACCGCGCCGGTAATTAGTCCTGACGCTGGCAAGGTCCATGCCCATCGCAGCCCTGTCATGGCCGCGCCTGCTTCGAGTTCCAAACCTGCTGTGCTATCGAGCGGTTCTGGCGTGGGAGGCGTGCTTGCAGTTCAACCGCAGAGATCTGTTTTTCGGCGCGGCCTGTCTGGGGACGGGTCTTGCCGTGTGGCCTGGCCTTGGCGCATCTGGCTTAGGCTGGGCGCGCGCACTGGCCCAGGAGGCGGCAGACCCTTTGCGGCTGTTCGATCCCGAGCTCCGCGAAGCGGCGCGCGGGATGTTGCGCCAGACGTTCCCACCACCCACGCGAGAGACGCTGCCGGCGATGCGGGCCTCGTGGGCTCCCCCGCCCCTCCTCGATGCGCCCGCGCCCTCCGTGGCGTTGCAGACGATCCCTGGCCTGGCCGGGGCGCCTGATGTCGCGGTCGAGGTCATCGGCGCAAAGCCTTCCACATCGGGCCGTCCGGCCATTCTCCACATCCATGGCGGTGGCATGATCTCTGGCCGCGCGAGGAACATGACCGCGTTCTGCCAGACCCTGTCGGCGGAATTCGATGCGGTGGTGGTCAACGTCGATTATCGCCTGGCTCCCGAAACGCCGTTCCCCGGCCCCGTGCTCGATAACTATGCCGCGCTCGAATGGATGGCGGCGAATGCCGGACCACTCGGCATCGATCCCGCACGGATCGCCGTGATGGGGGAAAGCGCGGGCGGAGGGCTTGCCGCGCTGGTCGGGCTTATGGCGCGCGATCGCGGCAAGGTGCGGGTCCGCCACCTCGTCATGCTCTATCCGATGCTCGATGACCGCACGGGATCGACGCGAACCGCGCCGCCACATATTGGCACGGTCGGCTGGTCGGCTCAGGCGAACCGGTTCGGGTGGTCCTGCTTTCTCGGCGTTCCCGCAGGATTGGCCAAAGTGCCTGAAAACAGCGTCCCGGCGCGCGTTGCCGACGTGGAGGGGCTGGCCTCCTCCTTCATCGGCGTGGGCGCGCTGGACCTGTTCGTCGAGGAAGATCTCGATTTCGCGCGACGGTTGATCGCGGCCGGGGTGCCGACGCGCGTTCACGTCACGCCCGGCGCCTTCCACGCTTTCGATTTCGTGGTGCCGCAAGCCCGCGTTTCCCGCGAGTTCACGCAGGCCTGGAAATCGAGCCTGCACGCCGCGTTTGGCGCGCCGGCCTGATCACGGGCCGCTATTGCCCGAGATGCTTGTCGAAGAACTTGAGGATCACGTCATAGGCTTCCCGTGATTCCGGCATGTTCGGCTTGTAGAAGAAGCCGTGGAACAGGCCTTCCCAGACGTGAAGGTCCGCATCCACGCCCAGAGCCACCATGCGGCTGTGCGTCCTGACGGCGGAGCTCAGCTCGAATCCGCGCGTCGCGGTGATGATCAGCGTCGGCGGAAACTGCCGCAGCACTTCGTCGGACGATCCGGGGGACACGAGCGGATCCCTGGGATCGGCGCCCGCGAAGTAGGGCAGGGAGGTCCATGGCGCATCGGCGCTGGGGGGCCATTTGGGGGCCGGGCGAGCTTCGCCGACAGCGGCCGTCATATAGTCCGCATCGCCGCCGAAGCCGTTGGCCGAGGTGGTGAGGCCGGCGCAGAAGATGCCGACGGCCCCTGGCCTTGGCAGGTCATGCTTCTGGAACCAGGCCGTCGCCATGCCCGTCAGCATGCCACCGGCGGAGCAACCGTAGATGCCGATGTTTGCGGCGGGATAGCTCTTCAGCAGTTCGCGATAGACCAGCGCCACGTCCTCGCTGGCAGCGGGGAACCGGTAGGCCGGTCCCTGGCGGTAATCGACGGAAACCACGCGCACGTGTCCGAGTGCCGCCACCGGAATCGATTCGAGTTCGGCACATGCGGGAAAGCAGCCCATGAAGCCGCCGCCGTGCAGGTTTATCAGCACGCGGCGCGCGTTCTTCGGGGCAATGCCGGCCTTGGGCGCATAGTCGAACACGCGGACACCGCCGAGCCTGCGTTCGGTCATGGCATAGGCGAAAGTGGATTTCGCTTCGGCGAGATAAGGCTCCATGAACACCGGGACGCCATTGTTCTGGCGCACCTGTTGCGGGTTCTGCATCGCCTTCAGGTGATCGGCGACATAGCGCTTCGCTTCCGGGCTAAGCATCGCCGATACCGGCACCGTCATCGCGGGAACGTGGACCGTTCCGTCGTCCTCGACACGGACTTGCGGCGGCGGCGTGTCTTGCGCGTGAATCGAGGGCGAACCCTGAAGGAAAGCCAGCAGCGCCACTATCGCGCGCAGCATCCTGCTTGCACCCTTTGCCGGTCTGGTCATGCGCTCGATCCTCTCCTGCGCGTTCGTTCAATTCGTGGGACGGCTTTCTGCCGGCCGCGCCGTGATGACGAAAGCCTGCGTAATCGATTGCATTATCCGTCGCAAGGTGTAAGAAATCGATTACGCAGAGTGCGCTCCCGCTTGAAGGAGCGAATGGCCGAGAGGATTGCAGGTGGGTTTTACGCGACGAACGTTCGGCATCGCCGCGCTGGGAGCGACAGCCGCACCGGCGATATTGGCGGCTGGAGTTGGCCGCGCGGGAGCGAGCCCCGCGATCGCGAGCGCCGATTCGGACGGATTGACCATGGTCGATCCGGAACTTCGCGAAGGCGCGAAGCTGATCCTTTCCCGCCCTTTGCCCGATCCGCTCGATCACAAGGCGATCCTTGGAATGCGGGCGAAAGCGCCGCCCCCACCCGCCGCGCTGCCGTCGCCCGCGCCGGCGGTCGAGCTTCGGCGGGTGCCCGGTGCGCAAGGCCAGCCGGATGTCGGCGTCGCGGTGATCGGGGCGCGGCGCGATGGCATGCTGCGACCGGCGGTGCTGCATATCCACGGTGGCGGCTTCATCGTCGGCCGGATGGAGGACACTTTTCCCGCATCGCAGACCCTTGCCGAGGAACTGGATTGCGTGGTGGTGGAAGTCGATTACCGGCTATCACCCGAGACGCGGTTTCCCGGGCCGCTGGAGGATTGCCATGCGGCCCTGGTATGGCTGCATGCCAATGCCGAAGCACTGGGCGTTGACCGGGATCGTATTGCGATCAAGGGCGAAAGTGCCGGCGGCGGGCTTGCCGCCATGCTGGCGATTGCCGCGCGCGATCGCGCGAGCGTGCCGTTGTGCTATCAGGTGCTGATCTATCCGATGCTCGATGATCGCACCGGCAGCATCCGGCGTGTTCCGCCGTTCATCGGAACGATCGGCTGGAACGAGGCGGGCAACGTTGTCGGCTGGACCAGCCTGCTGGGGCAACCCGCGGGCATGGCCTCGGTGCCGCACGGCGCAGTGCCGGCGAGAGTGGAAAACCTGGCCGGCCTGCCGCCGGCGTTCATCGGCGTGGGCGCGATCGATTTGTTCGTCGATGAAGACATCGCCTATGCGCAGGCGCTGATCCGGCAGGGCGTGCCGACGCAGATGCTGGTCGTTCCCGGCGCTTACCACGGTTTCGATTTCATCGCGCCGGCATCCCGCGCGGCCCGGACGTTCACCGCTTCGTGGAAGCTCGCCCTGGGGGCGGCTTTCCTGAAGGGGAGTGGAGACCGGCCCGGGGCATAGCGGTCGCAGGGGTGTTTGGCTTCTGTGCATGGTTTGACATCAAATGCGTAATCGATTACTCAACTGCAAAACAAGGGAGGGTATCATGAAGGCTCACCAGCATATTCAATCTCTGCACACGCGCCTGCTATGCGCTGTTGCGATGGCAGCTTGCGGGGCGGCGTGCGGGATTGCTCCCGCGCACGCGCAGGAAACCGCCGCCGACAAGGCGAGCGACACTGCCAGCGCAGAGGAAATCGTTGTCACCGCCCTGAAGTCCGGCTCGGTCCGGCTCGACAAGGTGCCGCTCGCTATCCAGGCGTTCAGCGGCGATACGCTGAAGCAGCGCAACGTGCGTGACGGGGCGGACCTGATCCAGTTGATCCCCGGCGCATCGCAGGCGCAGGAAATCGGTGCCGGCTATCGCATCTTCTCGTTCCGCGGCTCGGGCGCCGGCGGCCCGATCGGCGATGGCCTGATCGGCTACTACCTCGATGACACACCGTTCGGCGTGCCGAACAACCAGGCGGCGCCGCCGGTCCAGTACTTCGACATCGATCGCGTGGAAGTCCTGCGCGGGCCGCAGGGCACCCTTTACGGGCTTGGCTCGTCGGCGGGCACGATCATCTACCACACCAAGAATCCCGATCTCGAGAAGATCACCTACGCGGGCGAGCTGGAGCTTTCGGGCACGCGCGAGGCGGGCGATCCCAACTACCGCGGGGCAGGCGCCTTTTCCGTTCCGCTGGTGCCGGGCAAGCTCGCGCTGCGCATCAGCGGTGGCTATGACCGCCGCGCGGGCACGGCCGACATCTATTCGGGCGCGCCGACCGGCACCCCGCGCGAGAAGGACGCCAACTACGTCATCTCCAAGGATATCCAGGCGGTGCTGCTGTGGAAGCCGGACGAACTGACGACAGTGCGCGCGCGGGGCTGGTACTTCAGCACGGACCAGAAGTACCTCAACGTGATCAACTCGCTTGATCCGCCCTATGCCGCGTACCAGGGCGACGTGGTCGGCTATGACCGCCGGCGCGCGTGGTACGTCTCGAACACGATCGAGCGCGAGATCGGCGATTTCACGCTGACCAACGCGACATCGTACCAGAAGTCGCTGCCCGGCGGTTTCCAGGTGGGGCTCAATCTGGGCGCGCCGCTGGGCATCGGCGTGTTGAACAACGGCGGCGATGCGCGCAGCTTCGTCAACGAACTGCGTCTTGCGACAAACGGTGCCGGCCCGTTCAAGGGTGTTGCGGGCGTGTACTACCAGAACGCGCGCAGCCTCTATACGTTCAATCTGACGTTCCCGACGCTGGCCCTGAACGGGCGGACGATCACCAAGACCGAAAACGCGGCCGTGTTTTCCGAAGTGAGCTACTCGCTGTTCGATGGAAAGGTCGTGCCGCTGGTGGGGCTGCGCTACTTCAAGGATCACCGTTCGTCGGATTCGGTTTCGAACGGGGTCGGCGTGACCAGCAAGGCTACGCCCGATGCGCTGACCTGGCGCGCGAACCTGGCGATCAATCCATCGCCGAACTGGATGCTGTTCTTCAACGCGGGCACCGGTTTCCGCAGCGGCATCCTGCAATCGAAGGCGCAGGCCGACGCGGTGATCGCCGATGGCGTGCCGAGCAGCATCTCGCTGACACCGGACAAGCTGCGCAACCTGGAAGTGGGGACCAAGGGATCGCTGCTGGATGGCGCGCTGCACGTCGCCGTCAGCCTCTACGACATCAAGTACACGAACATCCAGAGTGCCTTCAACACCTCGATCGGCCTCTCCGCCTTCGCCAATCTGGGCGATGGCAAGGCGCAGGGTATCGACATGGAGCTGTCCTGGCGCACCCCGCTGCGGGGGCTTACGCTGAACGCCATCGGCAACGTCAACAATTCCAAGTTCACGCGCGTCCTGCCCGCCTTCTCGGGGGCCGATCCGCGGATTGCCAATGGCTTGCGCCTGCTCAACACGCCGACGCACAACTTCCGTCTGGACGCGACCTACGAGCATGACATCGGCCGCGCCGTGCTCTTTGCGACGAGCTCTGCGACGTTCGTGGGCCGCTCGCGCCTGGGCGATGCCACGGTCAACGAGATCAACCCGTATGAGCTCTATCAGGCGAGCATCGGCGTGCGGTTCGACCGCTACGAGGTGCGCCTGTTCGGTGACAACCTTTCGGACCTGCGCGGACTGACCTCGGCGAACGGCCCCACGCTGCTCGCAGGGCCGCGCCCGCGCACGATCGGCGTGACGTTCCGCCTCAATACCAACTGACCCGAGACGCGGCGGCACCGGCTCCAGCGGGAGAAGGTGCTGCCGTTCCGGGGGCGGGAGCCTCAGCCATGGCGCGGCGTGATGACACCAGCGAGGGACTCGATCGTCGGGGACTGATCAAGGGCGCGGTGGCGGCGGGCCTGGCGCTTGGCTCCGCGCCCGCGGCTGCTTCCGCCGCCGGGAGAGGCGAAAGGGCCACGAACGGCATGGTTCCCGACGACGGGATCACGACCGACCCGGCGCTGGTGACGGCGCGCACGGTCAACGGACGCATTCGCGGATATCGCCAGGGCGGCGTCCTGATGTTCAAGGGCGTACCCTATGCCGCGTCCACCGCCGGGGCAAACCGCTTCCAGCCGCCGCAGCCGGTCAAACCGTGGCAGGGCGTTCGCTCCACGCTGCACTACGGCCCGATCGCGCGGCAGGACAAGGGAACCGGACGGTTCAACGATGAGGAAGCCTTCATCTTCCGCTGGAACGATGCGGTGGAGGATGAAGACTGCCTGCGGCTCAACTTGTGGACCGCCGGATGCGACGACGCGCGCCGCCCGGTGCTCGTATGGCTTCACGGCGGCGGTTTCGCGGCCGGTTCGGGGCATGACATTCCCGCTTTCGATGGCGAAAATCTTGCGCGCACCGGCGGAGCCGTGGTCGTCACGCTCAATCACCGCCTCAACGTCCTTGGCTTTCTCGATCTTTCCAAATGGAGCGAAGACCTGCGGGATTCGGCCAACGCCGGGATGCTGGACATCGTGGCGGCGCTGCGCTGGGTGAAGGACAATATCGCGGAGTTCGGGGGCGATCCCGCGCGCGTCACCGTGTTCGGCCAGTCCGGCGGCGGGGCCAAGGTGAGCGCGCTGATGGGAATGCCGGCGGCGCGCGGCCTGTTTCACCGGGCCGCCATTTTCAGCGGCTCTTTCGCGCAGTTCAACACACCGGAGCGCAGTGCCAGGCTTTCCGCGCTCCTGTTGCAGGAACTGGGCGTGCGCAAGGGTGATCTCGCGCGGCTTCAGGCCATGCCCTACGCGACCTTGCGCGCCGCAGCCGCGCGCGTGGCCGCCCGGGTCAACCCGCCGTTCGATGGGTTTCTCGACGTTCGCCGCCTGCCGCAAATGCTGAACTTTGCCCCGGTCGTCGATGGCAGGACGATCCTGCCCGATGCAGTCGATCCGGCTATGCCTCGGACCATGCCCGAGGTGCCGTTGATCATCGGATCGACGCTCAACGAGTTCGTGACCGGCATCAACAATCCCGACGTGAACGATCTGGATGCCGAAGGCCTGCGCGCCCGGGTCGAGAAGTTCGTGCCCGGGCGCGCAGGACCTGTGCTGGAGGCGTTCCGGCGCACGGCGCCCGATGCGGCGCCTTTCGCCCTGTGGTCGCGGATCGCCACGGCCCCGATCCGGCAGGCGGTGATCGATCAGGCGCGGCGGCGTGTCGCTGCCGGGGCTGGAGCGACTCATCTGTTCTGGTTCACGTGGCAGACGCCGATCCTTGATGGACGGCCGATGGCGTTCCACTGCCTTGATATCCCCTTCTGGTTCGGCAACGCCGGAAAGTGCGCCTCGATGACCGGCGGAGGTCACGAGGCGCTCGATCTGGCTGCCAGGATGTCGGGCGCGCTGCTGGCCTTTGCGGCAACCGGCTCGCCCGATACGCCGGCCTTGCCGCAATGGCAGGCGGTTTCGGCCGCCAATTTTCCCTCGCTGCGTCTGGACGGTTCACCGCGCATGGATGCGGAAAGCGACGCGGACGCGCGCGCCAGCCTGCGGTGAGGCGGAGCAGGCCATTGGCCGGTTGCGCAACCGCGTGTAGGTGTTGCGCCGGGGTATCGAGGGCTTGCGCCTGAAGGCTTGGAGCCGAGACACGAAGGATCAGATGGTCAGCGTCAAGAATCTCAAGGAATTTGCCGAACTGGCCGGTGTGTCGACGGCCACGGCCTCGCGCGCGCTCACGGGGTCGGGCCGCGTCAGCGACGAAACGCGCAAGCGCATTTCCGCGCTCGCCGAAAAGCTCGGCTACCAGCCCAACATCGCCGCCCGCAACCTGCGCACGCAGCGCACCATGACGATCGGCGTGCTCGTTCCGCTGGGCCACGAAGCATTGCAGCACCTTTCGGACCCGTTCTTCAACACGATGACAGGCTTTCTCGCCGATGCCTTCGCCGAGAACGGATACGACATGCTGCTGTCGCGCGTGCTGCCACGCAACGACCGCTGGATGGACCGCTTCATCGCGAGCGGCCGGGTCGACGGGATCATCGTCGTCGGCCAGTCGGACCAGTTCCATATCATTGAAACCGTTTCGCGCCGCTATCGCCCGATGGTGGTGTGGGGCGGCCATTCGCCGGGCCAGCATCACTGTTCGATCGGTTCGGACAACCGGCTGGGCGGGCGGCTGGCGGCCATGCACCTTGTCGAACGCGGTTGCACGCGCATCGCCTATGCCGGGCCGGTGGATGGTTCGGAATTTGGCGAACGTATCGATGGCGCCCGCATGGCCGTGCTGGAAGCGGGTCTGCCGCCGTTGCAGGAACTTCCGACGCACTTCGAGCCCGATGCCGCCTACGCGGATGTAAGGCAGAAGCTGGAAACCTTGTCGGAGATGCCCGACGGGATCGTCGCCGGCTCCGATGTCACCGCGATCAGCGTGATCCGCGCGTTGCGCGATCTGGGGCGGCGGGTACCGGACGATGTCAGGGTCATCGGCTACGACGGATTGCCGATCGGTGAGCATATGTCGCCCCCGCTCAGCACCATCGACCAGCAACTGCGCCACGGCGCGCAGCTTCTGACCGAAACCCTGCTGCGGCGCATCGGCGGAGAGGAAACGACATCGCAGCAGATCGAGCCGCGGTTGATCGTGCGCGGATCGAGCTGAACGGGCCAGTATCGCCCAGCCTATCGCTCAGGCGACCACCCGCGATGTCGCGCCATCTAGCGCGATACGGAAGAACGGCGCGGGATAGCCGGCGAAATGGGCTCGGCGCTGGCTGGCCTCGGTGATCGACGCCATGTCGCCGATGCCCGGATAATCGGCGAAACCGATCACCTGCAGATCGTTCATGACCCACCAGCTGTATTCCTGCGCGGGGCATTGCTCGGGTACGCTCGCAACCAGCCCCGTCCCGTTGAGCAGCGTGAACGGTCCCAGCGGGGTCGGCGCCACCGCGCCATAAAGACCGGTCGGCGCGGCCGCGCCGTCCTCGGCGAAGACCTTGCCCTGTGTCGACCAGAACAGGTAATATTTGCCATCCACCGCGCGCATGTGCGGGCGTTCCAGCTCGTTGTTCAGCCCGGCCGCGTTGAGCACCGGCGCCCGCAGGGTCCAGCCGGAGGTTTCGCCATCGCTCGCCGTGGCGACGCCGATGACGCCGGTCCAGCGCGAGGAAGAACGTGCGCACGATCCGGTGAAGAACAGGAAGTCTCCGCCGCCGCGCGGATCACGAAAGAACCCGGGATCGCGGAAGCCGAGGATTTCTCCCGCCCGCCCTTCCGTCTGGTCCGCGACCCTGTAGTGCCGGCCGTCCGCGATGATGACTTCCGTCAGCCCGGACCAGCCGGATAGCGCAAACGTGCCATCCAGCGCTTCGAACCCGCATTGCGCCGCGAACAGCCGTTGTTCCAGACTGGGCGGGGTGACGCCGCGCCGCCCGGCGGCGGTGAAATAGACGGTGAGCAACCCGGCCGTCTCGTCGAGAACGGCCGAGCCCGACCATTCCCGGTCGCCCGGCGTAAAGCCATCGGGAAACACCGGCTGGTGCAAGGTCCAGCAACCGCCCTTCTCGCTGGCGAGGTGGATGCGCGCGATGGCATGGCGCGCGTCCGGATCCTCCCCCGCCGGGGCGGTCAGCACCATCCACAGGGCGGCGCCATCGAAGCGGGGCAGGGAGCCATCGGCCCGCTCGACCGGCCACATGTCCCACAGATCGAAGCCGGGCACGCGCACGGTTTCGTCCAGCGCGAAAGCCGGGATGGTGTTGTCGGATGTCAGGGTGAGGGAGGACAGGTCGGCGGCGGTCCACAAGGTGGACTCAGGCATACCACGATTGCCGTTTGCGGTGACCATGGTCGCCATACTGAAATATTCCTCTCGCTTGCCTTGGCGAGGATCGGCCCTCGCGTAAACGTTACACTAAAATTCTCGAACGGCGCCTGTGTCCCTGTCGGAAGCAGCGCGCTTCCGCTTATACCCGTATTGAAAACCCCGTAATTTTGCCGTTCCCTGGTTGATGGCAATTCGTGCTGGCCAATCCGCGCGACCGATCCTAGGATAGAGCAATCGATTACGCAATCGTGCATTTTCACGGTATGACATCGGTTCCGGGAGGTTGGCGGACGTGGTCGGCAGTGGCAGGATGGCCGGCGGTGGCGTGCCCGCCGGTCCCGCCTGTCGCGGACCGGGGTTGTATGCGGGAGTCGGATGGTCGGAAGCTTTCCGGCCTGCTTGTTGCGGGAGAATGGAATGGAATGGCCGATCAACCGCAGGCAGGTGCTGCTGGGGAGTGGAATGTTGCTGACGAACGGGCCGGTGCAAGCCGCCAGGGAAGCCCTGAAGATCCCGCAGGGTGCGGGCCAGTTGTCTGCCGCGTGGCTGGAGGCGCCTGCACTGCCGCTTTGGGAAGGGCAGCCGCCCGGCGCGCCGAAGGTGGCGCCGTCGAAGTCCGCCACGCTCGATCCCACGTTCATTACCGGGGTGATCCGGCCCGAAATGCGGGTGTTCCGTCCGCAGAAAGGCAATGGTCGCGCCCTGCTGGCGATCCCGGGCGGCGCATACAATTTCGTGTCGAGCCGCAACGAAGGACTGGACGTCGCGCGGGTGTTCACGGGTCTGGGTTACACCGTGTTCGTCCTGATCTATCGCTTGCCGGGCGAGGGCTGGGCCGATCGCTGGGACGTGCCGCTGCAGGATGCGCAGCGCGCCATGCGCCTCATCCGGTCGCGGGCGGCGTACTTCGGCATCGACCGATCCGTCGCCGTGGTGGGGTTTTCGGCCGGCGGGCATCTGGCGGCTTCGCTCATCACCAGTGGAAGGCAAGCGGTCTATGCCGCGCGCGATGCTGCGGACGAGCTGGACCCGGTGCCGAACTGCGCCGGCCTGATCTATCCGGTCATTGCCGTGACGCCGCCCTATACGCATGCTCTTTCCGCGCAGACCCTGCTCGGCCCCGCGCCGGAGCTCGCCCTGATCGGCCGGCGCTCACCCGCGCAGCACGTCGGTGCCGATACGCCGCCGACGTTTCTGGTTCACGCCCTCGATGACGAGGCCGTTCCCTATCAGAACACGATGTTGTTCCTGGATGCCATGCGCGGCGCGGGACGGCCGGTGGAAACGCACCTGTTCGAGGAGGGCGGGCATGGTTTCGGCATTGGCCCCGCAAACGCGCCGGTGGGGCAATGGCCGTCCTTGCTCCATGCGTTTCTGGGGCGGCACGGGGGCTGAACGGCATGGCTCCGGTCAGGCGCCCGTCGGATTGGCGCGCGCTCTGGCCACCACGCGCCGAAGGTTCGCGATGTCGACCGCGCCGGGGATCAGATAGGGGCCGACAAGGATGCCCGGCGTACCCTTGAGGCCCATCACGGTGGCGTAGAGATTGGTGCGGGTGATGGCTGCGTCGATATCCTTTGCGTGGATCGCAAGGTCGCCCTGCAACCTGTTCCAGTCGATCCCGGCCCGATCGGCCGCCGCGCGCACCCCTTGAGAGGTAATCCGCCCCGGCGTCTGCATCATGGCATCGTTGAACGCAGCGTGCCTGCCCTGATAGTTCGCGGCGATTGCCGTGCGGGCGGCTTCGACCGATCCCGCCCCGAATATCGGCCAGTCGCGATAGACGACCTTCACTTTCCGGTCTTCGCGCAGCAGTTGCTGGATCACCGGGTGGATCTGCTTGCAGTAGGGGCACTGGTAGTCGGAGAACAGCACGATCGTGACGTCCGCGCCGCGCGGCGCGACGGTCGGTACCACGGGATCGTTCTGCAACAGGGCGCGGATGTTGGCGGCGGCCTGCGTATCGTCGGTCCCGCGCCCGGGCGCTGCGGCCAGCGCGGCCCCGGTCGGCAGGAGCAGCGCCAGCGCGGCGATTGCGGCAAGGCCGGCGTGCATCGTATTCTTCATGCAAGATCCTTTCAGACCGCTCGATAGCGGCGACCTACTCGTCCGGGTAGCTGGTTTCCCCTCTGGCGCCTGCGATAGTTCGCCCGGTTGGTGATGACGGGATGGCAGAGTGACGGTCGCAGGCGTCTGGGAGAACGAGTACGGCTCGCGCATGATCCTCGCGGTGGAGGAGAAGCCTGCGGGCAGCGGCGCGATCTGGGGCGTGTATGAATCGACCACCGGATCGACGGGCCGCTACCTCGTGACCGGCCGTCGGGGCGGGACCGCTTCCGGCGGGAACGGCCAGCCGCTTGCTCTTGCGATCGCATGGCGTTCGGTCGGTGGCGATCCTGCCGATCCGAGCTGGCATTGGGCGTCGGCGATGGCCGGCCAGTATCATGACCAGGATGGCGGAGCGCAGGTGACGGTCAATCATCTGCTCGTGGCATCCGGGGAGTTTCCGGGCCTGTGCGGCCCCGGCCTCTATTGTGACAAGCTCACCTATCGCAGGACTTCGGATACCCCCTATGCCGGGTTGCCGCCGGCGGGGGTGGCCGTTCCCCATCCGGCGTCGGGCGTCTGGAGCGGCGCGGACGGCATGCGGCTCGCCCTCCGCGTGCTGGCCGAACCGGGTGGGCGCGTCGCGCTGGTGGACGGTTTTCTGGAGCAAGACGGGCGCGAAATCGCCATCACCGGTTTTGCCGATCTGGACGGGCAGGCGGAGGAAGGCGACCGGTGTGCGCTGGCGATCACCGCTTGCGACGAGGCGCGGAACCGGACGGTCGCGATGGGCGGCTGGCTGGAGGGGGAGGCGGGGGCGCTCCTGCTGCAGGCACTGACCGGGCATGCCACGCCGTTGGACGGCGCCTACCTCCAGACCTCGCTTTGGCCACTGTCGCTGGTCCGGCGCGACGGGCCGTGACGTCGCTGCCGCCGCCACGGGAAGGGGAGGTTGCGCCGGAGCGCGGGGCGGCACACTATGCGGCGGCAAGCAGGGATGGCGCGGGGCCATCCGGCCAGCGTCGAGGGGGAATGCCCAGCACCGGAACCGCCAGTGACGCCCAGCGGATGCTCCAGCTCAAGCTGGAAGTGCCGCGCATGCCGTCGAGCGTGGTCCACCGCGCCCGGCTGATGACCGCGCTGGGATCGGTGGCGGCAAGCCGCCTGGTTCTCCTGACCGCGCCGGCCGGCTTCGGCAAGACCACGCTGCTGTCACAATGGCGCGATCATTTGCGCGACGCCGGCGGGCGCGTGGGCTGGCTGACGCTCGACGAGGGTGATGCGGACGTGCGCCGCTTCATGATCGGGGTGATCCGGGCGCTGGAAAGCGCCGATGTCGACGTGGGCGATCTGGTGGCGCAGGCCGACCGGGGCCTGACCGAGATCACCATCGACAGCGCGGTGCGCGAATTGAACGCGCGCCTCGCCGGCAGCGGCGCGCCGGTCACGCTGATTCTTGACGATTATCACCGCGCGTCCGCCCAGCCGCTCGACGGGTTCCTCGGGCAGTGGATCGCGCTGCTGCCCGAAGGCACGCGCCTGCTGATGAGCACGCGCCGCCGACCGGATATCGGGCTGCACCGCCTGCTGGGCAGCGGCGCGGCGGTGGAGATCACCAGCGACATGCTGCGCTTCACGCCGTCGGAATCGCGGCAGGTGCTCGATGTCGGTCTGGCCGAAGCCGATCGCGACGCGCTGGCGGAGCGGACCGAGGGTTGGCCGGTGGCGCTGCAGCTTGCCCGCCTGATCACCTTGCAGGGCCAGGGGCAGGCCTCCGGTGCGCCCGCTCTGGGCCGGCTGGCAACGCGGGGAGGGCACTTGTGGAGCTTCCTTTCCGATCAGGTCCTGCGCGGGCTGACCGAGGAGGCGGTCGATTTTCTGCTGGAAACCTCGATCCTCGAACGGTTCAGCGTGGAGATCACCGATGCGCTGCGGGGGCGTGACGACAGCTGGCGGATCATGGAGCAGCTGGAGCCGCTGCAATCGTTGCTGACACCGCTCGATGCCGACGCGATCTGGTATCGGTATCACCATCTCTTCGCCGATTATCTCCAGGCGCAGTTGCGCCAGCGCAGGCCGACGGCGGTGCCCGCGCTGCACTTGCGCGCCTCGGAAGCATTCGAACGGCGGGGACTGCTGGACGAGGCGGTGCGCCACGCCAGCCTGGCCGGCGATTTCGCGCGCTGCGCCGAACTGGTGGAACAGGCGGGCGGCTGGCGGCTGGTGCTGTTCGGCGGGATGGGACAGCTCAACCAGCTGCTGGGTTTCATTCCTCCGGCAGAGCGCCTGTCGCACCCGCGCCTGCTGCTGGCCGAAGCCTACGTGAAGCTCAAGATGGGTCTGCTGCGCGAGGCGCGATCGACGTTCGATCTGGTGGCCCTTGATCCGGGTGCGCCGGCGGGTGACTGGCCTGGTGGGGACTGGAGCCTGCTGAACGATTACGAGCGCGATACCCTCAACATCAACGTCCTGATCCGCACGTACGAGGACAATACCGTCGACGTGCCGTTCCTGTCGTTCTTCGAGACGATGCGGCAGCGGATGCCGGATGCCGACGGACTGACGCGCGGCGTGCTCGATTGCGCGGGGGCGGTCGCCAGCCTGTGCGCGGGCCAGCTGGCAAGGGCGGAGGATTTCGCGCGGCAGGCGATGGGCGCGATGCGCTCGGTCAATTCGGTGCTGGGCCTCAACTACTGCTTCCTGCACGCGGGCCTGTCGTGCGGCTATCGCGGCGAACTGCGTAGCGCCACCGCCTATCTCCAGCGCGCGAAGGCGATGGCGGTCGAGAACTTCGGCGCGGACAGCGGCCTGAAGGCACTGGCGGAGACGCTGCTGGCGCTGGTCGAGCTGTGGGGCGACGGGCGGTTGACGATGACCGCGCAGGAGCTTGACGAGGCGTTCCGCCATGTCTGTGATTACGATGGCTGGTTCGAAATCTATGCCGCCGGGCTGGATAGCCGCTTCCGCCTTGCCTGGCTGGCACAGGATAGCGCGGCCATGGACCGCGTGATTGCCGATGGCGATGCGCTGACCCGCGCTCGCGGGCTGGAGCGGCTGGCGAGCATCGTCCAGGCGCAGCGCCTGCTGCGCCATAGTGCGGCGGGCGAGACAGCGCAGGCGCAGCCGCTGGCGGAACACCTCGCCGCCCGTTTCCCCCTCGGCATCTGGCGCGACAATCCCGTCCACTGGCGCGCCGGTGTGGACGTGGCGTTCGCACTGGGAACGTGGCTGGCGATCCGCGATCCGGCGCAGGCGCGCGAACGGGCGGGCGACATGCTGGCCTGTGCCCGGGCGATCGGCGCGCGTCCCTATGAAGTGCGCGCGCATCTGCTGCTGGCGCGCATCGCCGCGCTGGGCCGGCGGCCGGACGACGCCATGGGCCATTTGCGCGAGGCGGTGGAGCGCGCTGCCGGTGAAGGGATCGCGTTGCCGTTCTTCGAGCAGCCCGAACTCGCGCCGCTGATCCGCCGGCTCAAGCGCGCGCTGTGGGACGGCGGCGGCAATCCCGTCGAGGCCTCGTTCCTGTCCTCCATCGACGAGCGCATGGCGGAGACCGGCCCGGCGGACGACAGCCCGATCGCGGTGCTCAGCACGCGCGAGCAGGAGGTCGTCGCCGAGCTTTCGCGCGGACTGACCAACAAGGAAATTGCCCGCGCGCTCGACATGACCGAGCACACCGTCAAATTCCACCTCAAAAACATCTTCGCCAAGCTGGGCGTGGACCGTCGCGCCCACGCGCTGTCTGCCTTGCGCGACACCGGCTGGTCCTCCCGCGCCTGACTCTCCGCCCGCCGCCGGACCTCCCCGTTCGGGTAGGTCCGCCGCCGCCTCCACCGATGGGTAGCTACTCTCCGGGGCAGCTTGTTCGTGACCGCCCGATGACGGACCTTGCCGGAAGAGACACAAATCCGACCAAGGGGGGTCCAATGTCCGTTCGTAGCACGATACGCCTGTCCGCCTGCGCCTCGGCGCTCGTCCTGTCCGCCGCTGGCGTGGCGCACGCGCAGCAAGCGCCGGCGGAAGAGGCCGCTGCCGCGCCCGCCGACCCCAGCCAGATCGTCGTGATCGGGCGTGGCCGCCTGGAAGCGCTGCAGCAGGCGCCGCTGTCGGTCACCGCCTTTTCCAGCCAGGCGCTGGAGGATGCGCGGGTAAAGGGCGTGGCGGATTTTATCGGCATCACGCCCAATATCTCGATCGTCCAGTCGCAGAGCGCGGGCAATTCGTTCGTCACCATTCGCGGCATCTCGCAGGTCCGCAACGGCGAAAGCCCGATCGCGGTGGTGACCGACGGTATCCAGCAGATTTCCGCGCGCCAGTTCACCAGCGACCTGTTCGACGTGAAGCAGATCGAAGTGCTGCGCGGCCCGCAAGGGGCGCTTTACGGGCGCAACGCGATCGGTGGCGCGATCATCGTCACCACCAAGCAGCCGACCAACGACTTTCATCTCGACGCGCAGATTTCCGCCGGCAACGGCAACGACTATCGCGGCGAGGTTTCGGTCAGCGGGCCGATCGTCAAGGACAAGCTGCTGTTCCGCCTGGCCGGCAGCGCGCGCAACTTCGGCGGCCTGCTGCGCAACGATTATCTGAACCAGACGGTCGACTGGGTGCACGACCGCAACGTGCGCGGCCAGTTGAAAGCGTTCCTGACCGATACGCTGACCGCGGATCTGCGCGCGAGCTACAGCCACACCAACGCGATCGGCGATCAGTTCCAGTATCAGGGCGCCAAGTTCGCCTCGGACACATCGTGTTTCCTCGATCCGGCCAATCCGTTCGGCGGCCCGGCGCCCGATGCCGACCGCGTCAGCCGCCGGTTCTGCGCCACCAACCGGGGCCGCAATTTCCGCGAGCTGACCGATGTTTCGCTGAAGCTGGAAAACAAGGCGGACTGGGGCACGATTACCAACGTCCTGTCCTATATCCGCATCAAGGAATACCTCGAAGGCGATCAATTCCCCTACACCGCCAGCCGCAACGTGTTCGGCACGGATGGCACGCAGACGCAGTACGAAACCGTCAAGGCCTGGCAGAACGACCTGCGCATCGCATCGCCCGATGACGGCCGCTTCCGCTGGATGATCGGTGCCTACATCCTCGGCACCCGCCGGTTCATCTCGACCACGACGGGGCAGGACAACGGGCAGGGCATCGTCAGCATCTACAAGGCGCCGCAGTACAGCAATCCGATCAACCCCACGCTGTCGTTCCTGGCTGATAACAACCGCAACACCGCCTATGCCTTTTACGGCAACGTTGCCTATGACCTGACCGATAAGCTCGAAGCCGCGGTCGCGTTCCGCTACGACCACGATCACCGCCATCAGATGATCGATCCGCTGAGCAGCGCGGGCGTTCCCGCCGGCTGCACGGCGGCGGCCACCACCGCCTGTTCGCGCGTCGCCAATTTCAGCAAGGCGCAGCCCAAGGTCACGCTGAACTATAAGGCCAGCCCGAACCTCACGCTGTTCGCCGACTGGGGCATCGGTTTCCGGTCTGGCCAGTTCAACCAGGCCGGCGCGGCGTCCGCCGCCAACCTGCCCGGCGCTTTCGACCTGGCCCGGCAGGAAAGCGCGGAAACGACCGAGGCCGGCTTCAAGGCGACGCTGCTCGGTGGCCGCCTGCGGATCAACGGCACCGCGTTCTACACCGCCGACAAGAACCCGTTCTACTTCGTGTTCGTCGGCGCGGTGGGCGCGCAGATCCTTGTCAACGTCGACAAGGTCGATCTCTACGGCGGGGAAATCGAGGTGGCCTTCACCCCGGTCAAGGGCTTGGACCTCTACGCCAACTACGGATACACCCACAGCCGGATCAAGAAGTTCACGTTCAATCCCGCCGATGTCGGCAACTGGGCACCCTATATCCCGCGCGACAGCGGATCGATCGGCGCGCAATACCGCTTCCCGGTGTCCGATGGCCTCAACGTCTTCGCGCGCGGCGAGATGGAACACCACGGCAAGCAGTACTGGGACCCGGAAAACGCCACGGCGCGGTCTTCCTTCCAGCTCGTCAACCTTCATGCCGGGCTGGAGGACGCCAGCGGCAAGTGGAGCCTGACCGGGTTCGTCCGCAACCTTGGCGACAAGAAGTACAACGCCGAGTTCGTCAGCGGGGGCTTCGTCCAGCCGGCTTCGCCGCGCACCTGGGGCTTCGAGCTGCGGACGAGCTTCTGAGGGAAAGGACATGACCGCGATCGCCCATCACCGCGAGGCGCCGGCCACGGCGCCGCTCAGGATCCTCTGGGTCAACCCGATCAACCAGCCGGGCTATGACGCGCCCATCGCCGACCTGATCGGCCGCGTCAAACTGCCCAATGCCGAAGTCCATGTCGTTTCGCTTGCCATTCCAGAGCCGGTCGCGCTGACCAACCTGGAATGGCGGGTGTTCGAAAGCAGCATCTGGTTTCCGGTGACGGCGATCGCGCGCTATGCCGCGACCCATGGCTTCGATGGCTATGCCATCGGTTGCTTCTACGACACCGCGCTGGACGAGGCGCGCGAGATTTCCGGCGATGCCGTGGTCTGCGCGCCGTGCCAGTCGGCGCTCCAGATCGTGTCCAACCTCGCCAACCGCTTCTCGGTCGTGATCGGCGTCGAGAAGTGGAAGGTGCAGATGGAAGATCGCATCCGCCACTATGGCTATCATGACCGGCTGGCCTCGTTCCGCACCATCGGCCGCCACGTCGATGAATTCCAGCAGGATACCGCCGCCACCGAGGACGCCATCCGCCGCGCGGTGCGCGAGGCGGTGGAGATCGACAAGGCCGAGGCGGTGATCCTGGGCTGCACGATCGAATTCGGCTTCTACGCGCAGTTGCAGCGGGAGTTCGGCGTCCCGATCGTCGATGCCGTCTATGCCTGTTACAAGGCGACCGAGGCGGCGGCGCTGGCCAAGGTGCAGTTCGGATGGAAGCCCAGCCGACTCTACAGCATGGCCCCGCCCGGCGAGGACCGGCTGGCGGCCAGCGGCCTGTTCGCCGCGCCGCCGCCGATCGGCAACACCGTGATCGTGCCCCGCGCCTGACCGCGCCGCACTTTCCCTGATCCCTTCCCACCGGGGCCTGGCGACAGGCCCAACCGGAGAATTCCCGTGCGTGCAGCAAGCGACGTCGGCGGCACCTTCACCGACCTGGTCTATTATCCCGTCGATCCCGAGACCGGCCGCCCCGGCGCGGTGCAGGTGGCCAAGGCGGATACCACCCCGCCCGAATTCGAACAGGGCGTGATGAACGCCATGGTCAAGGCCGGCCTTTCGCCGGCCGCGCTCGATTTCTTCGCGCACGGCTCCACCGTCGTGATCAATGCGCTGACCGAGCGCAAGGGCGTGAAGACCGCGCTGATCACCACGGCGGGCTTCCGCGACGTGATCGAGATCGCGCGGGGCAACCGGCCGGACCTGTTCAACTTCAACTTCCGCAAGCCCCGGCCGTTCGTGGACCGCTACTTGCGCGCCGAACTGGTGGAACGCAGCAATTTCCGGGGCGATCTGGTGAAGCCGGTCGACCTCGCGCCGTTGCCCGCGCTGCTCGATTTCTTTCGGGCGGAAGGCGTCGAGGCGATCGCGGTGGTCTTTCTTCACGCCTATGTGAATCCCGAAAACGAACGCCGCACAGTGGAGGCGATCCGCGCGGCCTGGCCCGGCGTGGCCGTACTGGCGAGCCACGAAGTGAGTCGCGAATGGCGCGAATATGAAAGGACCAACACCACGGTTCTTTCCGCCTACGTCTCGCCGATCGCGCGGCGCTATATCGAGCGGCTGGAACAGCGACTGGCCGACGGCGGCTTTGCCCAGAAGCCTTACATGATGCAGTCCAACGGCGGCATCGCCACCGCCGCCGCGGCCAAGGCCAACCCGATCACCATGGTCGAATCCGGCCCTGCCAGCGGCATTTACGCCGCCGCCCATGTCGGCCGGGCGATCGGCGAGCCGAACCTGATCGTGCTCGACATCGGCGGCACCACGGCCAAATGCACGCTGATCGAGGGCGGTCAGATCAAGGTCTCGACCGACTACTACATCGAGCGCGACGGCAAGTCGCCCGGCTATCCGGTGCAGACGCCCGTTTCCGAAATCGTCGAGATCGGCAACGGCGGTGGGTCCATCGCGTGGGTCGATGCCGGCGGCAAGCTCCATGTCGGGCCGCAATCGGCCGGCGCGCGGCCGGGGCCGGCAGCCTATGGGCGCGGCGGCACCCGTCCGACCACGACTGACGCCAATCTCCTGCTGGGCCGCATCGATCCGGCCAGCTTCGTCGGCGGGGAGGTCGAACCGGACTGGCAGGCGGTGGATGCCGCCTTCGCGCCGCTGTGCGACCAGCTCGGGCTCAGCCGCGCGGAACTGGCGCGGGGGGTGATCCGCATCGCCAACGCCAACATGACCACCGCGCTGCGGCTGGTGTCCACCAACAAGGGCTACGATCCGCGGGATTTCGCGCTGATGGCCTTCGGTGGCGGCGGGGCGATGCACGCGGTGGCGCTGGCCGAGGAGCTCAAGGTGCCGCGCGTGATCATCCCGGTGAACTCCTCCGTGTTCTCGGCCTGGGGGATGCTGCTGACCGACTTGCGGCGCGACTATATCCGCACCCGGCTGACTCCGCTCGCGCCCGGCAGCATCGACGCCGTGCGCGCCATCTTCGCCGAAATCGAGGCGGAGGCGCTGCGCGATTTCGCCGGCGAAGCGGGCGATCGCGCGCCGCTGTTCGAATACCGGGCGGACCTGCGCTATGTGGGGCAGGAACATACCGTGGGCATCGCCTTCCCGCTTGATGGCGATGCGCCGGTGGACGCCGCGATCGCCGCGTTTCACGAGGCGCACGAGAAGCGCTTCACCTACCGGCTCGACGCGGCGGTGCAGCTCGTCAACTTCCACCTTGTCGCCACCCTGCCGGTCGACAAGCCCGACCTTGCCGAGCGGGCGGTGACCGGCCTGACGCTGGCGGATGCGGTCAAGGGCACCCGGCGCGTCGATTTCGACACGCACGGCGTGCATGACGCGACGATCTACGACGGGTTGCGGCTGGAGCCGGGGATGGCGCTGTCCGGCCCGGCGGTGATCCAGGAGCCGGCCGTTACCCTGCCGCTGCCGCCGGGCGCGCGCGCCGAAGTCGATCGCCTTGGCAACTACCATGTCCACCTTCCCCAGCCCGAAGGAGCGCGCCCGTGAGCACCGATCCCTTCACCCAGGAAATCATCAAGGACGCGCTCGTGGCCCTGGGCGACGAGATGTTCAACGCGATGATCCGCACCTCGATGAGCCCGATCATCTACGAGACGACCGACTTCGCCGTGGGCGCGACCGATGCGCGCGGCAACCTGCTGGCGCAGGGCAACGGCGTGACCGGCTTCCTCGCCACGCTCGATACCGCCGTGCAGAGCACGCTGGAGCACTGGCCGCTCGACCGGATCAGGCCGGGCGACATCTTCGTCACCAATTCGCCCTACGAAGGCGGCGGCACGCACCTGTCGGACGTGGTGATCCTCTATCCGGTCTTCGTCGACGGCCGGCTGATCGCCTGGACCGTCAACAAGGCGCACTGGACCGAAGTGGGCGGCACTTATCCCGGCAGCGCGACCACCGCATCGACCGACATCTTCCAGGAAGGGCTGCACCTGCGCTTCCTCAAGCTGTTCGACGAAGGCCGCATGAACGAGGCGCTGGTCGAGATGATCCGCACCAACGTCCGTCTGCCCGACAGCACCATCGGCGACATGCACGCGGGCGTGGCCGCTTGCCGCGTGGGCGGGCGGCGGATCGTCGAACTCGCCGCGAAATACGGGGTCGACAATCTGCTGGCGGCGATGGATTCGCTGCTCGACTATGGCGAGCGCATGACGCGCGAGGAGCTGAAGAAGCTGCCCAAGGGCGTGTTCACCGCCGAGGACGTGGTGGAAGAGGACGGGCACGGCAACGGCCCGTTCGTGATCAAGGTGAAGGTGACGATCACCGACGACCGGATGGTTGCCGATTTCACCGGCACCAGCGGCCAGGCGCCCGGGCCGATCAACCTGTCCTATGCCGGCCTGATCACCGGCGTGCGCTGCACGTTCAAGGCGGTGACCAATACCGAGATTCCGGCCAACGGCGGCTGCTTCCGCGCGCTGGAGGTGATCTGCCCGGAAGGCACGATCCTGTCGGCGAAAAGCCCGGCGCCGGTATCGATCTACTATGAATCGCTGCTGGGCGCGATCGAGGTCATGTGGAAGGCGCTGGCCCCGCTGATGCCGCACAAGCTGCCGGTGGGCCACCAGCGCACCGTGGGCGCCACGTTCATTTCCGGACTGCTGCCGGGGACGGAAGACCTGTTCGTGATGGGCGAGCCGCTGGTGGGCGGCTGGGGCGCGGGCATCGATCACGACGGCGATGCCGGCCAGTTCTGCGCCGCCAATGGCGAGACGTTCAACATCCCCATCGAACTGGCCGAAAGCCGCTACGGCTTCGAGATCGACCGGTATGCCTTGCACGACGAGGACGGCGGCGCGGGCGAATACCGTGGCGGCAAGGGCGTGGTGCTGGATTATCGCGTGACGGCGAAGGAAGCCTTCCTCACCTATTCCGCCACGCGCACCACCTCGCGCCCGTGGGGGCTGGCCGGCGGTGGCGAAGGCTCCACCAACCGCGCCGAGATCCTGCGCCGCGATGGCTCGGTGGAGACCTATTCGATGGTCACCGGCGCGCGGGCGGTGGAAGGGGAGACCTTCCGGCTCGTCAGCGCGACGGGCGGCGGCTATGGTGATCCGATGAAACGCGAACGATCCCGCCTGCTGGCCGACCTGCGCGATGGCTATGTCACGCCGGAGCAGGCGCGGCGCGATTACGGGTTCGATCCGGCGGCATGATCGGCGGATCGACCATCGCGGCCGAACTGGCCACCATCCAGCCGTGGGCGGATCGCGCGCCCGCGATCACGCTGGCGGAGCGGCAGGCCCGGATCGAGCGTGCCCGCGCGGCCATGGTCGATGCCGGGGCGGATGCGCTGCTGGTGGGGGCGGGGCTCAGCCTCTCGTACTTCACCGGGATCGGCTGGGGCATGATCGAACGGCTGGTGGCAATGGTGCTGACGCCGCGCGGCAAGCCCTACATCGTCTGTCCGGCGTTCGAGCAGGGGTCGCTCGAGGCGATCCTGACCCTGGATGTCGATCTGCGGTTGTGGGAGGAGCACGAAAGTCCTTCCGCGCTGGTCGCCGCGATCCTGCGCGAAGCCGGCGCCACGCGGCTGGCGATCGATCCGGCGCTGCCGTTCGGCATGGCGGAGCGGGTCCGGCTGGCGGCGCCCTCTGCCTCGGTCCTCGATGCCACCCCGATCATCGACGGGTGCCGGGCGATTAAGTCCGAGCCGGAACTGGCGCTGATGCGGCAAGCCAAGCGGATGACGCTGGAAGTCCAGCGCCGCGCCGCCCGCGTTCTCGCCCCCGGTATCCGCGCCAGCGCCGTGCGCGGCTTCATCGATGCCGCGCACAAGGCGATCGGCAGCGGGGGCAGCACGTTCTGCATCGTCCAGTTCGGCGCTTCCACCGCCTTCCCGCACGGCTTGCCGCAGGACGACGAACTGCGCGAGGGCGACATGGTGCTGATCGACACCGGCTGCGCGGTGGAAGGCTACAATTCCGACATCACCCGCAGCTACGTCTTCGGCAAGGCGGATGACGAACAGCGCCGGATCTGGGAGATCGAGGCCGAGGCGCAGCGCGCGGCGTTCGATGCCGTCCGGCCCGGCGTGCCCTGCGCCGCGATCGATGCGGCGGCGCGGGCGGTGCTGGAACGGCACGGACTGGGTCCGGACTACCGCCTGCCGGGCCTGCCCCATCGCACCGGGCACGGCATCGGCCTGTCGGTCCACGAAGCGCCGTATCTGGTGCGCGGGGACGAGACGCCGCTGCAACCCGGCATGTGCTTTTCCAACGAGCCGATGATCGTGGTGCCGGGCCGGTTCGGGGTGCGGCTGGAGGATCATTTCCACGTCACCGATCACGGCGCGCGCTGGTTTACCGAGCCTTCGCGGGCAATCGACGAACCGTTCGCCTGACGGGGCGGCCGTGCCTTGCGGCATAGGCTCAAGTCCTTACGATTGCGGCATGAACGATCCCGATATCAGGAAATCCTGCACCCGCTCGCTATCGTACCATGGCTTTTCCGGACCGCGCGAACAGCTTCTCGCGCTGGCCGACTATGCGCCCGAGGATGAGGCCGCGGATGTCTATGGCGCCGGTGGCGCCGTGGCGCGGCTCGAGGAGTGCACGGCCGCATTGCTGGGCAAGCCGGCTGCACGGTTCTTCATCAAGGGCATGACCGCGCAATACTGCGCGCTCCGCGTCCACGCCGAAGCGCGCGGGACTGACACGGTCGCGATCCATCCGCAGGGGCATATCGCGTCGGACGAAGGGGACGGGCTGGAACGCGTGGCCGGCCTGAAGGCTGTCCGCCTCGGCCGCTATCAGCCGTTCGACCTTGCCGCGCTGCAAGCCGTGGAGGAGAAGCTGGCGGCGGTGGTCGTCGAACTGCCGCTGCGCCGGTCAGGCTATTTGCTGCCTCCGCTGGACCAATTGCGGGCGATGTCCACGTGGTGTCGTGAAGAGGGTATCCCGCTGCATTTCGATGGTGCGCGGCTGTGGGAAGGGGCGGCGGGGTATGACGTCGCGCTGACCGACCTCGCCGACCTCGCGGATACGGTCTATGTGTCCTATTACAAGGGGCTCGGCGGCCTGGGCGGCGCGGCGCTGGTTGGCGATGACGCCTTCGTCCGGCGTCTCGCGCCATGGAAAACGCGCTTCGCGGGCAACCTCGCGACGGCTTTTCCGCAGGCGCTTTCGGCGCTGGCGGGCATCGATCAGCATCTGGCCCGCATGCCCGAATATGTCCGCCGCGCACGCGATCTGGCCGAGGTGCTGGCCTCCGACGGGCGGATCATCGTTCACCCGGTCATTCCCCACGCGAACAGCTTCCAGCTCCTGCTGCCGGGAACGTCCGCCGATCTGCACCAAAGACACGCGGCGTTCGCGCGGCAGCATGGCGTCTGGCTGTTCAACGCCTTCACCGAATCCCCGATCGAGGGACGTTCGATCGCCGAAGTGGTGATCGGGGCGGCGTCCGATACCTGGGAGAACGGCGAAGTCGCTCGCTGGATCGATGCCTTGCTGGCCGCCTAGACATTCGGGCCATCGCGGCGGGCTGATGCCGCGATGGCCCGACCGCGTCAGAACTTGACCTTGGCTTCCACGGCCCAGGTCGCCGGCTGCGCGCGGAACCCGATATCGGTATCGGACCCGGAATAGGCCTTCGGGTTGTAGTCGCTGTAATATTTCTCGTTGAAGATGTTACGGCCGCTGAAATAGAGGCCCCAGCGCTCGTTCTCGACGCCCACGCGCACATCGACGAGGTTGATCGGGTTCTGCACCTGGCGGTTGTCCACCTGCCAGTACTTGCGCCCCTTGTGCGCATAGTCGAGCCGCAGCAGCAGCCCGAAATCGTCGGTCAGCGGGCGGTTGTACTGGAAGCCGGCGTTCATCGACCAGGTCGTGGTCTTGGGCGTGTGGTTGCCCACGGAGGCGGGATCGACCACGTTCTTGCGGATGTTGGTATCGGTCGTGCCAATGGCGCCGAACAATTGCAGGCCCTTGGTGGGCAGCGCCTGCATTTCCAGTTCCACGCCCCAGATATGCACCTTGTCGATATTGCCGATGATCTGCGAGGCCGTGGCGACATCGATGTAGAAATACTGGAAATCCTTGCTGACGGCCTTGTAGACCGCCCCGTTCAGGATCAGGCGGCGATCGAACCAGCTCGTCTTGAAGCCGGCCTCGTAGTTCGCCAGCTTTTCCGCGCGGAACACCGGGATGCTCACCGTGGGTGCATTGAATCCGCCCGAACGGAAGCCGGTGCTGTACGTCGCATAGACGAGCTGCCGGTCGTTGAACTTGTAGGTCAGCGTCGCCTTGGGCTGGACGTTGTCGAAGCTGGTCTTGCGCACCGCGCCCGATGCCAGGTCGGTCTGCCGTCGTTCGTCCCGATCGTAGCGCAGCGCGCCCGACAGGGTGAGGTGATCGCTCAGGTCGTAGTCGACGTTGCCATAGACGGCATAGGCGTTGTTGCTGTTGTCCTCGCTCAGCCGGATCAGGGCCAGCGCGGGATTGTCGATCTGATCGCGCGATCCGTTCAGGTCGATGAAGGCGCGGGTCAGCAGGCTGCGCTTGGTGTGCAGGTAATAGCCGCCGAGAATCCAGCGGAACGGCCCCTTGCCGTTGGAGACGAGGCGCAATTCCTGGCTGGTCAGCTTGACGCGCAGGTCCTGCCCCTGGCCAGCCCGGAAGGGACGCGGCTGTCATAGATCGCGCCGGCGCGGAAATCGCGGTAGGAGGCGCGCAGGTCGATCTTCAGGTTGTCGCTGAGCGAGGCCTTGAACTTGCCGCGCAGTTCCCAGTCGTGGTCGATGAAATCGACGTTCTTGTTGCTGTAGGTGTTGCGGATGCGCCCGTTGTCGGTCTTGTACGATCCGGCGACGCGCAGGCCCGCGTCATCGCCGATCGGGGTGGAGAGCGAACCGGTCACGTCGATGGCGTCGCCCCGGCCATAGCTGGCGTCGAGCGCGCCTTCCATGTGGTCGGACGGGTCCTTGGTGATGATGTTCATCGCCCCGCCGATGGCGTTGCGCCCGTAAAGGCCGCCCTGCGGTCCCTTCAACACCTCGATCCGCTGGATATCGAACAGGTTCATCCGCAACTGCTTCTGGCTGTTCTGGGGAACGCCGTCGACGATCACCGCCACGGGCGAATCCGCATTGTTGATCTGCGTGACGCCGCGCACCACCACGAACGAATTGAGATAGGTGAAGCTTTCGTCGAACGAGACGTTGGGCACCAGATTGACGAATTCGCGGGTGGATTTGATGCCGGCGTCGGTGATCTTCTGCTCGGAGAACGCGGCCACCTGGATCGGCACGTTCTGGAGGTTCTCCTGGCGCCGCTGCGCGGTCACCACGATATCGCCAAAGCCCTGGTTCTGCGGCGCTTCCTGCGCCATTGCGTGCGTTCCGGCGGTCAGTCCGGCAATTGCGATGGCCAGCCGGCCAGCGCCCCTCATGTTGTTCGTTCCCATCGTCTTTCCCCTTTTATGCCCCGTGTCGAGCGATGCCTATCTCCGGGTATCCCCTCAGTTCCTTGTCGCGTGGCGTGCCGTACGTGCGCTTGCTGTGCGCCAGCCCGGCGCGGACCAGGCCGTCCGCCATGCAGACCGTGGCGCGAGCAGCGACTGGGTGATCACCAGATCGTCGCGCATCAGCGGTGCCACGTCGTCCAGCGTGCGGATCCCTTCGGTGATGACGGGGGTGATCAGGTGCATCCGCATCACGCGCACTCCCCGATCAGGTCGCGGACAGGCACATAGTCCTCGTCCAGCCCGAAGCATCGCGGGCCGACCACGTCCAGCGCGTGCGGGGTGGTGAGGATCGGTGGTGCGCTGCACGCCACCACGGCGACGCGCTGGCCGTAGGCGAGGCGTTCGGTGGGAATGGCATGCGCGGTTTCGGCATCGACGATGGTGACGAGATCGGGGACGATGCCACGCAGTTCGCCGTTGACGTGCACGACGAGGTTCTCGTTCTGGAATCGGACTTCAGCCACACCAGTCGCCGCATCCGCCCCGCCCATGGCGGAGATCGTGCAACTGCCGAACACCCAGCCGCGCGTGGTATCGCGTTCGAGGCTGGTGATCTTGCCCCGGAACACCACCGCCGCGTCCGCATAGTAGGCGTGGGCGCGCAAGGCGTCGATCAGCCGGTCGAGCGGCGGGCGCGGATCGCCGCCGCGCGCGATCGCCTCGCCGATCCCGATCGCGCCGCTCAGCGTCAGCGGCACGGCGGCGCGGCGCGCCTGCGCCCCGGTCATCGGATAGCACGACATGCACACGCTGGCGCCCATCACCGCGGCGACGGGGCGCGCCAGTTCCTCGGCTTTCAGACCTGTGACCGTCTGGTAGAGTACGCTGTTGCCGTGCTCGTCCGCGATCGTCATCGGGGCGCAGGCCACGCCCTCGATGTTGAAGCTGGTCATCTGGAGCGCGGGGAAGGCGCGGCCCATGCCGTCGGCATCAACGATCGGCAGCCCGCGCATCGCCGCGTAGGCGACCGGCATCATCGAATTGCAGCCGCCGATTTCGGCGGAAATGATCGCGGTGGCGGTGCGGCCCAGGAAGCGTTCCAGCACTTCCACGGCGCGGTGCTGGTCCTCGATCGAGAACAGCTTCTCGATCATCACCGTCGGCGCGCCCATCGCAGCGGCGACGAACACGTTGTCCTCGTCCTTGAGATCCTCCGGCCGAACGATCGGGACGGGGCCGTATTGCGCGATCGCCTCGCGGCACAGGAGCGAGCCGAGATAGGGATCCCCGCCGCCGCCGGTGCCCAGGAAGGCCGATCCGATCGCCAGGTGTTCGATATTGTCGAGCGTGATTTCGCGAACCATCACCGTACCTCCGCAAGCGCCAGATCGCCGACCGCGCGGCAGACAACGCGGGTTGCCCCGCCCGGCAGGTATTGCAGCGGGACCGCCTCGATGTTGACGATCTCCACCGTGACGGCGTTGGCCCCGGCGGCGATGGCCTGTTCGGTCGCCTGCGCGCGGGCATCGGCAAGCGCCGCTTCGCGGCTCGCAGCGTCGGGCGCGTTGTAGATGCGGTCGATCTCGCCGCTGACCTGGCCGATGGCTGCGCCGATCGCGTTGGCGACGCCGGCGTGTTCGGGGCGCATCATGTCGGAAACGCCCTGCGGCGTGGCCGAAACCAGCACCGATCCGCCGCCGACAAGGATCATCGGGATATCGCCCGGCGCGGTTTTCATGCGGTCGATGGCATCGTCGATCAACCGGTCGATCGCGCCGCGCGCTTGCTCCACCAGCGCGGTGGGCAGGTGGGCCACCCGGGCGGGATCGCCGAACGTCGCCTGTCCGCTCGCCACCGCGATGTCGCTGGTGGTGAGCGTTTCGCCGCCGAAGATCAGCCCCTCGCTGCGCAGGCGGAAACCCACCGAATCCGGCCCGACGGTGACGCCGTCCGGCGTCTCGCGGACAAGGCTGCCGCCGCCGAGGCCGATCGAGAGAATATCGGGCATGCGGAAGTTGGTGCGCACGCCGCCGACGTCGACATGGACGGTCGATTGGCGCGGGAAACGCGCGACCAGCACGCCCACGTCCGACGTGGTGCCGCCGATGTCGACCACGATCGCATCGCTCGCGCCGGTCAGCCACGCCGCGCCGCGCAGGCTGTTGGTGGGACCGGCGGCGAAGGTCAGCACCGGATAGCGCTGCATGTGGTCGGCGCTCATCAGCGTGCCGTCGTTCTGGCTGATGTAGAACGGCGCGGCGATGCCGAGTTCGGCCAGCGCGCGCCGGAACGCCGACGTGATGGTGGCGGCGAGCGGGCGCAGGCTGGCGTTCATGATCGCGGCGTTCTCGCGCTCCAGCAGGCCCACGCGGCCGACTTCGGACGAGAGCGAGACTTCCATCCCCGGGGCGTGCTGCGCGATCAGTTCGGCGGCGCGCGTCTCGTGCGCCGGGTTCAGCTGGCTGAAGATGCAGGAGACGGCGATCTGGCCGATGCCCGCCGCGCGCGCTTGCTCGACAGCGGCGAGGATGGCGGCTTCATCCAGCGGGGAGATTTCGCGCCCGTCAAATTCGAAGCCGCCGCGCACCATCGCCGATCCGCCGCGCACCACCGCCTTGAGATCGTCGGGCCACGCGGTGAACGGAGGAATGCCGCGCCCGGCGGGGAAGCCGATGCGGATGGCGAACACCGGCACCAGTTCGCGGCGCTGGATGAAGGCGTTGGTGAAATGGGTCGTGCCGATCATGACGGCGTCGATCGCGTCCGGCGTGATCGCGCATTCGGAAATCAGCGCGGTGATCGCTTCGGCAATGCCCGAACTGACGTCCTTGCTGGTCGGGCGTTTCACTGCCCCCAGCACGTTCTTGCCTGATAGAAGAACGGCATCGGTATTCGTGCCGCCCACATCCACGCCAATCCGCATTGAAGCCCTCCGCTGGTGGAGGACAGCTTTCCTGCGCCGTGGCCGGTGCGCAACGCGCCCGGCTGGGAGGGGAAGGGTTCTACATGGTAGTCATGAGATAGTGCATCGGATTACGGCACTACTCGGATTAGTAGTCAGGCGGATGCGAACCGCCTGCCAGCGGCAATCGCCGAGACCCGGTCGTGGACGCCCAGCTTCTTGTAGATGCTTTTGAGGTGATAGCGGACACCGTGTTCGGAAATGGCCAGCTGGCGTGCGATCCGCTTGTCCGAACCGCCGCCTTCCAGCAGCCGCAACACTTCGCGCTCGCGCTCGGACAGGGCGCTCGCGCCGGCACCGCCCCGGTCGCGCAGCCGGTTGCCAAGCGTTTCCGCAAACGCGAGTCCGACCTCGTCGAGGCGGGCCTCCTCGCGCAAGCGCGCCAGCGGAGTGGCGAGGAGAGGGCCTGCCATGTCGCGGAATATCTGCCTGGTCCCGGTGCGCGCGCCGATCGCGATGGCCGCGCCCAGCAGATCGCGCGCGCGGTCGTCCTCGCCATCGATGCAGGCGGCGCTGAAGCGGGCGAGCAGGAAGCGCAGCCGCGATCGTTCGAGCCCGCGCGCGGCCGCACGCTCCAGCGCGGTTTCGAGAAGCGCGTCGGCCAGGTCGCGCGCACCATCGGCGCGCAGTTCATAGAAGCGGGCCAGCGTATACACCTCGTGCTCCTGCCAGCTGGCCGTCGGCCCGGGCTCCGGCGCGATCCAGCCCGGGGGAACGGGACTTTCGTTGCCCTGCATCGCTTCCTCGCCGACGATGCACAGGCCAATCCCCGTCACCAGATCGGCCACGCGCGGCAGGCCTTGCGCGCGCAGCTTGCCGACTTCGTCCTCGATGGCGCGCAGGGTGGTCCCGAGGCCATGGTCGATGCGGTTGAGCCGCACCATCGTTTCATAGGCCAGGAAGTAGATGTCGAACCAGGCTTCGGCGTCGGGCATCCTGTGCGCGGACTTGCGGACCGAATTGCGCGCGCTCGTCAATTGGCCGGCTTCGTACTCGATCGATCCGGTGAGCGCGGCGATCACCGTTTCCACGCCCACATCATGCGCGAAGCCCTGCTGCCAGTGACGGCGCGCCTCCGACATGCAGGTACGCGCCTGCTTGAGCCTTGCTTCGGCCAGGTGGATCGCGGCTTCGTGCATGAACAGAAACATGACGTTGTAATGCGAAGCGGCCAGTTTGGCCTGTGCGCGCGCGTCGATCAGGCTGGCCCTCGCCACATCGAACCGGGCGCGCTGCGAATTGAGGATGCACGAAAGCGTCGAGAGGAAACTGCGCAGGGCGGCGTCTTCGGCCTGCTCGGCGGTCAGGCCGCGCAGCAGTTCAAGGTCGTTCGTCCGTTCCAGCGAGCAGCCATAGACCAGCAGCGTTACGCGCACGATTTCCAGATCGCGCGCCAGCGGATCGGGCGGGCCGATCCCGGCCTGCGCCATTTCCGCCGCCAGCGTTTCGTACAGGTGCTGCGCCACGCGGATGCGGCCGCCCTTGAGGTGGACGATGCAGTCCATCATCCGCAGCACGAGCGAGGCAGCCACGTCCTCCACGCTGGATTTCTCGACGAGTTCGCGCAGAACGGGAAAGCCGTGGACGATCCAGATGCGCAGCGCGCCATGCGCATCGGCATATTCGCGGATACGGCCGGAATTGCCTGCCATCCGGGCCAGCGTGGCAGCTTCGGCAAGCTGGCCCGTGCCGGAATAGTGGTCGGCCATGGCCAGCAGAAGGCTCTCGCGGTCCTCCCCCGCGCCTGCGGTCTGTGGTCCGTCGCGCAGCAGGACGCGCAAGGCGGGATGGAGATGGATGCGCTGGCCCTGCCGGTCGACCAGCCCTTTCAGGCGATAGGCGAGATCGGCGACGACCGTGTCTTCCCGCCGCTGGCTGTCGATCGCTCGCAAAGTCGCCAGATCGGGCGCGTCCAGCCAGCTGGCGTGCGTCAGCGCGGCGCATTCGGCCGGTGTGAGCGACGCCAGCACTTCCTGCGCGATGAACGTGCCGAGTCCACTTTCGCGCACGATGTCGAGATCGCTCCAGCTTGCAGACACCTCGCGCGCAGAGGCGGCCCAGCGGGTCAGCACGTCCAGCGCCACCGGCCAGGCGCCGGCCAGGGCCTGGATGCGGGCGCGGATCGCCGGGCGCAGCGAGCCTTTCAGTGTGCTGGCGATATCCTGCGGGCGCAGGCGCAAGGCATCGGCGTCCAGCACGTCGATCGGCGTCCGCAGGGCCATGCGCGCCAGCGGCAGATCGCCGGGCTGGTGGATCGTGAAGATCACCCGGCGGTCGGCGCGTTCAAGGTCGATCCGGTCCAGCACTTGCGCCAGCAACCTGCCGTCGGCCGCGCCGGCTTCCTCGATCACGGTGACCGGCGCCGTTCCGGCCAGCAACCCTTCGGCCGCCGCCTGCGGATCGCGGCCATGTTCCCACAGGCCGAACACCGCGATCCCGTCCGTGCCCGCGCCGTGCAGGCGCCGCGCCGCCGCCTGCGCCAGCCGGCCCTTGTAGAAGCCCGGAGGGGCGCACAGCGCCACGACCGGCCCGCCGGCAACGATACGCTCCACCAGTCTGCCGAAATGTCCGTCAGTCGGGGAAAGCTGCATATGCGGGGTGTACCACCAGGCTGTGATGCCATGGTGGTACTACCTGGTAGGAAATTAGCCAAGCGTTGTTCAGATGTCCGCCGTCCCGGCAAACAGGCTTGCGGTATGGCCGCCGATCCAGACCTGGCCTTCGCTATCGGCCTCGACCGTGATCCGCCCGTCCCGGCCCAGGCACGCGCCTTGCGTAACGTGGTAGGGCGCCTTGACCTGCCCTTCGCCGATCAGCCATTGCGCGACCGAAGCGTTGAGGCTGCCGCATACCGGGTCTTCGATCAGGCCGCCGAACGGATCGCTGAAGAACGCGCGGATCTCGTAAGCGGCGGGATGACCCGCGGGATAGGACCCGACCACGCCGAGGTCGATCGTCGCCCCGTGCCAGCGCACCGGATCGAGCGCCAGCACCGCTTCCGCCGAGGCCAGCCGCACGGCGACCCAGCCCGGGCCGTTGTCCACCCAGCGCGACGCGACGATCGCGTCGCGCGGAATGCGCAGCACGGCGGCGATCTCGTCGAGCTTGTCCTCCTCGACCGCGCCGGACCGGATCGTCGGCGGGGCGGCGAAGGCCAGCGCGGACCCGGCGCGGCGCACGCGCACCAGCCCCGCGCCGCATTGCTGCACGACCTCGTTGGCCTCGCGCGGCGTTCCTCCCGCCGCCAGCCAGGCGTGGCAGGTGCCGAGCGTGGGATGCCCGGCGAATGGCAGTTCGCGCGCCGGGGTAAAGATGCGCACGCGATAGTCCGCGCCCGTGTCGGTCGGTGGCAGCAGGAAGGTCGTTTCCGAGAAGTTCAGCCAGCGCGTGATGCGCAGCATCGTGTCAGGATCCATTTCCTCGGGCGTGGTGACGACCGCCAGCGGATTGCCGCTGAACGCGCCGGTGCCGAAGACGTCGACGATCTGGAAGGAATAGCGGGTCATGCATCAAGCCTTTCGCAGCGAGAAATGACGGGCGCCGGCCACGCAGCCGATCACCAGAACGAGTACCACAACCATGTCCATGCCGACCGGCTCGTGCAGCAGCAGCGCGGCCAGGCCAAGCGCCAGCAGCGGCTGGACGAGCTGGAGTTGCCCCACGGCCGCGATCCCGCCCAGCGCAAGGCCGCGATACCAGAACATGAAGCCGATCAACATGCTGCCGAGCGAGACATAGCCAAGGCCGAGCCAGGCCGGCGCACCGACCGCGCTCCACACCGGCGCCGTGGCCAGCCCTAGCGCGCCGAGCGAGACCGGCAGCGTCAGCGCGAGCGCCCAGCAGATCACTTGCCAGCCGCCCAGCCGGCGCGAGAGCACGGCACCTTCGGCATAGCCCAGCCCGCAGACGATTACCGCCGCGATCATCAACGCAATCCCGGTGGGGTCGGCGCGCAGCGACGGCGACCAGGCGTAGCTCCCCACGCACATCGCGCCGAGCGCGGCGAACAGCCAGAACCGCCGGTCCGGCCGTTCGCGCGCCCGCAGCACCGCGAACGTCGCGGTCGACAGCGGCAGCAGGCCGGTGAAGATGATCGATGCGGACGCGTTCATGTGGCGCAGCTCCACGGCGGTAAGCAGGGGAAAACCCACGACCACGCCCAGCGCCACGACAACGAGCGGCACCAGATCGCGCCGTTCCGGGCGGGGCTGGCGCAGGACGACCAGCAGCGCCAGCGCGATCAGCCCGGCGATGGCGGCGCGGGCGAGCGTCAGGAACAGCGGATCGAGATCGATCACCGCCGCGCGTGTCGCCGGCAGCGATCCGCTGAAGATCACCACGCCGATCAGGCCGCTGAACCATCCTTCGAGCGATTTCTCCATAAGTCCTCCGGCAACCTCCTTGCCTCGGAAGCGGCGATGGGCGACAGGGACAATCCAGTAAGGTTGAAACAAACTGTACTGGTTCAATCGGCAATAAGGTTTCGGATCATGGCCTCATCGCAAGGCACGCTCGTCGAACAGGTCATGGGGCAGGTGCGCCGCCAGATCGCCTCGCGTGCGCTGCCGCCCGGGGCGAAGCTGCCTTCGATCCGTAGCGCGGCGGAAGCGGCGGGCGTGTCCAAG
Organism: Novosphingobium sp. NBM11; assembly: GCF_015390225.1. Taxonomy (NCBI): domain Bacteria; kingdom Pseudomonadati; phylum Pseudomonadota; class Alphaproteobacteria; order Sphingomonadales; family Sphingomonadaceae; genus Novosphingobium; species Novosphingobium sp. NBM11. Next base: position 707,052 of record NZ_VUOG01000003.1, read on the forward strand.
TCGACCGTCGTTGAAGCCTATGACCGGCTGGCGAGCGAAGGCACCGTTTCGGCGCGGCGCGGATCGGGGTTCTATGTCGCGCGGCAGGGCGAGCCGCTGTCGCTGGCCGACATCGCGCCCCGGTTGGACCGGGCGATCGATCCGCTGTGGGTCTCGCGCCAGTCGCTCGAAAGCCCCGGCGAACTGCCCAAGCCCGGCTGCGGCTGGCTGCCGCCCGCATGGCTGCCGGAGGAGGAGGTGCGCCGGGCGCTGCGTTCGCTGGCGCGTGACGGTGGTGGCGCCCTGGCCGACTACGGCACGCCGCTGGGCCTTCCCGCGCTGCGGCAGATCCTCGCCCGGCGCCTCGGCGAACGCGGGGTGCATTGCGGCCCCGGCCAGATCATGCTGACCGAAAGCGGCACGCAGGCGATCGATCTTCTCTGCCGGCTGCTGATCGCGCCCGGCGATGTCGTGCTGGTGGACGATCCCTGCTACTTCAATTTCCTCGCGCTGCTGCGCGCGCACCGCGTCACCGTGGTCAGCGTGCCGATGACGGCGGAAGGGCCGGACCTTGCCGCGTTCGAACACGCGCTCGTCACGCACCGTCCGCGGCTCTACATCACCAATTCGGGCGTCCACAATCCCACCGGGGCCACCCTTTCGCTGACCACCGCGCACCGGTTGCTGCGGCTGGCGGACGCCCACGACCTGACCATCATCGAGGACGACATCTTCGCCGATTTCGACGAGGAACCCGCTCCGCGCCTGGCCGCGCTCGACGGGCTGGAGCGGGTGATCCAGATCGGCAGCTTTTCCAAGACGCTGTCGGCGGCGGTGCGCTGCGGCTACGTCGCGATCCGCGCCGACTGGATGGACCGGCTGGTGGACCTGTCGATCGCGACGGCCTTCGGGGCGGGGCGGTTGTCGAGCGAACTGGTGTTGCGCGTGATCCAGGACGGCAGTTACCGCCGCCATGTGCAGACGCTGCGCGCCCGGCTACGCAAGGCCCGGCGCGCCACGATCGAACGGCTGGGCGCGCTGGGCATCGTGCCGTGGATCGAACCGCGCGCGGGCATGTTCCTGTGGTGCCAATTGCCTGGCGGGATGGACGCCGCCGAATGCGCGCGCGCCGCGCTGGCGCAGGGGGTAGTTCTGGCCCCCGGCGATGTTTTCAGCCTGACGCGGACCGCGCCCGATTTCATGCGCTTCAACGTGGCGCAATGCGTGGCGCCGGGCGCGGCCGGCCTGCTGGAGCAGGTCTTCGCGCCCGGCTGAGCCGCCTACAGCCGCGAAGCCGTGTCGCCGTGGCCGGGGACGAACCGGCGTGCGGAAAAGCTGTGCGGCACGTCCGCGCTGCCACCATAAAGCTCGTGGTGGGGCGCGGCCTCGGCAAAGGCGCAGGCCAGTTCGAACAGGTTGGTCTGTGCTTCGTCCATCGCGTCGAGCGGGACCTGTTCGAGCAGATCAAGCGCGGCGCGCAGGCGTGGCATGAAGGCGGTGTAGAACGCCGCGAAATCCTGCGCCGAAGCGGCCCAGCGGATGGCGCTCCGCGCATTTTCCGTGGCGCGTGCCCAGTGTGCCGCAAGCTCGGTCAGGTCTTCGAAGCCGGCGGGCAGGGTGATGGTATCGGTCATCGGAGGATCCTTTCCGTTCAGGCGGCGAGATAGCGGTCCAGCGTGCGCGCCGCGTGCCGGATCAGGAACTCCTGATCCATGAGCTGCATGGTATCGATTGCGCCCGAACGGATGCCGGTGAAGGTGTCTTCCATCGTTGCCGTGTCTTCCAGCCAGGCGTTGCGATGCAGCGCGTTCACATGCAGTTGCGCCACCCGTTCGGCCGCGTTGCGCGCCGGGCGGAAGTAGTTGATGCCCTCCCACAGGGTCCGCCCGTGGTCGAGCGGCCAGAACTGGTGGGTGAAGAAGGCCATGCCCGGATAGCCGCAGCCGGCGGCGAGATGGATCAGCAGGTTGGGAAAGACGTTCGGCAGCTCGAACTGGAAATCCGCGCGCCGCGTCGGGTTGATCCCGGGCGGAACCTGCTCGGGATGCGGGGCATGGGCCGCGCTACCGTGGAGCACGCGCGCGCATTCGGCGGTGGAAGCGGCGGCTTCCATGCCAAGGCCGTAGATCGTGGACGAGGCGTGCGGGCCGATCAGCTTGAAATCGGAATGTTCGATCCCGCGAAAGCCCGGCAGCGATCCGGCATGGATCGTGGGAACGTGATAGCCTTCGGAAAAGGCATAGAGCGCGACTTTCCAGTTGCATTCGAGCACGGTGGAATAGCGATAGGCCGTCGTCGCTTCGGCATAGGGATAGCCGCCGAACAGCGTGCCGAAATCGCCGAGATATTCCGCCAGCGTCTGTTCGGGCGGATCGGCCATGTTGATGAACACGAAGCCTTCCCAGGTATCGCAGGCGATCTCGCGCAGGCCGAGGCAGGCCTTGTCGAGCGTGCCGAAATGGTCCTCCAGCGGCACCGAGCGCAGCGGGCCGTCGGTGCCGAAGACCCAGCCGTGGAACCGGCAGGTGACGACGCCGGCGCGCGCGCGGCCGAAGGTTTCGGCGTCCGAGGTCGGCACCACCTTGTTGCCGCGATGGGTGCAGACGTTGTGGAACGCGCGGACCACGCCGTCCTTGCCGCGCACGATCAGCACCGAGGCGTCGATGACCGGCAGGTCCTTGACCTTGTAGTCACCGATGGCGGGCAGCTCCGACGTGGTTGCCACCTTCAGCCAGGTGCGGCGGAAGATCTTCTCCCGCTCCAGTTCGTAGATCGCCGGATCGCGGATGGCGTCCACCGATACGGGTTCGGTGCCGAGTTCGGCGCGGATCGCAGCCACGCTGCGGCCGAGGTGGGCGAACGTCTCCGCGCCCGGCTTCAGCGTGGTGCTGGCGGGGTCAGTCATCGTCGAGGTGTCCTCTCTGTGGTCGGTTTCAGGCGTCGGCGAGTGCCCCGGGCTTTGGCGACCAGCCCGCGGGATAGTGGGAAATGAGATCGGCGATCAGTTCGAGATAGCTGAAGCGCCATTGGCCCCGATCGGACCGCGTGGTGGCGAGATAACGGCCGCCGATCCAGTAGGCGCGTCCGCTGGCCGCGGTTGCGACCTCCCAGAGATAGAATTCCACGTCGGCCACCGTGCGGTCGGCGGCCAGTTCCACCTTGGGAGAGACGAGGTAGTGCAGCGTCCAGCGGAAACCCGCATCGGCATTGCCGGCCACGCCATCGGCAATGGCATCGCGGCCCTGCAGATCGCCGTAGCGGTCGATGCGGAAGGTGGCATCTACGGTGAACAGCGGACGCAGCGCATCGGCGGAAGGGCCGCCATCGAACGCCCGGCCCAGCGCAACAATCAGGTCATCTATCGCGCGCAGCGCTTCGAGCCGGGCGATCCGGTCCTCAAGCGACGATGGTTCGGTCATGATGCCAGGCCTTTGATGAACGAGCCGGGGTGGCGGAAGCGGACGGGATTGTGCCGGGCCGCTTCCGCCACGGGATCAGAACGACGTGCGCGCGCTGAGGTACCATTCGCGCGGACGGCCGTAGACGCCCTCGATGATACCGCCGAACGAGTCCGCATAGCCGGAGCCGAGGTAGAGCGCCTTGGTCAGGTTCTTGACGCCCAGCGTCACGCCCCAGCGCTTGTCCTCGTCACTGAAGCCGATCGAGGCGTTGACGAGGTGATAGCCCGGCTGGACCAGTTCCGGCGTGTTGACCGCGTCGTTGTAGACCGTCGAGCGATAGGACCAGTCGATGCGCGGCGTGAAGGTACCGATGCCCGCGGCCTCGATCGCATAGGATGCGCCGGCGCTCAGCGTCCACTTGGGCGCGTTCTGCAGCCTGGTCGCGGTCGTCACGCCCGCGCTCAGCGCGCGCAGGTCCACCTGACGGTACTTGGCGTCGAGATAGCCGATGCCCGCCTCGATCGACAGCGCCGGCACCGGGCGCGCCAGCATTTCCAGCTCGAAGCCCTTGATGCGGGCCTTGGCGGCGTTCTGGATGATCGGCGCGAAGCCCAGCGTGGGGTCGTTCACGGTGATCTGCAGGTTGTTGTAGTCGTTGAGGAAGACCGCGCCGTTCAGGCGCAGGCGCCGGCCGGCGAGATCGCTCTTGAAGCCCAGTTCGTAGGTCCTGCTGGTTTCCGGCTTGAACGAGGGGATGAAGGCGAACGGCGGGAACACGCGCTGGGTAAAGCCGCCACCCTTGAACCCTTCGGAGTAGGAGGCATAAGTCAGCAGCTCCGGGCTCCAGCGATAGGAAAGGCTGACCATCGGCGTCCACGCCTTGTCCTTGATCGTCGCGCGCTGGCCGAGCGGCCCCATCAGCGGATCGCCGTTCTTGAGCCCGGACCCGTCGGGGTTGTAGGGCGCGCCGGTCAGGAAGCCGGCTTCGACGACGTACTGGTTGGCGTTGCCGAACGTCTTCTTGTCCTGCGTCCAGCGCACGCCGGCGGTCAGGTTCAGATCGTGCACGATCTCGTAGGTGCCCTGGCCGAAGAAGGCGAGGCTCTCCCCGTCAAGCACCGCGCCGCTCAGGAACACGGCATCGACGATGTTGACGAGGTCCCTGTGGTTGCCGTGCTCGCTCGAATAGTAGCCGCCCAGCACCCAGTTGAACTTGCCGTTCAGCATCTTGCCCTGAAGCTGAAGTTCCTGCGAGAACTGGTCCTGCTTCCAGTCGCTGTTGGTTTCGACGATCGTGGCCGGGCTGTGATCGGAATCGCGTGTCCAGAAGCCCGTCACCTTGCGGTAGGCGGTGATCGACTTCACCGCGATTTCGGGCGAGATTTTCCACTCTACTGTGCCCGATGCGCCCCAGATGTTCACGTCGGAACCGGATTGGTACTTTCTGGGGTTTCCGTTGGTGAAAACGCTGGAAATCGACGTGAAGGTGCCGCCGTGGCGGTAGGGGCCGACCGCCCACTGGCTGTTGAAGCAGCGCTGGTCGCTGAGCCGGGCGGGGTTGGAAAGATTGGTGCAGATCGCCGCCGCGCCGGAATAGAGCGCGTTCCACACTTGCGCGGCGGGTGCGTTCTCGTTGATCTTGAGCGCGACGTTGGGCGCCGAGTTCTCGCGGGTGCGCGATCCGTCGACGGCGAGGTCGATGGTCACGTTGCTGGACGGTTCGAGGCGAAGCGCGAAGCGGCCGGCAAGGTTGTCGGTATCACCCAGGTCCGGCGCGCCGGGAACGATGCCTTTCACATAGCCGTCGCGGCGGTGGTAGAAGCCGGCGAAGCTCGAATAGACCCCCTGCGCCAGAGGAACGTCGATGCTGCCCTTGATCTGGAAGCGGTTGAAGCTGCCGGTCGTGGCTTCGATATTGCCGTTCAGCGTCTCGGACGGCTTCTTGGTCACCACGCTGACCGCGCCGCCGATGGTGTTGCGGCCGAACAAGGTGCCCTGCGGACCGCGCAGCACTTCGACGCGCTCGATATTGAGCACATCGAGCACGTTGCCCACCCCGCGCGAGATATAGACGCCATCGAGATAGAGGCCGACGCCGGGATCGGCGGAAAGCTGGTAGTCATTCTGGCCGATGCCGCGGATGAAGATGGCGGCCGTGGCGTTGCTGGCCGAAACCGGGACGGAGCTGTTGAACTTCACGTTGGGCGTGAAATCGCCGATCTGCGTGACGTTCTCGATGCCGCGCGCGGCAATGCCTTCGCCGGTCATTGCCGAGATCGAGATCGGCGTATCCTGCAGCGATTCCGCGCGCCGGCGTGCGGTTACGGTAATCGTCTCGACGCCGGTGTTCGCTTCCTCGGCCGCGCCGGCCGACGTTTCGGCGGATGCGGACTGGGCGTGGGCGGCAACGGCGGGCAGGGCGAGGCCCAGCAGCGATGCGCCTACAAGCAGCCGGAAGGTTCGCGTGGTGTGATGGGCCGTCAGGCCGGCAGGACTGGCCGGCGTGTTGTGCTGTGTCATGATTGGATTCCTCCCGATGTGATTTCCCCGATCCGGCCTTCGCGCTCTGTTGGATAGCTCTACGCGATATTGCCGGAAGCTCCGCCTGCCCACGGGACGCCGGCAAGCGTCTTCGTGACCCTTTCATGCAACATCATCGGGGCGCAGGCGCGCTAGCCTCAGGGCGCTGGAAGAAACACCTCAGCGCGATCGAATGGTGGCGGGGAATGAAGGAATTGCGGGTTTCGCCGTGATCGACCGGGGCGTGGTTTGATGCGGTAGCTGGCTATTCGGCACGGCACGGGGATAGCCCGCAAGCGGCGGACACCCCCATCATGGCCGCACAGACCACGGTCCGGCCATGCCCGGACAGAACGAGGGAGCGCCATGTCGAAGACCGTCGAAATCAAGCGCAGCGGAGCCACTGCCAAGGACGATCCGAACTGCTTCAACCGCCTGCACTGGGCGCTTGAGCCCGTCGCCCGCGCCAATCCGGGGGACTATGTCGTCTATGAGACGCGTGACGCGTTCGACAGCCAGTTCGATTTCGACACCACGCCTGAACAGGTCGCCGCCTGCGATCTCAACCGTGTCCATCCGATGACCGGCCCGGTCCATATCGAGGGCGCGGAACGGGGCGATGCGCTGGCGGTCACGATCGTCGACATCGCGCCGTCGGACTATGGCTATACCGCGATTGTGCCGGGCTTCGGCTATCTGCGCGATGTCATCTCCGGCCCGTTCATCGCGAACTGGAAGCTGGATAGGCTCTGCGCCGTTTCCGAGCAGATCCCCGGCGTGCGCATTCCGATGTGCGCCTTCCCCGGTTCGATCGGTGTGCTGCCCGGCAAGCCCGAAGTCGCCGCCGCGCTGGAGCGTGAAGGCGCCCTGGCGGCAGCGGGCGGCTTCGTGCTGATGCCCGATCCGGGCCGCGCCGTGCCGGAAAAGCTGTTCGGCGAAGGCGCTCCCTATGCCGCCGAAGGCCTGCGCACCGTGGCCCCGCGCGAGAACGGCGGCAACATGGACATCAAGGCGATGCAGGTCGGCACCACGATCCTGTTCCCGGTTCTCGTCGACGGGGCGGGCCTGTGGACCGGCGACATCCACTTCGCGCAGGGCGATGGCGAGGTCTGCGGCACGGCCGTGGAAATGGCCGCGCGCGTGACGCTGAAATGCGAAGTCATCAAGGGTGGCGGCAAGGACATCGTGTTCCCGCACGTCACCGGCGGCAGCCAGCTTCGCAACACCGAACCCGGCCGCTTCCACGCCATCGTCGGGATGCCGGTCAAGAAGGCGGGCGAAGTGCCGCCGCACCTTGCCTATCTCGACAGCCCGAAGGTTGCCGCGCTGACCAACCTGTCCGAAGACCTCTCGCTCGCCGCGCGCGACGCGCTGCTGCGGATGATCGACTGGATCGCGACCAACAAGGGATACACCCGCGAACAGGCCTATGCGATCTGCGCCGCCGCCGTGGACCTGCGCATCGGCCAGCTTGTCGACGTTCCCAACGTTATCGTTTCGGCGGTCCTGCCGCTCGACATCTTCGTCGAGTGAGGCGGGACACGCGCATCCATTGGAGAGAATGGCCATGAACATCCAACATCGCTGGCTGGAAAAGTACCCCGAACTCGGCTCCGGTCCGATCCCGACCGAGCCTTACATCTCCCCCGCCTGGTACGAGCAGGAGAAGGAAAAGATTTTCAGCAAGGTCTGGCTCTGCGTCGGCCGCGCCAGCGAAATTCCCAAGGCCGGGGACTACAAGGTCAAGCGGATCGAGGCTGCCGGTACGTCGGCGATCATCATCCGGGGCAAGGACGGCGTGGTTCGCGCGTTTCACAACATGTGCGCGCATCGCGGCAATACGGTGGTGACCGAGATCGGCGAGGAAACCTACGGCAAGAGCAAGGCCGCCGTCGTTACCTGCCGTTTTCACGGCTGGGTCTATGGCGCGGACGGCGCGCTCAAGAGTGTGCCGAGCGAGGAACGGTTCTATTCGTGCTTCGACAAGGCGCACAACGGCCTCACCGAAATCGCGCTGGGGGTGTGGGAGGGGTTCCTCTTCATCAACGTTGCCCCGCAGCCCGAACAGACGCTGGAAGAATACCTGGGCGACTATGCCGAGCACTTCCGCGGCTATCCGTTCGACGAGATGGACTTCGGCTTCACCTATCGCACTGAGCTGGCGTGCAACTGGAAGGTGGCGCACGATGCCTTTGCCGAAGCCTATCACGTCGATACGATCCACGCGGGCTCGTTCCCGAACGTGTTTTCCACCGGCCTGCAGAACGTGAAGCTGATGGGGCCTCACCGGACTTGCGCGGTGTGCCTGACGCTGGACGCCAAGCCGACGCCGGTTTCCGCCGTGGCCAACGCGATATCCGGTGCGAGCCTTGTTTCGCGCCGCGGCGAATCGATGCTGCCGAAGACGATCAATCCCGATCATCGCGGCGATTTCGCCTTCGAGCTGAGCGTCATTTTCCCGAACACGCTGCTGCATGTGTCGGAAGGGATCTGGTTTACCCACCAGTTCTGGCCGACCGCGCATAACCGCACCGTCTGGGAAGGCCGCTATTACGTGCGCGCGCCCAGGACCAATGCGGAACGCTGGGCGATCGAGCATGCGATGACGCTCCAGCGTAATGCCTGGCTCGAAGACACCGCCACCATGGAAGACACCCAGCGGGCGATGGAATCGCGGGCGAAGACGCAGCAGCACCTGCAGGACGATGAAATCCTCATCCGCCACAGCGCCGCGGTCGTCGACCAGTACGTCAACGCCTGAACAGGACGCAGATCATGACCCAGCTTTCGCTGCCTGCGGATTTCGCAGACCTTTCGCCCTGGCTCGAATGGGCGCTGCCCACGGCCGACGAACGCCAGACGCATCGTCGCACCGCAACGCCGCAGGCGCTCAAGGCGTTCTACGACGCGACCCTGCCGCGCCTTGAGGCGATCCTTGCCGAAGTCGACAAGTATCCGCTCGGTGGCCTGCCCGAGGCGCTGCAGCCGCTCTACAACATCGCGCTGTCGCTGGCCGAAGTCGCGCCGCACCTGGAACTCTATGGCGGTGCGGTCGGCGTGCCCTATGCCTTCGAGGAAGCGCGCTTCGTGGCGGTGCATGGCGCGCAACCGACCTGGCAGGGTCTGCAGCCGATGGCGCATCCCTGAGATGCCGGAACCCGGCGCTTCCGGAGAACACAGGCTGGCGCGGCTGGAGGCGCGCGCGGAGATCGGGGATCTCGTGGCGCGTTATGCGCTGGGGGCGGACCGCAAGAACGATCCCGCGATTCTCGGGCCGCTCTTCGCCGCCGATGCGGTGTGGTCGGCCGAGGGGTTCTCCGATCTCGTCGGCCGCGATGTAATCGCGGCGGGCCTGGCCGGTCTGGCGGCCGACAGGGTGCTGTGGTCGATCCACTACATGGTCTCGCCGCTGATCGAACTGGCGGCGGACCTGCGCTCCGGGCGTTGCCACTGGTACTTGTGGGAGCTGTGCACGATGGCTCCCGCAGGCGGCGATCCGGCGCACGCCAGCCCGACCGACACCTGGTTCGGCGGCTGGTATGACAGCGACGTTGTGCTCACACCCGAAGGCTGGCGCTTTTCAAGAGTGAAGCTCGACGTCCGCCTTCAGGGCGAGGCCGTGCCTTCATGGCAATTCAAGAAACCGGTGACCTTGTGACGATCAGACTCTGCGCAACCCGTGACATACCCGCCGGCGAAGTCATCCGCGTCGATCTCGACGACGGACGCGCGCTGGCCGTTTACAACCTCGATGGCGAATTCTTCGCCACCGACGATCTGTGCACGCATGGCGATGCCTCGCTGGCCGAAGGCGAAGTGGATGGCGGCAAGATCCTCTGCCCGTTCCACATGGGCAGTTTCGACATCCGCACCGGGGAAGCGATTGGTGCGCCCTGCTCGATCGCGGTCAGGACCTATTGCGTCTCGGTAGCGGGCGATGACGTGGTGATCGATGCCTGACGGTAATTTTTGCGGACGCATCTGTTCAAATGAATGAATTTCTCCTATATCATCCATGTGAAAGGAGAAGTCATGGCGACCCGGATCGATGGCCAGCCGCGCGGCGACGCTGAAATCCTGACCTCGGCACTGGGGCGGATCGCCGATTTCTGGAATTTCAGCAACACCAAGCTGGGCACCGTGCTGGGCGTGTCCGCCGCCACCGTCTCGCGCCTGCGCAGCGGCCGGTCGGTGCTCGATCCGGCTTCCAAGTCCTATGAGGCGGGCCAGTTCCTGCTGCGGCTGTTCCGCAGCCTCGATGCCTTGCTCGGCAGTGACGATGCCGCCGCGCGGCGCTGGCTGGAAACCGCCAATCTCGATCTCAATGCCCGCCCGCTCGACCTGATCGACAGTTTCCGGGGGCTGATTTCCGTGTGCGACTATGTGGACGCCTACCGCGCTCGCGTCTGAAGCCCGCCTGTGGCGGGGCGACGCCTGGCGGGTGGTGGAAGCCCAGCACCGCATCTCCACCAACCGGCTGGCCGATGGGCTGGCGGATCAGGCGCGGCTCGAAGTGTTGGCGGACGCGGTCAAGCCCGATCTGCCGCCGGAAACGCGCGGGCTGCATTACCTGCTGGCCTCGCCCTTCCGCTATGGCCATCGCAGCGAAAGCCGCTTTCGTCGCGCGAACGAGCGCCCCGGCATCTTCTACGCGGCCGAGAGCGAGGCCACGGCCATTGCCGAAACGGCCTATTGGCGCCTGCGTTTCTTCCAGCGGTCGCCCGGTTTCGCGCCGCCTTCGACGACAAGCGAACATACCAGTTTCACCGCCGCGCTGGCGACGGCTGCGGCGCTGGATCTGACACTTCCGCCTTTCGACAGTGATACGGCGCGCTGGACCGATCCGCGGGACTATGCGGCCTGCCAGGACCTTGCCGCGCAGGCGCGCGAGGCCCGGATCGCGCTGATCCGTACCCGTTCCGCGCGCGATCCGGGCGGCGGCTGCAATCTGGTGCTGTTCGATCCGACTGCTTTTGAGCGCAAGCAACCGGTGATCCGCCGGACATGGCACTTGCGCCATGAAGGCGGCCGGCTGCTCGCTCTGGCGGCTTTTCCGGGGGAGGAGCGCTTCGTCTTCACTGCCGCCCAGTTCGGGCTTGATTGAGGGGGCGCTTTCGCGATCAGCGTCCGGACATGCGCTTGAGTGTCATCGACGGACGCTCGCCGAACCGTTCGAGGTAATCGCGCGCGAATTTCGACAGGTGGGTGAAGCCGCAGGCCAGCGCGACTTCGGTCACCGAAACGCCGGTATCGGCACCTTCGCGCAATTGCCGCCGCGCCAGATCGAGCCGGTGGTTCTTGAGATAGAGCATCGGCGTGGTGTTGCGGAAGCGCCGGAAGCCCGCATGGAGCGACCGCGCGCTGACGCTCGAAACGACGATCATTTCTTCCAGCGTGATCGGCGATTGCGCGTGTTCGTGGATGAACTCCTCGACCCGGCGCACGTAATAGGGGGCCGGGCACGAAGCCGGCGCGTCGAACAGGTCGGAATGGTTGTGGGGCACGGCGGCCAGCAGCAGGCGCTGGAGCGTCTCCTCTACCGCACCGCTCGCCCGCGCATGGTTGAAGCCGCTCAGGCCCGTTTCGAGCCCGGTGTCGAGATTGTCGCAGACGGTCCGGACAAGCTGCGCGAACGCGGCGGCCGCGCCTTCGAGTTGCACCGGTTGCGGCGAGAAATGGAGGTCGCCCGGCCGAAACCCCAGTTCCTGCGCCAGAATGGCTTCCAGCCCGTTCTTGTCCATCTTGACGGTGAAGTGCTTGTAGCCGTCTCCGAACATCTGCCGGACCTTGGCGTCGGGGCCCAGCACGCACATCTGGCCGGGATGCAGTTCTATGGTCGCGTTGTCCTGCGTGATCTGTGCCACGCCACGCAGCGAGAACTGGACGAGATAGAGCGCGTCCATCGGCGGGATGTTCACCACCACCCGGCCATAGGGGTTGCCATAGTCGGTGGCGTTGAACGTGACCGACTTGAGCGAGGCCTGATGGTGCCGGAAGGCGATGGGCGGGTTGCCGCCTTCCACCCGCAGGTCGTGCGGGCAGAACATGCGGCTCATGTGGTCGTGGACCTCGTTGATGTCGCGTGTGGCCAGACGCGTCAGGCTTGGCAGCGGAAGATCGCTGCCATCCCACGAGCGGACAGAAGTCATGGCTGGGATCATTATCGTTGGACCTCCGCTTGAGCTGGTCGATTCCACTCCCGATTCAGGCTGCTTCAAACACGGTGTCGATTATCCTCTCCGGCGGCGCAAAGCCCTTTCTACTATGAGACAGGCCAAGGTCGATCAAAGTTTCGCAAGCCTTGAACGCGACAAGGCCCGGATTGAGCACCGGCACGGGCAGGTGCGCCGCCAGATAGGCGTGCGACTGGTGCATGGTGGTCGATCCCAGCACCAGCACATCGGCGCCGTCTTCCTCTATCGCGCGGTGCGCGGCGTCCATCAGCAGCGGGAAGACGCTGTCTTCCTTGCCCGCCAGCAGTTCGGCGGTATCGGGGCGCACCCCGATCGACCGGATCGAGGCGAGGCGGTGGTGCAGTCCCTGTTCGGTCAGGACCTTGTCGTAGAGCCAGCGCCAGTTGTCCCACATCGAAAGGATCGCGAATTTCTTGCCCAGTTGGCAAGCGAGGTGATAGGTCGCCTGTGCTGTGCCGACGACGGGGATCGACAGCCGCGAACGCAGCGCCGCCACACCGGAATCGCTCATCGAATTGATGCAGACCGCGCTGAAGCCCTCCTCTTCCGCGCGGCATCCCGCCTCCAGGCAGAAGGCATCGGCGATCGTGCCTTCATAGAGGGAATCGAGCGTTCCTCCGCCGCGCGCCGCGCAGGCGAACTCGACGGCGATGTCCGGCCGGACCAGTCCGGCGGGGATCTGGCCGGCGAATGCGGCAAGGGCTTGCCGGGGCACCGGTACGGGAACGATCATCTTGATGCGATGGGTCATGAACGGTTCTCCGGGTATCGCCTTGCGCAAGCGCTCCCTGTGGCGCCCGGCGGCAAAATTCCCCTGATTCCGGCAGAAGGGTGATGCCTGCGGTTTGCCGCGTCCAATACTGAATCTGCGTAACTCCATACCTTGCAGGTATTATATGCCATCGGAATGACGGGGTCACGCCGCCTGTCCGTCGCCGGTGCGGATCGCGTCGCAATTCCGCACTCAGCGGTCACCCGTTGCAGGGGCGGGATAGCGTTCCGGCGCGGCGTTCCCGCAGTCTTTTCATGCCGTGGCGTGCGACAGGGAGGGCTTTGTGGAACGAGAATTGCCGGACGGGTTTGAAGATCTCCTGCCGTTCCTGGAATGGGCCAGGCCGAGCGAACTGGAACGCAACAACAAGCGCTGGTCGTCCTCGCTCGAAGAGAGCCAGGCGTTCTACGACATCATGCTGGAGCGCAGCCCGGCCGCGTTTGAATATTTCGGGCAGCGGCCTCTGCCGGAAATCGACGGGGCGGATCGCACTCTCCTCGACATGTGCCTTGCCCTCGCGGAATGTTCCGCCACGATCGAGATGTACGGCGATCCCACGCCGAAATACGTCTTCCCGATCTCCCGCTTCGTCCCCACGCATGATGCCTGGCCGCTGGCCGGCAAGGGAGCCGCCGCATGAGCACCGCACCGTGCCGTTTCATGGATCGCTATCCCGAAGAGGGCCGCGGCCCGATCCCGGTCGAGCGCTATACCTCGCAGGAATACTTCGACCTCGAGCGCGAGCGGGTGTTCCGCCGCAAGTGGCTCAACGTGGGCCGGGTGGAGCAGGCGCCCAATCCGGGGGACTATTTCGTCGCCGACCTCAAGATTCTCGACACCTCGCTGCTGGTGATCCGCGGCAAGGATGGCGAATATCGTGCGTTCCACAACATGTGTTCGCACCGTGGCGCGCCGGTGGCGTGGGATGCGGAAGGATCGTGCCGTGGCTATCTGGCGTGCCGCTTCCATGGCTGGGTCTATGACACCACCGGCAAGCTGGTGCAGATCACCGATGCGGAGAATTTCCCCGGCGTGAACCCGGCGGAAAATGGCCTCACGCCGGTTCATTGCGCCATCTGGAAGGGCTTTATCTTCGTCAATCTGGCGGACCGGCCCGAACAGACGCTGCTCGAATACCTGGGGCCGGTGGCGGACGAGATCGGCCGGTTCGACTTCGACGGCTATACGCCTGCATTCTCCTATCGCATCGACGAGCAGGTGAACTGGAAGACCTTGCAGGAAGCCCAGCTCGAAGGCTGGCATCTGCCGTACCTGCACGAAAAGACGCTGGCCCGCGCGGTCAAGATCGATGGCAACCAGTATCGCCATACCGCCATCGAACTGCATGGCCTGCACGGCGTGCTCGGTTCCCCGCCGCCCGATGCCTTCACGCCCCCGCCCACCGCGCTGCTCGCCAGCCGTTTCGGCACGGGCACGGTGCAGGCCTTCGGGACCAAGGTGGAAAACGCGGGCGAAGGCTATCGCTTCCGGGGCTCGTTCGATTTCTGGCACATCTTCCCGAACTTCTTCGTCGGGCTGCTCAATGGCCTGTTCTTCACGTTCAACATCTGGCCCGTCGCGGTCGATCGCAGCGTGTGGGAGATCAAGGGATACTATCCGCCGGTGCGCACCGCCGGGGAACTCTTCGCCCGCGAATATTCCAAGATCGGCCTGCGCGATCCGATGATGGAAGACTGCTTCACGCACGAACTGATCTGCGCGCAGCTCAAGTCCGGCGCGAAGAACCACATCTTCTTCCAGGACGAGGAGATGCTGGCCCGGCACCTCAGCAACGGTGTCGATCGTTGCGTGCGGGGTCTGGCCTGAATCGGGCCAGGGTTCCGGGCGCGCAACGATCCGGCGGCGCCGGCTGAGGGCGTCATTCTCCCGGCCGGCTGCGGTAATCGAGTGGCGGTGCGCGGTCCCCGGCCAGCGATTCATACTTGAAGCCGGCGCCGCGCCGCTGGTCAAATTCCGCGCGCGCCTGCTTGAGCAGCTCGGGCTGGCGCATCAGGTCGGCGGCGGTCAGGGCCAGCGTCTTGGCGGCGACCATGGCGCCCTTTTCTCCGAACGGCGATCCCGCCGCCGCCACGGCCTGCCAGCTATGGGCCGACGTGCCCGGTGGATAGGTCGCGACGCGCAGGCCGACGGTGGGCACGACCCAGCTTACATCGCCGACATCCGTAGAACCCGCGCCGCGCTCGCCCACGGAATAGGGATGGATGCGCTGTCCTTCCTCAAGCGGGCGCGGCTTGGCGAGCTGCGTCGCCAGCCGTTCGCCGAAGGCGCGGTCGGCGGCGTCCCAGCGCGGCGGGCCGACTTCGCGCAGGTCAGCATCCAGCAGGCGGCCCAGCGCATCGTTGGGCAGCAGTCCGTAGACGCCGTTGACGAGTTCAAATTCGACCTGCGTCTCGGTTGCCATGGCCGCACCATCGGCGGCCTTGCGGACCCGGCCCAGCACCTGGCGCACTACCGCCGGGTCCCAGTCGCGCACGTAGTAGTAACTTTCCGCGAAGTCTGGCACGACATTGGGCGCGCTGCCGCCCGACGTGATGATATTGTGGATGCGGACCGTTTCCGGCACGTGTTCGCGCATCGCGTTGACGGCCACGTCCATCACTTCCACGCCATCAACCGCGGAACGGCCGAGATGGGGGTTGCTCGCCGCGTGGGCGGCAATGCCGCGGAAACGGAACTTGCCGCTGATGTTCGCCATCGCGAGATCCTGCGCGGCGCTGTTGGCATCGGCAGGGTGCCAGTGCAGGACCGCATCGACGCCGTCGAACAGCCCGGCGCGGACCATGTAGACCTTGCCGCCGCCGCCTTCTTCCGCGGGCGTGCCATAAAGCCGGATTTCGCCCTGCGTGCCGCTCTTGTCCATCCATGCCTTGAGCGCCAGCGCCGCGCCCACCGAAGCCGCGCCGAACAGGTTATGACCGCAGCCGTGCCCGGCTGCCTTGCCGGCGATTGGCGCATGTTCCGCGCTGGCGGCCTGCGCCAGCCCCGGCAGGGCGTCGAACTCGGCGAGAATGCCGATTACCGGTCCTGCACCCTTGCGATAGCGCGCGACAAAAGCGGTCGGGATGCCCGCCACGCCAGCCTCGATGGTGAAGCCGGCCTTGCGCAGTTCCTGTTGCAGCAGCGCGCTGCTGCGCGTTTCACGGTAGCCGACTTCCGCATAGTCCCAGATCGAACGCGACATGCGGGTGATCTGCTGCGTCTGTTCCTCGACCCCGGTCAGGATGGCGGCATGATCCTGCGAGGCCTGCTGGGCCATGACCGGTGTTGAAGCCAGCGAAAGCCCAGTCAGTGAAAGGCCCGTCAGTGAAAGGGCGGCCATGAACGGGCTGAACGGTGCGGATTTCACAGCGGGTCTCCTTGATGGGGGGCGTCGTGGCGGGTCACGACGGTCGCTACGGCGAGATTGGCGGTTACGTTAGGCACTGTCCTGATCATGTCCAGCAGGCGATCGAACGGAAGGATCAGGGCGACGATGGCGGCGGTCTGCTGTTCGGTCACGCCGATGAGCGAGAGTACGCCCGAGAGCATGAACAGCGCCGCCGATGGCACTCCTGCCGCGCCGAGCGAGAGTAGCACCGCTCCCACGACAAGGACGAGGTAGTCGGCAGGCGTGAGAGCGATGCCGAAGGCCTGCGCCGCGAAAGTGCAGAGCAGTCCGACGTAGATGCCGGTCCCGTCGCGGGCGATGCTGGCGCCCAGCGGGATCACCGCATTCGACAGTGCCGGGGGCAGCCGCAGACGTTCGTGGGCTACGCGCAGGCTGACCGGCAGCGTCGCCGCGCTGGACGTGGTCGAGAACGCGACAAGCACCGCCTCCACGATCGCGCGGAAGTAGAAGGCTGGCGCCATGCGGCCGCCCAGCCGGACGAGCAGGCCCTGCACCACGATGATCTGGAAGAGCACGCCGCAGGACAGCCCGATCGCCAGCAGCGAGAGATTGGCGAACACCGACAGCCCGTGCTGGCCGACGGCATTGGCCACCAATGCCAGCACGCCGAGCGGCGCCAGTTCCATCACCAGCCGCACCGCGCGCAGGATGGCCTGCCCTGCCGCGTGGGCGAAAACGGCAACTGGTTGCGCTGCCTCGCCGGCAAGCAGCACCCCGGTTCCCAGCATCAGCGCGAAGACGATCACCGAAAGCGTCTCGCCCCCTGCGAGTGCCTGGAACGGGTTGACCGGAACGATCGCCATGAGCTGCGCGCCAAGACTGGCGACGGGCGCGGCAGGTGCGCCCGCGGCCACCGTCACCGCCATGCCCGCGCCCGGTTGCAGCCACGTGCCGAGCGCGAGGCCGATGCAGATCGCGAAAGTGGTCATGGCCACGAGCAACAGGATCGTGTGCGCGCCCAGCCGTCCGAGACGTGCGGGGTCGCCCAGCGCCGCCACCCCGCTTACCACCAGCGCGAGGACGAGTGGCAGCACCATCATGCGGATGAACCGGATCCAGAGTTCGCCAATCCACGCGACTGCGGAAACGTGCTCGCCGACCAGTTGTCCGAGCAGGACGCCGGCAACCAAAGCGCCGAGAATACGTCGCCACAGGGGGATAGCAGCCCAGCGCCGCAGTGCCAGGCTCATTTCGCGGTCCAGCGGTCGAGCCACGCGTCGACCGTGTCGTACCACAGCACCGAAGCGGCCGCGCCGCTGACGATATGGTTCTCGCCGGGCAGGTACAGGAGTTCGCTGGGAATGCCGCGCCGCTGCGCCAGCGTGAAGGCGGAAAGCCCCTGGTCGAATGGCACGCGGAAATCGCGACCGCCATGGGTGACAAGGATCGGCTTTTTCCATTGCGCCGCATAGCGGACCGGATTGAACCGCTCGATCGCCTCGGGCACTTCCCAGGGCGCGCCACCGGTCTGCCTGTCGCCGTGCCATTGCAGGTCGCTGCTGTAGGCGCGGGTATCGAACGTGCCGGCATGGGTGATGAAGCAGCGCCACGGCTCGTTCCAGACGCCGGCGATCCAGTCCACCATGTAGCCGCCGAACGAACTGCCCATGGCGCAGGCCCGGTCGCCATCAAGAGACGGGTAGGCGGCGAGCACGGCGGCCCATCCCTTTTGCAGGTCTTCCAGCACGCGATCGCCGCGATGTTCCAGCACCGCCTGCGCGAAGCCCTTGCCGAACCCGGTCGAGCCATGGAAATTGACCATGACCGTGGCATAGCCGCGCGCCGCCCAGACCTGCGGATTGCGGCCGAAGCTCCATTCGTCCTGATAGACGCCGTGCGGCCCGCCATGGATCACGAACAGCACGGGATAGCGGCGGCCGGGCTGGGGGTTGAGCGGTTCCGTGACGAAGGCCTGCACCGGTTCGCCGTTCCAGCCGCTGAACGTCAGCGAATGCGTCCGCGCCATGGCCATGCCGGCGATCTGGCCGGCTCCGACGTCGCTGACCCGGTGCAGTGAACGCCCGGCGGCGTCGGCGGTGTAGACCTGCGGCGGGCTGGAGAAGCTGCTGGTCACGAGCATCAGCCCGCGTCGGGATACATCGATCGCGGAAACGCCGTCCACCGGCAGGCGTTCGACCTTTCCGGAAAGGCGATAGGCGTAGAGCCGCTCGCGCCCGTCATCGTCGCTGCGCGCATAGATCGTCCGCCCGTCCGCCGCCCAAGCGATCGCATTGGGCCAGCGGTCGATGCTGGCGCCGATTTCGCGGACGGTTCCGCTGGCAAGGTCGCGCACGCGCACCGCCGCCCGGTCGCCATCCGAACCGACGCCGTCCTTGTCCATGTAGGCGAGCTGCCGGCCATCGGGCGAGAACACCGGGTTGAGCTTCGATCCGGGGTCTCCCGCGCCGATTTCGCGCGGGGCGGCGGGCGCGGCAAGCGATACCTCGAACAGCCGGTGCAGCGTGCTGAGGTTGGCCGAAACGCCGGAGGGGCGCGCCGAAAACACCAGCGTCTTCCCGTCCGGAGACAGGGCGAACGCGCTGGCGGAACCCGCCGGCCGCGATGGAACGTCGCTGGCGAAGCCGGGCATCAGCGGGGCTGGCGCCTTCCCGTCGCCAAGGTCCAGCCGGAACAGTGCATTATAGCGCCCGTCGCCATAGCTGTCGAAGAACCGCACGTTCAGGCTCGTATAGAGCGTCCCCACCGAAGGCTGCGCCGCGCGCGCAACGGTGCATTCCAGCGTGGGGCAATCGGGAAAGACCCGGAACGAAGCTACCGCGAATCCGCCGTCCGCCGCGATCTGAAAGGCACCGACATCGAGCGGCGCATGCGTCAGTTGAACGGGCGCCGCGCCATCGCTGCCGGCCCGCCAGATTTGCGCCACGCCCTTCGCATCCGGCCCGCGGAAATAAAGCGTATGCCCGTCGGCGGACCAGGTGGGCATGTCCTGTCGTCCTGGCCCGCCCTGCAACGCGGCATGCGGCTGTTTCGGGTGATCCTGATCGGCGAGCAGGATGTGCGTGGCGCTTTTCGACAGATCGGGAGCCATCGTCCGCACCACGTAGGCGATCCAGCGTCCGTCGGGAGATATCGCGGCATCGCCGAGGCGATCCATCGACACCAGCAGGCGAGCCGTCATTCCGGAGGGCGTTGCCGGCTGCGCTTCCTGCGCGAGAACCGGTGCCGCCAATGCAGGCACCATCGACAGCGCGAGCAGGATCGGTCGGAAACGGGACATCATGGGTTCTCCATCGGCTCGGGAACGGGATTGGCGGCAAAGTGGCAGGCGACGCTCCAGCCGGGTGCCAGCGGAACGGGCGACGGGTCGTCGGTCTCGCAGCGTGCTACGGCTTGCGGACAGCGCGTGTGGAAACGACAACCCTGCGGCGGAGCCGCCGGATCGGGCGGTTCGCCACACAGCAGCCCGTCGGTGGTGAAAGGAGCGTCGATCCTGGGCGCGGCGGCGAGCAGGCCGCGCGTATAAGGATGGCCGGGCGACGAGAAGATCGCTTCCGTATCGCCTGTTTCGACGATGCGCCCCAGGTACATCACCGCCACGCGGTTCGCGATCCGTTCGACGATGGCGAGGTCATGGCTGATGAACAGCATCGCCAGCCCCAGTTCCGCGCGCAGATCGCTGAGGAGGTTGACGATCTGCGCCTTGACCGAGACATCGAGCGCCGAAACGGCTTCGTCGCAGACCAGCAGGTCCGGCCGCGTGGCGAGTGCGCGGGCAATGCCGATCCGCTGCCGCTGCCCGCCGGAAAACTCGTGCGGTTTCTTCGTGACGCAGGACCGGGGCATCCTCACCATATCGAGCAGTTCGAGAACGCGCGGCGCGGCGTCATGTCTGTTCCGGACGAGGCCGAGGCTGGTCAGCGGCTCGGCGAGAATCTCGGCCACCGTCATGCGCGGGTCGAGGCTGCCGTAGGGGTCCTGGAAGACCATCTGGATGCGCTGCCGCAAGGGGCGGAAGGCCGGGGCTCGCAACGCGTCGATGCGTTGGCCGTCGAAGCGGATTTCGCCGCCGTCGATTTCCTCCAGCCGCAGAAGGCAGCGGCCGAGCGTGGATTTGCCGCAACCCGATTCGCCGACGAGCGCCAGCACCTCGCCCGGCGCGATCGACAGCGACACGCCGGCGACTGCCTGCAGCACGCGCCCGCCCCGCAGCCGGAAACGTTTCTCCAGTCCGCTGATTTCCAGCAGCGCGGTCATCGCGCGGCTTCCGCGAAATGGCAGGCGATTCCGTGCGCGGGCGGGGGGCTGGCGCAGATGGCGGCGGCTTGCGGGCAACGGGGCGCGAAAGCGCATCCCGGCCCGCGTTCGGCAAGCCCGGGCGCAAGGCCGGGAATTTCGACCAGCCGTTCCGCCCGCCCGCCGCCAAGGCGCGGGATCGCGCCGACCAGCCCGGCCGAATAAGGGTGGCGCGGGCGTGCGAACAGGGCTTCGACAGATGCCTGCTCGACAATCCGTCCCGCATACATGACCGCCACCCGGCGGGCCATCTGCCGCACCAGCGCAAGGTCGTGGCTGACCAGCAGCAGTGCGGTGCCGGATTCGTCCTGGATCTGGCGGAGCAGGGCCACGATCTGCGCCTGCACCGTCACGTCGAGCGCAGTGGTCGGCTCGTCGGCGATGATCAGCGCGGGCCGGCTGGCCAGGGCGATCGCGATCATCACGCGCTGGCGCATTCCTCCGGAGATCTGGTGGGGATATTCCGACAGGCGCCGTTCGGGCGCGGTGAGGCCCACGGAAGCCAGCAGATCGACGGCGCGCGCGCTTGCCACGGTGCGCGATCTCCGCTCGTCATCGGGCAACGCTTCGATGATCTGGCGTCCGATCGGGAGCACGGGGTTCAGGCTCGTC
This sequence comes from Novosphingobium sp. NBM11, assembly GCF_015390225.1. Classification (NCBI taxonomy): domain Bacteria; kingdom Pseudomonadati; phylum Pseudomonadota; class Alphaproteobacteria; order Sphingomonadales; family Sphingomonadaceae; genus Novosphingobium; species Novosphingobium sp. NBM11. Next base: position 728,193 of record NZ_VUOG01000003.1, read on the forward strand.
ATCGGCTCCTGGAAGACCATGGCGATCCCGCCACTACGCCGGGCACGCCGTTCCCGTGCCGGCAGCGTCAGAACGTCAGCGCCTTTCAGCCTGACCCGACCGGTGACCATGGTGCCGGCAGGGAGCAGGCCCATGATCGCCAGCGAGGCGACCGACTTGCCGCTGCCCGATTCCCCCACCAGCGCAACGGTTTCCCCCGCTTCGACGGTTAGATCGAGGCCTTCGAGTGCCACGAGCGGCCCGGTGGGCGAGGGAAACGCCACGCGCAGGCCCGATACTTCCAGCAGCGGCATCAGAATGCCTTTCCGCGCGGGTCGAGCCGATTGCGCAGGCCATCGCCGACAAGGTTCACGCCCAGCACGGTCAGCGACAGGAAGATCGCCGGGAAGACCAGGATATGCGGCTTCACCTGCCAGAGGCTGCGCCCCTCGGCCATGATGTTGCCCCAGCTCGGCGTCGTCGGCGGGATGCCCGCTCCGATAAACGACAGGACCGCTTCGAGCAGGATGGCCGAAGCGCCGATGAAAGTCGCCTGGACCACGATCACCGCCGCGATGTTGGGCAGGATGTGGCGCAGCAGGATCGCGGGCGTCCGCGCGCCGGCCACGATCGCGGCCTGAACGTAGAGATTGGCGCGGACCGCTTGCACGCTGGCGCGCACCAGCCGGGCAACGCGCGGCAGTTCCGCCAGCGCGATCGCCGCGATGACGTTGATCAGCGATCCGCGCATGACGGTCATCAGCGTGACGGCCAGCAGCACGGGCGGAATCGCCATCAGGCCATCGATCCCGCGCATCAGGACACCGTCGAGAATGCGCGCATAGCCGGCGATCATGCCTATGGCCGTTCCCGCGATGGTGGCGGCAAACGCCACGCCCAGCCCCACGGCAAGCGATATGCGCGTGCCGTAGAGAGTCCGCGCGAGCAGGTCGCGGCCGAGCTGGTCGGTGCCGAACGGATGGGCCAGCCCGGGAGCGAGGGCGCGTTCGTGGGGCAGGACCAGCGCGGGATCGCGACCGCCGCTGAGAACGGGCGCGGCGATGGCGATGATCGCGATCAGGATGAGCAGCGCCAGCCCTGCGGTCAGCATCGGTGCGGCTGGCTTTCTGATGCCCGCGATCATCGCCGCACCCTGGGATCGAGCGCCGCGCAGACCATGTCGGTGGCGAGGTTGACGATCACGAAGGTCAGCGCGCAGACCAGCGTGATGCCCTGGATTACCGGATAATCGCGCCGGAGCACGGCATCGACGGTCAGCCGCCCCAGGCCGGGCAGCGAGAATACCGTTTCGGTCACCACCGCGCCGCCCAGCAGCGCCGCGATGCTCGATCCTGCGACCGTGACGACCGGTCCCGCCGCGTTGCGCAGGCCATGGACGGCGATCACGCGCAATTCACCCAGCCCCTTGGCGCGTGCCGTCCGGATGTAGTCCTGCCCCAGCACTTCCAGCATGGCGGCGCGCGTGACCCGCGCGATCAGCGCGCTCTGGCCCAGCGCAAGCGACGTTGCCGGCAGCAGGATCGTGCGCAGGAAGCCGGGCACGCTCTCGCGCGGGGAAACGAAGCCTTGCACCGCGAACCAGCCGAGCCGGTAGGCGAAGATGTAGGACAGAAGGTAGCCGACCACGAAGACCGGGAGCGAAAAACCCAGGACACCTCCCGCCATCACGACCCGGTCGGCTATGGCTCCCGGTTTGTGGGCGGCGCCCGCGCCCAGCGGAACGCCGATGCAGACAGCGATGGTCATGGCGGCGAGCATCAGGCAGCCGGTGGGCACCAGCCGCTGCCCGATCAGGGTGGCGACGGGCAGTCCGGTAAACAGGGACGTCCCCAGATCGCCATGCGCGATCGCCATCAGCCAGGCGGCGAAACGGCTGACGAACGGCCGGTCCAGTCCGAGCGTGGCCCGCAGCTTCTCGATGTCGGCAGGCGATGCGGCGTCGCCCGCCATGATCGCGGCGGGATCGCCAGGGGCCAGATAGAGCAGGCCGAACACCAGAATGGCGACGCAGAACGCCACCGGGAGCGCGGCGAGCAGCCGGCGTATCGCATAGCCGGCCATCAGGCGTCCCGCTCGCACAGCGGATAGAGGTGCGCCGGCGCGCGAACGAACGGGAACGCGGCGATATCCAGCGCGGCGGGGCCGGGGGCATCGCAGGGGATGATGGTGCCGAACCGTTCCGCATAGGCGGCCCGGAAGTGGTTTTTGGCCTTCACGCAGAACAGGTCGATGGCAGCAAGGTCGATTCCCAGCGCCTCCAGCAAGCCGGGATCGTGCGGGGACGCCGGCAGGCTGGAAACGATCACCCCGATTCGCGTATCCTCCAGCCCGAGCAGGGCAAGCTGCCCGAAATTCATGGTGGGGCCGCAGAGCAGGGGCGGGCGCGCGGCGAAGGAGCCAGCGGCCAATGCGCGCACTTTCGCGGTAAATGGCACAGGCGGCCCGAATCTTGCGCTCAGCCTTGCGCCCAGTGTACCATCGATCGTGCCCCCGACACCCGCCGCTACGGCCCGGGCGACCACGCCGGGATCGCAATGGAGCACGACAAGGCTGGCCAGATCGGGGTTCGCATCCACCAGTGCCCGCAGCATCGCCGGCGTATCGAGAATGCCGCCGGAGAGCGGATTGTCGCCGGCGTCGACGACCGCGACCGGGCCGGCTCCAGCCCCGGCCGCCATGACCGCTTGCGCGATCGCGGTGCGCGCGTCGGGCAGGGGGACGAAGAAGTCGTCCCGCAAGGTATCCATGCGATCGCGCAGGCGTGCGGCGGTCAGCGCCGCAAGGGCGGGATCGCCGTCCGCGAAGACCATGGCCGACGCGCCCGCGGCGATCGTATCGGCGTAGGAAAAGCCGCCGAACGGCACGGCTTCAAGCACGCCATTGCCCAGCATCGACCGCGCTTCGTCTTCCAGCACGGCCATCGGCCCGGCATCCGTCCGCATATTGATGGAAGGCAGGATCGCGCCCGTTCGCGCGATGCATCCGATCGGGCGGATTTCCCCCCTCAGGGTTCGTTCGAGCCCTTCCAGCACGCGCAGCGCGGTTTCACGCTGGTCGACATGCGGATGCGTCTTGTACCCGCTGGCGAAATCCACCAGCCCTGCGATTTCGGGTTCGAGGTTGGCGTGCATGTCGAAAGAGACGCCCAGCAGCGCGTCGGGGCCGATAGCCGCGCGCACGCGGCGAATGATCTCGAGGTCCGCCAGATCACGCCCTTCGACCACCATTGCGCCGTGCAAGGCGAGATATACCGCGTCGAACCGCTCCCGCATCAGCCCGGCGACGATCTCGTCGCAGGTTTCATCGAACAACGCCGCGTCGATCGGGCCGGCCGGCATCGCGTGGGCCAGGCGCAGGAATTGCCCGCTCCAGTCCGGTCGCGCGGCCAGAAAATCGCAGGCGCCGCCCATTTCGCTGGCCGTGCCCTGAAAGGCAGCGGCCGCTGCGTTGCCCTGGCACCAGACGGCGGCCTTGAACGCGGACCGGTCGGTCGTGACCGGGGAAAAGCTGTTGCCTTCGTGCAGGAACATGGCGATTGCGAGCCTAGGCATGGGGCAGCGCCTCCACGTTCCAGAACAGCGGCAACCCCTGCAACATGCCGGTCAGCGTGCGGCGACAGGCGGTGGGCATGTGGAACTGGCCCAGCGGAACGTAGGGCACGTCGTGCAGCGCCTGAAGCTGGATTTCCCGTGCGATGCGCCGTTGTCCTTCCGGGTCGGCCTCGCGCATCCAGGCTTCGCGCAGCGTTTCGAGCCGGGGTGCGGTGGGCCAGCCGAACCAGGCCTTTTCGCCGTTGCCGCGCAGCGACATGTGGCCGGCGGGGGTCAGCAGGTCGAGGCCCGTCCAGTGGGTGAAGAACACGTTCCAGCCCCCTTCCGAGGGGCGCGTCCTGCGCGCGCGCCGCTGGATCACGGCGTTCCAGTCCATGACCTGATAGTCGACGTTGAAGCCGCAACGGGTGAGCAGGTCGGCACCCACTTCGGCCAGTGCGCGCAGGATGGGCGGGTCGGTCGTCCCCATGACCACGACCGGTGCGCCATCGTACCCTGCGGCCCGGATTTCGCGCCGGGCACGGTCGTAATCGGGTGGACCATTCCAGATATCCAGCCCGGCATCGGTGGCGAGGGGCGTTCCCGGCGGAAAGATGCCGACCCCGGCGCGCCGTGCGTCCGGTGTGAAGCCGGCGGCCTGCATGAAGGTATCCTGCCGGACCACGCGCAGGACGGCGCGGCGGATCTCGGCGTTATCGAACGGGGGCCACAGGTGGTTGGGACGCATGACCGCGACCGCGCCGGTCGGATCGATATCGGGCAGGGCGACCGTGCTGTCGGTCCGGAGAAGCGGGAGAAGGTCGATCGAAGGCGCTTCGAGCCAGTCGATCTCGCCGTTGCGCAGCGCGATCGACGCGGTGGCCGGATCGGGCACGATCGTCCATTCCACACGTTTGAACCGGGCGTGCTTGGGGCCTGATGTCCATTCGGTCCGGCCGCCGGCGCGGGGGCGGTAGCCATCGAACCGCGCATAGGCCGCCCGCGCGCCGACGATGCGTTCATCGGCAAGGAAGCGGTAGGGGCCGCTGCCCACGGGGTCGGTCACCTGCTCGAACGGGCTGGTCCGGGCATGGCGCTCGGGCATGATGAAAGGCACGTTCACGCCGATCTTGCCCAGCGCATCGGGCAGCAACGGAAAAGGATGGCGCAGGCGGAAGATGATGTGGCGATCGTCCGGGGCCGAAACCTCGTCGGTCGCCGCGAAAAGGGCCTGCCCCATGGCGTCGCGATGGCTCCAGCGCAGGAGGCTGGCGATGCAGTCGCGCGCGCGGACCGGCTCGCCATCGTGGAAATGCAGTCCCTCGCGCAATCGCAGCGTCCAGCGACGGCCTTCGTCGGCCTGCTCGCAGGCATCGACCATCTGCGGTTGCGGCCGGAAATGCCGGTCAAGCCCGAACAGCGTATCATAGACGAGATAGCCATGCGCGCGCGTGGCCGCGGCGGTCGTCCACACGGGGTCGAGCGAGGCAAGATCGGCCTGCGGCACGAACCGCAGCACTTGGCGATCGCCGGGCGGCGCGCAGCCTGGAATGGCCATGACGCCCAGCGATGCGGCCCCGCCGGCCATGGCTGCACGCCGCGTCAGCATCACGGCACCGCGCGCATCACGTCCTGGCAGACCCGGTCGACGGCATCGCCCAGCCTGCTGATGATCATCGCGATGTCTTCCGCGGTCGCGATATAGGGCGGGGCCAGCAGGACATGATCCCCCAGCGTGCCGTCCACCGTGCCTGATCCGGGATAGCAGGCCAGGCCCAGGTCCATCGCCTGCGTCCTGATCCGATCGGCTACCCGCGCGGCTTCTGGAAATGGCGTGCCGGTGTTGCCGTCGGCCGACAATTCGATTGCCACCAGCAGGCCGCGACCGCGAATGTCGAACACATGGCGATGGTCCGCGAACCGATCCCGCAGGCGGGACAGCAACAGGCTTCCCATCGCCGCCACGTTGTCCAGCAGACAGTCCTCGGCGATTACACGCTGCACCGCCAGCGCGGCGGCGCAGGCGAGCGGATGCCCCATGTAGGTGAAGCCGTGCCGCAGGCCGCCGGACCCCCGCGCCAGTGCCTGCGTGACACGCGCCGAGGCCAGCACGGCGCCGATCGGCTGATAACCCCCGCCAAGGCCCTTGGCCACGACCTGGATGTCCGGCGATACCCCTTCCTGTTCCCAGGCATGGGTCGTGCCGGTGCGGCCCATGCCGCACATCACCTCGTCCAGAAGGAGCAGGACGCCGTGGCGATCGCAGACTTTGCGGATTTCCCGGAAGTATCCGGCCGGTGGCGCGAGCGCGCCCGCCGTCGCGCCGACCAGCGTCTCGGCGCAGAACGCGGCGACGCGGTCGGGGCCGATGCGTTCGAGCTCGGCTTCCAGTTCGGCGGCAAGCCTTGTGGCCATGCCGTCGTCGGTTTCCCCGGCCAGCCGGCCATGCACCGGGTCTGCCGCGGAGACATGGGAAAAGCCGGTGGGCAGCATCGGCGCATAAGGCGCGCGCCGTCCCGGATTGCCGGAGAGCGCCAGCGCGCCGAAGGTATTGCCGTGGTAGCTCTGCCTTCGCGCGATGAAATGCACGCGGTCCGGTTCGCCGATCTCGAGATAGTATTGCCGTGCCAGCTTCAGGGCCGTTTCGGTCGCTTCGGAGCCGCCCGAAACGAAGCAGGCCGAAGCCAGCCCGCCGGGGGCATGGCCAACCAGAACGTCCGCCAGTTCCTCGGCCGCCTGCGAGGTGAAGAAGCCGTTGTGCGCATAGGCCAGCGTTTCGGCCTGTTGCCGGATCGCTTCCACCACGCGCGGGTGGCCATGCCCCAGGCAGGATACCGCCGCGCCGCCCGATGCGTCGATGTACTGCCGGCCGGCATGGTCGGTGATGACCATGCCTGTGGCGGACACCGCTCGGGGCAAGGCTGCACCGGTCAGGCGCCGGTGAAGAACGTGGCTGGTCAACGCGAAGTGTCCGTGTCGAGATAGGCGGTATGCGCGGCGATGCGCGTTTCGGATGCGCGCAGGCGATCCCGTCCTTCCGCGCCCGAGCGCAGGTAGAGCGTGACGGCCAGCGCCTGGATCAGCGCGGTGCAGGCGGAGAGGGATGGGAAATAGCCCGGAGAATCGGGATTGAAGATGAGCGTGACCGCCGCCCCCTGTGCCAGCGGGGAATCCGCGCGGTCGACGATGGCGATCAGCGCGGCGCCCGCTGCCGTCGCCGTCTGCGCTGTCAGGAAGCCGTCGCGTGAATAGGGCGCGAAGCCGAACAGCACGACCACGTCGCCCTTGCCGATCGCGCCGAGTTCGAGGTCGAGCATCCCCCCGGCCGCGCCGACAAGCGCAACCTCGTTGCGGAACAGGCGGTAAAGGTAGTGGAAGTGGACCGCCGGCGCGTAGCACGAGCGGTATCCCGAAACGAACACGCGGCCCGCCTGTTCGATCACCGCCGCCGCGGCATCGAGCACCGTGGCGTCCAGCTCGGCCAGATTGTGAATGTCGGTGGAGAACATCCGGCCGGCCAGCGTTCCTTCGCCCGAGGGGAGCAGCGGGCGTGACGAGAACGGAGCCTCGCGCGCGGCTTCGAGATCGATGCGGGCATCGTCGATGAGTTCGGTGCGCAGGGCTTCCCACCCCTGAAAGCCCAGCGCGCGGGCAAGGCGCGTGAACGTCGTCGGCGGCTCGCCGGTCTGCCGGGCCAGCGCGCGCATCGGCATGCTTGCGGCATCGAAGGGGTGATCGGCCACATAGCGCGCGGCCGAGGCGAGCTTCGGCGGCAATTGAAGGGCGGCTTCGCGCAGCCGGCTGGCGATTGGCTTGGTCATAGGAGTGAACGGCACCGTGCGGTCGGGCAGGACAGCGGATATTCGTCCGGCCGGCCCATAGCCGTGCGACATGCGGAATTGCCGACCGTTATCCCGCATTCCCGCACGGCCGGCACCATGGCGAACCATGAATGCCGGACGAAACGTTGCAGTTCGTGCCTTCCGGCCCGACGCTACACCCGCATCGCATGATCCTGCCCAACGAAACAAATGTTTTATCACGCTGCCATTTGCCTTCAATGCCGTTCGGTCCGGCCTTGCCGGCCGGTCCTGCCTGCTGCGCTGCTGCCGCGATTTCAGAACTTCACCCTTGCGCTCACCGTGAACGACCGACCGATCGGATCGTAGGTGGTGGGCATGGTATTGCCGTTGTTGAACGCCGTCCCGGCGACGCCCGAGCCGAGCTGGGGCGGTTGTTTGTCGAACAGGTTCTCGACAAGCAGGGAGAGGCTGAGCTCCTTGGTGACATCGACGCCGAGATTGAGGTCGAAGTAATCGTAGGCCGGAATGTTGCGGAATGCCGCCAGCACGCCGTTGTAGGCGCTTGACGAACTGCCGGCCTGCGGCGTCGTCAGCGGCACGGTGCCGGCGGCCGGCCCGATCGGTTCAAACTCCACGCCGCTCAGATGGGTCCACAGCAACGACGCGGAGAAGGGGCCGGACGAATAGGTGCCGCGCACGTTCCACTTCCATTTGGGCCGAGCGTTGGTGCAGCCCGTGGAATAGCGGCCCGAACATTCGCGCGTGATCGTGTTCGGCGTGGACTGGGTCCAGAAGTAGTCGAGCCAGGTGCCGTTCATGGCGAGATCGAACTGGCCGGGGTTTCCGCCGAACACGCGCGCCAGATCGAACCTGTACTGTACCGTCCAGTCGATCCCGCCCGTGCCCATCCGTCCGAGGTTGGAGCTTGAAAGGATGACGCCGGCGGCTTCGACGCCCGTGTTCAGCGTGCCGGTCACCGGGTTGCGCTCGATCAGCGCGCAAAACGCGTTCGGGGTGAGCGACGGGTTGAGTGACGAGGAATAACAGCCGTTGAGGATGTCGCTTTGCGAGGGCGCCGAAATCAGATCGCTGATGCGGATGCGGAACCAGTCCACCGTCGCGCTGAAGCCGGGGAGGAAGGACGGTGCGAACACCGCGCCCACGGTCCATGTGCGGGCGCGCTCCACGTCGAGGTTCGGATTGCCCTGGGTGCTGATGTTGATCTGCCCCGACGCGGGCTGCGGGATGCTGCCGTAGCTGCCTGCGGGCGCGCCGGTGGCAAGGCACAGGCTTTCCGGGACGCTGGGGCTCGCCCCGGCGCAGGGATCGACCGTGAGGTTGCCCAGCGCGCGCACCGGCGACTGATAGAGTTCCTGGATGTTGGGCGAGCGCACCGCCATCTGGTACATGGCGCGCAGCTTGATGCCGCCCACCGGTTCCACCGATCCGCCTGCCTTCCAGGTGGTGCTCGATCCGGTGGTCGAATAGTCGGACAGGCGGATGCCGGCTTCCAGCGTGGCCGACTTGACGAAACCATCCTCGATCAGCGGTACGATCAGTTCGCCGAATGCTTCCTTCACGTTGTAGCTGCCATAGTCTGGCGGCGTGCGCGCGCCCGATCCCAGCACTTCGCCCTGGATCTGGGCGGAAGCATCGGGCGTCGCCCGCGCCGATGTCTTGCGATATTCCGCGCCGATCGCGAAGGCGATCGGGTTGGTCGCGAACGGGCTGGTCACGCCGAAGAGATCGCCGGACACCGAGCCGGTGACGACGCTCAGCTTGACCAGCCGGCGGACCATGGAATCCAGCCCGACAAAGGTCAGCATGTCGGGCGTGATCGAACCAAGGCCGCCAAAGATGTTCAGCGGCACGCAGCCGTTGGCGGTGTTCTGGCACACGGGATTGCCCGACGCGTCACGATAGGCGAGCAGCGCTTGCGTGACCCGGCTGTTCGATCCCCAGTTTTCGCGCAACTGGTTCTGGGTGGTTTCGCCGTACTGGCCGGAGACATCGAATTTCAGCGTGCTGGTGATGTTGCCACGCAGCCCGGCCTGAAGCTGGAACATCGTGGAATCGTTGGTATTGTAGCGGAAGCCGTATTCGCTGAACCGGCGCGAGGGCGTGACGGTGACCGTGCGGTATCCCGCCGCCTCCGGTCCGCCGATCACGCTTGCCGCGGCGTTGCAGGCCGAGACGCTGATGTTGTTGGCGGCACACAACTGCGCCCGGGCCGCCGCCGGGAGATAGGGGTTGTTGAGCGGCAGCGCATAGGCGTTGCTGAACGTGCCCGTCGAATTGAGCGCAAGTTGCGTGCGGTTCTTCGAGAACATCGCTGTCGCATAGAGTTCGATTCCGCTGGTTACCTCGTAGCGTGCGGCGGCATAGGCATTGATGCTTTCCAGCGGAGTCTGGAGATAGTTGCCGATATTGCTGGTCGCGGCGTCCTCCAGCGTGGCGGCGCGGAATGCCCCGGTCGTCGGATCGATGATCGCGCCATATCCGATGGTGGGCAGCCCGCCGGGCCTTGTGGCGGATGCCAGCGAGGACTGGAAGATGGCGGGGACGGACAGCGATGAGGTGCTGGCCTGGCCGGTCACCGAACTGACCGGAACGGCGGAGAAATCGCGATCGACCGCCTTGAGGGCATCGCGCTTGCTGTAGGAAATGCCGAGCACCACGTTGCCGCGCCCGCCATCGAGGTTGGCGCCGACCAGCAGGTCCGTGCGCAGGCGACGCGCGTCGCCGCGTTCGGATATGCGGTAGTTGCTCGTCAGCTTGACGCCCGAGAAATCGCGCTTGGTGATGAAGTTCACGACCCCGGCGACGGCGTCCGCGCCATAGACCGATGAAGCGCCGCCGGTCACGACATCCACACGTTCGACCAGCCCGACGGGAATCACGTTGAGGTTGACGATGCCGTCGAGGCCGAACGGCGTTATCCGCCGGCCGTCGAGGATGACAAGCGTGCGATTGTCGCCAAGGCCGCGCAGGTCGATCGTGGCAGAACCGTTGCCGCCGTTGTTGACGCCGGAACCCAGCGAAGGGCGCACCGACGGAAGGTTGCGGATGAGTTCTTCGGCCGAATTGGGTTGCCGCAGGGCGATTTCGGCCGAACTGATCACGCTCAGCGGGCTTGAGGTCTTGAGGTCCGACCGGGAAATGCGCGAACCTGTCACGACGATGGCGGTGCTATCCGCCTCGTCTGCGGCTGGCACCGCATCCTGGGCCAGCACGGGCGTGGCCAGCATGGTGCTGCCGAGCAGCAGCGACGCCATTGAAAGACTGAATGATTTCATCCCGATACCCCCTGTTCGATCGCGTCCGGTGCCGGGACGCCTGATGCCGCAGGCCGGCAACCTCGCTGGCTGCGACCTGTCTCCGCTCTTCCTTTATTGAAACAAACGTTTCATGATTCTCGAATAAATGCAACATATGTTTTTATCAGCAAAAACAAAGACGTTTAGCGGGCTTGACGAAGCGCGGGTGGCGCGGTGATGGCCATATGGGCGCGGCAACCCCTGATTGATCTGCTAGGGCGCATGAAAGGGGGTTGAGAAGAAATTGACACAAATGTAAGTTATTCGTGCAGAACGTAAAAATGAGCCGCTTTCAGTGCTGCCGGTCCGGGCGAGGCTGTCGAATTGACCGAATGCAAGGTATCGCGGCCGTGATCCTTGCATGGGTCGGTGATGGCGACGCTACGGAGCAACCAAGGTGATAGCAGGCGAAAATTCCGGTCCCGATCCGCTCGATGGCGTGGCTGCGACCGTCGATAGCGCCGCCAGGGCGATCGTTGCGAAGGTTTCCGGGGGATTGTCGCCAGTTTCCATCGCCCAGTCCTTCACGGACTGGTGGATGCATCTGGCGGCTTCGCCCGGCAAACAGATGCAATTGGCGGCCAAGGCGGGGCGCAAGGCGTTGCGCCTTGCCGACTATGCCATGCAGCAAGTGCCTGCCGGAACGGAGCCGGAGCCGGCGATCGAACCGTTGCCGCAGGACCGGCGTTTCGCCGATCCGGCATGGCGCAAGCCGCCGTTCGACATCGTGGCTCAGGGCTTCCTTCTGCAGCAGCAATGGTGGCACGCCGCCACCACGGGGGTCGGTGGCGTCACCCGGCATCACGAGGCGGTTGTCGAATTCGCGGTGCGGCAGATACTGGACATGGTGGCGCCCACCAATTTCGCCGCGCTCAATCCGGTTCTGCAACAGCGCATCCTCGAAACCGGCGGGCACTGTCTGGCCGATGGCATGAACTACCTGATCGACGACATGCGGCGCCAGTTGCGCGGCGAACCGCCTGCCGGAGTCGATGCCTTTCCGGTGGGGGATAAGGTCGCGGTCACGCCGGGCGAAGTCGTGTTCCGCAACGAACTGATGGAACTGATCCAGTATGCGCCGACGACCGCGACGGTGCGCCCCGAACCGGTGCTGATCGTCCCGGCCTGGATCATGAAATACTACATCCTCGACCTGTCGCCCGAAAATTCGCTGGTGCGCTGGCTGCGCGATCAGGGCTTCACGGTATTCATGGTCTCATGGCACAATCCGGTCAGCGCCGATCGCGACCTCAATCTCGACGATTATCGCAGGCTGGGGCCGATGGCGGCGCTGGATGCGATCGGCGCGATCACCGGCGCGCAGAAGGTTCACGCGGCGGGATACTGCCTGGGCGGAACGCTCCTGGCGATCGCTGCCGCTACCATGGCGCGCGACGGGGACGAACGACTGGCCACCACGACGTTCTTCGCCGCGCAGACCGAATTCTCCGAGCCGGGGGAACTGGGCCTGTTCATCGACGAGGCGCAGCTTGATCTGATCGACAGCATGATGTGGGCGAAGGGCTATCTCGACAGCAGCCAGATGGGCGGTGCGTTCCAGATGCTGCGTTCCAACGACCTCGTCTGGTCGCGCCTGCTGACCACCTACCTGATGGGCGAGCGGGAGCCGATGACCGACCTGATGGCATGGAACGCGGATGGCACGCGGATGCCCTATGCGATGCATTCCGAATACCTGCGCCACCTGTTCCTTGATAACGACCTGGCAGAGGGGCGCTATCGTGTGGGCGGCCGCCCGGTCACCTTGTCGGGACTCAGGATGCCGCTATTCATGGTCGGCACCGAGCAGGATCATGTCGCGCCCTGGCGCTCCGTGCATAAGCTGCACATGTTCACCGGCGCGGAGCTGCGCTTCGTGCTGACCAGTGGAGGGCACAACGCCGGGATCGTGTCCGAACCCGGCCATCGCCACCGGCACTACAGCGTGGCGACGCGCCCGCTCGACGGGGCCGCGCCGGCGCCCGACGACTGGCTGGCCACGGCGGAGCGGCACGAAGGATCGTGGTGGCCGGAATGGGGCGTCTGGCTGGCCGCGCATTCGGGTGATCCGGCGGAACCGCCGCCGCTGGGGCGGGCCGACGCCGGTTATCCGCCGCTGGAACCCGCGCCGGGCCGCTACGTGCTGGAGCGATGACTATGACCGATCCCGCCCTTATCGAGAACCGGACCTTCGACGAGATCGCCATCGGCGACAGCGCCAGCCTGACGCGCCAGCTTACCGCCGACGACATCCAGCTTTTCGCGGCCGTATCGGGTGACGTGAACCCGGCCCATATGGACCCGGCCTATGCCGAGACCGATATGTTCCATCGCGTGATCGCGCATGGCATGTGGGGCGCGGGGCTGATTTCGGCGGTGCTGGGGACCGAACTTCCGGGGCCCGGCGCGATCTATCTGGGCCAGTCGCTGCGGTTCAGCCGTCCGGTGGGGGTAGGCGACACGGTTACCGCGACGGTCACTGTCACCGCCAAGAAGCCTGAACACCATATTGTCACGCTCGCTTGCGCTTGTATAAACCAGATCGGTGAAACGGTGATTTCGGGGGAGGCCGAGGTCAAGGCGCCGACGGAGAAGGTCAGCCGCGCGCGCGTGCCCGTGCCCGACGTGCGCATCGCGCGTCATGACCGCTTCCATGCGCTGGTTCAGGGCGCCGCTTCCGGCGAACCTGCGGTCACCGCCGTCGCGCACCCGTGCAGCGCCGATGCCGTGGCAGCGGTCGCCGAAGCGGCGGAGGCGGGGCTGATCCGGCCGGTGCTGGTTGGTCCGGCGATGAAGATCCAGGCGGCTGCGGAAGCGGCGGGCTTCGACATTTCGGCCTTCCGCCTGATCGATGCGCCGCACAGCCATGCCGCCGCCGCCCGCGCGGTGGAACTGGTGCGCGCGGGAGAGGCGGCCTTGCTGATGAAAGGCTCGCTCCATACTGACGAACTGATGGCCGAAGTGGTCCATGCCGATACGGGCCTGCGCACCGAACGGCGCATCAGCCATGCCTATGTGATGGACGTGCCCGGCCATCCGCGTCCGCTGGTCATCACCGATGCCGCGATCAACATCACCCCGACGCTGGAGGACAAGGCCGATATCGCGCGCAACGCCATCGATCTGGCCCATGTGATCGGGATCGAGCGACCGAACGTGGCGATCATCGCGGCGGTGGAGACGGTCAACCCGAAGATGCAGGCGACACTGGATGCCGCCGCGCTGTGCAAGATGGCGGACCGGGGCCAGATCGCCGGTGGCGTGCTGGACGGGCCGCTGGCGCTCGACAACGCCATCAGCGAGGCGGCGGCGCGGGAAAAGGGGATCGTTTCGCCGGTGGCGGGGCAGGCGGACGTGCTGCTCGTGCCCGATCTGGAGGCCGGCAATATCGCGGCCAAGCAGCTCACGTTCCTGGCCGGGGCGGATGCCGCCGGTGTCGTGCTGGGCGCGCGCGTGCCGATCATCCTGACCAGCCGCGCGGACAGCCGGCGGACGCGGATCGCCTCGTGTGCGCTGGCGGTGCTGCTGGCGCGCGCTGGCACCAAGGCCGCTCCGGGAGCAGGGGATGCGCGCGCATGAGCGCAACCCTCCTGTGCCTCAACGCCGGGTCTTCGAGCCTCAAGTTCGCGCTCTATGCCCGTGAAGGAACGGACGTGCGGTTGCTTGCCCATGGCAAGATCGAAGCCATCGGTCTTGCGCCGCACCTGATCGCGCGGGATGCCGCCGGCGTCACGCTCGCAGAACGGCGCTGGTCGCATGAGGACGGCGCGACGCATGAAACGCTGCTTGCGGACCTTCTCGACAGCGTCGAAGCGCATGTCGGGCGGGAACTGGTGGCGGTGGGGCATCGCGTGGTTCATGGCGGCGCCGATTTCGCGGAGCCGGCGCGAATAACGGATGCCTTGCTGGAGAAGCTCGACGCGCTGTGTCCGCTGGCGCCGCTGCACCAGCCGCACAACCTTGCGGCGATCCGCGCGGTGAAGGCGGCCCGGCCCCGGCTTCCGCAAGTGGCCTGCTTCGATACCGGCTTCCACCAGACCCAGCCGTCCGTCGCCACGTGGCTGGCGCTGCCGCGCGCGCTGACCGGGGAAGGCGTGCGCCGCTATGGCTTCCACGGCATCTCCTACGAATATATCGCGCGCCGCCTGCGCGAGATCGATCCGGTGATGGCCGGGGGCCGCGTGATCGCGGCGCATCTCGGCAACGGGGCGAGCCTGTGCGCGATGAAGGGTGGGGTCAGCATCGATACGACGATGGGCTTCACCGCGCTTGACGGACTGGTCATGGGCACGCGCTGCGGCACGATCGATCCGGGCGTGGTGCTCTATCTGTTCCAGCAGAAGGGCCTCGACGCGAAGGCGGTGGAGCACCTGCTCTACAGCGAGTCAGGGCTGCTCGGCGTTTCCGGCCTTTCGAGCGATATGCGCGACCTTGCCGCCAGCGATGATCCGCGCGCGGCGGAGGCGGTCGCACTGTTCGCCTATCGTGCGGCGCGTGAGGCGGGGGCGCTGGCGTGCTCGCTCGAAGGGCTGGACGGGATCGTGTTCACCGCCGGAATCGGAGAGAACGCGGCGGATGTACGCGCGATGGTCTGTGCGCGGCTGGGCTGGCTCGGCGTGACGATCGATCCGCAGGCTAACACGGCCCATGCGCCGCTTATCAGCACGGCCGACAGCGCGGTGAAGGTCCGCGTGATCCCGACGGATGAGGAGCGCATGATCGCGCTCCACACGCTCGAACTGCTGGCTTCGGCAAAGGAGGCATGATGGCGCCGCTGGTCGATCTTTCCGGTAAGCGCGGGCTGGTGGTGGGAATCGCCAACGAACACAGCATCGCGGCTGGCTGCGCACAGGCGTTTCGCGATTGCGGGGCACGTCTGGCGGCAACCTATCTCAACGAGAAGGCAAAGCCTTTCGTCCAGCCGGTTGCGGATGCGCTGGGCGTGGAATGGCTGGCGCCGTGCGACGTGCGCGTGCCGGGCGAACTGGAAGCGCTGTTCGCGCGTGTGGCGGCCGAATGGGGCGGGCTTGATTTCCTGCTCCATTCGATCGCCTTCGCGCCCAAGGAGGATCTGCACGGGCGCGTCATCGACAGTTCGGCCGAGGGCTTCGAGGTGGCGATGGATGTTTCCTGCCACAGCTTCCTGCGGATGGCGCGGCTCGCCGAACCGCTGATGCCGCAGGGCGGCTGCCTGCTGTGCGTGACGTTCTACGGTTCGGAGCGCGTGGTGCGGCATTACAACCTGATGGGGCCGGTCAAGGCCGCGCTGGAAAGCGCCACGCGCTATGTCGCGGCCGAACTGGGGCCGAAGGGCATTCGCGCGCACGCCATCTCGCCGGGGCCGATCGCGACGCGCGCCGCCAGCGGGATCGACCGGTTCGACGAACTGCTCGACCGCGCCGCGTCCGAAGTGCCTGAAGGCCAGCTTGTCGACATAGCCGACGTGGGCGCGCTGGCGGCGTTCCTTGCCAGCGACGCGGCGCGACGGATTACCGGCACCGTCATTCCGGTCGACAGCGGCCAGCATCTGATGGCCTGACATGGTTCCGTCCGTATTTCCCGTCGTTTCGCCGCCCCGGAGGCCCGTTCAATGAAGCGTCTTGTTCGTCGGATCGTGCCGGCGGTGATCGCCGTCCTGCTGGCGGCGGGCTTTTTCGCGTGGTGGCAGGCGACGCGCGGCAGCGATCTTCCCGATGGCATCGTGCGGGGCAACGGGCGCATCGAAATGACGCGGACCGATGTGGCGGTGAAGTATCCGGGGCGCCTCCTGGCCCTGCGCGTGCAGGAGGGTGACCTCGTCCGCGCGGGCGAGGTGATCGCCGAGGAAGACGCGGCGGACACGCTGGCGCAGTTGCGCGGCGCGCGGGCGGCGCGTGATCGCGCGGCCGCCGCGGTGGAGAGGGCGGAAGGGGAACGCGCGGTTCGCGCCGGCCAGGCCCGTCTGGCGGGAATCGATCTGCGCGAAACGGCGAAGCTGCGCGATCAGGCGATGGTCTCGCCGGTGGAACTGGAGCAGCGCCGCGTGGCGTATGATACCGCGAGCGCGGGCGTCACGGCCGCGGGCGGCGGCGTGAACGAAGCGCGCACCGCGATCGCGCAGGCCGACGCGCAGATCGCCCAGATCGACACTGTCCTTGCCGACCTGAAGATCAGGGCGCCGGGGCCGGGCCGTGTCGAATACCGCATCGTCGAGCCGGGAACCGTGCTGCCGGCCGGGGGCAAGATCGTCTCGCTGGTCAATCCCGAGGACGTCTACCTCACGATCTTCCTGCCCGCCGAAACCGTGGCGCGGCTCAGGATCGGTGACGAGGCGCGGGTGCTGCCGGAAGGTTTCGACACGGCGATCCCGGCGCGGATCGGCTTCATCGCGCCCGATGCGCAGTTCACGCCCAAGTTCGTCGAAACGAAGAGCGAGCGCGAGAAGCTGTCCTATCGCGTCAAGCTGCGCATCCCGGCGGACGTGGCGCGCGGTCTCGATGGCAGGCTCAAGGCGGGGATGACCGCCGATGGCTTCGTCAGGACCGATCCCCGCCAGGCCTGGCCATCGTTCAAGCCCCGGAAACCGTGATCGTGGCGGTCGACCGCGCCCCGGACGAGCGGGAGCCGGCGGCTATCGACGTCGTCGGAGTGACGCATCGCTATGGCGCGGTACTGGCGCTCGACGACGTATCCCTGTGCCTGCCCAAGGGGGAGGCGATCGCGCTGGTTGGCCCCGACGGCGTGGGCAAGTCGTCGTTGCTGGGGTTGGTAGCCGGGGTCCGGAAGTTGCAGCAGGGGCGCCTGTCGGTGCTGGGACTGGACCTTTCGCAGGCGGCAGGACGCGACCGGTTCCTGTCACGCGTGGCCTATATGCCGCAAGGGCTGGGGCGGAACCTCTATCCGACGCTGACCGTGGCCGAGAACATCGATTTCTTCGGCCGCCTGTTCGGGCTGAATGCCGCCGAGCGCGCCGCGCATATGCGGCGGCTGCTCGATGCGACCGGTCTGGCGCCCTTTCCTGACCGGCCCGCGGGCAAACTTTCCGGCGGCATGAAGCAGAAGCTGGGGCTGTGCTGCGCGCTGGTCCACGATCCCGACCTGCTTGTCCTCGACGAGCCGACGACCGGGGTCGACCCCCTGTCGCGCCGCCAGTTCTGGGAGCTGGTCGATGCGCTGCGCGCCGAGCGGCCCGCGCTCACCGTGCTGGTGTCGACCGCCTATATGGAGGAAGCCGAACGCTTCGACCATCTCGTCGCCATGGACGCGGGCCGCGTGATCGCACAGGGGCGCACGCGCGCGATCATGGAGCAAGCTGGCGCGGATACGCTGGAGGAAGCCTATATTCGGCTGCTGCCCGAGGCGCGGCGGCCCTCGCAGGAAGCGCTGGTGGTGCCGCCGTGGCGTGACGAGGGCGGCGCTCCCGCGATCGAGGCGCACGATCTCGTCCGTCAATTCGGGGATTTCGTCGCGGTCGATCACGTCAACTTCCGCATCGGCAAGGGCGAAATCTTCGGTTTCCTCGGCTCGAACGGCTGCGGCAAGACCACCACGATGAAGATGCTGACCGGCCTGCTCGACGCGACCAGCGGGGCTGCCCGGCTGTTCGGCAAGACGATCACGCCCGGCGACATGACGACGCGGATGCGGGTGGGCTATATGTCGCAGGCCTTCTCGCTCTACGAGGAGTTGACGGTGCGGCAGAATCTGGCGCTGCACGCGCGGCTCTACCGGGTGCCGCGCGCGGAGGCGGGACCGCTGGTGGAACGGGCAATGGCGGAGTTCGCGCTGGCCGACCATGCCGATACGCCGCCTTCCTCGCTGCCGCTGGGTATCCGGCAGCGCCTTCAGCTTGCCGCGGCCTGCCTCCACCGTCCGGAAGTGCTGATCCTCGATGAGCCGACCTCGGGCGTCGACCCGGCGGCCCGCGACATGTTCTGGCGCCACCTGATCCGCCTTTCGCGCGAAGAGGGCGTGACCATCTTCGTCTCGACCCATTTCATGAACGAAGCCGAGCGGTGCGATCGCATCTCGCTGATGCATCGCGGGAGAGTGCTGGCGGTCGGCGCGCCGGCCGACCTCGTTCGCGAACAGGGGGTGACGCGGCTGGAAGATGCGTTCATCGCGGTGCTTGACGGCGATGCGGGCAATCCGCCGGCATTGCAGCCGGCCGATGTCGCCGGAGCACCGCCTGAAGCGCCGCGCGCCGGTGGCGTTGGCCGCTGGTTCGCCTACGCCTGGGCCTTCGCGCGGCGCGAGGCGCTGGAACTGCTCCGCGACCGGACCCGGCTCGTCTTCGCGCTGGCTGGTCCGATGGCGCTTCTCTGCATCGCCGCGTTCAGCATCTCGTTCGATGTGCAGGACATCCGCCTCGCCGTGCTCGACCACGATCGCACCGCGACCAGCCGCGATCTCGTTCGGCACTTCCAGGGTTCGCGCTATTTCCGGGAGATGCCGCCGCCACAGGGCGATGCCGATGCGGAGCGGGGGCTGCGCGACGGGACGGTGCAACTCGTGCTCGACATTCCGCCGGGGTTCGGCCGCGACCTCGCCGCGGGGCGGCGGCCGGAGGTGGGCTTGCTCATCGACGGCGGAAGCCCGTTTCCGGCGTCCAATGCCCGCGCTTACGGTGAAGCGATCCTGACCGGTTATATCGCCGACGTACTTGCCGCGACGCCGGGCGCGCCGATAACCGGGCTGCCGCTCGGGATCGAGCCGCGTTTCATCTACAACCAGGAATTCCGCAGCATCTACGCGATCACGCCGGGCGTGCTGATGCTCACGCTGATCCTGATCCCGGCGATGCTGACTGCGCTGGGCATCGTGCGGGAGAAGGAGATCGGCTCGATCACCAACTTCTATGCCTCGCCCGCGAGCGGCGGGGCCTTCCTGCTTGGCAAGCAGGCGCCATACGTGGCGCTGGCGATGGTCAGCTTCGGCCTGCTGGTGACGACCATCGTCACCGTGCTGGGCGTTCCGCTCCGTGGCTCGCTGCTGGCCCTGACCATCGGCGGGCTGCTGTTCCTGCTTGCCGCGACGGGGCTGGGCCTGATGATCTCCACGTTCGTGCGCTCGCAGGTTTCCGCCATTTTCGCGACCTCGCTGATCTGCCTGATTCCGTCGGTCAATTTCTCCGGCCTGCTCTATCCGGTTTCGACCCTGGACGGGGGGAGCTACTGGATCGGCGTCGGTTTCCCCTCGTCGTGGTTCCAGATCGTCAGCCTGGGCACGTTCACCAAGGGGCTGGGCCTGGCGAGTTTCGCCGAACCTTATCTTGCGCTGGGCGGCTTCGCGCTTGCCTATGTCGCCGCCGCCCGCCTGATGCTGCGCGAGCAGGACGTATGAGGCGCTGGATTCTCAATGTCTGGCTGCTCGGCGCGAAGGAACTGCGCAGCCTGATGAAGGACGTGACGCTGGTCCTGCTGATCGTGTTCGCCTTCACGGGGGCCATCGTCGTCGTCGCCAACGGGGTGAAGGCCGAAGTCTCCAACGCCTCGGTCGCGATCATCGACAACGATCGCTCCGAACTTTCGCGCCAGTTGCGCGATGCGGTGCGGGCGCCCTATTTCAAGCCGCCCGAAGACATCGCCCGCGCCGACGTGGTGCCGGCGATGGACGCCAGCCGCTATATCTTCGTGATCGAGATTCCCGAACGCTTCCAGGCCGATGTCCTGGCCGGTCGCGCGCCAACGGTGCAACTGCTCGTCGATGCCACGGCGATGACGCAGGCCGGGCTCGGCGCATCGTATTTCCAGCAGATTTTCGCGCAGGAGACGCTGGAGTTCCTCCGCGCGCGGGGGTTGATGGAACAGTTGCCGCTGCGCGTGACGAGCCGCATCCGCTTCAATCCCAACGCGACCTCCGCATGGTACACCTCGGTCATGCAGATCGTCACCGACGTCACCGTGCTGGCGATCATCCTCGTCGGGGCGGCGGTGATCCGCGAGCGGGAACACGGTACGATCGAGCATTTGCTGGTCATGCCGGTCCGCGCCAGCGAGATCGCCTTCGCCAAGATCCTGGCCAACGGTTTCGTCATTCTCGTTGCGTCGGTCGCCTCGCTGTGGTTCGTGGTCCATGGCGCACTGGACGTTCCGCTGGCGGGGTCGCTGGCCTTGTTCGCCGGCTCGATGCTGATCTATCTGTTCTCGGTGACCGCGCTTGGCATGTGGATGGCCACGATGGCGCCGAGCATGCCGCAGTTCGGCCTTTTCGCGGTGCCGGTCTATGCGATCGCCTATCTGCTGTCCGGAGCGGCCACGCCATTGGAAAGCATGCCGCCGACGATCAAGGCGCTGGCGGAGTGTCTGCCGACGACGCAGTTCGTCACGCTGTCCAAGGCGATCCTCTATCGTGGTGCGGGCATCGACGTGATCTGGCCGGAACTGGCGCTGATCTGCGGCTGGGGTGCGTTGTTCGTAACGCTGGCCGTGCAGCGCTTCCGCGCGATGCTGGCGCGGCAGGGATGAAATGCGGGGACGATCGAAAATGAAGGCGCTTGCACTTCCGCTGCTTGCGATGCTGCCGCTGGCGGCGTGCGTGGCCCCGCCGCCGGCTTCGCCGCCCGTCGCTCCCGTGGCCGCGCCCGCGCGGTTCGATGCCCCGCGGGCGAACGGGGAAGGCGATGCCGATGCGCGGGCTGAAGACGTGCGGCGCTGGTGGACGGCCTGGGGCGATCCCGCGCTCGATCGGCTGGTGGAACGCGCGCTGACCACCAATCACGACATCCGCATTGCGCGCGCCAATGTCGCGGCGGCGCGGGCGATGGTTGCCGTCGCCGAATCCGCGCTCTATCCGACGGTGGCCGCGCATGGCGCCGCGTTCGGAACCGTCAGCGACGGTGGGCTGGATGGGGCGCTGGGGACGCTGGTGTCGTCGCTGCCCGGCGCCGACAACGGCGTGACCGGCGGAGGGTACGCCATCGGCCTTGGCGCGAGCTGGGAACCGGACGTGTTCGGCGGACGCCACGCCGATGTCGCCGCGGCGCGCGCGCTTGCGCTGGGTACGGCCGAGACCGAGGCCGGCGCGCGGCTGCTGGTGGTCGGCGATGTCGTCGAGAACTACCAGCAGTTGCAGGGCCTGCGTCGACGGCTGGCGCTGCTGGATGCCAGCGTGGCGACCGCCGGGCGCCTTGTCGCCTATGCCGGGGCGAGAATGCGTTCGGGGTCGGCGACCGCCGCCGATGTCAGCAAGGCCCGTGCCGCGCTGGAGACCTTGCGCGCCGGCCGTGCCCCGATCGAGGCCTTGATCGACGTGCGCCGTCGCCGACTGGCAGTGCTGGCCGGAGGGACGCCCGAACAGGCGGTGGAGACCGGCCCTGCCGATGGCCTGACCGTGCCGCCGCCGCCCGGCGGGCAATTGCCCTCGACCGTGCTGGACCGCCGCCCGGACGTGCGCGCCGCCGCCTTCGCGGTTACGGCGCGCGCGGCGAGGCTGCGCAGCGCGAAGGCCGATCTTCTGCCGCGCTTCGGCATCCAGTTCCTTGGCCAGAACGGGCGGATCGACCTCGGCGGGCTGCCCGGCTTCGGCGGCACCGGCGGGCTGGCGGGCATCTCCGCCTGGGTGCCGGTGTTCAACGCCGGCCGCCTCAGGGCGCGCGTGGCGATGGGCGATGCGGAACTCGTTGCGGCGATGGCTAGCCATGACAAGGCGGTGGTTACCGCGCTGGAGGAAGTGGAAGGCGCTTACGGCCTGCGCACGGGATTCGATGGGCGGCTTGCGGGATTGCAGCAGGCGCTGGCGACTTCGACGCAACGCGCGGACCAGGCCGACGCGCTCTACCGTGCCGGCCGCATGACGCTGGGCGATGTGTTGCAGGCGCGCCTTTCCGCGCTGTCGGACCAGGATGCGGTGGAGCAGGCGCGCATGGCGCAGGCCACGGCAACGGTCCAGCTCTTTCGCGCGCTGGGCGGTGGATGGCAGGAGTGACACCCCAATGCGGCGAGCATGGCTCACCGCATTGGGGTTAAGCCCGTGCGGCGCTTGAGCATTTCCAAGCTGTGATGCGTCAGCATCTCAGCAGCTTGGCATGAGCACGCGGGCGTCGGATGACCGGGTATCCCACGCCCGGAACTCCGCTGCGTCGGTTCAGTCTCGCGGCACCCCGTGCACGTCGCGGCTGATCGCGATGAGCTGGGCGAGTTCGGCCGAAATGTCGCCCATGCGATGGATCATCATGATCGGCGAGCGCGCGGTGTTGTCGGCGATGGGGAGATAGGCCACGTCGTCACGCCGGAAGCGTTGCACCGATTCCGGAACGATGGTGAAGCCGGCATGGGCGGCGACAAGGCCGATCGCGGTCTGGAGCTCGCGCACTTCCTGCACGCCGCTTGGTTGCAGGCCGGCGTCGTGGAAGATGCTGAAGACCTGGTCGGCATAGCTGGGGCGGGCCGGCCGCGGATAGGCGATCAGGGTCTGCCCGACCAGGTCTTCCAG
The DNA here is from genome assembly GCF_015390225.1 of Novosphingobium sp. NBM11. Lineage (NCBI taxonomy): Bacteria > Pseudomonadati > Pseudomonadota > Alphaproteobacteria > Sphingomonadales > Sphingomonadaceae > Novosphingobium > Novosphingobium sp. NBM11. The sequence goes on from NZ_VUOG01000003.1 coordinate 751,254, forward strand.
ATGGACAGGGCGCCGTGCCAGGGCGAGGGGGTGATCGGCTGGAACGGCCGCCAGCAGCTTCTCCTCGGCCAGCACGATCCGGCGGATGGCCGGGTCCTCGAAGCGCAATCGTCCGAAGCCGGCGTCGATGCGTCCTTCCTTAAGCGCCGCGATCTGTTCGGTCGTGGTGCATTCGAGGACAGAGACCTCCACATTGGTCGCGCGGTCGCGGAACAGGCGGATCACTTCGGGAAGCGGGCCGAACAGGATGGAACCGACGAAGCCGATCACGAACCGCCGCTGCCCGTGCCCGGTGAAGCGGCGCATCATGTCGCGCAACTGGTCGACGCCCGCCAGCAGCGGCACGGCATGTTCGTAAAGCAGCCGCCCGGCCTCGGTCAGCCGCACCGGGCGGGAATCGCGGTCGAACAGGTCGGCGCCGATTTCCTCCTCCAGTTGCCGGATCTGCCGGCTGAGCGGCGGCTGCGCCACGTTGAGCAGTTCCGCCGCGCGCGTGAAGTTCTGTTCGTTGGCTACGGCGACGAAATAGCGGAGGTGCCTCAGTTCCATATCATATCCAAAAGGTATCGATCCGTACCGAGACGATCTTTCACGAACGCGGGGGGAGTCAATAGAAGAGCCGCAATATATGGCGGTTGGGAAAGGATTCGGCCTTTGGCGACCATAGATACAATTGATACCTGGATCGTCGATGTCCCGACGATCCGCCCGCATGTGTTGTCGATGACCTCGATCAGTCGGCAGTCGATGGTGCTTGTGCGCGTGCGCTGTTCGGACGGGGTGTCCGGGCTGGGCGAAGGGACGACGATCGGCGGACTTGCCTATGGCGACGAAAGCCCCGAGAGCATCAAGCTCACCATCGACACCTATTTCGCGCCGCTGCTGGTCGGAGCGGATTCCACGATGCCCGCCGCGCTGATGACGCGGCTGCGGCAGAACGTCGTGGGCAATCACTTCGCCAAGAACGCGGTGGAGACCGCGCTGCTCGATTGCATCGCGCGGCGTGCCGGCGTGCCGCTGTCCGATCTGCTGGGCGGGCGCCAGCACGATCGCCTGCCGGTGCTGTGGACGCTGGCCAGCGGCAATACCGCGCAGGACATCGCCGAAGCCGAAGCGATGATCGAGGCCCGGCGGCACAATGTGTTCAAGCTCAAGATCGGCAAGCGCCCCCTGGCCGATGACGTCGCCCATGCCGGGGCGATCAAGCGGGCGCTGGGCGCCAGCGCCTCGGTGCGGGTGGACGTCAACCAGGCATGGGACGAACAGACCGCGCGGAAGGGTGCGCGGATGCTGGCGGACGCGGGCATCGATCTGATCGAACAGCCGCTGCCGCGCGCCGACCGGGCGGGCATGGCGCGCCTTGCCGCCAGCGCCCCCATCGCGATCATGGCGGATGAAGCCTTGCGCGGCACGCACGACGCGTTCGATCTTGCGGCGATCCGCGCGGGCGATGCCTTCTCGATCAAGGCGGCGCAGGCCGGCGGGTTGATCGCGGCGGGAAGGTCGCGGCGATCGCGGAGGCGGCGCATATCGGCCTCTATGGCGGCACCATGCTGGAAGGCAGCGTGGGTACGGCGGCGGCGGCGCACCTGTGTTCGACGTTCGCCACGCTGGCCTGGGGCACCGAACTGTTCGGGCCGCTGCTCCAGACCGAGGAAATTCTCGCCACGCCGCTCGAATACGCGGACTTCGCGCTGACGGTGCCGAAGGGTCCGGGGCTCGGGATCGAGCTTGACGAGGACAAGGTCCGCCACTTCCGCCGCGATGCGCCGGAGCGCACCGTCGTCATGCTCAACCAGGTCGCGAGGTAATCATGCTCTTTCAGGTGGAAATGCTCGTCAAGGTGCCGGCGCATCTCGATCCGGCCGAGTTCGACCGGCTCAAGGCCGAGGAAAAGGCGCGGGCCGAAGACCTGCAGCGGGCCGGCACATGGCGACATCTGTGGCGGCACGTCGGCGCCTATGCCAACACCAGCATCTTCGACGTGGCGAGCAACGAGGAGCTTCACGCCATCCTCACTGGCCTGCCGCTGTTCCCTTTCATGGACATCACGGTGACGGCGCTGTGCCGCCACCCTTCGTCAATCCACAGCGACGACCGCTGAGGTCGCGCAAGCTCAAGGAGAGGTTTCATGGCATCACAACTCGTGCAGGAATCCGGCGTGCAGAGCTATCTCGCCCGCATTGCCGGCGTGGACCAGGCTGGCGGTGACGCGCGCACCAAGGCGATCGTGCGGCGCATCGTGTCCGACCTGTTCACCACCATCGATGATTTCGATGTGACGGCCGAGGAATTCTGGCACGCGCTGCACTTCCTGCAGGAAGCCGCGCCGGAATTCGGGCTGATCGCGCCGGGTCTCGGCTTCGATCACTTCCTCGACATCCGGATGGACCGCGCCGACAAGGCCGCCGGCATCGCGGGCGGCACCCCGCGCACGATCGAAGGCCCGCTCTACGTTCCCGGCGCGCCGCTGGCCAAGAGCTTTGCGCGGCTGGACGATGGCACCGACACGGGCGAGACGCTGATCATGCACGGGCGCGTCTTCGACCTTGATGGCAAGCCTGTGGCCGGCGCGATCGTCGATGTCTGGCATGCCAATACCAAGGGCGGCTATTCGGTGTTCGATCCCTCGCAGACGGCCTACAACAACCGCCGCCGCATCGAGACCGGCGCCGATGGCAGCTACAAGTTCCGCAGCATCGTGCCATCGGGCTATTCGGTTCCGCCGCAGGGCGGCACGGACCGCCTCCTGTCGGCGATCGGTCGCCATGGCAACCGTCCGGCGCATATCCATTTCTTCGTGTCCGCGCCGGGCCATCGCCATCTGACCACGCAGATCAACATCAACGGCGATCCCTATCTGCACGACGATTTCGCCTTCGCCACGCACGATGATCTCATCCCCGAGATCGTGCGCCGCGAGGAACCGGAAGCGATCCATGCCGAGAACCTCAACGGCCCGTTCAGTGAAATCGCTTTCGACTTCGTGCTGCACCCGGCCGTCGATACCGCCGAAACCGAACTCATGGCTCGCCATCGCGCGCCGGCGGTAGCGGCCTGATCCCGCGCAACGATCGCATTGCCGGGACCATGCGCCGTGGGGACGGCGCGTGGTCCCTGCGCCTTTGGCAAGGACGGAGACGAGCGGCATGATCGAAACGGGAATGGCGACGGTAGGCGATGGCTGCGCGATCGCGTGGCGCATGGACGGTCCGGAGGACGGAGCGGGAGATGCGCCGGTCGTCGTCCTGTCCAACTCGCTCGGCACCGCGATGGACATGTGGTCGGCGCAGGTGGCGGCGCTGGCCGCCCGCTTCCGGGTGCTGCGCTATGACACGCGCGGCCATGGCCGCTCCGACGTTCCGGCCGGCGCCTACGGGCTGGACCGACTGGGCCGCGACGTTCTCGATCTGATGGATGCGCTTGGCATCGCACGCGCGCATTTCTGCGGACTGTCGCTCGGCGGGATGACCGGCCAGTGGCTCGGCGTTCATGCGCCCGACCGGTTCGACCGGCTCGTGCTGGCCAACACCGCCGCCTACATGGGGCCGCCTTCGGGATGGCAGTCGCGCATTGCCAGCGTACTGGAGAACGGCATGGCGGGGATGACCTCGGCCATTCTCGAACGCTGGTTCACGCCCGAATTCCGCGCCGCCGCGCTCGGCGGCATCGCGCCGGTGCGCGAAGGACTGCTGGCGACATCGCCTGCGGGCTATGCCGGGTGCTGCGCCGCGATCCGCGACATGGACATGCGCCCGATCATCGGCCTGATCGACCTGCCCACGCAGCTGATCGCCGGCGCCCGCGATCCGGCCACGCCGTCGGCCGACGCCGAAGTCCTTGCCGCCCGGATTGCGGGATCGCAACTGGTCACGCTCGACGCCGCGCATCTGTCGAATATCGAACAACCCGCGGCGTTCAACGCCGCGCTGCTCGATTTCCTCAGTTGAGGTTGCGCAGCGTTTCCGAAGGCAGCTCGCCGAACATCTTGCGATACTGCGCGGAAAAGCGGCCGAACTGGTAAAAGCCCCATTTGCAGGCGACCGACGTAACCGATGTGCCCGGCTCTGCCTGGCGCAGATCGTCCCGTGCACGTTCCAGCCGCACGGCCTTGAGGAAAGCCATCGGCGAGGTGCCGCGAAAGCGGCGGAAGCCATCGAACAGCGCACGGGCGCTGACACCGCTCACATCGACCAACTGGTCCAGCGTCACCGGTTCGGCGGCATGGGTGATGATGAACTGCCCACGCGGCGGACGTGGTGCGGGGCGATCTTGCACGGCTGCGGGCGCAGATGCTCCGAATAGTTGTTGGGGTGGCTTTCCAGCAGTTTCAGGATCAGCAGCGTTTCAAGGCTTCCCAGCACCGCGCGGCTTTCGCTTCCCGATGCGGCGGAAAGTTCCATGCTGAGCAATGAGGCATAGTGCCACCAGTGCGCGTTCTCGGCACTGACCGGCATCTCCTGCGCGAATTCGAGTTCGCGGCTGAGCGGACGGCCGATCATCATCGTGGCGTGATGGTCGAGCGCCCGGTTGCTGATCTGGACCACGCGCTGCGTGCAGTCGGCGGACCAGTGCATCCGTTTGAGATCGCGCGTGTTCACCACCGAAGCGATCGCCGGAGTGCTCAGGACGGTTCCCTGGCGTGTACCGATCTCGGCCATCCCCGCGAGCGGCTGCATCAGCAGCAGCATGTCCTCGTCCTCGATCCCTTCGATCGAGACTTCCGCGCCATAGGTCATCGCCCCGATGCCGATGTCGTTGAGGCGCTTGTGGTTGAGCCAGGCGTCGAGCCGCTCGCCGCGCCGCGCCACCGAGAGGTGGTGCGGGCAATAGGTCCGCGCGATGTGCTCGCGCACTTCGCTGAGGCTGTTGGACGAAAAGACGGCAAAGCCCGGCAATGTCTCGCAGGCATTGCCGCCTGTCATCATGGCAATCTGGCCGGCAAGGCCTGAAATGGAACCGCTGCCCACTGTTCCCCCCGTGATTTTGCTCCCTGTTTTGACAGTCAGGATCATACGGGCACCGTGGAGAGTCAATGGGCAGGGACGAGGCGCGAACCCCTGAATCCTGCGCCCGAAGGCTGCTTTCCGCGCTGGCATGTCACCGATGCGACAGGTGTGGCGCGGATCGGGGATTATGCGGTCATCAACCGGTCGATCGGATCCTCGCGCTGTTCCGGCCCCAGCGCCAGATAGCCGCCATCCACGGCCACTTCCGCGCCGTTCATGAAGCGCGCCGCGTCCGAGCAGAGAAAGATCACCACGTCCGCCACTTCCGCCGCGTCGGCGATCCGGCCGGGCATGTGGAACACCCCACCCACCGCATCGGCTTTCGCCCGATCGTCCGCGCTCATGGCAAGGATGGCGTTGGACCACGTCCACGCCGGCGTCACCGCGTTGACGCGCACGCCACGGCGCGCGAATTCCAGCGCCTGGCTGCGCGTAAGCTGCGCCACGGCGGCCTTGATCGCCGGATAGACGAAGCGCCCCTTTTGCGCGCGATGGCCGCTGACGCTGGAAAAGTTGACGATCGCGCCGGCATGGGCGGCAAGGTGTTCCTGCGCCAGTTGCGCGAACATCGCGCCACCGACCAGGCCGATGTCGAGCGCCTTGAGCCAGGTCTCGCGCTCCGTCGCCAGTCCGTCGTCGAGGTAGGAGGTCGTCACGTTGACGAGGAAGTCCAGCCGCCCGAACCGCGCGATCGTGCTGGCGATGCAGGCTGCGATCGCCGCGTCGGACGTGACGTCGGTTTCGACGAACAGGGATTCGGAGCCGAGATCGGCTTCGGCGCGCTCGCCGCCTGTGCGGTCTATATCCGCGATGACCACCCGCACACCTTGCGCGAGGAAGGCGCGGGCGACCGCCACCCCGATCAGGGTGGCGCCCCCGGCGATGATGGCGGTACGGCCCGCCAGTTCTTCGTACCGCGCCATGGTCAGAACGACCACTTGAGGCCGGCCGACCATTCGCGCGGCCGTGCGTAAAGCTTTTCGTAGAGCCCGAACGATGCGCCATAGACCCCCGTCTGAAGGTACTGCTTGTCGGTCAGGTTGGTCACGCCGGCGAAGACCGAAACCTTTTCGCCGGGGAAAGTGTAGGTCACGTTGGCGTTGAACAGGCTGTAGCCCGGTTGGTAGAGTTCGGGCGAATTGAGCGCGTCCATGTAGGCGCCCGAACGGTACGACCAGTCGATCCGCGCACGGACGTTGCCGCCGTTTGCGAGTTCCACGCTCTTGGAGACAGCGCCGCTCAAGCTCCAGTTGGAAACGCGTTCGAACTTCGACGCCAGCGTGATTTCGGCGGCGGCGGGATCGATCGCGGTGAAACGGGGGTGGAGATAGCCAAGGCTGCCTTCCAGGAACCAGCCGGCCCCAGCGTCGAGGCGGCCCTCCAGTTCCAGCCCCTTGATTTCGGCCGAAGCCGCGTTCTTGGTGACCGGAGCGATGCCGGTGAAGACCTGCACCTGCAGTTCATCGTATTTGGTCAGGAACAGGGCGCCGTTCAGCGTCAGGCGGCGGTTGAACAGCTTCGACTTGAAGCCGATTTCATAGGCTGTGGCCTTTTCTGCGCCGAACTGGGGAATGTTCGCCTGCGGCGGGAACACGCGCTGCACGAAGCCGCCGCTCTTGAACCCCTTCGAGAACGAGGCATAGGCCAGCACGTTGTCGGCCACATGGAACGCGATATTGGCGCTGGGCGTTACCGCATCCTCGTTGCGATAGGCGGTGACATAGGGCAGCACGCGCGTCTGCGGGGTGTTCGGGCTGGCCGCGATCAGCGCGCCGCCAGTCTTGTCCACCAGGATTTCCTGATCGGGAAGGAACGACTTCTGGTCCTTGGTGTAGCGCAAACCGAACGTCAGATCAATGAGCGGGATCGGGGTCCAGGTCGCCTGGCCGAATGCGGCATAGCTTTTCGTGGCGAACTTGCCGCCTGACCGGAAGGTCACCGGCGTGAAGTCCAGATTGTTGATATTGTTGCCGTTCTCGTTGAAGTAATAGAGTCCGACCACGTATTTCAGCTTGTCGTCGGCGGTATTGCCGAGCACCTGCAGTTCCTGGCTGAACTGGTGCTGTTTGAGGATGTCCGCCAGGTGCAGGATCGTGAACGGCGAATGATCGCCGTCGCGGGCATAGTCGCCGCTGACATGGCGATAGGCGGTGATCGACTTCAACTGCACCGGGCCGAGATCCCAGTCGATCACGGCCTGCGCTCCCCACAGGTCGTTCCTCGCATATTGCGGGCCGGTGCCGGCATCGGCACTGTCGCCCACGATGAAGCGATCGCTGAAGCAGGCCGCGGCATTGCCTTGTGGGCTGTAGGGCGCGAACGCGAAGCACGGCTGCCCGCCCAGCAGCGTGGCGAAATAGTTGTGCAGCAGCGTAAAGTTGTCGGTGGGCGCATCGAACGGAGGATTCAGCACATAGGCGCCCGCCGTGGCCGGGCTGCCGGGTGGCAGCATCGGCAGGTTCTGCGGGTTGAAGATGGCGGACTTGTACGTGACGCCCGAGAGCACGAAAGCCGGGCCGTTGGTGCGATCGCGCGTTCCTTCCACCGCAAGATTGACCTCGAACGTGCTGCTTGGCTTCCAGCGCAGGTCGAACCGGCCGGTCAGCGTGCCGACATCGCCCAACTCGCGGCCATCGACGAGGTGCCTGACGTAGCCATCGCGGTTGAAGGTGGCGACGGTGACCTTGGAGAACAGCGTGTCCGAAAGCGGGATGTTGGTGCTCGCCTTCACGTCGATGCGGCTGAAGCGGCCGGTCGTGACCTGCAGGTTGCCCGATGGCGTTTCATCCGGCTTTTTCGTGGTGATGCTGATCGCGCCGCCGATAGTATTGCGGCCGAACAGCGTGCCTTGCGGCCCGCGCAGGATCTCGACACGTTCGACGTCGACCAGATCGAGCAGTGCGCCGACCGAACGGGCGACATAGACGCCATCAACATAGACGCCCACGCCGGGTTCGGTGGTGGGCAGGAATTCCTTCTGCCCGATCCCGCGAATGTAGATCGCCGCCGACGATCCCGCACCGCCGAAGCTGGGGTTGTTCTGCAAGGTCATGTTCGGGGTGAAGCTGGCAAGGCCATCGATCTTCTGCACGCCGCGCGCCTCGATCGCCGCGCCCGAGAAGGCGGAGATGGCCAGCGGGACGGATTGCGCGCTTTCCTCGCGCTTGCGGGCCGTGACCACGATGTCGCCGGCCAGCGGATCGGCCGCGGACGCGCTTTCGGTGGCAGGTGCGGCCGCCTGCGCCATGGCGATGCCGGGCAGGGCAACGGATGTGGAAAGGGATACGAGCAATCCCGCAAGGCGCGGGCCATTGAACAGAGCAGTCATATTTCCCCCCAGGGATCACGGAAGATCGCTTGATCCGTTCGGTCGACGGAGTGGGGTGCATCTCGTCACGGGTTGGCACGGGGGAATATTCAGCGGCTGCAGGCAATGTGCGTCCAGTGCGACTTTGCATGCGTTTGCCGCAGGCGGCGCGGGCGTGCCGTGCAAATGCTGCCGCCCGCGCACAATCCACGCACTGGGCGCATAGGCCGCCCGCGCCGCGAAACCCTACCCGATGTCCTGTCGCATAGGGGATAGACAGGATGGCAGGAACAATCGCGATCGTGGGTGCGGGCATTGCCGGGCTGTGCACCGCCAAGACGCTGGCCGCGCTCGGGTTCGAGGTGACGGTGTTCGAAAAGGAGCCGGATCTCGGCGGGGTATGGTCATCCTCGCGCCGTTATCCGGGCCTGACCACGCAGAACCCGCGCGAGACTTACGCCTTTTCCGACTGGCCGATGCCTGATGACTATCCGGAATGGCCGTCGGGCGCGCAGATGCAGGCCTATCTGGCGAGCTATGCCGATCATTTCGGAGTAACGCCCCGCATCCGCTTTTCGCACACTGTCCTGGCGACGCGCGAACGCGCGGATGCGCCGGGCTGGACCCTGAAGCTTGCCGGCCCCGGCGGCGAGACGGAACAGTCGTTCGACTGGCTGATCCTGTGCAACGGGATCTTTTCGATCCCCGCAGTGCCGCCGTTTCCGGGTACGGACGCGTTCGAGGCGGCGGGGGGCCGGGTGCTGCATACCAGCCAGTTCACCGATCCCGCCCAAGCCAGCGGTCGCCATGTTCTGGTGGTGGGCTACGGCAAGTCTTCGTGCGATGTCGCCAACGCCATCGCCGCGCGCAGCGCCAGCACCACGATGGTGGTGCGCCATCTGATCTGGAAGATACCGAAGCGCATCGGCAATGTCCTCAATTTCAAGCACCTGTTCCTAAACCGGCTGGGCGAGGGGCTCTTTCCGTGGATGGAGCTCAAGGGGTTCGAGGCGTTCCTGCACGGCTCCGGCCTGCTCGGGTTCGGAAAATTCATCCGCAATGCCTTGCTGGCCACGGTGCAGGGCGTGATCGGCCGCCAGCTTGGCCTCAAGCGGATCGGGCTGGACCCCGGAACGCCGCTGGAAACCATCGCGCGCAGCACGGTCAGCCTCGTCAGCGACGGCTTCTACGACAAGGTGGCCAGCGGCCAGCTCGGGTTCGAGCGCGATGCCGAGATCGTCCTTTTGGCGCCCGGCCGCGCGACGCTGTCTAACGGCCGCGACCTGCCCGCCGATCTGGTGATCTGCGGCACGGGCTGGCATCAGCGCGTCGATTTCCTGCCCGATGCGACGCGCGCCAGGGTGACCGACCGTCAGGGCAATTTCCGTCTGTACCGCTCGATGGTGCCGCTGGGCGTGCCGCGCCTGCTGTTCAACGGCTACAATTCGTCGTTCTTCTGCCAGCTCAACGCCGAAATGGGCGCGATCTGGATCGCCGCGCTGCTGACCGGCCGGCTCACCTTGCCCGATGAACCGGCGCAGGTTGCCGATATCGACCGGCGGCTGGCGTGGATGGACGCGCGCACCGGCGGCCGCCATTGCAAGGGCACCAATATCGTGCCGTTCTCGATCCACCATGTCGACGAACTGCTGGTCGACCTTGGTCTGGAACTGCCACGCTCCGTCCGCTTGGCCCAATGGATGCGGACGGTTCGCGCGTCTGACTTCGCGAGCGTCGGGCGGCGTTTCCGGGCGGGCGTTTAGGTCTGCCCGCGAGGCGTTCGTCCGTCCTGGCGCGTCTCATCCGCCGGTCGCGCGGGAAGATACCGACACATCGAAACGATGATTCGTGCGGATCGCACCCTTTTCACTATAGCACTGAATCTAATGCATATTAAGATACTTGAATATTCAAGTATCTAGGGTAAGCTCTTCGTCATAACGGGGAGAAACCGACGGACATGGCGGACGCCATCATCATTCAGGCGATGTCGCTTGGCGGCGACGGACTGCGGGTCGCGGTCAAGGATTCGCTCGACATCGCGGGCTATCCCACGCGGGGCGGCAGCGCCGCGCTGGCGGATGCGCCCCCGGCCGCGCGCCATGCTGATGTGGTGCAGGCCGTGCTCGATGCCGGTTGCCGGATCATCGGCAAGGCCAACATGCACGAGCTGGCCTATGGCGTGACCGGCGTAAACGGCTGGACCGGGACGCCCGTCAATCCCTTGTATCCCGGCCACGTCCCTGGCGGTTCCTCCAGCGGTTCGGCGGCGGCGGTCGCGGCCGGGCTGTGCGATTTCGCGCTGGGCACCGACACCGGCGGATCGATCCGCACACCGGCCGCCTGCTGCGGCGTGTTCGGCCTCAAGCCCACATTCGGCCGGGTCAGCCGGCAGGGCGCGCACCCGGCGGTCTCCTCGCTCGATTGCGTCGGGCCGTTTGCCGGCAGCGTGGCGATGCTGGAGCGGGCGATGGCGATCATCGATCCCACGTTCGAGATCGCGGAAAAGCCCGTGACCATTCGGCTCGGGCGTGTGGCCTGCGCCACTGACCCGGCGGTCGCGCAGGCGTTCGATGCGGCGCTCGCTGGCTCCGCCGCACATCTCACGGAAAGAATGCTGCCGGGCATGGACGCGGCGTTTGCCGCCAATATCGCCATCATCGGCGCGGAGACCTGGGCGGCGTTCGGTTCGCTTACGGCATCGCCAGACATGGGTGAGGACGTGCGCCAGCGCCTGCTCAACGCCAGCAAGGTGACGGCTGACGATCTGGCGAAGGCGGAGGACGTGCGCGCGCGGTTCCGGGCCGAAGTCGATGCCGCGCTGGAAGGCGTCGACGCGCTGGTGCTACCGACCATGCCGGTGTTCGTGCCCACGCTGGAGGACGCCGCCGACGCGGCCGCGATGCTCAAGCTGACCGCGCTGGTGCGGCAGTTCAACCTGTCCGGCCATCCCGCGCTGTCGATCCCCGTGGCGACGCCTACCGGACTTCCGATCGGTATCCAGCTGGTTGGCCGCATCGGTGGCGACGCCGCGCTGTGTGCCGTGGCGCGCGCGCTGGCGCCGTCGCTGGATATTCCAACCTATCTGCAACGAGAGGAGCAGGCCTGATGAACGTGGCACTCGATGTCCGCAAGGACGTAAACGCGCTGGACCGCCTCTTGCTCGCGGTGCGCGAACAGCGCGAGACGTTTTCCGAAAGCCAGCAGGTCAGCGCGGACGTGGTCCGCCTGATGCGCGAGGCCGGCATCTATCGCGCCATGGTGGCAAAGCGCTTTGGCGGGGACGAGATGTCGCCGGCCAGCTTCCTGCGCCTGATCGAAACGATCAGCCAGGTCGATGGCTCGTCGGGCTGGGTCGCGAGCTTCGGCTTTTCGGCGGTCTATCTGTCCGCGCTGCCGCTGCCGACGCTCGAAAAGATGTACGCCAACGGGCCGGACGTGATCTTCGCCGGCGGCATCTATCCGCCGCAGCGCGCGGTGCCGGTCGCTGGCGGGCTGGAAGTCTCGGGCCGCTGGTCATGGGGCAGCGGCTCGACCGGGGCGGACCTGATCGGCGTGGGCATCAAGGTCGAAAACGGCGCGAACAGCGGCCCTTATGCGGGGCTTCCACTGATCGCGGTGATGCCGGCGGGCAAGGTCACGATCGAGCGCAACTGGGACGTCAACGGCCTCAAGGGCACCGGCAGCCATGACATGGTGGTCGACAAGGTGGTCGTGCCGGAGGAATGGACGTTCGTGCGCGGCGGGGCTTCGAGCCTCGATACGCCGCTCTACCGCTATCCCTCGATGCCGCTGGCGGCGCAGGTGCTGTCCGTGGTCGCGCTCGGCACCGCGCGGGGCGCGCTCGATTGCCTGATCGAGATGGCGGGCGGGCGCACCTCGATCACCGGCGCGCCCACGCTGGCGGACCGGGCCTATCTGCAGACCGACGTGGCCAAGGCCGAAGCCGCGCTGCGCTCCGCGCGGGCGTTCTTCTACGAGATCACCGAGGAAGCCTACGATACGCTGGTCGCCGGCGACGATCTCAGCATCGAAACACGCGCCCTGCTCCGCCTTGCCTCGACGCAGGCGGCGCGGGTGGGCGCCGACGTGGCGCAGGCGGTCTATCGCCTGAGCGGCACTACCGGCATCGCCACGAACCACCCGATCGCCCGCCACCTGCAGGACGCGATGGTCGTGCCCCAGCACGCGTTCCTCTCGGACGGCACCTGGCAGAACGCCGGCCGCGTGCTGCTGGGCCTCGACGCCCCCGCCGGCTTCCCATGAGCACCCGCACTCCAGACCTTCAGCAAGGATCCCCGAAATGACCGATACCAAGCCTCCGCTTCGCGTTCTGTTCTGCGGCGCCGTGCTCCAGAACTTCTTCGACCTTCCCGCCGCCGAGATCGGCAAGGTCTGGCAGGCGACCGGCGAGATGCTGAAGGGCATCCGTGATTTGCCGGGTGTGACCGTGCTCGGCACGATCGACGACGATCAGACCATGGTCGGCACATCACCCAACGGCTGGCCGTGGACGTTCTATATCCTCGCCGAAGTGCCCGATCGCGATACGGTCGTTGCCGCCTGCAACCTGTTCCGCACGATCGAGGTCGGGGAACATCGCCTGTGGCGCTACATGCGCGTCGAAGCGCGGATCGGGCGCGAGCTGGTGATCCCGGCGTGACCTTTCGATCGATCCTTTGTTCCAGCCCGCAAGGAGGTCTGCATGACTGATCCAGCGAACACATTGGTGCGCGAAGACCGCGTGCACACCAGCCTCTATACCGATCCCGCGCTGTTCGACGCGGAGATGGACCGGATTTTCAAGAACAGCTGGGTCTGGGTGGCACACGCCAGCGAACTGCCCGGCCCAAATACGTTCAAGACCGCGCATGTCGGGCTGGAGCCGGTGATCGTCACGCGCGACAAGGCGGGCGAAGTCCACGTGCTGCTCAACCGCTGCCGCCATCGCGCGGCCAGCGTGTGCGAGAAGAAGAAAGGCAAGGCCTCGGTCTTCGTCTGCCCATACCACGGCTGGAGCTATGCCCCCGACGGCGCGTTGCGCATGGTGCCGCACGCCAAGGGCTATCCCGCCGATTTCGACAAGGACGAGTTTCCGCTGCTGTCGCTGCGCACCGAAAGCTACAACGGCATGATCTACGCGACCTTCCGCGACGACATCATGCCGCTGGAGGAATGGCTTGGCCCGGCGCGCAAGTGGATCGACCTGTTCATGAAGCAGGGCGCGGGCTTCGGCGTGAAGGCGCTGGGCGAACACAAGTTCCGCTTCCCCGGCAACTGGAAGATCCAGCTCGAGAACACGACGGACGCCTATCACTTCCCGATCGTCCACAAGACCTTCCTCGACAGCCTGGACGAGGAGACCGAGGACGTGTTCGACGTGCTGGGGCAGGGCGGCTGGGTCGAGGACCTGGGCAATGGCCACTCGGTCATGGTCATGATCCCCGATCTCATCGATCTCGAGGACAACCTCGACGCGCCGATACCCGAACGCTTCGCCGCGCTGGCCGATGAACTGCGCGCCGAGGGGCATGACGAGGCGCTGGTACGCAAGGTCGTGCGCGCCGTGGGCGGCACCGGGTTCAACCTCAACATGTTTCCCAACATTGCCTGTTCGATGGCGTTCTTCCGCGTGCTGCGGCCTGTCAGCGTGGACGAGACCGAGATCCAGCACATCGCCATCGGCATGGACGGCGGCCCCGCGCCGGCGAACCGGATGCGCCTGCGGCTGCACGAGCACTTCCAGGGGCCGATGGGTTTCGGCACGCCCGACGACGCCGAAGGCTGGGAGCGCGTCCAGCGTGGCGCGCAGGCCGGGCAGGATGTGTGGATCATGGTCAATCGCGGCGTCGCCGCGCCCGATGGCGTGGCCGAGCCGGGCCATAACGCGGGCGACGTGTCCTCCGAAACGGGAATGCGCGCGGCTTACCGCATGTGGAAGAGGATGATGGAAGCATGAGCGCTCCGGCAACGATCACAGCCGCGATCGGCCTGGACGAGGCCGCCGTCTTCATCTGGGCGGAAGGCGAACTGCTTGACCGGCTGGCCTACAGGGAATGGCTGCCGCTGTGGGCGGGCGGGCACTATGTGATCCCGATCGACCGCGAGGCCAGCGACCCGGCCGATGCGCTGAACATCGCCTATGACGACGCGACGATGCGCGAAGCGCGGGTCAAGCGCCTGCTTTCGGGCTTCTCGATGTCGTCGGCCCCGCCGGCGCGGACGGTGCGCGCCGCCTCGCGATTCGTGGTGGAGGACAGCGCGCCCGGCGCGCTGACGGTGCGTTGCGCGCAGATTCTTGTCGAATACAAGTATGGCCGCACCCGCACGCTGGCAGCGGACGTGACCTACCGGCTCGTCCGTACCGATGCGGGGCTCAGGATGGCGGGCAAGACCATCCTGCTGCTCAATTCCGACGAGGATCTGTTCGGCATAGGATACCTGCTGTGAAGCGCGATACCGTACTGGTCACCGGGGGGGCGAGCGGCCTTGGCGCGGCGATCGCCCGGGCCTTCCACGCCGCCGGCTTCAATGTGGGGATAGGCGATATAGACGCGGACGGCGCGGTGGCGCTGGCGCGCGATCTCGACGCCAGCGGCGAGACCGCGACGGGCATCGCGCTGGACGTGCGTGATCAGGCCGCGTTCGAGGCGGCGCATGGCCTGCTCGTCGCGCGCTGGGGCAGCGTGGAAGCGCTGGTGAACAACGCCGCGCTCACTGCCGCGCGCCCGGTGCTGGATATCACGCCCGACGAGTTCGACGCCGTGCTCGCGGTCAACCTGCGCGGCACGTTCGTCGGCAGCCAGGTCTTCGCGCGCGCGTTCAAGGCGGCGGGCTATGGCCGGATCGTCAATCTGGCCTCGCTGGCCGGGCAGAACGGGGGCACGGCGACGGGCGCGCATTACGCGGTGTCGAAAGGCGGCATCATCACGATGACCAAGGTCTTCGCGCGCGATCTGGCGCCGTTCGGGATCACGGTCAACGCGATCGCGCCGGGGCCGCTCGATACGCCGATGGTGCATCGCACGGTGCCGGCGGACCGCATGGCGCAGTTCCTGACCAACGTGCCCGTCGGCCAGATCGGCGATCCCGCCTTCATTGCCTCGATGGCGGTCCGGCTTTGCGCGCGCGATGCCACCTTCATCACCGGCGCGACCATCGACATCAACGGGGGCCTTTACATGCGGTGAGGATCGCGTCGCCGGGGAATTTCATTCCGCGGCGGTGGCAATGACAACCTGCTGGTGACTCCGGTCACCGGCATGGTTAACACGAATCCCATGGTCATGACGGGCTTCCGATCTGTTGCGGCGCTGGGGCTGATCGCGCTCGCCTGCGCGGCGCCTTGTATTGCCCAGACCGCGCCGCAGTCCGCACAGCCATCCTCCCCGCCGCCGCCCTCGTCATCCAGCGCTATCGTGGTTACCGCGCCGCCGCCCGCGCCCGGCTCCTATTGGCTGGACGAAGGGCCGTGGAGCGATCCGGTTCGCATCGTCGTCGGTCTGCGGCGGCAGACGCTGGCGGTCTATGCGGGCGACCGGTTGATCGGCATGGCGTCCGTATCGACGGGCAGGAAGGGGCACAGCACGCCGGAAGGAGTTTACGCGATTCTGCAGAAGCAGAAATGGCACCGCTCCAACCTCTACAGCAACGCGCCCATGCCGTTCATGCAGCGGCTGACCTGGACCGGCATCGCGCTGCATGCCGGACACAATCCCGGCCACCCCGCCAGCCATGGGTGCATCCGTATGCCCTATGCCTTTGCCCGCGAGTTGTACGATCTGACGCGGATCGGCTCGCAGGTTCGCGTGACGATGGACGATCTGGCGCCGGCGCTGGCGGTCGATCCGGCCGCGTTCGATTTCGGTGCTGACGGAGAGGTCACCTTCCGCTTCGCGTCGGACACCTATGATTCGCGCATTCCGATGGAACGGATAGCCCCGATCCTTGCCGTCGATCCCGGCATCTACAACCTCTATTGAGGCGGTCGTTGCAATCCGGCGCGCCGGGCGGCAAACGCGCGGACATGACCGAGAGTTCGCCTGCTTCGCGCCCCGCGCACTTCGATCCGCGCGGCTGGCCGTTCTTCTGGATGACGCAGGCGGTGGGCCGCTACCTGCGCAAGCTGGAACAGCACCTGAAGCGTGAGGGGCTGGATGTCGCGCGCTGGCGCGTGCTGATGTCGGTCGGCAACCGCCAGCTTGGCGTGAGCGAGATCGCCGACCTCGCCATCGTCAAGCTGCCGACGATGCTCAAGCTGATCCAGCGCATGGAAGCGGATGGCTTGGTGCAATGCGCCCCGCGCGCATCGGACGCGCGCTATACCGACGTGTCGCTGACGCCGGCGGGGCAGGAAGCGTGCGATCGGGCCTGGACCGTGGCCAACGCGATCTACCAGACCGTGTTTCACGACATCCCCGCCGAGGACGAAGCCCATCTCAACGATGTGCTGAAACGGGTGTTCGAGCGGCTGGGATAGCCGCGCCAAACCCGATCGCCCGATAAGAACTTGCCCGAAGCGGATTAAGCAGGCTTGATCCCCGCAGAGCGTGCGGGGGGTATGGCGATGGGCGACGGCGAAGCGCGGCGGCTGGGGATGGATCTACCCATCGCGCGCCGGGATTTCATGCAGGGAATGGCCGTGGCGACGGCGGTGGGCGCGATGCCGGCCGCCGCCTCCGGACAGGTTGGCCTCGCGCCGGACGCGGCATCCTATCCGCCTTTGCGCACCGGCCTGCGCGGACAGTATCCGGGCTCGTTCGAGGTAGCACACCTGGCGCGCGACGGCGGTTTCACCGGCCCCGTCGCGGCGGACGATACCGGCGAGCATTACGACCTGGTGGTGGTCGGCGGCGGCATATCGGGCCTTTCCGCCGCGTGGTTCTATCGCAAGGCGCTGGGGCCGGACGTGCGCGTACTGGTGCTGGACAACCACGACGACTTCGGCGGCCATGCCAAGCGCAACGAGTTCCGCCACGAGGGGCGCACGATCCTGGCTTACGGCGGCACGATGAGCATCGAGACGCCGTTCCCCTACAGCCATTCGTCCAAGGCGCTGCTGGCGGACCTTGGCGTGGTGCCATCGACGTATGCGCGCTACGACCGCTCGGCGCAGGTCTATGCCGGGCTGGGGCAGGGGGCGTTCTTCGATAAGGAGCACTTCGGCGCGGATCGCACCGTTGCAGGCATGAACCGCCGCCCGTGGGCGGAGTTCTTCGCCGCCGCGCCGCTGACCCCGGCGGTGCGCGCGGACCTGACGCGGCTCTATACCGACAAGGTCGATTACCTGCCGGCCCTCGCGCCCGAGGCGAAAGTCGCCGCGCTCCAGCGCATGAGCTATGCCGATTTCCTGCTGAAGCACGCGCGGCTGCGGCCCGAAAGTCTGCCCTGGTTTGCGGGTATGGCGTTTCGCAACAACATGCGCGTCGATACCTGCCCCGCCTATACCGCCGCGCGCGGTGGCCGGTCGCCCGGCTTCGCGGGGATGGCGCTACCGCATCCGATCGAGGCGGAGGCGGAGCATTTCCACTTTCCCGATGGCAACGCCTCGATCGCGCGCCTGCTGGTCAACCGTCTGGTGCCCGGCGTGTTCGGCCCCGCCGCGCTCGATCAGGAGACGATCGTACGCGCGCCGGCCGACTATGCGGCGCTCGACCGGCCTGACAACGCGACGCGCGTGCGGTTGAGCAGCACGGCGATCCGCGTCGAGCATCTCGGCGCGCCCATCGTGCTGACCGAGAAGGCGGTACGGGTCGTCTACATGCGGGACGGCAAGCCCCGTTCGGTCACCGGCGCGAACGTAATCCTGGCCTGCTTCAACAACATCATCCCCCATATCGTGCCCGAACTGCCGTAGGAGCAGAAAGCTGCGCTGCGCTATCCGTCCAAGGTGCCGATGCAGTACACCAATGTCCTGCTGCGCGACTGGAAGGCGTGGAAGGCGCTGGGCGTGCGCTCGATCAGCGCGCCCAATGGCTATCACACCTCGGCCTCGCTCGACACGGCGATGGCGATCGGCGGCTATGCCAGCGCGATGGACCCGGCCGAACCGGTGGTGGTGCACATGGTGCGCAATCCCAACCAGCCCGGCCTTTCGCGCAAGGACCAGAATCGCGCCGGTCGCGCCGACATGCTGGCGACGCCGTTCGAAACGATCGAGCGCGAAATCCGCGCCCAACTCCAGCGGATGCTTGGCGCGGGCGGGTTCGACGCGCGGCGCGATATCCTGGCGATCACGGTCAACCGCTGGCCGCATGGCTATGCCTATACGTATGACACGCTGGGCGATCCGGACATGCCCGATGCGCAGCGCCCGCATGTGATCGGTCGCCGCCCGCTTGGGCGCATCGCCATTGCCAACGCCGATGCGGGCGCGGCGGCGTTCACCAATGTCGCGATCGACGAGGCGGAGCGCGCGGTGCAGGAATGCCTCGTCAGCCGGGGGCTGACCTAGGCCGTACCCCGCAGGATGGTCACGAAGGCCGATACCAGCGCGCTGCGGCTGCGGTTACGTAGAAGGTGGATGGCATCGCGCGTCTGTTCGCCCTCCGGCAGCGGTAGCGTGGCGAGCGTGCCGTCGGCGCAGGCGCGCGCCGCCAGCGATCGCGGCACGACGGTGATGGCCAGGCCGCTGCGCGCCATGTCGAGGCAGGCGGCGGTGGAATCCAGCTCGTAATCGGGGAACAGGCCGGCGGCGAAGCGCGCGCGCAGGGCACGCGGAAAGTTGCTGCCCGGTGCCGGGCGGGGCAAGGCCCAGCGCCAGGCCGCCGTGTCGGGGCGTCCTTCGGCGGCCAGCAGGGGATGATCCGCGCGGCAGACCACCACCAGCGGCTCGGACGGCAGGGGAATGCATAGCACCTCGTCGGCATGGCCTGATGTCGCGAACTTGGCGCGATCGCACACCACCAGATCGAGGCGCCGGTCCACCAGCGTTTCCAGCAGTTGCTCCGACGGCCCGCCGGTCACGGTTATCCGCACCGCCGGGTGATCGCGCGCGAAACGGATGATGGCGTCAGTCAGCAGGGGTTGTAGGGGATAGGGGCCGGCGCCGATGCGGACGGTGCCGGTGGTCGGTTGCTTCAGGCCGCGCGCTTCCTGTTCGAGATTGGCGGCGGCGGCGATCACGTCGCGCGCGGAACGGATCAGGCGTTCGGCGGCGCCGGTCGGCCGGACATAGTGCGTCGAGCGGTCGAACAACGGGGCATCCAGTTCGCCTTCCAGCTTCTGGATCGACCGCGTCAGGGCGGACTGGGTGAGGCCAAGCTCGTCCGCCGCCCGCGCGAAATTGCCGATGCGGTAGAGCGTTTCGAAATGGCGGAGCCGGCGCAGGTTCATCAACAGTCACCATATCATTCCTGTTTTGCATTACCAAGCCATCGGACATTCGCGTAGCGTACAGCGCATGAACGGCACTTTCCTTGACTCGCGGACCCGGCGCGCCACTTTCGCGCGGCTGGAAGCCGGCGTGTTCGATCTTGCGGTGATCGGTGGCGGGATCACCGGCGCCGGCATTGCCCGCGATGCCGCGATGCGGGGCCTTTCGGTGGCGCTGGTGGAAGCGCGCGATTACGCCAGCGGCACCAGCAGCCGCAGTTCCAAGATGATTCATGGCGGGCTGCGCTATCTGGCGCAGGGCGATGTGGCGCTGGTCAAGGAGGCGGCTTCGGAGCGGCAGATCCTGCGCCGCATCGCGCCGCATCTCGCGCGGCTGACGCCGTTCCTGATCCCCACCGTGTCGATGGCGATGGCGGCCAAGCTGCGCGCCGGGCTGTGGACGTTCGAAAAGCTGGGCGGCGTACCCGAAGCCGAACGGCACGAGGCGATCGGCCTCGCGGAATTGCGCCGGCGCGAACCGCTGATGCGCACCGATGGCCTCAATGGCGCTATCCTCTATCCCGAGTTCCTGACCGACGACGCGCGGCTGGTGCTGGCCAATATCCGCGCCGCGCAGGCGGCGGGCGCGGTGGTCCTCAACTATGCGGCGGCGGCGGAACTGACCGGTAACGGCCTCGTGGCGCGCTCCACGCTGGAGGGCGAGGCGCTGGGGGCACGGGTCCGCGCGAAGCTGGTCGTCAACGCGGCGGGCGCGTGGGTCGATCGCGTGCGGGCGCTGGAAGCGGGGGAGGGCGATACGCGCCTTTCGCTCAGCCGCGGCATCCATCTGGTGCTGCCCCGCGCGCGCGTCCCTGTCAACGCCACGCTGATCCTGCGCGCGCCGGACAAGCGGAGCATCTTCGCCGTGCCGCGTGGCGCGTTCACGTACCTTGGCACGACCGATGTGTTCCACACGGGATCGGATTACTGGCCTGCGCCCGAACGGTCCGACATCGACTATCTGCTGCGCGCGACGGAGAAGGCGCTCGACATCGCGCCTATCAGGGATGGCGAGATCGAGGCGTTGTGGTCCGGCGTGCGGCCCCTGATCGCGCAGCCCGGCAAGAAGGCCAACGAGGTTTCGCGCAAGGACGAAATCTGGACGTCGCCCGGCGGGCTGGTCTCGATCGCGGGCGGCAAGCTCAGCGCCTATCGCGCGATGGCCGAGCGGGTGGTCGATCTGGTGGTCGAACGTACCGGCGCCGCTGCCCGCGCCTGCGCGACGGCGGATGTGCCGTTGCCCGGTGGGGAGGCGGCTCCCGATCTGGCGGGCATCGCCCCGGTCGCCGCCGAGCGGCTGGCGGGACTTTACGGCAGCGAGGCGCCGGAAATCGTCGCCGATGGCGGCGATGTCGCGGCCGAAGCCCGCCGCGCGGTCACGCACGAAGGCGCGGCGACGCTGGAGGACTACTGGGTGCGCCGCAGCGCGCGCGCGTGGTTCGATCACGGCGCGGGGCTGGATGCGCTGGAGCCGGCGGCGGCCGCGATGGGGTTGCTGTTGGGGTGGAGCGCGCAGGAGCATGCGGATCAGGTCGCCCGGTGCCGCGCGCTCGAACGGGACAGCCGGCGTCTGCTGGAAGCGACGCCGGGGATGGAAATACAAGCCTGACACGCATCGCGTGGCCAAGGTACAGGGAGAATGCAGGCAATGAAGGCTATCGGAGAAGCGCTGGTGAGCGCGCTGGGCGGCGACAAGGTGGCCAGCGATGGCGATGCGCGGAACGCGCGCCGGTACGATCAGTGGGCGGTCAAGCATCTGCGCGACTGGCGTGGGGAAGCGGTGCCCGCGCCGGGCTGGATCGTGCGGCCCCAATCGGTCGAGGACGTCCAGAAGGTCGTGCGCCTGGCGAACGAACACCGCGTGCCACTGATCCCCTATGGCCTGGGCAGCGGCGTCTGCGGCGGGATCGAGCCGTCGCCGGATGCGATCCTGCTCGACATGGGCGCGATGAACAAGGTTCGCTTCATCGACAGCGACGATCTGCTAGCGAGCTTCGATGCCGGGCTGAACGGGATGGAGGCCGAGGAGGCCGTGGCGGCGCAGGGCCTCACCATCGGCCATTGGCCGCAGTCCATCGCGATCAGCAGCGTGGGCGGCTGGGTTTCCACGCGCGCTTCGGGCCAATTCTCGACCGCCTATGGCAATATCGAGGACATCATTCATTCGATCGAGGCGGTGTTGCCCACGGGCGAGCTGGTCACGCTGGGCAAGGCGGTGCGCGCGGCGGCGGGGCCGGATCTCCGGCACCTGCTGATGGGCGCGGAAGGCACGATGGGCGTGGTTACGGGGGTCACGCTTTCGTTGCGTGCCAAGCCCGAACAACGCGGCTACAGCATCTTCTATGCCGATGACATGCAGGCCGGTTTCGAGGCGCAGCGCCGGATCATCCGCGCCGACTGGCGTCCGCCCGTCATGCGCCAGTACGATGGCCGCGAAGTCCGCCGCCTGTTCCGCGACTACGAACGCGGCGGCAAGGCCATGCTGCTGATGGTGCACGAAGGCCCGCAGGCGCGGATCGACGCCGAACTGGCGGCGATGCACGAGATCGCGGCCGCGTCCGGGCTGGAGGCGGGCGATCCCGCCGCTGCGCGGCAATGGATCGAACGGCGCAACCATGTGCCGAGCTGGCGCGAGATGTTCGAGCGCGGCTACATCGCCGACACGGTCGAGATTTCAGGCCGCTGGAGCGAAATCGGCGCGATCTATGACGATGCGATCGCCGCGCTGAACGCGCTTCCGGGGGTTGTGAACGCGTCGGCGCACAGCTCCCATGTCTATCGTTCGGGCATCAACCTCTATTTCAGCTTCGCCGCGACCTTCGACGATACGGCGCAGATGGAGCCTGCCTATTTCGCTGGCTGGCGCGCGATCATGGAAGCGACGGCACGGCATGGCGGCGGCGTGGCGCACCATCATGGTGCGGGACGGTTGCGCAAGCCCTACCTGCACCATGATCTGGGGGATGAAGGCGTGGCGCTGTTGCGGCGCATCAAGGCGGCGCTCGATCCGCAGGGCATCATGAATCCCGGCAACCTGATCCCCGATGCCTGAACTGTTGCTGGCGCTCGACGCGGGCACCACCGGCGCCCGCGCCATGCTGGTCGATCCGGCCGGCACAGTGCTGGGCGTCGACAAGCGGCCGATCGCCAGCACCTATCCCGCCCCGGGCCTGGTCGAACAGGACCCGGCCGGCGTGTGGGACATATGCCGCGCCGTGATCGCGGGAGCGCTGGTGGCGGCGGGCCGCACGATGGCGGATGTCGCGGTCCTCGGCGTCACCTCGCAGCGCGCCAGCGTGGTGGTGTGGGACCGGCACACCGGCCAGCCGGCCGCGCCGATGCTGGTGTGGAGCGACCTGCGCGGCATGGACGCCTATCGCGATCTGCGCGCGGCCGGCTTCACCGCCTGGCCGCAGGTGCCCTCCGCCAAGCTTCCCGCCGCCATCGCGCTTTCCGGCAAGCCTGCGGCCGATCTCCAGTGGGGAACGCTCGATAGCTGGCTGGTTTATTGCCTCAGCGGCGGCGCGGCGCATGTGACCGACATTTCCTGCGGCTGGATGACGGGCTATTTTGACTACGCCGGCGGCGGGGGCTGGAACCCGGCCCTGCTGGAGTATCAGCGGCTGCCCGAAAGCATGTTTCCGGCGCTGGTCGAAAGCTGGGGGCCGATCGCGTGGACCGCGCCCGCCGCGCTGGGCGCAGTGGTGCCGATCACCGCGCTGATTGCCGACCAGCAGGCAGGCATGGTCGCGCATGGCGCGCTCGAACGCGGCGCGTGGAAGGTAACCTATGGCACGTCCGGCGTGCTGATGGCGAACGCCGGCGATCAACCGATGGCGCCCCACTTCAGCATGCCGGCCGAAGCACTGGCTTTTGCCGGAGGCGAGCGGCTGTTCTGCATCGAGGGGATGGTCATCACGGCGGGATCGCTTGTGGAATGGATGTGCGGTGCGCTGGGGCTGTTCGCATCCCCCTCCGTCCTGGAGGCCGCCGCGGCCTCGGTCGCGGATAGCGGCGGCGTGATCGTGCGGCCTTCGCTGGCGGGCATGGGCGCACCCCACGGGCGCTTCGATGCGCGCGGGATGATCGCGGGGTTGAACCTTGGCAGCGGCCCGGCGCAAGTCGCGCGCGCCGCGCTGCACGGAATCGCGCATCGCTTTCGCGATATTGTCGACGTGATCGAAAAGGCGCTGCCGGTGCCCGAAGCGCTGCCCGCCGATGGCGGGCTTTCCGCCAGCGATACCTTGCTGCAGTTGCAGGCGGACACGCTCCAGCGCCCGGTGCGCCGCCATGCCGTGCCGGAGGGCACGGCCTATGGGGCAGCGCTGGCGGCCGGGCTGGGGGCGGGGCTGCTCGACGCGGCCGACCTGTCGGCCGTCGTGCGGTATGGCCGTGAATTCCACCCTGCGGTTACGCGGGATGAGGCCGATGCCGCTTACGCCGCATGGCGGGCGGCGGTCGACGTCGACGCGTGACGGATGGCCTTCGCTACCGGATCAGGGTGCGCCGTTGACCTCGCGCCAGAGCGTGCGCACCATGTCCTTCATCCGTTGCGCTTCGTCCCAGCGGTTGCCAAGCTCCGACCCGTCGGGCGCGGTGATCGCGTAGGGCGGCGGCCCCAGTTCGCACATGAAAGGGAGCGCCTCATCCGATCCGGCCCGTTCCAGCCACAGCTCGAAGCCCCGGCGCCACCATGCGCGATGCTGGTCGCGCCAGGCATGGTGCTGCGGGGCGTCGAAGGTGACCTGCACCTGATGCGTTGTGGAGATGCGGCCGTGGAAGTTGCGGCAATTGCGCAGGATGCGCTCGATCGCTGCCAGCTGGTCCGCGCGCAGCGGCAGCTCCATTTCGCCCGCCACGGGATAGTGCGAAAGATCGCCCGTCAGCGGCAGGTCGGGCCGCGCTTCCAGCAGGCGCAGCGTGAACAGCAGGTCGTTGGTCAGCCGGCCCCGGTGCGTTTCGAACCACACCGGCAGCGGGGCGCTTTGCGCCAGCGGAACGAGGCTATCGACCAGCGCGAGCGCATCGGACAGGTGGGCCACCGGCCCCGCGATCTGCACGTTGAGATGGTGTGCGCCCAGCCGGTGCGCTTCGGCAATGGCGGCGGCGAGCTGATCCGCCGAATGGACCAGGACCTGCCCTTCCCACGCCAGCCCGCGCGGGTTCATCGCCCGGACGACGCCCGCGGTCCGGGCCGCGCGCACGATATTCACGCCAACGCCGTCGAACCCGGCGTCGATCACCCGCTCCAGCGCGGTGTCGAGGTCGTTCTCGATGTCGAAGCCCGGGCATTTGTCCAAACCCCAGACAGACTGCAAGACCAGCAGGCGCGCCATTGTGTTCTCTCCCTGATAACGTTGTCATAAGAACGGCAGGGAGCGACGTGTCAACCCGTTGCGAGAGGATCCCATGACTGAACAGCCCACGGCCCCGTCGCCCGTCCCGGAGCGCTATCGGCGCTATGCCCTGTGGGTTCTGCTGGTGATCTACATCCTCAACTTCCTTGATCGGCAGATCGTTTCGATCCTGGCGGAGCCGATCAAGCACGATCTCCATCTGGCCGACTGGCAACTGGGGGTGATGAACGGGCTGGCCTTCGCCCTGTTCTACACCGTTCTGGGTATTCCGATCGCGCGGCTGGCGGAAACCGGCAATCGCCCTCGGATCATCGCGGCGGCGGCCGGGGTGTGGAGCCTGTTCACCATGGCCTGCGGCTTTGCGCAGAACTTCGCCCAGCTCGTGTTGTGCCGGGTTGGCGTGGGCGTGGGGGAGGCGGGCTGCACCCCGCCGGCCCATTCGCTGATCACCGATTACACCCCGCGCGAAAAGCGCGCGTCCGCCCTGGCCTTCTATGCGCTGGGCACACCGCTGGGCGGTCTGTTCGGCATGGCGCTGGGCGGAATGGTGGCGGATGCGCACGGCTGGCGCGCGGCGTTCCTGCTGGCGGGCGTGCCCGGCCTGCTGATGGCGCTGGTGGCGCGCTTTACGCTGATCGAGCCGCGTAGCCGGTTGCGCGCCGACATGATCGCAACGGCCGTGGCGCGCATTCCCTTCCGCGACGCTATCGCCGAAATCAGGGGGAAGCGGACGTTCTGGCTGATCGCTTTCGCCGGCGCGATCAAGGCCTTTATCGGCTATGGTGCGGCGACATTTCTGGCGCCGTTCTTCTTCCGCAACCACGCCGCCGAGCTGATCCCGCTGGCCGATGGCTTCGGCCTGGGGCTGACCGGCTTTCTCGGGGTCACGCTGGGGATCGTGCTGGGCCTGACCGGCGCGGCTGGCACCTGGCTGGGCGGCTTTCTGGCGGATCGCCACGGCGCGCGCGACTTGCGCGCCTATGTGGCGATCCCGGCAGTGTCCACGCTGCTGGGCATTCCTTTCTATCCCGGCTTATTCACCGCGTTGGGCCGAGAGGGTTGGCGGGAGTGGCATAAGCCTCTGATCTGAATTAGGAACTGGGTGTCTAAGCCGAACCTGCCGCAGGGCAGAAGATGCCACAGGCCACCCCGCCATGACCGACGATACTGCAAACCCATTCCGATTCCCAGCAGTGCGCAGCCGGAAAGTCACAGCCGCCTTTGATGGTGGTCGGCTGACCTCGGACGGCGGCGTCCTGCTACTGGCACAGGCTGAGCGCGCGATGGGCATCTGCCGTCGGCTTGCCGCTTGCATAGCCGACCCGCGTGACCCTGGCCGGGTGATCCATGCGCTGCCCGACATCCTGCGCGCCCGGGTGTTCGCGATCGCTTGCGGATACGAGGATGCCGACGATCTCGACGCCCTTCGCGACGATCCCGGCTTCCGCCTGGCGCTGGGCAAGCTGCCGGGCTCCGGTGCCGGGCTTGCGAGCCAACCCACGATGAGCCGCTGGGAGAACGCGCCGACCACGCGCGAACTGGCGAAGTTGATGGCCGCCATGATCGATATCTACTGCGCCAGCTATCCCACTTCGCCGGCGGCGGTGACGTTGGATATCGATGACACCTGCGATGTCGTCCACGGCTATCAGCAGCTCTCGTTCTGGAACGGGCACCATGGCGAGCGCTGCTTCCTGCCGATCCACGTCTACGACACCGCCAGTGGCCGGCCGGTGGCGATGCTGCTTCGCACCGGCAAGACGCCATCTGGCGCCGAAGCTGCTGGCCACATCCGGCGTCTGGTGCGTCACATCCGCCGGCACTGGCCCGATACCCACCTCACCATCCGCGGTGACGGGCACTATGGCCGCCCCGAGGTCATGGCGTTCTGCGAGGCGTACGGCATCGATTACGTGTTCGGCCTGCCAACCAACGCTGCGCTGCGGGCCGATCCCGCCATCGTCGCCGTCGCCGATACCTGCGCGGTCAAGCGGGCCGAGGAGCAGCGTGTGATCCTGCGAAACTATGCCGAGACCCGCTACGGCGCCAAAAGCTGGAAGGGCCAGCGCCGCGTCGTCGCCCGGATCGAGGCCAGCACGCTGGGCATGGACATCCGCTATGTCGTCACTTCGCTGACCCAAGGCTCGGCCGAGCACATCTACGACACGCTCTACTGTGCCCGCGGCCAGGCCGAAAACCTGATCAAGCGGCACAAGACCCAGCTCGCCAGCGATCGCACCTCGTGCCGCTCGGCCAATGCCAACCAGATGCGCCTCATTCTGCACACCGCCGCCTACTGGCTCCTGTGGCGGATCCAGCAAGAAATCCCAAAATCTGCCGCGCTTGCCGTCGCCGAGTTCGCAACGATCCGCCTCCGGTTGCTCAAGGTCGCCGCCCGCGTCATTGAATCCGCAACGCGCATCCGCATCGCCTTCGCGTCAGCATGCCCCGATGCCGCCACGTTCAAGGCCGTCGCCACCAACCTTCGGCCTGCTCCTACATAGCCCGCGCGGCCGTGCCGCCGAACCGCAAGCCCCCCTCCATTAACCCCGAAAAGCCCATCGATCCCACCGCGGTGAAAAACACCGCCAGAGGCGCTCGTCCGGATCACATCACCGAAAACGCATCGCCACCCAACAAGCCCGGAACCTCAGTCTCATGAATAGGCCGGGCTATATCATCGGGCTGCTCACGGAATCGGCAGTGTTCGCCCTCTTCATGTTCGCGTTCCCGCCCGTGCTGAACACGCTGTGGTACGGCCCGAGCTATGCCGCCGTGCAGGGTCTGGTCCAGCCGCAGACACGGGCGACGGCCGCTGCCGTGCTGCTGTTCCTCGTCAACCTGATCGGGCTGGGCCTGGGGCCGCTGGGCGTCGGCGCGGTGAGCGATCTGATCGGCAATACGTTCGGGCTTGGGCCAGCGGAAGGCGTGCGCTGGTCGCTGCTCATCTTCGTGCTGTTCGGCGCGGTGGCGTCGGCGCTGTTCTGGATGGCGCGCGGCTCGATCCGCGAAGAGATGGTAAGCTGAGCCAACCCCTGCCTTGCCGTGCGCGCGGCGTCAGTGGGCAAGGACGGGGGACGCGCCCTCCTGTTCGCCGCCGATCGCGGTAAAGCGCGGCAGCAGCAGGTGGATGACGCCCAGCGCCGCCAGATAGGTGACGGCGCAGATCAGCAGCATCGGCAGATAGCCATGCCCCGCATCGAGCGACCAGCCGGTGAACTCGATCATCGCCATGCCCGAAAGGTTTCCGGCAAACGCTCCGATGCCGATCGCCGAGCCGACCACGCGCGCGGGAAACACATCGGTCGTGAGGCCGAACAGGCTCGTGGAAAAGCCCTGGTGGGCGAACAGCGCGACGCCGACGATGAATGCGGCAAGCCACGGGCTCTGCGCATGGATAAGCAGCGGCACGGGCAGCACCATCACGGCGTAGATCAGCATCGTGACCTTGCGCGCCGCGTTGACGCTCCAGCCGCGCCCCATCAGTGCGGCCGGCAGGAACCCGGCAGTGATGCCGCCGACAGCGGCCATGGCATAGACCAGCGCCACGGGCAGCCCCAGCGCGCTCTGGTCCAGCCCGAACACGCGGTGGAACAGGTCGGGCAGGAAGAACAGCAGGAACCACCAGACCTGATCGGTCAGCGCCTTGCCAAGGATGATGGCCCACTGGCGGCGGTCGGTGAGCAGCGCGCTCCACGCCATCGTCGGCGCTTCGGCATCGGATTGCGGCTGTTCGGGCAGGCGCACCGCCAGCCAGACCACGACCCACACCAGACCCAGGCCGCCGGCGATCAGGAAGGTCGCCTTCCAGCCCATCATCAGCGCCATCAGCGGGATGAGCAGCGGCGTGAGGATCGCGCCGACGTTGGGCGCGATCCCCCCAAGCCCCAGCGCGATCGAACGTTCGCGCGGCTCGAAATAGGTGGCCGCCGTCTTTACCGCGGCCGGCGTGCCGATCGATTCCGCCACGCCCAGCACGGCGCGTACGCCCACGAACCCGCCGACGGAGGAGACAAAGGCATGGGCCATGCCGGCCAGGCTCCACACGCCGACGCCCAGCGCGAAACCGGGTCGCAGCCCGACCTTGTCGATGAACCAGCCGGTGCCGAGAAAGGCGATCGCGGCAGCGAACTGGAAAGCCGAGGCCATGTGGCTGTAATCGCGGTCCGACCAGTGGAACTCTGCCTGGAGCGTGGGCTTCAGCAGCGCGAGAATCTGGCGGTCGACGTAATTGAGCACGATGGCGACAAAAACGAGTCCCACGACAAGCCATCGGCGTCGATCGCTGACCTGCGACATCCTGCATTCTCCCCAACGTCACTCTTTATCGCGTATAGGACAACGTTGTCATACGCAGAAAGACAAGGATAATCGTCCCCGGAAGCAATTACCCTTCGCCGGGCGCTGAGGTCGATCCGCGCACGATGAGTTCGTGCGCCAGGAGCCGGCGCTCGATCCGGTCGGCGGCGCCGATCAGGAGGTCCGCCGCCGCATAGCCGAGAGCTTGGACGGGCTGGCGGATGGTGGTGAGCGGCGGCCAGACGACTTGCGCCAGATCGTTGTCGTCGAAGCCCGCCACGGAAAGATCGCGCGGCACGGCGATGCCCTTGCGGTGCGCGGCGGCAAGCACGCCGGCCGCGATCTCGTCGCTGCTGGCGAAGATTGCGGTGGGCGGATGGTCCATTGCGAGCAGCGCTTCCGCCGCTTCCACGCCCGACTGGAAGTCAAACCGGCCAGGAGAAACCAGCGCCGCGTCATAGCCAAGGCCAGCGCGCAGCAGCGCCTGCCGGTAACCGGTCAAGCGCTGGGTGCTGGCGGCATACCCCGCGTGGCCGCTGACGAAGCCGATGCGGCGATGACCGAGCGAAATGAGGTACGAGGTCATGTCATCGGCGGCCTGCACGTTATCGATGCTGGCCGCGGAGGTGGCGGTCAGGTCCGTGCCGGGCTGCACGCGCACGATCGGGATGCGCCGCCTTTCGAGTTCCGCGAGGACCTCCACGGAATCGCTTACCGGCGGTGTCACGATGATGCCGTCCAGCTGCACCTGATCGACCAGCGCGCCGATATCGCCCAGCAGGCCCGGCGCGGCGATGTCGCAAGGCTGCACGATCATGCGATAGCCGGATTCGCGGCAGCGCTGCCCGACCCCTGCCTGCATGTTGTAGATGTAGAACGGACTGGGATTGTCGTGGATCAGGCCGATCTGGAACGACCGGTGCCCGGCCAGCGTGCGCGCCGCCAGATTGGGATGATAGTTGAGCTGCGCGACGGCTTCCTCGACGCGGATGCGCGTTTCCTCGCTGACGTAGCGTTCCTTGTTGAGAACGCGGGAAACCGTCTTGATCGAGACACGGGCGGCTTTGGAGACATCCTTGATGGTGACGCGGCTCATGCGTGTGCGGCGCTTCTCTTGTGCTTGCATCCCCCGGCCCCGAACGTCGCAACCGGATCGGATCGTTGTCGGGAAGCTCCGTCTGGCACAGATGCGCGCCC
Source organism: Novosphingobium sp. NBM11 (assembly GCF_015390225.1). NCBI lineage: Bacteria > Pseudomonadati > Pseudomonadota > Alphaproteobacteria > Sphingomonadales > Sphingomonadaceae > Novosphingobium > Novosphingobium sp. NBM11. The sequence continues at coordinate 781,796 of NZ_VUOG01000003.1, forward strand.
GCTGGCAATGCCGACGCCTTGCGCAGGTTCTCGTCAGAGAAGTTGTGCCCCGACCCAGCGGATCGCCCTGGTGGGCGCCGTTATGAGCGCCACGATCCAAGACTCGAACAGCTTCATGAGCGAATTCGCAAGTTCGCGGTAAAGGTCGAGTCCTGTCAGGATGGCGGGGGTGACAAGGTCCACCTGCCGGCCTGCGCGCGCGGCTTCCTCGATCCCCCTTACGCCCTCGATGATATCCAGCACGAAGCCGGAGAAAAAGATGACGAGCGAGAGAGACGAAACGAGGATCGGCAATATCATGCCGCTGACGCGCAAGGTTGACGCGATCGCTTCCCGCGCGAAGACGGCAATCAGCACCACCATCGCGGGTAACAGTGCGGACCTTGCCTTAGCCAGGAGCGTATCGATGGCCCGCGCCGGGTCAAGTTGTCCGGCGAGCGCCGTCGACGGTCTGTAGTGCACATAGGTGCGTGTCGCATTCATCCCGGAACGCGCCTCGAGGCTGCCGAGATACAGCAGGCCTTCGCGGCCGGGCCGGGTGATGTGCTTCTTTACGATGCCGCCACCGAAGAGGCTTTGCGCGCTCGCTCGCGTTCGGGAGAGCTTGCGGATCGCGATACGCGCGCGCCAGTCGCACCCCGCTTTCTGGGGAGCTTTCACTTACATAGGAGCGCCATAGAGCCGGCCGGTCGCACGCAAACGCTCGACTTCGGGGGTAAGTCGCCAGCCGGTAAGCGCACATGACGGCAACCGAGCGGGGCCGGACAGTCTGCAATGCGTGGTTCGAGCCGGGCGGCCGGAAGCCCCGCGGCGGCGAGGGCCTGCACGATGGTCTGCGCGAGGACGGCCTGGGCGGTGGCCCGCCATGTATCACTGACCGCAGCCTACGTCGACGTGGGTTCGGTGGCGACAAGGGGCGGCCAGCGTGGCGGAGGAGCTTCCGGTCGATCCCTACCCGCAGAGCGATGCCAACGCCGGGGCGAAGCCATTTGCCGGCGAAGGCATGGCGCGGGCCTTGGGCGGGCAGGCGGGTATCCGCCGCATCACCGCACGTTTCGTCGAACTCAACGTGGCCGATCCCCGGATCAAGGCGATCTTCGCCGAGCACGACCTCGTGCGGCTACAGCGCACGCTGGTCGAAAACCTGCAACGCGCAATGCGCGAAGCGCATGTTTCCTTCGCCGCGCAGAACCGGGTGCTGGCCAAGCTGGCACCGATGGACCGCGATGTGACCGAGCGTTGACTGCAGCCAGGAGGCCAGGGTCGGACATCAGCCGTATTGAAGGCGGCGAACTCCCCTGAGCGAGACGAGTGCCAGCCGGCCCTTAAACGGTGCGGATCGTCCCGCCGTCTATGACGAACTCGGCGCCATGGATTGCGGCGGCACGGTCTGAAGCGAGATAGGCGATGAGGTCGGCCACCTCTTCGGGCGCGGCTCCCCGCCCGATCGAGATGCCACCCAGGGCATCGAGCACGGACTGACGCGCATCCTCGATCGTGCCGCCACTGGCGGCCCGCAGTGTTTCGAGAAAGTCGTCAGCGCCCTCCGTCATGATCCAGCCGGGCGAGACGGAGTTGACCCTCACGCCCTTGGGGCCGAGTTCCTTCGAGATCGACTTGCTGTAAGTTCTCAACGCAGCTTTGGCGGCAGCATAGCCTGTCGTGGATTCGGGCAGCGGCAGGACGGACTGGATCGAGGTGACGTGCACCACAACGCCGCCGTGCCGCTCCAGCATCTGCGGGATCAGCAGGCGATCGAGCCGGACCGTCGCCAGCAGATTGAGATTCAGCTCGGCGAGCCAGTGGTCGTCGGTCAGCGCGGCGAAGCCACCCGCTGGCGAAGCCGAGCCACCGATGACATGGGCGAGAATGTCGATGCCACCCAGCCGCTCGAGTGCCGCCTTGGCGAAGGCTTCGCCGCCCTCCGCGGTCGTCAGGTCGGCCTGCACATATTCGACGCCTTCTATGGAATCCGTGATCGAGCGGGCGGCGGTGACCACACGGGCTCCGCCGGCCAGGAAGCGTTCGACGGTGGCGCGGCCCAAGCCTTTGGTGCCACCGCTGACGAGAACGCGCTTGCCGGCGAACTCGGTGGGATCGGTCTTGATGTTCATACCGTGGTCTCCAGCGTCCTGATGGCGCCGCGCTCCAGCGTGAAGCGGTAGGTGAAGCGGAGCGGGCTGCCCGGGAACTCACCATGGGCGGGGCCTTCGACGACCACGTCGCCGCCGTCTTCCCGAACGGTATCGGGCGTGAAGATCGCCTTCACCGGCATCACTTCTTCCTCAAACAGCTGGCGGATCGCGGCCTCGCCCTCGAAGTGCTTACCGTTATCGATAAACACGGCGTTGCTGAGGAAGGGCTTCAACATGCCATCGATGTCGAGACGGGCATTTGCCTCGACATAGTCGGCGATCGGCTTGGGTAGGTCCATTGACATGTTGATCTCCTCGATAGTGACGAGGCCTATTTAGCGATGGACTTTTCGCCTGATAATCGAGACAAATTGGCATGAAGTATCACGAAAATCGGATCAATGACTCGCCATTCGCTGATTGAGCTCGAGGCTGTCCTGGCCATCGTTCGGTGCGGCTCGTTTCGAGCGGCAGCGCTCGATCTTGGCATGTCGACCACGGCCATCAGCAACGCGGTGGGCAAGCTCGAGCGGGAGCTTGCCGTGCGATTGTTCAATCGCACCACGCGCAGCGTCTCGCTCACCTATGCGGGCCGGATATTCGTCGCTCAGATCAAGCCTGCGCTGGAGGAGATCCAGAAAGCGATGAATACGGTGCGCGCCCAGCAGGAGACGCCGTCCGGCACCTTGCGCATCAATGCCTTCGCGACGGCCGCGCGTGAAATCATGGCGCCGCTGGTCCTCAGCTATCTGCAGCGCTATCCGCAGGTTCATATCGACCTTGTCACCGAGGGCCGGCTTGTCGATGTCGTTGCGGCAGGCTTCGATATGGGCGTGCGCAGCGCGGATCTGGTGCCCAGCGACGCGATCGCAATACCGCTGGGTCAAATGCGACGCATGGCGGTGGTCGCATCTCCTGCCTTTTTCGAAAGCAGGGTTATTCCCCGGGCGCCGCAGGAGTTGCTCGCTTATCCCTGTCTTCGCGTGCGGCTTTCCAATGGCGCCTTGTTCCGATGGCGGTTTGAAAAGGACGGCGAAGAATTGCAGCTCGATGTCGAGGGCCCGATCACCCTCGACGAGGCCTCCCTGGCCCGGATCGCGGCAACCAACGGCACCGGGATCGGCTATTTCATGGAAGCCGATATACGCGATGACATTGTAGCGGGGCGGCTCGTGCGCATTCTCGAAGACTGGACGCCGCCGCTCGTGCCGCTGTGCCTCTATTATTCCAATCGGCGCAATTCCTCTGCGGCCTTCCAGGCCTTTATCGCGCTCGCGCGCGACTTCGCGGCGGGAAGGCTCGAACAATCCTGAGCCTGCGGATAAGCGGCCGCGCCGGAAGCGAGAATGTCGACGAAGCCGTCTTCCACCGTCACCTCGATACGGACCCGGGGATGCGTCTTCAGGAAAGGCGGCACAATCGCCGGCAACACCGTCCGCGCGACATTCGCGGGCGCGTTCAGCCGCAGCCTACCGGAGGGCTGGTCGCTGGCGGCCTGCGCGGTATCGACGGCGGCCTCGTTCTCCGCAATCGCCGGAGAGAGCCTTGCGAAAAGACGCGTGCCAGCTTCGGTCAGTGCGATGCTGCAGGTGGCCCTGACGTGGCTGCTGGCGCGATCACCGAACCTGCTGCTGATCCCAGGGACGTCCAGCACCGCGCATTTAGCGGAGAACTGCGGGGCGGCGGAACTTACTCTGACCGAGGAGGCTAAAGCTGCGCTGAACGCTTCGGCCGGTTGATCCGAACCGCGTGCGCGGACGGAGGCGTGCAAGGATCGGGGAACGATCCATGCCGCAACCGTCCTTGCACAGTGCGCCCTCGGCGGGCGAGGGCGGGCGGTCCTTCCGCTCCGCTACGAGGGGAGCGGCGGCGGGAAAGGTCAGAAACCCAGTTGCCCGCGCATTTCGTCGATCAGCACCTTGTGGAACGCGATCATGCGTTCGTCAGGCTGCTGGGCCTGGAAGAAATCCAGTTCCGGATCGATCACGGCGCTGCGCTCGCCGGCCAGGGCCTCGAGAATGGCGAGGCCGCAGAACGGCACGTAGGCTTCGGCATAGCCACCTTCATGAATGACCGCGAGGCGCCCGCCGCACAGTTCGTCGGCCAGCGCGACGATACGCGCCGTCATGTCACGGAAGCTGTCGCTGTGCAGCAGCTGGCGCGCCAGCGGATCGACCGCGTTGGCGTCCAGCCCGCTGGCGACGACGATCATATCGGGCGCGTAATCGCGCAGTGCCGGGATCACCACCTGCTCCAGCGCGTAGAGATAGGTCTCGTGCCCGCTGCCCGCCGGCAAGGGCACGTTGAGGTTGAAGCCCGCACCCTTGCCTTCGCCACGCTCCTCGAAACCCGAATAGCCCGGCGGGAAGCAGCGATCCTGGTGGATCGAGATCGTCAGCACGTCGTCGCGATCGTAGAAGATCGATTGCGTGCCGTTGCCGTGATGGACGTCCCAGTCGAGCACCGCGACCTTGCCAAGGCCATGCCGCGCTTTCGCCGTTTCGATGGCGATCGGGATGTTGGCGAGCAGGCAGAAGCCCATGGACTGATCGGCCAGGCAGTGATGCCCGGCGGGCCGGCACAGCGCATAGGCGTTGCGGGCGCGGCCCGTCAGCACCGCGTCGAGCGCATCGATGGCCAGGCCCGCCGACAGCGTGGCGATTTCATAGCCGCCCTTCGAGAACGGCGCGAACAGGCCCAGTTCCCCGCCGCCCGCGGCGCTTAGCGTCTTGAAGGCATCGACATAGCTGGCGGGATGAACGCGCAGCAGGTCGTCGCGCGTGGCGGACGGTGCGCTCGACACGGTCAGCTTCGTATCGAACCCGGCGGCGCGGACGAGGTTGACCAGCCGCCGCTTCGATCCCGGCGTGTCAGCGCCATAGCTGCCCGAGGGCGGCTCCACCCAGTCGCCGATCGGCAGGAACAGCGCTTGTACGCCGGTGCTGTGCCAGAACGTGCGTTCGTCTGTCAGGAACAGGGGTTGAGTGGTCACGGCTTGGCATTCCCTTCGCTGGACCAGACGAGTTCGCCCGCGATGTAGGTGCGGATTACCCGGGCCTGGTGGATCGTGCCGACCGGCGCGGTCAGCGGATTACGGTCGACGATGATCACGTCGGCCAGTTTGCCGACCTCGATCGTGCCGCCACGATCGAGCCGGCCCATTTCGGCGGCGGCGTTGCGCGTCATCAGCGCCAGCGCCTGTTCGCGCGTGATGCGCTGCCCTTCGTTGATCGGTGCGCCGGTGGCGCCCGGCACTTGCCGCGTGACCAGCGTTTCCAGCGCCAGCCACGGATTGACCGATGGCACCACCGGCCAGTCCGACCCGGTCACGACGTTGGCGCCGCTTTCGATGACATCGCGCGCCGGCCACAACCGCTTCATCCGTTCAGGCCCGACCGCGGCGGCGATATCGACCGAGGTGATCGGCGTCGGCCACCAGATGTAGGGCGAAAGCTCCCAGGTGAAGTGCAGTTCGCGCCCGCGCGGTACGTCGGCGGGATCGATGAAGGTATTGTGCCCCACCTCGTGGTGTTGTCCGCCCCAGCCGTTGGCCTTGCGCGCGGCGGCGATGGCATCGGCGGCTTCGCGCACCGCGCCATCGCCGGCAGCATGGAACTTTACGAGCAGGCCCTGCCGATCGAAGTCGGTGACGGCGGCATTAAGCTTGTCGGGCGGCACCATCATCAAGCCCTTTTCACCACCCGTACCATCCGAACCATGTTCCCCGTGGCGGGGTTCATAGGGTTGCAGCATCACCGCCGTGCGGCCTTCCAGCGGCACGCCATCGAGGAACATCTTCACGCAATCGAGCTGGAAGCGGCCTTTCGAATAGTCCTGCCGCGCGGCGACAAGGCCTTCGCTCCCGCCCGAATTCGGCCCCCACACCGCACACCCGCGCGCATATTGCCGGAGGCCGCCGGTGGCGGCGAAACGGGCATAGGCCTCGGCCCCGTCGCGCCGGATCGCGGCATCGGTGAAGCCGATGATGCCATAGGACAGCATCTCGTCCGTCGCGGCCTTGATCGCCGCGACCTGCTGGTCGATCGGAACCGGCGGCAGCACCGCCAGCAGGTTGCGCGCGGCCGCTTCGCGCAGGACGCCGGTCGGCTCGCCCTTCGCATCGCGATCGATTACGCCGCCGGCAGGATTGGCCGTGGCGCGCGTGATGCCGCCCAGTTGCAGCGCGCGGGAATTGACCCAGACGCTGTGGAGGCTTTCATCATCGAGCATGACCGGGTTATCGGGCGCGGCCCTGTCCAGCAGTTGCCGCGTCTGTTCGCCGGGCTTCAGCGCCGCGGCGACCCAGCTTCCGCCCGTGATCCATGCGCCCGGCTTTGCCTTGGCGGCGCAGGCCTTGACCGTGGCGAAGATGACCGGCGCACCCGCGCCTTGCGGAATCTTGCACGCGAGCTTGGCCTGTCCCGCCGGATAGACGTGGACGTGCATGTCGTAGAGGCCGGGCATCAGCGTGCGGCCCTGCAGATCGACGGTGGTGGCGCCGGCATGGGGCAGCTTGAGCACATCGGCGCTGGAGCCGACCGCGACGATCGCACCATCGCGCACGGCGATCGCCTCGGCGGTGCCTTGCGGCGTCAGGACCGTGCCATTCACGAACAGGAGATTGGCGTCGGTTTTGGCTGGGGCTTCGGCCGCCTTGGCGGTTGTTGGCGCCACGCTGGCCAGCGCCATGGCCAGAAGGGGTAGGGAGCGGGATCGGCTTGTCATCCGGGATTCCTTTCGCCGCGCAGCAGACTGCGCCGCCCGACCGCTGTCTTTGCATCATCGGCCAAGTTTGCAGGCGCGCCGATTTGGCAATATCGGCCAAACAGCGCATGCCCCTGTCCTCCGGGGCGATGCTATGGAATGATCCCGCCGGAGGGAGGCAACCGTGGCATGAGCAAGCCGACGATTTCGATTCAGGTGCTGCGCCACGTCGCCAACTGCCTTGTCCTCACCGGATGCAGCCCGGAACCGCTGCTGGCTATGTACAACCTGCGCCGCGATGATCTTGACGATCCCAAGGGCGTCATCGCGCTGGAGGACTTCCTCTCCTTCTTCGAGATCGCGGCGATCAGGGCCAACAACCCGCATTTCGGGCTCTATGCCGGGCGGCTTGCGGGATCGGACAGCCTTGGTCCGCTGGGCTTCCTGTTCCTCAGCGCGCCCACGCTGCGCGCGGCATTCCGGGGCTTCACCTCGCTGCTGGAAACGATGCAGCAGGCCGCGCGCAACGGCTTTGTCGAAGAAGACGGCATTGCCACGTTCGAATACGTCATCACCGACCAGACCTTGCAGAAGCGGCGGCAGGATGCGGAATTTTCCGTCGCCGCGATGCACACCTTCGCTCGCAACTATGTGGGGTCCGATTTCGAACTGGTGGAAGTGCGCTTCGAACACGCGCGCGACGGGGATTATCGCGCCTATCGCGATTTCTTCCGGTGCGATGTCTATTTCGACCAGGACACCAATTCGTTCTCGTTCGAGGACCGCTTTCTCGACAAGCGCGGAGGGGTACTGGATGCGGCGCTGTTCCCCATCATCGAGGAGCACCTGCGCCGCCGCGCCGCCGATACCGAGAACGCGCTATGCCCTTCGGGCTATCTGATGCGCCTGCTGGAGACCAGCCCGCTGGATACGACGCCCACGCTGGAGGAGGCGGCCGAGACGCTGGGCATCTCGGTCGCCACGCTGAACCGCCGGCTGCGTTCGGAAGGCGTTAGCTGGCGGCAGATCGTGCAGGACCGGCGCATGAACGCCGCCGCGCGCCTGCTGCGCCAGAGCCAGCGCGGCGTGGCCGAAATCGCGCTGGCCGTCGGCTATTCCGAAAGCGCCAGCTTCGTGCGCAGTTTCAACCGCTATTTCGGCACCACGCCAAAGCGCTATCGCGAAAGCGATGTTGCATAGGGCACGTGGACAAATCCTGCTCAGGAGGGCCGACAGCTATCGGGAATCGCCGGCAAGGGACGGAACGGCAACGGGGTTAGGGGGAGCGAACAGTCCAGTTTTAGTTGTCGCGTCGCGGAATGCGGACGTTCATGCAACTGCATTTGCGCGATTTCGCCCGCATCGTTCTATATTGTGAATACTCACAGGCTTGCTAATGTGAGCCTTATGCACCAATTCAAGTCCAAGTTTCTGTCTACGCTCAAAGCTGCGTTATTCATTGCGATGCTGGTTTTGGTTCTATTCCTGATCTGGCTCAGCGATGGAAGGGTGCTCGACATCCGGATTGCGGCTTCAAATCGCAGCCTAACCTTGCTCGCCATCTCCGTCGTCAGTTGGGCGATTCTGTTGGTCTTTGCGGTGAGGCTCACAATCGGTCGCTGGAAAAGCTGGATCAATCTGAAACGGGCCATTCTGATGGGAGCAATCGCCGGTCCCGCTATGCAAGTTGTTTTCGACTTGCTGCCGTTCGCAACGCCCAAATGGGTAGGCGCTCTTTTTGTAGGGGCAGTCGCCCTCGCGGCAGCCTACATCGCCAATCGAATTATTCCTCTCGCGGGCACAACGCAGCCAACATTTACCAGCGACGGTTTTCAGACGGGGGGCGCAAGCGACTAATTCTCCGCAAAGTCAGCGGGCCTTGAACGACATTTTGAATGGCGGAAATTGGCAGGTTTCGTCCCAGGGCGGCATCGGAATGACATGTATTTGTCGTTTTCGGAAAGGCCTACCCCACGGAAAATTCTCGGATAGCTGCCGTTCCGGCCAGGCCGGAATTTGTCCATACCGCCTAAAGCTGCTTCATCCCATCGCTTTCCGCGCCGAGCGTTTCCAGAAATGATTTGAGCCAGGCTTCGCGCCCCGGTAGCGCCCGCTTGGCGGCGGGGCTGACCACGCCTGCCGGAACCGCCGCGAGAAAGGTGCGCAGTTGCGCGACGGTGGCCGCTCCATCGGGCTGTCCGCCGTTCGCATCGACCAGCGAAACAAGCCGATAGACGCCAATCGCGCCGAGCCAGTCGAGTGCATCGGCATCGTGCAGATAGACGGCTTCGGGCGCGACCGGCTTGCGGTCGAACATGTGCGTGCGGGTGGCTTCCAGCACCGCCGGTATCTTCGCCTCCGGAAAGCCCGCATCGCGTAGCACGGCGGGCAGGAGCTCGACCGCGCGATCGGCATGGTCCTTCTTGGCGTCTTCCCATGGTGCGAAGGCTGCAATATCGTGCAGCATGGCTGCAGCATAAAGCACATCGTCATCGACCGTGGCATGGTCCTCGGCCGCCAGCGCCGATGCCAGCGCATAGTCGCGCCGCGAATGGGCGAAGCCCCACGCGGTGTGCTTGAAATGGGTGGCGGCGAAGGTTTCGACTTTGGCGCGCCACGCGGGCGGGCCGGCGTTGGCCGCCAGTGGCATGCACGCCACCGCAAGCGCGATCAGGGCAGGAACGATACGGGGCATCGGATCAATCCTTTCGAGGCAGGGCATAGGCGATTAGCGCATCGCCGAGCGGTGTGCCAAATCCGCCATGGCCGCCGGCGGCGACGACCACGTACTGCCGCCCGTCGGTATGGCGGAATGTCATCGGCGTAGCCGTGGCGGGTGCGGGAACCCGCGCGCTCCACACCTCGCGCCCGGTCTGGATATCATAGGCGCGGAAACGGCTGTCGAGGCTGGCGCCGATGAAGATCAGGCCGCCGCGCGTCACGATCGGGCCACCCTGGTTGGGCGCGCCCCACGAGGCGGGGGAGGAAAGGCCGGACGAGAAGCGGATGCGGCCGAACGGGATCTGCCAGCGCGTCTGCCCGGTCCTCATGTCGATCGCGGTCAGCTGGCCCCACGGCGGCGGATTGCACGGCGCGCCCAGCGGGGAGAGCAGCACTTCGCGCAGCATGACGTAGGGCGAACCGCGCATTTCATAGACCGAGACGCCCGGCCGCTTGTCGCGCTTTTCATCGTATTCGGCGCGCGGCTTGAGGATTACCGAGGAGACGAGGTTGGAAGAATTGACCACGGCCAGCCCGGTGTTGGGATCGTAGGCAATGCCACCCCAGTTGGTGCCGCCGAGGAAGCTGGGGTGCAGGAGCGAGCCCTTGATGCTTGGCGGGGTGAACATGCCTTCGTTGCGGAACGCTGCCAGCTTCGTCTTGCAGCGCCACCTGTCGAACCCGATCGCGCCCCAGGCGTGATCGGCGGTGAGCGCCTGCGAGGTGACGGGGTGTGGCAACATCGGCATCGGCTGGGTTGGTGACGCTCGTTCGCCGGGCACGTCGCTTCGGGGCACCGGCATTTCGCGCACCGGGAACAGCGGCTTGCCGGTCTGGCGATCGAGCACGAAGATATTGCCGGTCTTGGTGCCCTGGATCACGGCATCGACCGGGCGGCCCTGGTGTTCGATCGTGGCCAGCGTGGGCATGGCGGGCAGATCGTAGTCCCACAGATCGTGATGGATCGTCTGATAGGACCACACTCGCCGGCCGGTCTGCGCATCCAGCACGACGACGGCGTTCGCGTCCGGTATCGCGTTGATGCGGTTGATGCCCAGCGTGTCCCAGCTGGCGCTGCCGGTGGGCAGGAACACCCAGCCGCGCTGCGCGTCGATGGAGATCGGCGCCCAGGTGTTGGCCGCGCCGGTCCGGTCCGACAGTCCGGGCGGGATCGGGTTCCAACTCCACAGCTCGCGCCCCGTGACGACGTCGAACGCGCGGACGATACCGTCGAGCGAGTTGCGGAACTTGTTGTCGGTGACCGAAGCGCCGACGATCACCACGTTGCGATAGATCGCCGGGGGCGAGGTGTTGGCGAGCGGTCCTTCGCCCTTGTAGTCCAGCGCGGCGAGGTTGATGCGCCCGCCCTGGCCGAAGCCGGGGCACACGCGGCCCCGGTCGGCGTCGATCGCCAGGAGCATGCCCGTCTGCCCGGCCAGTAGCACGCGCTTGCCGCACTCGGCGGCGCGGGCCTGCGGGTCCGGTGCTTCCCAGTAGGCGACGCCCCGGCAGTAGTTCTCGGCATACATGTTGCCGCTGCGCGGCTTCTTCGGATCGAACGACCAGACCTGCCGGCCGCTTGCCGGATCGAGCGAGGCGACGCGCCCGAACGGCGTGCAGATATAGAGATGCCCGTTGGCATAGACCGGCGTCAGTTCGCTGACGGTGGCGTCGGTATCGTTCGTGCCGGACGAGATTTCGCCGGTGTGATACGTCCAGGCCACTTGCAGCGAGCCGACGTTGCCGCGGTTGATCTGGTCGAGCGCGGAATATTTGGTGCCCGAAGGCTGCCCGCCATAGCTCGGCCATCCGGTCGCGTCGTGTTCGACCGCCGCGATCGCGGCCGCCGCCTGCGCGGGTGGCTGGTCGGGCGCGCGCCCGCAACCGGCGATCGCCAGCACGCCAAGGGTGAGGGCGATCGCCAGCCGGCGCATCGATCAGGGTTTCGCGCGCTGGTAGATGCGCGTGCCGCCCACCCAGGTTTCGAGCACGCGGGTGTCATGGATCGCGGTGGGCGGACCGGCGAAGGGATCGCGGTCCAGCACGATGAAATCCGCGACCTTGCCCGTTTCCAGCGATCCGGCGGTGGCGGCGGTGCCGAGCCGGGTGGCGGCATCGATCGAGAACATCGTGATCGCCTGGGGCAGGGTGATCGCTTCCTTCAGGCCGAAGCTGCGCGTGCCGCCGCCGGGATTGCGGCGCGTGACGGCGGTTTCGATGCCGATCCACGGATCGGGCTTGGGCACGACCGCCCAGTCGGACCCGGCGATGACCAGTGCGCCCGCCTCGAACCCTTCGCGGATCGGCCAGACGCGATCGATGCGCGGTTCGCCTACGGCGCTGGTGATGTCGTCGTTGATCGGCTGCGGGTCCCACAGGTAGGGGGAATATTCGACCGCCGCCTTGAGCGCCTTGAAGCGGGGAAGGTCGGCCGGGTCGACGAAGGTGGAATGGCCAACCTGGTGGATCGGGCCGCCCATGCCGTTGGCCTTGCGCGCGGCGGCGATGGCATCGAGCGCGGAGCGCACCGCCCGGTCGCCGGCGGCGTGGAACAGCACGGTCACGCCCAGCTTGTCCCACTTGACCAGATTGGCCGCCATCTGTGCCGGATCGAACAGCAGCAGTCCGCGGGCCGGGGCGTTGGGTTGGCCGGCCTGATAGTCGCCCAGCATGGCGCCGGTGTGGCTTTCGGTCGGCACGCCGTCGGCGAAGACCTTGATGCAGTTGGCGTTGAACAGCTGCCGGGCGTATTTGGCGCGGTCGGCCACGGTCCGGTCGAAATCGGGATTGGCCTGTCCAGCTTCGGAATAGGCGATGCAGGCCTGCACGCGCTGCTTCAGCAGCCCCTTGTCGGCCAGGTCCGCATAGACTTCCAGATCGTCGCGGAAGGCCATCGCCTCGACATAGCCAACGACGCCATAGGACGCGAGCATCGCGAGGTGTTCGCGCAGGACTTTCCCGGTTTCCTCGCGCGATTGCGCCGGCACCTTGCCGGTAACCAGCCGCCCCGCCGTTTCGCGCAGCACGCCGGTTGGCTTGCCCGCCGCATCGCGCTCTATGATCCCGCCTTCGGGGTTGGGCGTGGTGTCGGTGATGCCGGCGGCGGCAAGCGCTTTGGAATTGGCCCACACGCTATGGCCGCTGACATCGAACAGCATCAGCGGGTTGTCAGGCGAAATGGCGTCGAGCGTCGCGGCGGTGATCGGCGTGCCTTCGAGCAGCGAGGCCTGCCACTGGCCGCCGGTCACCCATTCGCCCGGCTTCGCCTGCTTGATGCAGGCGGTAACGAGTTCGAGCAGCTTGGCCGCGTTGGCATCCTGCGGGACGCGGCAGCGGCCCTCGCCGCCTTTGGCCTGCAGGATCGGGTGGACGTGCATGTCGTACAGGCCCGGCAGCACGGTCTGGCCCTTGAGATCGATCACCTGCCGCGCGGGCGTGCGCGTATCGAGCGAAACGATCTTGCCGTCACGCACCGCCATGGCGGTCTTCCAGCCGGTGGGTGTGTAGATGTGGCCGTTGATGAAACGGATGTCCGCCGTTCGCGGTGCAGCGGCTTTCGCGGGCGCACGCGCGGCGGCTGCGCCGCCCGTTGCAAGGAGGCCGACGAGGCTGGTCGCCGCAAGCAGGTGTTTCCAGTGAGCAGCCATCGTCGGTATTCCCCCTTGTCGTCTTTTCGATTTGCTGGCCGTCGCCTCAGAAGCTGTAGGCGGCGGTCAGGCCGAACGTGCGCGGACGCACGATGTTCGAACGGTAGATCGTGGACAAGCCGTTGTCGCGCGAACGCCGCCCGGCCCAGATGTGCTGGTTGAGCAGGTTGTTCACGAACACCGAGACATCAACGCCGCTGAAGCGGTAGCCTGCGCGCATCGACCACGATTTCACCGCCGGCGGGTTGGACAGCGTCGGGTCGGACCCGCCGTTGCGCGGATCGATGCCCGGCGTCAGCGCGCTCTGATAGGCGCGGTAGTCGAAGTCGGTCCGGACGTAGGCCTTGTTCTCGCCGAGCGGGATGTCGTACTGGCCATGCACCGACACGGTCCACGGCGGCGAGGCGATGTGGTTGCCCTTGGTCACCGAAGGCACCGTCGCGCTGGGGCCGCCCAGGAAGGTGTTGAGGAACTTGGCGTCGGTATAGCCGACTTCGGCCTGGAGCGAGAACTGCTCGCTGACCTTCAGGTCAAGCTGCAGGTCGAAGCCGCGGCTGCGCGCGTTGCCAAGGTTGCCGGTGAACTGGAAGCCGCAGGAATTGAGCGCAACCGACTGCTGGATGTTCTTCCAGTCGATCTGGTAGGCGCTGCCCTGGATGCCCAGCCGCCCGTCCGCAACGCGCGTCTTGAGGCCCAGTTCGTAGCTCCACACCGAGTCCGAATTGTAAAGCTTGGGGCGACCGCCGGGATAGCCGAGCGAGGCGAGTTCGGGTCCGCAGGGCGAACCGACCTGCGGGTTGTAGCCACCTGGACGGAAGCCCTTGGACACCGAGCCGTAGATCAGCGTGCGGTCGGTCACCTGGAAATCGATGCCGAACTTGGGCGTGAACGGATGTTCCTTTTGGGGTCTGACTCAAATTCCGTGCAGATTTGACATTTCTGCGCTGTGTGCGGCCAACTGGATTGGGGGTCAGCAAGGAGCACACGTCGATGGCCTCGAAAGCATGGGACAGTAGCCTGCAGTTACCGGGATTAATCGTGGAAAGCCGGACTGTGATCGACGGAATCGTCGAGATGTCGGGCCGATTGGCGGCCGTGGGAGCGGATTGCCCGGATTGCGCGATGCCATCGACGTCTCTCCACAGTCGATATGACCGCATGCTTTCGGATTTGCCGGTCAGCGGCAGCATCGTCAGGCTGAGACTGTCGGTTCGACGGTTTCGGTGCACGCATACCCTTTGTCCAAGGCGCACGTTCAGCGAGCCGCTGGCGCCGCCGGTTGGCCGGCGATATGGCCGCAGGGTGGGTCGTTGCGACGCGCTAGTGCGCGCGGTGGCGGTCGCGCTGGGTGGTAGGCCGGGCTCGCGCATGATGGCGCGTCTGTCGGCGCCTTGGTCGCGCGACACGATGCTTCGAGTTCTGAGACGCAGCGATCCTGCCTCCGTGCCGCCGCCACCTGCGCGGGTGGTTGGCATCGACGACTTCGCTTGGCGCCGCGGCCACAGCTACGGGAGCATCGTGGTCGATCTCGAACGACGCGAGGTGATCGACCTGCTTCCCGATCGTCAGCGCGACACGGTCATCGCCTGGCTGCGCCAGAACCCGCAAGTCGAAATCATCTGTCGCGACCGTGGTCCGGGTTATGGTGCGGCCGCAAGCGAGGCGGCGCCGCAGGCACAGCAGGTGGCCGACCGCTGGCACCTGTTCGAGAACGCCTCGGCAGCATTTCTGGCGGCAGTGCGTTCGGAAATGCCATGTTTGCGGCGCGCGCTGGCGCCGACGGGGCCGGTCGATCCGGCGACCCTGACCCGTGCCGAGCGCATCCAGTGGGATGGCTACCAATTGCGCGAGGCCCTCAACCGCCAGATTATCGATCTGGCCGGGCAAGGCGTGCCGATCAGGGTCATGGCACGCACGACCGGCGTGTCGCGCAAGACCATCCGCAAGGTCCTGCGCGGCCAGCGTCACGACACCTTCCGCACGCGCCAGAGTTCGCTCGATGTCTGGTCGCTGACCCTCGAGGCGGAGTGGAATGCAGGCTGCCGGATTGGGGCTGAACTGTGGCGGCGGCTGAAGGCTTCCGGTTTTGGCGGTTCGCTGCGCGTAGTCAGCGAATGGGCGACCCGTCGTCGTCGCGACGAAAAACTTGGCCACACCGGCGGTGCGGGGCTGAGTGCACGGACCATCGCGCGCAGCATGACCACCGAGCGCGACACCGGATCAGCGCAGACCGCCCTGATAAACGCGGTGATCGAAAAGGCCGTGCCAGCGCTAATCAGCGCACGCGAGGCTCTCGATTGCTTCCACGCCATGATGCGCTCAAAGGACAAGGCCCGGCTCGATCCTTGGATCGCCATGGCGGCCGAGACCAAGCTTGCTGGGTTCGCTGCCGGCGTCGAAGCCGACAAGGACGCCGTTGCCGCCGCGATCTCGACGCCGTGGTCCAGCGGTCAAGTCGAGGGCAAAGTCAACCGCCTCAAGGCCATCAAGCGCCAGATGTACGGGCGCGCCAAAATCGACCTTCTCAAAGCCAGAGTTATGGCGCCAGCGTGACCTGGATTGCACGGAATTTGAGTCAGACCCCCTTTTGCGTGCCGACGTCGGTGACCGACGGGCCGACCACCGGCCCTTGCGCGAAGGAGTTGATCGCGAACTTGGTTTCGCCATAGCGCAGGCCGACCGTCAGCGTCAGCCGGTCGACCGGCTTGTAATTGACCTGGCCATAGACCGCGTATTGCGTGTCCTTCGACGTGGTGGCCTGATCATAGATCAGCTTGCCGTTGACCAAGGGCGGGAGGATGCCGGCGAGGAACGGCGCGTACTGGTAGAAGAACGTGTCGTTGACCTGCTGGATAGAGGTCTGCTTGGCCTGCTGGTAGAACGTGCCGATGACCCACGAGATCTTCGAATCCTTGGCGGTCGATTGCAGGCGCAGTTCCCCGGTCCAGTTCTTCTGGGTGTTCACGAAGTCGCTGAATGCGGACTGGTTGGGGAAGATCGGCAGAGTGATGCCGGTGAACAGGCTCTGGTCGAAGGTGGTGTAGTCCGACACGAACGTCTGCTTGCGGTCGAAATAGGAACCGATCGCGATCAGGTCCGCGCCGCCCAGGTCATAGCGGATGTTGAGCGAGGGCAGCACGAAGCGGTCCTTGCTCCATTCGCGGACGCGGTTGCCGTTGAGCAGCTTGTTGTTCGCATAGTCGGAGAAGGGCACGCTCGGCTGGGTCTGGTCGGCCGCGATGTTGTCCCAGGATTCGCCGCTGTCGTTGGTGTTGAGCTTCTGGAACACGACCGAGGGCGTGATCGTCAGTTGCGGCGTGGGTGTCCATGCCAGCGCCACGCGGCCTACGTAGGATTCGTTCCAGTTGGCGTTCTTCTGGACGACGGACTTGTCCTCGAAGCGCACCCGGTCGATGTAGCCGCCATCGCGGCGGTAGTACCCGCTGGCGCGGATCGCCAGCTTGTCCTGCACGATCGGCGTGCCGAACGCCGCGCCGATTTCATAGCTGGGCGCGCCGCCTTCGGTGAAGGAGAGTTCCGAGCGGATACGGCCAGAGGTGGTGGTGGCGCTCGGCTGGGGCGAGATGAAGCGGATCGTGCCGCCTTCCGAACCCGCGCCGAACAGCGTGCCCTGCGGGCCGCGCAGCACTTCGATGCGTTCCAGATCGAAGATCACCGGATAGGCGTTGCCGCCGCTGTAGCCGAGCGCGCGGACCTGGATCGGCGTATCGTCGATGTAGACGCCGGTGGTCGCCGCGCCGACGGTGGAATTGATGCCGCGGATCGCGATGTTGGTGGTGGTGTTGGTGGCTTCGAACACCACACCCGGCGTCTGGCGGATCACGTCGCTGAAATCGCGCACGCCGCGCTTGTCGAGCGTTTCGGTCGAAAAGGCGCTGACGCTCAGCGGAACCTTGCTCAATGCTTCGGACTTGCGCGTGGCGGTGACGATGATTTCGCCGCTGGCGTCGTTCGTGCCTTCCGTGGCGGATTGCGGCGCTTCCTGCGCGAAGGCCGGCGCGGCGACGATCATCGCCCCCAGCATCGACGTACCGAGCAGGCCGAACCTGCGTCCCAATGTGCGGTGGACCCCCATGATGAACTCCCCTGTTCATGCCGCCGCTGAATCGTCGCGGCCGGCTTCTGTTCACGAAACGAAAGCTATGGCCCGTCCCGAAAATGCAATTGATCGAAGGCCGCAGTTGCAGCGCAGCATGATGCTTAGGATCAATTCCTTTTGCGCTGAGGGGTGAATGGCCAGAATTGCAAAGCGCCCGATAGTCCGGGGCGGCCGGCAGGGGGCAGCGCCGGACCGGAAAACCCGGCCCGGCGTCGCCCTCATGTCGGGTGTTACCAGCGCACCGTCACGCTCGCCCCATACGTGGCGGGCTTGGCATAGACCGACGTGGTGCCGAGAATGCCGAGGTTGAGCGTGTAGGCGCGGTAGGCCTTGTCGAACACGTTGCGCCCGAACACCTGGACCGACAGGCGGTCGTTGGCGGTGGTCCAGGTCAGCGACGCGTTCGAGACGTTGTAGGCCTTCTGCAGCGAGGAAGCGCCGTTGGTGACTTCCAGATACTGGTCATCGTACCACACGCCATCGAACTGCGCCGCCAGGTTGCCGCCGAAAGCGTCGATATTGTAGCGCAACAGGTAATTGATGCTGAACTTCGGCGCGTTGGGCAGCTTGGCGTCCGTGATCGCCTTCTGCGGATAGGTGCACAGGAAGGTGCCGTCACGCTGATTGGCGCAATACTGGGCATCGGGCGCGCCGGGGAAGAATTCGGGGCCGATCTGGCTGCCCGGCCCCAGGATCTGCTTGACCTTGGTGGTTTCCCACGTCGCGCCAAGGTTCACGTTGAGCCGCTTGACCGGCTGCCAGAACACTTCCAGCTCCGTGCCCGTGGCCCGCGCATCGCTGTTGCTCACCTGAGGCAGGCCGCCCAGTACCGAGAACGCCTGATAGTTGTCGTAGATATAGTGATAGGCCGTCAGGTTGGCGCGCAGCGTGCGATCGGCGTTGGACCACTTCACGCCGCCCTCGAACGAATTGAGCCGTTCGGGATCGTGGCGGAAGTTGGCGGGCGTCACGTCCGCGCTCAGCGTCCAGTTGCCGCCCTTGATGCCGCGGTTCCACGATACGAACAGCAGGGTATCGGGATTGGGCTTGTAGTTCAGGCCAACGCGGGCCGCCCAGTCGCCATACTTGATGCGGTTGATGCCGGGAACGACGGCCGCAAACGCTTCGTCCGTGGCGCGCACCACGGTCGGGAAGCCCGTGTCGATCAGGCGCGATGTATAGTCGATCGACTTGTTGTCCTTGGAATAGCGCACCCCGGCGATCACGGTCAGCTTGTCGGACAGATCGTATTCGCCCTGGCCGAACAACGACCAGTTCTTCGACCGCAGCTTATAGTCCTCGACCACGCGCGGATCGTTGGCCGCGCCGTTGATGGCGAAGGCGGCGCCCAGCACCGGCGCGCCGATGGTGGTGAGCGAGCCGGCGATCTTCATGTTGAGGTAATAGGCGCCCGCCTGCCAACGGAAGGGGCCGCTGTCGCCCGAAAGGCGCAATTCGTGGCTGAATTGCTTGTAACGCGCGGTGGTGAGGAACTGGATGACGGTGACGGGAAGGGCATCGCCATCCTCGGCATAGGACTTCTTGAGATCGGTGTAGTTGGTGATGGCGGTCAGTTCCACGCCGCCGAACTTCTTGACCAGCTTGCCCTGATAGATGTCGGTCCGGCGATCGAAGTTGCCGCGATCGTTGGAGAAGTTCTGGTAAGGGCTGGCCTTGGCGCCGGTGATGCCGTTGATGACGCCGCCGGTGCCGTCGCTGAGGCCGGCCGGATTGACGTGGCAATAGCCGTTGGCGAGCAGATCGCAGTTGTCGAAGACATAGCCGCCGGTGGCGACGTGGTTGTCCTCGCTGTGCTTAAACCACAGGTCCAGCTTGCCGTCGCTGCCGATGTCGGCCTGCACGGTGCCGCGCAAGGCCCAGGCGTTTTCGCCGCCCAGATCCTGCCCGTTGCCGTCGAAAGTGCCGGGCAGGGCGGCGGCGGACTTGATATAGCCATCCGCCTTGACCACGCGCCCGGCCACGCGGAAGCGCAGCCCCGGCGTGATCGATCCGCCGACCGCGCCTTCCAGCGCGCGCCGGTTGAAGCGTTCATAGCTGGCTTCGGCATAGCCATTGAAATCGGCCTGGCTGGCATCGTTGCTGATGTAGTGGACCAGGCCGCCGGTGGCGTTGCGGCCGAACAGGGTGCCTTGCGGGCCGCGCAGCACTTCCACGCGCTTGGTATCGAACAACTGGCCGGAAATGCCGTTGATCGAGCCCATGTAGGCATCGTCCATATACACCGCGACGGGCGCTTCGAGGTAATCGGTGAAGTTGTTCTGCGAAATGCCGCGCAGGTTGAAGATCGTAACGTTGGGTGACCACGCGTTCAACTGGAACGCCGGGATCTGCTGCGTGATCTGCGTGGTATCGGTGATGCCCAGCGCCTTGAGCTGGTCACCCGAATAGGCCGAGACCGAGATGCCGACTTTCTGCAGGTTCTCGCTGCGCTTGTTGGCGGTGACGACGATATCGCCGAAGCCCTGCTGCGGCGCTTCGGTCGCTTCCGCGGCCGGCTGCGTCTCGGCGAAGGCCGGTGTGGCGCTGATGACCGCGATGGCCGCCGCGATGGCCATCGGCGAAGCCTGGAACAGTCGATGATACGGCTGCGTCATTGCGTAGTCTCCCTGTGTCGCCCGGACCGTCGCCATGCGGCTGACGCGCCGGTGTCGATTGCAGGAGATACCGATGCGTCCCGTCACGCTTGGCAGATCGGGACATTTCCGTTTTGCAGATGCCGCCCGCGCCTTGCGTGCGGTATCGCTCAGCCCTGCGGCGCGAGCAGGCGGCGGTGCGCCTGCATCGGCAGAAGCAGCAGCGCGAAACTGGCAAGGAAGAAGAAGATGCAGGCCAGTTCGACCAGGGCATAGCTCGATCCGTTGGTCAGCAGCCCGGCCAGGAACGGCCCGGTGCCAAGGCCGAGCATCTGCATCGCCACGGCACGGCCGATCATGCGCCCGCGCGTGTCGAACTCGCCCACGGTGCCGAGGATGAACGGCAGGACGAAATTCCACAGCACGTTGAAGCCGCAGACGCTGATCGCGAACAGCACGATGCCGGGATGGGCCAGCAGCAGCCCGATGCACGCCCCGCCGCCGAGAATGCCGATCATGATCGCCCGGTCGCGCGCCAGTGCCCCGGCCAGAAACACCGAGGCGAGCGCCCCGCCGATCGCCAGCACCTGCGAGGCGAACAGCGCGTCGGCCACGGATTGTTCGCCAAGACCGGCCGCGATGCCGACGAGGAACAGCACGGCCCAGGCGATGCCCTGCGCGATGTTGTACGCGAGCACGCCCGCCAGCGCGACCGCAACCATGCCATGCGGCAGATCACGCGCGCCTTCAGGAATTTCGGCCCGCGCCTCGTGCGTGCGGGGCACGTTGCGCACGGTGGCTAGCCCGAGAACGAGAAGGGCGGCGAACAGCCAGAACAGGGCCGGCAGGCCGAACCGATCGAGAAACGCCGGCATCCGCCACACGCCGATCGCGCCGTAGGTCAGCAGCAGAGCCAGATACAAGGCGATGTTGCGGTCCACCTTGCGCGTCAGGCCGACGAAGGTGAAGCTCAGTGTGATGATCGCGCCGTGCCCCAGTCCGGCAATGAAGCGTGCAGTCCACAGCGTGCCGCCACCGGATGCCATGGCCGAAAGGCCGTTGCCCAGCGCCGCGACGAGCAGCGCCGCCGCCATGACTCGCCGCCAGTCGTACCGGTGCGAACCCAGCGCCATGGCGATCGAGGAGATGGCGACACCCAGCATCTCGATGCCGGCAAGGTTCAGCGCTTCCGGTTCGCCGACATGCAGGTGGGTGACGAAGCCTTGAACCAGCGCGGGCTGGACGATGAACGAAAGAACGCCCAGCGTGCCCAGCACGATTGCGCTGACAACGGCTGCCGGACTGTCGACGTCGTATTGCTGGGCCAATGCGAGTCCCTCCCCTTGAAGGTGCCAGTTCCTAGGACAGCGGCCGCAGGTTCACTTGGCAGGACTGGCCAAGTGGCATTCCCGATCAAAGCAAGCTCCGGATTTGATCGAAAGTATCAATCCAATGACTGTTTCGGATAATTTGGAATGGCGGGGCTGCGTTACGCTCCTGTCAAGATCGGGAATCGCATTCCGACTATCGTATAGGGGAGTAGCCATGAGCCAACCGGCAGTACAGGCCGAAGCGCTTTGCGGGTGGACCGACTCCATGCCCGCTTTCGGTATCGAACCCGACGAAGCCCTTGCCCGGGCAGGTCTCGACAACGGCGACGTTGCCACGTCGAATCGCATCTCGCTCAAGCGTTTCGCGCGCATGGCGGAATCCGTTGGCGAGCGGGCCAATCATCCGGCCGCGACATGGACGATCGGCCTCAACTACGATCTTGCGCAATTGGGGGAGATCGGCACCGCGATCACCTCGGCACAGACGCTCGGCGCGGCCCTGCGCCGCTTTGCCGATCATTTCGAACTGCTCCAGGATTCGACCACGCTGGACTTTCAGGTCAAGGACGGGACGGCAACGGTCAATTACCGCATCCTCGATCCCGACATCTGGCCGCGCCACCATGACGCCATGTTCAGCCTTGGCATCGTCGCCCGCATCGTGCGCATGGCCGTGCCCGACGCGATGGACGAAATCGAGCTGGGGTTCGAATGCGCGCGCCGCGATACCGGGCTTGCCATGCCGCTCAGCCGCCTGAGCTTTGGCGGCGAGGTCAATTCGCTGAGCCTGCCGGTTGCCATGCTCGATGCGGCGATGCCGCCATCGGACGCCAGGAGCAATCTCAAGGACCTGTCGACGCAGATCGCGCGCAAGCGCCGCGCCGAACCCGCGCGCGATCGCCTGGCCGCGATGATCTTCGCGCGCATGTCGCAGGGCGAGATCAACCAGGATGAACTCGCCAGCGAGATCGGCATGTCGAGCCGCACCATGCGGCGCCGGCTGGCCGAGGCCCAACTGACCTTCCAGCAACTGCTCGACGAATGCCGGATGCGTCAGGCGATGCTGGAATTCCGCACCCGTCCCGAATGCTCGATCGCGCAGGTCGCGCTGCGGCTGGGTTACGCCGAGCATTCCAATTTCACGCGCGCCTTCACCCGCTGGGTGGGCGTGCCGCCGCAGCGTTACCGCGCGGATACCTTGCCATCGCAACACTAGAGATACCCGATGACACGACTGCTTCTGATGGAAGGCAATACCGCCGACAAGCGCGCGCGCGCCGCCGAGCTGGGCGTGCGTTCGTCCAGCGAGATCTACGCGCTGGCGATTTTGGCGCATTTTCCCGATTTCGATCTGGACGTGGTCAACGCGGCCGATGCGGATTGGGCTATCCCCGGTGGCCGCTCGTTCGCCGATTACGACGGCTTCGACGTCACCGGTTCGTCGCTTCATGCCTATGACAAGGAATTCGCCGTCACCAACCAGATCGCCATTTTGCGCGATGCGGCCGAAGCGGGTCTGCCGGTGTTCGGAAGCTGCTGGGGCCTGCAGATCGCCGTCATGGCCGCCGGGGGGCAGGTCGAATACAACCCGCGCGGGCGCGAGGTCGGCTTCGCGCGCAAGATCGTGCGCACGGCGGCGGGTGCCGATCACCCGATGTTCGCGGGCAAGGGCGCGGTGTTCGATGCGCCCTGCATCCATTACGACGAAGTCACGCGCCTGCCGGACAACGCCACGCTGCTCGCGTCCAACGCGCACAGCGTGGTACAGGCAGCGGTCGTGCCGGTGGGGCGCAGCGAGGTCTGGGCGGTGCAGTACCACCCGGAATTCGACATTGCGCAGCTCGTCCAGCTCTACACGCTTTATGCCGACGACATGATCGCGCAGGGCTTCTTCTCTGATCGCGCCGCGCTCGATGCCTATGTCAAAGTGCTGACCGGCCTTGCCGCCGCGCCACAGGATGCCGGCCTCGCCTGGCAACTGGGGGTGGACGAGGACATCACCGACGATAGCCGCCGCCGTGCGGAAATCCTCAACTGGATCAAGGCCTTCGTTCCCGGCGTTTGAACTTCTGCAACGCTCACGGGTTTGCCTCGGCAAATACCTCGCAGATGAAACCGAGAAAGGCGCGGACATTGGGGCTGGCCCGCCGGCTTGCCCAGGATTTTCTTGGCGAGTTCGGTCTGCTGCGGCGTTTCGACACCGTTGGCCGGCGCGACCGGCGCGAAGCAGCACATGCCGCCGCCCCGCCAGCGCATCGCGGTGCTTCACGCCGTATCGGGCGCCACACCGACATATCTGGCTCGCGGCCGTATCAGCTTCCCGGCGCGGGATTGCTCCAGGGCGTGTGCGATCCAGCCGGTGCACCGGGCGGTCGCGAAAATCTGGAACGGTGCATCTTCGGGAAGATGGGCAAGCTCGGTGAGCGCGGTCAGGGCAAAATCGATGTTGGGGAGTTCGCCCGTGGCCTCCAGCACGGCCGCCGCGAGAGCGCGATGCTCTGGCAGCGGATCAAAGGCCGCCAGCAACGCTTTTGCGCGCGGGTCTCCATCAGGATAAAGGGGATGTCCAAAGCCGGGCAGTGCCGCGCCGGCAGCAAGACGTGCCGACACGGCTCCATACGGGTCAGCCTTGCCGGCTTCGGTCAGGAAACTGCGCACGCGCGTCGCGATCCCCCCATGGAGCGGGCCGGACAGGGCGGCAAGTCCGGCGAGCGCGCAGGCCGCCAGCGATGCTCCCGTGGAAGCCGTGACGCGCGCTGCAAAAGTTGAAGCATTCAACTCGTGGTCCGCCAGCAGGACCAAGGCCCGCCGGATAAGGTCCGTACCGACGTCGTCGCACCCCCACGCGCGGCCGAGCCGCTGATCCATCGGACCTTCGCCCGAGCCTCCGGCCACCGCATCCACGAGAAGGTCGAGCAGCGCTGCCGCTTCGAAGTATAGCGCCTCGGGCCTTCGTCCCCGCATGGCGGGGCTTGTCGCAGCGCGCCAGGCAAGGGCTTGAAACATCCGGTCATGCGCACGGCCCGGCGCGATCGTGTTGGTTTGTGTCGGGAACCGCTCATTGCCACAGTCCCACAACAGGCGCGCGACGCCTTCGAGGCTTGCGGTCTCGGCAAGCGACGCGGCGTTCCTGCCCCGGTACCAGAGCTTGCCGTCTGCAATCGTCGTGATCGCCGATGCCAGCACCGGCTCTCCCCAGGCGATGGCTTCTTCGGCCACGGCGGCTTGTCCCCGGCCACGGGCACGCCGCTTCTGCAACCGGTCGACGTCCGAGGCGCGATAGAGGCTGCGCCGCGGATCGTCCGCGTCCCGCCGCGCCTCGATCCGTCCGCGACTGACGTAGGCGTAAAGCGTCTGCGCCCGGAGGCCGAGCCGCGCCATCACTTCTTCTGCGGTCAACCAGCCAGCCATGCTTAAGCCAAGACATTGATTAAGTTGATCAAGATTGACCAAATCAACTTCCGCCGGAATCCTGTGCCCGTCAAGTCCAGGAGATGCAGAAGATGGCGGAAGGTTTGGAAGGCGTCGTGGCCGCGCGCACAGTTCTGTCCGATGTCGATGGTGTCGCTGGACGGCTGGTGATCCGCGGCTTCGAACTAGGCCAGCTGGCGGGGCGCACGCGTTTCGCGGAAGCGGCGCATCTGCTGCTCGACGGGTTCCTTGATGATTTGCCCGACTTGGACGGACTGGAAAGGATGTTGGGCGAGGCGCGGGTTGAAGCCTTCGCGCATGTTGTGGTGCCTCATTCCATGCCCCCTGGCCTGAACCCGGTCGAAACCGTCCGTGCCTTGCTGGCGCGGATACCCGAGGGCGATGATCTGCGGACCGCCCTACGGCTGCTGGCGGGAGTATCGGTGTTCACCGCCGCTGTCGCGCGCCGGCGCCAGCATCAGGATCTGGTGCCACCCGATCCGGCGGCGGACCACGCCGCCGACGTGCTGCGGATGGTGCGGGGAACCACGGCGACGCTGGAAGAAGCCGCGGCGCTCGACACCTATTTGGTCACCGTCTGCGATCACGGCCTCAACGCCTCCACCTTTGCCGCGCGCGTCACGGCCTCGACACTGGCCGGACTGACGTCGGCGGTGCTGACGGGGCTCAGCACCTTGAAAGGCCCCCTGCACGGCGGCGCACCCGGGCCGGTTATCGAAATGCTCGACGCGATCGGTGGAGCGTCCAACGCACGGCGCTGGATCGAGAGTGCCCTCGACCGGGGGGGACAGGCTGATGGGCTTTGGCCATCGCATCTACCGGGTGCGCGATCCAAGAGCGGACGCGCTCAAGCGCGCGCTGAAAGGGCTCTCTCCCGATGCGGGCCGGCTGGCATTGGCCGAGGCGGTGGAGCAGGCAGCCCTTCAGATCCTGCACGAGCGCAAGCCGGACCGATCGCTCCAAACAAACGTCGAGTTTTACACCGCGCTGTTGCTCGAAGCGCTGGGCTTCGACGCTAGCGAATTCACCTGCGTGTTCGCGATGGGCCGAACGCTGGGATGGCTCGCCCATGCGCGCGAACAGGTTGCCAATGGCAGGCTGATACGGCCCGCGTCCAACTACGTCGGGCCGGAACCAAGGATCGCCGCCTGAACGAAACGCGGGTTTTGCGAGGCGCCAATGCAGCTTTCAACGGCTGCAGCCAGGGCGATCACTAGCGATCTGCGGTTTCGTAGGCGGTATTCTGCTCGCTGTTTGGCGGTAGGGTGGTTTGCCAGATCATCTTGCCGGGCTTCCGGATCACGCGTCCCGCCGATGGCCGCGCAAGAATGCGTGGCGGGTTGCGGAAATCCAGCTCGAAGCGCACCGGGAACGGGTTGGCGTTGCGCATGACCAGATTGTAGCGCGTCCCCTTTTTCAGGCGCGTGTCCGTGGTCTCCACGGTCACGCCCGATGCTTCGCCGAGCACGAGTTCCACTTCTTCGTTGGTGGTCTTGTCGGCCAGCGTCGTCTGACCAATCAGTTGCCGGCCCCAGGGGCTGTCCTGATAGAGGATCACTTTCCCGGCCGGAAACGGCTCGCCCAGACCGTCCGCCTTGCGGTTGACGAAGCGGTACACCGTTTGCGGAAGCTCGGGATCATCGTCCGGCACGATCGAGCGGTAGATCAGATCGCCCTTGATTTCCGGCTTGTTCAGGAAAGCGACCTGCTTCTGCGATCGCGCGGCAACCGTGACGGGCAGCGGGACGCGATAAAGCTTGAGGTCACCGAGATTCTCGGCGACCGCCGTTACCGCGATCGGCACGTTCGCCAAGCGCTCCTGCCGGCGTTGCGCCGTCACTATTATATTATCTATATCATCGCCCAGCATTGCCATGGCCATTGGCGCCGGGGGAGCCATGACCACGGGCGACGGTACGGAGAGGTCGCTGGTGGTTCCAGCCGGCCAGCATTCAGACTGGCGGTCAAGGTTTCCAGCGTCCTCGCGGGCCTGCCGACCGGTATCATCACGGGTGTCCTGCGAGCGGTTGATCCTGCCGGCCACGGCCGACGCGTTCGCATCGACGAAGCTCGTTTCGTCCGCGCTTGCCATTGTCAGCCAGGCGAACAGGCCAAGGGATTTCCCGTCCGGCGCCAGGGTTCCGACATAGGTGGCGTCCCAGTCGAAGCCGGTGGCGATGTAGGCCAGCGTGATCGTTGCCTTGCCGCCCGGCTGCTCCTTCGTCGTCATCGTCAGGACGGGCTTGGCGGACAGCGCGGCGGGGGCATTCGGATAGATCAGGGTCTGGGCCAAGCCTGAGCAATAGACGGCCTCGGCGCCACGCGGCGTCTGGATCACCAGGCGATCGGCGCTTGAAAGGATGGTCGCCCGCTCCTCGGTTACCTTGCCAGTCGCGGGATCGGTGCGCCGCACCAGCACCTGCTGGCCGGTGAAAGCATCGACCAGCCCCTTCTGCGAAAGCAGCGCCGCGTCGCGGTTGCGCTCGCGCGGGTTGGTGCCAAACAGGATGGCCGACTGGGGGACGATCCCTCCGGCCACACCTTCGAAGCGCACGGTCGCCACACCGGGGGGCAGTTCCACCGTGCGGGTCTCGGCGATCAGCGCGAAGGCGCCGGGGGCATCCCGGTCGATCGCGTTGTCCCCGCGCTCAGGGTCGCGATAGATCGTCACGGCGACGGCGTCGGGCCTGGCGGAGATCACCACCGGAGGCGCTGCCTGGGCCTGTCCTGCCGCAACGGCCAGCAGGGCCGTGGTCAGAAGATGGCGCATCGCCCTTACCAGGGCGTCAGGAAGGTGACCGTCAGTTCGGTCTTGCCGTTGGCGGGCACGGGCACTTCCCATCGCCGCTGGTCGGCGTTGTCCTGAATACCGGGCAGGCTCTCTTCCGGGATGCGGATGTCGCGCCACCACCACCATTGCGCCAGTCCGTTCTGGATCACGTCCACGGTCACGGGCACCGGTCGGGCATTGGTGACGATGTAGCGCATCTGGGTGCGGAAGAAGGTTTTGGGGCGCTCTCCATAGACCATGTCGGCAGTTCCATCAGCGCGGACGATCCGCCAGCGGGCGAAGCTCTCCCATTCAGCCGTGGTAAGCGTGTCGCGCTTGACCAGCACGGGCTGTACTTTCACATCGAACGCATCGCCTGTGCGGAGTGCCAGCGACGATCCGCCCGGCGTGTGCGGGATCTGGCTTTCGCCGATGAACTGGGCCTGGCCCTTGCTGTCGCGCATATAGACGCGCACCGTTCCGGCTGGAAGAGCCGCGCCGATGCCGTTGGCCCTGGCGCTCGAGAACTTCAGGATCGACGCGGCGCTCTCGGCGTCCGATTGGCTGCCCAGCCACGAGTTCCGGTATTCGTAGCCCTTGCGCGCCGGAACGCCCGATGCATCGAGGAAGCTGACCTGCTTGGTCTGGGCGTTGGCGATCGTGGTGCGCCCCTCGATCGGATAGA
Organism: Novosphingobium sp. NBM11; assembly: GCF_015390225.1. Taxonomy (NCBI): domain Bacteria; kingdom Pseudomonadati; phylum Pseudomonadota; class Alphaproteobacteria; order Sphingomonadales; family Sphingomonadaceae; genus Novosphingobium; species Novosphingobium sp. NBM11. The sequence goes on from NZ_VUOG01000003.1 coordinate 809,935, forward strand.
CGTGAAGATCGCCAAGTTGCGCGCCGCCGCTTTCCGTGCCTGACACGTTTCCGTTGGGACGCCGCTCGGGGAAGCGGGGCCTCTGCTGCACTGATCCGACATCGCCGGCGACCAGCAGGGTTCTGGCGTTGGCAAAGGTCGTGCCAGTGGCGTTGGTCAACGTGATCCAGCCCTGCACGTCGATCTTTCCGGCCGTCTCGTCGAACAGGGCGACGTAGTCGGATTTCCAGCCGATGCCCGGCGTAAGGTAACTCAGTGTCAGCGGGCGGGCGCCAGCGCGGGCGCTGTCGAGCGTGACGCTCAGGGTGGGGCGGGCGCGCAGGTTGGGCGGGATCGTATCGAAGATGACGCGCACCGGCAGGCCATCGTCACGCAGCACCTCGATGCGATCCGCGATCCGCAGCACCACCCCGCCATTGGCGGCGAGCACGGTGGCGCGCTCGCGCGTTTCCGCGCCCGTTGCGGGATTTGTGCGCAGCAGCGTTACCTGCTGGCCGACGGCCTTTTCCATCAGCGCCGATGGTGAAAGCAGGTCGAAGTCGAAGTTCTGCTCGACGATGCCGAAACCTTCGCCAGCCAGGGTCACCGTTTCGGGCCGGATCTGTGCGGAAACATCAGGAAATTCCTGGCGAGACCGCCCTGCAGGCAAGGTAACATTGCGAATATCCTGCACTAGCGCGAGGTCATTGTTGTAGATCGTGACCGAAACGTCGCCCTGTGCGCCGGCCTGCGAAGGATTTTCGGCCATGGCCACAGTCGACGATGCCAGAAGAAATATCGTCGTGAGGTTTCGCTGCAGTCTCATGGTCAATCTCTCCACCAACCCAGACCGTGATAACACGTTGGGGCCGGTAATCCAGTTGGATCGGGCGGGATTAACTTCTAGCCTGTCCTGCCACGCAAAGGTTGGCAAGCGGCAGATGCCTTCGGCAGCGCAGGTCCGGTATGAGTTTGGCCGGCATCGCCTCGATCAGATGCAGTAGAAGTCCAGCACGGTGGGGATGGTATCGTTGAGCAGCACGATCGTCTTGCCAGCGATCAGCCAGCGCTCGCCCTCGCGCCGCAACGCGTGCCGGTAGTGCCCGAAAAAGGTATGCGTCCGGCCTGATCGCTTGTCGAACAGATTGACCGCGAAATTCGCCGCGACTTGCGCGCTCGCTTCGTCGGCCCCCACCAGCCTGACGTTGGTTATCATGTGGACGGCTCGGATGCGCGGAGTGGAGGCCACCGATTGCCCGGAGCGCACCCGCCAGACGCGATCAGCCAGGTTGTTGCGCCCCTTGTAATAGATCAGCGAAAGCTCGGCCTCGGGATCGGTGGTCGTCTCGGTCTCGCTCTTCCATGCCGGCATCCAGAAGCAGGCATCTTCCGCATAGAGATCCAGCCAATCGTCCCAGCGGCTTTCATCGAGGCATTCCGCCTCGTGATAGAGAATGGCTTCGGCGTCTTTCAGCGACAGGGTCATTGTCCGATCACTCCCGCCATGCGGCGCGCCCATTCGCGATAGTAGCTCTGGAACAGCGTCTCGTCGCCAAGCTGCGCATCGGCCAGCACGCTGCGCGCCGGCTTCATGTCGATCAGGTCCGAGAAGGGGTTGCCCCCGGCCTTGCTGGCGGTGGTGCCCCGGGAATAGCCTTGCAGCCAGGGCTCGACGCGGCTGGCGAAGCCGCGCTGGCAGTTCTCGTAGCTTACGGTGTCGTCGGGCGTGGCCATGCCGCTGGGGTTGAAGAAATCCTCGTACTGGCGGATCCGCTGGCGCCGCGCCTGCGCGCTTTCGCCCTTGGGGGCGATGCACCATGTCCGCATTTCCGTGAGGTCGGGTGCCAGCGGGCGGATGACGCGCAACTGGCTCGATGCGTTTTCGGCGATCTGCAGGTTGGGGAAGATCGACAGGTTGCGCATGTTGAACATCCAGTCGCGCTTGGCGGCGCCGTGGCGTTCGGCCAGCGCTTCGGCCTGTTCGAACAGCGGCAGCGCCTCGGTTACGCCGAAAATGCCCCAGTTCAGCACGTGGCCGTGCGGGAAGCTGAAGCTGCCGCCAGCCACGCCCTGCGCGTCCTCGCGCCAGTAATCGCTGCTTTCCCACACCGATTTCACCGCGACGCCGGTGTTGGCGGTCTGCCGCTGTTCGAGGATGCGGATGTAGGAAGGGTGCGTCGAGGTGAAGTGATAGGCGTCGGAGCAGTTTTCGAGCTGCAGCTTCCAGTTGGCCTGGAACGTGAACGTGACGGCGCCCGGCACCAGTTCGAAGCCGTCCGGGCCCTGGTCGGCAACGAGGTCCAGCAGCTTCGCCGCTTCGCCCAGATGCGTTTCGAGCGGCGGTACGCCGGCATCGAGGCTGCCGAACAGGAAGCCGCGATATTCGCCGAACGCGGGCAGGGCGGGCAGGTCGTGGCTCTGCGCATCGAAGTTCTCGGCATAGCAGCCGGCGCGCTTCAGTTTCACGCTCTTGTTGCGGCCCGCGCTGTCGAAGGTCCAGCTATGATAGGGGCAGACGTGCAGGCGCGCATTGCCGGCCAGCGTCTGCGCCACGCGCGATCCGCGATGCGGGCAGGAATTGACGAAGGCCCCGAGCGCGCCGTTGCCATCGCGGCTGACCAGCACGGGCACGCGGCCGATATCGGTGGTGAAGAAGTCGTGCGGATCGCGCGCCTGATCGGCGATGCCGAGGAACACCCACCCGCTTTCGAAGATTCGCCGCATTTCCAGATCGAACACGCCGGGATCGTCGAAGATTGCCCGGCTGACGCGGAAGATGCCTTCGTCGGGGCGGTCGTCGATCAGGTCCGAAAGGCGTCCGGTGAACATTGTCCTTGTCCCGTTCATGGTGTCCCGCTCATGGCAGTTCCCGTCAATCGACCAGCACTTCGACCAGCGTTGGCCCTTGTGCCGCGAAGGAAGCGGCAAGCGCGCCGTCAAGCGCTTCTACCGTATCGATGCGCGTGGCCGAAACGCCCTGGCCCCGGGCGAGCGCGCAGAAATCGATATCGTCGAGCGCGGTCCCCAGCGTCTGCTGCAAGCCGAAGTGGCGGCCGAAGTTGATCAGCGCCTCGTAGCGCCGGTTGTTCACGATCACGAAGCTGATCGGCAGGCCCAGTTGCGCGGCCGACCACAGCCCTTGAATGGCATACATGCTCGATCCATCGCCCAGAATGGCGATGACCTTGGCATCGGGGCGACCCAGCGCGACGCCGATCGAGGCTGGCAGTCCGTGGCCAAGCCCTCCGCTGGCGCAGGTGAAGAAGCCGCCCGCATCCAGGATCGGGAGATGATCGTGCATGGCGCCACGGCTGGATGGCGCTTCCTCCACGATCACCGATCCGGCAGGCCGCAGGCGGGCGATCTGCTGGAGCAGGTAGGCATCGGTCAGGCCGGTGGCGGCGAGTGCCGGGGGAATCGTACGACCCGCCGGCCGCGCGCGAGCCACCGGCGGCGGCCCTTGCAGCAGGTGCGCCAGCGCGCTTCCGGCATCGGCGATCACGGCCGTGCCATCGGGCGCCCAGCTTGCCACCGCGATGGAATCGACGATGTGGTAGAGCTGCGCGCCATCGGGAAGGTGTGGGCCGAAGCCTTCGGTATGGTAAAGCGACAAGGGGCCGCCCACGACCAGGATCAGGTCGTGCCCGGAAAGGTCGCGGACGATCGCCTCGCGACCCGGGTTGAGGAAACCCGCGAACAGCGGGTGCCGCTCGGGAAAGACCTCGCGCGCGGCGAACGGCGCGGCCCAGACCTTTGCCGAATGGCGTTCCGCCAGCGCGATCGCTTCCTGCCATGCGCCGTCGCGCGCGATGCCGGCGCCCAGCACGAAGGCGGGGGCGCTGGCCTGCGCCAGCGCGCCCGCGATCTCGTCCAGCAGCTGCGGGTCGCCGGGATTGCGTGCAATCACGCGGCGCGGCGCGATGGGATCGCATGGCTGGTCCCAGTCGTCCACGGGCACCGAAACGAACGTCGGGCCGCAGGGCGGCTCCATCGCGACGTAATAGGCGCGCGCGATCGCGGCCGGCACGTCCTGCGCGCGCGCGGGCTCGATCGCCCACTTCACGTAAGGGCGCGGAAATTCGGTGGGGCGTTCGGCGAAGAGGAACGGTTCGAACGGCAGGATCGATCGCGCCTGCTGGCCCGCCGTCACGACCAGCGGGGTCTGGTTCTTGAACGCCGTGAACAGGTTGCCGAGCGAATGGCCGACGCCGGCGGCGGAGTGCAGGTTGATAAGCGCGGCATTGCCGGTCGCCTGGGCGAAGCCATCGGCCATCCCCATCACGATCGATTCCTGCAATCCCAGGATATAGCGGAAATCGTCCGGGAAATCCCGGAACATCGGCAGCTCGGTCGATCCCGGATTGCCGAACACCGTGGTCATGCCCAGCTTGCGCAGCAGCGAGAGCGTTGCATCGCGAACCGTGTGCATGATCGTGCTCCTCTCCATTCTCCGCCGGCCTTATCGGCCGTCGGGGCAATCGCCACCATTGCGGAATTGCGCAAAAGGCATAACAAATGTGCATGGCTTTTGATCAGCGAGAATTGCGGGCATTCCTGGCCGTGGTGGACCGGGGCAGCCTGGGGCGTGCGGCCGAAGCGGCGTTCATGACGCAGCCGGCGCTCAGCCGCCTGATCGGCGAGATGGAACGGCGCTTCGGCCAGCCGCTGTTCGATCGGCACAGCAAGGGGATGGCGCCCACGGCGGCCGGGGAAACGCTGATTCCCCATGCCCGCCTGCTGCTGTTCGAGATGGAACAGGCGACATCCGCGCTGGATGCCTTGCGCGGCCTGGGGCGCGGGCGCCTGCGCGTGGGCGCGGTGGCGGCGGTGGCACGGACGGTGTTGCCTGGCGCCGTCGCCGCCTTGCTGGACATGGCGCCGGGCCTGCACATCGACCTGCTGGATGCGCCCGAGGACCGCCTGGTCCAGGCGCTGGCCGGGCGCGAGATCGACGTGGTGATCGCCCCGGAACTGGCGCCGCATGCCGATATCTGGCCGATGGCGGAACTGGCCTATACCGATACCTATACCGCTTTCGCCGCCGCCCGGCACGCGCTGGCCGGGGCGAAGGAGGTGCCGCTCAATGCCGCGCTGGGCCAGCGCTGGGTCATGCCGGAGATCGGCAGCACGCCGCGCATGCTGTTCCACCGGCTCGTGACTGCGCAGGGAGAAGCCCTGCCCGACGTGGCGCTCGAAACCGCCTCGATCGGCACGATGCTGGCGACCGTTGCGGCCAGTACCTTGCTCGGCTGGCTGCCCATGCCGCTGCTCCGTGCGGAAATGGAGCGCGGCACCGTGGTGCCGATCCCGGTGAAGGCGCTGGAAATCGAGCGGCGCTTCTATGTCTACACGCGCCGCCGGGGCAGCCTGATCGCCGCCGCGCGCCGCCTGTTCGAACTTCTGCCGCTGGCGCAAGCCGCAGCAAAGGGGCAGGCGACGCGGCTTGCTAGAACGGCGCCCACTGGTTAGCTGGCCGCGATTGCCGCGGCCTGACCACGGGTGCGCGGGCCAAGGATGCGGGAGAATGCGGATGCGCGAAGTGGTGATCGTTGGTGCCGGCGCGATGGGCTGCCTGTTCGCGGCGAAGCTGGCGGAATCGGGTGTTTCCGTCACGCTGGTGGACGTGGATCGGGCACGGCTGGAAGCGCTGGCCCGCGATGGCATCACGCTGGCCGACGACGATGGCGAGCGGCGAATCCCGATCGCGGCAAAGCTGGCCTCGGACGTGGCCGGGCCGGTCGATCTGGTGCTGTTGTTCACCAAGTCCATGCACAGCCGTTCCGCGATCGCATCGGTGGCGCATCTCGTGCAGGCATCCGCCTTCGCGCTCACGCTGCAGAACGGCATCGGCAATGCCGAGGCGATCGCCGGGGTCTTTCCGGCGGGGCAGGTATTGCTGGGCGTGACCGACATGCCGGCCGATCTGGAAGGGCCTGCCCGGGTATCTTCGCACGGCCATGGCACCGTCCGGCTGGGCAGCTACCGGCCGCAGGGCGATGATGGCGCGCAGGCGGCCGTCGCCCTGCTGCGGGGGGCCGGCATCGATGCCCATCACGATGCGGCGATCGAAGGCGGGGTCTGGGAAAAGGTCGCCTTCAACGCCGCGCTCAATTCGATCGCGACCGTCACCGGGCTGACCGTGGGCGGCATGGATACCCCGGCCGGGCGCCGGGTGGCTTTCGCCATCGCGCGCGAAGTGGCGGCGACCGCCACGGCAAAGGGCCTGTCGATCGATATCGCGCGGATCGAGGCGAAGATCGATTTCGCCCTGACGCATCATCGCCAGCACAAGGCGTCGATGCTGCAGGATCGACTCGCCGGCCGCCGCACCGAGATCGAGGCGATCAACGGTGCCGTTGCGCGCGAAGCGGAACGTCTGGGGGTGGAGGTGCCCGTCACTGCCACGTTGGCGGATCTGGTGAGGCTGAACGAGCCGGTCTGACTTTTTTGCAAATCGTATTGATAAATCACCAACCATCCGCCACACACGGGGGCACAAACGGCGTGCCGGCAGACGGTACGGGTGCGGAACAAGCGAAAGCGGTAAAGCGCCGCCCGGAGGAGAGCAATGCGGACAGGTGATGACGAACGGATGTTGTCGACGGGCTATCGTCGCACTTTCATCACCATGAGCTTCCTGGTCGCGACGTTCAATTTCGCCGATCGGTCGGTGTTTGCCGTCACCGCGCAGCAGATCAAGGTCGATCTGCAATTGACCGATTTCCAGCTCGGCATTCTTCAGGGGCTGGCGTTCGCGCTGCTTTACGCGGTGTTGGGCGTGCCGATCGGCCGGCTGGCCGAACGCATGTCGCGCGTGCGGATCATCACCGCCGCGATCCTGTTCTGGTCGACCATGACGATGGCCTGTTCGGCCGTGGGCAATTTCGCGCAGATGATGCTGTGCCGTGTGGGCGTGGGCATGGGCGAGGCCGGATCGCAACCGGCCACGTCATCGCTGGTGGGCGACCTTTTCCCACGCGAACGCCGGGCTTCGGTGATGGGCCTGATCCTCCTGGGATCGCCGATCGGCAGCTTTATCGGCGCCTCGGTCGGCGGTGCCGTGACGGGCCTTTGGGGATGGCGCGCGGCCTTCATCGTGATGGGACTGCCGGGCGTGGTGATCGGCCTGCTGTTCATCCTGCTGGTGCGCGAACCGCGCCGGGGGCTGGCGGACAACATGCCGCCGGTGAAGACGCCGGCGCCTGATTTCCGGGCGTTCCTGACAGTGGTTGCCAGCAAGCCAGCCCTGATGTTCGTCATCGCGGGCGGGGCGCTCGCCGGCTTCGGCATGAGTTCGATCTCGCAATTCCTCGCCGTCTATCTCAGCCGTGTCTACGACCTGCCGGCGCGGTCTGCGGGCGCGCTCTATGGCAAGATCTCGGCGCTGGCACTGGGCAGCGGCCTGCTTATCGGCTCGTTCGGCACCGATTGGCTCGCACGGCGGGGCGATGGGCGCTGGCCGGCGTGGGGCGCTGCGATCGGCCTGTTCATTGCGCCGTTCTCCTACTGGATCGCGTTCAGCGCGGCATCGCCCGCGCTGGGCACCGTGTTGCTGGTGATTTCCGGCTGCTTCCTGCTGCTGTACTACGGCCCCACCATCGGTATGATCCAGAATCTGCTGGAACCGCGCATGCGGGCGACCGGGGCGGCCGTGTTCGGCATGTTCTACACGCTGGTCGGCTATGGCGGCGGACCGACCTTCGTCGGCTGGATGAGCGATCGCTTCGCCTCCTCCGCTTTCCAGGGTGGGGATTATCTGACGCAGTGCCGCGCGCTGAAAGCCGGCGCGCAGGCGGTAGGCGCCCTCCAGCACACCTGCGCGGCGGCGGCGGCAACGGGCGTGCGGTCGGCGCTGATGTCGGCGGTGTGTGTGTTCTTCATCGCCGGGGCGATGTTCCTGCTGGCCGCGCGCACGCTGCGCCGCGATTACTTCGTAGCGGAAGAGGCGGCGGCATGAGCGCGCAAGGCGCTGCGGCCGTGGCCGATGCGCGCAGCCGCAACGCTTCGCCGGCCTCGCGCCCCATTACGCGGATGACGTGATCTTCCAGCGCGGGCCGCGCGCGGATCGTGGAAGAGGTGCGCACGCGCCTTTGCGCGGGAAGACAGGCCCGCTTTGCACTGTCGTGCATATTGCCCGTCTCAGGCGCTCTCGTGTCTATGGCAGGGGCCAATCAGACGAATGATTTGGGCCACCACGACGTGGACGATTGACATGGTGCTTGTTGGAAAGGTGAACCCTGTGCGCAATCAGCCTGCGAACAAGGCCACTGCGGCCATGGCCAGCATGGTCTGGCGTGGCCAACGCGATCGCAACCGCGCGGTCCTGTGGGTGCGGGAGCGGCCTATTCTGGAAGGCATCGCGCGATGACCTGCGCGGTTGTGTTCGGCGCCGGTGGCGGGGTCGGCGGCGCTCTGGCGGATCGTTTGGGCGCTTGCGGCCGCTACGCACATATTCATGCGGGATCGCGCCGCCCCCTGCCGCCTCGACCGCAACAGGTCTCTTTCCTTTATGACCTGACCGATGAAAGCAGCATCATCAATGCCTGCTCGATCCTGGAGACACCGCCCGATCTGGTGCTGGTAGCAAGCGGTCTGCTTCACGACCAATCCGGAGCGGTCATGCCTGAAAAGACGCTGCGGGCGCTACAACCCGAAGCCATGGCGCGGATGTTCGCGGTCAACACGATCGGTCCGGCGCTGATCGCCAAACACTTGTTGCCCAGGCTGCCCAAGGACCGGCGCGCGGTTTTTGGAGTTCTTTCCGCGCGCGTGGGTTCGATTGGCGACAACCGGCTGGGGGGATGGCATGGCTATCGCGCCAGCAAAGCCGCGCTCAACATGCTGATTGCCAATTTCGCCATCGAGATGCGGCGCACCCATCCCCTGGCGGTCATCGTCGCGTTGCATCCCGGCACCGTGGCCACCGGCCTTTCCCGACCGTTTCAGTCCGGTGTAGCGGCGGGCAAGCTGTTTTCGCCGGAAATATCCGCCGTGCATCTGCTTGACGTGATCGACCGCCTCACGCCTGAGGACAGCGGCGGCTTTTTTGCCTGGGACGGCACACGCATACCATGGTGAGCGCGCGAGTACGGCTGATCGGCCAGCGTGTGTGCCCCCTTAAATGGCGAGGCAAGGAAGGTCTATGGAGCGGGCGCAAGCGCGGGGCTGGCCAGAAAGGCATCTGCCTGAGCTAGCAATTCGCGCCGATGATCGGGCGGGAATTTGTCCCATACGCGCACCATCTGCGCCATGCGGCCGTTGCCGCGTAACCTGGCGGCATGGGTGGCGATGAAGCGCCAATACAGGAAGTTGAACGGGCACGCCTGCGGCCCCACCCGTGCCTTGACGTTGTAGGCGCAGGCGCCGCAATAGTCGCTCATCCGCTGAATGTAGGCACCGCTCGCGGCATAGGGTTTGCTGGCCAGCAAACCGCCGTCGGCAAACTGGCTCATGCCGATGGTATTGGGTAGCTCGACCCATTCGAACGCATCAGCATAAACCGCCAGATACCATTCGTGCAACGCGTGGGGATCGACGCCGGCGAGCAAGGCAAACGTGCCTGTCACCATCAGCCGCTGAATGTGGTGGGCATAGGCCTCCTCGCGGGTCTGGGTGATGCAGGCGCGCAGGCAGGCCATGGCTGTTTCGCCGCTCCAGTAGAACCGTGGCAACCGGCGCCGCGCATCCAGCGCGTTGACTCTCGCGTAATCGGGGCCTTGCCACCAGTAAATGCCCCGCACGAATTCACGCCAACCGATGATCTGCCGGATGAAACCTTCCGCGCTGTTCAGCGGCACGCGGCCAGCGCGCCATTCTTCCTCGACCGCCCGGCACATTTCCAGCGGATCGAGCAACCCCAGATTGAGGTAGATCGAGACCACGGCGTGGCACAAAAATCGGTGCCCGCTCAGCATGGCGTCCTGATACCGACCAAAATCGCGCAAGCCATGGCGCAGGAAATGGTCAAAGGCGGCCTTGGCATCGGATCGGGTCGTGGCGAACCAGAATGGCTCGAGATCGCCGAAGTGATCGGAGAAGCGCTGTGCTACCAGCTCCAGTACCTCCCGCGTGATCGCATCGGGATCAAAGCGCGCGGGCTGGGGCAGACCCAATGCCCCCGGCGGTGGAGACCGGTTGTCATGATCGAAATTCCACTGCCCCCCGGCGGGCTGCTCGCCGTCCATCAACAGGCCCGTCTTGCGCCGCATCAGGCGATAGAAATGTTCCATGCGCAGGCTCTTGCGCGCCTCGGCCCAGCGGACGAAGCCGTGGCGGTCGGCCAGAAAGCGCGTATCGGGCAACAGTTCGGCCCAGGCGCTCATCTCTTCCATCAACCGCCATTCGCCGGGCTCGGTCGCAAGGATGCCGCTGGCACCATGCCGTGCCATGGCCCGATGCGCTTCGCCGCGCAGGCTGCCTGTGTTTTCCGGATCGTCGAGCCGGACGTAGTCCACCTTCCAGCCAAGGGTGCGAAGCTCCGCGGCGAAATGGCGCATCGCCGACAGGACCAGAGCAATCTTCTTCTTGTGGTGTCGAACATAGGTCGTTTCCGCCGCCACTTCGGCCATCAGCACGACGTCGCTCGCCGGATCGGCCGCGCGCAAGGACGAAAGCGAGGGCGTCAACTGATCGCCCAGAACGAGGATAAGCCGTGTCATGGCAAGCTGTTATCCGCGCAGGGACGCGCTGCAATCCTGCCTCTTGGGGCAGAGGCGCGATGCCGTGCCCTTTAGCGGATAGGAACTCAGTCCTGCCCGGCGAGAGGGCCGCTGCCGCTAACGCGGCTTGTCCGCAAGAACCTCGTCGGTACTGACCAGGCGGATTTCGCTCAGGACCCCGAGATAGCGTTCGTAATAGGGCTTGTGCGATGAGCCGACGATGGCCAGTACCCGCGTCCCGGGCGTTGGTCCCATGGCCTCGCGCATGTTCGCAACCATGCGCAGGTTGCGCGTTTCCCAATAGGCCAGATAGCGCCGGCCATAGCGCTGTTCGGAGGGATCGGCGGCCGTGGCGGCAAAATCGGACGCCACGGCGTACCGGGTTGCAGCGAGGCTGCTCTCGTCGCGATAGACCGAGAGCACCGCTCCGTTCTTGAGTCGTGCCGGAACCTGTTCGAGCAGCGGTCTGCGTTCGTGCGACCAGCGGTTGTCCCACAGCCGCTGGATCGTCGCCTCCATCTCCGCGTTGCTGGGGCCGGAGGCGCGATCGCCGGTGTGATCGTCCACTGGCCACACGCGTTCCAGCCCAAGACGCGCGGCCACCACGGCCGCCACTTCGCGATTTTCATTCGGCCGCTTGCCGATCGCGGCTATCGTTCCCAACAAGGCGTCGGTCAGGCCGTCCGCCGCGACGCGCTCCGGTTCGGCCAGACGCAACCACTGCACCCTGGCCGAAGCCGGATCCCCGGCCGCGAGAAACAGCACGGCCAGCCGGCGCCGTTCGGCTGCGGGGCGGTCGGCCCGGTCGGTTGCCAGCAGCCGCGCAATTTCTGCCTCGGCGCCGGCCTGATCGAGGTGCAGCGCGGCCCGCGCCGCGCTGGCGTCGGGGCAATAATCCTCCGCAACGCCCGGGTAAAAGGCGGCGAACGCTCGCAGATAGTCGCACTGCGCACCGCCTACTGCCTCGATCATGATCATGCGGGGGCGCCAGGCCTGCAGACGGGCTAGAAGCGGCTCGAACTGAGCGCGATCAAAATCGGGCGGAAGCATGCTGAGGTGGGGAGTGCCCAGCACCAGGACTTCGGTCTTTGGCTCGCGCAGGGCGGAGTCCGCCAGCCAGACCGCCCGAGCCACCGGCGTGGGCGGGTTGACCTCACGGGCCGGAGCGGTTGGCCCGGCCAGCGCTGCTGCCGCAGCCAACAGAAATCCAGAAAGCGCCATGATTTGCACCCCGTTGCCAAGTAGGGCGACTGTCTGCGGCCTTCGCTTCGAACGCAAGCAATGAGCGGCGCAATTGGCCCACTTCAGACGTTCCCTGATTATCTCGCAACCGCTTTATGGGCATTGATTGACCATCTCGCGGCGGCGTTTCCCAAATGAGAGATCGCCCCAGGAGCGCGGGGCTGTTGACAGGGCGCAGTAATCGGACACCGCACCGGTGCCGATCATACCACACGACAAGCCCGGTGAGACTGCACTCATCCGACAAGTCGATCTGGATGGCGTCGCCGGGACTCAACTTCATCGAGGTCGTGATCAACAGACCTTCATTGGAGATGTTCTGAATGCGCGCCACACCTTGATCGTCGCGCGCCGAGACCCGCGCGACCCGAAAGACGGTGCGGAAGCGGGGCGATCGACGACGTTTGCGGGGCGCCGGCGGCGCTTCGTCCGATACAGTGGTTTCTTCGAGATGGACTAGCTGATTTGAGCCGATCATGTTCATCCTCCTGCGACGAGGACGGCAGACACAAAGTCGCGCATGTAGCTGACAAATCTACGGCGGTGGCGGGTGATATTTCAGCAACCATAAAGCGGACGGGGATTGCCATGGCCCGGATGAACCGGGGAGACTATGAGCGCCCACCAAACCGTGATCCACGTGATAGGCTATGCTCACGACCTGGCTCTATATCAGTGTTTCCGCGCTCCCGGCGGATGCGCAGGGGGCAGCCATCGAGCGCGATGTTCGGATCGTCAGCGGATGAAAAAGGGCTGGTTTGCTCAACCCTGCTCCGCCTTTCGCGCTTGATGCTTTGTCACGCGATTTGAAGCGCGTGACAAAGCATCAGCGGCATCTGCGGTCCTGTTTGTCCGATCACATGATCGTTCGCGTGGTTCTGTACCATGGCGGCTGCGGCGCTCGGAACCTTTTGGTAAATTGAGCGTAATCCCGCGGACGTGAATTGGTTGTTGTTCGCGGGCGCGTTGCAGCAGCCTTGCTTGCAACTCGATCCTAGGGGGCTTCGATCACCAAAACTGGTTGTCTTGTCGGGCATCTTCCCGAACTCGTTGCCGCTGCGAGGATGCCTTGATGCGTAGGCTCGACGCCGCTCGCGTCCGCATCGGGACGCTCATCGGCCTCATCGCGGGGTTGGCGTTCTTCGCCGCGAGCAGCTACGTATCCTACTCGAACATCCAGGCGGTTGGGAACGCCGACGCTTCGGTACGCGATACGCACAATATGCTGGTGGCGCTCAACCGGCTCCTCTCCACGCTGCAGGATGCCGAAACCGGCCAGCGCGGCTATATCCTGACTGGCAAGGAGACCTACCTGCAGCCCTACCATCAGGCCGTGTCCGACGTCCGTGACCGGCTTGATGCGGTACAGGATTTGACGGTCAACGACCCGGTGCAATCCAACAACTTGCGGGATTTGCGCCCGCATGTGATCGCAAAGCTGGCCGAGCTTACACGGACCATAGAACTGCGCCAGGCCAAGGGGTTCGGACCGGCGGTTACGGCGGTTTCCACGGACGTGGGGCAGCAGGAAATGGCCGCGATCCGGCGGCAGATCGAAGTCATGAACTCCGAGGAAGTTCGACAGCGCTCTTTGCGGCTGGAGGAGATGGCATCCGCTTCCCGCGGGGCAGTCAGCAGCAGCATTATCGCTGGGCTGATCGGTTCGATCCTGACCATCGCCATTTTCCTGCTTGTTCAGCGCAACGCAGCAATCAAGGCGCGGCAGGACTGGCTGCGCACTGGCCAGCTGGAACTCGCCGATGTGATCCGTGGCGACAAGGGCGTCGAACAGATCGGTGAGGAAGCGATGGCATTCCTGGCCGCCTATCTCGGCTTTCAGGCGGGTGCCCTGTTCAAGGGAGATGGTGGCCATTTCCGACGCATTGCAACGCTGGGCGTGCCGGCAGACGGCGCAATGCCCCACAGTTTTTCCCTCGGTGATGGGCTGCTTGGCCAGGTGGCAAACTCGGGCGCGCCAATCGTCATCAACGACCTGCCCGACGAATACCTTACCATCGGATCAGCGTTCGGGCGCTCGCAGCCCCGCCATCTGGTGATCGCGCCGACGACCGCGGACGGCTTGGTCAACGGCGTGATCGAGCTGGGCTTCTTCGATCCCGTTCCGGCGCGTGTGCTCGAGTTCCTGGCTGGATCCGCGGATAGTCTGGGTATTGCCTTGCGATCGGCCCGCTTTCGCACCCGTTTGCAGGATGCGCTGGAAGAGACCCAGCGGCAGAAGGCCGAGCTTCAGGCGCAAAGCGAAGAGCTCCGCGTGTCGAACGAAGAGCTGGAGGAGCAGGGGCGTGCCCTGAAAGAATCGCAGGTTCGCCTCGAACAGCAGCAGGTGGAGCTCGAGCAGACCAACAGCGAACTGGAAGAACAGGCCCAAACGCTGGAGATGCAGCGCACCTTGCTGGAGCAATCCGCCGCGTCGCTGGAAAGCAAGGCGCAGGAACTGGCGCAGGCAAGTCAGTACAAGTCCGATTTCCTTGCCAACATGAGCCATGAACTGCGCACTCCGCTCAATTCGCTGCTGATCCTGTCAAAGCTTCTGGGCGACAATGCCGACGGCAACCTGTCGCCCGATCAGGTCCAGTTCGCGCGGACGATCCAGTCCTCGGGCAATGACCTGCTCATGCTGATCAACGATATCCTTGATCTCTCGAAGATCGAGGCGGGGCACGTGAAGATCCAGTCGGAACCGTTGGCGCTCCAACGGCTGGTGGGCGATCTCAGGCAGATTTTCGCGCCGGTGGCGGATCAGCGCGGCGTCGAGCTGGAATTCGTGGTACGGCCCGGCGTGCCGGCCGCGATCGAGACTGACCGGCTGCGTCTGGAGCAAGTCCTGCGCAACCTGCTGTCCAACGCTTTCAAGTTCACCGAGAGCGGCACTGTCTGCCTGGAAATCGCACCGGCCGGCGAAGGGCGGGTCGCCTTTGCGGTTACCGACACCGGGATCGGCATTTCCCCCGAACAGCAAGAGGCGATCTTCGGCGCCTTCCAGCAGGCCGACAGCGCGATCAGCCGCAAATACGGCGGAACCGGGCTTGGTCTGTCGATCTCGCGGGAACTGGCGCGGCTGCTGGGCGGCACGATCGCGCTGGTCAGCACGGTGGGCAAGGGCAGCACGTTCACGCTGACGCTGCCCGAGTTCTACGATGCCGCTGCCGTTGTTCCCGCGGCGGCACTGCCGGCCACGCCGCGGACGGCGGACGCTGCCGCGGTGACGCCGGATGATCCTCGTCTTGCCCCGCGGCGGGTATCGAACGCGGTGGCGGACGATCGCGACAGGCTGGACCGGAGCCGACGGCTTTTGCTGGTGGTGGAGGACGACGTGCCGTTCGCCCAGATCGTGCGCGACCTCTCCCAGGAAATGAACTTCCAGTGCATAGTGGCTGGCAGCGCGGAAGAGGCGATCCACCTGGCCGCCCTGCATCGGCCGAGCGCCATCGTGCTGGATCTCGGCCTGCCGGACCAGTCCGGACTGACCGTGCTTGACCGCCTCAAGCACGAAGACCAGACGCGACACATCCCGATCCACGTGATCTCGGCCAGCGATCACGCGCAGACGGCGCTGGCGCTTGGTGCGGTCGGCTACCATGTCAAGCCGATCCGCCGGGAAGACCTCGCCGATGTGCTGAGCAAGCTCCAGGACCAGTTGGCGACCCGGCTTCGCCGGGTGCTGATCGTGGAGGATGACGCGGTGCAGCGTGATGCGGTGAGCAGGCTGCTGTGGACCGGCGATGTCGAGACGGTCGGAGTGGGTACGGCTGCCGAATGTCTTGAAAAGCTCGACCAGGAGACGTTCGATTGCATGGTGCTCGACCTGACCTTGCCGGACCGGTCAGGGATGGAGCTGCTCGAGACCCTGAGCCGCAACGAGGAGAAAAGCTTCCCGCCCGTGATCGTCTACACCGGGCACGATCTGTCGGTTGAGGAGGAACAGCGGCTGCGGCGCTTGTCCAGCTCGATCATCATCAAGGGCGCCAAGTCGCCCGAGCGGTTGCTCGACGAAGTAACCCTCTTCCTGCACAAGGTGGTTTCCGAACTGCCGCCGGAACAGCAACGCATGCTGCAGAAGGCCCGCTTCCGTGACGCGGTGCTGGAAGGCCGGCGGATCTTGATCGTCGAAGACGATGTGCGAAACATCTACTCGCTGAGCAGCGTGCTGGAGCCGCGCGGCGCGAAGATCGCGATTGCGCGCAACGGACGCGAAGCGATCGAGGCGCTCGATGCCAGCGCGGCCAACCTCGCCGACGCGATCGATCTCGTTCTGATGGACGTGATGATGCCGGTGATGGACGGGCTCTCGGCGGCGCGGGAAATTCGTAGCGATCCGCGCTGGAAGAACCTGCCGATCGTGATGCTGACGGCAAAGGCGATGCCGGACGACCAGGAAAAGTGCCTGGCGGCAGGGGCGAACGACTACATGGCGAAGCCGATCGACGTGGACAAGCTGCTCAGCCTGGTCCGCGTGTGGATGCCCCGGTGATCCCATGACGGCGGGCGACGAGATCGAGGACATCGAAATCCAGCTTTTTCTGGAAGCGCTGCACCGGCGCTATCACTATGATTTCCGCCACTACGCCCAGGCCTCGATCAAGCGACGGCTGGTACAGGCGCGGGTCCAGCTCGGCTACACCAGCCTGTCTGCCATTCAGGAGGCAGTGCTACACGACGAGAGCGTGCTGCCGCGGCTGCTCAACTACCTGACCGTGCAGGTGAGCGAAATGTTCCGCGACCCATCCTATTTTCGCGCACTGCGACAACGGGTCTTGCCACACCTTGCCACGTATCCTTCGCTCAAGGTGTGGGTGGCGGGGTGCAGCCGCGGCGAGGAGCTCTATTCGCTGGCCATCCTGTTCCGCGAGGAGGGCCTGTACGACCGCACCCTGTTCTATGCGACCGACATCAACCCCGATGCGCTCGACGCTGCGGAGAAGGCGGTTTATCCACTCGACCAGATAAGGGGGTACACCGCCAACCATCAGAAATCGGGCGCGCGCACCTCTCTTTCCGACTATTACCGCGCGGCCCACGGCGGCGTCATCTTCGACAAGACCCTGCGCGAGCGGGTCGTGTTCTCCGACCACAGCCTTGTCACGGATTCCTCGTTCGGCGAGATGCAGCTCATCTCCTGCCGCAACGTGCTGATCTATTTCGATCGCGAATTGCAGGACCGGGTCGTGGCGCTGTTTCGCGATTCGCTGGCGCGTAAAGGCTTCCTTGGCCTCGGCTCTAAGGAAAGCCTGCGCTTCACGCGCCATGCCGCATCGTTTTCGCCGTTCGTGCCGGAAGAGAAAATCTACCAGAGGGCGCAAGGATGACCGTCGCAAAGGTCAGCGCCGTAGCCATCGGCGCCTCTGCCGGCGCGGTTCAGGCGCTGCTGCACATCCTGCCGCCGCTGCCGGCCGGGTTGCCCGTCCCGGTCATGATCGTGGTGCACGTCCCCCCGGATCGCGACAACATGCTCGTGCCACTGCTGAAGAAGCGCTGCGCGCTGGACGTCAAGGAGGCTGAGGACAAGGAGCCACTCAAGCCGGGCACGGTCTACTTTGCGCCGTCCGACTACCATTTGCTGGTGGAAAAGGACCGAACACTTGCGCTGTCGTCCGACGAGCCCGTCAACTACAGCCGCCCCGCGATCGACGTCCTTCTGGAAAGCGCGGCCGAAGCCTACGGACACGAGTTGGCCGCCATCGTGCTCACCGGCTCCAATCACGATGGCGCCGAAGGCCTGCGCGCGGTAACGGCCGCCGGCGGCATTGCGTTGGTGGAGGACCCGCAAAGCGCCATGTCCGGGGCCATGCCGGCGGCGGCGCTGGCTCTTTGCCCCGATGCCCGAGTGGAAACGCTTGATGGCATCACGGCGTTTCTAGCCGGTCTGGTCTCCGCATGAACCGCACAGACGATATCGAAATGGGCGAGTCGGTCCACTTCCTTCTGGTCGACGACCTGCCAGAGAACCTGCTCGCGCTCGAAGCGCTGCTCCAGCGGGACGGTCTGGTCTGCCACAAGGCGGCAAGTGGCGAGGAAGCCCTCGAATTGCTGCTGGTGCACGACATTGCGCTGGCGCTGCTCGACGTGCAGATGCCGGAAATGGACGGGTTCCAGCTGGCTGAGTTCATGCGGGGGAGCGAGCGCACGCGCCATATCCCGATCATTTTCCTCACCGCCGGCACCGCGGATCACCAGCGCCGCTTTCGCGGCTACGAGGCCGGCGCGGTCGACTTCATCCAGAAGCCGATCGAGCCTGACATCTTGCGTTCGAAGGCCGCTGTGTTCTTCGACCTCCACGCCCAACAGCGGCGCATTGCGCGCCAGCGCGACAAGCTTGAAGGACTGACCTCTGCGCTCCAGCTTGCCGACCAGCACAAGGATCGCTTCCTTGCCATCCTGGGCCACGAGCTGCGCAACCCGATCGCAGCCTTGAACGCGGGGTTGAACCTTTTGGGCAAGCGCGACGACAGCGGGCCCAAGCAGGACATCCGCGATCAGATGCAGCGAAGCCTCAACCATCTGACGCGGCTTGTCGAGGACCTGCTGAACATCGCCAGGATCAACGAGGGCAAGATTTCCCTGAAGATCAGGCCCTTCGTGCTGCAGGATGCGCTCCGTTACGTTGTCGAATCGTGCCAGTCCCTGCTCGATGCGGACGGTCACACGCTGGTTGCCGACATCCCGCCAGAGCCGATCTGGATACATGGCGACGAAGTGCGGATCGCCCAAGCCGTCATCAACCTTGTCAGCAACGCTGCCCGGTACACGCCTGAGCCGGGACAGATTCTGATGACGGCCAGACGGGTCGAGGATAGCGTACACATCGAGGTCAGTGATTCCGGCATCGGGATCCCGATCGAGGCCCAAGAACACATCTTCGAGCTGTTCAGGCAGATTGACGGGACGTCGCGCGCGGCTCGGGACGGTCTCGGCATCGGTCTCGCCTTGGTCCGCCAGCTGGTCGAACTTCACGCTGGAGAGGTGACCCTGGTCAAAAGCGCGCCGGGCATGGGAAGCACTTTCCGCATCGAACTCCCGGTTGCGGGCGCCCCGGCCGAGTAATTGTCGGCCAGTAATGGGTCCTGACCCTCACCCATTCTTGGTAAATCCACGTCGTCCATCGGCTAGCCGCAGAGATGTTCGCTGCGACCAATCCAGCGCGCCGCAGCTTAACGTGCGTCCAGCTTGAGGGCGCTTTCATCGGCCGTCGCCGCAGCGAGCTGCGCCCGCGCGGCGGCGATGCGCGCACGGGCTTCGATCAGCTTCACGGCGGCATCGGTGGCGGCTTCCTCGCGGCTGTTGACGAGAAAGAAATCACTCGATCCCAACGCGAAGCGGCGGCGTTCGGCCTCGGCAAGCCGACCGGCGAGAGCGACCTGCCGGCGGGTGGCATCCGCCAGTTCGCGCGCGGTGTCGACCTCGATGCCGATCCCGGCCACTTCGGCGCGGATCTTCTCGGCCAGGTATCGCTGCTTGACCGACAGTTCGTCGAGCTTGGCGCGGCTTTCGGTCAGCTTGCCCCGCGCCTTGCGGTTTTGCAGCGGCACTGTGAGCGACACGCCGAAGACTACCTCCAGCGGCGAGCGGCTGTAGCCGCCCGCACCTGCCGATCCGATGTCCTTGGCGATTTCGCCCTTGAGATCGAGCCTGGGCCGCAGGTCGTTCTCGGCCAAAGCCAGCTTGACCGATGCCTGCTCGATCTCTTCGAGCAGGATGCCGAAATCGGGCCGTTCCTCGATTTCGAAAAATGGATCCACGTTCATGCCATCGAAGGCCGCGGCCGAAGGCGGCAGCCGGTCGGCATCGACCAGGACCGGAAGGCCCGCTGCATCGCGGTAGTAAAGCGAGAGCTTGTTCGCCGCTGCCCGGAATTCCTGCCGTGCCTGCGCGACCAAGGCTTCCCGCTTGACCATGTTGGCTTCGTTCTCGGTGAGCAGGATTTCCGGCTTCGCGCCCAGTTGCACCTGCCGGCGGATGCCATTGCCGCGCTCGACCGCGATGTCGTAAAGCGACTGATAGGCCTGCAGCTTCAGCCCGCTTTCCACCCACTTCTGATAGGACTCGATCGCGCGGGACTGCACGCCGATGGCGGTGGCGCGCGTCTCGAAGCGGGCGATGTCGATGTCGTTTCCGGCAAGCTGCGCCGTCGAACGCCGGGCGTCGATCATGCGATCCCGCAGCAGGGCGTAGAGTGCACCGATCTTCACCTCGCCGAGCCGGTTGGTATAGGCCTTGTCCTCATAGATCGGGAAATCGCCGCGCGAATTGCGATACTGGCCGTAGAGGTATCCGCCGTTGCCGGTGAGGGGGCGCTCCGCCTTGCCGGTGACTTCCGAACCGTCGTAATAGCCGGCAAGGCGGCTGCGGGCATCGACCGAGAAGACCGTGTCGAACGCGCCCTCGGCGCTCAGTGCCCGCCCCTCGGCCTGGCGCACGCGCGCCAGCGCCGCAACGATGTCGGGCGCCGCGCGCGCCGAGGAGCGCAGGACCTCGTCCAGCGTGAGCGGCGTGGACGGTTGATCGTCTCCGTGGGCGGGCATAACCGCCATCGGCACCGGGCGGACGGCGACGGGGTCGGCTGCGCTGGCCGCCGTGCCGGCCGTTGCGGCGAGAAGCAGCGCATTGATCGCAAGGAGCCGGCGCATCATCACTTCTTCTTCTCGATCGAGCTCTTGTCCTCCTTCGCGGCTTTCGCCTCCTGTTCGCCGACCTTACTGGCTACGCCGAAATTGAGCGGGAAGTCGTTGAGCTGACGCCACAGCTCGTACCAGACGGGGACGGTGTCGCCCTGAATCCAGCCGAGCACCTTGCTGCCCTGGCGCACGAAGCGGCGCTCGGGCCAGGCGGTCTTGTTCGGCGCCTGTTCGACGAGGACGCGAAACAGCCCGTCGCTGCGCGGGGTGGGATCGACCGAGCGCACACGACCATCGTAAATGCCCACGGCGAAGGCCGGCCATCCGCTGAACTGGAAAGCCGGGAAGCCTTCGAATTCGAGCCGCACCGGGCGGCCCGGCGCGACCAGCGGGATATCCCGACCGTCGATGTACAGCTCTACCGCGCGGGCGATGCGCTCGGGCGCGATCGTCGCCAGCACCGTGCCGGAGGAGATCAGCGATCCGCCCGCGGCCGCGTTGAGGTTCTGGACGCGCCCGTCGCGCGGCGCGGTGACGATCTGCGCCGAGCTTTGCGCCAGCTTGATCTCGATCTGCTTCAGCTTGGCGCGGGCTTCGGCCAGTTTGGCGTCGGCTTCCGAAACCTTGATCTGCGTCTGTTCGTAGTCGCGTCGGGCGGCGAGACCTTCGGTATAGAGCTGGCCCGTGCGCCCCACATCGATTGCGGCGGTGGCGCGCGCCTGCTGGACGGCGGCGATCTGTGCCTCGACTTGCGCTTTCTCGCCGGCGAGCCGTTCGAGGAAGTCGGGATCGACATCGACCACGCGAACGATCGGATCGCCCGCATGGACGAAATCGCCATCCTTCACGTAGAATTCCTCGACGCGGCCGCCGACCAGCGAAGAGACGTCTCGGGCGCGGTCTTCGGCGTTCAGCGTGGTGACCTGACCGCCGCCCTGGGCAGTTTGCAGCCAGGGCACGAACAGGATCGCGACGGCAAGTAAGATGCCCACGAGGATGAGCCATGCGACGGTCGTCACCACGCGGGGCGGGCGCAGCCGTGCCAGCGAGGGGAAATGCTCCATCTGGGTGTTGTCCAGCGTCATGGCTGTACCTCCCGTTCCGCGACGAAGCGCAAGAACGCGTCCTTGTCGGCGAAGCGGCGCTGCTCTCGCGCGCCAAGCCAGTACCAAGCGTCGAGGTCGAGCGCCTCGGGCCGTCCGCTGCTGAGCAGGACGGTGGTGCCGTTCTGCCGCAGTTCGGCCAGCGTCGCCTTGAGGACGCCCAATGGCATCATGTCGAAAAGCTGCGACATCAACAGCACCCGGGGTCTGCTGAGCAGGGCGTTGGCCAGCTTGAGCTGCATCACCTCGACGATCGAGAGCGGCGAGCCCGAGCTGGCGAGCTGGGTGTCCAGACCGTTGGGCAGACTGGCGAGGCGGGCGAGCAGGCCAACCCGCTCCAGCGCCCGCATGGTCGTCGCCCCGTCCCCGTTTCGTCCCTCGGCAAGCGTCAGGTATTCGCGCAAGGTGACATCGACGATCGTCGGCCGGTTGAGCACCATGACCGCCGATCGCAGAAGGTACATGTTGAAGCTGCCCAGTTCGCTGCCGCCGATCGAGACGATGCCACCCGTGGGAGTGATATGGCGCTTGAGCAGCAGGGCGAGGGTGTTCTCCACGCCGGGCTCGGCCAGAATGACCGCCTGTTCGCCGCCGGCGATCGCGAAATCGAGGTGGACGCCGTCGAAATCGACATCGCGAAAGCGCACCGAGCCATCGCGCGGCGCCTCGCCCCGCTGGCCGGGACGCTCCTGCGGGATGGCGAAGACCAGCGATAGTTCCTCGCTGCTCGCGACGAGATCGTAGAAGGTGTCGAGATACCAGCCGAGCTGGTAGATGCCGTAAAACACGCCGGACAGGATCAGTTCGGCAGCGACCAGCTGCCCGATCGAGAGCTGTCCGGCAAGGATCAGGCTGCCGCCGAGCGCCAGCAGGGCTGCGGCCGCGAAGGCATAGACGAGGAAATAACCGAGGGTCTGGGCGAAGCTGTATCGGAAGTAGCGGCGGTGGGCCTTGATGTAGTCCGCCGTCACCGCCTCCGAGCGGTCCATCGCGAAGTCCAGATGGCGCGCGGACTGGTAGAAGCCGTTCGACGCGCCGACGCTTTCCAGCCAGTGCGCGGCATCATGCTTGGCGTGGCTGACGCCGACCGCGCCGCTGATCGCGCCGTGGCGCCAGATCAGCCAGATCGCGAGGCAGACCAGGACCAGCACCAGATTGAACGCCAGGAAGAAGGGGTGGTAGAAGCTCGTCACCAGCAGGCCGACCGCGCCCTGCAGGATGATCGTGAACGCCCCGATGACAAGGCTGGGCACCGACTTCTGGATGATGGCCATGTCGAAATAGCGGTTGAACAGGCTGCCGGAGCTTGCGTCGGCGAAGAACGGGTTGCGGGCATGGACCGCGCGCACCGTGATCTCGGCCACCACGCGCGCGAAGATGCGACGCTCGAAGATGGCGAGCAGATAGATCCGCAGCGCGCTAAGCCCCGCGACTACCAGCAGCAGCACCAGCAGCACACCCGAGAGGATCCACAGGGGCGCAACCTGCGCGGTGCGCGCCACCGAGTTGATGAGAAGCTGCACCGAGATTGGCGTTGCCAGCGACAACAGGCTGATCGCCACGGTATAGACGATACCGACGTTCACATAGCTTCGGTCAGGACCGACAATTTCCGCCAGCCATGCAGCTGCCTGCCGCAGACCGATACGTTCACCAGCCAATTTCACCCCCTGTCACGAACCGTTTCGTTCCCATGACGGATGACAATCCATTGTCAGAGAGGGCCAACTAGCGAGCAAACTTTTCTGGCCTAGGGATGTTGCATTGCAATATATTGCTGCCGGGCAGAATCTGTCTGGCCGCTCGGGAACGGGCGCAGCGCGGCATCCGGCGCTGCCTCATTCGGATGGGAACACGCGTCGGCAATTCCGGCGCGCGCGGATGGCCTGACCCATCACGCCGATGGTCAGTCTATGGCTTCCCGCCCCCTGGAATTGCCGCGAATTGTGACGCCGCTGTCCGCCTGCCGGTCCGGTTCAGGCGGCTCGTGCCCAGCGGTGAAGGGCATCCACCCATGTCGCGACCGCGACCGCGCCTGGGTCCGGATGGCCAATTGCCCGCTCGCCGATATAGCTTGCGCGCCCGCGGCGTGGCGCCATGTCGCGCGTTGCATCGGCGCCGGCTGTCGCTGCCGCAAGCATGCGGGCGCTTCGCTCCGCGGCATTGCCCTCTGCCGAAGCAAGTGCGTCCGCTGCGGGCAAGAGCGCGTCGAGCATGGTGCGGTCACCCGGTTGAGCCCCACCGAGTGCCATGACGCCCTCACAACCGGCCTGCATGGCATGCGCCCATGCCATGGGATCTGCGGGATTCGCTTCAGCCGCCATGGCCGTGGCCGCGCGCAGGACGAAAATGGAATAGAGCGGGCCGGATGTCCCTCCCAGAGAGCGACGCAAAATCCCCGATATCTGCGCCAGTGCCTTCGCGGGATCGTCCAGGGCCAGGGAATCGAATGCCTGTTCGACGCTCGTCGCGCCGCGCGCAAGGCTGATGCCGAGATCGCCATCGCCGACGGCGCTATCCAGCCGGGTGAGTTCCGGTTCGGCAGCTTGCAGCGCCTGGATCACCGCGCGGATCGCCTCCCCGAAGCGGATGCCATGCTCGCCATCGGACCACGACTGGCCTGTAATCGGCTGCACGCCGGCGATCGAAACCGCCGAAGCGACCTGGACCGCGCTCACCGGCGCCGTCGGCGCTATCCATGCCGGAGCGGCGGTGGGGCTCAGCAAACGATGGATGCGCAAAGGGTCAAGGCGCATGACGGAAAGAGAGCACCCCGCCATTTCCAGCGCACTCAGGAACGTACCGGAACTCACCGCCTTTACGGATATTCCGGCTGCGGCCAGGTGTCGCAAGGCACCTCGCGCTGCTATCGCAAGTTCCAACGCGGGCGTACCGCCAAGGCCATTGACCATCAGGGCGACCTCGTCACCTGCCTTGAGATCACCGTGCCGCATGATGACCGACAACATTTCGCCCAGCATCGTATCGACGGGAGCGATTGCCGTTCTGCGCACACCGCTTTCACCATGGATGCCGAGGCCGAATTCCACCTCATCCTCGCCCAGCTCAAATCCCGGGCGGCCAGCGGCTGGAACCGTGCAAGACGTGAGGCCCAGCCCCATCGAGAACACATTGTCGGCCGCCGCCTGCGCCTCGAGACGGACTTCCTCCAACGGCCGTCCCGCTTCCGCCGCAGCTCCAGCCACTTTGTGCACGAACACCGTCCCGGCAATTCCCCGTCGACCGACGGCGCGATTCTCGTCTCCAAGCGCCACATCGTCGCCGACGATCACCACATCGACCGGGATGCCGTGCGTCCGCGCGATCTCCGCCGCAAGCCCGAAGTTCAGCTTGTCGCCGGTGTAATTCTTGACAATGACCAGCACGCCCGCCGGGCCGCCGACGGTCAGGATCGCCTTGAGCACCGCGTCAACGCTGGGCGAGGTGAAGACCGGACCGGCGACCGCCGCCGTCAGCATGCCCTGGCCCACGTAGCCGGCATGGGCGGGCTCATGGCCGGAACCGCCGCCGGAAATGATCGCAACCTTGCCGGCGGCGCGCAGTTCTTCGTAATCGGCGCGAAGCACCACGGTTTCATCCGGCAGCAGCATCAGCCGGCGATCGGCAAGAGCCAGCCCTTCGACCATATCATCGACGACGCGTGCGGGATCGTTGATCAGTTTCTTCATGACGGATCCTGTTTGAAGTGTCTCAGCGGTGGGCGGCGGCAACCGCGGCGCCGTAACCGCGCCGGGCGGTGGCGATCAGCGCAAACGCAACGATTGCGGCCAGGCCGGTAACCAGCGCCAGGGAACGGCCCACGGCAAGGTCAGACTGGAAAACGCGATCGGTCGCGAGCGCCACGAATGTCGGGCCGAAGCCCATGCCGATCAGGTTGATGGCAAAGAGATAGAGGGCGGTAACCTGCCCGCGGAACTCGTTGGGGGTGATGGCGTGAAGGGCTGCCGGCGCTATGCCGGTCGGCACGCCCAGGAAAAAGCTGGTCCAGGCGAGTGCGGCAAGCGCCAAGGCTGGCGAGGAGGCGAGGCCGACGAATGGCACTACCGGAATGACCGCCGCCATTCCCAGAAGCGAAGCGCGCAAGGCGCCATCCGGCTTTCCCGAAGTGGTCATCCGGTCGGCCAGCCAGCCACCGCAAAGAATGCCGGCGCATCCCGAAGTCAGCAGGATCACGCCATAGGCAAAGGCGATGTCCCCGGCGCTCCAGTGGTGGACGCGAATAAACAGGGAAGGTACCCAAGCCGAAAGGCCGTAGCTGATGATGGCGTTGACGCCGAAGCCAGTCACGATCGCGAACAGGATTCCCGCCTGGGCGCGAAAGAAGGCGAACGTCTCGGCCATATCGGGCAAATGGTGATCGCCCTTTCGGCGCTCCTGGCGTTTCGGTTCGCGGACAAGCAGCATGAGCCCGGCCACGGCCAGCCCCGGAATTCCGACGATCATGAAGGCGGCCTGCCAAGGCCTTACCGTGCCGGCGAGCGGCAGGGTCACCGCAGCTTCCTGCGAGGCGGCGGTGACCGCAAGCCCGCCCAGAATCAGCGCTACGCCCGAACCGACGAAGATGCCCATCGTATAGGCGCTCATCGCCCGGCCGCGACGAGCGGGGGCGAAGTAGTCCGATATCAGCGAATAAGCAGCCGGGGAAAGCGTCGCTTCGCCCACGCCGACCATGATGCGCGCGGCGAAAAGCTGGTGGAAGGTTTGCGCGAAGCCACAAGCGACGGTGGCAAGACACCACAACACCATGCCACCCGCTATCATGGCCTTGCGGCTGCCACGGTCTGCCCACCGCCCCAGGAACATGCCAAGGAACGTGTAGAAGATCGCAAAGGCGAAGCCGTGCAACAGGCTGATGGCGGTGTCGCTCAGTTGCAGGTCTGCCCGGATGGGCTGGACCATCAGGCTCAATATCTGCCGATCCACGAACGCGATCGTGTAAGCGAGCAGCAGGACGGCTATTACCAGCCACGCGCGCAGCGGGGCGGGATAGCCGCTATCCTCGGCCCGCCCGGCGCCCCGCGCGGCCATGTCAGGCGCGCTCAAGGCGAACCGGCAGGCTGGACAGCCCGCGCAACCAGTTGATGCGCTGGTACGAGGGCTTGCCGGCCAGTTCGATGCGGGCAACCTTGCTGGCAATCGTCGACATCAGAACATCGGCCTCCAGTCGGGCCATCATTTGCCCCACACAGGCATGAATGCCAAACCCGAAGGCCAGATGCCCCGATGTCTTGCGTTCGATATCGAAGCGTTCGGGGTCCGACCACTGACGGGGATCGCGATTGGCGGCGGAAAGGAACAGGATCACCTTTTCTTCCGCTCCGATCCGCACGCCGCCTATATCCACCTCTCGCGTGGTCGTGCGGCCGATATAGGGGCTGGGTGCCCGGTAGCGCAGGCCCTCGTCGAATGCCGCGCGCGCGCGGGTCGGGTCGGCGCGCAATTGCGCCCACGCCTCGGGGTGGCGGGCGAGCGCCTCCAGCGTAAAGCCGATCCCGTTGATCGTGGTGTCCATGCCGGCCGAGATGAAAATGCGGACGAGCAGGCCGGCTTCTTCCTCGGTGATTTCGCCCGTATCGACCGCATCGAAGATCGCGGATCCCAGCGTATCCGGGGCGACGGCATCGCGCCGGCAATTCTCGACAACCCAATCGAGGATCGGTGTCGCCCGCTCCAGCGCGGCGCGATACAGGTCGTTCTTCTCACCCATCGCATTGAAGTTGAGCTCGGAATAGATGAGCAGATTGCGGCGGTTTTCCTTGCGGAAGCCCACCGCGTCGGGCAGCGCCGCGAATGGGAAGGCTTCCGCCAGATCGGCGACGAGGTCGACCTCGCCGCGATCGAGCGCCGCATCCACAATGCTTTCGGCCGTCGCCACGAAGTCCGCCTTGAGTTTGCGGAGTACGGCGGGGGACAGAATACGGCTCAGCAACCGGCGATATTTGCCGTGCTCCGGCGGATCGTTCTCGAGAATGAGGCTCGGTTGCCTCCAGTTGCCCTGTTTCCGGATGTTGGTGAAACCGGTGCCCGAAGCCGAGGAGAACGTCTCCCAATCCGAAAACACCGCGTGAACATCGGCGTGTCGGCCCACGGCCCACACGCCGTGCCGCGCAAGATAGACGGCGGGCGCCGTTTCCCGAACCAGATCGTCGTATTGATCGGGCGCCGCCATCGCGTCGGCGGAGAACAAGTCGAAATCGAGCGTCGGCGCGCTGGAGGCGTCGGTCATGGACATCCTGTCGAGAGTTTCGTGGCCGGATGCCATGCCGATGGCCTGCGAGCACAGTGCGCAAACGGCTCCGACACGACATCCTCTTCCCATTTAGTTTACATAGCAACTTATGATTGTCAATCGCGTCGGATGCGGACCGGCTTGTGCTCAGCGGCGGAAGCCCCCAAAAGAGATGGCATGAACCAGTCCTCCAAACCTTCCTCGCGCAAGGTAATCGACCGTCATCTTTATGTTCCGCACTACCTCGTTGTTCTGGCCAACGGCATGGAACGCGGACAGTCGCGCATCTATCTGAAGCATTTCGGAATCGGCATCAACGAAGCGCGAATCATCACCGTCATCGCGCACAGCGGCCCGCTCACCGCTGCGGAGATTTCTGAAATTCTCGTGATGAACAAGTCTATTACGAGCCGATCCATGCAAGTTCTCGAAGGCAAGGGACTGGTTAGCATCGGCGATTCGAAGCGATCGCGGCCGATCCAGCTGACGGACGAGGGCTATGCCCTTCACGACCGGATTGTCGCGGTTTCGCTGGCTCGTGAGAAACTGATGCTCGACGGCTTCTCTCCGAACGAGAAAACCATCGTGCTGGGCTATCTCGCGCGCATGTTCAACAACATGGAGCTGGCCAACGCCATCGACCCCCTGGAAGTCGAGCGAGAGATCCGCCCGACAGCATGACAATCGCCTTGACATAGGTTGCTATATAAACCAATAGCACTCCCGACAATTCGCCATGAGAGCGATGTGGAGGGGAATTGCATGTATGCGTGATCGATAGACTGACCACATTCCGGAGCTCGCCGGCAGGCGCCTCCGCTCCATCCATCTCATGATCCGGTTCAAACAACGGCGCCGCTCGGGTGCCGGCGGATCGGCGTGTCCGACGGCGACGCCGCATGCTCCGCAAGTCCAGGGAGAACATCAATGTTTCGCAATTTCAGCTCGCGTGCGCGGCGCGCGCATGTTTTGGCAAATGCCAGCCTCGCGGCGGTCGCTCTTGTCGGCTGGACGCCAGCGGCTTCGGCCCAGGAAGCCGCCGAACAACAAGGCACTGCCGATCCGTCCACCTCGCCCGAAACGACGGGTGAAATCGTGGTGACGGCGCAGTTCCGCGCCCAGAATCTCCAGGACACTCCACTGGCTATCACGGCCGTGGATGCCGCTTCGATCCAGAACCGTAACCTTGGCAGCGTCGTGGACGTGGCAGCGGCAGCGCCCAACGTGAACATCCGCCCCGGCGGCTCCGCCTTTGGCCCGGCCGCGCAAGTCTATATTCGCGGTATCGGCCAGTACGACAGCAGCTTCGCGTTCGAACCGGGCGTGGGCATGTACGTCGATGACGTGTTCCACGGCACCTTGCTGGGTTCGATCTTCGACCTGCTCGACCTTGACCGTGTGGAAATCCTGCGCGGCCCGCAGGGTACACTGGCGGGCAAGAATTCGATCGGCGGCGCGGTAAAACTCTATTCGGCAAAGCCCACCGGCAGCGGCACCGGCTATGTCGAGGCGGGATACGGGGCCTTCAACCGCATCGAACTGAAGGGCAGCGCCGATTTCGCGCTGGTGCCCGACAAGCTGTTCGTCCGCGTATCGGGCGTTTCGAAGACGCGGGACGGCTATCTGACCCGTCTGGACTACGGCTGCCTCAACCCGGCCAGCGGCGTTCCGGCGGCGACCACCGGCGCGGATTGCAAGCTCGGCAAGGAAGGGGGCCAGAACATGCAGGCGGGGCGTCTCGCCCTGCGCTGGCTCGCCACCGATAAGCTCGAGGTGAACCTGGTGGGCATGGTAACCGAAGACCATTCGGAAATCGGTGCCAGCAAGCTGCTGTCGCTGACCACCACCGCCTCGATGCCTGCGGGCACGAATCCCGCCCAGTTCATCACCGGCCCCAATTCCTATACCAACTACGCCACCTATCTGAATCTGCCCTTCACCGATGCCACCGGCAGCCACGGCGCCACCTACATCCCGCCGGTCAGCAAGGTCAGCGGCCGCGAAGTCTATGGCACGATCGATTACAAGTTCGGCGATGGTCTCGCGCTCAAGGCGATCTCGGCCTACCAGCGCTACAAGGGCAGCTATGGTTCCGACCTCGATCTCACGCCATACTCCACCAATTCCGCCAACTACATCTACGATCACGAGCAGTTCACCCAGGAGTTGCGCCTCAGCGGATCGTCTTTCCAGGACAAACTGGAATGGACCGTTGGCGGCTTCTACTACAAGGCGACGAGCAAATTTGGCGGTGTGACGTTCATCGCGCCCGGCACGGCGACCCAGAACTTCTATGTTACGCGCGACCGCATTCCCGCCCGTAGCGTTTCGGCCTTCGCGCATGCTTCGTACAAGCTGACCGACGCGCTGACGGTGACGGGCGGCATCCGCTATACCGACGACAAGAAGACCTATACCTACGGCCGCCTCAATCCCTACGACGTGTCTCAGCCCGCCTATACCGTGGCTGGCGCGATCAATGGCGTCACCGGCCGGTTTGCCAAGACCCGCTGGGATTACCGCGCCAACGTGGATTACCGCTGGTCGCATAACGTGATGACCTACGCGCAGTTCTCCACCGGCTACAAGGGTGGCGGCGTCAATCCGCGTCCGTTCGCGCCGGAACAGGCCGTCTCGTTCAATCCCGAAACGCTCACGGCCTGGGAAATCGGCGCCAAGACCGATTTCTTCGACCGCGCGCTCCGCGTGAACATTTCCGCGTTCATCAACAAATACAAGGACATCGTTTTCACCAACGTTTCCCCCACGGTCAACAGCGTGACCAACGCCACGCCGGTCAATGCGGGTGACGCGGACATGAAGGGCGTCGAGGTCGAAGTGACCGCCCGCCCGGTCGAAGGGTTGACCATCGACGCTTCGGGCAGCTGGCTCGACTTCCAGCTGACCCGGATTGGCGCCACCGGGGCAACCATCCGCGGCATCACGCTTGGCAACAAGGCACCCTATGCGCCGGAATGGAAATTCGGCGCCGGCGTCCAGTACGCCTTCGCAGTGGGAGATGCGGGGACGATCACTCCGCGCGTGGACGTGAATTACCAGTCCTCGTTCTTCTCCAATATCGACAACAATCCGCTGGCCAAGGTCGATGGCTATGCGGTCGCCAACGGCCGTTTGACCTTCGAGGACGCATCGCGCGACTGGCAGTTTTCGGTTTCGGTCACCAACATGTTCAACAAGTTCTATTACCTGAACAAGATCCGTTACCCGATTGGCATCGTCGTGGGGCAGCCGGCCCTGCCGCGCGAATGGAAAGTCAGCGTTCGTCGCAATTTCTGAACAGGACAGGGCGGTGCTGGAAAGGCACCGCCCTGCAAAAAATCAAGACGTACCCCATCGCCAGGTTTCAGTAGTCCCGCGATGGCCGGATGCCCGCTATGCCAGTGCCTTTTCGGCCCTGCGGCCTTTGGCTGGCGGTTGCCGACAGGTTGTCGGTCAGCCCTCCGCCTTCGGGATTACCGGCAGCAGCAGGTGCGAGTTGTGCTCCGGCCCGATGTGGATGATGTGGCGACCGGCGTTGCGCGTCGCCTCGTGGCGCGCAAACGGCAGGAACGGCGCGCCTTCGGCGTAGATATCCGCGCCCTTGATCACGATCCTTAGAGTTTCTCCTGCGTGAAAAAGCGTGGAGGATGGCCAGATTTCGATGTCCACCGGCACGATTTCGCCCGGCGCCAGCCGCTGTTCGCGAACGTGGGTGTGGAACGGTTGCAGCGGCGTGCTTCGGACCGGGTCGGTTTCGCGGTGGCTGGCCCGAAGCCAGCCGAGCGCGACCGGTCCATCTTCGAAGAACGCATAGAAGGTCTGGCCAAGCGGCTGGCCATCGCGATCGAGTTTCTGCAACGCCACGAACAGGTCCATGTCGTCGGACCCTTCGGCCTCCACCCACAGGCGCAGGCTGGCGTGGCCGGTAAGTTCCGTGTCCTGTTCGAAACGATGGTCGAACACGGCTTCGCCTTCTGTGGCATCATAAGCGATCGCGGCAGGACTATCTGGGCGATCCGCGTCCAGTGTGCCGTCGGCATGCAGCCACAGCGGCGTGGGCACCGTTCGGGCGAGGGGCCATTCCCGTTCGGCGCGCTCCACCGCCTCGCCGTGCCGTTCGCGCACTTCGATGCGGACCGGCGGCCACGCGGCCAAGGCGGTCTGCCGGTCCTTCAGGAAGTGATCGAAGAACGCTTCGCGCCGGGCCTGGCTCTGCGCCAGATAATAGTGCGCCCACTTCTTCTGACCATGCACGTCGAGCCATTTTCGCGGACTGGACATCGCCTTGAACGCTTCCAGCGTGCCGCGCGTGTGCAGCCCCTGGTCCGACCAGCTGGCGACAACCCACGCCGGCGTGCGGATCGCGGCCAGGTCGATCTCCTTCGAATGCCAGAAGGCATCCATCAGCGGATGGGCCTGCGCGTTTTCCCACGTATCTTCGGTCTGGTTCAGCGAGAAGCGGATGTTGTCGGACGCGCGCGGCAGAAAGCCGGTTTCGAGAATGCCGCCGTGATAGGCGAATTCGCGATACCAGTCGGTGAAGCCTTCCCACGGGTTGATCGCCGCCAGCGCGGGCGGGTTCAGCGCCGCGACCCAGAACTGGATCGCCGCCAGATAGGAAACGCCGGTCATGCCGACCTTGCCGTTCGACCAGGGCTGGTCTGCCAGCCAGTTGATCGTATCGGCGCAATCCTGAGCCTCGACCGCGCCGTTGTGATGGAAGTCGCCTTCCGAAAGCCACGCCCCGCGCGGATCGACCACGACCACGGCATAGCCCAGCGCGCCCCATTTGACCGGGTCCGCGCCTTCGAACGGCGTCAGCGGCGAAAGCCATTCCGGATTGACGCCCGACCGCGGCCAGAACACCTGGTTGGACTGGGCGTGCTTGCCATAGGGGCTCCATGACAGCAGCACCGGCAGGTCGGCTTCGCCGCGCGGACCTTCCGGCCGATAGACATCGGCGTAGATGCGCACGCCATCGCGCAACGGGATGGCGACATTGCGCTCGATCACCAGACCCGCCTCGTGGCGCAGCGCATAATCGATCGGCGGCAGCGGCGGCTTGTTCGGCGCGGTGTGCGGATCGACTCCGGGGCGCATGATCGGGGCGAAACCGGTGCCGGTCACGATCACAGCGCCACGATGTCTTGGCTGCGGGCCCAGCGATAGACGGGGTTCTGCTCGTAGATCACCGCCCGGGTGTCGCCCGGCACGGAAGGTGCGATCCCGCGCAGCCGGTCCAGTTCAATCGAGATGGTGAAGGCATATTCGCACTGCGGCGCACATTGGTGTGGGGCGGTCACGCTCGTCCTCTCCTGCGGGCTACATTAAGTTATTGATTAATCACCGCTGACAGTTGTTGATATATCTACAACCTGCGCGTGACAAGACGGTTTCAGTCGGGTATTGGTCGTGTCATGGACAGGGCCACTCCGCCGGATGACGATCCGACGCTTCGCGCTTCCGAACGGCGATGGAAGCTGTTCGGGCAAAGCCATCTTCCCTATCGCATCCTGTTGCTGGCCAAGATGATCGACCGGGTCACCTCGCAGCACGTGCGCGAAAGGGCGGCGATGTCGCTGGCCGAATGGCGCGTGATTTCGCACGTCGAACTGATGGGCCAGTGCAGCGCCAGCGAAATTGCTGACGCCGCTTTCGTCGACCGGGCCGAGGTCAGCCGGGCCGTGGGCGTGCTGGAAGGGCGGGGCCTGATCCAGCGCGAACCCCACCCGCGCAACCGCAAGAGCAGCCTGATTTCGCTGACCGAGGAAGGCAAGCGAATCTACGCCTCCGTGCGCGAGGAGCGCAGCGGCATGTACGAGGACTGGCTTGGCGATCTTTCGGCCGACGAGCGCCGACAGCTCGATATCGAGCTGCGCAAGGTCATGCGCCGGGTCGTTCTCGCCAACCCGGATATTCTCTGACGCGAACAAGGCGCCACGGTCTGGTGCTTTCCGGCCGTCGGTGGCACAAGGCGGGATGCTTCCCCACACACGAGCAATCGTCGCCGCAACGGCCCACGCCTTCATGTTCGGCCACAAGGTTGCAGGCGTGCATGACAACGAATCCGGACAGGATCTGCGTATCGCTGCGGAAGTGCGGGGCGATAGAATTCAGGGCAGGGATGGCGATCGATCGTCGACGTTCGGCGGGACGCGGTCCGAAATCCATGATGCCGCCGACAACGCGTTCGTGTCGCTGGAGATCGACGGCCGGAACGCGCGTGGCTTTGATCGCGCGTCATCCAGCCATTATTCGCTGACGGTCACGGATCAGGTGGTGCAACTGTACGACCATTCGGCAGGCGCGTGGTTCGCCTTCAGCATCCAGGTCGTCTGAGGCCCCCGATTCTGCCCTGGCGCTGATCCGTGATCGCCTGATGCCGTCTCTTTCGAACCGCACGCATCACGGTCGGGCGAACCACACGTGGACCTGGCTGGTGCCGGTGGCGTTCTCGTAGTCGGAATAACGCACGCCCGGCCAGGTCCATTCGCGGCCGCCACAGGCGCCCGCCATCATCAGGTAATGGCCAAAGCGCGCTTCGGGCACGTGCTTGAGGAATTCGGGCATGGTGTCGATGACCGAGGCGTGATCGCCCCTGTAGAACCATTCCAGCCGTTCGAGATCGGCCTCGCGCGCTTCCGGGCGGCTGATGTGGATCGGGTCGGAGGCCTCGTGGAGATGGAGTACGGACAGCGGCCAGAAGCGGTGGCTCATCGATCCGCTGGCCAGCAGCAGCACGCGGCGGTCCGACGCGGCGATGGCCTGGCCGATGCCCTGGCCGACGGCAAGGAAATCGGGCGTTTCGCCGGTCTGCGCGCAGCTTACCGAAAGCCATTCCTCGCCCGCGTGCAGATAGTGGGCGAGGTTCACCGTGGGATAATGGATCGGCAGGCAGGGATCGGCGATCGCGTTGGTGCGCACGCCGCAGGCGGTGGCGCGTTCCGCGATGGCACCGGCGAGAGCGGGATTGCCTTTCAGGTCATAGGGCACCTGGCTCATCCCGCGCGGCAGTTCGTCCGAGGTAAACAGGCCGGTGCGGTGCTCCTGCCCGCTGACGCAGAATTCCACGGTGGTGAACCAGTGGGAATCGAGCACGATCACCGTGTCCGGCCGGATCGCGTCCATCACTTCGCTGCGGAAGCGGTGCAGGCCGGGAACGAGGCTGATCTCCTTGCCCTCGTTCAGTTCGTAGCGGTCTTCCTGCGACAACATGATGGTGGGGGCGTGGGCCAGCAGCGCGGCACCGACGATTTCTCCCATGGGGCAATCCTTTCCGTATGAACGCGCCGTTCCGCGCGTCAAATCACCATGCTTCTTTCCGGCAATCAGGCCCGCGCAGCTTGGCCGTTTTGGCCAAGTCGGGGCGGGGGACCGTTCCTATCGTCAGGAGCATGGAAACTTATCCGTTCTCCCGCTCGCAAGATGCCTTCGTCGACCTGTCATCGCAGGATGCCTTCAACGAAGGCGCGCCTTTCGCCACCTTCGACCGGCTGCGCCGGGAAGACCCGTTCGCGTGGACGGACATGTCCGATGGCGGGAAGGGCTTCTGGAACGTGGTGCGCCACGCCGATCTGCTGGAACTGAACCGGCAGCCCGATCTCCTTTCGTCGGCCAGCGGCATCCGCATGGAGGATCAGTCGCCCGAGGAATACGAAGCGCGCAAGACCTTCCAGGAAACCGATCCGCCGCAGCATCGCGCTTTCCGCGCGCTGGTTTCCAAGGCCTTTTCGCGCTCGACCGTGGCAGGGTACGAGGAAGCGATCCGCCGCATCGTGACCGAACTGCTCGACGAGGCGCTGGAAGCCGGCGAATTCGACGCGGTCGATTCCATCGCCCGGCGACTGCCGATGCAGATGCTGGCGCAGATCATGGGCGTACCCGCCGACGATGCCGCCTGGCTGGTGGAAAAGGGCGATGCGCTCATTTCCAATTCGGACCCCGACTATACCGACTTCGTGATCGACAAGGTCGATACCGACGAATACCGGCTGCTGCCGTTCCGTTCGCCGGCGGCGGTGGAACTGTTCGACTACGCCAACGATCTGCTCGACCGGATGGACGCGGGCGAACAGATCGGTGTGCTGAACCTGGTGCGCGAGGAAACCAGCCACGGCACGCGGATGCCGCGCGACGAGTTCCGCAACTTCTTCTGCCTGCTGGTCGCGGCGGGGAACGACACCACCCGCTATTCGATCGCGGCGACGCTGCATGCGCTGGCGAACAATCCGGTCTTGCTGGCGCAGATCCAGCAGCCCGATTTCGCGCTGTGGGACGAAGCGACCGACGAGATGATCCGCTGGGCCTCGCCCACCTCGCACTTCCGCCGCACCGCCACGCGTGATTTCGATTTCCACGGCAAGCCGGTGAAAGCCGGGGACAAGGTGATTATGTGGTTCCTTTCGGGCAACCGCGACGAGACCGCGATCCCCGATCCCTACCGGCTCGATCTGACCCGGCCGCGTAACCCGTTCCTTTCGTTCGGGCAGGGCGGGCCGCACATCTGCCTCGGCATGTGGCTGGCCAAGCTGGAAGTGAAGATCGTGCTGCAGGAACTGGCGCGGCGGGTGAAGGTGATCGGGCAGACCGCCGATCACCGCTATCTGCGGTCCAACTTCATTCACGGAATCAAATACCTGCCGGTCAGGGTCGAAAGAAAATGAGGGCACCTGCGTGAACAGAATAGTGCCTGGGGAGATTGCAGCCATGACCGAACTCGCCGCCGGCGATCGCGTAAGAATCCTGTTCGCCGACCAGCTCAACCTGGCGCGCGGCAAGTACGTTCCTTCCAGCGAGGCGCGCAAGGGCCACGCGCGCCTGTGTGTTGGAACCTATGCGGTTACATATAGTAAGGCTCTTGTACCAGCGCCCGGCGGCGGCCTGCTCGATGGGCTGCCCGACATGGAAGCGCGGTTCGATGCCAACGATCTGCGCCCGGGCTGGGAAGCCGGCACGCAGATCGCGCTGGCCGACCTCCATTTCCAGGGGGAACCGTTCCCGCTGTGCGGGCGCAGCGCGCTCAAGCGCGCGATCGACGGCTGGCGTCAGCACGGGCTGGAGCCGATGGTCGGCATGGAACTGGAAGCCTATATCTTCCAGCGCGGCCCGAACGGCGAATGGGTGCCCTATGAAACGCCGGGCGCCTTCGTCTATGGCACCGGCCCGTTCACCGATCCCGCCGGGCTGATCGACGATATCTGGGCCATGGCCGCGCGCTGCGGGTTGCCGATCGAATCGATCAACGCCGAATTCGATGCGCCGCAGTTCGAACTGACGCTGCGCTATGCCGACGCGCTGCGCGCCGCGGATGACGTGTTCCTGTTCCGCCAGATGGCGCGCGAACTGCTGATCCGGCGCGGCTACCTGTTGTCGTTCCTGCCCAAGCCCTTCGCCGAAAAGAGCGGCAGCGGACTGCACTTCAACATCAGCTTCACCGAGCATTCGGGCCGCAACGCCTTTGCCGACGATGTCGCCAACGGGGCGCCTTCGAAGCTGATGGCCGGCTGCATCGCGGGCATGTTGCAGCACCACGAGGCGCTGGCGGCGATCATGGCGCCGCTCACCAACAGCTATGCGCGGCTGCAACCGGCCAGCCTTTCGGGCTACTGGGCGAACTGGGGCATTGATCACCGCTCGGTCACCGTGCGCGTTTCGGCGGAAACCGGCGCGGCGGCGCGGATCGAGCATCGCCTGGCCGATTGCGCGGCCAGTCCCTATTTCGCGCTGGCAGCGGCCCTCCAGGCGGCGTTGCTGGGCTACGAGAAGGGCTATGAACTGCCGGCGCGCGAGACCAACGACGGGCTGGAAACCACGGTCACCGACCGGCACACGCCGCATTCGCTGCCCGAAGCGCTCGATGCGCTGGAAGCCGATACGGTTCTGACCGAAACGCTCGGGACCGAACTCGTAGCCAATTTCATCGCGATCAAGCGGCAGGAAGTGCTCGAACTCGAAGGCAAGTCCGAAGCCGAACAGATCGCCTACTACCTGCACTTCATCTGAGGGTCCTGCCGACCATGCGTGAGCGCGTTTCGATCGAGGGCGTGGATGTCTCGCCCGATCACTTTATCGATGGCCGCCGGGTTGCGTCGGCCGAAACCTTCGAAACGCGCTGCCCGTTCGACTGGGACCGCAAGCTGGCGGACGTATCGCGCGGCGATGCCGGAACCGCCGCCTTGGCGGTCGAGGCCGCGACGCGCGCCTTTCCGGTCTGGTCAGCGATGGCGGCGGCGGAGCGCGGGGCGATCCTGCATCGCCTGGCCGATCTGATCGACGCCAACATCGAACGGCTGGCGATCGTGGAATGCATGGACATGGCCATGCTCCACGAAAGTCTGCGCCTGCGCGTGATCGCGCGCGGCGCGCTCAATTTCCGCAACTACGCCGATCTCGCCAGCGATTATCGCGAGCGCGTGTGGTCCTCGCGCGGCACGGCCAACCGGGTGATCCGGATGCCGTCCGGCCCTTCGGTGATCATCACGCCGTGGAACGCGCCGTTCATGCTGTCCACGTGGAAGTGCGCGCCGGCGCTGGCGGCGGGCAACACGGTGATCCTGAAACCCGCCGAATGGTCGCCGCTTTCGGCATCGGTACTTGCGGACCTGATCGAGCAGGCGGGCTTTCCGCCGGGCGTGTTCAACATCGTGCAGGGCTTCGGCCGCGATCTGGGCATGGCGCTGGTCAGCGATCCGCGCGTCAAGCGCATCAGCTTTACCGGCTCGGTTCCCACCGCGCGGGTGATCGG
The DNA here is from genome assembly GCF_015390225.1 of Novosphingobium sp. NBM11. Lineage (NCBI taxonomy): Bacteria > Pseudomonadati > Pseudomonadota > Alphaproteobacteria > Sphingomonadales > Sphingomonadaceae > Novosphingobium > Novosphingobium sp. NBM11. The sequence goes on from NZ_VUOG01000003.1 coordinate 848,544, forward strand.
CCGCGCGGCGGCGGACAACATCGTGCCGTTCACCGCCGAGCTTGGCGGCAAGTCGCCGCTGCTGGTGTTCGCCGACGCCGACATTGACGCGGCGGCGAAGAAGGCGGCGGGACAATACGATGACAGCGGCCAAGTCTGCATGGCCGGCACACGCATCATCGTGGAGGAGAGCGTGCGCGAGGAGTTCCTAGAACGCTTCCACGCCTATGCCGACGCTCATGTCCTCGGCGACAGCCGCGATCCGACGACGACGATGTCGGCGCTGATCCACCCCGATCATGTCGCGCGGGTGATGGGCTTTATCGACCGTGCGCGCGCGGCCGGCGATACAATCGTGCGCGGCGGCAAGCTGTGGCGCGAAGGCGCGAACTTCATCGAACCGACGCTGATCGTGCCGCGTTCCAACGATAGCGAAGTGGTGCAGAACGAAGTGTTCGGCCCGGTGCTGACATTCCAGACCTTCAAGACCGAGGAGGAAGGCGTCGCGCTGGCCAATTCCACCGCCTATGGCCTGTCCGGCATCGTCTATACCGGCGATGCTGCCCGCGCCGAACGCGTCGGCCGCGCGGTGCGCGGCGGCACGGTCTGGGTCAACACCTTCCTGGTGCGCGATCTGACCGCGCCGTTCGGCGGCATCGGCATATCGGGCCTGGGACGCGAAGGCGGCGACTACGCGCTCGATTTCCACTCCGACCTCAAGACGCTGCAGATCCTGGAGGGCAGCGTCTGAGGCCCAGGCGGTCTGGTCGCGGCGTTCCCGGTTTAGAGAACTTCGGCATAGCGGATAAGAACGGAGTCCTCGCCCAGCGGTTCGATCACGCCGACGAAGAACAGGCCCAGCACCCAGTTGTGATCGCTGCGCACATCGGCATCGACCCAGCTCGTCACGCGCTGGTACCCGTCCATCCGCGCATAGCCGATATTGCGGATGTAGAGCCATTCGCCCTTGTCATCCCGAAGGACGATATGCGTGTGCAGGTCGGTTACGCCATCGCTGCGGCCGAGCGAGTAATCCCCGCCGCCGTTGGGATAGACGCTGCCCGCGATCTTTCCGGTGATGCTGCCGCCGATGATCTTGCGCATCCGGCGTTCCCCGTGCGGCGTCTGCTCGCTGCGCACGGGCTCGAAATCCAGCCGGACTTCGAACGCGGGCTCGAAGTCGATAGGGGCCACGAAACGAGGTTCGCGATCAAGCGGAATGGACAGTTCGGTCATCACAGCACCTCGTAATAGGTGAATACGGTACGGTCGGGATCGGTCCGGCGCAGGCCATGACCGATGATCAGCGTGTGGTTCAGCCAGTCGTGCGGGCTGTTCCGGGGCGCGTCGAAGAAGGGCGACGTGCGCATGCGCAGCGGCACTTCGTTGTCCGGCGGCGCGACGAAGTCCTGGTTGATGGCCTCGCCGGGCGCGCGCGGCGGCAGGCGGCGGTCCAGCGCCGCGGCGGGATCCCAGCCGACCCGGCGCATATAGCCGCGGTTGTTGATGTAGATCTGGTGGCCGTCGCTCGCTTCGAACATGTAATGCGCATCCAGCGGACCGCCGCCGCCGCCGAAGTCGGCTCCGCCATAAGGAACGACCGTGCCTTGCAGGCGGGGGCCCCAGATATCTCCGCCGATCGTGGGCACGAACGCGCGGCGATAGGGCGCTTCGATCATCACGCGCTCGCGGAAGAACACGCTCACCGAAAAGGCCCAGCGATAGGATATGCCGCCCATTGTCTGGACGGGTGGCTCCGCCGGTGAAGAAAGGTGTTCCGTCATTGCATGACATCCTCTTGAGAGTGGATCGGGATTGTATCTATCCGTTGCCGGACCGCCATTTTTTGCGAAAGTGGCACTCGACATGCATCGATCAACAGACCATGCACAGGCCATGGCCAACGCGAGACCGACCAGCATTCGTGCGATTGACGACAGCAGCCAGCCCGAGCGCGCCGACCGGTCGACCGCGGCGCCGCGTAGCGACGTCAGTCTCCCGCCCGAGCTTGGCAGCGCGGTGGGATTCCAGATCCGGCGTGCCACGGGCGTGGCGGATGCGCTGTTTTCCGAAACGTTCGGCGAGATGGAAATCACCGCTGCCCAGTATGCGATCCTGATGGTGGTGCGTCACAATCCGGGTTGTCGCACGTCGACGGCGGGAAGCCTGCTCGGCATCACGCCCAACAATCTCGTACCCCTGCTCGATAGCCTCACGGCGCGGGGTTATATCCGCCGCACGCTGAGCACCACCGACCGGCGTGTCCGGCACCTGCGGCTCACCCCGCGCGGACAGGAACTCTGCGCCGCGCTGGTGGCACGGCATGAAGCCATCCAGGCCAAGTTGGAAGAACGCATGGGGCATGGGCAAGTCGCGGAATTTCTCCGTTTGCTGACGCTTTACTGCGGCGGCTGATCGGCAGCGGACGCGGGGGCGTCCAGATGCGCAAGCAGCGCATCGTTGAAGGCCGCCGGATTCTCCACGTAGCCGAGATGGGCCGCATTCGGCAGGATCACGCTGCGGCCGTTCTGGACGCCCTGCGTCATCACCGGCACCGAGGCGCCACGCGGGCCGTCCTCGGCACCGCCGATCACGAGCGTCGGCGCCGAAATGGAAGCCAGCGCCGCGCGCAGATCGACGTCGCGCAGCACGCTGGTATTGCCGGCATAGCCGACCGGCGCCATGCCCGCCATCGCCGCGACCAGCCGTTCGACCGCATCCTTGTGCCCGGCGCGGAAGCCATCGCTCAGCCAGCTCTCGATGGTGCTGCGTGCTATTCCGGCCATGCCTTCGGCCCGTGCCTTTGCGGCCAGTTCGTCCCACACAGGCTTGTTCGGGATGAACGGCGTCGAATTGGCGAGCACGAGGCGGCGGATGCGGCCGGGATGGTTCGCGGCCAGCCACATACCGGTCATTCCCCCTTGCGAGACGCCGACGTAATCGGCGCGCTCCATGCCCAGCGCATCCAGAATCGCGAGGACATCCTGACCCAGCGTTTCGACGGAATAGCTGCCTTCCGGCGCATCGCTAGCCCCGTGTCCGCGCGTATCGAACCGTACCACGCGGCGATGGGCCAGCGCCGGCATCTGCGCGTCGAAACAGGCGATGTTGCCGCCAAGGTGATGGGAGAGGATGACCGGCAGGCCATCCTCGGGGCCTTCGACAAGCACGTTGAGGCGGCAATCGCCGCTGGCGATGAAGGGCATGGGAAGCAGCTCCTGGTCCGGTGAGAGTCAGTGGCCCCAGCGCGCGGCGGGCGCCCACGGGGTTTCCATGTAATAGGGCACGGCGATGAAGGTGGCTTCGACCCCGGTGATTCTGCCGGCCTTGATCTTGAACAGCTCCAGCAGGTGCCAGCTGTGCGGTTCGCGGAAGATCGCCTTCATCTCCGTGCCGTCGGTCAGTTCATAGGTGTCCAGCACGCCCTTGTGGTCGATAAAGCCGCGCGCCATCACGAGGCCCCTGGCTTCGTCGACCACCACGTAATCGCGATCCCGTACCCGCTCGTTGAACCGGTAGCGGCCCAGGCGGAACAGCTTCTCGACATCGGCATAGGCCTTGCCGTTTTCGTAGCGGACGCAATCCTCGGTGAAGGCGGTGTTGCGGATTTCGCCGGTATTGTTCTCCAGCGTCTCGAAATAGCCGTTCGCGATGGAAATCAGCGTGGCCCGGTCCATGCGCTCGTCCGGCGTGACCAGGGCGGTCAGGTCAGGATCGTGATCGAACTCCTCGACCGGGCCGATCGGCGTGGGCGGGCCGGAGAGGTTGCGCGGGGTCGAAAAGACATGCTCCGCCTCAACGATCTCGCCCGCCTCCACGCGCAGGCGGATGGCGAGGAAGCCGGTCACGTCGAGCGTGCGGATCGCGGTGGAGATGCCGATGCTGTTCTGCACCGTATCCACCAGCGTCAACGCCGGGCCAAGTTCCTCGGCGATGCTGTCCCATGTGCCGTCCGGAAACGGCAGGGCAACGCTGTTCTCGCTGAAGCGCACGCGCGTGGAGATCGGCGCCAGCGACGGATTGCGGGCGGCGTAGGCCGCGCGATACTGGTCGGCAATGCGGCGCAGACCCGCTTCGACGGTATCGGTCATGGCGTGGGTCCTTCCTGGGGAGCAAACGTTTTCGCAGCGTCGAGATCCTCGCGCAGGCGGAGCGACGCCAGGACCATCAGGACGGCGGCGATCGCGACGCAGAAGGTGGCGAGAATCATGGAATAGCGCACCGCTTCGTCGCCATAGAGGCCGGCCCAGCGATCGTTCAGCCAGCCGATCGCCAGCGGCCCCACGATCTGGCCGACCATGTTGACGCAGAACAGGAAAATCGCCGCGGTGGTCGCGCGCATGGAGGGCGGCACGATCGCGGCCATCGCGGCATAGCTGGGGCCGAAATGCATGGCCCCGGCAAGCGACGCCAAGGCGAGGCCGGAAAGCGCGAGCGGCAGATTGTCGGAGAGCAGGAACAGCAGTTCGGCCGGCACCGAGATCGCCGCGCCGATCGCCGGCAGCAGCAGCAGCCAGCGCGGATCGCGCCGTGCCGCCCAACCCGCGAGCGCGCCCCCGCCGATCACGCCGATGATGCTCGAAAGCCCGCGAATGGGGCCGTAGGCGGTCGCCGCCTCGCCCGGCGTTAGGCCGTGGACCCTCATCAGGAACGTCGGCGTCCAGGTGATGGTCGCATAGGTGGTGACGGCAAGGAAGGCCCCGGCGGCGCACATCAGGCCGAAGCTGCGGCGCGTGCGCAGCCATGTCCACACCGTCGCGAACGAAGGCGCTTCCGCCTTGCCGGCCTTGTCCTGCCGCACCGGCTCGGGAACGGTCAGGAAAAGCAGCGTGGCCATGCCCATGCCGAACGCGCCGGCCACGAAATAGGCGGAGCGCCATCCGTAATGCTGGGCGATGAAGCCGGCGGCGGGCAGCATGAGCAGCGCGGCGAGGCCGGAGCCGGAGGTCATGATCGACAAGGCCAGCGGCCGCCCCTTCGGGCCGAAGCGGTCCGACAGCAGGGCCGTGGTCGGCGCAATCCCGGCCGCTTCCGCCGCGCCCATCAGGAAGCGGGTCAGCGCCAGTTGCACGACATTGGCCACGGCGCCGGTCAGCACCGTCATCAGGCTCCAGGCCGCGCAGCCGAGCGCGAGGATGTTCCGCCGGTTGCCGCGATCGGCGAAGCGCGCGATGGGCACGCCGAGGCCGGAATAGAGCAGCACGAATGCAAAGCCGGTGATCAGGCCCAGCATCGTGTCGGAGATGTGCAGCTCCTTCTTGATCAGCGGCAGAACGATGCTGAGGATGCTGCGATCGAGGAAGCTCAGCGCATAGATCACGGTGACGACGGCGAGCGTGTAGACGGACATTGGCGTCCAGTCGCTGCCAGCGCCGGAGCCGTCGGGGGCGGATGGCCGGGCGGGCTCACCAGACATGGAGCTGCTCGTCGCTGTACCAGCGGCCATGGACCTGCACGTTGGAACGGAACGGCAGGATCACCCTGCCGACGGCGCCGTCCTCGGGATGAAGGGCATCCGCCACCACCAGTTCGGTGCGCATCTCGGCATAGTTGCTGGCCGTTCCGATCAGCCAGCCATCGCCCTCCTCGGCGCCTTTATGGCGGGGCACGAACGTCACTTCCTGCAAGGCGTGGGTGGGGCCGGCGAAGAACGAGCGCATGGTGCGGTCTCTCATGTCGAACACGCCATAGCTGTTCGTCACTCGGCGCGCGCCGGTGCCGATCCGGTCGCGGTCGAGCGGCTTGGTCGCGTCGTTGAACGAGGTGTAGGCATAGCGCGTCTCGCGCCCCATGAACCGTTCGTCGACCCGGCCCAGATCGATCACGGGCAGGTCGGGGAACAGCACGTCCTCTTGTACGCGATCATCCTTCGAACCGAGATCGAAGGTCAGCCGGCGGATCAGCGCACGGCTCTTGACCGGATCCCATTGGGAACCGTCCGCGAAGGGGAAGAAGGGGAAGGGGTTGTCCTCGAACATCGGCGCGTCGAGGATCACCTTGTCGCCGTCGGCCCAGGCATTGAACGTGTGGATGACGGCGCGCGTCGGGCCTTGGAACCAGCGCAGATCGCCGGCCTCGCCATCGCGCGGCATGATCCCGTACCAGGTGGGCTTCGTCCCATCCCAATGCCAGTGCACCTTGCCTGCCTTCAGCCGCTCCATGTCGGTGACATAGCCGAACACCGGGAAGATTACGTGCCGTTCGGTGATCGCAAAGTCATGGATCATGCTGACATAGGGCATTTTGAGCCGCGTTTCGCGGGTTACCGTGCCATCGCGGGCGATCGTGTAGAGAAACACGTCATTGGTCGCGAGACCGGTGGCCTCGTAGCCGAACGTCACCATCTCGCCCGTGACCGGATCGATCTTCGGGTGCGCGGTGAAGGTCTGGCTGCGGTATTCGCCGCCAAAATCGTGAAAGCCCTTGGTGTCGAGCGTGACCGGGTCGATCTCGGTCGGCGGCGCGTCCTCCTTCAGCGCGAACAGCCTGCCAGCGTGGACTTCCGGGCTGGTGTTGGCAACGGTGTTGCGCCAGGGCTCGTCGACATGGCTGACCGAGGGGTCGGTGTCGAAGGGATTGCGGTAGTAGCCATAGAGCTGCCGTCCCGCCGCCTGGTTGTTCAGGTAGCGCTCGGTCCTGATCCACCGCCCCTTGTAATCGACCTTGCCGTTGCGGAACCGGAACCGGCTGACGTAGCCGTCCGTGTTGAACGGCGTATCGTCCTTGTGGAGCAGGGGATAGGCGCCATCGCCGCCTACGCGAATGAAGGCGCCGTTCAGCCCGTCAGGGATGGTCCCTTCTATCTGGCAATCGGGAACCTCCGCCTCGAACGACTGCGGCGCAAAAAAGTCTGATGTTTGTGACATGGAGAAAGGGACTCTCTGATCCGGTAGACGTGTGGGCGAGGTTCAAAAGCGTTGTCGGGATGGCGGTTCAGGCAGGGAACCGCGTGGCGTTGGCGAGCAGCGCCGCGAAGGACGTCATGTCGGTTTCCTTCTCGATCGCGCCGATCCGCTGCCGCAGCTCGTTGGCGACGGATTCCGGCACGTTGCCGACGAAGGCGACCTGTTGATGGAACTTGGCTTCGACTTCCTGTGCCGTGCTGCCCGCATAGTGGCGCGGACGCCCGCGAAGCGTTTCCGTCAACACCTTGCCATCGCGGCGGCGCACGGTCAGGACGATTCCCTTCTCACCGGCCGGCAACGCGGCGAGCGTCGTGCGCTCGATCAGGCTGGTCAGTGCCGGATCGGCGATGGCGGAAGGTGCATAGTCTTCCTGCCGCAGATCGCCGCGCAGCAGCGCGACGGAGCAGGCGAAACGCAGGTTGAAATTGGCCTGCGAATGCAGCGACGGCCCCGGCAGCAGCGGCTTGGCGATGAACAGGCCCAGGATGCGCGGCTCGACCTGGATCGTGACGGAGTCGATCGCCTGGGGATCGAGTTTTTCGCGCGCGCGCAGGGTGAGCGCGCTTTCGATCGCCGGATGGTTGGCCGCGCAGGATGGCCAGGGCTTGAAATAGATCTCGCCATTCCATTCCTGCCCCAATCCGCCGGTCAGCAGATCGGGCCGCGCGCAGCCCGCGGTGAACTGGGCGTAGAAGCCGCACGGGGACAGCAACGGGTCGGTCATGCCGCTCCAGCCTATCTCGGCGAAATGCGCGGCGACGATGCCGTTCCGGGCAGCCGTGCCCTGGAGGATCTTCCAGCTGTTGGCACCGTCCCAGACGTTCTGGACCGTTCCGCCGATCTGATCCGCGGCAATGCCCAGCGCCTGCCGAGTCTTTTCCGGCGAAAGCCCGCGCGCATTGGCCGCGATCGCGGCGGCAGCCATGGTGACATGCAGCGGCACGCCATCCCAGCCATCGTTGAAATCGAGCCCCGACGCCGCGATCGAACGGGCCGAGAAATCATCCCCGATCGCCATCGTGGTGATGAACTTGCGCCCGTCAGAATGCGCGGCTTCGGCCAGCGCCAGCGCCGTCATCACCGAGGTCGGGGCGTTGTGCGAAGGCGAGATCACGTCGCGCACCTTCACCGTCATCACCTCGAAGTCGAAGGCGCGGGCGAGCATGGCATTGGCCATCGCCGCGTCCGCCACCGAAGCCTTGCGGCCGGTGCCGAAGACGCTCGCCTCGCCGCCGCTGGCGCTGGCGAGCATCCCCGACACGGCCGCCTGCCCTTCGCCGCGCACGCCACCGATGGTGCAGCCGATCACGTCGAGCAGGCGAAGCTTGGCGCGCTCCAACGCGCCCGCGTCCAACTGCGCGAACGTGGCGGTGGCGACGTGGTTGGCGATGAGGCCGCTGAGGCCGCCATCGGCGACGCTCGGCGCGGGCCGCTGCCTTGGCGCCCGGGTGGTGGCGGGCGCCGGAGGCGGAGCCGATGCTGCCGCCAGCGACGCCGCCGGGATCGCCAGCGCCGCGCCGGCAAGGACGGAACGGCGGCCGACCGCCAGCGGATCAGAAGCGGACATTGGCGCCCAGCGTGAAAGCCCGACCGATCGTGTCATAGTAGATCCCGTTCGTCAGCGTGAAGACAGTCGTCGAAGGCAGCGCCGGCGGGGCGGTGTTGAAGACGTTGTTCACACCCGCGAACAGGCGGAACCTTTCCCCGACCTCCTGGCTGATCTGCAGGTTCAGGTATTGATAGGCGGGCACGCGGTTGGTGTTGATCGAGGTGGCGGCATTCAGGTTTGCCGTATTGTCGATGTTGCCCGCCGAGATGGTGGTGACCTGCCCGGTCAGCGAGAAGCCGCCGCGCTGATAGGTAAGAGACGTGTTGGAGCGGAAGCGCGGCAAACCGGCCGGGCTGTTGTCCCGGACATAGTCGATCGTCGCCGATCCGTTGCCGAGGTTGCTGTAGTAGTGGAACACGTAGGTTCCGCTGAAGCTCAGTGTCAGCGATCCCTTCCACCCGTCATGGATCGTATCGAGCGGCAGGCGGTAGTTGCCGGCGATGTCGAGGCCATTCGTGCGCAGCGAGGCGGCGTTCAGATAGCGGGCGTTGTAGGCCGTCGGCGTGGTGCCCGCGAACGTGAAGAGCGAGCAGAAATAGGTCTGCCCCGCCGAGCAGAGATTGCCCGCCACCGTGCCGGAAACGGTGGTGACCGCGTCCTTCAGGTTGATGTTGTAATAGTCGACCGACAGCGTGAAGCGCGGCGCGAAGCGGGGATTGATGACGGCGCCGATCGTTAGCGTGTCCGCCTTTTCCGGTCGGAGCGCCGCATTGCCGATCGTGGCGTTCTGCGGGATGAGTGCGGCGGTTACCCCGTTCACCGTGGCGGACAGGTTGGTGACCGCGCCGGCCGAAGAGGTTTCGAAGATGGCGGGCGCCCGGATGTCGCGCGAACGGGTGCCGCGCAGGCGCAGGCCGTCGAACGGCTCCCAGACCGCCCCGCCCTTCCACGTCGTCTGCGTGCCGGCGGTGCTGTAGCCGGCCACGCGCACGGCGCCGTTGAGATCGAGCGAGCGCAGGCCCGGCAGATCGCGGGCGAGCGGGACGAGCGCCTCCACATAACCTTCCTTGACGTTGAAGCGGCCGCTGTAAGGCGCGGCGTTCGACGTTTCATAGAGACCGGCGGCGGCCACGGCATCGGCACCGACGACTTCCTTCTCGCGGCGATATTCGGCGCCGAGCGCGATCGAGACAGGGCCAGCCCACGTCGAGAAGGGCGAACCGCGCAGGTTCGCCGCTGCCGTCACCTGCTCATACTTGGCGGTCGCGACCGAGGTATCCAGAATGTAGTTGATCGCTGCGGCCGACGGCGTCCCGTTGCCGAAAAGGTTGATCGGTACGCAGCCAGCAGCGGCGGCGTTGAAGGATGGACCGGGAACCGTGGCGCGACACACGATATCGTTGCCCGAACGAACGGCATCGGTGGCGAAACGGAACTTGGTCAGGTTGCGGTTGTTGGGAACGGTCTGCCTGTAGTCATTCTGCGCCCAGGTAACATGCGCATCCCACGACCACCCGCCGCCCAGCTTGCCCGAGGCGCCGGCCATCAGACGCGGCGTCTTGTTGGTGACGTTCACCTTGAACAGGCCGATATCGTAATCGAGGCGCGAAATGGTGAAGCTGGGCAACGCGCCCATCGCCGTGCGCACGACGTCCGGGATGAAGGGATTGCTGGCCAGAATGGTGACGGACGAATCGCGCGGTGGCAGCGCCGTGAGATGGGCGGTGGTCTGCGAGTAGGATGCCTCCGCCATGACGGTGAGCGCGTCGCTGAACTCGTATTCGGCGTGCAGATAGGGATTGAAGCGCTCGACGCTCGGCGCCAGCGAAACGCCCTGCGCCAGCGACTTGCCCTGTCCACCGACCTGCAGCGAGGCATTGCGGATGCCGCCGCCATCGAAAGGCGCAACCGTGGTGGCCGAGGTGAACTCGTAGTTGCGCAGCGCGAAGCCCGCCGGGCCGGTGATCAGCCCGCCGGGCGAGGAGCCCGCGTGAACGTTGCTGGCGATGATGTTGGCCGGCTGGCCGTTGGTGGCGAAGGCCGCGTTGGCGACACGGCCATATTCGTTGGCGCCCCACGGCCGCGAATAGATGTCGCCCACCTCGTTGTTTTTCACATAGTCGACACCAGCGACGATGTGGCCGCCCTCGCCGAATTCGACACCGCCCAGTGCGGCCAGGCGATAATTGCCGGCATCGCCATACGTGCTCACGCCGGCCTGGCCGCGCAGTTCCAGACCCTTGAAGCGGTTCTTGAGGATGATGTTGACGACACCGGCCACGGCGTCCGATCCCCACTGCGCCGATGCGCCGCCGGTCACGACTTCGACGCGTTCGACCATGAGCGTGGGGATGGTGTTGAGGTCCGGCGCGCTCGGCGTGGTGCCCGTGCCGTTGCTGGCCGGGGCGAGAGGGGGCACGCGCGCACCGTTGACGAGGACGAGCGTGCGCGCGGCGCCAAGGCCACGCAGATCCGCCGTCGACGCGCCCGGGGTCTGGGTGCGGATGGCGTTGGCGCTCGGGCTGGTCGTGGCGCGGAAGGCCGGCTGCTCGTTGAGCAGGGCGGCCACGTTGGACACTTGGCGCGCATCGATCGCGCCGGCACCCAGCACCGTCGTCGGCGTGGGGGCATCCGCGCCGTTGGGTGCTGCGCGCGACGCGGTCACCACGATGGCGGCGGCGTCCGGTGCTTCGTCTGTGGCTGTGTCGGTGTTCTGAGGCGTGGCCTGCGCCATCGCTCCAGCCGGTATCGCCAGCGCCAGTGCGCATCCGGCGCACAAGGCTGCCCGCAGACGGCGCTCGCCTGATCCAAGCGTCATTATCACTCTCCCCAGTCGTTGGAATTATTAGTTCTGAACATAGAACTATTCTGTTTTCAGCATGACTGTCAAGTGCCGCGGCACGAGGCCGGAACGCGGCACCGAATCGACGGGGCAAGCGCCTCAACGCGTTGCGAGCATTGACCGCCCGAACAGACGTGATGGCGCAAGCCGTCGACGCCCGCACGAGCGGGGGTACGGATACGATCGCCATGACCGCTATGCGGTGCTCGGAGTTGGTTCTGAAGGTGCCGTGCCGGTGAGCGTCGCCTGCATGCGCGCTTCGATCCATGGCGTCGATTCGGCGGTGAGCGCTCCCCACCGCCGGCATTTATATCGACGACATGCCGGCGTGACCGGAGGTCGGGAGGTACGGCATGATCACCGCCCGATTTCGCAAGCCCGCATGGGCAAGAACAAGTCTACTGGTTCAATCCGCGCGGCGGGCGCGGCGCATTACACGCGGTTGCGCCGGCGCAGCGTGGTTCCCGCCTTCCACGAAACGCCCACTTCGTGCCAGTACCCGGCGATCTTTTCCTGCGGGGCGATATCGAGCAGTTCCTCCACCGGGGAATCGAACAGCGACAGGTCGAAATCGCCCTTGAAGCAGCGGCCGAAGTCGACGTCGTAGCTTGCCATCGTCACCACTTCGTCAAGGCTGTCGGTGCCGTCGGTCTCGATCGAGGGCATCCAGCGGTTGTGCGCCATCGGCAGGCCGTTGACGAACCCGGGCTTCTCCGCCGTATCGGTGATGGTGAAGCGGCCTTCCGCCAGGCGCCGGTCGAAGGCCGCCAGCGTCACGCCGAAGGTGCCGCCCGGCTCCAGCCGGGGGCCGGCCTTGCCGACCACGACAGGGCGGCTCATGTGGATCGAGCCGAGCTTCTTGGGATAGCCCTGGTGCTGGCCGCGCAGCACCGCGAATTCCTTGTCCACCCAGATATAGATGCAGCGCGAATAATGCTTGCCCTCGAACTTGCAGCGGACGACGAAGAACATCTCCTTGTACTGCACGCGCACGGGATCGAGCAGGTGGCCGGGTTCCTCGCTCACGCTTTGCCAGTCGGCCCAGATCGCGGCGACGGCGCCGGGGTCCTCGTCGGCCGGCTCGAAGCCATTGGGCAGCAGCGCCGCAACCCGGGCGGGGTCGGTCCGGTATTCGAGCGTGATCAGTTCGCCCGAATAGTGCCAGGGCACCGGCGGCACGATCGACGCCTTGCCCGACGGCGTGCGCGGATAGAACAGACCCTTGAGATCGGACATGATGACTCCCCGTGGCAATTGCGGCGGTTCTAGGCGGTGCCGCCCGACGCAACTTGGCCAACTCGGCCAATCCCGTGCGCCGCGGCACCGCTAGGACTGGCGGCAACAGCCAGGGAGTTTCTCATGACCGTCGAGTACCGCCGCATCCTTCTGGATGGCTATCCGATCCTCACCACCCGCGAAGGCGATCTGCTGGTGACGCGCGATGGCCGCTCGATCGGTGTGGACGATGCGGTGCACCTGCCGCCGTGCAACCCCAGCAAGATCGTCTGCGTCCACCTGAACTACCACAGCCGGGTCGACGAGTTCATCACCAAGCTGCCGCCCGCGCCCACCTATTTCCACAAGCCGCCGACGGCGCTGAACACGCACAAGGGTGATGTGGTGCGCCCCGAACGCTGCAAGTGGCTGAACTACGAAGGCGAGATCGCGATCGTCATCGGCCGCACCTGCCGCAATATCGCGCCGTCCGAGGCGGCCGACTACATCGCCGGCTACAGCGTGGCGAACGACTACGGTCTCCACGATTTCCGCGATACCGACGCTGGCTCGATGCTGCGCGTGAAGGGATCGGACACGCTTTGCCCGATCGGCCCCGGCCTCGTGACCGGATGGGATTTCCGCAACAAGCGCATCCGCACTTACGTCAACGGCGAGCTGCGCCAGGACGATACCACCGCCAACATGGAATGGGACATGCACTATCTGGTCGCCGATATCGCGCGGACGATCACGCTGGAGCCGGGCGACGTGCTGCTTTCGGGCACGCCGGCCAACAGCCGGCCTGTGCAGCCCGGCGATCTGGTGGAAGTCGAAGTCGAGGGGCTGGGGCGGCTGGCCAACCGCATCGTCCATGGCCCCACGCCGATCCGCGACGATTGCGGCGCGCAGCCGACCGAATCCGAGGAAGTCATCTCCACCGCGATGGGCGGCGACTGGGAGTTCCGGGGCAAGCGCGCGGCCGGCGGACAGGGCGCGCAGTTCTACGAATCCCGTCTGGACGAGAAGAAGTAGGCGCGCGATGGCCGATACCACCCGGTTCTACATCGGCGGCCGCTGGATCGCGCCGCACGGGGCGGACCGCGCGCCCGTCATAAACCCGGCGGACCTTTCCACCGTCGCCGAAGTCGCGCTGGGCGATGCCGACGATGCCGAAGCCGCGATCGCGGCGGCCCGCGCGGCGTTTTCCTCGTGGTCGCAGGTGCGGCCCGCCGAACGGCTGTCGCTGATCCGGGCGATCAACGAAGCGCTGATCGCCCGCAACGACGAGATCGCGGATGCAATCTCGGCCGAAATGGGTGCGCCGAAAGGTCTTGCCCGGCGGGCGCAGGCCCCTTCGGGACCGCAGCACTTCGGCGAGATCATCCGCGTGATGGAGACGTTCGCGTTCGAGGAGCCGCTCGGCACCACGCTGCTACGGCACGAACCGATCGGCGTCTGCGTGCTGATCACGCCGTGGAACTGGCCGATGAACCAGATTGCGACCAAGGTCGCCCCGGCGCTGGCCGCCGGCTGTACGATGGTGCTCAAGCCCAGCGAACTCGCGCCGATCGACGCCGCGATCCTGGCCGAAGTGATCGACAGCGTGGGCGTGCCACCCGGCGTGTTCAACCTCGTCCATGGCACCGGGCCGGGCATTGGCGACGCGCTGACGCGGCACCCGGACGTGGACATGGTCTCGTTCACCGGATCGACGCGCGCGGGCGTGGCGATTTCGGTGAATGCCGCCCCCACGGTCAAGCGCGTGGCGCTGGAACTGGGCGGAAAATCCGCCAATATCGTGCTGCCCGATGCCGATCTGGCGAAGGCCATCCCGGCCAGCGTGCGCGGCTGCATGGGCAACAGCGGGCAGAGCTGCAACGCGCCGACGCGCCTGCTGGTCCCGCGTGCGCGCCTTGCGGAGGTACACGCGCTGGCGGCACAGGCGGCCGATGCGCTCAGCGTCGGGTTGCCCGCCGATGACCCGTTCATGGGGCCGATCGCCAACGCGCCGCAGTACCGCCGCGTGGTGGGCATGATCGAGCAGGCGGTCGCGGAAGGTGCGACGCTGCTTGCGGGTGGCCCGGAATGCCCGGAGGCGCTGAAGCCGGGTCTGTTCGTGCGGCCGACCGTGCTGGGCGATGTCACGCCCGCGATGACCGTCGCGCGCGAGGAAGTGTTCGGCCCAGTCCTGTCGATCATCGCCTACGATACGGTGGAGCAGGCGGTGCAGATCGCCAACGACACGCCCTATGGCCTGTCCGGCTACGTCTGGGGCGCCGACCTCGACGCGTGCCGCGACGTCGTCGCGCGACTGCGCACGGGCATGGTCCACCTCAACGGCGCTTCGCTCGACAGCGCAGCCCCGTTCGGCGGGTACAAGATGTCCGGCAATGGCCGCGAATGGGGCGTTTACGGACTGCGCGAATTTCTGGAAGTCAAATCGGTCTATGGCGGAGCGGCCTGATCGGAACCGATACGGGAAGAGCGGGATATGATTGGAGTGATCGTGGAAAACCTCGCCGGCGAGGTCCGGACCATCGACGCGGGCGAAGGCCTGTCGCTAATGGAGGCCCTGCGCGAAAACGGTTTCGACGAGGTCATGGCGCTGTGTGGCGGGTGCTGTTCCTGCGCAACGTGCCATGTCGTGATCGACGATGCCTACGTGGGGTTGTTGCCCACCCTGTCGCCTGACGAGAACGACCTGCTCGACAGCGTGGACGACCGCGCTTCCGGGTCGCGCCTTTCGTGCCAGATTCCGCTGGTGCCAGCGCTCGACGGCATCCGCGTGAGGCTTGTTCCGGAAGGCTAGTCCCTGGGCAGGAAGCGCAGCGACAGGCCGTGGTAGAGCTTTTCGTGGCTGATCGTGCTGGCCGCGAAATCGCCGATCAGCGCGGCGGCCAGCAGCGGCATCATCAGGCCCCGGCTGGCGGTCGTCTCCGAAATGATGATCACCGACGTCAGCGGGGCGCGCACCACGCCGCTGAAATAGGCGACCATGCCCAGCAGCACCACCGCGCCTGCCGGATAGCCGGGTAGCAGGCTGCGCAGCATGTCGCCGATCCCCGCCCCGATCGAGAGCGAGGGCGCGAAGATGCCGCCGGGCAGGCCGGAAACGACCGTGGCCAGCGTTGCCGCAAATTTGGCCGCGCCGAACCACAGCGGCACATCGCGCCCCTCGATCACGCTGCGCGCCGCCTGATAGCCGGTGCCCCACGTCAGGCCGGTCGCGACGCCGAGACCGGCGACGACCAGCCCGCAGCCGAGCGCCAGCAGCAGCGGCCGTGCCCGTAACCAGGCCATCGGCGCGAAGCGCGTCGTGCCGGCCGACAGCATCAGGTGCGAGAAGCAGCCGCCGGCAAGGCCGCCCAGCACGCCCGCCACCGGCGTCGCGACGAGCGCTTGCGTGACGTTCAGCGTCTGGCGCATCTCGCCGAAATAGACGTAGTCGCCGGCAAGGCCCAGGCTAACCATGCCCGCGATCAGCACGGTCGCCATGACCAGCAGCGTGGTGCGCTGTTCATAGGCGGCGGCGAGTTCCTCGATGGCGAAGGCCACGCCCGCCAGTGGCGTGTTGAAAGCCGCGGCCACGCCCGCCGCACCGCCGGCAATATAGACCGAAGCGCGCAGCGGCACCCGCATCAGCCGGTGGGAATAGCCCATGATCGCGGCGGCGATCTGTACGGTCGGCCCTTCGCGTCCCACGGAAGCCCCGAACAGCAGCGCCCCAATGGTCAGGAAGAATTTCACGATCGCGGTCCGCCCCGACACGAGACCGCCGAGCGCCGCTTCGGGGTCTTTGGTCGCGGCCATCACCTGCGGAATGCCCGATCCCTTGGCCGCCGGTGCAAGGCGCAGGGTCAGCCAGGCGAAGGCGACGAACCCGGCGGGCGTCAGCACCAGCGGCATCCACCACCAGTGCGCGACGATGTCCTGAAAGCCCTCGTTCGCCCTGTCGGCCAGGGTGGCGAACAGCAGCGCGACCAGCCCGATGAGGGTGCCGCCGCCCAGCAGCGCCACGCGCCGCCGCCAGATGAACGCTTCCGGCCCGTGGCGGCGCAGCAGAATGCGGACCCGCCGGGGAAGAAAGCGCTGGAGGGGATTCACGACAAGGGCCTTTCCGGTGCCGGCGGCCATCAACTGGTGGAGCCGCCTTGCATTCGCATCGCTCTATGCGGGCGATGGCGGGGGAATGTCCACCCGGCAGGTTGGCATGGCGTGATTCTACAGGGCTTTGGCTTCAGCGATCGGGGTGCCGCAGCAGGCCCGCCTGACTCCAACGCGCGAGCAGTTCACCCGCCAGCGCGATGCCGTGGTCTGGCCCCAGCGCCTCGACCAGTTCCTCGCACATCGTCTCGAAACGCAAGCCGGTGGCGAGGCGGGGCAGCAGGGCCGCTTCCTGCGCGTCCATCAGCTGAAAGCAGCAGGTGAAATCGTGCCGCCACAGGATCAGCGCGCGCACCCCGCCGTCATGATCGGCGGCGGGTGGTGTTTCCTCGCGGTTCAACGCGGCCCATATGTCGGCAGCGTTGGTGGAAAGAGCGAGGAAGGTTGCCGAGGGGACGAGCCGCAGCGTGGCGGTATCCCAGGCCACGTCGGGAATGTCGGCCAGCGACAGGGCAGGGGCGTCGGGCGCGACGAAGGCTTCGGCCAGCGCCAGTTCCAGCCGGGCGAGGTCCGCCGCTTCGGGCTGGTCCGGAAACAGCGCCGCCAGCGTCCCCGGCAGGCCTTCGGCATATTCGTCAAGTGTCCAGCTGTGCGGCGGCACGGCATCGACATGATGGGCGGCGGCGCTGCGGAAAGCGTCTGCGCCGATCAGGGCCAGCGTCTGAGGATAGCTCGCTTCCAGGCAGTCCATCAACTGCGCGCGATAATTGTTCTGGTAAACCGAAAGACCGCGCCGGTCGGCGAGCGGCAGGCGCTCGGCCGCGCTTTCGTCCGCTTCGGCCAGCCACCGGCGGAAGTCGGCTTGCATCGCGCCGAGGCTGTTCGCGTGCGGCTTGGTCGTGTTCAGGCCCATGCCGGGCTTCCGTTGCGCGCAATCGAGCGAGCGACGTCCAGTTCGTCGAGCAGATCGGCCAGCGGCGGGATGTTGTCGTCGCGCTCGATCATCACGGCGACGTCGGTGCCGAGCTTGCGCATCACCGTGCCGAACAAGGCCCAGACCGGATCGGGCACGGGCTGGTCGTGCGTGTCGATCAGCAGTTCGCGGCCCTGCGTGTGGCCGGCGAGATGGATCTGGCGGACCTGCTCCAGCGGCACACCGGCGACATAGGCGTGCGCATCGAAGCCGTGGTTCACCGCACTGACGTGAATGTTGTTCACATCGAGCAGCAGGCCGCAGCCGGTACGCTGGCACAGCGCGGCGATGAATTCCCACTCGGTCATCTCCGCGCCGGTAAAGGCGAGGTAGCTGGACGGGTTCTCGATCACCAGCGCCCGCCGCAGAATGTCCTGCGCCCGATCGACGTTGCGGCACACCACGTCCAGCGCCTCTTCCGTATAGGGCAGGGGCAGCAGGTCGTGCGAATTGAACCCGCCGGTGCGCGTCCAGCACAGGTGATCCGAAACAAGCATCGGCTCCACCTCGTCCGCCAGCGCCCTGAGCCGCAGCAGATAGTCGCGATCGATGCCGTCGGCGGAACCGATCGACATCGAGACGCCGTGCAGCGCCACGGGATGCTTTTCGCGCACCCGGCGCAGCACGTCGCGCGGGCGCCCGCCAGGGACCATGAAGTTTTCGGAGATGACCTCGACAAAATCGACCGGAACGTCGCCTTCCAGAAAGTCATGGTAGTGCGGCTTGCGCAAACCCAGCCCGAAACGGGGAGCGAGGGGAGATGTCATGAGGGGCGCTCCGGCAGGGTTGGTGCGGACCCGCCGGCCGCGCGCGGACGCGCGACCGGCACAGGCCGCAAATCAGCGCGGAGCGGTCAGGCTGCCGCCGGCCTTGGTGCATTCGGCCGCGGTCGTGTCCTTGAAACCCTGACCCTTGCAGTCGTTCATGCCCTTGCAGTCATGGTTGCCCGACTTGCAATCGGACTGGCCCTTGCAGGCGTTGATGCCATAGCAGGCGACCTTGGGCGCTTCGTGATGCTTGGCCAGCGCGGGCGTGCTGCCGGCCATCGAAGCGGCGGCGATCAGGGCGGCGGTGGCGGCGAAGCTGATGCTCTTGGTGGACGCTTTCATGGTATTCTCCTGAAGACTTGCCTGAGTGGCATTGGTACTTCGGGCGACCGGCTGCGACGGTTACAGATTTTTGCGAGTCACCACCGCAGTAATTTCGGCCCCAGCATCGCGCCCGTCAACGCTGCCAGCGCGATGCCGAGCGAATACCACGTCAACACGAAAATCGCCGAGACTTCCGGGCAATGCAGGCAATAGAGCGTGGCCGCCCAGGCGCCCGCCGTGAGGCCGGCGGTGGCGCCCGCGGCGCGCAGCCGCGTGGGGGCCAGCCGCCGGAACGACCACAGCAGCCCTCCGAAAATCGGGATCGCCAGCAGGAATACGTTGCGCGAACAGATCTTCCAGCTCGCGCCCAGCCACATCGCCATCCATTCGGACGAGGGCGTCTTGGCCATTTCCGCGATGCTGATCGCCGCAAGGCCAGCCACCGGCAAGGCCATGATCCACAGCCAGCCGAGCGCGCCGCCATCGGGCCTGCCGAGCCGCGCGGTCGCCAGTGTCGCGCAGAGGGCCAGGGACGCGGTGTAGAGCCACTTCATCCAGAACGCGCCACCATGCATGGCGATCCACAGATCGGGCCGGAAGCCCAGCCATACGCCGACGGCAAGCAGAGTCCCTCCGCCCCCAAGGATCAAGCCGGCGATCAGCCTCCGGCGCAAGGCATGGCGCGGCATGGGTTTGACGTCCTTCGTCAGGCTGTCGATGAGGTCGTCGGTGTTCATTTCAATGTGTCCCTGACCCGTGCGGCGAGCGCTTTCAGCCCGCGATGCACGGATACTTTAACGTCGGATTCGCCCATGGCGTGCCGAGCGGCGGCTTCGGCCGTGCTGAGTCCGTCTATCCGCGTGGCCCGGATGGCGGCCGCCTGTTTGGCCGGGATCGTATCGAGCAGGCGGGAGACGTCCGAACGGGCGTTGCTGGCGTCCTCGAAGCCTTCGACGACGAGAATGTCCTCCAATCCCTCGATCGCGCACGTCCGCCCAGTACGCCTGAAGCTGTCGATCATCTTGTAGCGCGCGATCGCGAAAACCCAGGCCATCAGCGGCCGCGCGGGATCGTATGTGATGCGCCGCTGGTGAACCGCGATCAGTGTTTCCTGGACAAGGTCTTCCACATCGTCCTCGCGCCCGCTCATCCGGCGGCGATAGAACTGGCGCAGCACCGGCAGCAGCCCGCGCAACAGCAACTGGTGCGCGGCCGCATCGCCGTCCAGCCCGCGTGTCATCCACGCCTTCAGTTGATCTTCGCTTGCCTGCATGTGCATTTCCCGAAGCCGTTTCGGGGCCGAAGGGCCGATGGTTACAGCCGGACAGGCAATCCGGCAAAAATTTTACCGGTCGATGTCCGTAACCGGACCGCGCCCCTGATCGAAATGCGGTGGTCGGACCTGATACGGCCGGTGGATCAACGAAACCCGCAAAGGAGAATGGATCATGAAAATCACGCACGCGGCGCTGGCTGCCGCCATCGCCATCGGCGCCAGCACCGCTGTCAGCGCGGCGGACGCGCCGCAAATGGAAAAGTGCTACGGCGTGGCCAAGGCCGGCAAGAACGACTGCAAGGCCGGCGCCGGCACCAGCTGCGCCGGAACCTCGCGCGTCGACTACCAGGGCGATGCCTGGAAGCTGGTGAAGGCCGGCACCTGCACGCACATCCGCACGCCAAAGGGCTTCGGGTCGCTAACCCCCCGTACCTGAAGCTCCTGCCCGGCCGGTTGACTTGCCCCCGTTCCTCACCGGCCGGGCCCTTCCTTTTGCCTGGGAGACGGCTCATGAACCCTGAACGCAAATCCGGTTTAGGCGTCCTTGTCGCGCGGATCGGCAGCGACGACGTGCTGCTCCTGCTCGACCGGATCGCCATCGCGCCGGTCTTCTTCCTGTCGGGCCGATCGAAAGTGGAAGGCCTGTTCACGATCACCGACGGCACGTTCGAGCTGTTCCGCAGCGAATATGCGCTGCCATTGCTGCCGCCGGTGCTGGCGGCGTGGATGGCCACGATCGCCGAACACCTGTTCTCGACCATGCTCGTCCTTGGCCTCGGCACGCGCATCGCCGCATTCGGCCTGCTGGGCATGACGGCGGTGATCGAGATCTTCGTCTATCCCGACGCCTGGCCCACGCACCTGACCTGGGCCGCGCTGCTGCTGCCGCTGGTGCTGCGTGGCGGTGGCCGCTTCTCGCTTGATGCCGTGCTCACCAGATCGCGGGCCGCACGCTAAAAGGCACCGCTCGCCGTTTCGCGCGGTGCCTGTCGTCAGAACATTTTGCGCCGATCCACGCGCAAATTTGTGGGGCGCCAGATCGGGGGCGCAGAGCGACGGGTTCCGCCCTAAGCGCTTTCGTGTCCGGCGAGCAGGGCTTGCCGGACATCGCGCCAGTTTTCTGTCTTGGGGTAGGCGAAGCTTAGCGCGCGGATGGTTCGCAGTTCCGCCTGGGGACCGGTGAACGGTACGGTCGACGTCGATTCATAAGACCGGACCGCATCGAGCAACATGCGGCGCGCACGGTAGATTACGCGGTCGCACGTGCCGAGGTATTCGCGGCTGCGGTCCACGATGGTCCCCATCGATTCCTGCACGGCGAAATCCTCGTAGGGGTTGCCGCGGTTGACGATGCCGGACCAGTGGCCGGCCTTCATCGCTTCGCGGTTCTGATGCCAGAGGTTGGATTCATCGCCCATGTCCGAATTGAAATGGTCGGGATCACCGCTCCAGTTGCCCATCAGCGTCAGGTTGCTGCCATCGACGGGCGCGTCGGCGTCATAGGATATGTACCATTGCGCGGTGGTTTCGTCGTCGATCGGAATCGAGCAGCACACGATCCGCGCGCCGGTGGGGGCGGCGGGGATGAAGCTGAAGAAGGGCAGGGCGACCTCGCGCACCCGGGCATAGTCCTGATCGCCCAGTTCCGTGCGGATCGCTCCTTCGGTGAAGCCATAGGGCTTTTCGTCGAACTCGAACACCGGCGCGCCGTCACCCAGCATCATGTCGCTCTCTTCCAGAAAGAGCGACCGGCCGACCGCGCTGTCGAGATTGGTGGCGTGCAGGAATGTCACGTGCGCGCTGTCGAGCAGGGCTTCGAGACCCTGCAGCCAGTTGGTCTTGATGATCCCGCGCAAGGGGAACACGTGCGCATCGGGCAGTTGCGT
The DNA here is from genome assembly GCF_015390225.1 of Novosphingobium sp. NBM11. NCBI lineage: Bacteria > Pseudomonadati > Pseudomonadota > Alphaproteobacteria > Sphingomonadales > Sphingomonadaceae > Novosphingobium > Novosphingobium sp. NBM11. Next base: position 870,367 of record NZ_VUOG01000003.1, read on the forward strand.
GAACTCGAAGTCGGGGAAGGGCGGGGGCGTCTCTTGCGCGCCCATGTAGACCCACACGAGCCCGCCGGCCTCGCGCGTGGGATGGCTGCGGACGGGCACGCTTTGCGCAAACCGTTCCCGCTGGCCGCGCGGTTCCGTGGGGGCATCGACGCATTCGCCGTCGACGCTGAACTTCCAGCCATGGAAAATGCAGCGCAGGCCGTTCCCTTCGTTGCGCGCCAGGCGCAGGCTCGCGCAACGATGCGGGCACGCTTCCTGCAGAAAGCCGACTCGTCCGTCGGTCGCGCGGAAGGCGACGAAGTTCTCGCCGAAAAGGCGGACCTTCTCCGGCGCGCCATCGGCTTCCAGCTTGGCCGAGCGGCACGCCGGCACCCAGTATTCCCGAAGCATGGTGCCCATCGGCGTGCCTGGCCCGATCCGGGTAAGCAGGGTGTTGTCGGCGGCGTTCAGCATGTTCGATCTCCCAATCGCGGTGCCAAGGTCGGCCGCAAAGGCCGCCTTGCGGATTTCCCCCAAGGCTAGGACGATAATTCCTGTTGGCAAGAAATAATTCATGCGGGAGGGGCGCGAGGCCCACGCACCCGCTTGCGGAGCCCTATATTTCATGATAGCCGGAATTAATAATTCAGCCGCCCAAGAATAATGGGCGCTTAACGGGAGAGGGACCATGAAGCGATTCCATGGCAATGCGTGTGTGATGGCCATCGCGCTCGGAACGTTGCCGGCCACGGCCTATGCCGAAGCTGGTGATGCCGACCCGCAGGCAGGGCAGTTGGGCGAGATCATTGTGACCGCCGAAAGGGTGAGCCAGAGCCAGCAAAAGACACCCCTGGCGATCGACGTGGTAACGGCGGATGATCTGGCGATACAGCGCGTCACGCGCGCGGAAGACCTTTCCCGCACCTCCCCCGCGCTAGCGACCATCGGTGGCTCCGGTGGCACGACCACGTTCTATCTGCGCGGCGTGGGCAACAATACGGTCAACGCCTATTCCGACCCCGCCATCGCCTTCAATTTCGATGGGGTTTACATCGGGCGCCCCACCTCAACCTCCGGCATGTTCTATGACCTGGCCCGCGTGGAAGTGCTCAAGGGGCCGCAAGGCACGCTCTACGGGCGCAATGCCACGGGCGGCGCGATCAACGTCATTCCCAACCGTCCGAAACTGAACAGCACCGCGGGCGAGGTCAGCGCCGGCTATGGCAACTACAACTGGTTGACGCTGCAGGGGGCGGTGAACCTGCCTCTGGGCGAGAACGTGGCGATCCGCGCGGCGGGCAATCTCTCCCGCCATGATGCCTTTCTCAGCGATGGCACCGGGAACCAGCGGGAAGCCGGCGCCAGGGTCCAGATCTATGCGGAGCCGAGCGCAGCGCTCGATCTGCGGCTGGCGTTCGACTACGCCCACCAGGGCGGCGCCAGTGCCTCTGGGTATTACGTTGGCGCGGTGAACCCGACCTTCGGCCCGACGGGTTTCGCCGGATACAACTTCGTGCCCTCGGGCTTTTCCACGCAGCAGGGAACCGGCGATCCCGCGTCGCAGGGCTTGCTGGCCTCGCGCTTTCTGACGCAGGCGGGGCGTGCCGGCGCGGTGCAGGACGGCCGTCCTTCCAACGACAACAGCTACTGGGGCGTCACCGCCGAACTGAACTACAAGACCGATGCCGGGACGCTGACGATCCAGCCGGCCTGGCGCGAGGCAAACCTCGATTACGTCTTCACCAACATCTTCCGTGAATCCGGGTCGAAGGAAAAGGACCGGCAGGCCAGCGTCGAGGCGCGGTGGGCAGGCAGCTTGGGCAAGCAGCTGGATTACCTGATCGGCGGCATCTATTACGACGAGCGGATTTCGGCGAGCGCGTGGTACAACCAGTGGACGCTTTCGCCATTCCAGAACTTCAAGACCAGCACGGAATCGTGGGCGGGCTTCGGCAAGGTTACCTTCAAGCCGGTGGAGAAGCTGAGCCTGACGGCAGCCGGGCGCTACACGTCGGACCGCAAGACCTTCAACGGCACGTCGCAGGTCTATCTGCTGTTCTGCGGCCAGCCCGGAATAGGCAATGTCTGTCCGAACACGCCGCTTATCCCCCGCGTGCAGACCGCCGCCGATGTGGAAGCGTTCTACACCGCCAACGGTGTGCCCATCACCAACGTGCCGCTGTTCGCCCTGCCGCCGGTTGCTGGCGGTTCGACCACGGCGCCGTTCGTGCTGCGCTCGCCGATCCCGGTCAATTCCGGCCTGCGGAACAACAAGTTTACCTATCGCCTTGCCGCGCAGTACGATTTTTCGCCGCGCAACATGGTCTATGCCAGCTTTGAAACGGGATACCACGCGGGGGGCTTCACGTTTGCCCGCGGACTGGAATCCTATGCGCCGGAAACGCTCGATGCCTACACTATCGGTTCAAAGAACCGGTTCTTCGGCAACAAGCTGCAGGTCAATCTCGAAGGCTTTATCTGGAAGTATCGCAACCAGCAGTTCAGCCAGTTCGGCTATGACCTCGGCAATCCGCCATCGACGGTGTTCCTGACGCGCAACATCGGCAACAGCACGATCAAGGGCTTCGATCTCGATGTCGAACTCCTTGCCGCGACGGATACCCTGCTGTCCGGCTCGGTGCAGTATCTCGACACGAGCTATGACAGCTTCGTCTATTACGTGCCGAACCAGGGACTGCCGCCCAACACGGCCTGCCCCTTCGCGCCGACCACGCAGACGACGCCGGGCGGCACGATCAACGTCTTCGCGATCGACTGTTCGGGCCGGCCCGCATTCAACGCCCCGAAGTGGTCCGTCACGCTCAACGGGCAGCAAACGTTCCACGTCGATACGCTCAAGCTGGTGCTCCAGGCCAATACCCGGTTCCGCAGTTCCAGCTTCGTCAGCGCCGATTACCTTTCGTACCTGAAGGCTCCGGCCAATTTCGTCACCACGCTTTCGGTGACACTGGCGGAGGAAAGCGATCGCTGGTCGATCACGGGCTATGTCTTCAACGTGGAAAACAACCAGCGCATCGTGAACCCCTTTACCAACAGCGCCAACCTGATCGTCGCCAACGCGGAGCAGCCCCGCACCTATGGCGTCCGGGCGGCATTCAAGTTCTAGCACGAGCCAGCACCAGCGAACTGGAGCCATATCAACATGACAGTTTCGGTTACCGACCTTCAGTACGTCGCCCTCGCGGTTCCCGACATTGCGGCGGAAAGCGATTTCTTCCGCGATGTCTGGAAGCTCGAACCCGGGTTCGAGCAGAACGGGATGGTGTACCTCGCTGCGGTAGGGTCTTCGCACCCTTACGTGATCCGCCTGCGCCAGGACGAGGTCCGCAAGACCGATCTGATCGGCTATTCGGCGGCGAGCCGGTCCGATGTCGATGCCCTGTTCGCGCAAGTGCGGGGTTCGGGCGCGAAGATCATCAGCGAGCCCGTCGAACTGGACGGCCCAGCGGGGGGCTACGGCTTCCGGGCCTTCGATCCGGACGGTCACGCCTTCGAAGTGGTCACCGGCAGCGCACAGCGCACGGTGGGCGACCTGCCGCCCGCGCTGGCGGCTCCCTTGCGCATCAGCCACGTCGTGCTCCATTCGCCGGCGCACAAGGCGCTGGAGCAATGGTATCGCGACGTCCTGGGCTTCCGGCTTTCGGACTGGCTGGGCGATTTCATGGTGTTCCTGCGCTGCAATCCGGCCCACCACCGCCTGGCGATCCTGCCGGGACCGCCCGCGCTCAACCACATCGCGTTCGACGTCGCCTCGATCGATGCCCTGATGCGCGGCCTGGCCCGGATGAACGGCGCGGGGATCGAACTGCAATGGGGGCCAGGGCGCCATACGGCGGGCAACAACACGTTCACCTATTACACCACGCCCAACGGCAACACGGTGGAATACACGTCGGACCTCGAGGAAGTTGACGAGGCGACATGGCAGCCGAAGGTCCACACGCCGGGGCTCGAGACGATGGACCAGTGGGGCACCGGGCGGATCATTCCCGGAAACAAGCCTCATGCCGAAATGGCGCCCGATCCGGCGCTGTGGCAGGTGCCGGCATGATCGCCTCGGCACTGGTGATCGGTGGCGGCATCGCGGGGATGAGCGCCGCGCTCGTGCTAAGCGGGCAGGGCGTGACGGTCGATCTGATCGATGCCGATCCCGAATGGCGCACCTATGGCGCGGGCATCAGCGTGACCGGCACCTCGCTGCGCGCGCTCGACGATCTCGGCTTGCTCGATGAAGTGCGCCGGCGCGGGCACGTCGGCTCGGGCTTCAAGGGGCGCTCGCCCGATGGCGGCATCCTGTTCGAAGCGCCGCCGGTGCCGGATGCCGCCCCGATCAACTGCAGCGGCGGCATCATGCGGCCCGAACTGCACGAGATCCTTTCCGCGCGGGTCAAGGCCTCGCCGGCGACCGTGCGGCTCGGCACGACGGTCGCCGCGCTCGATGATACGGGCGATGGCGTCGACGTCGCATTCTCGGATGGATCACGGGGGCGCTTCGATCTGGTGATCGGAGCGGACGGCATCTATTCGCAGACCCGCGGCGCTCTATTCCCCGATGCCCCCGCCCCGGTTTTCACCGGGCAGGGCTGCTGGAGAGCGATAGCACCGCGGCCAGAGGGCATGACCGGGACGGAGATGTTCTTCGGCGGGCCGGTGAAGCTGGGCTTCAATCCCGTTTCGCCCACGCACATGTACCTGTTCGCGCTGGAGCACGTGCCCGACAATCCACGCTATGCGTCGGAGGACATGGTCGGCCGCCTCAAGGACCTGCTGGCGGGCTTCGGAAGTTATGTCGCCGATGTGCGCGATGGCCTGGGCGATCATTCGCTGGTGAACTACCGGCCGCTGGAATGGCAACTGCTGGCCGATCCCTGGTACAAGGGGCGCGTCGTGCTGGTCGGCGATGCCGCCCACGCCACCACACCCCACATGGCGTCGGGCGCGGGCATGGCGATCGAGGACGCGCTCGTGCTGGGGCGCGAGCTTGCCGCGCATGACAGCGTCGATGCCGCGCTGGCCTCGTTCATGGCGCACCGCTTCGAACGCGCGCGGATCGTGGTGGAGAACTCGGTGCGGATCGGCACGATCGAGATGACCGGGGGGGACCAGGTGGAAGCCAATCGTATGCTGGGCGGCACGCTGGCGGCCCTCCAGAAGCCCTATTGAAGCCAGAAGCCTGTTGAAGAAGGGGCAACCGAACGTGGACTTTACCGGTATCGCAACGATCAAGGTCGATGGCGCGCCTGCGGCGGTGGCCGTGCGCGCGGGCAAGGCCTTGCCACTCGCGCGGGTTGGCCTGGCGAACGATGCCTTGCGGCTTGTTGAGGCGTGGGAAGAAACGTGCACGGCCATCGCCGGGCTCGGCGAGGATGCCTGGGCGCAGGCCGTGCCGTTCGACATGGCGGCCGCGCTGATTCCTTACGTGCCCCGGCAGGTGTTCTGCACGGGGGCGAACTATCGCAAGCACGTGATCGGCCTGATGATGGGCGATCCGTCGATGCGCACCGCCGACATGGAAGGCAAGTCGCCCGAGGAACTGCGCGCCCATGCCGAACGCGTGATGGACGAGAAGGCGAAGACATCGACCCCCTTCTGCTTCATCAAGCTGCCGTCCGCCGTGATCGGGCCGAACGACACGGTTGTCCTGCCGCGGCAGGTCGAAAAGCCCGATTGGGAACTGGAACTGGGCGTCGTCATCGGCAAGCGCTGCCGCCATGTGTCGCCCGAACAGGCCATGGATCACGTCGCCGCCTACGCCGTGGTGAACGACGTGACCGCGCGCGAACTGATATTTCGCAAGGACGGCTCGGCTGTGGGGCCGGACTGGCTGGCGGGCAAGAGTTTTCCCACGTTCCTGCCGTTCGGCCCCTTGCTGGTGCCGCGCCAGAACGTGGCCGATCCCTATGCGCTGAATATCCGGCTTTCGGTGAACGGCAAGGTTTATCAGGACGAATCCACGTCCGACATGATGATCGGCATCGAACGGCAGATCGCGTTCCTGTCGAGCATCGTGGAGCTGCAGCCCGGCGACTTGATCTGCACCGGTTCGCCCTACGGCAACGGATCGGCCTTCGGGGTTTACCTGCAGGATGGCGATGTGATGGAAGGAGAAATCACCGGCCTGGGGCAGCAGCGCAATCCTTGCGTGAAGGAAAGCGTCGCCGGTTAACGCCGGCGAAGCCCGTCCAGCAGGAGTTTCGGGACGAACGCCTCGTATTCCTGCTCCAGCGCGGCAAGATCGGTTCCTTCGGGCACGAGCATCTTCACCACTTCCTCGCCGGAGTGGAAGAAATCGCTGATCCCGATCACGGCCAGATGAACGAACAGAGGAGAGAAATCGGTCAGTTGCTTGTCGTGATCGGCATCGAGCAAGGCCTGGTAGGCCTCGACCGGCATGCTCTGCCACTTGCGCAGCTTCTCGCGCACTTCGGGCGAGCGGACGCTGCTCAATTCCTCCGCCATCAGCCGTTGCATGTATCGGGCCGAGCGGGTGAAGCGGAACGTGCGGTGGATCAGGTCTTCCAGCCCCGCCTCGGGCGTAAGGTCTTCCGAACGGCTTTCGACCTCGGCCTGAAGCGCGATCTGTTGCGTGACTTCCAGCAGCAGGGCCTCGCGCGAACCAAAATAGTACCGAACAAGGGCAGGGTCGGCCCCGGCCTCGCGCGCGATGGCGGCGATCGTCACTTGCGCCGGAGTCAATTCCTGCAGCAGCTTCTTGGCCGCGGCAATCAGCGTTTCCTTGCCGACGCCATCCCCCGAACCGACCGGTCGTCCCTTGCCCCTGCGCGGCTGTTTGCTGCTGCTCATTTTTCACCCTTAGCGCGCGACTTAATTCTTGAGAACAGGAATAAAAGCGTTAGGGTTGTGGCGGGAGAAGGAGACGGGAATGGCGAATTGGGCCTTCACGCAGGGCGTCCACGATATCGGCAATGGCGTTTACGGTTACGTTCAGCCTGATGGCACATGGGGATGGTCGAACGCCGGGCTGATCGTATCGCGGGGAGAAACCCTGCTGGTCGATACGCTGATGAGCCGGAGCCTGACCAGAACGATGCTGGCGGACTTTGCGCGCGTCGATGGCGGCGATCATATCGATCGTCTCGTGAACACGCACGCGAACCCCGATCATTTCGTGGGCAACGGGCTGGTCGAAGGGGCCGAGATCATCGCCACGGTCGAAACCGCGCGAGAGATGGGCGGGTTCGATCCGGTGCGCTTCGCCAGCCTGGCCGATAACTGGCAGGCGATGGGCGATGCCGGCGCCTTTCTCTACGAAACCATGGGCCGCAAGTTCGACTGGAGCGACCTCGATTCCGTCGCCATGCCCAACCGTACCTTCGAACAGTCGTTGCAGCTGAGCGTCGGCGATACCGCGGTCGAGCTGATCGACCTTGGCCCCGCGCACACCGCCTCCGACACGATTGCCTGGCTGCCGCAGCAGCGCGTGGTTTTCACCGGGGATCTGCTGTTCAACGAAGGGCATCCGATCATGTGGGATGGCCCGATCGAAAACTGGATCGCCGCCTGCGAACACATCATCGCGCTCGATCCCGAAGTGGTCGTGCCCGGCCACGGCCCGATCACGGATACCGTGGCAGTCGCCAACCTGCGCGACTACTTCGGCTATGTCCGGGACGAAGCGCGCCGGCGGTTCGAAGCCGGGATGGGCTGGAAGGAGGCTGGGCGCGACATCAACATGGCCGAGTATCGCGGCTGGACCGACCCGGAGCGCATCGTGGCCAACGTCTTCGCGCTGTACCGGCAGTGGGGCGCGCCGCTCGCGCCGGAGGACGGGGCCGACCTGTTCGGCGAAATGGGCCGCTATGCCAGCGAACTGGCAGCGCACGAAGGGTGTGGCCATGACCATTGATGCGCCGCTCAACGCCACGCACGATCCCGTCGCGCGGTCGTGGCTCGCTTCGGCCAACCTGCCCGAGACGGACTTCCCCATCCAGAACCTGCCGTTCGGGCTGTTCGAACACGGCGGCCGGGTGCGGGGCGGGGTGGCGCTTGGCGATTGCGTGATCGATCTGGCAGCGCTCGGCGCCAGCGGATTGCTCTGTGGCGACGGGGCGCTTGCGGCCGCAAAGGCGGCCAGCGGGGAAACGCTGGCGCCGCTGCTGGCCTGCGCGCCGGCCGACGTAAGCGCCTTGCGCGCGGAGCTTTCGCAGCTGTTCCGCGAGGGTGGCGGAGCCGACCGATCGGTGCTGGAGCCGATGCTCGTGCCGCTGTCGGACGTGACGATGCGCCTGCCGGTCCGTCCGCCGGCGTTCACCGATTTCTGCACGTCTTACGATCACATCGCGCGGATGGGCCGGAAGACGCCCGGCCTTGCGGCCCTGTCGCTGCCCGTCGCCTACAATGGCCGGGCGAGCTCGGTGGCGGTGAGCGGAACGCCGGTGCAGCGGCCGCTAGGGCAGTTCGAAACCGCGCCCGGCAGCGGCGAAGTGCGCTTCGGCGCGGAACCGATGCTCGATTTCGAACTGGAGTTCGGCGCCTGGCTGCGCGGCGGAAACCCTCCGGGCGAGCCGCTGACCATGGCGGAAGCAGAGCAGGCCCTGTTCGGATGCTGCCTTGTCAACGACTGGTCGGCGCGGGCCATCCAGTTCTTCGAATCCGTGCTCGGGCCGTATCTGGGCAAATCGTTCCTGACGACGGTCAGCCCATGGATCGTCACGATGGAAGCGCTGGCGCCGTTCCGCGTCGCGGCGCGGGGCCGCGACGAAGGCGAGCCCGCGCTTGCCGCACATCTTAGCGATCCCGCCGACATCGCCGGGGGAGGGCTTGCCATCGAGCTGACCGCAGAGCTCGCCGCGCCCGGCCTTTCCCCCCAGCGGATCGTACGCACCAACACGCGCGACCTGTACTGGACGCTGGCGCAGATGGTTGCCCACCAGACCTCCAACGGCACGCCGATCGATACCGGCGATCTTATCGCCACCGGGACCGTTTCCGGTCCAGAAGACGAAAGCCGGGCCTGCCTTGCCGAAATCACGCTGGGCAGCGGCGTGCCGATCACGCTGCCCGATGGCAGCACGCGCACGATGCTGGAGGACGGCGACATTCTGACCATACGCGGCCGCGCCACGCGCGATGGCTTCGTCCCGATCGGCTTCGGCGAATGCGCCGGGGCCATCCAACCTGCGCGGAGCCTTGCATGAGCCTGTTTACCTGCGGCGATCGTGCGCCGATCCCGGTTCGCGCACGCGGCCAGCATCTGGTTGTCGACATCCACTGCCATCTCGGCATTCCGGCTGCCGATGCCATCGTACAGGCGCGCTATCCCGGGCCGCCGCCGGGCATCAACGATTTCACCAGCGCCAAGACCGGCGAGGTCAACCGCGCGATGTTCGCGGCGATGGGCCGCACGCTCAACACGCTCGATACGCGCCTTGCCGACATGGACCGGCTGGGCATCGATGTGCAGGCGCTGTCGCCCAGCCCCGGACAATACTTCTACTATGCCGATGCGGAGACCGGCCGGGATGCCGCGCGGGCGGTGAACGACGGGATGGCGGCGGCGGTCGCCAGCCAGCCCGACCGGTTCGTGGGCATGGGCACGGTTCCGCTGCAGAACGCGGAAATGGCGATTGCCGAGATGCGCCGCTGCGTGGCCGAGCTTGATCTGCGCGGCATCGAGATCAGTTCGAATGTCAACGGCGAAGACCTTCACGCCGAACGGCTGCGCCCGTTCTGGGCGGCGGCCGAGGAGCTGGGCGTGCTGATCTTCCTGCACCCCCTGGGTTTCACGCAGGGACAGCGGATGAGCGAGTATTACTTCAACAACCTGATCGGCAATCCACTGGAGTCCACCCTTGCGATCGGACACCTGATTTTCAGCGGCACGCTGGACCGGCACCCGGGACTGAAAATCTGCGTGGCGCACGGCGGCGGCTATCTGCCTGGCTATTGGGGCCGCATGGACCATGGCTGGCGGGCAAGGGGGGATTGCAGCGAGCATTGCCAGCACGCGCCCTCAAGCTATCTGCGCAAGCTCTGGCTCGATACGCTTGTGTTCGATCAGGATCAGCTCGAAAGCTTGGTCCGCACGCATGGCGCGGATCGGCTGTGCCTGGGCACCGATTACCCCTTCGACATGGCGGAGCCCGATCCCGTCGGTTTCCACGCGCGGTTGGCGGAGGAGGACAAGGCGCGCATCCTTGGCCTCAATGCCGCCGATCTGCTGGGCCTGAAACGCGCATGACGCCGGTCGAGCCGGCGCCGCGGCAGGGCCTGTCGTCGTACTGGGCGCTCGCCGTCCTTTTCCTGACCAACGTTCTCAACCAGGGCGACAGGATGCTGTTCGGTGTGGTGGCCGAACCGCTACGCAACGACCTTGGATTGAGCGATACGCAGCTTGCTCTGGTCAGCGGTCTGTTCTTCGTGCTTTTCAGCCTGCTCGGGGGCGTGTTCATCGCCCGGCACGTGGACCGGGGCAACCGCGTCAGGATACTGGCGGCGGGCATCGTGCTGTGGTCGTTGGCGACAGCCTGGACCGGGCTTGCCCACGGCTACCTCACCCTGTCTCTGGCCCGGATTCTCGTCGGCATTGGCGAGGCGACGGCTTTTCCGGTGGCCATGTCGATGATCCCCGATCTTTTCCGGACCGAAGCGCGCGGCCGGGCCGTATCGATCTATCAGTCGAGCAATTTCGCCGGAATCGTCGGCGGCACGATACTGGCCGGGGTTCTTGCCGCCCTGATGGGGTGGCGCAGCATGTTCATCGTGTGCGGCGCAGCGGGCCTGGCGGTGGCCGCGCTTCTGGCCCTCACCGTGCGGGAACCCGCCCGCGCTCGCGCCGACGACGAGTCCCCCGTGGCCTACTGGACCGATCTCGTGACCGGCTTTCGCGCGGTGCTGCGCATAAGGGAGGTATTGTACCTTTCGGTGGGCCTTGGCTTCACCGCCATGATGGGTTCCGTGCTGGGAGCATGGGGGCCGGCTTTCCTGATCCGGCTGCACGGGATCGAACTGGGGCAGGTGGGGATTTTGATCGGTCCGCCGGTAGGACTTGGCGGCATCGTCGGGACCGTCGCGTCGGGTTTTCTCGCCGACGGCGTGGTGCGCCGCACCGGGCGGCGCGATGCCATGCTGCGGGTTTCGCTGGTGGCGGTCCTGCTCTCGCTGCCGTTCATGGCCGGCTTCGTCTTCGTGCGGGAAATCCAGCTTGCCCTGGTGTGCGCCGGCGTCATGAACCTTCTGCTCAGCGCGGCCATCCCCCCGATCATGAACTACGCGATCGGGCTGGTCGGACCGCGCGAGCGCGGGATCACCGCGACCGTCGTGATCATCCTGATGGGCCTCGTCGGGGGCGCGCTCGGCCCCGCTGTCGTCGGCGCGATCAGCGACGGGTGGCAGGCCGAACACGGCGCGCAGGCGCTCCGCTACGGGCTGGCGGCAATGCTGGTTTCCCCGATCATCGCCGGGTGGATCATCGCGTCCGTGCTGAGAACGGGCGACGTCAGGATCTGAACCGCGCCCGATTGCCGGCCTGCTGCGGAAGTTGGCCTTCCCCGACGTCGCCTCCTGTCCTCGCCCTCGCTGCTTACGATGCCGCAGGGATCATTGCGGGAATAACTCGACATGGGTTTCAGCGGTTCGGCCGTAGTAAACGACGCGGCGCCCCAGGAACGAAACGATATAGCCGGCGCAGCCCTTGTCTTTCACCTTTTCGCTGAAGGCGGCATAGCTATAATCGGGACCGGCGGCCTGAGCCCAGCGCACCAGCGCTTCCACGCCCGCGTTGTCGAACGTGGCAGCGACGGCGCCCGCCGAATGCGGCAGATCGAGTGCTATGCAATCGCCATCGGGCAGATAGCAGGTCTGGCTGTTGCGACGATAGTCGACCGCATAGCCTTCGAACCCGGCATCGATCAGCCTGTGGATGATTTCCGGGAAGCTCAGGCTGCCATCACAGGCCGCATCGAGGCAGGCTTTGGCCACAGCAATCCGTTCCGCGTCCATGCGCAGTTCCTTTCTTCGATGATATGGAAGTCGGTCAATCGACGGGCATGGCCGACAGCTTGTGCTTGTCGATCAGGGTGTGCAGCAGTGCGCGCAGGCTTTCCTGCTCCTTACCGGTCAGGGCAGCGAGAAAGACGGCGTCGTTCTCATCGGCAAGGTGAGCAAGCGCCGGCACCTTCTCCGCCCCGACGGTAGACAGTGAAAGGCGTTGCGCGCGCTTGTCATCCGGGTTGCCGGCACGCTCGATCAGTCCTTTCGCCTCTAACCGGTCGGCGAGCTTGCTTATGGCCCCCCTGGTCATACCCATCCTGCCGGCCAGAGCCGACGGTGCGACAGCTTCGCCACCATAGAGTGAGCGGAGCATCACCCATTCAGCCACCGTCACACCTTCGCCCGCCATCTTGCGCGCGAACTCCTGCGAGACCGCGTTCGACACCATGCGTAAAAGATAGCCGGTATGGGCGGTAAGGTCGGAAACAGCAGCCATGTCAATCCAGTTTGTTGACTAGGAAACTATGCGAAAATGTTTCCTAGTCAACATGCATGAATTATGGGTATCGAGCATGATCGAGAGCGCGAACAGTGGCTATGGCAAGGGCGTCTTTGCGACGGCGTCCACTTCAGGTTGCGCTGCCGTCCGGCACGGACCGCGCCTGTTCGTCTTGCGCCACGGCCTTGTGCAGCCAGCGCCGGAAGCGGGCGACAAGCGGCTCGTTCCAGCGTGGCCGGCTACACCGGAAATAGTAGGCTCCCAGCCGAACAGGTTCCCACGGGCCGTCATCGGGCGTCAGCTTGACCAGTCTGCCGCTGGCCAGATCGTCGGCAACCAGGTAATGGTTGGCCAGCGCCACGCCTTGCCCCGATCGCGCCGCGACGAGCGCCAGGTGCGCCTGCCCGTACCGCGCGACGGGCTGGCTTACTTTGGGGCTAAGGCCTTGTAGCGAAAGCCAGCTGGCCCATTCCGCATCGGACCGTTCCTGAATCATCGGCAGGTCCAGAATGTCCTCGCGTTTTCGCAAGGCGCCGTGCCGGCCGATCCTGAAAGACGGCGCGGCGACAGGAAACACCACAGGCCGGGCAATTTCCTCCGCGCGCATGTCATCGGGCAAGGTCTTGGCATCTTCGTCGAACAGATAGCGGATATCGCCGTCCGCTTCATCGTGCCGGAACGATGGTTCCGTGTCGGTGGAGTGAAGATCGACCAGCGGTCCGCTGCGGTCGCGCGCGCCGGTGCGAAAGTCCGGGAGGCGTTGCGCCAGCCAGTGCAGCGAAAAGCCTGCGGAACACCAGATGGTAAGCGGACGCGCGTGCGCTCCCTTCACCGCGCTCGTCGCCGCTTCCATGTCGGAAATAGCGGCAGAGATTCGCGCGTGATACCGGCGCCCGGCTTCGGTCAGTTCGCCCGTCCGGCGATTGTAGAGCGTGACGCCCAGGAAGGTTTCCAGCGCGGCCATGTGGCGGCTGACGATGGCGTGGCTGATCTGCAACGAAAGGGCCGCCTTGCGGATGCCACCCAGGCGACCGACCCTGTCGAACGCGCGCAGCACGGCAAACGGCGGAAGGGTTCCGGTGCTCATGGTGGTAACCTAGCGTTACCACTGCAACCACACAAGGCGCCTTCCGCGCGTTGGTGGAGGGCCTTAGGCCGGTCGCTATCGTGATCCGCGCCGGCCTTTCCCGCGCGCGTATCCCACCCGCGCAGCAGGAGTTGCCTCATGACGAACCAGTCCATTCTCGAACGCCGCGAACGCGCTGTGCCGCGTGGCGTTGCCACGGCCACGCCGGTCTTCGCGGCCCGTGCCGAGAATGCCGAGATCTGGGACGTCGAGGGCAAGCGCTACGTCGATTTCGCGGGCGGCATAGCGGTGCTCAACGTGGGGCACCGCCATCCCCGCGTGATGGCGGCCGTTGCCGAACAGCTTGATGCCTATACGCACACGGCGTTTCAGGTCATGGCCTATGAACCTTACGTCGAGCTGGCCGAGAAGCTGAACGCGATCGCCCCGGTGGAAGGCGAAGCCAAGACCATCTTCTTCACCACCGGCGCGGAAGCGACCGAGAACGCGGTGAAGATCGCGCGCGCTGCGACGGGGCGGCCCGGCATCATCGCCTTTGCCGGCGGCTTCCATGGCCGCACCCTGCTGTCTTCGGCGATGACGGGCAAGGTCAATCCCTACAAGAAGGGTCTCGGTCCTTTCCCCGCCGAAATCTACCATATCCCGCTGCCCTCGGAATCGAGCGGCGTCACGCTGGACCAGACGCTCAAGGCGCTGGACTTCCTGTTCGCGGCGGACATCGAGCCGGAACGCATCGCGGCCTTCATCATCGAGCCGGTGCAGGGCGAGGGCGGGTTCCACATGGCCGATCCCGGCCTGTTCGAGGCGCTGGACAAGCTGCGCCAGACCTACGGCATTCTCATCATCGCGGACGAGGTGCAGACCGGTTTCGCGCGCACGGGCAAGATGTTCGGCATCGAACACCAGCCTGTAAAACCCGATCTGCTGACCGTGGCCAAGTCGCTTGCCGGCGGTTTCCCGCTTTCCGGCGTGATCGGCCGTGCCGAGGTGATGGACGCAATCGGCCCCGGCGGGCTGGGCGGCACCTATGCCGGCTCACCGGTGGCGGTGGCGGCCGCGCTCGCCGTGCTTGACGTGATCGAGGAGGAAAAGCTCAACGACCGCGCCAACGCCATCGGCGAACGCATCCGCGCGGCGATCACCGTGGCGGCAACGCGCAACGATACCGTCCGGATCGCCAATTTGCGCGGCCCCGGCGCGATGATCGCCTTCGATGTGATGGACCAGGACGGCAACCCGGACGGCGCGGCCGCCAAGCGGGTGACCGGCGCCGCACTCGAACGCGGGCTGGTGGTGCTGACCTGCGGCACGCTGGGCCAGACCATCCGCATCCTGGTGCCGCTGACCGCCAGCGATGCCGTGCTCGACGAAGGGCTGGCCGTGCTGACCGACGCGCTCGTCGCCGCGAAGGAAGCCGCGTGATGCTCGCCGACAAGGTCGCGCCGGTGCTCGCAAGCGACGAACGTGGACTGCTGCGCGATGCGGCGTTCATCGATGGCGCCTGGGTGACGGGCGAACGCACGTTCGACGTGACGAACCCCGCCGATGGCTCGCTCGTCGGTACGGTGCCGTCGCTGGGCGCGGCTGAAGCGACGCTGGCGGTCGACGCGGCCGCGCGCGCGCACCCGGCGTGGGCGCGGCTGACCGGACAGGCGCGGGGCGCAATCCTGCGGCGCTGGGCCGGCCTGATGCTGGAGAACAGGGACGCGCTGGCGCGCCTGATGACGGCCGAGCAGGGCAAGCCGCTGGCGGAAGCGGCGGGCGAGGTGGCCTATGCGGCCAGCTTTCTCGAATGGTTCGCGGAGGAAGCGCGGCGCGTCAACGGCGCGCTCCTGACGCCCCACGCCACGGACCGGCGCCTGATCGTCCGCAAGGAACCGGTCGGCGTGGTCGCCGCGGTGACGCCCTGGAACTTCCCGCTGGCGATGATCACGCGCAAGGCCGGGCCGGCGCTCGCCGCCGGCTGCACGTTCGTGCTCAAGCCATCGGAGCTCACGCCGCTGTCGGCGCTCGCGCTGGCACGGCTGGCGGAGCTGGCCGGCGTTCCCGCAGGCGTGTTCAACGTGGTGATGGGCGATGCCGTCGCCATCGGCGAAGTGCTGACCGGCGACAAGCGGGTGCGCAAGTTCACCTTCACGGGCAGCACGGCAGTGGGCAAGATGCTGGCCGCGCGCTGCATGAACACGGTGAAGCGCGTTTCGCTGGAACTGGGCGGCAACGCGCCGTTCATCGTGTTCGACGATGCCGATCTTGAGGCAGCAGTAGAAGGCGCGCTGGCGTCGAAGTTCCGCAACGCCGGGCAGACCTGCGTTTGCGCCAACCGGCTGCTGGTCCAGTCCGGCATCTACGATGCCTTTGCCGCGCGGCTGGCGGAGCGGGTGGCGACGTTCGTGGTCGGCCCCGGTCTGGCCGGGCGCACCGATCAGGGGCCGCTGATCGATGCACGCGCCGTTGCCAAGGCGCAGGCGCATGTCGAGGACGCGGTATCGCGCGGCGGCCGGATTCTGACGGGGGGCGCTCCGCTGACCGACGACGCCCACGCGGGCGGCACGTTCTTCGCGCCGACGGTGATTGCGGACGTTCCCGCCGGGGCGCTGCTGTGCCGCGAGGAAACGTTCGGCCCGGTGGCCGGGCTGGTGCGGTTCGAAACCGAGGAAGAGGCCATCGCGCTCGCCAACGACACCGACGCGGGGCTGGCGGCCTACGTGTTCACGCGCGATCTTGGCCGGAGCTGGCGCGTTCCCGAGGCGCTGGCCTATGGCATGGTGGGGCTGAACACGGGCCTCATCTCCACCGAGGCCGCCCCGTTCGGCGGGGTCAAGGAATCCGGCATCGGGCGCGAAGGATCGTCGTTCGGGATGGACGACTATCTCGACATCAAGCTGACCTGCCTGGGGATTTGAGTTCAGCCATCCCCCCGGCGCAGCTGGCGGCTGTAGAGCCAACCAATCCCGATCAGGCTGAAGCCGAGCGCGACGAAGCTGGCAATGCGGAGCAGCCCTTCGAGGCCCGAGGCATCGAACAGGAAGACCTTCACCACGGCGGCCAGCATCAGCACCAGGGAGGCGATCCGCCAGTCGTGCCGCTTGCGGCGGATGCCCCACAGCAGGAAGCCGATGGCGAGCGCGATGCCGAGGATCGAGCGGAGGATGTCCTCCGCCGGGCTGACTCCGGGTTCGACCAGCGAAGTGCCGTGGAACGCCTGCCGCAGGCTCGCCCAGGCGAAGCCGGCCACTGTCAGCATCAGCACGGGCTGCATCGCGCGGTCGATGATCCTGACGGCGGCGGGCAGGGCCTGCGCGAGCTGGTAGAGCGCCAGCGGCAGAAGGACGAACAGCGGGATCAGCAGGTTGAGCGCGGGAAGCGCGCCAACGTGCTGCGCGCTCCACAGCGGGTTGTGGAGCAGCAGGCTGTACCACAGGCCATGCAGGCCGGCGGCGACCGTCAACACGGCGGCCGGCACGGCCTGCTCGGCCGGATCGCGCCGGCCGCGTAGCAGGAGCCCGCCAGCGCCGAGCAGCATGCCAGACCAGACCAGCCGTTCGAGGAGGCCGGTTGCAATGAAGTCCGACCCAAACAGCGCCGCAAACAGGTGGCGATAGAGCCCGTGCAACGCCACGCCTCCGATGACGCCGCCGATCACAGTCAGATTGACCAGCGGGATGCGGGGCAGGCGCGTGCGCTGCAGCCAGGCCGCGCCACCCAACAGCAGCGCGGGGATGGCGAGCCGCCGGACGAGCGCCAGCGTTGCAAGATCGGGGTGATCGAGCCGCATCGGAAAGCCGGCCAGCGAACGGAGCGCGTGGTCCGACCACTGCACCAGCGGCAGGAAAGCCCAGCCGAGAACAAGGCCGACCAGCGTAACGCCTGCCGCGCGCAAGGCCGGCCAAGGGAGCGCACGGCTCGATCCGGCAAGGGCGATCAGGCCCAGCGATGGCACCAGAGGCAGAGCAATCGACGGCACGACCTGCGCCAGCGCGCCATATCCGGCTAGCACCGCCGCGACCTCTCCGGTCCAGCGCAAGGCCCCGATCCGTGCGCGCAGCGCGAGCAGGAGCCCGGGCGCCAGCAGCGCGCCCCAGCGCATCAGGGCAAGCACGCTGGCGGCGGCCTCGCTACCTCCGGTCAGCCGCCCCCATTCGTCGAGCGGGCGCGTTCCGGTCATCCCCAGCAGCAGCACCGCCGCTGCCGCGAACGGCAGCATCAGCGCCTCGTCACGCGCCTGTTCCCGCCGGCTGAGCGCCGCGAACAGGGCAACAGCGACGGCCGAGGCGATGATCGGCAGGGTCCAGCCCGGCACGCGCTGCGCCAGCGCACCATAGGCGAACAGGCCCGTGAGCAACCAGGCGCACCGCCGCAGGTTGCCGCTCCCCGCCTTCCACGCGAACAGGGCGAAACCCAGCGCCAGCCCGGCCCAGCGCAGCAGCGAGGTCAGGCCCGCTCCCGCGCCGAGGCCTTCGACCAGCGCGTTCGGTTCGGCCAGTGGGGCGGGGACGAAAGTGGCTGCAAGCTGCACCAGCGCCAGCCCCCCCAACGTGGCGGCGATCGGCTCTAGCCGGCGGTCGTCGGCTCTCGCGGAAAGGCCCAGCACGGCCAGCGCCACCAGCATCGTCCACAACGGAGCCTGCCAATGGGCGAATGCGAACCACGCGGCGATGATGAGCAGGCCGCCACCGGTTGCCAGCAACAGGGCGAAGCGCCGGTCTCCGCGCCGGTCGGGCGCACGCCAACCGAACGCGTCCGCGCCCAGCGTCAGCAGCGCTCCGCCGAGCGCGCACAAGGCTACGGGAAGGCTGTAGCCCGTCCACACATGCTCCGCATGGCGCAGCCCGAGCAGCGGCGCGGCCACGGCGATACCCGCCAGCTCGACCGCGCGTTGCAGGCGTGCCGGCGCTTGCCACAGCCTTGCCAGCAGCGGCCCCGCGTGAATCGCGGCGAGCGCCAGCCCCATGGTCAGCAGCCAGCCGGTTGCCGGATGCGGCCAGAGCATCAGCAGGAGGAACGACAGCGCCGCGCTCAGCGTGGGCACGATCGCCAGTTCGCGTTCGCGCCAGGCAAGGAACTGGCCGGCGGCGGCGATCAGCGCGAACAGGCCCCAGTGCAGCGGCATGAACCCGCCGAGCGCGACCAGCAGGCCAAGCTGCGCGGCGCCGATTACGGCGGCGGCGGACCGCAGCAGGCGTTGCGCCGCGCCGGCGAAGGCGAACAGCGGCAGGACAAGCGCCAGCAGCACCACGAAGCCGCCGATCGACAGCGCCCCGACCGTTTCCAGCGCCTTGCCGGCCAGGATCAGCCACAAGCTCCACCCCGCGCCACCGAGCAGGGCAAGAAGGGCTAGCCACGGCCAGCGCTGCGCCCGCGCCACGCCTGCAAGGCCGGCGATGGTGAAGCCGAGATAGACGGCGAGCATCGGCACGTTGGCGTCCAGCCCCACCGTGAGGGCCGGCGCGGCGAGGCCGCCGGCCAGCCCCAGCACGGCGCTGGGCATCCCGTGGCGCAGCGAGAGCCACAAGGCTCCGCCTGTCACCAGCGCGAGGCCGGCGAACGCCGCGAGCGGAGGGATCAGGTGATAGAGGTTGGCGGCCACCAGCAGCGCCGCATAGAGCGTGGAAATCCCGGCGCCCGACAGCGCCTGGCTGACGCGCGGATCGGCCACCCTTTCGCGCGCGCGCCACGCCCATTCGGCCGCACCGATCAGGCCGAAGCCGAACAGCATACCGCAGACTGCCTGCACGCCCGGCGTGAATATCCGTCCGAAAAAGCCTTGGTCGATGGCGTATTTGACGATCAGCACGCCGGCGATGGCGAGCGTGATCCCGCCGGCCCAGATCGGCAGCTTGCGCCCGAACAGTTCCTCGAAGTTGATCGCCGCGCGGCGCATGGCCGGGGCGGGTTCCGGCTCCGGAGCAGCCTCAGGCTCGTCCGGCGATTCCACCGCGGGTTCGGCCGGCATTTCCCAGGCCATCGCCGGTAGCGTTTCGACTGCCGGTTCGGGAGAGGGAGGGGCCGTTTCGATTTCGGGTTCGGGTGCCGCTTCCGCCGGTGCTTCCGGCTGCGGCGCAAGGACCTCGGCCACCATCGGCGCGGGCGCTTCCACGGGCGGCGCGACCGATTCGATACGCGGCATCGTGCCTGCCGCGATGCGCCGGCGCAGTTCGTCCTCCACCAGCCGCAGGCGGCGCTCAAGCTCGGTAATCCGCGACCGGGCGCCCAGCAGCAGCGCCCCGCCCGCGAACACGATCAGCGCGAGGATCAATCCCATCACCGGTTCTCCTTGGGACCGGATGCTACCCTAAAAATTATCATTGTTCAATTTAATAATAGACAGTGTATAATTCAGTGCTATCGTATCGTCTGCGCCGCATGGAATCGGCGCGTCCGCAAGAGGGATGCCTGCGATGAGCAGAGGGTACTGGAAAAGCCTGAAACGCGATCTGGAAGCGCCGATCGAGGCGCGCCGGTTCGGCACGGGCTGGTTCGCGGGGTTTTTCGCGATCGTGCTGGCGGTGGCCGGCCTGTGCTTCGTGGCGGCGCTGCGCTGGCCCGAATGGTTCGCCATGCCCGAGCTGGCGAAGCTGCGCGACATGGAGGGCTTCCGTCCATTCGTGCACCTGACCCTGCTGAGCGCCTATGCGCTGGCCTTGCTCAGCCTGCTGCTGCGCCCGCGCAAGGCGCTGGGCGGCACCGCGCTGGTGCTGGCGCTGGCCGCCTCGATCCTGGGCGGGGCGGCGGTTCAGCCGCGCGAAACGCATGACTGGGGCGTGTTCTTCGGCGTCGATTTCTTCGCGGTCAACATGATCGCCACCGGCCTGATGTTCGCGCCGATCGAGCGCATCTTCCCGCACCTTTCCAAACAGCGCCTGTTCCGCACGGAATGGCGCGAAGACCTGTTCTACTACCTTGTCAGCTCGATGCTGGTGCAGTTCATCACCTTCCTAGCGCTGGCCCCGTCGAGCTATGTCAACACGCATGTCGGCTGGCTCGACCATACCCGTTCGGCCGTGGGCAGCCTGCCATGGCCGGTGCAGTTCCTGCTAGCCATGATCCTGACCGATCTGGCGCAGTACTGGTTCCATCGCCTGTTCCACCGCGTGCCGTTCCTGTGGGGCTTCCACGCCGTGCACCACAGCGCGAAGGCGATGGACTGGCTGGCCGGCGCGCGGATGCATTTCGTGGAGATCGTGCTGCTGCGCGGGGTGACGTCGCTGCCGCTGCTGACGCTGGGGTTCGCGCCGTCGGTGATGCAGGCCTATGTCGGGATGGTCTATGTCTATGCCTCGCTGGTCCACGCCAACCTGCGCGGCGATTTCAACGTGCTGGGCAAGTTCGTGGTGGTGCCGCGCTTCCACCACTGGCACCACGCGATCGAGGCGGAAGGCGTGGACAAGAACTTCGCCATCCACTTCCCCATCCTCGACCGGCTGTTCGGCACGCATTATTGGGTCTGACTCAAATTCCGTGCAGATTTGACATTTCTGCGCTGTGTGCGGCCAACTGGATTGGGGGTCAGCAAGGAGCACACGTCGATGGCCTCGAAAGCATGGGACAGTAGCCTGCAGTTACCGGGATTAATCGTGGAAAGCCGGACTGTGATCGACGGAATCGTCGAGATGTCGGGCCGATTGGCGGCCGTGGGAGCGGATTGCCCGGATTGCGCGATGCCATCGACGTCTCTCCACAGTCGATATGACCGCATGCTTTCGGATTTGCCGGTCAGCGGCAGCATCGTCAGGCTGAGACTGTCGGTTCGACGGTTTCGGTGCACGCATACCCTTTGTCCAAGGCGCACGTTCAGCGAGCCGCTGGCGCCGCCGGTTGGCCGGCGATATGGCCGCAGGGTGGGTCGTTGCGACGCGCTAGTGCGCGCGGTGGCGGTCGCGCTGGGTGGTAGGCCGGGCTCGCGCATGATGGCGCGTCTGTCGGCGCCTTGGTCGCGCGACACGATGCTTCGAGTTCTGAGACGCAGCGATCCTGCCTCCGTGCCGCCGCCACCTGCGCGGGTGGTTGGCATCGACGACTTCGCTTGGCGCCGCGGCCACAGCTACGGGAGCATCGTGGTCGATCTCGAACGACGCGAGGTGATCGACCTGCTTCCCGATCGTCAGCGCGACACGGTCATCGCCTGGCTGCGCCAGAACCCGCAAGTCGAAATCATCTGTCGCGACCGTGGTCCGGGTTATGGTGCGGCCGCAAGCGAGGCGGCGCCGCAGGCACAGCAGGTGGCCGACCGCTGGCACCTGTTCGAGAACGCCTCGGCAGCATTTCTGGCGGCAGTGCGTTCGGAAATGCCATGTTTGCGGCGCGCGCTGGCGCCGACGGGGCCGGTCGATCCGGCGACCCTGACCCGTGCCGAGCGCATCCAGTGGGATGGCTACCAATTGCGCGAGGCCCTCAACCGCCAGATTATCGATCTGGCCGGGCAAGGCGTGCCGATCAGGGTCATGGCACGCACGACCGGCGTGTCGCGCAAGACCATCCGCAAGGTCCTGCGCGGCCAGCGTCACGACACCTTCCGCACGCGCCAGAGTTCGCTCGATGTCTGGTCGCTGACCCTCGAGGCGGAGTGGAATGCAGGCTGCCGGATTGGGGCTGAACTGTGGCGGCGGCTGAAGGCTTCCGGTTTTGGCGGTTCGCTGCGCGTAGTCAGCGAATGGGCGACCCGTCGTCGTCGCGACGAAAAACTTGGCCACACCGGCGGTGCGGGGCTGAGTGCACGGACCATCGCGCGCAGCATGACCACCGAGCGCGACACCGGATCAGCGCAGACCGCCCTGATAAACGCGGTGATCGAAAAGGCCGTGCCAGCGCTAATCAGCGCACGCGAGGCTCTCGATTGCTTCCACGCCATGATGCGCTCAAAGGACAAGGCCCGGCTCGATCCTTGGATCGCCATGGCGGCCGAGACCAAGCTTGCTGGGTTCGCTGCCGGCGTCGAAGCCGACAAGGACGCCGTTGCCGCCGCGATCTCGACGCCGTGGTCCAGCGGTCAAGTCGAGGGCAAAGTCAACCGCCTCAAGGCCATCAAGCGCCAGATGTACGGGCGCGCCAAAATCGACCTTCTCAAAGCCAGAGTTATGGCGCCAGCGTGACCTGGATTGCACGGAATTTGAGTCAGACCCCATTATTTCCCCGACAGCGAGTGGCCCACCGGATACGGCGTTCCCGAGCGCGTGCCCAACGGCTATCTGGCGCAGATGAAGTATCCGTTCGTCCGTCAACGGGGATGAGCAGGCAGAAATGAGCACGCAAAACTGACATGGGCCGCCGATCCGACCACTCCCGCCCCGAACTGCGCGAAATGATCGTCGCGGAAGGGCATCGCCAGATGCTGGAAGTGGGCTTCGCCCGCTTCTCGGCGCGGGAGGTCGCGAAACGGATCGGCTATTCGATCGGCACGATCTACAACGTATTCGGCACCTATGAAGGGCTGATCCTGGCGATCAACGGCCGCACGCTGGACCTGTGGCGCGACTATCTGGAGACCCGGCTGGCGGGCGAGCATGGCGACCGGCTGAAGCGGGCGGTCGATGCCTATTTCGAATTCGCCGTCGTCAACCGCCATGCCTGGGCGGCGCTCTATGACTTTCGCCTGCCCGACGACATGGAACCGCCGGAAAGCTATGCCCGGCAGGTGACGGCGATCTTCGAGATCGTGGTGGCCGAACTCGTCGCGGTGCTGCCGCCGGAGCGCGGCGGGGAAGCGCCGGCGCTGGCGCGATCGCTGCTGGCGACCGTCCACGGGCACTGCTTCTTCACCATGAACGGCACGTTCCGCATTCTGGGCGAAACCGATCCGCTGGCCGCGGCGCTCGCCCGCGTGCGCGAAGCGGTGAGGGGATAGGCTCAGCGAGCCTTCAGCACGCGCGGCAATGTCGCGCCCATTACGGTGAGCGCTTCGGGTCCATACACGCTGCCGTTGCGTTCGAATTCCGCCTGCGTGATCCGTTCCGCCCCTTGCGCGCCGAACAGCACGACCTCGTCATCGAGCCGGACCTTGTCCTGCCAGCCAGTGACGTCCGCCATCATCGTGTTCATCGTCACCCGGCCGACCACGGGGAAGCGCCGGCCGCCGATCAGCACTTCGGTGCGGTTGCGGCTTTCCGCCTCGAACTCCGGCCGGTTGGCGTGGCTGAACCCGCGCCGGTAGCCATCGGAATAGCCGATCGGAATGTTGGCGAGCCAGCTTTCGCGGTCGAGCCGATAGGTGCGGTCGTAATTGACGGTCTGCCCGGCGGGATAATGGTTCACCGCCGCCACGCGCGACTTGATCGCCATCGTCGGCTGGAATTTATCGGTCTTTGTGCTGCCCGGATCGCCATAGATCGCGCCGCCCACGCGCACCATGTCGAGCCGGGTTTCGGGATGCTCCAGCGTGGCGAAGGTGTTGGCGGTGTGGCGCAGCAGCGGGCGGGTATCGAGGCCCGCCGAGGCCAGCCAGCGGACGTCGTCCTGAAAGCGCGCGAACTGGCCGAGGATGTCGGCGGCTTCCTCGCTGGGATAGTGCGTCATCGCGCCCGTAATGCGCAGGCTCTTGAGCGCGAGCAGCGCGCGCGCATCGGCCTGGCCATAGAGGCTTGAAAGCTCCACGCCGTTGCGGCTCATGCCCCCGGCATTGAGCGCGAGGTGGACCGCAAGCGCCCCCTTCGGCTTGCGCGCGTGCCACAGCGTTTGCAGCCGCTCGGCCGCGATCGGATTGGCGATCAGTTCGGTGATGCCATGGGCGAAGCCGTCCTCCATCTCCTCGGGCGTGGCGGTGCGGATGCGGATCAGCCGGCCGCGAAAGCCGAGCTGGCGCGCCACGCGGGCCTCGTCGTTCGAGGTGATCGCCACGTCGGCCACGCGCTTGCGCAGGATAGAGGGGATCAGCAGCGCGATGCCGTTGCCATAGGCATCGGCCTTCATCACCGCGCACAAGCGCGTGCCGCCGGTCCATTGGCGCACCGCGTCGATATTGGCCTCGAACGCGCCGGCATCCACTTCGATCCAGCCATTGCGCCGCGCGGCGCGCGCCGCGGTCAGGCCGAAATTGCCGGCCGACAGAATCGGCGCGGCAAAGGCGCGGCCAGCCCCGAAGGCGGCCAGTCCGGCGCCGGCCTTCAGAAAGCCGCGCCGCTGCATCAGAGGCTACCCCGCTTGAGGAACTGGCCCGGATAGCTGCCGGTCGGCTTGCCCTCGCGATAGACCATCACGCCGTTGACCATCACGTCGGAAACGCCCGTGGCCAGCGCGCCGGGGTTCTCCACCGTGGCGTGATCGGCGATAGTATCGGGGTTGAACAGCACCAGATCGGCCTTGTAGCCGGGCTTGATCAGGCCGCGCCCTTCCAGCCCGATGTGCTCGGCCGAAAGCGCGGTCATCTTGTGGATCGCTTCCGGCAGCGTCAGCCGGTGCTGTTCGCGCACGTAGAGCCGCAGCACCTTGGCGAAAGCGCCGGCTCCGCGCGGGTGCCGCGATCCGACCATGCCGTCCGAACAGATGTTGCTGTTGGGCCAGGCGATGAAATCGGCGACGTCGGCGGGCGACATCGCGGTGCCGATCACCGCTTCCACGCGCTCGGCATCGGGATGGGCCTTGCGCCAGGCCTGGGCCGTCTGGATCAGCCAGAGATAGGTCGCGGCCGGTTCCTCGTGCCGTTCGGCGGCGATGTCGGCGATGGTGTGGCCGACATAGGCCGGGTTGGGCGCATAGAAGCCGAGCAGCATGCCGGCGGGCGTGGTCAGGTGCGTCAGCGCGAAGCGCGCGGCGGCGATATCGGTGAAATCGCGCTTGGGGAACAGCACGGTCAGCGTCGATTGCCAGTATTCGTAAGGATAGACATCCGCCGTGACCTTGATCCCGCGCGCCCGCGCGGCATCGAGCTTGGCCAGCACCTTTCCGGCATCGCCCCAGCGATCAACGAGGCCCAGCTTGAGGTGCGAGATCTGCACGGGAACACCGGTCTTCTCGCCCAGGTCGAGCAGTTCGTCGAGCGCGGCGTCGAACGTCAGGTCCTCGTTGCGCATGTGGCTGATGTAGCGCCCGTGATCCGCCTGCGTGGTGCGGGCGAGCGCGAGCAGTTCGCCATGGTCCGAATAGATGCCGGGATCGTATTCGAGTCCGGTGGACAGGCCCAGCGATCCGGCCTTGAGATCGGCGTCGAGCAGCGCCTGCATCTGGGTAACTTCGGCGGGCGTGGCGATGCGCTTGTAGTCCTCGCCCATCACCTTTTCGCGCAAGTAGCCGTGCCCGGTATAGGCGGTGACGTTGACCGCGGCGGGCCGCGCGGCGAAGCGGGCGGCGGTTTCGGCGAAGGGGCCGTCGCTGCCCCCGTCCTGCCCGACGACCACGGTGGTCACGCCCTGCGCCAACAACACCGGCATCGCGCGATCGGCATAGTCGCCCCGGTCATGATGGCTGTGGCTGTCGATGAAGCCGGGCGCCAGCGCCAGGCCATCGCCCCGGATCACCGTGTCGGCGGGCGTGGCCGGCAGATCGCCGACCGCCACGATCCTGTCGCCATCCACGCGGACGGAGACCTTCTGCCCCGCCGCGCCGGACCCGTCGTAAACCGTCGCCCCGGTAATCAGCGTCGAAGCGCCGGCCGGTCCGGCGAAAGCCAGCGCGCTCGCCAGCGCCAGAACGACCGTCCGGGATTGCCTTGAAATCAGTCCGCCCATATCACCCCCTGCTGCCGGGGGTGCGCGGTGCCCGCGATGCGGCCGCAAGACACCCGACAAACCCCCGTGGTGATCCTATTCGCGCCGGTTTGCGCTTGTCACGCCCTTAGGAACGGCGATGCGAACAAAGGTGTGCGCTATGCCGCCCGGGAAGCCCCGCTCCCCATCTCCAGCGCATAGTCCCCGCGGGCGAGGACAAGGCTGAGCGCGCACAGCAGGCAGGGCACCGGCAGGATCAGCAGCGCCTTGTCCAGCCCGATCCGGTCGGCGATCAGCCCGGTCACGAACGGCCCCGGCGCCAGGCCGAGCAGGTTGTTGCTGAGCGCCAGGACGGCCATCACCGTGCCATGGATCGCGCGCGGCGTGAGGTTCGCCGCCATCGCCCCGGCAATCCCCGCCACGCCGGCAACGACCAGCAGCGCGCACCCGATCAGCATGAGTTGCACCGTGCCGGGCGGCGAAAGAAAGGCACCGGCAAAGAACGCGGCTGCCATCAGCGCATAAACCAGCGCGATACGCGGCTTGATCGCCGGATCGCGCCGGGCGAGGCGATCGCCCACCACGCCGCAGGCAACCATGCCGATCGCGCAGACCAGCAGGAACAGCGCGGTCGTCCGGCCCGCGCGATCGATCGGCATGGCATAGTACCGGGTCAGCAGCAGCGGCAGGAACACGGAAAGCGCGCCGGCGCAGAACAACTGGCTGCCGCTGGCGAAATAGGTCAGCCACAGCAGGCGTCGTCCGAACAGCTGGCGCCCCAGCACGCGCCAATCCAGCTTCTCGCGCGACGGGGCGGGGCCGAGGCGGCTTTCGCGCACGATCAGCAGATAGAGCGCCGCCAGCACCAGGCCGGCTCCGCCGATCGCCTCGAACGCGCTGCGCCAGCCGTGCGCGGCCGCGATCTGGCCGCCGACCGCCACGCCGACCATCTGCCCGACGACCGAGCCGGCGAGAAACGAGGAAGACAGCGTCGAACGCAGGCCCACCGGAAACACCGCCAGCACCACGGCGATGCCCACGCTGCCATAGGCCGCCTCGCCCACGCCCACGAGCAGCCGGGCGAACAGCATCTGGTGATAGCTCTGCGCCAGCGCGCCGCCCAGCGTGGCGAGGCTCCACAGCGTTGCCATCGCGAACAGGCTGCGCACGCGACCGAACCGGTCGGCCGCCAGCGACAGCGGGAAGGTGAGCAGGCCCACCGCCAGCGCGACCACGCTGGACAGCGAGGCGACCTCGGCATCGCCCAGGTTCCATTCGGCCTTGAGCAGAGGGTTGACCGCGTTGAGCACCTGCCGGGCCATGTGATCGGACATCAGCAGCCCGAAGCTCAGCGCGAACACGATCCAGCCATAGGCGCTCGTCCGCTCCGGGCCGGGCTGATCGATCGCGACGGCCGCGTGCGCCATTCAGAACATTCCACCGTTGGGGCTGATAATCTGGCCGGCATGATGCCGCTGTGTTCTTCCTAGTTCAGGCCCAGAATAGTTTCTTTTGAATTTGCGCCAATGAATTCTCTATTTGCGCCATCGATGGGTTGGCATTTCGGGCGTTATCCGCCCGTATGAGGCATGGCGGCGGCGGGATGGCGCACGCAGGCGAGCGTACCGCTCATGATGATCGCTCCCGCCACGCACAACGGCAGGACAAGACCGGCATGGATGACCATCAACGCGCCCCCGGCCGCGCCCGCGAAAATGGCCAGGATCGCGCCGAGCCTGCGGGAAAGATTGGGGTTGCCGCCCCCCGCCAGATGGGAATCGGCGGCGATGCCGGTGATGGTGAGCGTCAGGACGGTAGTAGTGAGGTCCGGCACCTTGAGCTGGCGGACGGTGGCGTTGCGGAAACCCATGGCGATGGCGGTCAACGCGATGATCGCGAACAATGCGGCCTCCGGCTCCTGTGCCGGCACGCGGAAGGTCAGCGCCACCGCCGCCGCCAGCCACAAGGCGATGGTCTCGATCAGGGCGGAGATGGTCAGCCAGCGGCGCAGCGGCTCGCGGCCGAACCGCTGGCCGACCCGGCCCGCCAACAGCGCACCGCCGAAGAAGGCGAGCAGCGCGACGAGATAGGGCGCAATGCGGAAGCCGGGGGTGCCGGCGGCGGCGAAGCCCAGGAAGACGATGTTCCCGGTCATGTTGGCGGTGAACACCTTGCCAAGCCCCAGCACGCTGACCGCATCGACCAGCCCGGTGGTGACCGACAACAGCAGCAGCAGGCCCGGAAGGGGCGAGGTCGACGGTTTGCCGGATTCAGACATTGCTTGTTCTTCCTTGGTCCTAAAAACGGAAATTGCTTTCGAAGCCGATCATGGTGATGGTGTGTGCGGGGCCGGTTTCGCGGATGAAGGTGCCTGGTGTGAAGACCGAGAGGGAGCCGGACAGTTCCAGTTCGGCCGTGGTTTGCCAGGCCAGCGTGGCTTCGGCTTCCTTGCCGATGAAGCGGGCGCGGCTGGTGCCGGGCGCGCGGATCAGGTTGCCGGGAATGTCATAGACGCCGTCGCCCGCCGTGTAGCGCCAATAGGCCATGGCGGCGATGCTGGCGGACCAGCCCTGGCCCAGCGGCGCGCTGATCCGGGGATTGAGGCTGACGATGTTGGTCGGCCCCACGGGAGAAAGCTCGCCGAAGTACTTGCCCTTGGGGAACAGCGCGTTGAACGTGCCGAGATGATTATCGCGCGGATTGCGGTCGCCGCTGACCACGTTGAAGCGCACGGTCACGTCGGGCGAGAGGTGGCCCAGCGGCACGGCGCGGCCCACCTCGCTGCCCAGCGTCCAGGCGGCGATCGGCCGCCCCGCAAAATTCCCGAACTGGTAGACACCCTCGACGTTCCAGTGCCAGTCGGCGCGCGCGCCGTGGAGCCGCGCGCCGATCGTGTGGCGCCGTTCCTGGCCGGATGCCCCGCCGAAGCGGGCATCGCGGTTGTAATAGCCGAGATAGTAGAGGTCGACGCCCGGCACCGTCGCGTAAGCGCCCCACAGCGCCTTGGCGGGGGACGTGCGATCGTCGAAGTTGCCGGGGCCCGAGACCACCGGCTTCACCGCCAGCAGGCTGAGCTGCGCCGGCCCGTGGGTAACGATGGCGCGCACGCCGTCGAAGGCCAGCGGCACGTTCGGGCCATAGCGCGTGCCGACGAGCCGTTCGGTGCCGAGCGAGAGCATCTGGCGCCCGGCGCGCAGGGTGACCGGCCCCGTGCCCACTTCGGCGAAGCCTTGCAGCAGGTCGATCCCGGTGCGGTCGACCGGCCCGGGGGCGGGGGCGACGCCGGCGGCATAGGCGACGATGGGCTGGGCGAACAGGCGCACCGGCCCGGCATGGAGATCGGCATAGGGCAGCGCGCGCACCCACAGGAAGCTGTCGTCGGGCGCCTGCGCGCCGCCCCACAGCGCGTTGCGGTTGTTCTCGTTGCGCAGGCGCACCTCGATGCCCGTGGACAGCCAGGCATCATCGCCCAGCGGCATGTACTTGAAGGGGCCGGTCCAGTGGTGGGCGCGCTTTGCCGCGTCGGCCAGGTCCGACCAGTCCTCGTCATAGCGCGTGATGCTCAGCGTCGGCGCCTGCCAGGCTTCGGCGGTCTGGGCGGCCGCCGGGGCGGGCCGTAGCGAGGACGGCACGGCGAGCAGCAGCGCGAGGAGGACACGGCGCGCCATGTCACCGCGCCTGTCGCGCCACCAGCGCCACCAGCACGAAGCCGCCCGCCAGCCCGAGGTGCTCGAAGAAGGCGTTGGTCGCCATGAACCGGTCCGCGCCGGCGGGCAGGGTCCAGAAGGCGTTGGCCAGCGTGGCCGCCAGAAGCGTGAACACGCCGAGCATGCCGGCGCCCAGCCAGACGAGGCGGCCGGCAAGGATCAGCAGCGGACCGGTGATCTCGACAAGAATGGTAAGAGCGGCCCATAAGCCAGCGGGATGCAATCCAAAATGCGCCTGCTCCGCCAGCGCGCCCGGCCAGTCCGCCAGCTTGGTCACGCCGCCCAGAAGGTAGGCGCTGACCAGTAGCAGGCGGGCGGCGAACCACGTCGGCGTCCAGCCGAGCAGCTGGTCCACGAAGCGGGGCGGGGCATCGGCGGCCATGTCACTGCGCCGCCGCGGCGTGGATTTCGGCGATATAGCCGCCGGGGAAGCGCACGATCGCGCTCTGGCGGGCGTTGGCGGTGAACGGGGCGACCAGCGTCTCGACACCGGCGGCCTTGGCCCGCGTCAGCGTGGCGGCCAGATCCGCCGTCTCGTAGCCGGTCATGTCGCGGCCATAGGGCCAGGGAAGCTGCCCGTCGGTGACGAAGACGACCATCCGGCCATAGCCGCTGTCGATGGCGACGCGGCGGATCGTCTTGCCGGGCTGGCCCACCTCGGCCCCCGATGCGGCGCGGTTGTCCGCCGTGACCCGGCCGTGCGCGAAGCCGGTCCAGCTCGCGATGAAGCGGTCGGCGGCATCGGCCGTCAGGTAGATGCGGTTCTCGGGCACGGTGGCGAGCGGCGCGTAGCTCGGCTTGGCGGTGTGCCAGTAGAGCTGCATGTTCACGCCGCCCGGCCACTGGATCACCACGTCGCGCCCGATCGGATCGGGAAAGGCATCGAGCCGGCGCACCGCGCCATGCTTCACCGCGGAAGCGATGGCGGCGTCCATGTCGGTCACCAGATAGCCGGTGCGCTCGTCGCCGAAGGGGTAGGGGATCGGCGTCTTGAAGCCGAAGGCGGACACCGTGCCGGCGGGCGTCAGCGCAAGCTGCGACTTGGTCAGGCTCCTGGTGGGCGTGACCTGGAATTCGCCCTGCTTGCTGGTGCTGCCGCCGAAGGTGGCGACGAAGCTGGCGACGAAGGTGTCGAAGGCGTCTTCGGGCACGTAGACATGGGTCGTGTCGTACTGCGGCCCCACGGCGTAGTCGGCGGCGGCGGCGGCGGCATCGCGCGCGAACGCTGCCGGTGCGGACAGAACCAGACTGACAGCAGCAAGATAGGCAAGCTTTCTCATGTGATTTCTCCTGTGTTCCCGGGATCAGACCGCCCAGCAGCCGCAGCCGAGCGCGCCCCAGAAGGTCTGCACGTCGGCCGCCGGCACGGACGCGCCCAGCGCGGCGGCGTGATCGTGGCCATGGACGCCGCAGGCGGAGTGGCAACCGCAGGCCGAAGCGAGCCTGGCCCGCGCCTCGGGCGTCTTGTGGTAGCCGCCGAAGGTCGCGACCGGCGACCAGTCGGGCATCGGGCGCGGCAGGGCCGGGGCGAGCGGCGCATAGTCCCCCTCGCCATGGACGACCTTGCCGCCCAGCAGCGTCAGGACCGAGCGGATGTGGACGATCGCGTGCTCGGGCACGCTGAAGTAATCGTCCGACAGCACCGCCAGATCGGCAAGCTGCTCCGCCTTGATCTGACCTTTCTTCCCCACTTCGTTGGAAAACCACGTATTCTCGTAGGTCCACATCGCCAGCGCCTTTTCCCGGCTGACGCGGTTGGCGCCGGGATAGAGCGCGAGCCCGCCCACCGTGCGCCCGGTGACCAGCCAGGCCAGCGACACCCACGGGTTGTAGCTGGCGACGCGCGTGGCATCCGTGCCCGCGCCCACCGGGATGCCCGCGGCGATCATCCTCGTGATCGGCGGGGTGCGCTCGGCCGCCCTGGCGCCATAGCGTTCGACGAAGTATTCGCCCTGATAGGCCATGCGGTGCTGCACGGCGATGCCGCCGCCCAGCGCGGCGATGCGGTCGATGTTGCGGTCGCTGATCGTCTCGGCATGGTCGAAGAACCAGTTGATCCCGGTCAGCGGGATATCGCGGTGGACCTTCTCGAACACGTCGAGCGCGCGGCCGATGGTCTGGTCGTAGGTGGCGTGGAGGCGCCAGGGCCAGCGGTGTTCGGCCAGCAGGCGGATCACCGGTTCGAGATCGCCTTCCATGCTCGGCGGCATGTCGGGCCGGGCGACGCGGAAGTCCTCGAAGTCGGCGGCCGAATAGACCAGCATCTCGCCCGCGCCGTTGTGGCGGTAGCTGTCGTCGCCCTGGCCCGGGCTGACCTGCTTCACCCAGCCGCTGAAGTCGGCGAGTTCCTCCTTGGGCTTCTGCGTGAACAGGTTGTAGCTGACGCGCACGGTCAGTTCGCCGTCCTGGTGCAGCTTCTCGATGATCCGGTAGTCGTCGGGATAGTTCTGGAAGCCGCCGCCGGCATCGATCACGCCGGTCACGCCCAGACTGTTCACATCGCGCATGAAGTGACGGGTGGAATTGATCTGATAGTCCTCGGGAAGTTTGGGCCCCTTGGCCAGCGTCGAATAGAGGATCGTGGCGTTGGGCTGGGCCAGCAGCAGGCCGGTCGGGTTGCCGGCCGCATCGCGCACGATCTCGCCACCGGGCGGATTGGGCGTGTCCTTCGTGTAGCCCACCACCCGCAGCGCGGCGGCGTTGAGCAGCGCGCGGTCGTAGAGGTGCAGGATGAACACCGGCGTATCGGGCGCAACGGCGTTGAGCTCGGCGATCGTCGGCAGGCGCTTCTCGGCGAACTGGTGCTCGGTGAAGCCGCCGACCACGCGCACCCATTGCGGCGCGGGGGTGCGATCGACCTGCTGCTTCAGCATGGCCATCGCCTCGGCCAGCGAGGGCACGCCGTCCCAGCGCAGTTCCATGTTGAAGTTCAGGCCACCGCGGATGATGTGCATGTGGCTGTCGATCAGCCCCGGAATGACGCGGCGGCCCCCGGCATCGATCACCCGCGCATCGGGCAAGGCCGCGGCGCGGACTTCCGCCTCGCTCCCCACCACCAGAAACCTCCCATCGCGCACCGCAACAGCCTCCGCCACCGGATTGGCGCGATCAAGCGTCGTTACCTGCGCGTTCACGAGAATAAGATCGGACATGGGCTTTCCCCTCGGGTGGGCCGACGTGCCGGCCCGGATGCGGTTCAGTCGGTTGGAAGATCGCGGTGGAGCGCGGTCCGCCGGGCGAAGGACCCGGCCCGTTCTCCGGCCAGCATCCCCAGCAAGCCGACCAGGGCGATGACCGGAGGCGCTGGCGAATGTACGCCCAGCAGGGCATAAAGGATGCCGATCAATGTGCCGGCGCCCAGCGAGAGCAGGTGGTTCTTCATGGCGGCTTCCCCGTGCCTGGAAGGTTTCCGTGATTTCGAGCGGCAGAATACGCGGCGGGGATTTTCCGAAAATCAGGATAAATTGGTTCAAGCTTTTCCGAAAAATAGAAAAGTTTGAAAAAGCCGCAGACCGCGTTGCCTGTCCCTGCGACGCGCCCTATAGTGTTCGGATCGTTGCCATTCTGGCGGCTGGGGGCGGCGTGGACGGACAGGACGTCTATCAGTTCAAACCGCATGAACGGCCCACCCTGCCAGGGTCGCCCGCCAATCCCGATCATCCCGCGCGGCGGCGCGTGGGCTATTTCGCGGTCGGCGTGCTGATTGGCGTGACCGCAGGCTTGGGCAATGCGCTGGTGGCGGTCAATCTCAACTTCGCGCAGGGCACGCTCGGCCTCTATTCCAACGAGGCGGCCTGGCTGACGGCGGCCTATCTCATGACCAACACCACGGCGAACCTGCTGCTGGTGAAGTTCCGGCAACAGTTCGGCCTGCAGAGTTTCGTCCGGTACATGCTGGGCGCCTATGCGCTGGCGACGCTGCTGCACCTGTTCGTCCACGGCTTCTGGTCGTCGGTGCTGGTGCGCGCGGCCAGCGGCATGGCGGCGGCGGCGCTCACGTCGCTGACCATCCTCTATCTGATGCAGGCCATGCCCGCGCCAAAGCGGCTGGTCGGGGTGATGCTGGGCATCTCCATTCCGCAGCTGGCGACGCCGCTGGCGCGCGTGCTTTCGCCAGGCCTGCTGGAATGGGGCGACTGGCACATGCTCTATTGGTTCGAGCTGGGGCTGGCGCTGGCCATGCTGGCGGCGATCATGATGCTGCCCCTGCCGCCGAGCGAGCGGTTCAAGGTGTTCGAGCGCTCCGATTTCCTCACCTTTGCGTTGCTCGGGCCGGGCCTGTGGCTGCTGATTGCGGCGCTGACGCAGGGCCGCATCGAATGGTGGACCGACCGTACGTGGATCGGATGGGCGCTGGCCGGCAGCATGGTGATGATTGCGGGGGCGCTGCTGATCGAGCATTTCCGCGAGAACCCACTGATCAACACGCGCTGGCTGGGCACGCGCGAGATGCTGCGGCTGATGGCCGTGGCGGCCTCCGTGCGCATTCTGCTGTCGGAACAGGCGTTCGGGTCGGTAGGCCTGCTCAACGTGGTGGGCATGATCAACGACCAGATGGTCACGTTGAACCTCGTGATCGTGCTGGCCTCGATCGCAGGCATGACCGTGGCGGTGCTGACCTTCAATCCCGAGAATCTTACGCGCCCGATCACGCTGTCGGCCGTGCTTATCGCGATCGGGGCTTTCATCGATGCGGGATCGACCAACCTCAGCCGGCCGGAGATGTTCTATTTCAGCCAGGCGCTGATCGGGTTCGCCTCGCTGCTGTTCATGGCGCAGGCGATGGTCATCGGCATGGCCCGGACGCTGCTGGCCGGACCGCGCAATTTCATCAGCTTCGTGGTTCTGTTCAGCCTGAGCCAGAGCATCGGCGGTCTTGTCGGCACCGCCGCCCTCGGCACGTTCGAGACGGTGCGGGAGAAGTACCATTCGCACGAACTGGTGCAGGACGTGGTCATGACCGATCCGCAGGTGGCCTTGCGCGTGCGGGCAGGTTCGGGCGCGGTCGCGCCGGTGATCGGCGATCCGGCGCTGCGGAGCGCGGAAGGCGTTGCCCTGCTTTCGCAGCAGACCACGCGCGAGGCGCATATTCTTGCCTTCAACGATCTCTTTCTGGTGGTCTGCGTGCTGGCCGTGGCAGCGGCCCTGTGGGGCGTGGCGATCCGCCGCGCGATCCTGCGACGGCACGAGATTTCGCCGGTGATTCTCCTGCAACAGAAGATGGCCGAGCAGGCGGCCGCGATGACGAGTCCCGCCACGGGGCGAAACGGGGAAAGCGCATGACGGATCAGGGGCCAAGCGAAACGATCAGGGCGGAACCGGCCCCGGCCGATCCACAGGTCAACCCCGTGCCCAACGGCTGGAGGCCGCCGGCCAAGAGCCGCCTGACCGTGATCGTCATCGCCACGATCGCCGTGGCGGCGGCGCTGGCGATCCTTTACGCTTGGCAATTGCCCCCGTTCGCGGGCTGGAGCGAGGGCACGGACAACGCCTATGTGCGGGGCAGGGTCACCGTGATCAGCCCGCAGGTGAGCGGCTATGTGACGTCCGTGCCGGTTCGCGACTTCGCGCAGGTGAAGGCCGGGCAGGTGCTGGCCACGATCGATGACCGCATCTATGCGGCGCGGGTCGAACAGGCCAAGGCGAACCTAGCCGCGCAACTGGCCGCGCTCGCCAATTCGCAGCAGAGCCAGCGCGCGCGCGAAGCGGCGCTGACCGGGCAGGAAGCCGGGATCGCCAATGCGCAAGCGCAGCTCGTGCGGGCCGAGGCTGACATGAAGCGCGCGAACGCGCTGGTGGCCGATGGATCGATTTCCGAACGCGAGCGCGACCAGACGCGCGCCGCGTTGCTGGCGGCGCAGGCGGGCGTGCGGCAGGCATCGGCAACGCAGCAGGTCGGCCAGCAGGACGTCCGTTCGGTGCTGGTCGGCCGGGGCGGGCTGGAAGCGGCGGTGGAAGGGGCGAAGGCGCAGCTCCGGCTGGCGCAGGTCGATCTCGACAACACCGTGATCCGCGCGCCGTCGGACGGCCAGCTTTCGGAGATCGGGGTGCGCAACGGGGCCTTTGTCACGGCGGGCACGCAGCTCATGTTCCTGGTGCCCAACGACTTCTGGATCATCGCCAATTTCAAGGAGGCGCAGACCAGCGGGATGCGGATCGGCCAGCCGGTGACGTTCCGTGTCGACGCGCTGAACGGAACGAAGCTGACGGGCAAGGTGGAGAACCTCTCGCCGGCGGCGGGGTCCGAATTCGCGGTGCTCAAGCCCGACAACGCCACCGGCAACTTCGTCAAGATTCCCCAGCGGATCGCGGTGCGCATCCGCATCGATCCCGGGCAGGCAGCGGCGGCCCACCTGCGGCCGGGCATGTCGGTCGAAGTGCGCGTGGCGACGAGGCACTGATGCGCCGCACCGCGATCCATCCGCTTCCCGTGGCGCTCTGTGCCGCGCTGGCAGCCTGCGCCGGCCCGCGTATCGAGACGGCTCAGGTGGCGCCCGTGGTGCCGCCGGCGGAATGGCGGGTCGATACCGCGCAGTCCGGCCTGGTCGAACCGGCCTGGTGGCAGGCATTCGGGGACCCGGTGATGACGGGGCTGATCGATCATGCCCTGGCCGGCAATCCCGATATCGCCATCGCCGCCGCGCGCGTGCGCGATGCGAAGGCGCAGGAGATGGCGGCGCGCGCCGCCTTGCTGCCCACCCTGGACGCCACCGGCGCGGCGGCCCAATCGCGCAGCGTCAATGCCTTCGGCAAGCCGGCCGAGCAGACCGCCGCGCAACCGCAGCTGCAGGTGGCATGGGAAGTCGATCTGTTCGGCCGCCTGTCCGATCAGGCGTCGGCGGCCCGGTCCGCGTGGTTCGCCAGCGAGGCGGCGCGTGATGCCGTGCATCTGTCGATCGCGTCGGCGGTGGCGAGCGGGTATATCACGCTGCGCGCGCTGGATGCCCGGCTTGAGGTTGCGCGGGCGACGCTCGCCGCGCGCGAACAGGCGCTGGGCCTGATCCGGCGCCGGACCGACGCCGGCTATGCCTCGCGGCTGGAACTGGCGCAGGCCGAAGCCGAATACCAGTCTGCCGCGCAGATCATCCCGGCGATCGAACAGGGCATTGCCCGGCAGGAAAACGGATTGCGCGTGCTGGCGGGCGATCTTCCCGGCGATGTCGCGCGCGGCACCACGCTGGCCGCGCTGCACGAGCCGGCAATCCCCGAGGCGCTGCCGTCCGACCTGCTGCGCCGCCGTCCCGATGTCGCACAGGCGGAATGGCAGCTGGCCGGGGCCGATCATGCTCTGGCGGCGGCGCGCAAGCGCTTCCTGCCACAAGTGCGGCTTTCGGCTTCGGCGGGAGCGGCGTTGTCGACACTGCTCGCCGATCCGATCACGATCTGGGCGGCAGGGGGCAGCGTGCTGGCGCCGCTGTTCGAAGGCGGCCGCCTGCGCGCCGGCGCGGAAAGTGCGGCGGCGCAGCGCGATGCGGCCGCGTTCGCCTATCGCAAGGTCGCGCTCAACGCCTTCCGCGAAGTCAACGATGCGCTGGTTACCGTTGTTCGCACCGACGAGCAGGCCGCCATCCTGACCGCGCAACGCGATGCGCTGGCACGGGCATACCGGCATGCCAGCGCGCGCTATGCGTCCGGCTATTCGCCCTATCTCGAACAGCTCGATGCCCAGCGCGGCCTGCTCGCCGCGGAACTGGCCTTGATCCAGTCCCAATCCGACGCGCTGACGGCGCGCGTGGCCTTGTTCCAGGCACTGGGTGGGGGATGGATGCCCGAAAGAGCGGCTACCGATCCCCAGAACCGGAAGTGACCGCAGGACGGTTCGTGCGCCGGCATATCCGGATGGTATCGCCTGCGCTCACGCAGTGGAACCCGCGTTGCAGCATCGCTTCGGCGGCCGCGGTGAAGCCCTGCCAGCGCCGGTTGAGTTCGGCAAAATCGGCAACGGGCGTCACGAAAGTGCCCGGTACCAGCGGCTGATCCTCGGGAAAATCCACGATGAGGTAATCCGCCTTCACGGCGCAGGCCAATATGCCATCGAGCACCTTGGCGTCGGTGAACCGGTACTGGAAGAAGCGCGGGCAGACGAGCCGGTCCGACCGCGTGCCCGAAGCATGATGTAGATCATTGTCGGAGCCCAGCCGCGCGTAGCGGACCGGAGCCGGCCCCGCCACCTGGTGAAGCGCGATGGCTTCGGGCGGGTCGGCATCGAGTTCCTCCAGGCGGTCGAAGAAGTCCAGCGGGCTGTCGTCTGTCCAAGTCTCCGCGCCGGCAAAGGACAGCACCCCTGCCGCCCCGAGGATCACCGGCAAGGCGATGAGCGGGCCGTAGCTGGCCAGCAGGTCCGGGATCGCCACTGCCGCCGCCAGCGCCAGAAAGACATGGAGCACGGCGAGGTGCGGCCCCCAGATGGCCGTCAGGCCGATCACGGCAAGCGAAACGGGGTAGATCGCGAGGCATCCCGCCAGAAACGGGCGCAGCGCGTCACCTGCCGGCGCGCGCAGGAACCGGACCAGCAGGAACAGGAACGCCGCGAGCGACAGCGCCAGTATCGCCTTGCCGAAATACAGCGCGGTAAGCGCGTGATTCCCGATGTTGCCGATCAGCGTCGGCGCGGAAAAGACGTTGCTTTGCGAATAGAACAGATTCGCCTGCTGGGCTGCCAGATAGCCGTGCAGTTCCCCGCGCATGGCCAGACCCGCCAGAACGATGGCCGAAGCGAGCGCGCAGGCCGATCCGCATCGCCACAGGAACCCGGCGGCCGGTTCGCGCGGGGTGTATCGGGCAATCGCGTGAACCAGCACAAACGCCAGCGCGATCGGCGCGTAGATCAGCTTGGTGAGCAGCAGGGCCGCCAGCGCCACGCCGGTGGCGATGCTGCGTCCTGACGTGGCAAGGCCGATGGTCGCCAGCGTCAGCACGATTCCCGGCGGAATGCTGCCGCCCCGATCGTACATCGGCCCGGTCAGCATGAAGGCCGATGCCACGAGGACCAGTCGCTGGCCCAGAACGCATCCGGGATGGAAACGCCGCGCCAGGGCCGCAGCGATCAGCG
The DNA here is from genome assembly GCF_015390225.1 of Novosphingobium sp. NBM11. Classification (NCBI taxonomy): domain Bacteria; kingdom Pseudomonadati; phylum Pseudomonadota; class Alphaproteobacteria; order Sphingomonadales; family Sphingomonadaceae; genus Novosphingobium; species Novosphingobium sp. NBM11. The sequence continues at coordinate 909,299 of NZ_VUOG01000003.1, forward strand.
CGGCCCCGCCCACGCAAGCCAGCTCGAAGCCGTATTCCGCAAGAGGACCGATCAGGCGCTGCACCGCGATGGCGTAGTAGAACAGCGGGTCCTTGTTATCGATCACATCGACATAGAGCCGATCGCCGGCCAGCATCCGCTCGGCAACGGACTGATAGAGCGACCGGTCCGCCACGGGTTCGGGCACGAGACGGGTCGTGAAGAACAGGAGGAAGACCGGGATCAGGAGCCAGTCGAGCCAGGTGCCGAACCACTTGGCGGTGGAACGACCGTCGGCATGGCTGCTTCTACGCTCGGAAAATCTCCGCCAAGCCTGCCATCGGTGCGTCATTGTCATGGTGCGGCGTCTTTACCAAGATCGGAACAAAGTCCTATCAGGAATGATGATTTCCAACACAGACCCCGTCGGGACGGCTGATCGAGTAAGGCTGGCGCGCGTCGATATAGTCGCACTGACGGCCGGGCAACTGATTGCCGAACTCGGACTGAGGCTGGGCTAGCCGCGATGGCGCCGGCCTATCGTATCGATGCTTCGGCGCAGCAGATCGCAAAGGATCTGGGTGCCGATATCGACGGAGACGTTTGGCAGGGTGGTATGGTCGAACCCGGCGGCTACGCGCCGGTGATCGTGACCACCCGGGAGAAAGGGCGCCACCTCGTCCCGCGTCAGTGGGGTGTCCCGCCTCCTCCACGCGGCGAACACCTGATCCCTTTCGTCCGCAACCTGGACAGCCCGTTCTGGATAGGCACGCTGCGGCACACGCAGTTTCGCTGCCTTGTTCCCATGACGCATTATCGCCAGGGCGATAGCTGGTTCACCGATCCCGCGGCGCCGCTGCTTGCCGTGGCCGGCATATGGCGGGATTCCGAAATTCCAAGCTTTGCCATCCTGACTTCGGGCACGCCCGCCCCGCTGCCCGTCATCCTGCGGCCCGAAACATACGACGTCTGGCTGCGGGCCGACATCAAGATTGCCCGTCTCCTGATCGAGGAGTCTCTGCGCTGAATCTCGGCCGGCCTCTGGACGAGACCGCTTCCCGTATCTATATACCGCCCGGTATGGAAATGGCAGTTCAATCCGGCAGGGGCCGCCCCCGGGAGTTCGATCCCGAAGAAGCGCTGGCCGCCGCGCTCCAGGTGTTCTGGCTGCGCGGATACGAAGGCGCGTCCATGGCCGAGCTGACCGAGGCGATGGGCATTACCAAGCCCAGCCTCTACGCCTGCTTCGGCAACAAGGAGGCGTTGTTCCGCAAGGCGCTCGATCTCTACGAGCGGGACAAGCTCTGCTACGTGAAATCCGCGCTTCAGGAGCCTACGGCAAAGGCAGTGGCGGAAAAGCTGCTGCGCGGCGCGCTGGCCCTGCAGACGGGCGAGCCCGATCCGCGCGCTTGCCTCGGCGTGATCAGCATGGTGGCCTGCACGACTCACGCCGATACGATCAAGGAAGAAGTGATCGCGCGCCGCGCCTCGTCGGAACAGGCGTTGGTGGAACGGTTGGAGCGCGCGAAGACGGAAGGGGACTTTCCCGAAAGCATCGATCCGGCAGCTCTGGCAGCCTATCTCAATGCCGTGATGCAGGGCATGGGCGTCCAGGCGGGCGCGGGCGCCACGCCCGAGCAACTGGCGCAACTGGTGGATATGACGCTGGCTGTGTGGCCCGGTCGATAGGTGATCAACCCGCTGGAAAAGCAAATCTTTTTGCATTCCCTCATTTAATCTACTAATCGGTACAAAATTCCGGTTGGCGCCCCATCGCTCCATATTATATACCGCATGGTATGGAATAAAGCAGAGGCATCCGGGAGGGGGTTGTGTCCAACCGATCTGTTGAGCCCGATTTTCTAGAATAGCCGCACACTTCGCTCTCTGGGGCGGGGCGTGCCCATCAGCCCCTGCGGAAGACGCCCGCCGAATCTCACCCCGGTCGGCGTGCCCTTCCGCTCCTCCCGCAGCCGGTTCCGGCGTCGCGAGCGCGTGCGCATGCCGCCCACGTGCCGGAGCCGGCTGCATCCTTTGCGTGGCGCGAGCCGCGCAGCCCCGTCCGCTTCGCCCGCGTGCGAACGGCGTTCCCATTTTCGTGTCCGTCAAGCCGGTGCAGGGCGCATCCGGCGTTGCGCGGGCGCGTCTGCCAATGACGGAGTCTTGCAATGAACATGGTCTCACGCATCCAGGCCGAAATGCCGACCATCCCCGTGGAAGCGCCCGGCAAGGAACGCCGCCCCCGCCGCCGCTGGCGGACGGCTGCGCTGGTCGCGATCGGGCTGGCGCTGGCGGGTGGTGCCGGCTGGAAGGCGTTCGACCGGCCTCAGGCCGAGGCCGCCGTGATGCCGCAGCCGACCGTCGGCGTTGCCGTGCCGCTGGTGCGCAAGGTGGTGCTGTGGGACGATTACGTCGGCCGTTTCGCGCCCAGCCAGGCGGTGGAAGTCCGCCCGCGCGTGTCCGGGCAGATCGTGGCGCTGCATTTCCATGACGGCGATATCGTGCGCAAGGGGCAGCCGCTGTTCACCATCGACCAGCGCCCGTTCCTGGCCGCGCTGGCCGAAGCGCGCGCCAACGCCGCCAGCGCGCGCAGCGCCCTGCGGCTGGCGCAGGCCGACTACGGGCGCGTCAGCCGCCTGAGTGGCGACGAGGCCGTCTCCGCCGCCGAAGTCGATTCGCTGCGCGCCCGGCTGCAGGCCGCGCAGGCCGCGCTGGCCGCCGCCGACGCGCGGGTGCGGCAGCTGGCGCTCAACGTGGAATTCACCGTGGTGCGCGCACCGATCACCGGGCGGGTTTCGGACCGCCGGATCGATGTCGGCAACCTGGTTTCGGGAGCGGACGCGGCCAATGCCACGCTGCTGACCACGATCAACGCGCTCGATCCGATTTACTTCACCTTTGATGCCTCGGAAGCGCTGTTCCTGAAGACCCAGCGCGATCGCGCTGAAGGCAAGGGCGGCGGCGAGGTGGAGATCCGCCTTCAGGACGAAGGCGATTTCCGCTGGAAGGGCCGGCTCGATTTCACCGACAACGGCCTCGATCCGCGCTCCGGCACCATTCGCGGCCGCGCCGTGCTGTCCAACCCGGACCTGTTCCTGACCGCCGGCATGTTCGGCAACATGCGCCTGTCGAACGGGGGTGAGGTCGATGCCCTGCTGGTCCCCGACGAGGCGATCCAGTCCGATCAGGCGCGCAAGGTCGTGCTGGTGGCTGGAACCGACGGCGTCGTGGCGGCCAAGCCGGTGGAACTCGGCCCCGTGGTCGATGGCCTGCGCGTGATCCGTTCCGGCTTGGCGCCTACCGACCGGGTGATCGTTTCCAACACCCAGGCGGCCGCGACGGGCACCAAGGTCCTGACCCGTGCCGCGCCGATCAAGGCCGCGAAAGCGCCCGCCGCACAGGCCGGGGGCTCGCCGCCGCCGGCCGCGTCGCAGGCGACGTTCGCCCGCTGATCCGCGCGCCCCGTTTCTCCTTTCCCAGGAATCCCATTCCATGCGTTTCTCGCGCTTCTTCATCGACCGGCCGATCTTCGCGGCGGTGATCGCGGTGATCATCTCGGTCGTCGGCGCGCTGGCGTTCATCGGCCTGCCCGTCAGCCAGTATCCCGACATCGTGCCGCCGACGGTGACCGTCGCGGCGCAGTACCCCGGCGCCTCCGCCGAAACCGTCGCCCAGACCGTGGCCGCGCCAATCGAGCAGGAGATCAACGGCGTCGACAACATGCTCTACATGAGCAGCCAGTCGACCGGCGACGGCAAGGTTACGATCACCGTCACGTTCAAGATCGGCACCGATCTCGATGCCGCGCAGGTGCTCGTGCAGAACCGCGTCGCCGTGGCGACGCCGCGCCTGCCCGAGGAAGTGCAGCGGCTGGGCGTGGTGACGCGCAAGACCACGCCGAACTTCCTGATGGTGGTCAACCTTCAGTCGCCCGACGGCACGTTCGACCGCGATTACCTGTCGAACTATGCGCTGACTCAAGTGCGCGACCGGCTGGCCCGGCTGGACGGCGTGGGCGACGTGCAGCTTTTCGGCGCGCGCGACTATGCCATGCGGATCTGGATCGATCCCGGTCGCGCGGCCGAACTCAATCTGACGGCTGGCGAGATCGTCGCGGCGCTGCGCGCGCAGAACGTGCAGGTTTCCTCCGGTTCTATCGGCCAGCCGCCCTACAATCGTGGTGAAGCCTTCCAGATCGGCGTGGAGATGCAGGGCCGGCTCACCGATCCGCAGCAGTTCGCCGATGTCGTCATCCGCAGCGACGCCGATGGCCATCAGGTCCGCGTGCGTGATGTGGCGCGCGTGGAGCTTGGCGCGCAGGACTATGGCATCAACACCTACCTGTCGAACAAGCCCACCGTCGTTGTGGCGGTGATGCAGCGCCCCGGCTCCAACGCGCTGAATGCCGCCAACAAGGTCAAGGCGGAGATGGACACGCTGTCCAAGCAGTTCCCCAAGGGGCTGGAATACAGCGTGATCTACAACCCCACCGAGTTCATCAGCCAGTCGATCGACGCGGTCTATCACACGCTGTTCGAAGCGGTGATCCTGGTCGTCATCGTCATCCTGGTGTTCCTGCAGAACTGGCGCGCGGCGGTCATCCCGATCATCGCCATCCCGGTCTCGCTGATCGGCACGGCAACGATGCTGGCCGCCGTGGGCTATTCGCTCAATTCCCTCTCGCTGTTCGGGCTCGTCCTGGCGATCGGCATCGTCGTCGACGATGCCATCGTCGTGGTGGAGAACGTGGAACGCAACATCGAGCACGGCATGAGCCCGCTGGAGGCCGCGCGCACCTCGATGGACGAGGTCGCGGCCGCGCTGGTCGCGATCGTGCTGGTGCTGTGCGCCGTGTTCGTGCCGACGCTGTTCATCACCGGCATTTCGGGCGCGTTCTACCAGCAGTTCGCCGTGACGATCTCTACCGCGACGGTGATCTCGCTGCTGCTGTCGCTGACCCTGTCTCCGGCCGCCGCCGCGCTGCTGCTGCGCCCCAAGCACGGGTCTGCCGCCGACGATCCCACCGCCCCCAAGTGGAAGCGCGTGCTGGCCCAAGCCGGCGATCGCTTCAACGCCGGCTTCGATCGCCTGTCCGATCGCTATGGCCGCCTCACGCGCTGGCTGCTGGCCCGCCGCAAGAAGGTGCTCGCGACCTATGCCGCGCTGATCGTCGCCACGATCGGCCTGTTCTGGGCGACGCCCGGCGGGTTCATTCCGGCGCAGGATCAGGGCTACTTCCTGGCGGTGGTGCAACTGCCCCCCGGAGCCTCGCTGGAGCGCACCGACGCGGTGACGCGCGAGGTCGCGGCCAAGATCCTGCCGATCAAGGGCCTGCGCGGCGCGGTGATGTTCGCCGGCTTCCACGGCCCGTCGCAGACGTCCGCTCCCAATTCGGCCGCGATCTACTTCCCGTTCAAGAGCTTTGCCGAACGCGGCGCGGAAGGCGTGACTTATGCCGGCATCATGGAGCAGGCGGGCAAGGCCGTCGAAGGCTATGACAAGGCGCGCATCCTGCTGGTGCCGCCGCCGGTCATCCAGGGCATCGGCGCGGCCGGCGGCTATCGCTACATGCTGCAGGATCGCGAAGGCCGGGGCTACGACGCGCTGAACAAGGTGGCCGGCGACGTGATCGCCAAGGCCAATCAGAAGCCCGGCCTCAGCCAGGTCTATACGCTGTTCGATGTCGGCACCCCGCGCGTGTTCGCGGATGTCGACCGCCGCAAGGCCGATCTGCTGGGCGTGCCGCCCGAACGGGTGTTCGAAGCGATGCAGGTCTATCTCGGCTCCGCATTCGTCAACGATTTCAATCTTCTGGGGCGGACTTATCGCGTAACGGCTCAGGCTGATGCGGACCATCGCGGCTCGGTGGCGGACATCGCCAACCTCAAGACCCGTTCGAACTCCGGGCAGATGGTGCCGATCGGATCGGTCTCCACCTTCCGCGACAAGACCGGACCCTATCGCGTGGTCCGTTACAACCTGATGCCGGCGGTCGAAATCGACGGCAGCACCGCGCCGGGCTATTCGACCGGGCAATCGCTGACGACGATGGAGAAGCTCGCCGCATCGACCGTGCCCGCCGGCTATGGCGGCGAATGGACCGACATCGCCTTTCAGCAGAAGACCGCCGGGAATACCGCCGGCGTGGTCTTCGCCATGGCCGTGTTCTTTGTCTTCCTCGTGCTCGCGGCGCAGTATGAAAGCCTGACGCTGCCGCTGGCGATCATCCTGATCGTGCCGATGTGCCTGTTCGCGGCGATGCTGGGCGTGAACCTGCGGGGGATGGACAACAACATCCTGACCCAGATCGGCCTTGTCGTGCTGATCGCGCTGGCCGCCAAGAACGCGATCCTGGTGGTCGAGTTCGCCAAGCAGGCGGAAGAGGAACGCGGCTTGTCGCCCGTGGAAGCGGCGGTCCACGCCGCCCGCGCGCGGCTGCGCCCGATCCTGATGACGAGCTTCGCCTTCATCCTCGGCGCGGTGCCGCTGGTGGTGGCGAGCGGGGCAGGGGCGGAACTGCGGCAGGCGCTGGGCACGGCGGTATTCTTCGGCATGACCGGGGTCACCGCGTTCGGGCTGCTGTTCACGCCCACTTTCTACGTGGTCTGCCGGGGCCTGGGCGAACGCCTGGGCCGTGGCCGCCGCGCCGCTGCCGCCTATGCGCCGCAGCCGGCCGAATAAGGAACTGCGATGATGATCCGGAAACTTCTCCCCCTGTTGCTGGGCGCCACGGCGCTCAGCGCCTGCGCCACGGTGCCGGCCTACACGCCCCCCGCCGCGCCGCAGGCGGCCGCCGGGCCGTTCCTGGGCAGCGCCTCGCCAACCGTCAGCACGACGGCGACGGCGGACCGCTGGTGGACGCTGTATCATGATGCCCGGCTGGATCGCCTGGTCGAGGATACGCTGGCGCAGAATACCGACGTGCGCGTGGCCGTGGCACGGATCGAGCGGGCGCGGGCGCAGCTGCGCGGCGCGCGCTCGCAAAGGCTGCCGCAAACCGGCGTCACCACCTCGGCCGACTATGGCCGCTCGGCCGCCGCGCAGACGCCCGTTGGCGTGGACCGCGAAAGCTGGACGTTCGATGGCGGTCTCGATGTCTCCTACGAAGTCGATCTCTTCGGCCGCGTGAAAAGCGGGATCACCGCCGCGCGCGGCGATCTGGAAGCCGCCGAAGCGGATGCCGCCGCCGTGCGCGTGGCGGTGATCGCGGATACGGTGCGCGCCTATTTCGATGTGACCACGTCCGCCGAGCGGCTGGCCGTGGCGCAGCAGACCGTCGCGCTGCTCGATCGGTCGATCCGCATCACCTCCGCACGGTTCGAGGTGGGCCGGTCGGACCGGCTCGACGTGATCCGCGTGACCGCGCTGCGCGATCAGCAGCAGGCGCAGATTCCTGCGCTTCAGGCGGACCGCGATGCCGCGCTGTTCCGGCTGGCGACGCTGACCGGCCGGACGCCGCAGGCGCTGCCGACCGAGATCGCCAATGCCGGCACGGTCACGCCTGCATTGGCGCAGCCGATCCCGGTGGGCGACGGCGCGGCGCTGCTGGCGCGCCGGCCCGACGTCAAGGCGGCGGAACGGCGGTTGTCGGCCGATGCGGCGCGTGTGGGCGTAGCCACCGCCGACCTCTATCCCCGGATCACGCTGGGCGGATCGATCGGCGCGACGGCGCTGGGCAGCGCGAACCCGTTCACCGGCGGACCGTTCCGCTGGCTGCTGGGGCCGCTGATCAACTGGTCGTTCCCCAACCAGGAACCGGTGCGGGCGCGGATCGCGGCGGCCAAGGCCGACAGCGCGGCCTCGCTGGCGCAATTCGATGGCACCGTGCTGCGCGCGCTGGAGGAAACCGAGCGGGCGCTGGCATCCTACAGCCACGCGCTGGAACGCGAACAAACCCTGACAGCGGCGCGCGATGCGGCGGCCCGCGCGGCGGCGATCAGCGTCGCGCGGCAGCGGGAAGGGCGGATCGATTTCCTGACGCTGCTCGATGCGCAGCGCACACTCGCAAGCGCCGACGCCGATCTCGCAGCGGCCAAGCGCGCTGTGGCCTTCGCGCAAGTGGACGTGTTCCGCGCTCTGGGCGGTGGCTGGGAAGCGGCTTCACCGCCCCGCGCTTGAGACAGGCAATCCGGACAGCGCCGACACTGCGGCTTTGGGGTCAGGCCCCTAACGCCGCTGCCAGCGCCCCGGCCGGCGTTCGGCGACCGCCTGTACGCCTTCCTTGAAGTCCGCGCTGGCGAACAGCGCGATCTGTTCGCGGCATTCCCGTTCCGTCTGCGCGGCCACCGCATCGGCAAGCCCGTGGCGCAGCGTGGCGCGCGTGGCTTCGACCGCGAGAGGCGCGCCTTCGGCGATCTCGGTGGCAAAGGCGAGGGCGGCTTGCGCCAGGTGCTCGGCGGGCACCACCTCGTCCACCAGGCCCATGGCCGCGGCTTCGGCTCCGGTGTATCGGCGGCCGGTGTAGAACAGCTTCGCGGTGTTCTGATGGCCGATCACGCGCGGCAGGATATGGGTCAGCCCGAAGCCGGGATGGATGCCGATCTTGACGAAATTCCCCGCGAACCGGGCGTCTTCCGCGGCGATCCGGAAGTCACCCACCATGGCGAGGCCAAGCCCTCCGCCAATGGCGGCGCCCTGAACCGCGACAACGATGGGTTTGCGCGTCCGGAACAAGCGGACCGCCTGACGATAGAGGTCGCCCGGATCGGCCAGTTCGCCCTGGCCAGACCCTTCGCGGCCGGAAAAGCTCGCGCCGGCGCAGAAGACCTTGCCTTCGGAACGCAGCAGGACCGCGCGCAGATCGTCGGTACGATCGATTTCTTCCAGCGCATCGGCCAGCGCATTGATCAGATCGACATCGAAATAGTTGAGCGGCGGGCGCGAAAAGCTGACGATCGCGACGGCATCCTGCCTGGTGATGGTGACGCCATCGAACACGGTCTTCATGCGTTTTCCTCTCGCTTTCCAGGCGTGGTGGCCGGACTTCTGCGGATCCTGGCCACCGCAAACCGCGCGGCCTTCGTCCGTTGCCGGCAACGATGGCGGATACAAGCGTATCGCGCAATGACAGGCACGCACTCGCGCGGATGGAGATTTTACATAATCTCTATTATCACCGTTATGAACTGTAAGCGCCAGATAGAAATGACACCCCTCCGCTAGATAGAGATGACACTGTCTGGCGTTGTTTGCGGAGCAAAGGTGGCATGGTTCTCCCGTCGGTCGGGAGGACGCGCTTATGACGGTGTTGGCGATGAGCCATGAAGAGCTTTCGCGGTTCGATACGTTGATGCGGGTGGAGCGCGGCGAACTGCGGGTCGATGATGCAGCGGCGGTGCTGGGATTGAGGCGCCGGCAGGTATTCCGGTTGCTGGACCGGTTGCGATCGGATGGTGCCGCTGGCTTGGTCTCGCGCAAGCGCGGCCGGCCGAGTAACCGGCGGTACAGCGATGCGATGCGCGAGCAGATCATTGCGATCTTGCGCGAGCACTACGCGGATTTCGGACCGACGTTGGCACGTGAGTACCTGATCGAACGTCATGGCATCACGGTCGCGTGCGAGACGCTTCGCCAGATCATGATCGCGGCCGGCTTGTGGAAGGACCGCGATGCCCGGCGGCCACGACCTTATCAGCCTCGGTATCGCCGTGACTGCCGCGGCGAGCTGATCCAGATCGATGGCTCGAAGCATTGGTGGTTCGAGGATCGCGGCCCGCAGTGCACGCTGCTGGTCTATATCGACGATGCCACCAGCGAACTAATGCACCTGAAGATGGTCGAGAGCGAGAACGCCTTTGCCTACATGGATGCGACGCGCGAGTACATCGAGCGGCATGGCAAGCCGGTGGCGTTCTACTCGGACAAGCACTCGGTGTTCCGCAACAACCGCGCCAGCGCCAACGGCGATGGCATGACCCACTTTGGACGGGCGATGGAGGCGCTCAACATTGAAATCATCTGCGCCAATTCCCCTCAGGCCAAGGGTCGGGTCGAGCGGGCCAACCTGACGCTGCAGGACCGCCTGGTGAAGGCGATGCGGCTTGCGGGGATCGCGACGATTGCTGAAGCGAACGCGTTCCTGCCGGGGTACATGGAGCGGCACAACCACCGGTTCGCAAAGCCGGCGTTCGATCCGCGCGACCTGCATCGTCCCCTGGCGGCGCACGAGGACCTGCGCACCGAACTGGTCTGGCGCGAATGGCGGACGGTGTCGAAGGCGCTGGCGCTGCATTACAACAAGGCGCTCTTCCTGCTTGAGCCGAACGCCATCAGCGAGGAACTGGTCGGCAAACGGGTCGAGGTCTGCGAGTACCCCGATGGCTCTTTCGAGATCCGCCACGGGGACCATACCCTCCCCTACCGGATGCACGACAAGATCCGGCAAGTGAACCAGGCGGCGATTGTCGAGAACAAGCACCTCGATGCGGCACTGCTGATGGCCAGGCTGATGCAGGAGCAGTTGACGCCGAGGAAACGAAACAACAACGAGCCGTGCCGAAGGTCGCAACCCACGCACCTGTTTCCTGCCCCGATCGGGCCGGACGGGACCCCGATCAAGCGCCCACGCGGACGCCCTCCCCTTCGCCGGATCAAACCGGCGGACTCAGCTCACCGCCTCGAGACATGCTGAGAAAGCCCACTGCTGTCGCAGTGGGTCCGGGCGCCATCACCCCGAGATCGGCGCACCAGCAGGGGCTGTGCTGCACAAGCCCGAAGGGTTCCGCACAGCCCCTGCTGCCTCGGACAGTGTCATCTCTATCTGGCGAAAATAGTGTCTTCTCTAAATAGCTAGAACATGAACGCCTTCCGGGACCGGCGCCAAGGCCCGTTTCCATGCGGCCGAAACCTCTATCCCGGCTTATTCACCGCGTTGGGCCGAGAGGGTTGGCGGGAGTGGCATAAGCCTCTGATCTGAATTAGGAACTGGGTGTCTAAGCCGAACCTGCCGCAGGGCAGAAGATGCCACAGGCCACCCCGCCATGACCGACGATACTGCAAACCCATTCCGATTCCCAGCAGTGCGCAGCCGGAAAGTCACAGCCGCCTTTGATGGTGGTCGGCTGACCTCGGACGGCGGCGTCCTGCTACTGGCACAGGCTGAGCGCGCGATGGGCATCTGCCGTCGGCTTGCCGCTTGCATAGCCGACCCGCGTGACCCTGGCCGGGTGATCCATGCGCTGCCCGACATCCTGCGCGCCCGGGTGTTCGCGATCGCTTGCGGATACGAGGATGCCGACGATCTCGACGCCCTTCGCGACGATCCCGGCTTCCGCCTGGCGCTGGGCAAGCTGCCGGGCTCCGGTGCCGGGCTTGCGAGCCAACCCACGATGAGCCGCTGGGAGAACGCGCCGACCACGCGCGAACTGGCGAAGTTGATGGCCGCCATGATCGATATCTACTGCGCCAGCTATCCCACTTCGCCGGCGGCGGTGACGTTGGATATCGATGACACCTGCGATGTCGTCCACGGCTATCAGCAGCTCTCGTTCTGGAACGGGCACCATGGCGAGCGCTGCTTCCTGCCGATCCACGTCTACGACACCGCCAGTGGCCGGCCGGTGGCGATGCTGCTTCGCACCGGCAAGACGCCATCTGGCGCCGAAGCTGCTGGCCACATCCGGCGTCTGGTGCGTCACATCCGCCGGCACTGGCCCGATACCCACCTCACCATCCGCGGTGACGGGCACTATGGCCGCCCCGAGGTCATGGCGTTCTGCGAGGCGTACGGCATCGATTACGTGTTCGGCCTGCCAACCAACGCTGCGCTGCGGGCCGATCCCGCCATCGTCGCCGTCGCCGATACCTGCGCGGTCAAGCGGGCCGAGGAGCAGCGTGTGATCCTGCGAAACTATGCCGAGACCCGCTACGGCGCCAAAAGCTGGAAGGGCCAGCGCCGCGTCGTCGCCCGGATCGAGGCCAGCACGCTGGGCATGGACATCCGCTATGTCGTCACTTCGCTGACCCAAGGCTCGGCCGAGCACATCTACGACACGCTCTACTGTGCCCGCGGCCAGGCCGAAAACCTGATCAAGCGGCACAAGACCCAGCTCGCCAGCGATCGCACCTCGTGCCGCTCGGCCAATGCCAACCAGATGCGCCTCATTCTGCACACCGCCGCCTACTGGCTCCTGTGGCGGATCCAGCAAGAAATCCCAAAATCTGCCGCGCTTGCCGTCGCCGAGTTCGCAACGATCCGCCTCCGGTTGCTCAAGGTCGCCGCCCGCGTCATTGAATCCGCAACGCGCATCCGCATCGCCTTCGCGTCAGCATGCCCCGATGCCGCCACGTTCAAGGCCGTCGCCACCAACCTTCGGCCTGCTCCTACATAGCCCGCGCGGCCGTGCCGCCGAACCGCAAGCCCCCCTCCATTAACCCCGAAAAGCCCATCGATCCCACCGCGGTGAAAAACACCGCCAGAGGCGCTCGTCCGGATCACATCACCGAAAACGCATCGCCACCCAACAAGCCCGGAACCTCAGTCTCATGAATAGGCCGGGCTAGAGGCGCGGCAAAGCCATGGCCTTGCGGGATTGCCGCTTCTCGGGCGCGCCACCGAGCTGTTCCTCGTGAATGTCGAGCAGGGAATCCAGCAGCTCGGCATCGCTACTCGACATCACGCCAAGCACCTCGGCCTCATCACAGCCTTCCGCGGCGAGATAGGCATGGCCCATGCTGGAATCGATGTAGAGCGATTCCCCCTCGTTAAGCACCATCGCGTCATAGAACTCCGTCACGACCACCACGCTGCCACTGACCACATAGACGAACTCTTCGCCCGCGTGGCGCACGAGATCGCCGAACTGTTCCAGCGTCTTGGCACGGATCTTGGTGATCGCCGGGATCATGCGCTTCCGCCGCAGCTCGGTGCAGAGATAATAGTAGTCGTAATTGGGCGTTTCGACGCGCAGCGCTTCGTTCAGGAGACCTTTGCTGCGCCGGGCGGTGACCTGCGCGGCCGGCGTTTCCTCGCGGCTGCTTTCGGCGAACAGTTCGGACATCCGCAAGCCAAGCCGCTGGCTGATCTGCTGCAGCTTGTCGTAGGTCAGCGTAAGCCGATCGTGTTCGACCTTCGACAAGGTGGAGACCGGAATGCCCGCCTTCTCGCTCATTTGCTTGAGCGTCCACCCGTTACGGCTGCGCAATCCGCGTACCAGCGCGCCGAGTGTGGGAGTAGCTGCGGACATCCGGACGATCCTTATTCGTTGACTGATTTTCCAATCAGGATAAAGTAATCCCAATTGGAGCATTTGCACACTGTACTGGTCTGGCGTGGCCAGAGCAATCCCGGTGAGCATCAAGGGAGTTCAGGATCATGCGAACATGGCGCAAGGCCATAGTCGGCGGACTTTTGTTGCTGTGCGGCGGTGGGTTGATCCAGGGACAGGCCCCCTCTCCCACTGTCGCTGGCGCGGCACCCCAACCCACGGCGCAGCCGGCGCCGGCCGTGCTCACCAAATCGGATGTGGATACCTGGCTCGATGGCTATATGCCGCAAGCGCTGCGCAGCGGGGATATTCCCGGCGCGGTGGTCACCGTGGTCAAGGACGGCAAGATCCTGACCGCGCGCGGGTTCGGCTATGCCGATGTCGCCACGCGCAAGCCGGTGGATCCCGAACGCACGCTGTTCCGGCCCGGCTCGGTATCGAAGCTGGTCACCTGGACCGCGGTGATGCAGCAGGTCGAACAGGGCAAGATCGACCTGGACCGCGACGTCAACGCCTATCTCGATTTCCGGATTCCGCCGTACCAGGGCAAGCCGGTGACGATGCGCCAGCTGATGACGCATACCGGTGGCTTCGAGGAAACCGGCAAGGGCATCATCTTCTACGACAAGAAGTGGGACATGCCGCTGGGGGATTACCTGAAGCGCGCCATCCCCGTGCGCATCTTCGCGCCCGGTTCGACCCCCGCCTATTCGAACTGGGGCACCGCCCTCGCCGGCTATATCGTGCAACGCACCTCGGGCGAGGACTTCTTCGCCTATACCGAAAGGCACGTTCTGGGTCCGATCGGGATGCGCCAGTCGTCGATGCGCCAGCCCTTGCCCCAGCGGCTCGTGCCCGACATGTCGATTGGCTACAAGGATGGCAAGCCGACCGAGGGCTTCGAGATTCTGGGGCCGTGGCCGGCGGGTTCCCTGTCCGCATCGGGCACGGACATGGGCCGCTTCATGATCGCCCACCTGCAGCGGGGCGAGATCGACGGCCAGCGCGTCCTGAAACCGGAAACGGCGGACATGATGCACAACAGCCCGCTCGCCAAGGTGGACCCCTTCTCGCTGGTCCCGCCGCTCAACCGTATGGAACTCGGGTTCTTCGAAACCAACGTCAACGGGCGCGAGGTCATCGGGCATCTGGGCGATACCGAGGCCTTCCACACCTCGCTGCACCTGTTCATGAAGGACGGGATCGGCTTCTACGTCTCGTTCAACAGCGGCGGGCGGCAGGGCGCTTCGGGCGACCTGCGCAACGCGCTGTTCATGGATTTCGCCGATCGCTACCTGCCCTATGCCGGCCCGGCCGACGGACGTGTCGATGCCGCAACGGCGAAAGAACACGCGAAGATGATGGCGGGCAGCTGGGATGCGAGCCGCCGGTGGCAGACCAACTATTTCTCCGTGGTGAACCTGCTCGGCCAGTTCAAGGTCGCCACCGATGACAAGGGCGAGCTGGTCATCCCCGGCCTGAAGGGTCCGAACGGCCGCCCGCGCGAATGGGTCGAGATCGCGCCCTTCCTCTGGCGCGACAAGTTCGGCCATGATCGCCTGGCCGCCAAGGTGGTGGACGGCAAGGTCGTCCGCTGGTCGATGGACTTCTTTTCCCCGTTCGAAGTGTTCGATCGCGTGCCCGCCAGCCGGTCGACCACGTGGATCCTGCCGGCGCTCTACGCCAGCCTTGGCGTACTCGTGCTGACGCTCATCGCCTGGCCATGGGGCTGGTTCACGCGGCGGCGCTACAAGGCGGCCTTTGGCCTCGAACGCGGTGCTCTCAAGGCATACCGGGCGGTGCGCGTCGTCAGTGCCGTATCCGTTGCCGTGTTGATCGGCTGGGTCGTGGCCTTCTCGCTCCTGCTGGAAAGCGCCAGTTTCCTGGCGGGCGGGCTCGATCCCTGGCTGTGGGTATTGCAGATCCTTGGCCTGATCGCGTTCTTCGGCGCGGTGCCGATCGCCGCCTGGAATGCCTGGCAAGCGTGGAAGGGCAAACGCGGCTGGTTCAGCAAGCTGTGGGCCGTTCTTTTGCTGCTCGCCTCGCTGATGGTGCTCTACTTCGCGGTCACCTTCGGGCTGGTGGCGATGACGGTGGCCTACTGATGGCCGCCCTCACGCTCACGGTCGCGACCGAGACGCTGCGGCTGGCGCAACCCTTCCGCATTGCGGGCCACGTGTTCGAATGCTCCGAGGTGATTGTCGTAACCCTGGACGATGGCGATCACACCGGGCGCGGCGAAGGCGGCGGCGTGTTCTTCCTGGGCGATGACGTTCCGCATATGCTTGCCGGAATCGCGGCGGCGCGGTCCGCTATCGAAAGCGGGATCGGGCGCGAGGAACTGCGCGCGATCATGCCACCGGGCGGCGCGCGCAACGCGGTGGATTGCGCGCTGTGGGAACTCGAAGCGAACCGGGCGGGCGTGCCGGTGTGGCAGCTTGCCGGGCAGTCCAGCCCGCGGGCCTTGCGGACAACCTTCACGCTCGGCGCGGATACGCCCGCGGTCATGGCGCAAGGCGCGGTGAACTATGCGGAAGCGCGCGCGATCAAGGTCAAGCTCACCGGCGATCTGGACCTCGATAGCGCGCGGGTACGGGCCATCCGGGCCGCGCGGCCGGATGTCTGGCTGGGAGTGGACGGGAACCAGGGCTTTGCGGCGGCCGATCTCGGACCGCTGATCGAAGTGCTGGTCGCCGAGGGGGTTTCGCTGCTCGAACAACCGGTGGCGCGCGGACGCGAGGCCGATCTGGAGGGGCTCGCCTCGCCCATCCCGATCGCCGGTGACGAGAGCATTCTCTCGCTCGAGGACATCCCGGGCGCCGTCGGGCGCTATCAGGTCGTGAACATCAAGCTCGACAAGTGCGGCGGGCTTACCGAAGGCCTGCTCATGGCGGAAAAAGCGCGCGCGCTCGGTCTCGACGTGATGGTGGGCAACATGGTCGGCACCAGCCTGGCGATGGCGCCGGGCTTCGTGCTGGGCCAGCTTTGCGACGTCGTCGACCTCGACGGACCGACCTTCCTCGCCCGCGACCGGGTGCCGGGCGTCACCTATGCCAACGGCGACATTTTCGCCGACCCGGCCGTGTGGGGATCGGGCGCGCCCGTCGCCGCATGATGCCGGAACAGACCTGGTTCGGGCAGCCGCGCGGGCTGACCGTCTTGTTCCTGACCAACATGTGGGAGCAGTTCTCGTACTACGGCATGCGGGCGCTGCTGGTCTATTACATGACCAAGCAGCTCCTGCTGGGCCAGGCGCACGCGTCGTTCATCTACGGCACGTACACCGCCGGCGCCTATTTCACCCCGATCCTTGGCGGGTTGATCGCCGACCGGCTGCTCGGCAAGCGCCGCGCCATCGTGCTGGGCGGCGCGATCATGTGCGCCGGGCACTTCATGATGACCTTCGAGCCGCTGTTCTATGCCGCGCTCGCCACGATCGCGATCGGGAACGGCCTGTTTCTGCCCTGCCTGCCAAGCCAGGTCGGCGATCTCTACAAGCCCGACGATCAACGCCGTGGCTGGGCGTACAACGTCTATTACGTCGGCATCAACATCGGCGGCTTCCTGGCGCCGCTGATCTGCGGCACGCTGGGCGAAGTCTATGGCTGGCATTACGGTTTCGGCGTGGCTGGGATCGGGATGGGACTGGGGCTGGTGATCTACCTGTCCGGCCAGCGCCACCTGCCCCCCGAACGCAAGCCCGCCCGCGCCACCGAGACGCGGCCGCTCGCATTCGATCCGAAAGTGGCCGCCGTCCTGCTCGGCATCGGTCTGGCGGTAACGCTGTTCCGCTCCGCCTACGAACAGGTGGGCAACACCGTTGCCCTGTGGGCCGACAGCGGGATCGATCGGAGCGCGGGCAGCCTTGCCATACCGATGACGTGGTTCCAGTCGCTCAATCCGCTGTTCGTCATGCTGCTGACCCCGCCCCTTCTCCACTTCTGGCGCCGCCGGGCGGAAGCCGCGGGCGATACCGCGCCGCTGCACCGCATGGCGATGGGCGCATTGATCGTCGCCGGTGCCTACGCGATGCTCGCCACCATCGCCTGGACGACCGGACCGGCGCGGGCCAACTGGATGTGGCTTGCCGCGTTCTTCCTGATTTTCACCTTCGGCGAACTGTTCATCCTGCCGACCGGTCTGGGCCTGTTCGCGCGCCTGGCGCCCCTGAGCCTTGGCGCGACCACCGTCGCGGCGTGGTTTTTCATCACCTTCACCGGCAGCCTCAGCGCCGGCATGGTCGGCACGTTGTGGAGCCGCCTCGCTCCCGCGCCGTTCTTTCTCGTCCTTGCCGGGCTGGCCTGCCTGTCCGCCCTGCTCCTGCGCCTTCTGAGCGCCCCGACAGAGACGATCGAACAACGGACAGCGCAGAATGTGCACAAATCGGCCGAAATGGATTGACAGTTTTCCTATTGAGACAATAACGTCCTTATCAGGATAATAATGTCACGCGGCGTTCCGGACGGGTTTGGGGTTCACATAGGGCCCTTCCGGCACGCCTTGTCCCAACGGACCCGAATTCGGGAGGAATACCATGAGACCAGCTCGCACCACCTTGCTGATGACCGCTTGCCTGGCGGCCATCGCATCCGGCCCTGCCCTGGCGCAGTCGGCGACCGATTCCGACAAGGGCACGTTCGGCGACGATGAAATCGTCGTGACCGCGCAGAAGCGAGAACAGACCCTGATCGACGTGCCGCAATCGATCTCGGTGGTTTCGGGCGACCTCCTCGAACGATCGCAGGCCAACAACTTCCAGGACTTTCTCAACCACGTCCCGGGCCTTCAGCTCAATCAGGCCACACCCGGCGCGGGCCGTCTGGTGCTGCGTGGCCTCAACACCGGCGGCGTCGCCTCGACGGTGGGTGTCTATGTCGACGAAACGCCGTTCGGCTCGTCGACGGCCCTCGCCAACGGCGCGGTGCTGGCCGGCGATTTCGATACTTTCGACATCGCGCGCGTCGAAGTGCTGCGCGGGCCGCAGGGCACGCTCTATGGCGCCTCCACGCTGGGCGGCCTGATCAAGTACGTCACCAACGCGCCCAAGCTCGGCGCCACCGAAGGCGCGGTGCGCGGCGCGGCTGAGGCGACCAAGGGCGGCGCGATGTCGTACCACGGCAACGCCATGATCAACCTGCCACTGGGCGAGACGCTCGCGTTCCGCGCATCGGGCTTCTACCACAAGAACGGCGGATGGATCGATTCCATCGGCACATCGGGCACGTCGTTCGCCAGCCCGGTCACCTCAGACGTCGCCAGCAACATCAACGACTCCAAGGTCTATGGCGGCCGCGCTTCGCTGCTGTTCAAGCCGAACGAGATGTTCGACGTCCGTCTAACGGCCTATCTCCAGAACATCCGCGCCAATGCGGACTCGTCGGTGGAGAGCGATCCGGCCACGCTGCGCACGCTCTATGGCCGCCCCACCCAGTCGCAGTTCTCGCCCGAATTCACCAATGTCAATTATCGGGTCTACAGCGGCACGATCACCGCCGACCTCGGTTTCGCCACCCTGACCAGCGCGACCAGCTACGCGACGCAGAAGCAGACCTTCCGCGACGACGCGACGTTCAATCTCAGCGGCATCGTGCAGGCATTGCTGGGCGCGCCGGCCAACGATTTCGTGCTCAACCAGAAGGTCAACACGCGCAAGTGGACGCAGGAATTGCGGCTCGCCGGTGCGGTCGGGAACAGCCTCGATTGGTTGATCGGCGGCTATTACAACGATGAAAAGGGCCTGCTGCTGCAGGACTACACCGCCTATACGCCGGGCACGACGACGCCGATCGTCTTCCCCTTCGTGCTGGGCCATGTCGACCTGCAATCCAAGTACAAGGAATATGCGGGCTTCGCCAACCTGACCCTGCATCTCGGCACCATGTTCGATATCGATTTCGGCGGGCGCTATAGCCACAACAAGCAGGTCGCCAGCCAGGCGGCGAGCGGCGTCCTTGCCGGCAATGTGCCGGTCAACAGCAACCTGCGCTCGTCCGACAACGTCTTCACCTATTCGGTGGCGCCCAAGTTCAAGATCAGCGAGCGCGCGACGCTCTATGCCCGCGTCGCCAAGGGCTATCGTCCGGGCGGCCCCAACGTGATCGCGCCGAACGCCCCAGCGGGAACGCCGTCCAGCTTCGATCCGGACACGGCCGTCAGCTACGAAGTAGGCTTCAAGGGCGAGACGGCGGATCGCAGCCTCGGGCTGGACCTGGCGGTGTTCCATATCGACTGGGACAAGATCCAGCTCCTGACGGTGGTCAACGGCTTCGGCGTGAACATCAATGGCGCCGGCGCAAAAAGCCAGGGCGCCGAATTCACCCTGACCATGCGGCCGACCAAGGGCTTCGTGGTTTCGTTCAACGGCGCCTATACCGACGCCAAGCTGAAGGCGGACGCGCCGGCGCTGGTGGGCGGCCGCAAGGGTGATCAACTGCCGTTCACGCCGAAGTATGCCATCTCGCTCAACAGCGATTACGACTGGGATCTGGGCGGAACCACCAAGGCCTTCATCGGCGGTTCGCTGCGCTATCTCTCCAAGCAGAGCGGCAGCTTCGACGCCGCCTTCCGCGCCGCCAACGGCCGGCAGCGCCAGCTTCCTTCCTACGCCACCGTCGATCTGCGCGCGGGCCTGGATTTCGGTAAGTTCGGCATCGAGGCCTACGTCCGCAACCTGACCGATGCGGAAGGCAAGACCTCGACCGGCGCGCTGACCGCGAATGGCTTGCCATTGAACCCGGGCGGGGCGATCATCACCGGCGTTATCCGCCCGCGCACATTCGGACTTTCGCTCAGTGCTCAATACTGATTTTCCACTGGCCGCCGAACCGGCCGCCAAGGCGTCGGGCAGCCTGACGCTGCCCGGCCCTTACCTGCTCTTTCTCGGTGACACGACCGAACCGGGATTTGCCAAGACCGCGTTCGGATTGCGTGACTGGGCGCCAGACCGCTGCGTCGGGGAATTCGTGCTGCCGGGTGCGGCAGTATCCACCGGCCTTCCACGGCTCGAGCTGGAGCAGGCCTATGCCCGTGGCGCCCGTGCATTGCTGATCGGCGTCGCCAGTCCCGGCGGGGCAATCCCGCCGCACTGGGTGCCGAGCTTGCTCGCCGCGCTGGATGCCGGGCTCGACATCGTCGCCGGCATGCATGTGAAGCTGAACGCCATTCCCGAACTGCGCAGCCTGGCCGAAAACAACGGCCGCCGGCTCGTCGATGTCCGCACCCCGCCAGAGGGCGTTAGTGTGGCGACCGGCCGCAAGCGTTCGGGCAGGCGCCTGCTGACCGTTGGCACTGATTGCGCGCTCGGCAAGAAATACACGGCGCTGGCCATCGCCCGGGGGCTGCAGGAGCGCGGGCTGGATGCCACGTTCCGGGCGACCGGGCAGACCGGGATCATGATCGCGGGATCGGGTATCCCGATCGACGCGGTCGTGGCCGATTTCGTCGCCGGTGCCGCCGAGGCGCTGACTCCCGCGGCCGATCCGGCGCATATCGACGTCATCGAGGGCCAGGGTTCGCTCTATCACCCCGCCTATGCGGCAGTATCGCTCGGCCTGCTTCACGGCAGCCAACCCGATCTCTTCGTCGTCTGCCACCAGCCTGGTCGCGAACGCATCCTCGGCATGCCCGACTATGCCGTTCCGGCGATCGAGGATGTCATCGCGCAGACGATCGCGCTGGGCCGGCTGACCAATCCGGCGATCCGCTGCGCCGGTGTCAGCCTCAACACTGCGGGCATGAGCGAGGACGCGGCGGCAGCGGAAATCGCCGCCGTGGCCGCGCGTCTAGGCCTGCCCGTTGCCGATCCGATCCGCGGCGGCATGGCGTTCGAGCGCCTGCTCGACGCCTGCACCGGATGAGCCAAGCCGCTCCGGAGAGCTGGTTCAAGCGGCTCCTCCTGCCGGGGCTATCGTTCAAGGCCGTCGTGATCGGCGGCGGCTATGCCACCGGGCGCGAGATCGCCGAGTTCTTCCTGCCGGCCGGCGCCTGGGGCGGGATCGCCGCGATCGCGCTGGCAACGGCGATCTGGAGCGCGGTCTGCGTGGCGACCTTCCTTGTCGCCCGTGCGGCGCGGGCGCGCGATTATCGCGCCTTCTTCAAAGTGCTGCTGGGCCGTGGCTGGATCCTGTTCGAGATCGCCTATGCGCTGTTCGTGATGCTGCTGCTCGCTGTGTTCGGCGCGGCGGCGGGCGAGATCGTTCACACCACCGGCCTACCGCCGATGGCCGGCACGGTTGCGCTGATGGCCGGCATCGCCGGCTTCGCCGCCTTCGGCAACACGGCGGTCGAGCGGCTGTTCACCTGGGTTTCGGTGCTGCTCTACGGCGTCTATGCGGTGTTCCTCGTCCTCGCGCTGTCGAGCTTCGGAGACCGCATCGCCGCCGCCTTTGCCCAAGGCGCGCCGGCCGGTCACGGCTGGTTTGCCGATTGGTTCGGGGGCGGGCTGACATATGCCAGCTACAACATCATCGGCGCGATCGTGATCCTGCCGGTCACCCGCCACCTCGCCAGCAACCGCGACGCGGTGATTGCCGGGGCGATCGCCGGGCCGCTGGCGATGCTGCCCGCGTTGATGTTCTTCGTGTGCATGGCCGCCTTCCTGCCCGGCATCGCCGGCGAGGCGCTGCCTTCGGACTTTCTGCTGCGCCAGCTTGGCCAGCCCCTGTTCCATGTGCTGTTCCAGCTGATGATCTTCTCCGCGCTGCTCGAAAGCGGCACGGGTGCCGTCCATGCGATCAACGAGCGCATCGCCGCAGCCTGGCGGCACAACCGCGGCGCCCCGCCGACGGTGCCGTGGCGGGCCGCGATCACGATCGCGCTGCTGGTCCTGTGCATGGTGGTGGCCGACCGCGTCGGACTGATCGCGCTGATTGCCAACGGCTATCGCGCGCTCGCCTTCGTGCTCCTTGCCCTTTACATCCTGCCGCTGCTGACGATCGGTCTCTGGCGGTTCCGCAATGGCCAGCTCGCCCCAGGAGAAGCCCGATGAAACGTCTGTCCCTGCTGGCAGGGCTTTGCCTTGCCGCTTCCGTTCCCCACGCTGCCCTTGCCGCGCCACCGGCAGACATCGACGCGCGGATCGAGGCAATCCGCCAGTCCTCGGGCACGCCGGGCATGGCCGTCGCCATCGTCGAGAACGGCAAGGTCGTGCTCGCCAGGGGTTATGGCGAACGCCGGCTTGGCGCGCCCGCGAAAGTGGACGCGGACACGATTTTCATGATCGGTTCGACCGGCAAGGCCCTGACCGCCGCCGCGCTCGCCACGCTGGTCGATGCCGGCAAGATCGGCTGGGACGACAAGGTCATCGACCACATCCCCGATTTCCAGATGTTTGACGCCTGGGTCACGCGCGAGATGACGATCCGCGACCTTCTGGTGCATCGCAGCGGGCTGGGGCTGGGAGCGGGAGACCTGCTCACCGTGCCGCGCGGCGCGATCTCGCGCGACGACCTGATGCGCCGGCTGCGCTACATCAAGCCGGCAACGAGCTTTCGCAGCGGCTATGCCTACGACAACATCCTCTACGGCGTGGCGGGGCTGCTGATCGAGCGCGTCAGTGGGCAGACCTGGGAAGATTACATGAAGGCGCATATCTTCGCGCCGGCCGGGATGCGCGATGCGGCGGCCGACTTCAGGACGCAGACCTCCGCGCCCAATCGCGCGCAGCCGCATGGCCGGGTCGGCATGGTGCGCGGCGATGGCCCGCAAGTGGTGCTCGACGAGCGCGACCAGCTGGGTCGGGCGATGGCCCCGGCGGGCCTGATCGCGATGAGCGCCAACGACATGGCGCGCTGGTTGCAGATCCAGCTCGCCGGCGGCGCGCTGCCCGAAGGCGGCCGCCTGTTCAGCGCGGCGGCCGGCAAGGAGATGTGGTCGCCGGTCACGCCGATCCCGATCACCCCGGCGCCCCAACCGATCGCGGCGACCACGCCGACGTTCGATGCCTATGCGCTGGGCTGGGAAGTGCGTGACTACCACGGCACGCGCATCGTCTGGCACGCCGGCGGGCTGCTCGGCTTCACCTCGATCGTGTGCCTCATTCCCGAAAAGAACGTCGGCTTTGCCATCGAGGTGAATGCCGAGGAGAGCGAGCCGCGCCACGGGCTGATGTACGAACTGATCGATCATTACCTGGGCCTGCCCCGGCAGGACTGGCCGCAGCGCTTCCACGACTATCGCGCCAAGCGCATCGTCGATGCCGTTGCGGCGATGAAGCAGGCGGCGGCCACGCCGGCGCAGGTTGGCCCTTCGCTGCCGCTCGATCGCTATGCCGGGACCTACAGCGATCCCTGGTATGGCAAGCTCGCGGTGGGTTCGGACGCCAAGGGGCTGACGGTCAGCTTCGTGCCCACGGCCGGTATGAGCGGGCGCCTCGTCCACTACCAGTACGATACGTTCATCGCCCAGTTCGACGATCCGGGGATCGAAAAGGCCTATCTCACCTTCCAGCTCGATGCCGACGGCAAGGTATCGTCCATTTCCGCGAAGCCAGTCTCGCCGATTGCCGATTTCAGCTTCGACTACAAAGACCTGCTGTTCACCCCCGCGCCCGAACCGCGCAAGTGATCGGACAAGCCGGTTCCGTCGCTGCGGAGCCGGTTAGCCCACCGGCGACCGGACCTCAAGATGCTGCGGTAACAAATTGTAATATATTATCTATTTGATGAAATATCGGTCATCGGTATGACCGTTCCGCACTATTCATCTCCGCGCAAGGGCGCACGGATCATGGAACCGTGACGATACGGAACGGAGCCACCCGATGCGTCGCTCGCTGCTCGGACAGAATTTGGCCGCCCTTGCCCTGGCGCTGGTCGCAAGACCGGCGCTCGCCGAGGACAAGCCGTCCCCCGATTTCGACCTGGCCCTGGTCAACCGGCTGACCTGGGGGGCAACCTCAGCCGAAGTGCAGCGCATGCGGGCGATGGGTGCGGAAGCCTGGTTGCAGGCGGAGCTGCATCCACCCGCTTCAGAACGATTGCCCCCCGCAGCCCAGGCCATGGTCGATGCCTTGCCGATGCGCGGCCAAAGCACCGTCGCTCTGGTGCGCGATTTCCGCGAACAGGTAACAGCGGCGAAGGCGGCGCAGGCGACAATGTCGCCGCCGGGTCAAGGCGTTGCCTCCGACGGTCCGGCCGCTCCGAACCCGATGCAGGCCGGGCCATTGGGTGCCGCGGCGACACCGCCTGCGCCCACCCCGCAGGACGTACGCCGCGACTTTCTCGGCGAGGCCTTAAAGCAGGACCAGACTAGGCTGATTCTGCGAGCGCTCTATTCGCCCAATCAGCTGCGCGAGCAGCTCACCGCGTTCTGGCTCAACCACTTCAACGTCTATACCGACAAGGCTGAAATCCGGCTGTTCGTGCGGGATTACGAGGATCAGGCCATCCGCCCGCACGCCCTTGGGCGCTTCCGCGATCTGCTGGAGGCGACGCTGCGCTCCCCGGCCATGCTGCAATATCTCGACAACGCCCAGAACGCCAAGGGCCGCATCAACGAGAACTACGCGCGCGAAATCATGGAACTGCACACCATGGGCGTGGGCTCGGGCTATACCCAGAAGGACGTGCAGGAACTCGCGCGCATTCTGACCGGGGTGGGCATCGTCAACCCCGAACGGCCGGAGCGACCGAGCCCCACCAACCCCGCGGCGATCCGCGATGGAATGTTCGCCTTCTATCCCGGCCGCCACGACATGGGCGACAAGGTCTTCCTCGGCCATGTCATCAAGGGATCGGGCTATGACGAGGTGCGCCAGGCGCTCGATATCCTGTGCGCCCAGCCCGCCACCGCCCGGCATGTCTCGCGCCAGCTGGCGCAGTATTTCGTCGCCGACAACCCTCCCCCGGCGCTGATCGAGCGGATGGCGGCGCGCTGGGCGCAAAGCGGGGGCGACATCGCGGCGGTGCTGGACCTGCTGTTCCACAGCCCCGAATTTCAGGCCTCGCTATCCCGACCGCTGCTAAAGGACCCGCAGCACTTCGTGCTCTCGGCGGTGCGGATGGCCTACGACGACCGGTTGATCGCCAATACGCAGCCGATCGTGAACTGGCTGAACCGGCTGGGCCAACCCTTCTACGGTCATCTCACCCCGGACGGCTATCCGCTGGAACGTACCGCGTGGAACGGCCCGGGGCAGATCGAACAACGGTTCGAGATCGCGCAGGCGATCGGCAACGGCTCCGCCGGGCTGTTCAAGGGCGAGGCGCCGTCGAGCGCCCCGCGCCAGGCCTTTCCGGTGCTGCAGGGCGCGCTTTATTACGGCGGGCTGGACAAGCAGTTGTCGCCAGCCACGCGTACCGCGCTGGATCAGGCCGCCAGCCCGCAGGAATGGAATATCCTGTTCCTTGCCTCGCCCGACTTCATGGGGAGATAGCACCATGACCGCATTCCCGTTCTCCCGCCGCGCGTTGCTCGCTGCCGGTCTGGCCGGCGGAGCGCTCGCAGCCAGTTCGCGCGTTCTGGCGGTGCCCGCGCTGGGATCGCAACGCCTGCTCGTGGTGTTTCTGCGCGGCGCTTACGATGCCGCCAATATCGTCGTTCCCGTGTCGAGCGATTTCTACTACGCCGCGCGACCCACGATCGCGATCGCCCGTCCCGATCCGGCCAATCCCAAGGCCGCACTGCCGCTCGATGGCGACTGGGGCCTGCATCCCGCACTGGCGGAGAGCCTCTACCCGCTCTGGCAGAAGCGCCAGCTGGCGTTCGTACCCTTCGCCGGCACCGACGACATGAGCCGCAGCCACTTCGAGACGCAGGATACCATCGAGCTTGGCCAGCCCCTTGCGGGCAGCCGGGACTATCGTTCGGGCTTTCTCGGGCGGCTTGCGGCCACGGTAGCAGGATGCCATCCGATCGCGTTTAGCAACCAGGTGCCCATCGCGTTCCACTCGGCCAGTCTCCAAGTGCCGAACCTGGCGGTGAACACCGTCACCAAGCCCAGCTTCGACGCGCGGCAGCAAAAGCTGATCGAGGCGATGTATGCCACGCCAACGGCACAGGCCCTGGCCCCGCAAGTCGCGGTGACCGAAGGGTTCAGCGTGCGCGAAGACGCCTATGGCGCGTTGCAGGACGAAATGGCCAAGGCCAGTCGCGGAGCGATCAACCCGCGCGGCTTCGAGGCGCAGGCCCGGCGCATCGCCGCGCTAATGCTGGACCGCTTCAACCTCGCGTTCCTCGATGTCGGCGGGTGGGACACGCACACCAACCAGGGCGCGGCCGATGGCGCACTGGCCAACCGGATCGGCGATCTGGGGCGGGGCCTGGCCGCTTTCGCTGAGGCCAGCGGGCCGCAATGGACCAATACCACGGTGATCGTCATTTCCGAATTCGGCCGCACCTTTCGCGAAAACGGCAACAAGGGCACCGATCACGGGCATGGCAGCACCTATTGGGTGCTGGGCGGCAATGTGCGGGGCGGACGCATGGTCGGCCCGCAAGTGCGCGTTTCGGCCGACACGCTCAACCAACAGCGCGATTTTCCGGTCCTGACGGATTACCGGGCGATGCTCGGCGGCATTTTCGCGCGGCTCTATGGTCTCAGCGCCCGGCAGGTGGCAGCGGTTTTTCCGGAAATGCCGCCGGTGGACCTGGGCCTCGTTTAACCGACATTCCGTGCCATTCCATCACCGTTCCAACCCTTCCCATGCCCTTTGCGCGCGGAAGGCGCTGGCCGTTTCGCCGGTGCGATTCTTGAAGAACCGGGCGAAATAGGCGGGATCTTCGAAGCCCAGACGATGCGCAATCTGCGCCATGCCCATTCCGGTAAAGGCCAGAAAGCGCATCGCTTCCAATGCCAGGCGATCGTGCAGGAGATCGCCCGGGGACTTGTCCACGACAGCCCTGCACGCTCGCGTCAGGGTCGATGAGGTGACGCCAAGGGCGTAGGCGTACCGCTCGATCGGCCAGTGATCGCGATACTGCGCTTCGATCATTCCACGATAGCGGCCCACCAGAACCGCGCGGCGGTCCTTTCCGGCATCCTGCGGCAGGGATGCGGCCAGCGTTTCGCCCAGCGTGGCGAGAACGAGGCCAAGCTGCGCGATCAGCGCCGGGGTGGCGCGAAGCCCCTGCTCCAGCCGGTCTGCCATATCGGCGAGCAGCCAGCTCAGCCGGGCGCGCTGCCGGTCTTCCGTCTCCAGCGGGATCACGCGCAGGCCGCCGCCATCGAGACCCAGTCCTTCCAGCAGACCGGCGATGCGCGGATCGTGCAAAAGCGCGATGGCCATGGAAAGGACCCAGCCTTCAGCCGCGACAGCAAAGCGAAAGGCGTGAACACACCCGCTGGGCACGATCATGCAGGCCGGCGCCGCGATCTTGCGCGCCGAACCATCGCTGGCGACATCGACAGTTCCGGTTTCGATCATCAGCACTTGCGCCATGCCGGGATGGCTGTGCGGCGCGATGGTCCAATCGTGCAGGCTGGAGCGATCGGCAATCCGCTCGATATGGACAAACTCCGGACCGATGGTGCGGCCATCCTCGCCATAGAGCGTGAACCGCTTCACTTCCTTGCCGCGCATGACAGGCCCCTTCCTTCACCAAGATGGCCAGAGTGCGCGAAAAGTGCAAGAAATTGCCGCAAAGCTGCGTGGCAGCGGCGATCCGCGCGGGGCATGATGCGGGCCTGTGCCACAAGGCACGAGAGAAGTTGCCGAGAGAGGATAGCGCGATGAACGATGCCCCGGTGATGGAGCGCGCGGCGTTCCGTTTCGACCCTTATTCTCCCGCGATCGATGCCGATCCATTTCCCGCCTACAAGACGCTGCGCGACGAATACCCCTGCTTCTGGTCGGAAGAGGCGGGAATGTGGGTGCTGTCGCGCTATCAGGACGTCTTGAACGCCCTGCAGGACTGGCGCACCTACAGTTCGGCCAAGGGAAACCTGGTCAACGAGTTTCCCGGCCGTGCCGGGGCCACGCTGGGCAGCAGCGATCCGCCGCGCCATGACCGGCTGCGCGCGCTGATCCAGTCCGCCGTGACGAAACGGGCGCTTGAGCACATCATCGAACCGACGCGCGCCTCGTGCCGCAAGCACCTAGCCGCGCTGGAAGGCAGGCCGGTGTTCGATCTGGTCAACGATTATACCGGGAAGGTAACGGTCGATCTCCTGTTCCACCTTTTCGCGCTTCCGGCCGAAGGGGCGGACCAGGTCCGCGACAATGCGGTGCTGATGGTGCAGACCGATCCCGTCACCCGGCAGAAGACCGAGGCGCACCTCTCGGCGTTCCGCTGGATGGCCGACTATGCCGAACGGCTGGTGCAGGCGCGCAAGAAGGCACCGGGCGAGGATCTGCTGTCGAACTTCATCACCGCCGAAATCGACGGCGAGAAGCTGCTCGACCGGGAAGTGCAGTTGACGGTGACGACGCTGATCATGGCCGGGATCGAAAGCCTTTCCGGCTTCATGGCGATGTTCGGGCTGAACCTGGCGGACTATCCCGAAGCGCGGCGCGCGCTGGTCGCCGATCCGGCGCTGATCCCCGATGCGATCGAGGAATCGCTGCGGTTCAATACATCGGCCCAGCGGTTCAAGCGGTGCCTGACGCGCGATGTGGATCTGCATGGCCAGACGATGAAGGCCGGAGATTTCGTAATCCTGGCCTATGGCGCCGCCAACCGCGACGAACGCATGTTCGATAACCCCGATGTCTATGACATCGCCCGGCGCGCAAAGCGGCATCTGGGTTTCGGCGGCGGCGTTCACGCCTGCCTCGGCTCGATGATCGGCCGCCTGGCGACGCAGATCGCCTACGAGGAACTGCTGGCGCGGATACCGGAATTTGCCCGGACGCAAGCCGTGCTGGACTGGGTGCCCTCGTCCAATTTCCGCAGCCCCAAGGCCCTGCCGCTGACGCGCGGCTGACGCCGTTGTCAGCAACTTGCAATTCATGCAAGCCGAACCCCGTTCTTCGCACTTGCAGGAAGGTGGTCAGACCGCTTTAGAGAACGGGCCTTTCAGGCATCCTCTCCCAAACTTTCCAAGGCCAGCCTTCGTGCTGGCCTTTCTTTTTTCGCAAGCGATAACTTCGGCTATCGGACGAGCCGGTCGACAGCCTCAAGATCCGGTCCGGCGCTGTCGGGATGCGGCGAGAGCGTTTCTTCCGGCACGCTCAGGCGGTTGATCCAGGCGGTACGGTAGCCGAACCAGCTCGCGCCCAAGGCATCCCACCCTCCGAACGCGACGAAGCCGATCTCCTGCGCCGTCAGGCCGAAATGCGCCGGCCCCATCGCATAGGCGCAGGGCGATGGCTTGAATGCCCGGACCCGGTCGGTGCTCAATGGCGTCTCGAACAGACCGCCCAATCCGTTCCGGCGCGTGTTCGCGATCAGCACTTCGGCTTCGAGATTGGACAGGAAGGCAAGACGGATGCCGGCGCTGCGCCACCGTTCAAGCGCGGCTGCCGCATCGGGCCAGGCCGGAAGCTGCCCGAACACCGCCACCAGATCGCGCCGGATCGCTGGCGTCAGCGGGATGCCCATGGCTTGCGCGCTGAAATCCAGCGCGGCATCGGCCAACCGACCGAACCCGCTGTAGCGGCCTGCCGCCGTTTCCAGCCATGACAGCGCGAACAGCTTGTTCGTCCATGCCGCAGCCAAAGCCGCGCCCCGGTCCGGCACGGCCGACACCACCGCCGCGGAGACGGCGCGCGGGTCGAATATCGTGAAGCCATCGAATGCAAGGGCACGGATCGGTCGCGCCTCCCCATTGGGCGCGCCTCGCAAGGGAGACGCGACGGCCCTGCGCACGGCGGAAAAGGCGGCCATGCCGCCAAGCGCAAGGCTCAGGAAATGGCGGCGCTTCGGAAACCGTTGGAAATCGCTCATCTCGGGACCTGCTCCGCTCCGCATGGTACAGGGCAGCCGGTGCGGAGGGGGAGCACCGGCTGCCACCGGCCCGAAGGCCGGACGATGCCTCAGCGGGCCTTGGCGACCTGCCGATCGTAGAAATCGATCATGTGCCCCGCGATGTAGGGGAGGTTGTCCTCGGTCGCGAAATGCCCCGCGTTCAGCCGGTGCATTTCCGCCTTGGGCAAATCGCGCAGGAAGGCTTCGCCGCCGGCAGGCAGGAAGAACGGATCGTGCTGGCCCCAGAAGATCACCGTCTTCGGCTGGCGGTCGCGCAGCAGCTTCTGCCACGCCGGGTAGAGCGGCGGGTTCGTCCGGTAATCGTAGAACAGGTCGAGCTGGATACGCAGGTTGTTGGGGCGGGCGACGAAGGCGCTGTCACTGAGCCAGGCATCGGGACTGACCAGCTCCGGGTGGCCCGCGCCAGCGAGATAGACGCCCTTGATCCCCTCCGGCGTGTTGAACGCGGCGAGCGGCTTTTCTGTTTCGGCATTGCGGTTGACCCACAGCGCATTGCGGAAGCCGTCCCACGCGGGCGAGAAGCCTTCCTCGTAAGCGTTTGAATTCTGGACCACGAGCCAGTCCAGCGCCGCCGGATTGCGCGAAACGATGCGGAAGCCCACCGGGCCGCCATAATCCTGCACGAACAGGCCGTAGTGGTCGAAGCCCTTGGCCGCCAGGAACTTTTCGATCGTGCGGGAAATGCCCTCGAACGAGTAGGCATAGCTCACGGGATCGGGGGCGTCGCTGTTGCCGAAGCCCTGGTAGTCGGGAGCGATTACATGGAAGCGGCGTGCAAGCAGCGGGATCATATCGCGGAACTGGTGCGAGGACGACGGCCAGCCATGCAGCAGAACCAGATTGGGAAGGCTGGCGTCTCCGGCTTCGCGGTAAGCGATGTTCAGCCCGTCCACGGGGACCGTGCCGTAGCGTACCTGTGCCGGATCGGCGACGGTGGTAATCGGGTGTTCGAGCGTTCCGGCGGCCAGCGCGGGCGCGGCAAGGCCGGCCACGGCAACCGCGCCGGTCAGTGCGACGCCAGCGATGCGTCCGGCGATCCGGGACGCTGTCGGGGAAGTATCAGACATGGAATTCCTCATCGGCTAGGGGCGATGGGAATGATCTATGTAATCCCGATATGATGGAGTATCCTGCCAATTCAGGAAGCATTGTTCTAAATTATGGAAGAGTTTGATGGACCGGTTCGATGCCATGCGAACGCTGCTGGCCGCCATCGAAGGCGGGAGCCTGACCGCCGCGTCCCGCGCCCTCGGCATGCCGCTGGCCACGGTCAGCCGCAAGATTTCCGATCTGGAAAGCCATCTCGGCACGCGCCTGGTGGTACGCACGACGCGGCGGTTGCAGCTTACCGAGGCCGGGGCGCATTACGTCGCCAGCGCCCGCCGCATTCTCGATGACGTCGAGGAAGCGGAGCGCCTGGCCATGGGCGAATACCGCGCGCCGCGCGGGCACCTGACCATCACCGCCCCGCTGATGTTCGGACGGCTCCATGTCGAACCCGTGGTGCGCGAATTCCTGCAGGCCTATCCCGAAATCGACGTGCGGCTGGTGCTGGCCGACTATGTGGTGAACCTGATTGATGATCGCGTCGATGCCGCCGTGCGCATCGGCGCGCTGCCCGACAGCACGATGGTGGCGACGCGGCTGGGCGAGGTGGTCTGGCGGGTCTGCGCCAGCCCTGCCTACATTGCCGCGCGGGGCGCGCCTGTCGCGCCCGAGGATGTATCACAGCACGATTGCGTGCTGTTTGACGGCATATATGGAACGAACGTGTGGCGCTTTGGCCGGGGCAAGGATGCTCAGGCCGTGACGGTAAAGCCCCGCCTCTCGGTCAATTCGGGGTGACTACACGAAAGTGACGTATCTGCACGGAAAGGGCGAACGGATAGCGAACGTCACGCGGCAAGTAGGGAGTTGACGGCGCGCAGCGGTCGCAAGGCGTCCGGATCGGGTTGATCTTCAACATTCCAGCTATAGTCACCGGTCAGCGAGATATGCTCCCAGCCCAATGGCGCGATGTGGCGTGCGATTTCGTCGGCTGTGCCGATGTCCGCCAGCGCCATTTCGAGATAGCGAGTGTTCCACAAGATGATGGCGGCGACGAGCAGGTTGAGGCCGGAGGCGCGATAGGTCTGGTTCTCGAACCGACGATCGCGCAGTTCGCCGAGCTGGTTGAAGAAGAGCGCGCGGGCGAGCGCGTTGCGGGCTTCGCCTTTGTTGAGGCCCGCCTGGGTGCGCCGGCGCAGGTCGATGTCGCGCAGCCAGTCGAGCATGAAAATGGAGCGTTCGAGGCGGCCCAGCTCGCGTAGTGCGAGGGCCAGTCCGTTCTGTCGCGGATAGGCGGACAAGCGGCGCAGCATTGCCGAAGCAGTGACGGTGCCGGTGCGGATCGACGTGGCGAACCGCAGCAGTTCGTCCCAATGCGCCGCGACATGACCCAATGCGATCGGTTCGGCCGTCATGCCGGCAAGCAAGGGGCCGGATTCTTGGCCGGGAAGGAGGTGTAAACGACGCTCCTTGATGTCGCGCAGGCGCGGCGCGAAGCGGTAGCCGAAGAAGGGCATGAGGCCGAACACATGGTCCGATGCCCCGCCCGTATCGGTGTAGTGCTCCTCGATCGTCAGGCCGGTCTGGTGATACAGCAAGCCATCCAGCACATAGGGCGCTTCGCCAGCGGTCGCCGCGATCACCCGACTTGCGAAGGGGTCATATCGATCCGAGACATGGGTGTAGAAGGCAACGCCTGGTTCGTTGCCGCTGCGCGCGTTGATGTCGCCGATCGCGGCCCCACGGCCCCCGGCATGAAATTGCTGTCCGTCGCTCGACGAAGTGGTGCCGTCTCCCCACAGCGCGGCGAGCGGCATGGCGCGATGGGCGTCGATCAGCCTTCCCAACGCTTCGCCATAGGCGGCTTCGCTGATGTGCCAGTCGTGAAGATGGGCGAGCTGACGCAGACTTGCGCCCCGGCAGGTTTCCGCCATGCGTGTGAGGCCGAGATTGATGCCATCGGCGAGGATGACCGTGAGCAGCGCATTGCGATCGTCGGCTTCCCGGCCCGAACGACGATGGATGAAGCATTCGCTGAACCCGGTCCAGGCATCGACCTCCAGCAGAAGATCGGTGATCTTCACGCGCGGCAGTCGATCATAGGCGGCGCGACGGGCAATCTCGGTGGCGGGCGGTGTTGCCGCCTTCAGCGGCGAGATGATGAGACCGTTTTCGTCAAGCTTAACCTGGGGCAGCTCCCCTTGCCGTGCAAGGACCGTTACCTGCTCGATCGCCGTGTCGAGCCTGGTGCGCCGTTCCTCGATATGGCGCTCGAAATCCGTTTCGATGGCGAGCGGCAACGGCCCCTTCTCGCGCAGCGCCGCAAAGGTCGCCGGCGGTATGAGATAGCTGTCGAAATCGCGAAACTGCCGGCTTCCCGCGACCCATATATCCCCGGCTCGCAACCGCTCGCGTAGTTGCGACAAGGCGCATAGTTCATAAGCGGCACGATCAACGATGCCATCCCGCAGGACGAACGGGCGCCATGCGGGCGGCACAAAGCGTAGCGGCACGCGATCAGGCAAGCGCCGTTTGCCGGTCCGATATAGCTCCGCGATGATGGCCAGCGCTGACAGGAGCCCCTGAACCGCGCCGGCGCCGCGAAACTCGAAGGCGTTGAGAAAAGCGCCGACAAAGAGCTTCACCGTCCGATGCCGCTCGATCAATTCGGCGGTGCGATCGACGGTTTCCGGTCGCCCGAGCACTTCGGCCTGCTCGACGGCCACGGCGAAGTGCTGCCAGTCCAGCGCCTCGATCTGCGCCAGAGAATCCACGCCCTTGCTGCGCGCGTCGATGAGGAGGCGGCAAGACCCCGTGAGCGTCCGGAGGTGGCCTTGCAACTCGCGCACCGTCTTGAGGGCTTTGTCGCGGGTCCGGTTCTCGGCGCGGCGCGCCATGCTGCCCAACAGCTTGTCGAACATCGTCAGGGTGGCGTCGGTCAGGCTTTCCTCAAGCCGGATGCCGGTTGCCGCCAGCGTCGCATGGCGGCGCAGGGCATTGAGTTCGCCAAGGTGCTGGGGTGTGATGCGGCTGCCTTCGTCCGCCAGCCTGTCAAAAGTCAAAGCCGGGATCATGTCGGCACGGGCGCGATCGAGGCCCAGCGCGCGGATATAGGCGAGCCGTTCGATCAGGCGCAGGATGTTGCGCGCTGCCGGCGATTGTGGCGCATTGCGCATCCAGGATAGCCATGTCGCGACCTGCCCCGGTCGTCGGGCCAGCAAATCGTCCAGGCCCTGAAGGGTGTCAGGCAGCAGGCCATTCGTGAGCACTTCATAGGTAAGCTGTTCGGCTTGCTGGCGCGCCCGCCGCAGCACCGCTTCGAGAATCGACGGAGAAGGCAGGAGGATCTGCAGGCGCCGGAGTTCATCGACGATGACGTCTGCCATCTGGCCGGGGTGTATGATGGTCTGCGCGATTGGGACCGAGAAGGCGACAACTTCACGGAAAGCGTTGCGGTCAAAAATCCTGAACCCGTGCGATCGTCGGATTTCGACGAGATGCTCGCGACGGGTCTGGTCCCGATGGGCATAATCCGCGAAGGCTGCCGGCGCGACGCCGAGTTGCTGCGCCACATAGGCGAGCACAGGAGCGGGCGGGACTTCGCCCGCTTCCAGCGCACGGCCAGGCCATCTCATATATAGCATGAGCATCGCATAGCCGAGCCGGGTGGCATCGCCGCGACGGCGGCCGACAATTTCCAGGTCGTCGCTGGTCAGCGTATAATGACGCGCGATCTCGCGCTCATCGAGCGGCGCGCCATAATGCCTCGCCCAGATTTCCAGGCTCACCAGTCGCCGTCTCGCCAAGCATCATCTCCTTCGCTTTGCGTGTCCGTCAGACGGTCCTCTGGCGGCCAACAGGAATATGTCCGTTAACTCTGGACCTGTAACGGCGATTCGGACAAGATCGCATAATGACGGGAAAACGGACAGGATCGGGCATCATGTGGCGCTGATCGGCTATGCGCGCGTCTCGACCGCAGACCAGAAGCTGTCGCTCCAGCTTGACGCGCTGAACACTGCCGGGTGCGACCGTATATTCGACGATCACGCATCCGGGGCAAAAGCCGATCGGCCTGGCCTAACCGAAGCGCTCGCCTATTTGCGCCCCGGCGACACGCTGGTGGTCTGGAAACTCGACCGCCTCGGCCGCTCGATGAGCCACCTGATCGAGAAGGTCGGCGAGCTTGCGGCGCGCGGCATCGGGTTCCGCTCACTCACCGAGAATATCGACACCACCACTTCGGGCGGCATGCTGGTGTTCAACATCTTCGGCTCGCTGGCCCAATTCGAGCGTGACCTGATCCGTGAACGCACTCATGCCGGCCTCAAGGCCGCACGCGAGCGGGGCAACAAGGGTGGTCGCCGGCCTGTCGTTACCCCCGACAAACTACGTAAAGCGCGGGCGCATATCGCAGCGGGCCTCACTGTTCGTGAGGCGGCGGCCCGGCTCAAGATCGGCAAAACCGCCCTATACAAGGCTCTGGAAAACGCGTGAAACCGCTGGCGATCAAGAACTCGTGGGTGCTGGTCACAGGGGCTTCGACCGGTTTGGGCAGAGCGTCCGCCCTCCGCTTGGCGGCATCGTACCAGGCCAAGCCCCTGATTGTTGGACGAAGGCTCGACAACTTGCGGGAGCTACAGACCGAAATTGACGAGCGGTTCAATGTGCCGTGCGAGATTATAGTGGCTGATCAACGTGAAATCGAGGGCAGGGAGAAAATCGCGGCTAAGGTTGCAGAATTGCAAGTAACAGCCGCTTTGTTGGTTGCCGGAATGACGAGCGTTGGTTCATTTGATGCAGGCCGTGCCGACACTTATGCCGAGGTAATTGAAACAAACATACTCGGTTTCACGGATTTGCTGGCTCGCCTGATTGCGATTTTCAGGGAGCAGCCGTTTGAATCCTCAGTAATCGCCGTGTCGAGCCTGGCGGGCGAAACATCCGTGCCCTTCCAAGCGGTCTACGGCGCGTCGAAAGCCTATGTGAGCACCCTCATGCGAGCGCTTTCCGTGGAGCTTGCCGGGACGGGAGTGAGTGTTGGGTCTTTTGCACCCGGTGGAATCGACACAGACATGGCTGCCCTCAGCGATTTGAAGTGGGGGAGGTTGGGTTTGATGGACGTTGACCGGTGCGCGGCCCATGCAGTCCACGCTCTGGTTTATCGGCAATCCTTCGCCATACCGGGGATGGGCAACCAGCTCACATATTTGGCGAGCAGGGTTCTACCTCGATCGTTGGTCAATCGGATTGCCGCCCTCCCATATCGGCGCCCGTAGGGCGGCACCACATAAAAGGGGCAGGAAAGCCTGCGAATAGCATCTGCTGGCATCGTACCGGATTTGTTCGCCCTTAGCGTGCAGATACGTCACTTTCGTGTAGTCACCCCAATTCGGCCGAAGCGGCGATCGCGTCGGCGTGCGGCGCGCTGGGGATCATCCGGCTGCTGAGCTATCAGGTGCGCGAGGCGATAGAGGCCGGGCAGCTGGTACGCCTGCTGGGCGCGTTCGAGCCGGAACCTTCGCCGGTTCACCTGGTCCACACCGGTCAGGCGATCCTGCCCTTGAAGCTGCGCGCGTTCTGGGATTTCGCCGCGCCACGCCTGCGGGCAAGGATACCGCAGGATACGTAAGGATAATCCTCGGCAGGCCCGAGCGGGGAGGCGTGCCCGCCTCAGTAATCCATCAGTTCGAAGTCCTGCTTCTCGGTGCCGCAGTCGGGGCAGTAGAACGCATCCTCCGGCACGTCCTCGAACCGCGTGCCGGGCGCGATGTCCTGTTCGGGAAGGCCCAGCGCTTCGTCGTAGATGTAGCCGCAGCTCCGGCAGCGCCAGCGGCGTGAAGGGGTGCCCATGCGCCTGCCCTTCCCTTACTGCGCGGTGAAGCGGATCGGCACGTGCTTTGGCCCGCACACGAAATTGGAAATCGTGCGCGAGGGCGTGCCGGCCATTTCCACGGCCTTGAGCCGCGTGAACAGCTCTTCCCACAGGATGCGCATTTCCATCCGCGCGAGGTGTTGGCCAAGGCAGACGTGGACGCCATAACCGAAGGCGATCTGCGGGTTGGTGCCGCGGTCCAGCCGGAAATCGAAGGGATCGTCGAACACCGTCTCGTCGCGGTTGCCGGACTGGTAGCACAGCATCAGCCAGTCGCCCTTGGCGATCCGCTTCCCGCCGATCTCGCAATCCGCCACGGCCGACCGCATGAAGTGCTTTACCGGGACGACCCAGCGGATCGATTCCTCGACGAACGCGGGAATGAGCGAGGGATCCGCCTGCATCTGCCCAAGCAGTTCCGGCCGTTCGGCCAGCGCCCACATCGCCCCCGCCGTGGTGTTGGAGGTGGTGTCGTGCCCCGCCGTGGCGGCGATGATGTAATAGCCCATGATCTGCCGGTGGTTGAGGTATTCGCCGTTCACTTTCGCGTTGGCGATCAGGCTGTTCACTTCCGTGCTGGGGCTTTCGCGGAACCGCTTGGTCACGGCGCCGAAATAGGCTTCCAGCTCCATCGTGGTTTCCCACAGCGACTTGAGGATTTCCTCCGGCGTCTGCTCCTTGCCGGAACGGTTCAGTTCGGGATCGGCGTTCGAGAACAGCTCCTGCGTCAGCTTGAGCATGAACGGTTCGTCTTCCTGCGGCACGCCCAGCACCGTCATGATCACGCGCAACGGATAAAGGAAGGCGACATCCATCGCGAAGTCGCATTCGCTGCCCTTCGCCAGCATGTGATCGACGAATTCGCGCGCGATCTTGCGGACCTGTTCCTCCAGCGGGCGGATCGCGCGGGGCGTCAGGTGCGGAAACAGGATGCCGCGCAGGTCCTTGTGTTCCTGCCCGTCCAGCGAAACGAGGCTGCGGATCAGGTTGGGATCGCCACCGGTCAGCGCCTTGACCTTGGCCTCGTTCTCCCGGCTGGACATGAAAGTTGACCGATCGCCGTTGTGGAACAGGTCGGGCTGGCGCTCGATATCCTTGATGTCGGCATGGCGGCTGACCACCCAGAACGGATCGAAGCCTTCCAGTTCCGCCACGTCGAGCGGCGCTTCGGCGCGGATACGCCGGAACGCGGCATCCACCCTGTCTCCGTCGGCATAGGCCTGCGCGTTGATGACCGTTTCCGCGAGCGTCTGTTCCAGCGCCATGGCTATCCTCTCCTCTTGCCTTTCCGCGTCGGGGCGGAGACTCGTATATCTTGACCGGGAAGCTATTTTTATGTTGGTTGTTGGTCAACAAATAAATTGGAGAGTCACGACGTGGAACGTCCCGCGCGCCGGACGCAGCGCGAACGCAGCGAGGATTCGGAAAACCGCCTGCTGGCAGCGGCGGCGGCGATCATCGCCGAGGATGGCTATACGGCCGCCACGCTGGAGCGCGTGGGCGATCGGGCCGGCTTCAGCCGCGCGCTCGCCAGCCGCAAGTACGGATCGAAGGATGGCCTGATCGAAGCCGTTATCCGGCGCGTGTCCGATCATGTTCATGCCCAGCTCGATCTGGCCGTGGCCGATGTCTCCCGCCCGCTCGACCGACTGCTGACGATGATCGACCGGTTCACCGACCTGATGTCCACCGACATCTCCGTCCGCGCCTATTTCGTACTGTTCAGCGCCATGCTGGCCAACCGGCTGGAAACGCGGGTGGTGTTTCAGGAGGTGCAGGACCGCTATGCCGAGAGGCTTCAGGCCATGATCGCCGAAGGCCAGGCGGCCGGCGAAATAAGTGCAGCACTGGACCCGCTGACGGCGGCCTATGTGGTGGGCAGCCTTCAGGCCGGGCTGGCGATCGAGGCGGCGATGGGTACCGAGATGGAGAGCGGTCCGATCCGCACGCACCTGGCGGTAATGCTCAAGGGCGCGCTGGGCGTTGCGCGCGATCAGGGCTGAACAGCATAGCCACGGTCGAGGACGGCGCGGACGAACGGCGGCACGGTATAGACCGCTAGCCGCTGCGCGCCCCGGTTTTCGTGATCGACGCGATACCCCTGATAGTGGCGCTTGACGAGGCCGGCCTTGACCAGTTCCGACACCGCGCGGCTGACCGCCGTCATGCCTGACGCGCGCAGGCGGTTGGCGATTTCCTCCTCCACCACGCGCTCGCATGCGGCCGCGTCATCGGGCAACTGCCCCTGCTCCTCCAGCGCCTGGCGCACCTTGCCCACCGTGACGCGGCGATAGTGGTGCCGCGCGGCGGTGGGTGCGATCGCGGCGGACAGCCATTCGCGGATCGGCACGAGCTGCTCCCCTTCGCGCACATAAGGGCCAGCCGCGCCACCCCGCCCGGCGGCGCGGGCGATCAAGTCGAGCACCATGAAGGTATAACGTGGCCGCGCCGAATGATCGGCGATGGCGCGCATGATGCCGGGCAGGTCAAGCGGCCGCTCGCTGGCGACGGCAACGGGTTTGGGCACCGAACTGAAAGGCAATTCCAACATGGAACGAATCAAGCACAAAGCGGACTCCGTGTGAATCGTGAAAGTGCAGGCGCCTTGTAACAACTGCACTTTTTCCATCTGTGTCACTTTACCGAAGCACCTTGGTAAAGTGACATTGTTGGTACTTTAGCGGCTTGGACAGACTTCGGCTCGGACGGCCCGGCCGCTATCCGACGCTTTTTTGAAGAACGGTCTTTCCGGATTCGACAATCTAGCGGACGTTTGCCTCGCGGAGATCTAAGCCGCAGTTATGGCACGTCTTGTGCGGCCAGGGTGTGTAGACTGCGAACCAACCCTTGCCGCTCGCAAATGCGGAACATCCGCATTCGGGACAGCGGAGACCCATACAGTCGCAACACCATGGGCAAGCCAAAAGGCCATGCCGGGCAGTGCGGCCAACGGCCCCCACTTGATGAAAGGACCGAAAAGCCACCAACCTGAGGTGAAGAAGACCAGCACGGTCCACAGCATGAATAGCCACGATCTGCGGTAGAGTGACACCCGAGAAGCTTAGATGGGCGAGGAGGATTTGCAAGGTTTGGAAATCCACCATTCCGGCCGAACGCGCCTTTCCGGACACGATGCGATTGCGAACGTTGAGCTTACGGAAACCCCGTTCGTCCTGAGCCTGTCGAAGGACGAACGGATGGGATTTGGCAATCCGCACCCCTATGCTCTCTATAGCTCCGTGAAGTCAGAGCCCGGCCAGAGCCCCGAACAGATCGGCCTCTGCCGCGCCCGCACGATAGAATACCGGCGGCTGGCCGAAAGGCGCGGGCACGGTCACGTCCCTTCCCCCTTCATACTGTTCGCCGCTCCACACATGCACCCAGCGGGTGCCGGCGGGCAGATAGGTGGTCCAGTCCATCCTCCCCTGCTCGATCACCGGCGCGACCAGCAGGTCGGGGCCGAGCAGATAGGCCGTCTGGATGGCATAGGTTTTCGGATCGTCCTCGAAATGCAGGAACAGCGGGCGCTGGATTGGCAGGCCCGTGTCCGCCGCCTCGTGCGATAACGTGCGCAGATAGGGCGCGAGATGCGCGTAGATGCGCGTCATCCGCGCGAAATGGGCGAGCAGTTCGGGGCTGTCGTCGTATTGCGTATTGGCGCGCGGCCGGTTGCCTTCGTGCGTGCGGATCATCGATGTGAAGGCCGCCATTTCCGCCCAGCGCATCGCCAGTTCCGGCGAACGCGTGGTATCGAACAGGCTGGTATAGCCGCCGGTGTCGCTGTGATGGTGCGCGTTGCCCAGCAGACCGGCCGAGAGTGCGGCGCAGATCACCGTGCCGATCCCGTCATGCCGGCTGAAGTCCACCGCCTGGTCCCCGGCCCACAGCATCGGGCAATGCCTTTGCACGCCCGCCGCGCCCGATCGCATGAAGAACATCACATCGCCGGTCCTGCCGCGCCCGGCGACGCCCTTGGCGTTGACTTCGCCCCACAGCGCGGGCCAGCGGTTGTGCGCGGTCATCCCGCTTTCGCCATTGGCCAGACGGACGTCGACGGGCAGGTATTCGCCGAAATCGGCCATCCAGCCCGACAGCCCGAAATCGAGCATGTTGCGGCCGATCACGGCCTCGGCGAACCAGTCGGCCGCCGCCGGGTTGGTGAAATCGACATGGCCGCAATCGAACTCGCCGAAGTCGATGACATAGGGTTCGTCCGCATCGGGCCGCATGACGAGATAGCCGTGCTCCGCCGCGTGAGCGTAAAGTTCACCGTCGACCGCCAGATAAGGATTTACGTAGCCCAGGAAGCGGATGCCACGTTCCCGGAGTTCCGCGATATGGCGAGGCAGATCGGGATGGCGTTCGGTGTTCCACTTCCAGTCCCAGAACAGTCGGTTGCCGAAGCTGGTGATGCGCAGCCCCACCCAGTCCTCGCACCACAGGCCCGAGACGGCGACGCCGGCCTCCTCATAGCGCTTGAGCCGCGTGAAACTTTCCGCGCCGTCCTTCAGCCCGATCACCGCGCCCTTGTAGAGCCATTCGGGCAAGGGCGGCTGCTTGCCGAAGCGATCCGCCAGTGCGGTTACTATGTCCGCAAAGCGCGGGCGCGCCCACAGTTCGATCCGGGCCGGAATCTCCC
Source organism: Novosphingobium sp. NBM11 (assembly GCF_015390225.1). Lineage (NCBI taxonomy): Bacteria > Pseudomonadati > Pseudomonadota > Alphaproteobacteria > Sphingomonadales > Sphingomonadaceae > Novosphingobium > Novosphingobium sp. NBM11. Next base: position 950,910 of record NZ_VUOG01000003.1, read on the forward strand.
AGACCTCGACCTCGTGGAAGGCAGCATCGCGAAAATCGAACGCAGCATAGGCATAGCTGTCGATGTGCAGCGCATAGCGGCGCGAGCTGATGTAAGTCGGCTGCGGATAGTTGGTGTGGGCAGAGGTACCGCCGCCACCCTTGGCGAGCACCTCCACCTGCTGGAACAGCGTCGCTTCGGGGTCGCGGCCGACGCCGGGTTCGGAACTCCACAGCGGAAAATGGCGGCCGCGCAGGTCGAAATAGGAAAACTGCTCGCCACCGCCCCACACGTGCTCGTCCGCTTCGGCCGGCACGCGCAGCCACAGCCGGTTGAGCGTGGGATCGAGCGCCCTGGGCATGATCACCGCATCGTCGCCGGTGATGGAAACGGTAAGTTCGAGCAGCCACGGGCCACCCGCGTGCTCCGCCAACCGGATGCAGTCGCCATCGGCCTCGGCGTGGGTCAGCGCGATCCGTTCGACATCGCTCTGCGAAACATCGAAATGCCCCCGGCGCGCGGCAACATGCGCATGCCCCCGCCCCACCGCGATGCAGGGCGCCCCCGCCGCGTGCGACAGGATGGTGGTTCCGCCGAGGCGGATCGCGAAGCCGGTATCGAGCGCGTCAGGCGCCATGGTTTGCAGTCCTTTTGCTATCTGTCATCGCGGCAAAGCGCGCGCGCAATGCCTTCTTGTCGATCTTGCCCGTCGCCCCCAGCGGCATCGCGTCGATGAAGGCCACCGTATCCGGCATCCACCAGCGGGCGATACGGCCTTCGAGCGTAGCGAGCAGCTCTTCCGCCGTCGCCTCTTCGCCGGGATGCAACGCCGCGACCAGCAGCGGACGTTCATCCCAGCGCGGATGCGGAACGCCGATTACCGCACAAAGCGCCACCTTGGGGTGGCCGGCCGCAATGTTCTCGATCTCGATCGAGCTGATCCATTCGCCGCCGGACTTGATGACGTCCTTGGCGCGGTCGACGATGGCCATGTAGCCTTGCGCGTCGATCGTCGCGATATCGCCAGTATCGAAGAAGCCCTCGCCGTCCAGGATCTCGCCCGCCGCGCCGCCGAGATAGCCGGACGCCACCGTCGGGCCGCGCACATGCAGCCTGCCCGGCGTCACCCCATCGTGCGGCAGGTGCGCGCCGGCATCGTCCACGATCTTCAGTTCGATGCCGAAGGGCGGGCGGCCCTGCCTGAGCCGGATCGGCAGCTGCTCCTCGAACGGAAGGGCCGCGACTTCGGGCGTCAGCTTGCCATGCGTGCCGATGGGCGAGGTTTCGGTCATGCCCCAGCCCTGCGCCGTCTCCACCCCGTGTTCGCGCAGGCGGCGGACCAGGCTTTCGGGTAGCGCGGCGCCACCGATAATGACCCGGCGCAGGCTGGTCAGACGGCCGCCGGTGGTATCGAGATGGTGGAGCAGGCCTTGCCACACGGTCGGCACGGCGGCGGAGAACGTCACGCCCTCGCTTTCGATCAGGGCGTGAAGCGACGCGCCATCAAGCTGCGCGCCGGGCAGCACCAGCTTGCAGCCGACGGCCGCCGTCGACAGCGGCATGCCCCAGGCATTGGCGTGGTACATCGGCACGATCGGCATGGCCACGTCGTTGATCGAAAGGCCGAACACGTCCGGCTGCAGGGTCAGCAGCATGTGCAGCACCGTTGAACGGTGCGAATAGAGCACGCCTTTCGGGTTGCCCGTGGTGCCACTGGTGTAGCAGAGCGCGCAGGCGGTCTCTTCGTCGAAATCGCCCCAGCGCCCGTCGTCCGGGGTTTCCGCGATCAGGGCTTCGACCGGGACCGCACCGGGCAGCACCCCGGCATCGACGGCAGCGGCATCGCCCAGCACGATGACCGCGCCGTTGAAGGCCGTTCCGTTCAGGAACTCGGCCAGAAGCGGCTGAAAACAGGGATCGACCAGAATCGCACGGTCATCCGCATGGTCGACGATATAGCGGAGCTGGTCGGCGAACAGGCGCGGATTGAGCGTGTGGCACACCGCGCCCATGCCCATGATCGCGAACCACGCTTCGAGATGGCGCGCATTGTTCCAGGCCATGGTGGCGACCCGGTCGCCGCGCCCGATGCCCAGGGCGGTGAGCGCGGCGGACAAGCGCCGTGCCCGCGCGCGGATCGCGGCATAGTCGGTACGTTCGAGAGAGCCGTCGGCCTGGCGGCTGACGACGGGGCGATCCCCGTCCCAGTCGGCAGCATGGTCGACGATCCGGTCGACCGTCAACGGCCAGTCCTGCATCAACCCGCGCATCGCATGGGCCTTTCGCGAGGTTGCGGTCTTTTGCGTAACGGGTGTGCCGCCCCGGCGCGAAACCGGGGCGGCTCTGCGACCCGATCAGAAGTTCATGCGCGCCGAGACGCCGAAATAGCGCTGCGCATCGCGCGGCGTGATCTGGCGCATGAACGCCGTGCCGTTCGGAATGCGCTGGATGACAAAGTGCTTGTCGGTCAGGTTCTTGGCGATGAACGAGACGCTGTACTTGTCGTCCTTGGTCCGCACCGTCACGCCCAAGTCCCACAGCGCATAGGCGGTCTGGATGGCATAGGGGTTCTGGTTGATGTCGAAGCTGGTCTTGCTCTGATAGACCACCGACGTGTTCAGATCGACGTTGAACGCTTCCAGGCCCAGCGGCAGGCGCCAGTCGGCGGTGACGGTGCCCTTGTACTTCGGCGCGAAGGGCAGCGGCTTGCCGTTGATGGCATCGGCGCACGTCACTGCCGCGCCAGTCGGGCAGTTGAACTTGTTGATGTGCGCGTCGGTATAATTGAAACCACCGTTGAGCGAGAAGTTGTCGGTCAGCGAGGCATTGAAATCGACTTCCACACCGCGCGTCGAAACGCTGCCCGCATTGGTCAGGCGCGTAACCACCTGGCCCGCCACCAGATCGAGGAAGTTCGCCTGGTAGTTGTTGTACTTGGCGTAGAACGCCGCGATGTTGAACGTCAGGCGGCGGTCGAACAGCCGCGTCTTGAGGCCGATTTCATAGGCGTCTGACTTTTCCGGAGCGATCGGCCCGGTATCGCGCGCCAGCATGTTGAAGAACACGTTGATCGCCGGCCCCTTGTACCCTCGGGTATAGGTGCCATAGGCCATGACATCCTTGTCCACGTCGTACTGCAGGCCGACATTGCCCGACCAGCCATCCTTTGCGGTGGCCCCGGTCGAGGCAAAGGCTGGGTTCACGCCGGGGAAGGCCGTGGCGGAAGTGGAACGGCGGCTGAAGTCGAACGCCACCTTGTCATGCGTATAGCGCGATCCGATGATGCCGCGGAACGTGGGCGTGAAGTTGGCGGTCGCCTGGCCGAAGGCCGAATAGCTGGTCAGCTTGGTGGTGAAATCCGCGTTGCCCTGCTGCGTCAGGTAGGTCGAACTTGCATCGCATGGCGTCAGGCCGTTCACCGGCGCCAGTGTCGAGGCCGTGCAGGCCTTGACCGTGCGATTGAAGAAATCGACTTCCTTGGTGTGGTAGTAATAGAGCCCGGCCACGTATTCGAGGAACTGCTTGCCCGACGAGGCGACGCGCAGTTCCTGCGTGAACTGGTCGAACTTCAGATCGCCGCGGTCGTGCGACAACACGTCGCTCGCGGCGGCGCCGGCGGCCACATACTTCGGCGCATCCGAACGGAAATCGCCGTCACGCTGCTGATAGTTGTACCAGTGGCGGTAGGCGGTGATCGAGGTCAGCGTGGCACTGCCCAGATCGATGTCCATCTGCGCGGAAACGCCGCTGTTGCGGTCCCTGGTTAGCGGATCGAGATCGTTGTCGATGTTCTTGTTGCGGTCGTTCAGCGTCAGCGGCGCCAGCGACGGAATGAACACGCCCGTGGTGTAGGCACCGGGGAAGACCTGGCCGATGCTGTCGGCATAACCGTTGTCGTTGTTCTGCGCGTAGTCGCCGATCACGGTCAGCTTGAACGTGTCGTTGGGCTGATAGACGACCTTGCCGCGCAGCCCCCAGTGTTCGTAGCCGTTGATCTTGTGCCCGTTGAACACGTTCACGCCGTTGCCGTCATACTTGGCGTAGAAGCCGGTCAGCGAGGCCGTCAGTCCTTCGCCCAGCGCCCCGCCGACGCTGCCGCGCACGCGGAATTCGTTACCTTCGTACCAGGCCGCATCCAGATAGCCGCCGAACGCCTTCGGCGGATCACGCGTGATGATGTTGATGACGCCGGCCGAAGCGTTCTTGCCGAACAGGCTGCCCTGCGGGCCGCGCAGCACTTCGATGCGTTCGACGTCGAGGAAGTCAGAGGTCTGCTGGCCGGTACGCGCGAAAACCACGCCGTCGATCACGGTCGAAACCGAAGGCTCGACGCCCGAAGCGAACGAGATGGTGCCAACGCCGCGGATCGACAGCGCCGAATCCTTGTTGGTGTTGCCCTTGCGGAAGGTGAGCGTCGGCACGCGCTGGAACAGCTGCTCCGCAGAATTGACGTTGGCGCGTTCGAGCTGCGCGCCCGAAACCACCGAGATCGCCAGCGGCACATCCTGCAGGTTCTGCGCGCGCTTCTGCGCGGTAACGATGATTTCGCCAGTGCCGATGCCGCCGTTCTCTTCACCGGCCGGCGACTGCGCCTCGGCGGCAATAGCCGGCGCGGCGAACAAGGACATGCCCAGCGCGGTCGACAACGCAAGGCACAGCTTCGCTTTCGTTTGCATACTCAATCCTCCCCAACAGTCATCCAGCGGACCGCGCCCGATTAAGCGACGCAGGCTGGAGATCGACACCCGCTCCGTTGTCGGATGGCGTGCATGTCGACCGTCTACGTCATGGAGTGCGCAATTTGGTCATTGCAGTCCAATCGAGAAAAATCGGTATGCTATGTCCAAATGCTATGGCCTTGTGGCGATGAGCTTGTGGACATGATCGAGACAGGCCGCCGTTTCGCGCATGATTTCAACATGCAGCCAGCTCACGATCTCGGGTGTCGGCCCGATATCCGGCTCGAGCAAGGCGAAATCGAGATAGACCGGCGGCGTGATCGGGCGGATCGCCACCCCCACCCGGTGAAACAGGGGTGCGCTGAACGGCTCGGCGATGGAGATGCCCAGGCCCGCTTCGACAAAGGCATAGAGAATCTGCGAATGCTGCGTTTCGAGCCGGCGGGAAACCGCGACGCCCGAAGAGGCGAGCGCCGCGTCGATGCCATTCCACAAGGCATCAGCCTCATGCATCGGGCCGATGAATTCCTCGCCGGCAAGATCCGCCACAGCCAGGCTGCCGCGCTGCGCCAGCGGATGCCCCGAAGGCAGGATGCAGACATATTCCGCCCGCGCCACGCTGGTCGTGCGGATGCCTTCGCGCGGGGGAATGTCCACGCCCACGCCGAGGTCGGCCTGCCCCAGAAACACGCGTTCCTCGATGCCGCGCTGCCCCAGCGACTCCACCGTGACCTTGATGTCGGGATAAAGGATACGAAAGCGCTGGATCACCGCCGGCAGAATCGACATCGCGATCGCTGCCAGCGCGGCAATCCGCACCGTGCCGACGGGATGCGCGCGGATGCGCCGCGCCGCCTGATCCAGCAGGTCGAGACCGGTGTAGCTGCGCCGCACCGCCTCGAACAGCATCTGCGCCTGCTCGGTGGGGTGTACGCGCGCGCCGCGCCGGTCAAACAGGCGGAATCCCACCGCCCGCTCCAGATCGGCGATCAGCCGGCTAACCGACGGCTGGCTGACATTGAGCATCTGCGCGGCGGCTGTAATGCCCCCGCTCATCATCACGGCGCGGAACGCCTCAACCTGTCGCATACGCATGGTCATAGTATAGGCGTATGATTAGCTAGCGCAATTTGATTGGATGCGATGGCCGATCGCGCTCTACGAACGGGTCAACCACACGACACCGGGAGAGTCCAATGAGGTTTGCCGAGCAACGCGCCCAATTCGAGCGCGAGGGATACGCCGTGTTCGAGCGGGTTCTGGAAGGACCGCTGCTGGACCTGCTGCGCAACGAATGCGCCCGCGTGATCGAACGCGAGGATGCCCGGCTCGATGCGCTTGGCGTCGAAGTCGATGGCATCAGCCACAAGGGCAAACGCTATTTCGCCGGCGAATGCCAGCGCGTGCAGCCCGAACTGCGCGACATGCTGTTCAGCGAAACCATGGCCGACATCTGTCGCGCGACGCTGGGTGACGATGCCTACTTCTTCTATGACCAGTATGTCGTGAAGGGCGCTTCCAAGGGCATGCCGTTCAGCTGGCACCAGGATTCGGGCTATGTCGTCGGCAACGGCGGCCCGGCGGACCACAAGCCGTACCTCACCTGCTGGTGCACGCTGGACGACACCACCGTCGCCAACGGCACTGTACGCATCCTGCCGTTCTCGCAGGCGCCGGAAACGCGCGACGGCATCGTGCCGCATATCCGCCAGGAAGGCAGCAACGACTTGGTTGGCTACGCCGGCGATGCCGAAGGCGTGACCCTGGAAGTGCCGGCGGGCAGCGTCGTGGCGTTCTCCAGTCTGGCGCTTCATGCGACGGGCTCCAACTCCACGCCGAACATGCGCCGCGTCTATCTGGCGCAATATTCGCCCGAGCCGATCATCAATCCCGGCTCCAACCATCTGCGCCGCAACGCCATCGCGTTCCTGCGCGGCGGGCGTCAGGTCACTTTCAACTGAGCCGCCGACGCACCGACGCTCAAGGCGCCAGATCGATTAGGTCTGGCGCCACCTTGAACCGGAATCGCATGTCTAACGTTCGAGCGATCACGGCATCCGGCAGCCTGCCCCTTGCGCGATCGCATTCGTCCGTATATGGCTCACGTTGTCATATCGAATAATCGATACCGAGAGGAGGATCGGGCGCGGCCCGGTCCCGGCATCCCTGACGCAGCAGCACCCAGGACATCTGCATGAGCCAGCTTCCCCTTCCCGCCGCATCACGCCCGCTGGGCGATAGCGGCCTTTCCATCTCTCCACTGGCATGGGGCATGTGGCGGCTGGCCGAGGATGGCCGCACTGCGGCCGACGCCGCCCGGCTGGTCCATGCCGCGCTCGATGCCGGCATCACCCTGCTGGACACGGCGGACATCTATGGCTTCGACGGGACCGGCGGTTTCGGCGATGCCGAAGCGCTGCTGGGCGAAGTGCTTGCGGCCGAACCCGGCCTGCGCGCGCGGATGGTGCTCGCCACCAAGGGCGGAATCCTGCCGCCGCTGCCCTATGACCAGAGCGCGGCCTACCTGAACGCGGCGATCGATGCCTCGCTGCGCCGCCTGCGCACCGATGTGATCGATCTGTGGCAGGTCCACCGGCCCGACATCCTCGCCCATCCGCTGGAAGTGGCGCGCGTGCTGGACGACGCCGTGGCCGCGGGCAAGATCCGGACGCTGGGCGTATCGAATTTCACCATCCACCAGATCGCCGCGCTGCAGCACTTCCTCGGCCACAAGCTGGTCGCGACCCAGCCCGAAATCAGCCCCCTGCGCATCGCCTGCTTCGAGAACGGCGAGCTGGATCAGGCGATGACGATGGGGCTGGTGCCGCTCGCCTGGTCGCCACTGGGCGGGGGACGCCTGGCCGCGCCGGCCGACGAACGCGCGCACGCCGTCGCCGCCGCACTCGACAAGGTCGCCAAGGCGCAAGGCGTGTCGCGCACGGTCGCGGCCTTTGCCTGGTTGATGGCCCATCCCGCCGGAATCGTGCCGATCGTGGGATCGCAGCAGGCCGACCGGATCAGGGAAGCCGCGCAGGCGGCGCATGTGCGCTGGACGCGCGAGGAATGGTACGCGGTGCTGGTTGCCGCGCGTGGAGAGAGACTGCCCTGAAGGGCAGCGCTGAGGAGGCAAGACAATGACCCAGCAATGCGAAATCGCCTGGTTTTCCGCCCTTTGCGATGATGACTACGAGTTCCTGGGCGTTCCCGATCCCTATCTGCAATCGAGCTGGGAACACTGCCGCAACATCGTGTTGCGGGCGGAGGAAGGCGGCTTCGACAACATCCTCCTGCCCTCCGGCTATCAGCTCGGGCTGGACACGACCGCCTTTGCCGCCGCGGTGGCCACGCAAGTCCGCAAGATCAAGCTGCTCTGGGCGACCCGTATCGGCGAAGACTGGCCGCCGCAGCTTGCGCGCCGCATCGCCACGCTCGATCGCATCCTCGGCCCCAACGCGGCCGGCACGGGCGGACGGCTGAACGTCAATATCATCTCGTCCGACATGCCCGGCGAAACGCTGGCGTCGGGTCCGCGCTATCGCCGCGCGACCGAGGTGATGAAGATCGTCCGCACCCTGCTGAACGGGGAGCATCTGGATTTCGACGGCGAGTTCTACAAGCTCAAGCTCGATCCACCGCGCATCGCGACGCTTTCCGGCCGCTGCCCAGCCTTCTATTTCGGCGGACTGAGCGAAGACGCGCGCGAATGCGCGGCCGAAGGCTGCGACGTCTACCTGATGTGGCCCGATACCATGGACAAGGTGCGCGAAACCATTGCCGACATGAAGACGCGCGCAACCCGTTTCGGGCGCACTCTGCGCTTCGGCTATCGCGCGCATGTGGTCGTGCGCGAGACGGAGGAAGAGGCGCGCGCCTATGCCGATCGCCTGCTCTCGAAGCTGGATGACGATGCCGGCAAGGCGATCCGTGAAAAGTCGCTTGATGCCGCGAACTACGGCGTCCAGCGCCAAAGCGAGCTGCGCGGCGCGGCCGGCGGCGATGGCTTCGTGGAAGACAACCTGTGGACCGGGATCGGCCGGGCGCGATCGGGTTGCGGCGCGGCCATCGTCGGCACGCCCGATCAGGTGCTGGCCAAGCTGCGCGCCTATCAGGCCGAAGGGATCGAGGCCTTCATCCTTTCGGGCTATCCGCACGCGCAGGAAGCCGACCTGTTCGCGCGCCATGTCCTGCCGCATATCGCACACGGCCCGCTGGCGATCTGAAGTCGGGAAGGGATCGTCTACGAAAGGGCCGCGAGATCGTTGTCGGTGGCGGTCCAGGTCTGCGCGAACAGTCCGCCCGCGCCGAACAGCGCCCGCGCGACAGCGGAGCGATCGCCTGCCTGCCACACGGCGCGCAGGCGATCGGCCATCGGATCGTCCACCGGCCCCCAGGCGGCGACATTGTCGCCGCGCACATGGTTCATCCAGGCGTTGATCGCGGACAGGATCGCCGGGCAGGACCGGCCCTGCCGCTGGTTCGCGGCCAGCGTTTCCAGCCAGCGTTGCGGAATCTTCTGGCTGCCATCCATCGCGATCTGGATCAGCCGGTGGTTGAGCGCCGGATTGGCGAAGCGCTCGATCAGGGCGGCGGCATAGGCGGACAAATCCTGCCCCGGCGCTGCGGCGATCGTGGGCGCGGCTTCCTCCAGCATCAGGCGCGTGACCATGGCGCGCAGGTCGGGATCGCCGATCGCCTCGTGGACATAGCTGTAACCCGCCATAAGCCCGCGATAGGCGAGGGCCGAATGCGCGCCGTTGAGCATACGCAGCTTGGCCGTTTCGTAGGGGGCGACATCGGCCACCAGTTCCGCGCCCACCACGTGCCAGCGCGGACGCGCCCCGGCGAAGCGGTCTTCGATCACCCACTGGCTGAACGGCTCGGTGACGACGGCGGCGGCATCGTCGAGCCCAGACACCCCCGCCACCGCCTTGCGGTCGGCGTCGGTCGTGGCGGGCACGATCCGGTCGATCATCGTCGCCGGGCAGGTGCAGTTGTCCGCGAACCAGGCGGCCATGTCCGGTTCGTGCCGCGCGATATAGGCTTGCATGAGCGCCTCCAGCTGACGCCCGTTGTCGGCAAGATTGTCGCAGGAAAGAAGCGTCAGCCCCGGCAATCCGGCATCGCGGCGGCGGCGCAGCCCCTGCGTCACGAAGTAATAGAGGCTCTGCGAATGGGCGAGGTTGAAGTCGAGCGACCCGTCCGCCGCGCGGCAATAGCCCTTCTCCGTCACGGTGAAGCTGGCGATCCGCGTGGACGGCGCGGCCAGTTCGGCAATCACCGCCTCCGGCTGCTCGCTGGCCACCAGCACGCGCCGCACCGATCCGACCAGTCGCACCCCGATGCCTGCGGCGGACCGTTCGCTCAGCGTGTAAAGGCCATCCTGCGGATTCATCTGCGTGGCGACATCGGCCGAACGCAGCGAAACACCGGTGATCATCCAGTCGCGATCGCCCTGCCCCATGGCACGGTCGGTGTACCACGCCTGATGCGCGCGGTGGAACGCGCCGATGCCGAAGTGGACGATCCCCACCGCCTGCGCGGCGCGGTCGTAGCCGGGACGGACGACATCGGCGGACAGGCGGCTGGCGGCAGTGGTGGAAAGTCTCATCAAGCGATCCCGTCAGGTCAGAGTTTGTAGGCCCGCTTGGCGAGAGTGTAGGTGAGATCGCGCGCCAGCTCCGCGGCTTCCCAGTCCTCGATGCGATGTTCCGCCACAAGCTGCGCCAGGAAGCCGCAATCGATGCGACGGGCCACGTCATGCCGCGCCGGGATCGACAGGAACGCGCGGGTATCGTCGTTGAAGCCCACGGTGTTGTAGAAGCCGGCGGTTTCCGTGGTCATCAGGCGGAAGCGGCGCATCCCTTCCGGGCTGTCATGGAACCACCACGCCGGGCCGAGCTTGAGGCAAGGGTAATGCCCCGCCAGCGGCGCCAGTTCGCGGGCATAGGCGCTTTCATCCAGCGTGAAGAGGATAATCGACAGATCGCGCGCGTTGCCGAAGCGGTCGAGCAGCGGCTTGAGCGCGTGGACGTAGTCGGTGCGGGTCGGGATATCCGCCCCCTTGTCGCGGCCGAAGCGTTCGAACAGCTGCGCGTTATGGTTGCGGAACGATCCGGGGTGAATCTGCATGACCAGCCCGTCGTCACAGCTCATCCCTGCCATTTCGGTCAGCATCTGGGCGCGGAACAGTTCCGCCTCGGCCGGGGTGAATGCTCCGGTCGAGACCTTGCCAAACAGCGCTTCGGCCTCGGCCGGCGAAAGATCGGCGGTCTGCGCGGTGGGATGGCCGTGGTCGGTGCTGGTGGCGCCCATCTGCGCGAAGAAGGCGCGGCGCTGGCGATGCGCGGCCAGATAGCCGCGCCAGGTGCGGCAGTCCTCGCCGGTAAGGGCGGACAGCGCATCGAGGTTGGCGGAAAAGCCTTCGAATTCGGGATCGACCACCGGGTCCGGGCGATAGGCGGTAATCACCCGGCCCTGCCAGCCGCCCGCCCGTGCATTCTCGGCGCGGATCGCCGCATGGTGCTCCAGCGTATCGAGCGGGCTTTCGGTGGTGGCGATCACTTCGATGCCATAGCGGTCGAACAGCGCGCGCGGACGGAAGCTGTCGGTCGCGAGCATTTCGGTGATCGTGTCGAAATAGAGGTCGGCGGTCTCGGCCTCCAGTTGCACGCCCATGCCAAAGGCTTCGGCAAAGACCCAATCGAGCCACATGCGCGATGGCGTACCCCGGAACAGGGTATAGCGTTCGGCGAACAGCCGCCATGCCGCGCGCGGATCGACGCCCGGATTGCGCACGCCCAGATCCTCGAGCGCGACGCCCTGCGAATAGAGCATGCGGAACACGTAGTGATCGGGCACCAGCAGCAGATCGGTGGCATTGCCGAACGGCGCGTTGTCGGCGAACCAGCGGGGATCGGTATGCCCGTGCGGGCTGACGATCGGCAGGTCCGCGATATCGGCATACAGGGCGCGCGCCAGGGCGCGGACCGAAGGGTCGGCCGGCAGCAGGCGGTCGGGATGCAGTTCAAGCGATCTTGGCATGGGTTGCGTTATGTCTTTCTGGGCTTCAGCCAGTATTTTCAGGCAGTGGCGCGCGCGTAGCGATCGCGCTTGGCCTGCACCGCGCGGCGGGCTTCGGCCACGGCGCGTTCCTCGGTGGCGAACAGCAGGCTTTCCAGCACGGCCGACAAGTGCGCGCGCATCGCCGCACGGGCAGCGGACGGATCGTGGCGCTTCAACGCCTCCAGCACGGCGGTATGTTCGTCGACCACCGGCTTGATGTTCGCGGTGCGTGCCTTTTCGTGCAGCAGCGAGGCTTCGGGCGAGGTGTAGCGCTGATTCCACAGCCGCTCGACGATCTCGATCATGGCGTTGTTGCGCGTGGCCCGGGCGATGGCGACGTGGAAACTGTGATCGGCCTTGTCCGATCCGGCGGGATCGAGGTTTTCGCGCGCGATGGCCCGCAGCAGTTCCTCCAGCTCGGCGATTTCCTCGTCGGTGATCTGGGTTGCCGCCAGCGCGGCGGTTTCACCTTCCACCAGCAGGCGCGCCTCGGTCAGCTCGAAAGCGGTGACGTTGAAGCCGGGCATGTCATCGCCGCCGGGCAGCCGCACCACATAGGCGCCCGAGCCCACGCGCACTTCCACCAGTCCCTGCACTTCCAGCGCGATGATCGCCTCGCGCACGGTCGGCCGGCTGACGTTGTAACGCACTGCCAGTTCGCGCTCGGCCGGCAAGCGCGCGCCAACGGGGTACTTGCCCGATGCCAGTTCATCCAGCAGCGCCCGCGCCAGATCCTGATAAAGCCGTTCCTGCGCCGATCCCGTCGAACTCATGCCGCCTCCGTGGCTTTACCAATTTCAAAAAACTTGACAGACCAAATTGGACCCGTCAAGTCGTCATACCAATATGGCCGCCATATCGCGAGGGATTCCATGAAAATTGAAGCCGCCAAGGTGATTGTTACCTGCCCCGGGCGGAACTTCGTCACGCTGAAGATCGTGACCGACCAGGGCGTGTACGGCATCGGCGATGCCACGCTGAACGGGCGCGAACTGGCCGTCGTGTCCTATCTGGAAGACCACGTCATTCCGTGCCTGATCGGCATGGACCCGCGCCGGATCGAAGACATCTGGCAATACCTCTATCGCGGCGCGTACTGGCGCGGCGGACCGGTAACGATGCGCGCGATCGCGGCGGTGGACGTCGCGCTGTGGGACATCAAGGCCAAGATGGCGGGGATGCCGCTGTATCAGCTTCTGGGCGGGCGCAGCCGCGATGGGGTGATGGTCTATGGCCACGCCAACGGCGCCGATATCGCCGAAACGGTCGATGCCGTGGGCCAGTACATCGACCTCGGCTACAAGGCGATCCGCGCCCAGACCGGCGTGCCGGGGATCAAGGATGCCTATGGCGTGGGGCGTGGCAAGCTCTATTACGAACCGGCCGACGCCGCGCTGCCCTCCGTGACCGGATGGGACACGCGCAAGGCACTCAACTACGTGCCCAAGCTGTTCGACAAGCTGCGCGAAACCTATGGCTTCGATTACCACCTGCTGCACGATGGCCACCACCGCTATACCCCGCTGGAGGCGGCGCAGCTAGGCAAGGCACTGGAGCCCTACAGCCTGTTCTGGCTGGAAGACTGCACCCCGGCGGAGAACCAGGAAGCGTTCCGGCTGGTGCGCCAGCACACCACCACGCCGCTGGCCGTCGGCGAAATCTTCAACACGATCTGGGACGCCCGGGACCTGATCCAGAACCAGCTGATCGACTACATCCGCGCGACCATCGTCGGCGCGGGCGGGGTGACGCACCTGCGCCGGTTGGCCGATCTCGCCGCGCTCTACCAGGTCCGCACCGGCTGCCATGGCGCGACCGATCTGTCGCCAGTGACGATGGGCGCCGCGCTGCATTTCGATACCTGGGTGCCCAACTTCGGCATCCAGGAATACATGCGCCACACCGAGGAAACCGACGCGGTCTTCCCGCACGACTATACCTTCGCCGATGGTTTCCTGCTGTGCGGGGAAACACCAGGCCATGGCGTCGACATCGACGAGGATCTCGCCGCAAAATACCCTTACAAGCCGGCCTACCTGCCCGTCGCCCGCCTTGCGGACGGCACGATGTGGAACTGGTGAGACGCATGCCGATACTGCCGCGATGATGCGAAGCGGGCGCGCGGAGAAATGCGCGTCCGCAAATCCCGGAGAGGCCCATGACGATCAACTGGCGCGCCGTTCGCGTCCGCATCCTGCTGCTGGTGATGGTCGGAACCGTCATCAACTATCTCGCGCGCAATTCGCTGGGCGTGCTGGCCCCGCAATTGAAGCTGGAACTGTCGATATCGACGCAGCAGTACAGCTACATCGTCGGCGCTTTCCAGATCGCCTACACGGTGATGCAACCGGTCGCGGGGATGGTTATCGACCGAATCGGTCTGACCGCTGGCTTCGCGCTGTTCGCCATCGCCTGGTCGCTGGCCAACATGGCCCATGCCTTTGCCCGCGGGTGGTTTTCGCTAGCGGTGTTCCGCGGCCTGCTGGGCATGGCGGAAGCGGCGACGATCCCGGCGGGGATGAAAGCCATCGCCGAATGGTTTCCCGATCGCGAACGGTCGATCGCGACCGGCTGGTTCAACGCCGGCACCGCCGCCGGCGCCGCGCTCGCGCCCGTGGTGGTGGCGCTGATCGCCAAGCAATGGGGCTGGCAGGCCGGCTTCTTCGTCACCGGCGCGATCGGGCTGGTCTGGGCGCTCGCGTGGTGGCGCCTCTATCGCCCGCCGGCGCAATCGCGCGTTCTCACCGACCAGGAACGGCGCCTGATCGCGGACGGGCAGCGCGTGGTGGACGCGGACGCTGCCAAGGTTACGATCCGCGCCATCATCGGCGCGCCGCGCTTCTGGGCCATCGCGGTGCCGCGCTTTCTGGCGGAGCCGGCGTGGCAGACTTTCAGCTTCTGGATTCCGCTCTATCTCGCGAATGAGCGGCACATGGACCTGACGCAGATCGCGATGTTCGCGTGGCTGCCGTTTCTGGCGGCGGACGCGGGCGGCATCATCGGCGGGTACCTGGCGCCGCTGTTCCAGCGCCGCTGGGGCCTGTCGCTGGAGTCTTCGCGCATTGCGGGCATCTGCCTGGGTGCGGTGCTGATGATCGGGCCTGGCCTGGTCGGTCTGGTCGCGCATCCGCTGCTGGCCATCGCGCTGCTGTCGGTCGGCGGCTTCGCGCACCAGATGATCTCGGTTCTGATCAACACGCTTTCCGCCGACGTCTTTCCCCGCTCCGATGTCGCCAAGGCCAACGGCCTGGTCGGCATGGCCGGGTGGACGGGCGGGTTGCTGTTCTCGCTGGCGATCGGGCAACTGGCGGACACGGTCGGCTATGCGCCGCTGTTCGCCTGCCTCGGCCTGTTCGACCTGATCGGCGCCATCTGGCTGATCGCGCTGCGCCGCCACCTCACCCTCCCCGCAAAGGCCTGATCGATGCCCAAGCCACGCCTGTCCCACCCTCCCCGCTTCTCGATCGCGGAGCGCGACAGCACGCGTGTGACGCTGCACGCCGATACGGGCGCGGTGGCGCATGTCTTCGTGCTGGAGGAGGACATCGTGCGCGTGCTGCTGCTGGCGCAGGGGACCGTCACGTCCCCGCCCAGCTGGGCCGTCGCGCCGGGGCAGGAGGACGTGGCCGAACCCGGGCGCGACCGCATGGACACATCGGGCTTCGCGACGCCGGGCTTTAGCGTAAGCGAGGACGAGCACCACATCGTCGTCGAGACGCCCCGCCTGCGGCTTGCGATCACGCGCACCGGATTCCTGAGCACGTGGTCGCGGCGATCGGGTGCGGACTGGACGGTGATCAGCGCCGACCGCCCGACCCAGCCCTACAATTTCGGGTGGTGGGACGAAGCGACCTATCACTATGTCGCGCGCCAGCCAGGCGAGCGCTATTTTGGCCTGGGCGAACGCTCCGGCCCGATGGACCGCGCCGGGCGCCGCCTGCGGCTGACCAACCTCGATCCCATGGGCTATGACGCGCGGTCTTCGGACCCGCTCTACAAGGCCATCCCCTATCTGCTGGTGGTCGCCGGAGACGGCAGCGCGCACGGCGTGTTCTATGACACCACCGCCGATCCGGTGTTCGATCTGGGGCAGGAATACGACAACTACCACGGCGCCTATCGCACGATGCGCGCGGAATCGGGTGATCTCGATTACTACATGATCGCCGGGCCGGACGCGGCGGAGGTCACGCGGCGCTTCACCTGGCTGACTGGTCGCCCGGCGCTGATGCCCGGCTGGGCGCTCGGCTATTCCGGTTCGACGATGACCTATACCGACGCGCCCGACGCGCAGCGGCAGATGGGGCAATTCCTGGCAAAGCTGGAAGAGCATGACATCGGCTGCACCTCGTTCCACCTGTCGTCGGGCTACACCTCGATCGGCGACAAGCGCTACGTGTTCCACTGGAACACCGACAAGTTCCCCGACGCGAAAGGCTTCGTGCGCAGCTTTGCCGAGGCGGGCGTGCGGCTGGTGCCCAACATCAAGCCCGCGCTGCTGCGCGATCACCCGCATTACGCCGATCTTGCGGCGAAAGGCTGGTTCGTGAAGGACGCCGATGGCGATCCGATCGAATGCCAGTTCTGGGACGAGCTGGGCGCCTACGTCGATTTCACCAACCCCGATGCGGCCGCGTGGTGGCGCGGGCAGGTGACGGCGCAACTGCTCGACTACGGCATCGCCTCCACCTGGAACGACAACAACGAATACGAGATATGGGATCGCCGCGCGCGCATCGACGGTTTCGGCGCGCCCCGCCCGGCCGCCGCCGAACGGCCGGTGCAGACCCTGCTGATGATGCGGGCCTCGCGCCAGGCGCAACGGGCGCATGATCCGCGGCACCGGCCCTACGTGGTCACGCGATCGGGCATGGCGGGCATGCAGCGCTATGCGCAGACATGGTCGGGCGACAACAACACCAGCTGGGAATCGCTGCGCTTCAACCTGAAGATGGGCCTTGGCCTGGCGCTGTCAGGCGTATCCAACCACGGCCACGATATCGGCGGCTTCGCGGGTCCCGCGCCCGAACCCGAACTGCTGCTGCGCTGGGTGCAGGCGGGCATCCTCATGCCACGTTTCTCGATCCACAGCTGGAACACCGATCGCACGGTCAATGAACCGTGGATGTATCCGGAGACGACCCCGGCGATCGTGCGGCTGATGGCGCTGCGGCAGGCGCTGATCCCGCAGCTTGGCCACCTGCTCTGGCGCCATCATGCCCACTACGAGCCGGTCACGCGCCCCCTGTGGCATGATTTCCCGTCCGATCCCGCCGCGTGGACCGATGGCGACGACTACCTGCTCGGCCCCGATCTGCTGGTCGCCCCGGCGATGGACAAGGGCCTGGCCGAGCGCGCGGTCTATTGCCCGGCCGGCACCGACTGGTTCGACTTGCGCGATGACCGCCGCCATGCGGGTGGCCAGTCCCATGTCCTGCCCGCGCCGCTGGAAGGCCTGCCGCCGATCCTGGCGCGCGAAGGCAGCGGCGTGTTCCTCGACATCGCGCCCGGCGGTTTCGCGCCGAGGCCGATGAAACCGGCGGTGCTGCTCTATCCCCCGGCCACGGGAACGCTGCAATGGGCAGGCTTCCTCGACGAAAGCGAAGGCTGGCCCGACGCTTCCCGCCCGCCGCTGTGGCGCGTGACCGTCACAGCCAGCGCGGACGGGCTGGACATCGTGTCGCGGTGGGATGGCGCCGCGCCGGAACCGGCAGCGGGCCTGCGCATCGTGCTACCGCTCGCGGAGGCGCGGACGGTGCGGCTGAACGGCGTGGACGCCGTGCCTGTGCGGCAGACGGTCATGGGCGTGGAGCGCCTGCTGTTCTGAACGCATTTAATCTGAAAGGCGGCGGCCTGCCCGGCCGGCCGCTGTCATGAAGATTACGCAAATACAACATAGCGCGGTGATCCGGAAAAGATCGCACCGTGCCAGCAGCTCCGTCTCACATCATTCGCTGGGTGGCCCTCTACGTGGTGCCGCAGGAACAGCATATTCGCGCCGCCCTGCGCCGCGCGGGGGTGTGCGATGCCGACGCGGACGATCTGGTGCAGGATGCCTATTGCCGGCTCGCCACCCTGCGCAGCATCGATCATATCGACCGGCCCGGCGCCTATTTCATGCAGATCGTCAAGAACCTGCGGCGCGACCGGCTGCGGCGCGAACGGATCATCCGGTTCGAGGACGTTACGGAAAATGCCAACCTGTTCGTCGAGCATGAAGCGGTTGGCGTCGAAGCGACGGTCGCGGCGCGCGAGCAGCTCCGGTTGGTGGGCCGGCTGCTGGCGGACCTGCCCGACCGGTGCCGGACGATCTTCACGCTGAAACGGATGGAAGGGTTATCCCAACGGGAAATCGCGAAACGGCTTGGCGTCAGCGAAAGCGTGGTGGAGAACGACGTGCAGAAGGCGCTGCGCGCGATCCAGCGGGCGTTGCGCGCGGAACCCGAATGCGGCCCCGGCGACAGCCCGCGCGAGAAGGATTTTACGGACGTTGACGAGCGGCGGAGATTCGGGGTTTACGGTTGAAGACGAGGCTGCCGCCTGGGCGGCCCGGATCGATGCGGCACCATCCGCTGCGCATCCCGGACTGGAAGAATGGCTGAAGGCCGACCCCGCGCGGGCCGGCGCGTTGCTGCGCGCGCAGGCCGCGCTGGCAATGCTGGGCGGCGGTTCTCTCGAAGACACGCGCGCGCCATCGGAAACAACAAAGCCGGCCGAAGATGCGGGGAGCGTCCCGCGCAAGCGCTGGCGCTGGCTTGCCGGGGCCGTGGGCCTGGCCGCCTCGCTCGCCGCTCTGGCCTTCCTCGACCTGCCCCGGGACGAGACCTTCGAAGCCGATCGGGGCGAAGTCCGCGCGCTGGCGCTGCGTGACGGATCGGCCGTCTCGGTCGACGCCGGCAGCCGCGTGGACGTGCGCATTGGCAAGGACACGCGCGTCACCCGCCTCGTGCGCGGCAAGGCCCTGTTCCATGTCGCGCACGACCCCGGCAAGCCGTTTCGCGTGATCGTGGGCGACGTGACCATCACCGACATCGGTACGGTCTTCCAGGTGACCGACGATGCCGAGGCCGGCTTCGTCGACGTGCTGGTGAGCGAAGGGGCGGTCGACGTGGAGGCGGGCGGCGCGCGCACGCGGCTGGTCGCCGGAAACCGCGCCCGCTTTCCCCGCGCCGCAAGCAAGGCACCTGTCTCCCCTATCCAGACGATGTCCGCCGCCGCGATGGACCGGGCTCTGGGCTGGACCAGCGGCCAGCTCGAACTTGACGGCGAACCGATCGGGGAGGCCGTGTCGGAAATGAACCGGCACAACCATCTGCAGGTCCGGCTGGCCGATCCGGCCCGCCTGGCCGGCGAACCGCTCTATGGCGCGTTCCGGCTGAACGATCCGATCGGCTTCGCCCGTGCCGTCGCGGCCAGCGTGGAGGGCACCGCCACCATCCACGAAGACGGCATCGTCATTTCCGCCCCCTAGGGTCAGGACGGCAAAACAATCCGACACCAAAAAAACGCGGCGACGGATAAGGAAATGCCGTGCTGCCCCGTCAGGGCTCCAGACGCGCCTTTTTCCGGGCGCCGATGGGGGTCTCTCAATGCTGCCGAAGTTCCGTCAGGTTTCCGCCGTCGCGTTCGTCGCGGCCGGCCTTGTCTCGTTTCCCGCGCTGGCGCAGGCGGTCACCTTCGATGTCCCCGCGCAGGACGTGGGCAGCGCCGTCCGCCAGATCGCCCAGCAGGCCAACGTCCAGATCGTGGTTTCGGGCAGCGTTGCGCGCGGTCGCCGCACCCGCGCCATCGCGGGGCGGATGACCGTCGACCAGGCGCTGGCGCACATGCTGGCCGATACCGGGCTCACCGCGCGCAGCACGGGCGAGGGCATCTACGTGATCGTGGCGGGCCGCTATGGCGAGACGGCGCCCACCGTGCCGGGGGAGCCCGGCGCGGGCACTAGCGGCCCACAGCCCGAGATCATCGTCACCGGCGTGCGCGCGGCGCAGCGCGAGGCTGCCGCCGAAAAGCAGGCGGCGACCAACACCATCGAAACGCTCCACGCCAACGACGTGGGCAAGCTGCCCGACCAGAACGTGGCCGAAGCGATCAAGCGGCTGCCTGGCCTGTCCGTCGCCAACGACCAGGGCGAAGGCCGCTACGCGATCATCCGCGGCATCGATCCGGGCCTGCTCAACGTCACGCTCAACGGCCAGACGCTGCCCGCGCCCGAACCGGACGGCCGCCAGGTGAAGCTGGACGACCTGCCCTCGGCGATGATCCAGTCGGTCGCGGTCACCAAGTCGCTGCTGCCAAGCCAGGACGCCAACGCCATCGCCGGCGAAGTGGCGATCCGCACGCGCACCGGCTTCGACAGCAAGAAGCCGTTCTTCCTCGATGGGCGCGCCTCGGTGGGCCGCTACGATCTCAACGGGAAGTCGCCCTACGAAATCGACGGCACCGTGGGCGGCCGCTTCGGCGCGGGCGAACAGTTCGGCGCGATCGTGTCGGTCAACTATTCGCGCCGGCCGATCGAAAGCGAGAACTTCCAGGGCTCGACCAACTACAACGGCGCGGGCGTGCCCGATGGCAACGGGTTGCGCGATTACAACCTGACGCGCACGCGGCTGGGCGTGGTGGGCAATTTCGACTGGCGCCCGAGCAGCGACGTGAAGCTCTACCTCAAGACCAGTTATTCGAAGTTCGAGGACCACGAGACGCGCGACCAGAACCGCCTGGCCGTCACCGCCTATACCCCGACGCTGAAAGGCACCGGCACGATCCTGGTGCGCCACCGCGAGGAGAACGACAACACCAAGTCGGCCACGCTGGGCGGCGAGTTTTCCAACCTCGGTGGCGGCACGCTGGAACTGTCGGCCAACTGGACCAAGGCGGTGAAGACCGACCCTATCCGCAGCGAGTTCACCTTCACCGCCAAGAAGGGCGCGCTGACGCTCAACTACGACCCGTCGACCGAACCCTATACACTGGTCCCGACGACGGCGGCCTTCACCGACCCTTCGCTGACCTTCAGCAAGGTCAATTTCGAGACCCGCCACGCCTACGAGGAACTGTGGCAGGGTCGCGCCGACTACACGCATCCGCTGGCGCTGGGAGACGATTCCTCGATCAAGGTCGGCTTCAAGGTGCTCGACCGGCACAAGGCGGACGACCGCGACCGCACCAACTACACCGCGGGCAGCACCCCCTGGACGATCGGCAACGTCGCCGCCACCGGCGACACCAGCTTCTATGGCAGCCAGTTCACGTTCGGCAACCGCATCGACTACGACGCGGCGCGGGCCTATTTCCTCGCCAATCCCGCCGTGGGCAAACTCGATGCGGCCGGCTCGCTTTCCGCAACGCTCGCTTCGGACTACGACGTGCGCGAGCAGATCATTGCCGGCTATGCCATGGCCACGCTGCGCATCGGCGCGCTGACGCTGGTGCCCGGCGTGCGCGTGGAACACACGCGTGATCGGACCAAGGCCAAGATCGTCAACGCCGCATCGACGCTCAACGATGGCTTCAACAGCTTCGGCGCGAAGAGCTATACCGATGCCTTTCCCGGCCTCAACGCGCGCCTCGATGCCGCGCGCAACCTCGTGCTGCGCGGGGCGGTGACCACGTCGATCGGGCGGCCCAACTACAGCACGCTGGCGCCGTTCGTCAGCGTGGACACCTCGAACCCGGCGCTGGCCGCGATCGCGCTGGGCAACCCCGATCTCAAGCCCTACCGGGCGCGCAACTACGATCTCTCGATCGAATACTACCCCACCGCCGGCGCGATCTTCTCGGCCGGCTTCTTCCACAAGGACGTCGACAACCCGATCTATTCGGCCTTCCGCCAAGGCACCAACATCACCGCCGGCGGCGTGACCTATGCAGCGGCGACGGTGACCCAGCCGGTCAACACCGACCGCGAGACCGTGAGCGGCGTGGAATTCAACCTCCAGACGCAGTTCACCAGCCTGCCCGGCTTTTTCGGCGGCTTCGGCGTTTCGGCCAACTATACCCACGTCTGGGGCCACGCCACGGCCAACGCCATCCGCCCCGGCACCATCCCGCTGGGCTACCAGTCGCGCGACCTCGGCAACGTGCAACTGTTCTTCGAAAAGTACGGCCTCTCGGCGCGGCTCGCCTTCAACTACCGCTCGGCCTATCTCGATACGCTGGGCGGCAGCGCCGCCACCGACCAGTACACCGACGCCAACGGGCAACTCGATCTTCATGTCAGCTACCAGGTCGTGCCCCAGGTGACCGTGTTCGGCGATGCGATCAATCTTACCGACGCGCCCTGGCGGCGCTATATCGGCAGCAAGCCCTACCTCGTCGAGCGCGAGCATTACGGCGCGCAACTTCGCGGCGGCGTGCAGGTCCACTTCTGATGAGGCATCCGATGGTCCCGAAGCGGTTAGTTCTGGCGATGGTGGCGGGAACGACGCTTGCCCTCGCGTTAGCCCCGATGGTCGAGGCAGCGCCGCGCCGGCACGCGCATCGCCCGCCCGCTGCCGCACCGCTGGTGGTGGACCGGGTGGTACTGGTCATGCGCCACGGCGTGCGTCCGCCCACCAAGGCCCCGGCGATGCCCGCCGATGTCACGCCCGAACATTGGCCCGAATGGCCGGTCCAGCCCGGCTGGCTGACGCCGCACGGCGCGCTTGCGGTTTTGCGTCTCGGGGCATGGGACGGGGCGCAGCTTCGCGCCGCAGGCCTGATGCCGGCACACGGCTGCCCACGGGCCGCCGCCGTCCGCGTCGTCGCCGACAGCGACCAGCGTACGATCGCCACGGCGCAAAGCTGGAGCGACGCGCTGGCTCCCGGATGCGGGCTGTCGATCGATCACAGGCCGCAGGACGAATCGGACCCGCGCTTCAACGCGATCGAAGCCGGCCTTTCGCCCTACGATGCCACGCAAGCGGACGCCGCCGTGCGGGCCGCTACCGCCCCCGACGGCGTCGGCGCGATAGCCGCCGCCCACCGCCCCCTGCTCGCCCGTCTGGACGCGATCCTGTGCGGCGCGCGCCGGGCAGCCTGTGGCGTGTCCGCGCAACCGACCGCGCTGGTGCCGGCAAAGGCGAATGGACGCCCCAAACTGTCTGGCGCGCTCGACCGGGCATCGACGGCAGCCCAAATCCTGCTGCTCGAATATGCCGAAGGCAAGCCGCTGGCGCAGGTTGGCTGGGGCCGTGCCAGCGCCGCCGACATCGGCCGCCTTTCGGCGTTCCACGCACTCGAATTCCGGCTGCTTGCCCGTCCCCGCTATGTCGCCTCGGCGAACTTCGCCGGGCTGGCGCCGATCGTGCGCGAAGGTCTGACGGGCGAAGCCCGCGTCACGATGATTTCGGGACACGATACCAACGTCGCCAATCTCGGCGGGCTGCTGGACGTCCACTGGCAGGCGCCCGGCATGGCCGCCGACGATCCCTCGCCCGGCGGCGCGCTGGTGCTGGAACGGTTGCGCGCGGCCGATGGCGCGCTGTTCGTGCGGGTGCGCTATCGCTCGCAATCGCTTTCCCAGATCCGCAACGCCAGGCCGTTGACCACGGCTTCGCCGCCATCCGCGCCGATTCTACCCGTTCCGGGCTGCGAAGCGCGCGGGATCAAGGGCTTGTGCCCGCTCGATGAGTTCCTGAAACGGATCGAGGGACAATAGGGGGCACCAACTCTCTTTCCCAGAGGGTTGCAGGAAGTGCCAGTACCGGCGGATTTCTAAGGGTTTTTGTGGTATAGGTATCCCATTTGGAGCGGTCTTGAACCACCGGATACCATTAGCGTGATCTGCCCCCTTCTGAGTGGCCTAGAATCTGTTTTAGATTTTGCCACGAAGGAGGAATGGAATGGCGAGGAAGCACAAGCGGGAAGAGATCATCAGCAAGCTGCGTGAGGCCGAGATCGTGCTGGCGCAGGGCGGGACGGTGGCGGATGCGTGCCGCCGGATCGGTGTCACCGAGCAGAGCTACTACCGTTGGCGCAAGGAGTATGGCGGCCTGAAGATGGATCAGGCGCGGCGGATGAAGGACCTTGAGAAAGAGAACGCGCGGCTTCGTCGGGCGGTGTCGGATCTGACGCTCGACAAGCTGATCCTGCAGGAGGCTGCGCGGGGAGCCGAAGGCCAGCGCAGCTAAACTTCTGAGCCCTGCAAGGCGGCGGCGCTGTATAGATCACATCCGGGCAATGATGGCTGTCTCCGAGCGGCGGGTGTGCCGTGTGCTCGGCCAGCATCGATCGACGCAGCGCAAGCCGCCACGCGGGGCAGATGACGAAGCCGCCCTGACCGAGGACATCATCGCCTTGGCCAGGCAGTATGGCCGTTTTGGCTATCGCCGGGTGACAGCCCTGCTGCGCGATGCTGGCTGGCATGTGAACCGCAAGCGGGTGGAGCGCATCTGGCGACGAGAGGGCCTCAAGGTGCCGCAGAAGCAACCGAAGCGGGCAAGGCTCTGGCTCAACGACGGATCGTGCATCCGACTGCGGCCCGAGTATCCGGGGCACGTGTGGTCCTACGACTTCGTCGAAGGGCGCACGCACGATGGCCGCAAGTTCCGCATCCTGTCGATCATCGACGAGGCCAGCAGAGAATGCCTGGCCTTGCCGGTGGCGCGACGGCTCAGAAGCGAGGATGTGCTGGCCACGTTAGCCGAACTGTTCGTTACCCGCGGTCCACCGGCACATATACGGTCAGATAATGGTCCCGAGTTCATCGCCAACGCGGTGCAGGAATGGCTGGCCAGGATCGGCGTGAAGACCCTCTACATCACGCCTGGCAGCCCCTGGGAGAATGGCTACTGCGAGTCCTTCAACGGCTCGATGCGAGACGAACTTCTCAACGGAGAGATCTTCTATACCCTCGCTGAGGCGAAAATCCTGATCGAGGCCTGGCGGCGGCACTACAACACCATCAGGCCCCACAGCTCGCTCGGCTATCGGCCACCGGCCCCGGAAATGGCGTCACCGCCATGGCCGTCCTCCGGTTCCGCTGCGCTCCACCTGCAAACGGCCATGGCGCCGGATCATCATCCGGGCTTGACGCGCCATCATGATGGGAGCATTTGTTCACGATTTATTCTATTCGAGACTAGCGTTCGTCAAGTCACAAATCACTTGAACTTGGTGTTCGAAATGGCCTTGTCAGTCGGCTTGGCCTCGGAAAGCTTCGTGCTCATCCGCGATAAGCCATCTATTGCGAGTTCGTAGAAGTCGGTGAGGTCCCCAAGCATGAGCCGCGCCTCCGCTGCGGAAACGTCGCGCTTCAACCTGGCCTTGAAGATGGACTGAGCTCTGGCGACCAGAGGATCGGAGAACCGGTCTCGCCGTGCAGTCTTCGGCACCGTTTCAGGTGCAGATTGTATTGGGGCGGTACTAAGCCGCGTCTGGAAGATCGGGAGGTAGGCGTAGGTCTCTTCCCGCTCGACGCCCGTGTCGGCGGTCAGAACGACTGACAGTGGCAGGCCACGCGTAACCCATTCGACGATCATCGTCTGAGCGGAACCGATTAACGCCCTTTGCGGAAGCAGTTATACTGAACCGGCAATTCGAGTCGTTCCCGCAAGGAGAATAGTGGATGCCGGCGTGACCGACAAATCTGCCCGTTTGCGTTCTGGCGCAACGGTGCGGTTCGCCCGAAATCCGGCAGGACGGCCGGGGCAAAGATCGTGCACGGGCTGGTATCAGTCGATCAAGGCTGGCGATGCGCTACCTTATGAGAGCCTGCTCGAGCGCGATGCGCTGCTGCTTCTCGACTTCGATCCCGATGTTGCGCAGTTCGGGGTGCAACCGGCAACGTTCGTTTGGACGGAAGCAGGCCGACAGCGGCGTTACACCCCCGATATCCGATTGGAGACGGTGAGCGGCGAAGTCATCTACCGGCAGGTAAAACTGGCCACACGATTGGCGGCTGATCCGACCTTGGGCGGACGGTTGCCAGCAATCGAAGCTGAGTGCGTCGCACGTGGGGCCCGGCACGAGATGTGGCTCGACACCGATATCCGGCGACAGCCACGCTTATCGAATGCGCGACGGCTGCGCGCAACGGTGGCGGTGCTGGCGGCAGAAAACCTCCTCGCGATACACACCATAATCACCCGCCTCCCCTTTCCGTCGAACCTGGGCGCAGCCGCCGAGGCACTCGGCGGCCGACCCGTGCATGTCAACATTGTGCTCGGCCTCGTGGCAGTCGGCGAGCTTGTGGTGGATCTCGATCGACCGCTCGATGACGACACGGTCCTCATGCGGGGAAGGAATGCGAAATGAACGCAACGCCGATGTGCTTCCAGCAAGGCGACACGCTCTCGATCCGGGACGATCAAGGTCAGGTGGCGCTCTGGTTGGTGATCGAGCGCAAGCGCCGTGGCTATCTTCTGCGACCGCAGAGCGGCAGCGATGCGCGAACATGGAGCGACGATGAAATCGACATCGTCTATGGCGCCCGGCGGCTGGCGCATCATCCTTGCAATGCGGACGGCCTGCCCAAGGTGATCGCCGAGACGCTGGAGAAAACCTGGGAGTTCTGGCCCGAAGAAATCCGCCGCGAGGCCGAGCGCAGGGACACCTATGTACGCATGGTCGACGCGATTCGCGGCGAGCACCCGACACTCATGGGCGCCTATGCCGCTGCCGCTGAGGCTGTCTTCGCCGCGCATCATGAACAATGGGAACGCGAGGATGCCGCGCTTGCGGCCCGGATGGCCGCGGAGCGGCGAAAAGGGAACGGCGAGCCGCGCCGCACCAAGGAAGCGGCCCGGCCCAATCCCTATACAGTGCGGGCGTGGTATAGCGTATGGAGCCGGCACGGCCGGGATGTCCGGCTCCTGATCCCGCATTATCATCGGCGCGGGGCACGCCAACCCCGCTATGCGCGCGAGGACGGCGATCATCCCGATACCTACAAGCTCATGCGGCAGGCCGTCGAAGTCTGGTATTTGGGCATGCCGCGGCGGCGGAAGAACTATGCCTATCGCCGCTATGTCGATTTGTGCCGCGAACAGAATGTTCCTGCGGTCAGCGACCGGACCTTCCGCGTGTTTATCCGCGACAATTATACCGAGCGGCAGGAATATGAGCGTCGCTTCGGCCGGCGCGCCGCCTGGCTGAAGTTCGGCATCTTCGAGCGGCGGAGCCCGCCCGAACGGCCGCTCGAAGAAGTGGAGGTGGATCATTGCCTGATCGATCTGGTGGTGGTGCATCCGGACAGCGGCCGCGCCTTGGGGCGGCCCTGGCTCACCGCGCTTCTCGATCGCGCCACCCGCATGATTATAGGGGTGCATCTGAGCTTCGAGGCGCCGTCCTATGCCTCACTTCAGAGAGCGCTTGCCCATTCCCTGTGGAAGAAGGATCTCTCCGGGCTCGCCGATATTGAGCATGACTGGCCGTGCCACGGCGTGCCCGAATGGCTGATCTGCGACAACGGCAAGGAGTTCCGGTCGCAATCGCTGCAGTCGGCCGCCAGGATGCTCGACATCGGCATCGTCAATCTGCCGGTGAAAATGCCATGGTTGAAGGGCGCGGTCGAGCGCGTGTTCCAGACCATCGGCGTGCAGGTGTTCAGCCATGAGGAAGGCACGACATTGTCGCGGACCATGGATCTCTATGATCCGGTGGCGCGGGCAAGGCTGTCGCTCGAGGATGTGCGTAGTCGTATCCTCAAGTGGATCGTCGACGACTATCATCACAGCGTCCACGATACGTTGAAATGCACGCCCTATGAGCGCTGGCGAGAACTCAGCGCGCTTTACCCGGTGCGCCCAGTTCCCGACTTCGACCATATTGTACGGCTGACCGGAGAGACCTTCTTCCGGCGCATCTCCAACATCGGCATCCAATATGAGGGGCTGCTCTATGCTGATCGGGAGAAGCTCGAACCGCTGCTGGCGCGCCGCGGCGGGTTGGAAAAAGACTGGGAGTTACGCTATGATCCCTATGATCTGGGTGAGGTCTGGCTGCTCGACGACGAGCGCGGCGAATGGCTGATGATCCCGTGTGTCGACCAGAGCATATCGCGGGGCGTCTCCAAATATCAGCACAAGATCCATCGCTCGATCGCAAAGCGAAGCCTGCCGAAGAATGCGCCGGTGACGGTCGCCGATCTCGAAGCAGCGCGCGGTTTTGCCGAACAGACGGCGGGAGAGCTGCAAAGTGAGGCGAGTAAAGTCCGCAGCAAGACGCGGGCAGCGCGGTACGAGACCGACGGTCGCTACTTCACGCCGATCGAAGGCCAAAAGGGACCGCCTGAAATAGGAACGCAGGCACCGGCGGTAGAAACCGCACCACGTGCGACGAAACAGCCACCGGTGCCGTCGCCTCCCGTGATAGATCTCGACGCGGACATCGAGGCTCTGGTTGCACAATGGTCGGACCCGAGGCGATGACACATCATCGCGCCGCGAAGTTATCGGCACGGCCAGCGGTGCCCGACGCCGTGCTTGCGTTCGAGACCACGGTGATCCCGCATACGCGGCACATGGAAGCGAAGGCGGCGATCCGCGAGTTACATGGCCGATACCGCCCGCGCGAGGACAGCCGACGCTTCAAGGCCCGGGCCCTGCTCATCATCGGCTCTGCTGGGTCCGGCAAGACGACGGCGCTCGAGGACTATATGGCCGACTATCCCGACAGCGCCACAGAGGACGCCGATATCCGCCGCATTGTTTATGTTGAAGCACCGGAACGGACGACGCGACGGGCGCTGGTAGGGGCGATCCTCGGCGCCTACGGCTATCGTGCGCGGGACCATTGGAACACCAGCGAGGTGATCGAGAAGATCGCCTTCTATGCCGAGGAGACGGGCACCGAGATGATCTTCATCGATGAAGGGCATCACATGGTGAACGAGAATAATCCCGACATGACGGCGGAAGTGACCGAGTTCATCAAGTCATTGCTCAACCGTGTGAAAGTCCAGATCGTGATCGCGGGTCTTCCCCGGCTGCTCGACATCTCCGTGCCGGGCGAGAAGACGATGCAACTGCGCCGTCGGTTGCAACCGACGATCATCCTCAAGCCCTATGACTGGGCGACCCGGAGCGGCCGCACGATGTTCTCTGGCGTGCTTGGCGTCATGGAGAAGATGATGGGGTTGCCGGATGCGTCCGGCCTCGCGAAGCATGAGATGGCGAAACGCATCTACGTCGCGACGGGCGGCGAGATCGGGATCGTCTCCAAATATCTGAGCCAGGCGCTGAGCGTGGCACTGGCGATCGGCCGACGGTCGATCGATCTGAACCTGTTGGGAGAAGTTCATGCGGGTTGGCATCCGATTTATGAGCCCGACGTCAGGGATATGCTGGACTTCGATGCGATCCTTGAGGATGAACCGTCAGTTCCGAGCGGCGGCCCGGCCCGCCACGACAACCCCTTCCTGTGTTCGGCCGAACGCCTACGCGAGATCTGGCTGCGCGACACCGTACCTCCGTCGCCCAGGAATATGAGCCGCGTCACAAAGCTGCGCGGAAGCGGCGCGCAACCCCTGCGGCCCTTCGTGCGCGAGGGATTATGACAGCATCGGCAACTCGACTTGCGTTGCGGGTGCGGCCGGCAGCGTTCGAGCCAGGCTGGGCACTGTTCAACCGGCTTGCCCTGCGGCATGGCTGTGAAACCCAGCTGGAATTTGCGCGTCAGGTGCCGCTGGTCGACCGGACCGACTTCGTTCGGGATATGGAGCGTGGGCGACGCTTTCACGATATCGCGCGGCTCAGCGGCGTGCCGCTCGAAACATTGCTTCGTAACTCGATAATGCAGACCGAGGGTGGGAGCGTCCTTGCAGGTGAGCTGGTGAGCCGCAGCGGCAATATCAGCTATAGTTGTCACTTCGCCCGTATCTGCCCGGACTGCATGCGATCGGATATCGAGCAGGGTCACGGGCCGGTCGCCTGTCGACCGTGGCGGCGCTCCTGGTGGGATCTGGCGAAGGTATCGAGTTGTCCTCATCATGGTCGGGCGCTGCTGGCGACATGTCCTGCCTGTCGGCACGCGTTCCGCCGTTCGGACCTGTCACCAGCGCGTTGCACATGTGGGCACGATCTGACGCAGGAATGTACTGAAGCGATCACGTCGGACGGCAAGATCGGCGATGCCTATCTTGTCGGCAGGCTTGGCGATGGCCCCTGCATCTCCCACGCGTTCCTCGACAGCCTGGCGTTCGCGGACGCCGCCGAGATCATGCAATGGGTGGGCTCGGTCGCACGCTGGGGCAGATTAATCGTCAGCTGGCGCCGGCAGGAGCCTGCGGAGCGTGCCCGCACCATGGCGGCGGGCTTTGCGGTCTGCGAGGACTTCCCCAACCAGTTCGAAAAGATGCTGGACGGGATGCTGGCAGCATGTCCGCTCAAGCGCCTGACGCCCGTGGGTGTCTATGGGCGTCTGCAATACTGGCTCGGCCTGTCCACCAATCCGGCTCTCGAGCCAATCCGGGAGACCGTCAAGAATCATGTGGTGAAGAATGTGCCGATAACAGCAGGCACGATGTTGTTCCGCCAACCCGCAACAGAAGGCGATCTCACCACGCTAGGCGGTCTGGCGAAGCTCTGCGGCGTATCCGCTGAACGGGTCGCGACCGTAGCTGCGGCATTGAGGTTGATCGACTCGCTGTCCAGCAACGCCCGGGGTATGGTCGTGCCGAAATCCCTCGAGGAGCCGTTGACGGCCTTCTTCCGCGAGTCCTGTTCTCCCGAGGAGGCACGGCGTTATCTCGGCGTCGGTCTCGGGCTGTTCAAGGCGCTCATAACGCGACGCTATCTTCCCCGCGCCTTCCCGCTTGGTGGAGCGTCGATCCCGGCACAGTATCGTCTGGCCGATCTCGACCGCTTCCTCATTGCATTGCACGGCGATGCGCCCTTCGTCACAGCGCCGCCACCGGGCAGCGAGACGATCCTGCGCGCCGTGCGCATCTGTTATCGGTCCTCGGAGGCGATTATCGGCGGGCTGCTGCGCGGCCAGATCAGGGCAACGGGCCGCTTACGCAGCGAACGAGGCATTGCGCAGATACTGGTCGATACCGACGCGGTGATCGCCGGCCTCGAATATAAGGATGATCCGGTGTTCATGCTCATGGCGCAAGCCGCGCGCCACCTCGGCGTGACCATCCCGACGGTTGCAAAGCTCAAACAAATGGGATGGCTGACAATCGACAGGAAACAGACACGGCTCAGGATCGTGCCCGCCTTACGGCGAGCGGAGGTCGAAGCGTTCGGTGCGCGCTTCGTCAGTGCTGCCGAGTTGGCGCGTATCCCCAGCAAAGCTACCCATGCCGTCAGGGTTCATCAACATCTGCGAAGCGCCGGTCTGGTGCCGGCGATCGTTGGAAGCCGAAAGCTGCAGCCCTTCTATCACCGCGAGAGCGCCGAAAAAGTGATCCGTGGAGTCTATCGTGATCGGTTGCCCGAAACGACTGCAGCGATGTGAACGGATCTGCCGGCACAGATGAAGCGGCGCGGCTGCGGGCCCGGCTCAAGGCCCTGGATGACGAGCGGGCGGCGGTGATCGCAGCGCTGGATGCCGTCGCGACGCAACAATCGACCGAGCACCGAAAAGCTGATGCGATCTCCCTGTTCTCCGATCCTCCGGTAACTGCGACATCGCCGACAGGCAAGAAGGTCGCGTTGTTCCGCAGGCTGTTCGCCGGTCGTGAAGATGTCTTCCCACTGCGCTGGGAGAATCGCAAGACCGGGCGCGGCGGCTATGCGCCCGCCTGCGGCAATGAGTGGAAACGCGGACTCTGTGACAAGCCGCAGGTCAAATGCGGCGAGTGCGCGCACCAGGCGTTCCTGCCCGTGACGGACGAGGTGATCGACAAACATCTGCGTGGGCGGGCGGTATCGCGATCCGACGCGGGCGACTTTGTGGCGGGCGTTTACCCGCTGCTTGCGGACGAGAGCTGCCGGTTCCTCGCGGCCGACTTCGACAAGGCGAGCTGGGCCGAGGACGCGCTCGCCATGATGGAAACCTGCCGCCTGCGAGGGGTGTCCGCCGCGCTCGAGCGATCCCGATCCGGCAATGGCGGCCATGTCTGGATATTCTTCGCCGACGCCGTGCCGGCACGAACCGCCCGCGCGCTGGGCGCATCGCTATTGACCGACACGATGGAGCGGCGTCCGGAGATCGGGTTCGGCTCCTATGATCGCTTCTTCCCGAGCCAGGACACCATGCCGCTCGGCGGGTTCGGCAATCTGATCGCGCTGCCGCTGCAGGGGCATGCCCGCCGGCGTGGAAACAGCCTGTTCGTGGATGAGCAGTTGCGCCCCTATCCCGATCAATGGGCGTTCCTGTCTTCGCTGTCGCAGCTGGATGCGCACGACGCCGCGCGCATGGTGGCCGACGCGGAAATGCGCGGGCGGGTGCTGGGTGTGCGGATGCCGGTGGAGGACGAGCATGCCGCCGAGCCCTGGCGGATGACACCGTCCCGGCGGCCGCCCTTGTTGCCTGTGGCCGAACCGCTGCCCGAGACACTTGGGATCGTGCTGGGCGATCAGGTCTACATCGACCGGACTGGGTTGCCGGCGGCGCTAACCGCGCAGATCGTCAGGCTCGCGGCGTTCCAGAATCCCGAGTTCTATCGGGCGCAGGCGATGCGCCTGCCGACGTTCGGCAAACCGAGGATCATCTCCTGCGCGGAGCTTCACCAGAAACATATCGGGCTGCCGCGAGGATGCCTCGACGAACTGGTTGCGCTTATAGCTGCTCATGGAAGCACTGTCAGGATCGACGACCAGCGAATGGCAGGGACTCCGCTCCCGGACGGCCTGTCCTTCCAGGGTGATCTCGAAGAACCCCAGCAAAGGGCGGTCGAGGCGCTCGATCCACATGATGACGGGGTGCTGGCCGCGACGACGGCGTTCGGCAAGACGGTGGTGGCCGCACACCTTATCGCAAAGCGGCGGGTCAATGCACTCGTGCTCGTCCATCGTAAGGAGCTGGTCAGCCAATGGGTCGAACGGCTGCGAACGTTCCTCGATATCGATCCGAAGCTGATCGGGACGATCGGCGGTGGCAAGCGAAAGCCTACGGGCGTGATCGACGTGGCGCTGATACAGAGCCTCGTAAGGCACGGCGAGGTCTCGGATCTGGTTGGCGACTATGGTCACCTCATCGTCGACGAATGCCATCACCTGTCCGCGGCGAGCTTCGAACTTGTAGCCCGGCGCGCCAAGGCCAGGTTCGTGCTCGGCCTGTCCGCCACGGTTGCGCGCAAGGATGGGCATCAGCCGATCATCTTCATGCAATGCGGCCCGATCCGCTATCGGGTAGATGCGCGAACCCAGGCCGCTCGCCGGGGGATCGCCCATCGCACACGGCAACGACGCACAGCATTCCGGCTGCCGCAGCCGCTCGCGATCATGGACAGACCGCCGATGCCGGCGGTTTATGCCGCGCTGGCGCAGGACGAGGCCCGAAACGATCTTATCTTCGATGACGTGCTCCGTGCCCTGGAGGCGAAGCGCTCGCCAGTAATCCTGACAGAGCGCAAGGACCATCTCGAATATCTGCAGGGCCGGTTATCCCGGTTCGTGCGTAATCTCGTGGTGCTGCGGGGTGGGATGAGCGCAGCGGAACGCAAGGTGGCAGACTCGGCACTGCGTGTGCCTGACAGCGAGGAGCGGCTCATCCTCGCAACGGGCCGCTATATCGGCGAAGGGTTCGATGACGACCGTCTCGACACGCTGTTCCTGACCATGCCGATCTCCTGGAAAGGGACGCTCGCGCAGTATGTCGGGCGCCTGCATCGGCGGCACGCCGGGAAAACTGACGTGCTCGTCTATGACTATGTCGACGATGCGGTCCCGATGCTCTCACGCATGGCCGCCAAGCGTCAGGCCGGATATCGCGCGCTCGGCTACACCATCGAGTAATCCGGGGCAGAATCACTTATCGATTCTCGGGGGCCACCGGCGAATCGAGAACCGATTCTGCGAATGAGATTTATGGTTCTCGAAGGCCGCCAGATACTGCCTGCAACCGCCAATGTCATATGCGCTTATCGATTCTCCACAGACATCGCCGTGCTGTCGACGCCCATGCCCCAGGCGGCCACCACCGGGACACCGTAAAGGGCCGCGTACCGCTGATCGTCGTTTACTGCGGCAAGCGCAGGATGCATCGGCGTGTACATCTCAGTTCTCCCAATGGGCCCGCCCGTCGACGCGCCCCCTTAGAGGATGAGGGTCATCACGGATTGGTGGCGCTGCGGGCCGCTGGTGGAGACTTGGAAAGGCTGAAACGAGTCGCCGGTACGCAGCACGAATTGCGGCCGTCCGGTCTCACGCTTCCTTTGTACGGCCACCGCATAAGCGTGATCGTAAGAGGCCAGCCTCGCGCGTTTGGACGACCCGGGCGGTGGAAGGACGCTCATCATGACTGATGCTCCTCGGGAATGTTGGTGTCGGGAAAGGCTAAGGCGAGGTCACGCCCCATCGAGCGCGCGACC
The DNA here is from genome assembly GCF_015390225.1 of Novosphingobium sp. NBM11. NCBI lineage: Bacteria > Pseudomonadati > Pseudomonadota > Alphaproteobacteria > Sphingomonadales > Sphingomonadaceae > Novosphingobium > Novosphingobium sp. NBM11. The sequence goes on from NZ_VUOG01000003.1 coordinate 985,029, forward strand.
AATCGCCAGAATCGCATCGGCGAGATGCTGCTCGACGTCGCGGGTGTTGATGCCCAAGCGTGAAGCGATCGCGCTTAGATCCTGCCGGTCGCGCTGGTGGCCCAACAGTACGTCGCGGGTCGTCTCGGGCAACGCCGCGATCGCCCTGGCGTATCGTTCGGCTTGTAACGCGGGAGTATCGCCGATGCTGGCAGAGCTCACGCGCACCCAGGCACGCACCCAATAGCCGTCCTCATCATGTTCGACAGCCAGCGCGTTCGCGTCCACGCGCAAAAGATTGGCCGTTTCCCAGCGCTCGCGGGCAGCGGCAACGACGGCCAAGGCAGGCTTGTCGCGTGCAAGAAGGGCGTCGATCCGTGACGCCAGTTCGTAGCTGTTGCGGCTGCGATCTCGCCGCAGGCTGAAACGTGGGTGATCGTTGAAGAAGTCGAGCGCCTCTCTAAGGAGCGCGCGGGCATCGTGGTCGGACATGACGATAATCTCCGTTGCGCCGGTTCGGAACCGGCACTCTCGTCGCGCCCTCCCCTCGCCGGTTTTGCGCCTCAGGCGGCCCAGGGCGCTGTTGCGCTGTGATGACGTCGGGATACGCTGCTCGAGAGCGGGCTTCTCCCGTGGCCAGGAAGCCAGCGGGAGAAGCTGGTCAGTTAACGGGCGACCACGCGACGGGTAAGATCGGGGATGCGGACGTTGTCGTAGGGACTGGAGACCGACATCTCGAGCGCGTCGCGTTGGGCGCGATACCAGTCAGTGGCTTCGACCTTGTAGGTCTCGGTCGCATAAGCCTCGCCTCCGCTCGAGAATTCGACGTCGACGGTGAAGCTATGCAGTTCGGTTTGGGCGGAAGCGTGCATGATCTGATCCTTTCGGAATGAAAAGGGCGGCTCCGACCTGGGTCGAAGCCGCCGCGCTGGTGTTGGGATTGAGGAGCCGGACGACGGCCGACGTGACGGCGAACACGCGCGACGCGGAGGAGCGGAACGGCGTGTCCTTCGAGAGGTGGGCCTTAGTTGGCTTTGGCGAACAGCTTGCGCGCCTTGCCTTCGATCTCGAGCCGGGTGTCCTGATTGGACTTCGCGCGGGCGTGCGCGGTGATACCCTGCACGAAGTCGAACAGGCTCGCGGGCGGATGCCCTTCCTCGGCGATCACCGACTGGATGATCTTGGCAGTGTCGGTCTTGGAAAAGCCGTTCTTGCGCAGGAAGGTCTCGCGATCTTCATCGGTGCGCGCGACGATGCGACCGCGCGCTGTCTTGACGCCCTCGATGAAGCTCAAAGCCGAGCTGTCGGCAAAGCTCTCGAGGGCCGGTGCTGCTTCATGAGCGAAGCGGTTGGCCGCGAACTTGGAATGCCGGATCGAGATCTCCTCGAAATTTTCAACGCCCCACAGGTTGCGATTCATACACACGGCACGGAGATAAAATGTTGCAATTCCCAATGTCTTGGAGCCGACTTCTGAGTTCCAACAATAGAAGCCTCTGAAGAAGAGATCAGGCTCGCCATTGGGCAGTTTGCCGGCTTCGATCGGATGCGTATCGTCAACCAGGAACAGGAAGACATCGCGATCCGACGCGTAGAGCGTGGTCGTTTCCCGTGTGACGTCGACATAGGGGTTGTACCGCATGGAGCTCCAATCGAGCACACCAGGCACCTTCCAGCGCGTATCCGAAACGCCGTTGCCGGCGATCTTCATGACGGCTGCGACCAGTTCATGGTCCCAGATGCGGCCATAGTCGGGGCCAGTTACGGCGCGCAGTTCGGCGCGGCCCTCATGGGTCTTGAGCAGCTTCACCTGTTCGCCGCGGTGGCTGAGCAGGCCATGCTGAAGATTGATCCCGGCAAGAGCGGCGGGAAGATTACGAAGATAGGAGGCGGGCGCGCCGACAAGGCTGGAGAGCTGACCGAAGGACCAGTTGGTCGGCGCGATCGGCTCCGCCTCTCCGGGAACGATCAGGCTCAGGCGCTCGGCATTGTCCATGGTCGCCTCGACACGCACGTCGCGGCTTTCGACCACGCGGGTGCGAGCGCGATCTGCGCGGCGGCGGACGCTGTCGTAAAGCTCTTCGAGGGACAGGAACTTCTCGTCATCGGGACGAGAAAACCATTCGGACGAAACCCGTCCGATGTTGCGACCGCGGGAGATATCGACCTTGTAGGCGCCGGAAACTCGAGGCGCGTCAATCTGCGGGGCAAGCGTTGCCATGGGAGAATCTCCTTGATGGAAAGGACCGATCCGCTTCGGACCGGCCACCCCATCCCCACCCCCTTCCCTCCACATTGTCCGCCGCCACAGAGAATGGACTTTCACGCGGCGTCCCGGCGTTGCCATTCGTAGAGCAGATGGGCGTCGGGATCATATTCCGAGCCGATGGATATGCGCACGAGTTTGCCATCGCAGGCGAAGGCGGATGCGCGCGGGAAGGACAGGTAGGAGCGCCCCTCAAGGATCATGTCGCCAGAACGAACCTGGGTGATCGCCCGCGTCGTCCCGAGCGCACGATGTCCTGCGGGCGCGTCGATCAATTTCAGACTGTCACCAGCCCGGATCTGCTTCTTGAAGGCCGCGAGCGTCAGTTTCGCCTGGACCGGGTTCTTCGCGCCGCGTCTGGCGGCCAGCGCCGCCCAATAGGCCTGGCCGATGCGGGCTTCGCAGTAGAACGAACAGGTGTGGAAGTCCTGCAGCAGATTGGACCGGGTGAAGCCGAAACGCTCCATCTGGTCGCGCACTTCCACGAAGAAGCTATTTTGCGCGTCGCGTGGAGTGAGATCGGCTGGCGTATCCAGGATTTCGGCGATAATCTTACGGCCGCCGGCAAACTTATCAGTCCTGATCGCAAAGCGCGTATCGGGGAATTTGGCCTTCAAATGCCCTTCGATGCGGGCCGCCAGCGTCGCGAGGTTATCGCCGGCACGGTAGAGATCACCTTGGTAGTGAAAGTTGCCGCGTTCGTCATGGTTGGTCTGGCTGTACAAGCGCGCAGACGCGTCCAGTGCGGGAATATCGGTCATGGATTTTCTCCAGGGAATAGCTCACGGCACGATTGCCGCGGCATCCACGGAAGCCCTCCTCCCCTCCACTTTGACTCGGGCCTGAAATGAAGGCACCAGTTCATTTACGCTTGCGCAAGTGAGCCTGCTCCAAGATCGGAAGTTCCAGCCAGAAGAAGGATATTGCATGGCCGAGTCCGAAGATGCGGGCGTCATGTCTTTGACCGTGACGTTGCTCAGTGCCTATTTCGCGAACAATACCGTGCCGAGCAGCGAGTTGCCGGCCCTCGTCGAGGGAACACGGCGGGCTCTGCTCGGCGATGCGTCGACGCCGCCGGCGGCAGGAGCTTCCGCCGCAGAACCTTCTTCGACTACGCCGTCACAAGACGTCCAGCCCGTCGCTCCTGAAGCGCCGGCAGCGGCACCGGAATATAAGCCGGCGGTTTCGATTGAGGAAAGTCTGGCTTCGCCCGATCAGATACTGAGCCTGATCGATGGCAAGCCCTACAAGGCCCTCAAGCGACATCTCTCGACGCACGGGCTGACGCCCGCCGATTATCGCGCCCGATACGGTCTGCCGGCCGATTATCCTCTGGTGGCGCCAAGCTATTCAGCGGCACGCCGCGAGGTTGCGCAGAAGTTCGGCCTTGTGCAGGGCGGTGACAAAACCAGCCACTGGAACGCCAGCGAAGTGCTGAGCGTGGCGGAGTAAAAACCGGCCAGTGGTAAGGCTGCCCTTTTGAGGGCGGCCGGGATGTATGCCGTGGAAGTTTACGCGAGTGTTCGGCAGTTTGTGTTTGTGCAGGGGCGCAGCCAGCGAGAGGCCGCGCGGGTATTTGGATTAAGCCGGGAGACGATTGGCAAGATCTGCCGATTTTCACTGCCACCTGGCTATACGCGCACGAAGCCGGTGGAGAAGCCTAAGCTGGGGCCTTTGCTGCCGGTGGTTGACGCGATTTTGGAAGGTGACCGGACGGCGCCGGTCAAGCAGCGACACACGGCGAAGCGGATCTTCGAGCGGCTGCGCGATGAATATGGCTATGGCGGCGGCTACACGGTGGTGAAGGACTATGTCCGGCTGAGCCGGGTGCGTGGCCGCGAGACATTTGTGCCGCTGGCGCACCCACCGGGGCATGCGCAGGTGGATTTTGGCGAAGCGGTGGGCGTGATTGGCGGTGTGGAGCAGAAGATCCACTTCCTGTGCATGGATTTGCCGCAGTCCGATGCCTGTTTCGTGAAGGCTTTCCCGCGCGAGACGACCGAGGCATTTCTGGATGGGCATGTATCGGCCTTCGACTTCTTTGGCGGCATTCCCCAGTCGATCCTCTACGACAACACGACGATTGCGGTGGCCAAGATTCTGGGGGACGGCAAGCGTGAGCGCACACGTGCCTTCAGCGAGCTGGTCAGCCACTACCTGTTTTCTGACCGCTTCGGCCGACCCGGCAAGGGGAATGACAAGGGCAAGGTCGAAGGGCTGGTCAAATACGCGCGCCGCAACTTCATGACGCCCAAGCCGCAGGCGGCGAGCTATGACGCACTGAACGCGGCTCTTTTGGAGCGCTGTCATGCGCGGCAAGGCGAACGTGCTGGCCGCCATGCCCAGACCATCGGTGAGCGCATGGTTGCTGACGTTGCGGCGCTACGCCCACTACCGCCGGTGCCATTGGAGCCATGCGAGAGGCGCAGCGCCCGTGTGTCATCGACGGCGCTGGTGCGGTATCGCGGCAATGATTACTCGGTGCCCACAAGGTTTGGGTTCCAGGATGTGGTGGTGAAGGGCTTCGTGGACGAGGTGGTGATCCTGTCCGGCGCCGAGGAGATCGCCCGCCATGTGCGCAGTTATGGCAGCGGCGATTTTGTGGCCGATCCGCTGCATTATCTGGCGCTGATCGAGACAAAGCCGAATGCTCTCGATCAGGCGGCTGCACTGCAGAATTGGGCCTTGCCCGATGTCTTTGCCCACCTGCGGCAATTGCTGGAGGGACGCATGGGCCGCAAGGGCAAGCGCGAGTATATCCAGGTCTTGCGCTTGCTGGAAGCGATGCCCATGGCCGTGGTGACCCATGCTGTCACTCAGGCGATCCACATGGGCGCGATCAGCTTTGATGCGGTGAAGCAGATCGCACTGGCCAGGATGGAACGGCGGCCCGCCAGGCTTGACCTGACGACCTATCCCCACCTGCCAAGGCTGGATGTGAAGGTCACGCAGGCGGCTGATTATGCGGCTCTGATGCCCCAGGTCTCGAAGGAGATGGCAGCATGAGCCGGGCGCCCGATGACAACCTGCCCACCGGCACCACCGCTGGTGCGCCACAGGTGCTGCTGGCCCACCACCTCAAGCAACTCAAACTGCCGACCGTTTTGCGCGAATATGAGAAAGTAGCCCGGGAGTGCGCGCGTGATGGTGTCGATCATCCCCGCTATCTACTGCGCCTGATCGAACTGGAACTGATCGACCGTGAGCGGCGCACTGTCGAACGCCGGATCCGTGCTGCCCGGTTCCCGGCCGTCAAAAGCTTCGATACCTTCGACTTCACCGCCATCCCCAGCCTCAACAAGATGCTGACGCTGGATCTGGCGCGCTGCGAATATATCCTGCGGCGCGAGAATATCATTGCGCTGGGCAATAGCGGGACGGGCAAAACCCATGTGGCGCTCGCCCTGGGGCTGGCCGCCTGCCAGAAGGGCTTCACCGTGACCTTCACCACCGCCGCGGCGCTGGTGAACCAGTTACTGGAAGCCCGCGACGAGAAGCGGCTGCTCAAGATGCAGCGCGAGTTGGCTGCAGTGAAGCTGCTGATCATCGACGAACTGGGTTACGTCCCGCTCTCGCCCACCGGCGCGGAGCTGTTGTTCGAGACCTTCTCCCAGCGCTACGAACGCGGCTCCACCATCGTTACCTCCAACCTGCCGTTTGAGGACTGGACGCAGGTGCTTGGGTCCGAGCGCCTGACCGGCGCATTGCTGGATCGTTTGACCCACCACGTCAGCATCCTGACCATGAATGGTGACAGTTACCCGCCTAAAGCAGTCAGCCAGTCGCCGTCGCGCCACTGCCAGCGGGGCGGAGCAAAACCAGGCCACCGTCGACGAAAACTGACCCATCAAAACGGCCAAAAGCAAAGGGCCCCGATCGGGGCCCTTTGCTTTGCACCTGCCGCAACATCAGTGGCCTACTTTTACTCCGCCACAGTGGCCGGTTTTTGCTCCGCCGTTGACACCGTTCCAAATCGCAAACAATCGTGCCGTAAGTTTGACCACGCCGAAAGGCGAAGTCGTCAATGCCAATGACATTGAGCTCATCGCACCGTGCACCGACACGTCGCCGTACGACCCGCAACAGAGTGTCTTTGCTCACAGGCATCATCAGCCGTTGGGCAAAAGCTGCTCCAGGCCTGCCACCAAGCGCCAGTCCAAGCTGATGAACGATCGTTTCGAGCCGCTGAGTTCGCCGAGCGTACCGGGTAAGAACGCTTTTATTGAATTGCTCGCAAAAGATGCGTCGGCCACAAACTACCACGTCACACCAGAAACGACGTGCCTCGATCAAGAGAATAACCCGCCGACCGCTAAGCGGAAGGTCCGATGGTCTGCGCACATATCGACTTTGTACGCGCCGACTTCGTCGGCCACAGTCGGGACATGTCCCTACAGAGCAACGCGACCGTAACAGAATATGGAAATTCTCACCGACGCTATCAACCGAAACGACCACGAAACCTTCGGGGACCAAGTTCGCGCGCTGAAATCGACCGGGCATGGCAGATCCTCTCAATGGAACAGCCAAAGCCTATCATACCAGCAGCAAAAGTGAGTCAGAGCCACTTCTCAGTGGAAATTTACGCCCCTCCCGGGTCAACTCTCAGCAGAAATCAACAACTACCTGCTCGCGACATGTTCGATCGCAGTTCACTTCAGCGAAGTTTCGTGTCGGAGGATTACAAGCGAGCCCCTGCGCACTGAGCAATCCACGTCCGCAATGTCGGCGTGTCCGGAAGGGCATCTTTCAGTCAGGAAATGCGCGTAGCCGCCTGCCGCGACACATCTTAACCAATGGCGGCTGTCGTGGGGCATCCTCGACCGATAGAAGGCAGCAAGAGCTGGGTTATCAGTCGTTCGCGCCCCGTTGTCGGGCAGCCTTATCATCATCACGACGAAGAAAGCGCCTTGTCAGCGCCATCGTGAGAAGCTGATCCCACCAGCAAAGCGCTACAATTGCGGGTAACGCGATTAGTAACCAGAGAAGCGTCATCAATGTCCCTGATCCGGCACTCGAGTCGATTACAGAGCTTACGGCTGTTGCCTGATGATGCAAGTGTCTTGAAAAGAGGCAGGAATCCGCGTCGTGTCCGGAAAGGCCGATTATGACGCAGGGAGGGCGAGAGTCGCCGTCGGCACGCCGGCCTCGGGCCGGCGCATTACGCCACAATTCCGTTGGTGTGGACGCCCCCTGACGGCATCGACGTGCCAGAGTGGAGGTGTTGAAGCACCACAGCAGGAGGCGACCATGGGTGAGATTAGCACAGTCGGCATTGATCTGGCCAAGTCGGTTTTCCAGGTTCACGGCGCGGATGCGAGCGGAGCAGTTGTGATCCGCAAAAAGCTGCGACGTGACGAGGTCCTGGCGTTCTTCTCGACGTTGCCGCGATGCGTGGTGGCGATGGAGGCATGCGCGAGCGCTCATTATTGGGCACGCGAGATCGCCGCATTGGGGCACGACACGAAGCTGATCCCGCCGGCGTACGTAAAGCCGTTCGTCAAACGGCAGAAGAACGACATGGCTGATGCCGAGGCGATCTGCGAGGCAGCACAGCGCCCGACGATGCGGTTCGTCCAGGGTAAGAGCGCTGAGGCGCAGGCATCAGCGGTGGTGTTCCGGACCCGCGACCTGCTCGTGCGTCAACGTACCCAGTTAATCAACGCTCTGCGCGGCCATCTCACCGAGTTCGGCTACATCGTGCGTCAGGGTGTCGGGCACGTCGGCAGGCTGATCGAGATGGTCGGCAATCCCACCTCCGACATCCCGCCTCAGGCGCGACCCGTGCTGGCCGTGATCGCGCAAGGGCTGGAGACGCTGCAGACGCAGATCGCCCTGCTCGACCGCGAGATCGCGAGCCGTGCGAAAGCTGATCCGGTGGCGAAGCGGCTGATGACGATCCCCGGCATCGGCCCGGTGATCGCGACGGCGCTGGTGGCGCTGGCGCCAGCTGCCAGCACCTTCCGTCGCGGGCGCGACTTTGCGGCTTGGCTCGGCCTCGTACCCCGACAGCACTCCAGCGGCGGCAAGGAGCGCCTCGGGCGGACAACGAAGATGGGCGAGCGTAGCTTGCGCAGGCTTCTGATCATCGGCGCGAGCTCGGTGACGAAGGTTGCGGCGCGCAATCCTGACAAAGCCGGCGCATGGCTGGCCGGCATGCTGGCTCGCAAGCCACGCATGCTGATCACCGTCGCGCTCGCGAACAAAATGGCTAGGACCGTTTGGGCGCTGATGGCGCACGGCGGATCGTATAGAGCTCCGGCCGCAGCGGCGTAGCCGCTAAGGCTTGAGGCGTCAGGGACGCAAGGAAGGTCAGTAGAGAGGTATGGCGCAACGGTCAGAAGACGGGGTCGGGAAAACCAGGGAAACGTCCAAGCGCCTCGAGCGCGCAATTCCGGTATGGACCCGATCCGCGATCTCCATACAGGCCAGCAGCCGTGATGATGGCTGCATCAACAGGCCGGACACACGGAAGCACCTGAACCTGTGCGATCAAATCTTTCGAATACCCCCTTGTATCCGATGGGGCGTCCACACACGGTCGTTCAAAGGCCCAGGCTGCGGCGTCGGAACCGGCCATACATTCACACTGGCGGCTTCACTGCTGAAAGACGAGGGCTGGGACTAGTACGAACCCGCTGGCGCGGGAGTGGCGCTTGTTTTGAGGTGTGGCCAGTGATCGGTGGCCTGAGCGTAAGTTGAGGTCTGGGCGAAGTAGGCAGACGATCGCGGCTCCTTTCAACCAAGGAGTCGTACTATGACCACCGTTCTGTCCGATGCCCCCGCCACTTCGCTGCGTCAGCGCATGATCGAAGACATGAACATGCGCAGGTTCACGCGGAAGACCCAGTTCGACTATGTGCGCCACGTCGCGCGGTTCGCCACATATCTTGGGCGCCCTCCCGATACTGCGACCGTAGAAGAGCTCCGGCAATTCCAGGTTGAACAGCGCGAGGCGGGCATTGGCATCCCGACCATGAACAGCATCGTTTCTGCGCTGCGGTTCTTTTTCACGCACACCATTGATCGCCCGGATCTCTCCCGCAAGCTCTATACGGTCAAGAATCCGCGCTCCTTGCCCGTTGTCCTCAGCCGCGACGAAGTCGTGCTTCTGCTTGGCGCGACCAACTGCCTGAAGCACAAGGCCGCACTGTCCGTTGCGTATGGCGCTGGCTTGCGCGCCGCCGAAGTGACGATGCTGAAGGTCCGTGATGTCGACAGCAAGCGCATGCTCCTGCGAGTGGAGCGCGGTAAAGGCGGGCGATATCGCAATGCGCTCCTGCCCGCTGACCTTCTTGCCCTTTTGCGTGAGTGGTGGACGGTTGGCCGCAAGCAGGGCGTCATGCACGCTGATGGCTGGCTGTTCCCGGGCATGCACTATCTCAAGCCGCTTAGTACCAGGCAGCTCCATCGGATCGTTGTCGATGCTGCCGAGGCTGCGGGTATCAAAAAACGGGTCGGCCCACACACTCTGCGGCACAGCTTCGCCACGCATCTGCTTGAAGACGGCGTCGATATCCGGATCATCCAGGCACTGCTCGGGCATGCAAACCTCGAGACAACCGCTTTCTACACCACGGTCGCAACTCGAACCGTGCGCGCGGTCATCAGTCCGCTGGACAAATTGACGACGCTACTCGAGGCGCAGGTGACTCCTCCCGGCTGAGCCGGTGCGCGCCTCGATCGAGGTCGCCGATATCTTCCGTAGCGCCGGGCCCGCCTATCGTGCAGCCCATGCCGGGCATCTGAGCCTCGGCCAGCTCAAGGTCATGACGGCGATCGAGAATTGCCGCACCGCTGCACTAGGCGGTCACGTCGAGGCCTGCGACGACTGCGGGCACTGGCGGATCGCCTACAACTCCTGCCGCAACCGGCACTGTCCCAAGTGCCAAGGCGCTGCTGCGCGCACCTGGCTGGCCGCGCGTGAGGCCGATCTGTTGCCGGTCGGCTACTTCCACGTCGTCTTCACGGTGCCTGCCGAGATCGCCGACATCGCCTGGCAGAACAAGGCGGTGGTCTATGACCTGCTGTTCCGCGCCGCTGCGGACACGATGCTGACCATCGCGGCCGATCCCAAGCACCTCGGCACGCGGGTTGGGATCACTGCTGTCTTGCACACGTGGGGATCGGCGCTGACCCACCACCCGCATGTGCACATGATCGTACCTGGCGGCGGCATCGCGCTCGACGGCACGCGGTGGATCTCGTCACGCCCCGCCTTCCTGTTACCGGTGCGCGTGCTGGGCGCGTTATTCCGCCGCCTGTTCCTCACTCGCCTGTTGGCATTGTTCGATGCCGGCAAGCTCGTCTTCTTCAGCACCTTGGCGGGCCTAGCGATACGCAAGGCCTTCCTGCGGCATCTGTCCCCGATCCGGAAGAAGCGCTGGGTGGTCTATGCCAAGCCGCCCTTTGCCGGGCCGCAGGCGGTGCTGGCCTATCTCTCGCGCTACACGCACCGCGTTGCCATCTCGAACCGGCGGCTCATCGGCTTCGACGAGACCGGCGTGACGTTCCGCTACAAGGATTACCGCCGCGATGGCGCCGAACGCCAGCAGGTCATGACGCTGGCCACCGACGAGTTCATCCGCCGCTTTCTGATCCACGTCCTGCCGCGCGGCTTCCACCGCATCCGGCATTACGGCCTACTTGCCAGTTCAACCCACAAGGAGGCCATGGCGCTGGCCCGCAGGCTGCTTGGCGTCGCCGCGCAGATTGAAGAGACCGACACCGAACCCGACGAACCGACCGATCATCGCCCGCCATGCCCATGTTGCGGCGGGCACATGACCATCATCGAAACGTTCGCCCGCTGGTGCCAGCCCCGCGCTCCGCCGCAATCGGCACCACCGATCCGAAAGAACACGCCATGATCCGGCATGGCCCATCCTGCATGATGGCCGTGAACGTTACGCCTCGGCCCATGGGGATACGTGTGTCGATGCCGCCAGCCCAGCCAGAATCGAGCTCATTGCCAACACGATCAGTGGCGCTTCGAGCACAATGGCCATCTGACTTCCATGCTGTTCCGTCCATCACGGACTGGCTGATAGGCTTGCTTCAGTCGCCCCAATCCACGCCAAAGCCCTTTTACCCATAGACCTGTGCGAGCCTCACCGCGGGTCGTACTTGTAAGACTTTCGTACGCCTGCCGGCGCCCGAAACCCTTCGACATTCCTGCCGGTTGGCTCCGGGGCTGGGAACGTCAGGTTATGCCTAAAGCGGATGTCGTCAGATCAACAGCGAGAGATATCACCAGGTTCATTCAAACCCGCCATTTTGTTACCTCACGACAGCCAGTTGTATCAGGCTAACTGTTCCTGCCCGGTTAAGAGGCGCGAGCCCAGTAACGCATGTCCTAAAGGCAGCCTGCTCATTCACGCAGTGATCTGTGAACGCGCTTCCAAAGTGCTGGGATTTCTGCCCGGCTACTCGTCGTCCCGGCAAGAACATATTCCTTTCTTCGACACCGAACACGGGGTTCGGAACAGAACTGAAAGGTAACGACGATGGCACTCAAGGACATTCTTCCCAGCCAGATCGGCTTTGGCGCAGCACCGCTCGGCAACATGTTTCGCGATATTCCCGAAGAAGAGGCGCTGGCGACTGTCGAGGCGGCTTGGTCTGACGGCATCCGCTACTATGATAACGCGCCGTTTTATGGTGCTGGACTGGCCGAGATCCGCATGGGCGCGGCCCTTGCCGACAAGCCGCGTGATGAGTTCGTAACCCGGCTTATTCACCGCGTTGGGCCGAGAGGGTTGGCGGGAGTGGCATAAGCCTCTGATCTGAATTAGGAACTGGGTGTCTAAGCCGAACCTGCCGCAGGGCAGAAGATGCCACAGGCCACCCCGCCATGACCGACGATACTGCAAACCCATTCCGATTCCCAGCAGTGCGCAGCCGGAAAGTCACAGCCGCCTTTGATGGTGGTCGGCTGACCTCGGACGGCGGCGTCCTGCTACTGGCACAGGCTGAGCGCGCGATGGGCATCTGCCGTCGGCTTGCCGCTTGCATAGCCGACCCGCGTGACCCTGGCCGGGTGATCCATGCGCTGCCCGACATCCTGCGCGCCCGGGTGTTCGCGATCGCTTGCGGATACGAGGATGCCGACGATCTCGACGCCCTTCGCGACGATCCCGGCTTCCGCCTGGCGCTGGGCAAGCTGCCGGGCTCCGGTGCCGGGCTTGCGAGCCAACCCACGATGAGCCGCTGGGAGAACGCGCCGACCACGCGCGAACTGGCGAAGTTGATGGCCGCCATGATCGATATCTACTGCGCCAGCTATCCCACTTCGCCGGCGGCGGTGACGTTGGATATCGATGACACCTGCGATGTCGTCCACGGCTATCAGCAGCTCTCGTTCTGGAACGGGCACCATGGCGAGCGCTGCTTCCTGCCGATCCACGTCTACGACACCGCCAGTGGCCGGCCGGTGGCGATGCTGCTTCGCACCGGCAAGACGCCATCTGGCGCCGAAGCTGCTGGCCACATCCGGCGTCTGGTGCGTCACATCCGCCGGCACTGGCCCGATACCCACCTCACCATCCGCGGTGACGGGCACTATGGCCGCCCCGAGGTCATGGCGTTCTGCGAGGCGTACGGCATCGATTACGTGTTCGGCCTGCCAACCAACGCTGCGCTGCGGGCCGATCCCGCCATCGTCGCCGTCGCCGATACCTGCGCGGTCAAGCGGGCCGAGGAGCAGCGTGTGATCCTGCGAAACTATGCCGAGACCCGCTACGGCGCCAAAAGCTGGAAGGGCCAGCGCCGCGTCGTCGCCCGGATCGAGGCCAGCACGCTGGGCATGGACATCCGCTATGTCGTCACTTCGCTGACCCAAGGCTCGGCCGAGCACATCTACGACACGCTCTACTGTGCCCGCGGCCAGGCCGAAAACCTGATCAAGCGGCACAAGACCCAGCTCGCCAGCGATCGCACCTCGTGCCGCTCGGCCAATGCCAACCAGATGCGCCTCATTCTGCACACCGCCGCCTACTGGCTCCTGTGGCGGATCCAGCAAGAAATCCCAAAATCTGCCGCGCTTGCCGTCGCCGAGTTCGCAACGATCCGCCTCCGGTTGCTCAAGGTCGCCGCCCGCGTCATTGAATCCGCAACGCGCATCCGCATCGCCTTCGCGTCAGCATGCCCCGATGCCGCCACGTTCAAGGCCGTCGCCACCAACCTTCGGCCTGCTCCTACATAGCCCGCGCGGCCGTGCCGCCGAACCGCAAGCCCCCCTCCATTAACCCCGAAAAGCCCATCGATCCCACCGCGGTGAAAAACACCGCCAGAGGCGCTCGTCCGGATCACATCACCGAAAACGCATCGCCACCCAACAAGCCCGGAACCTCAGTCTCATGAATAGGCCGGGGTAATCAGCACCAAGGTCGGCCGCCTCATTCTCGATGAAGTCGAGGACGTCAGCGCCCGCGATCTGGGCGAGAAGGGCGATGTCTTCAAATATGGCCGCCCGAACAAGATCATGAACGACTATTCGGAAGAGGCGACCTACCGCTCGATCGAGGACAGCCTCAACCGCCTCAAGACCGACCACATCGACATCGCGTGGGTCCACGACATCGCGCAGGATTTCTATGGCGATGAATGGCTCAGCATGTTCGAGCAGGCGCGGCGCGGCGCATTCAAGGCGCTCGATCGGATGCGCGACGAAGGCGTGATCAAGGCCTGGGGGCTTGGCGTCAACCGCGTCGAACCGATCGAACTGCTGCTCGACCTCGACGGGCCGCGCCCTGACGGCTTCCTCCTGGCCGGCCGTTACACCCTGCTCGACCATGATCGTTCGCTGCAGCGTGTGATGCCGAAGGTGGCCGAGCGGGGGTTGGGCATCGTCGTGGGCGGTCCCTACAGCTCCGGGGCGCTCGTTGGCGGGCCGAACTTTGAATATGCTCCTGCCACGCCTGAGATCCTGAGCAAGGTGGCGCGCATCAAGGCAATTGCTGACAGCCACGGGATCAGCATGAAGGCTGCGGGCTTGCAGTTTGCGCTGGCCAATCCTGCCGTCGCCGCTGTGATCCCGGGTGCAAGCCGCCCCGGCCGCATCGCTGAGGACAGTGCCGCGCTGGCCGAGATCGTACCCGTCGACTTCTGGCGCGCACTGCGCAGCGAGGGCCTCGTCAACCCGGCAGCCCCGCTTCCCATCGCCGACTGACGCAGCCCCGCCGCTGCAAACTCGCAAAATTCAAGCACACCCCGGCCGAGGTTGCGCCTCGGTCGGAGGGTCCCCTGCGCGCTGATGGAACATGCGCCGATCAAAAATGGAGGAAATCATCATGTCTGATGCTACGACAATTACCCAGACCGGCCTTGACCGCCGCAACATGCTCCGCGCCTCGGGCGCTGTGCTGGTGGCTGGAACTGCTGGAGCGGCTCTTGCCGCGCCTGCAGTCGCACAAGGTTCCGAGCGCATGTCACCTGCGGCGCGCAATGCGGCCCCGCTCGGTGCGCGGCTGCAGGGGGTGCAGCATTTTGGGCTCACCGTGCAGAACATGGAGCGCGCTTTCGAGTTCTACACCGAGGTTCTTGGCGGCACTGAGGTGTTCCGCCACGGCGATTTTCAGGGCGATACAGTGCAGAACACCCTGCTGGCGGATCAGGAAATTCGCGCCAACGATCTTCACGTCAGCCCGGCCGCCATCGGCGTCCCGAACCTGCGTGACGGCGATCAGCGGCTCGACGTGCGCTTTATCCAGTTCGACAACGTGGTGATCGAACTGCTGCAATATCGCAATGCCGACGAACCACTGGGCGGTCCCAACAGCTTTGCCCCACCGCTGGAGAACATGAGCCCGGCCTTCCCGCGCATGATGCACATCTGCTTTTACGTGCGCGATGATGTGGACTTCAACAAGTTCATCACCGACCTCGAAGCCGAGTCAGCCCGGCGCGGCATGACGCAGGTGCGTGCCAACCGCACCATCCGCCTGCGCAGTGAAGCCGAACGCCGCGCCGCGCCCCAAAGCACGAACACCAACAAGGTGACCGTCGCGCCGTCCGATGGCTGGGAGCTGATCTACTGCAAGGGCCCAGAAGGCGAGCAACTGGAGTTCGTGAAAGCGCTCGGCCCGGTGAAGCAGCGCTTCGCCAATGCCCTGGCCGGACGTCAGCGCAAGCAGGCAGGACTGTGATCGCCGCCGGGACGGAGCCAAGCCTCCGTTCCGGCCACCTGCAGTACCATCGAAAGGAAATCACCGTGGCTATTCCATTCAAAATGATCGGCTTATCTGCCCTGATGCTGGCGACCGCGCCCGCAACCGCCGTCGCGCAGGACAATGCGGCACCCAAGGAGGGCATCCGCTATGCGCAGATCCTTACGGGCGCCTGGTCCATTGTCGCCGAAGTGCATGCAAAACCGGGCAAGGAAGCTGAACTTCGCGAAGCGACGCTGCCGCTGGTGGCTCTGGTCCGCAGCGACCCCAAGAACCTTGTCTATTTCCTACAGGAAGATCGCGCCCAGCCGGGGCACTTCATCTTCTACGAAGTCTTCGCCTCGCGCGAGGATTTCGAGGCGCACAACGCCATGCCTTACGTGCAGGCGTGGTTCGCAAGACTGCCCGACCTCGCGCAAGGCGGCGTACAGGTCATGCGAATGGAAGTGCTGGGACACTGACAGCCCTGAACAGACATGGCCGGTCCACCATTGCGGCGGATCGGCCATACCCTATTTCTGCTCAAGAAACGCTTGCATTCGCGGCACGGTGAAATCCAGGAAGGCCCGGACCCGTGCAGGCAAAAACTGCGATCCTTTGAACAGGGCGTGGATGTCATCCGTCTCGCCCAGATCGCAATCCACCAGCAACTCGACCAATTCTCCCCGCGCAATCTGGTTGCGCAGGTGATAATCAGCCACGCGGATGATGCCGACACCAGCGAGCGCCATGCGGCGAAGTGTTTCGCCATTGTTGGCCAACAGTGAACCGCTGAGCATCCGCTCGACAATGCGTCCGCCCTCGCGCATCGGCCAGACCGGCATCGCGCGGCGGAAATTGAAGCCCAGACAGTTGTGATGGACCAGATCCTCAGGACTGCGCGGTGTGCCGTGGCGGGCAAGATAGGCAGGCGATGCGACGATCCGGCGGCGCGTTTCGCCGATCTTGCGCGCCATCAGGTTGGAATCCGCGAGTTTGCCGACGCGGATAGCTATGTCGGTGCGCTCCATATAGAGATCCGCCACATCGTCCGACAGGGATAGATCGACGACAACCCTTGGATATGCTTCGAAGAAGTTCGGAAGGATCGGTTCGAGCGCTGCCGTGCCGAATGTCACCGATGAAGTAACCCGTACAATCCCATCTGCTTCCGCGCCGCCTTGAGCGATCTGTTGTTCGGTCTCGTCGAGCTGCCCAAGCAAAGCCTGGCTGCGCTCATAATAAAACTGCCCTTCGCCTGTCAGCGCGAGGCGCCGAGTGGAGCGTTCGATCAGCCGCACGCCGAGCCTCGCTTCCAGCCGGGCGATAAGCTTGGATACTGTGGAGGGCGTCATCAGCATCAGGCGAGCCGCCTCGGAGAAGCTGCCTGCTTCCACCACACGGACGAACACCATCATCTCGCCTGCGCGATTATCCATGAGACACCTGTGATCTTCATTCCTAGAACTGAGTGCAGTCTAACTCGTTTTTCGGCCCACGTCGCTCCATTGCTGATTCCGACGATCCCGGCCGCCCATTCCGATCTGATCCCGGTCACTGTTCCGATATGATGCCGGCCGGGTGAAGCCAGATCGTGGGTAATTATTGGCATGCAGGTTTTGAGTGGGTCAAGCGGCTTGAGCGTGGAGATTTCGGCGCATGGATTCGCCGGAGAGTTCTAGGCGATGGGCGTTGTGAACGAGGCGATCGAGGATGGCATCGGCGTAGGTCGGGTCGCCGATCAGATTGAACCAGCTGGCTACTGGGAGCTGGCTGGTCACCAACGTTGATCGACGGCCGTAACGGTCTTCGAGGATTTCGAGCAGGTGATGACGGGCATTGCCGTCGAGCGGCTCAAGCCCCCAGTCGTCAAGGATGAGCAGGTCGACGCGCGCCAGGCTCTTCATTCGGGCCGCGATGCGGCCGTCACCCTTGGCCAGCGACAAGTCATCGATCAGGCGCGGTAGGCGGGTGTAGAGCACCGAGCGATTGTCCCGGCAAGCCTGGTGGCCGATTGCACAGGCAAGCCAACTTTTGCCGACGCCTGCTGGCCCGATAATCGCGCAGTTCTCGTGGGCGGCGATCCAGTTGCCCTTGAGCAGCATTTCGAACAACCGGCGGTCGAGCCCGCGCGCAGCGCGGTAATCGACGTCCTCGGGAACAGCGTGGTGCCGTAGCTTGGCGTGTCGCAGGCGCAGCGCGAGGCGCCGGTCGTTACGCCAGGTAGCCTCGTGATCGAGCAGCAACGCCAGCCATTCGGCGTGGTTCAGGCTGGCGGCATCGCCGTTGTTGTCGAGGTCGGCGAAGGCGTGCGCCATGCCGGTCAGGCCGAGCTGGTTCAATTGATCAAGGGTTGGGTGTCTGAGCATCATTGTTCCTCTCAATGGTAGTATTGGGAGCCCCGGATGTTGTCGTGCAGGATCGGCTCGCGCTCCGGGGCTTTGGACACGGGCACCTTGTCGAGCCCCTTTTCGAGGATCGATTTGACGGAAGGATAATTGCGCGCCTGGATCTCCAGAGCGCGGACCGCGGCGGCTTCAAGCCGATCGGCGCCGAAGCGCTTGGCCAAGCCGATGATGCCAAGGCACGAGCGGTATCCCTGTTCGGGATGCGGCCGATCGTTGATGATGCGCTCGACCAACAGCGACAGCATCGGCCCGATCCGGGCCGCCTCGTCGCGGATCTTCGCGGGCGTCCATTCCAGATAGCGCCGGTGGCTCGAGGGCATATGCTCGGGCACAGTCGTGTGCCGGCCATTTCCGCTGCCACGCATGTGAACGGCAATGCGCTCGCCGCCCAGGAAGATCTCGACAGTGCGTGCGGTAAAGCGGGCTTCTACCTCACGGCGGGCGAAGCGATGCGGCACCGAGTAGTGATGCTGCTCGAGCGCGATATGGTAGTCGAGCCCGACCCGGCAGCGCTTCCACTGGGCATGGACCCAGGGCTCGGCAGGCAGCGGTTTGAGGTTGGGCGCGTCAACCTCATCGAACAGTTCGCGCCGGGTCTTCTGGAACTGGCGTAGCACGCGCCGGTCGTTGAGATCGGCAAGGCACTCGGCAATGCCCGCATTGACCTCGGCCAGACTGTAGAAGATCCGGTTGCGCAGCCGGCCCAGCACCCATCTTTCGACGATGCCGACGCAAGCCTCCACTTTCGCCTTGTCTCTCGGCTTCCGGCTTCGTGTCGGGAGCACCGCCGTACCGTAATGGCGGGCGAGGTCGGTGTAGCTGCGGTTGACCATTGGATCGAAGTTGCAGGCCTTGATCACCGCGACCTTGGCATTGTCGGGCACCAGCAACCGCGGCACGCCGCCGAAGAACGCGAACGCGGCGTTGTGGGCCTCGGCCCAGTCAGCAAACTGCTCCGTCCAGGTCGCGCACGCGAACGACAGGCTCGAGCCGCCCAGCACCGCCACGAACAGATGCGCGGCGCGGATCTCGCCGGTCCGGCGGTTGATCACGACCGGGACAGTGTCGCCCGCGTAGTCGACGAACAGCTTCTCGCCGCCGGCATGGCTCTGGCGCATCACCAGCGACAACCGGCCTTCCCAGTTGCGGAACAGCTCGCACCAGCGACTGTACCGATAACCGTCGGGATGAGCGGCGATGTATTCTTCCCACAGGACCTGCAGCGTCACGTGCTTGCGCTTCAGCTCGCGTGCCACCACCGACCAGTCGGGCTCGGATTGCTTGCGTCTGCCCGGCTTTACCCCGGCAGGCCCATAAAGCCGGGCTTCCAGTTCCGCGTCGCTGATCTCGGCCGGAACCGGCCAGGAAAGCCCCGAGCGCTCGAAGCGGACCACCATGTCTCGCACCGTCGAGCGTGCAATGCCCATCATACGGGCCACCTCGCGCATCGGGACACAGCCTTCCCGGTGCAATCTCAATACTTCGCGCACATCGCGCATCTTCGGCCTCCTCGTCGGCATCCAGTCCTCCCGGCTCACACGCAGCCGCAAGGATGGCCCAACGATCAGGCTTCTCATCCCCCGGCAGGTGGCCGGGAATTAATCGGAATGCCGGCCGGGATCAGGTCGGAATGCCGGCCGGGATCAAATCGGAATGGTGGCCGGCATGACCTCGGAATCCGCAGCTCCATCTGTGAACCTGGCTATCAAATGCAGTGAAAACCCGCCGTCTAATCAGGCAAGCGACATTGTGCGATTTCCATCTGCGACGAGTTGCCGGGCTCTTCGAGCTGACCGGCACCAGGGCCAAAGACGAGAAGGAATGTGATATGTCTGACACGCTTGCTGCCGATCTCTTCGCGCCGACTTCGATCGGCGCGATCGATGTTACCAACCGCATTGTGATGGCACCGTTGACCCGTTCACGCGCGGGAATGGATGGTGTCCATGGCCCGCTGGCCGTTGACTATTATCGTCAGCGTGCGTCCGCCGGTCTGATCGTCACCGAAGCGACCAATATCTCCCAGCAGGGCCGCGGCTATGCCTACACCCCAGGCATCTACACCGATGCCCATGCTGAGGCATGGCGAGAAGTGACAGATGCTGTTCACGAATCCGGGGGTAAGATCGTCCTCCAGCTCTGGCATGTTGGCCGCGTCTCACACTTCAGCCTTCAGGAAGGTGGGGCGCCGCCGGTCGCACCATCGGCCATCCGCGCCGGGGGGCGGGTCTATACGCTGGCCGGCGATGATGTACCCTCCATGCCGCGCGCTCTGGAGGCGGATGAAATTCCCGGGCTGGTCGAGGACTATCGCAACGCTGCCCATCTGGCCAAGAAGGCAGGGTTCGACGGGGTCGAGGTCCACGCCGCTAATGGCTACCTCCTCGACCAGTTCCTGCGCGACAGCACGAACCGCCGCACCGACCTTTACGGCGGCTCGGTCGGAAACCGCGCGCGCTTTCCCATCGAGGTGGTCAAGGCTGTTGCCGAGATCTGGGGCGCTGATCGGGTGGGAGTTCGCATTTCGCCGCTATCGACCGCCATTGGCGAAACGCCGCTCGATAGCGATCCGCAAGCCACTTATGGCTACTTTGTGCAGCAACTTGGCGGCTTGGGCCTTGCCTATCTTCATGCCGTGGAAGGACAATTGCGCGAAGCCAACGCCGCGTCCGCGCTCGATTTCAAGGCATTGCATGCAGCCTTTGGCGGCGCATACATCGCCAACAACGGCTATGACCGGCAACTGGCTATGGACGCTATCGCATCGGGCCATGCGGACATGATTTCCTTTGGCCGGGCGTTTATCGGCAATCCCGATCTGGTCGAGCGTCTGCGCCGGAACGCGCCGCTCTTCGAGGCTCCGCTGACTGCCTACTATGGCGGCGGAGCGGAAGGTTACACCGACTTCCCGACATTGGCCGACTGAGGCCAGCTCAACGCGCAGGAGATCATCATGAACACGTCAGCATTGCTGGCGACGGGAAAGCTATGCCCCCAAGGCGCGCATCCGGTCGGCCGCCCCCTCGAAAACCGTGGCCAAAGCGCCGGACGCGGCGGAACCATGACGCTTATGGCGCTGGCGCTGGGCAGCTTCGTGATCGGCACGTCTGAATTCGCGAGCATGGGAATTATCCAGCTCTTTGCCGGTGATCTGGGCCTGAGCATTCCCCAAGCTACCAGTGCCATTACCGCTTACGCTTTCGGCGTAGTGATCGGCGCACCGCTGGTCACGCTTGCGGCGGCGCGGCTCAATCGGCGCAAGCTGTTGCTGTGGCTGATGGCGCTATTCCTGGTCGGCAATCTGGCCTCCGCCCTCGTGGATAGCCTTGGCGCCCTGATAGCGGCGAGATTCATTGGCGGCTTGCCACAGGGCGCCTACTTTGGAGCCGGGGCAGTGGTTGCTGCCCACGTCACAGGGCCGGGCCGCGCAGGTCGCGCTTTTGCCATAGTCATGACCGGCCTTACGGTCGCGACGATTGTCGGCTCACCGCTCGCCACGTTCATGGGCCAAACGCTGGGCTGGCGTGAGACCTATGGGGCTGTCGCCCTCCTGGCCGGCCTTTCCATTGCCGCGATCTGGCACTGGGTGCCGAACACCGAAGCCCTTGATGGGGTGCCGGTTTATCAGGAACTGTCGGCGCTGCGCAGGCCTGCGGTCTGGGGCGTGATGCTGGTCGCTGCGGTTGGCGTCGGCAGCATATTCGCGGTTTATACCTTTATCGGTCCGATCGTCACCGACGCTGCGAGCTTGCCAGCCACCGTCATTCCTCTGGCGCTGGGAGTCTTTGGAATCGGCATGACCACCGGCAACCTGCTTGGCGGTCGGATTGCAGACCGCTATCCAGCGCGTGGCATCACCTTGGGATACGGCGGCGCGCTGGCCGTGATGGCCGTTCTTGCCACCCATGGCACCGATCCTCGCCTGCTATTCCCGGCCCTGTTTGGTGTCGGCGCGGCAATGATGCTGGCGATCCCGACAATCCAGGTACGCCTGACGCGGTTCGCACCCGAAGCTCCCAGCCTTGCGGGCGCCATGAACCTCGCGGCTCTCAACGCTGCCAACGCTCTGGGCGCCTGGAGCGGGGGCCTGAGCATCAGCGCCGGCTTCGGCCTTCTGTCGGCAGTGTGGGCTGGCTTCTGCCTGACGTTCGCTGGCCTCACCCTGTTCGGTCTGACCCTCTTGAGCCATCGCCGCACCCCCGGGGTCAGTTGACCTCAAATCCACTTCACAACCAACGTTGAAAGGAAACTTATCATGGCAAAGGCATATTCAAGCATCGATATCGCCCGCAGCGCGGCCGAAGTCTGGGAACTCATCGGCGGTTTCAACACGCTCCCCGATTGGCTGCCCTACATTCCGTCGTCACAGCTTGAAGAGGGCGGCCGCGTTCGCCGGATCCGCAATCTGGATGGCGAGGAAATCGTGGAACGCCTCATGGCCTTCGACGAGGCCGCGCGCAGTTACAGCTACCACATTCTGAAGGCGCCATTTCCACAAGCGAACTATCTGGCAACTTTGCGAGTCTCTGATATCGATGGTGGCCGCGTCGCACGTGTCGAATGGTTCGGTCAGTTTGACCCCGTCGGCGTGACGGAAGACGAGATCGTAAGCCTGTTCCAAGGCATTTACGAAGATGGCCTGGCAGCGCTGGCGAGCAAGTTGGGAAAGTGAGCTAGGCGATGGCGAGCGGCGGGTTTCGTTAGAATCCGCCGCTCGTGGTCAACTATTGGAATGGCTCAGTGTGGTCGACTGCCACCGGTCCGCTGTGATGGAAAATGCCGCCTCTATTCCGGACCTTCAGGGACCCAGCTTGGGGCGTCAGAACCCGTCGTTCGTTCACCGTCACTACGGTGCGCTTGAATGACCAGGGCTGGTACACAATCTGCCGATCGAACCATCGTCGGAAGGTCGCACTAGAGCGCATCGAGCCGGTGCGCTGTGATATAAGCGCCCGCATAGCAGCCTAGGCTATCGACCGCCGGCCCCAGAAACGGCGACACCGCCATATCCGGCCTCCGTTCCGCTTCGCTCCACCTCCATCCGGATATGGCGGCGATGGGCTTAATCCACTAACAAACCAATCGGTCCACTCGCTGGGGGCAGATCAAGGACAGGAAGGAGACAACTCCCGATGCTCATTTGGGTCCTGCTTCTCGCGTGGATCGGATCCGTTGTGATCGTCGTCCGCTCCTTTCCGAGGGCAACCAAGGTACGGCGTCGTCTGCAGACCCTATCTTTCATGATCATACCGTGGGGTCTTGCGATTCTCTCGGGTCCTTTCGTGATAGACCACCATGCGGTCGGCACGCACATCCGGGAACGGATGATGATCGGCCAGTATGCGGCCATAGCCCTTCTTTGCTTCATTGCTGCTGTCGGCATCGTTCGGGCGCATGGCGCGAGACTATGCGCATGGGCGATTGGCGTCGCTAATATTATCCCGGTCTTCCTGCTGGTCTCTGTCAGCGTCATTATCCTTGACCCCGGCTCCTGAGCAACGCGCTACGGGCGTTCTGAACCGAGCGCCGCCAACCGTGGCAGCCAGCGCCGATTCGCCCGCGCCGCGCCGACCCGAAGGGCGTACCGCTCGGCGCGAAGCCGGTTGTCATCCTATGTCGCAGTATCCTCCCCTAGGCCGAACGCCCGACAGAGCGGCTCGAACGTCAGGGGCAATCCAAACACCCTGCCATCGTCATCGAAGAGTTGTTGAGCAAGACCACCCGTTTATTGGGAGCCGTGGTCTGTTCGTCCGCATCGGTCAAATCGATCCATCAATTCTTGTTTTTGACAAATATGATGTTAAAAGAGATGTATGAAGCTCGATGAACTCTCGACCATCACCGGCGCCACCATCCGGCAGATCCGTTTCCTGATTTCCGAAGGGTTCGTTCCCTCACCCGAGGGGGGACGCACTTACGCTACATATGGGGACCCACACGTCCAGGCGATCCGGCGCTTCCAGCGGCTGAAGGGCCTTGGTTTCCCCAATGCCGCGATCCGTCTGTTGCTGGACGCGCGCGAGGGCGTGCCGGTGCCGGTGATGGATGGCCTGACCCTCGTCATTGCACCTGATCTGATCGGTCAGGAGGCGAACATCGACGAAATCATCACGCGGACCGAAGCGAGGCTGCGCGAAGCGTTCACAGGGCGCGCGCCGAAAACGCGCAAGCGGGCAGCCGGCTGAACAACGGGGCCGTCAACGCGCAAGGAGGCACGACGATGGACAAGCTGATCGATCCGCTGATGCCACTCTTTAGGCCGGCGGCGGCGCCGCGGCCTCCCATGCTGCTCGACAGGACCGAAATATGCCTGCGTCTCGTTCCACCGATCGCCCGGCTGATCGTCACCCGCACCTTCACCAATCGCGAAGGCGCGCCGATCGAGGCCGTCCTCACCATGCCGCCCGCGCTGACCGACGAGGTCGTCCATGGCGTGATGGTCCGAATCGGCGAGCAACGATGGGTCGCCCAGGCCAGAGCAAGGCGCCGGGCCGAAACGAACTATGACGGGGCCGCCGTCGACGGCAATCGAGCCATCCTGTTGGAGGAACTGAAACAGGGCTGGCGCGCGCTATCGGTGGCGGGGGTGCAGCTGGGCGAGGTCATATCCCTGACCGTCGAGAGTGTGATAGGTCTTGGAGAAGGGGGAGCAAGTGTTCGCCTGTGTCCCGGGGTCGACCCCGATCTTGCCGTCCCTGCCCTGCCCGATCATCTGTCCCCGCGCCAGACCGGCATGGCGCATCCGATAACCTTGAAGATCGAGGGGGCTAACGAAATCGTGGTGCGGTCCGACGGACGAGACCTGCCGCCAATGCAGCGGATCGGAACCGCGCCGCTCACGCTCGATATCGTCATCCCGGTCGGATTTCAGGGGAGAGTAACCGACTGGTCCGCCGATGACGTGCGGGCCGAAATGGGCCTGCGGATGGCAAGGGAGATTGGCGCGCTCGTCGGTTCGGGCGGCCCTGTCGATCGCCAGCAAATCCGCGACCTTGCGCTGAAGGGCAATCTGCTGACCAGCGAGACCAGTCTCGTCTTCATCGGCGCGGAAGGCGAAGCCACCGGCGTGCTTCCGGCGATGCGCAAACTCGCGCTTGTCGATGCCACTCCGGATGTTCAGGCGGTTCCACCTAAGCCCTCGGCAGTCGAACCGGAAGCGATTCCAGAAGCTCCGGAACAGGATTCTCCCACTCCCGGCCGGTCACGCGGTCTCGGGCTTCGTTGGCCGGGCATCAACGCGCCCGCACCGCTGCATATCCGATTGGCCAATTGGTGGCACAGTCGCAAAGTGCTCCGGGAGATGCGCCGCGCGCCAAGCGCGGATCTGCTCCAGCTCGGCGCGCGTCTGCGCGAAGCCGCTTCGCTGGTGCTTTGGCGGCAGGACGGCGTGCTGGCGCTTCGGTCGGGCGATGTAAACCATCTGCCCCATCAGGTGGCCGCGGTGGTCCGGGAGGTTGCTGCTGTGGACGCTGTTCGCCAAACCGCCGCCGTGCTGGCCCTGAGCGCGGATCAGCTGGCGATCGCATTGCTGACGCGGGCTGCCATTCTGACGCAAGCGGCCTCGCCCGACCTGCTCGATCAGCTTTTCCCCGATCGGGCGCCACCGCCGTTCGAGCGGCTGGCGAGCGACATGGAGGTTAGGGCGTGAACTGGCCCATCCTCCTGAGCGCGCTTCTGCTGGGGTCGGCGCCATCCCGTACGGAGGGTCCGTTGCTTGCGCCATGGGGGGATCAGAGCGGCGCCGAATTGAGGCTCGACGTAACACGCGGGCCCTGGGCGCGACGGTGGACGGCGGAGGATAAGGCCGGGCGCACGATGCTCACCATTTACCGGTCGGCAGACGACGCAAGGCGGGTCGCGCTGTTCTCCCGCGGACTGGGTGACGGTCCCGGAGCCGATGACGACGCGGCATTCTTGCAGGGCGCGCTGCCCGTGGCTTGGCGATCGGACTATCGCGCCATCCGCGTGGTGACCTACAGCGAAACCGCGCGCGGCCTGTGCGCGATTGTCGATGCCCAAGGCAGTGGGCGGCCGCTCCGACTCTGCATGGCCAGTCGTCCTGGCAGCGCAGCGGTCGCAACCGCCATGACCCCGCTAGAGCGTGACACGGCGGCGGAAGCGGCCATGCTACTCGCACGCTATGCGGCGCGCCATCCCATGCGCGGGGCCTGGTGACGGCTGGAGTTACTGCTCGTCTTTCAGGCGCTTTTCGAGGAGTGCAGGCGCTTCAGCGCCGAGCGTCGATGACGAGGGATCGCCAACGGGCAAGGGTCCGGACAACTCGCCAGGAGCGACTTCTCCGTCTATTCCCTCGAGCACATTCCCGACCATCGAACCCTTCGGCACCCTGATCGCGCTTTCACCAAGGCCTGCTACGCCGGGTTTGCAGGGAATAGCTTGCGCGCGGGTGCCGTTCATCCAGTGGATGGGCCAGTCCCACCCCGTGACAATGTAGTCGATCGGCCCAAACGATTCCCGCTTGCTGGCATCGACGGCATAACAATGTCTCTCGACCGCCTGTCGCTCGGCCCCGAGGAACCACACGACGCCCAGAAGCGCCAACAACAGCGGAAACAGACGACTGGCGATCCTGGACAATCCGGTCATGAGACCTCCTCTCAAGGGAATTTCGGGCGACCACTGTTCCGCATCTCATGCGTCACTGAACTGTCTTGTCGG
Organism: Novosphingobium sp. NBM11; assembly: GCF_015390225.1. Lineage (NCBI taxonomy): Bacteria > Pseudomonadati > Pseudomonadota > Alphaproteobacteria > Sphingomonadales > Sphingomonadaceae > Novosphingobium > Novosphingobium sp. NBM11. The sequence continues at coordinate 1,011,506 of NZ_VUOG01000003.1, forward strand.
TGCCGAAGTCGTTGCAGACGTCACCCGGTTGCAAAAACGATGCGCTGCACGGAGGCCGCAGCACGAACGGAGCGCGATCGCCTCTGCTCGCCGGAGCGCGGGACTGCGCGCGGCGCCGGGCCGCGTTCACCTGCGCCACGCGCCGCTCGTAATCGGCAACGTCATCGCCAAACAGCGCCCGGCAATCGCGTTGCCCGCCTTGCGTCACATCGTAGCAGACGTTGCCCCGGCCGCTGGCGACCATCGGACGCGTAAACACCCACCACAGTCGGGCCGATGCGCCCTCACCCCACCAGCGCAGCACCGCCGGACCATCATCCCGGCCACCTCCGCCAAGCGAAGGCAATGACATGGCGTCGACGGGGATTGCCCGCGTCGTCCCGGTCGCGTCACCCGCGTAGGTATTGCCCGCCGGCAACTCGCCCTTCGCCGGATCGAACAGCATTACCATCGTCGCATTCTTGCTTGGCGAATAGAAGCTGGGCACGATGACGGGACTGGCGAAGTCGCCGTCATGCGGCCGCACCTCCAGCGCGCGCAGTTCCGCGTCCGACGCCCAGGCCTTGGCCACGGCCATCGCCAGCGCGACGTCGGACGTCATGCCTTTGTCGGTGGAGGCAACCGCCCGGAAAACCGTGTCGACCTGCCGGCGGGCATTGGGACCGATCGGACGGAACCAGAGGATTTTCTGCTGCATCATCGCGACCATGCCGCCGCCGGTCACCGGCAACCATTGGCCCTCGTCGTTCCAGTTCTGCGCCGAGACGAAACGCAACCCCTTGTCGCTGACCGCGATTTGTCCGCGATCGACATGAAACGCGTAATTGTCGTCGGCAAGGCCATCGCGGACAATGGCGATGTAGCTGCCATCCCCCGCGATCCGCAGGCCAATGATCCCGGACGGCGTGTCCGCGCCGGGTTGGCGAACGACCACCGACCAAGCGCCGCAGAAATGCCGGATACCGGAGAGGTCACCCTTATCGGCCGGGCGCGCGAGACCCCGGCGCATGCGGTCGATCCAGAAATCGAACTGTCGCCACCGCGTGTCGTCTGCCGCCAGCGCCTCCTGCGTCGCAGGCGTGGCGACGCAATCGTCCACCGGATCGGACACGTCTTGCGACGAGGAGGCGTGTTCGATCGCATTCGGGGCGTTCGTCGCCGGGTCCGCCTTGTTCGCGGAACCGCACGCGCCGACAATGAGCACGAGGGGCATTGCCGCCAGTGATCTCCATCCGAATCGCATCATGCCCGATCCCTTCACGAGCGCTTTAACAGGCACTGTTTCTTTTTACAATATATATGTCATAAAGGCGCGATCACGAGGCATGGAGGACGGGATGGAAAGCGTTCACGATCTGGCAAGCGAGCGTGCCCATCTCTATTTCGTCAGGATCATCGAAACCCGCGCGGCGGTCGGCCTCTTCGTTTCGAGCTGGGGCGGACTGGAACTCCTCCTTCCCTGCTCCATCGACGTCCGGCTTTGCGAGGCAGCGCGGCTCGAGGTGGCAGCCGGCGTGCTGTTTCCCGATGCACCGCGGTTCCGGGATCAAGCCGCTGCGGAAGGCTATGCACATCGCTGCACGCTGACCGAAGGGTTGGCGCAGGCGTTGTTCGACGATGACGGCCGGGAGTGGGGAACGCCCCTGGAGTTCGAACCGCTGTATCGGCCGCTCGACATCGACGCGATGATAGCCGACTGGAGCGACGCGGACTTGCATACGCAATGGTCCGAATACGAGGGATTCAGGAGCCCGTCCGGGGACGATGGGGCGTTGTGCCCCACCGGCCTCGCGATCCAAGCGGAAATGCGGCGGCGCGGACTGCCGCTCGGATGAGTCGTATCTGTCCGATGCCGGCGAAGTTGGCGCTCATGCGCCAGATTTCGCCGGCGGATTTTTGGAATCGGGCTTGCAATTCCAGATGATCGTCTCGGTGGGGGTTTTGGGCAGCAGCGCGGTAACCTCGCTCACGCGCCGGGCTGCCAGCGCGGGATCGCCGCCTTTGCCGCTCGCATCGCAGACCTGCGCGGGCGTCTTCTCGAGCGCCGCCTTCGCGGCCGCGAAAGGCTCGCTTTCGAGCAGATAATTGCGATACTCGAAGCGCCCTGACGCCTTGTCGATCGATGACACCGACACGCTCTCGTCCGCGGTATCGATATTGACGTTTGTCAGGACGGCGCCGTTGCGCGCGAACAGCTTGCGCCCCGACCCGTAACACTGGCCGGCAAGCAGGGAGATGGCAGTCTTCCGATTGTTGTCATCGGTGTCGAAGACGATGCGGCTTGCCTGATCGTCCAGTGCGCAGGTCGCGTCGCCGGTGTCCGCCAGGACGTTGGGTGCGGCGGCAGAGGTCTGGGAACGCTGAACGATGACGATGCCGGCCAGAGCCGCCACCGCAAACGCGCCGAAGATGGCGGCTCCACGCCGATCGTCCTTGCGCCAGCGCCAGGCCGCGAGCGCGGCCACGACGAGAAGCGCCAATGCACAGAGGATCGTCTTGCCGCGCCTGATGCTCTCGGCCGCCTTGTCGGCCGCCTCGGCGTCGCGAAGCTTGGCCATGGCGGCATTGGTGGCGGCGAACATCGCATCGACCTGGCGTTCCGTGGCCTGCCGGTCGCTCAGGCACGGCTGCATGGTGCTGGCATACTGGATACCGTTGGCGCCCAGGAACGCGCGCAGATCCGCGCCGGTAATTGCGAAGCCGAAATTCGCTCCGGATTCCCCCGTCTTCGTACCGGACTCGTTGACGCCCAACACGCGGCCGCAGAGATCGGAGATCGGCCCGCCGGAGTCCCCGGGCGCCGTGGCGAGATCGTGGACCAGGACGCCCTTGTCCACGTTCCAGGGCGCGCCACTGTCGCGAACCGAGGTGATCTGCGCGCGTCGCACTTCGGGCGCGCTCGGGCTCACGGTGCCGTCCGCGCCAACGCTGCGCGCGCGATCGACATTTCCGGGATAGCCAAGGGCGGCAGCCTCGAGATCGCCGCTGATCGAACCGCCATAGAGCGTGGCGCGGGGAATCGTGGCCTCGCCAATATTCACCACCGCCAGATCATTCCCGTCGCGGTCGAAAGCCTTGACTGAGGCGTCGAGCGGCTTTCCGCCGCGCGCCGGTATGACCCACAGCGCAGCCGGGGTGCCTTGTGCCTTGAGCTGAAGATAGTCTTCAACGACATGGGCGTTGGTTACAATGTCGCTCGGGCTGACCGCGAAGCCCGTGCCGTGGCCGACAACGACGACACCGTCCGCTGTCTGCGCGAGCGTGACCACCCGCACGACGCTGCGCTTCAGATGATCGGTTTCGGCAAGCGCGGGGATCGCGATCACCGAAAGCGACAGGAACGCGAGTATCTGCTTGAACCACCGCATTTTCACCCCCGAAAGCGCGCGGCCTTTGTCGGCTTTCCTTGTTTCAACGGATCAGCCGGCGCGCAAGCTGTAATTGCGTGAAGCGCCCTGTTCCCTCTTGCGGAGCACCATGCATTCTTATAACAATATAGTTGTACAAAGAAAATAAGGCGATCGAAATGAGAGTGCATCCGAGCATCGTCGCAATCGCCTTGCTGGCGGGTTGCCACCCCTCGTCCAATGCCGGGAACACGACGGTTGCCGCGAACGAGAGCCATCCCGCCGAAACAGGGGGGCATGGTGTTCCGGCGCCTGATCCCGGCGCGACAATGTCGTTAGGCCAGCTGGACCTGGGCAAAGACAAGGATAGCTACAATCGCACGGTGGACCTTGCCCAGGAAGCGCTCGGCACTCTTGGCGGTTCCTCTGCCGGCGTGCGCCAGACAACCGTCGGGGCGTCGAGCGGGAAGCGTGCCTTCACCGCACGGGCTCTCGCCAGCACGCTTCCGCCGGTGGGCAGCGGCAATGGGGCCGAACGCGTCACCCGGCAGGAAGTGGAGCTCGATCCTCCCAGCAGCGCCGACTGGATCGCCCGTTCGCGGATCGTTTACGCCGGCGCGCCGGCCATAGACGTCTATCTGTACGACACGCCGGTCGTCGCCGCCAATACCGCCCCTGACGATGCCGCAACAATGCTGGAGGTGAAAGCCAGCAAGCTCGTCGATACTCCGATCGGCGTCGCGGCACGAACCGGCAGCAAGGGGGAAGGCCCCGCCTTTTGGTGCACGGCGTTGCCGGTCAGCGTCTCGCGGGACGGCGTCTGTGCGATGACCGCGAACGGCACGAAGCGACTGCTCATGACGACCTATGCTCGCCTCAACGACAACGAGCCGGCCGTCAATCCTGAAGCTGTCCGCCGCTTGTTCGCCACGCTGCGGATCATGTACGCAAAGCGGTGAGTGTCGGCCAAATTGCTCAATCACAGGCTTTCGGGACCCAGCGCCATCCTATTGCCATCTGCCGCCGCGATATCGGACGTTGGCGGTCCACGGTTGGTGCGTCGAAACCGCCCGTTCGTTCATACCATGTATACCGGCCCACCGATCGCCCGATGGGCCGGTACCTCGGTCAAAGCTCCGTTCTCTCAGACAGCGTCAAGGCGTCATCTACGTCGACACCGAGATAGCGGACCGTGTGCTCGATGTTGGTGTGCCCGAGCAGTATCTGGATAGCCCGAAGATTGCCCGTTGCCTTGTAGATTATCGCAGCCTTGGTTCGGCGCATGGAATGCGTGCCATATTCCTGCTTGTTGAGGCCTACAGTCGAAACCCATTCATCGAGCAGGCGGGCATATTGGCGGGTGCTGATATGGCCCATGTAATCCACTCGACTTGGGAAAACGAAGTCGTTCGGAGAGCCTTTCCGCCGCTCCAGCCAAGCCAGCAGGCTCTTGCGCGCTTCAGCCATGATCTCGAATTGAACCGGACGACCGGTCTTTTGCTGAATGACAGTTGCCCGGTTGCGAATGGCCCCGCCGCTGACGAGATCGCCAATGCGCAGCTTCACCAGATCGCACCCGCGCAACTTGCTGTCGATGGCCAGGTCGAACAGGGCTCGGTCGCGCAGCCGCTTGTGCTCATCGAGGTAGAACCGGATGGCCCAAATGTCGCGCGGCCGCAGTGGTCGCTTGGGTCCCACATTCTGCCCGGCGTTCCAAGGGCGCCGTTCATGCACGGCGGGGTCTAGATCGGAATGTCCCATTTGCTTCTCCTGATGGCCAACGTGGCCGGGCTCAGGATACGCCTCTTGAGCAATTCGCGCTCGATGTTATAACAATAGTATGAACGCCAGTCTCAAGATCACCAAGATCGGCAATTCTGCCGGTGTCGTCCTGCCCAAGGAATTGCTTGCCAAGCTGCGTGCTGGCGTGGGCGACACGCTGTATGTGTCGGAAACGCCCGATGGGATCCGGATCACGGCGTCGGATCCTTCCTTCGAGGCCAAGATGGCGCTGGCGGAACAGATCATGCGCGAGGACAGGGATATCCTGCGCGTGCTGGCCAAGTAACATGGCGCAGATCGCCGAGCCGGTCTGGATCGAGACCGAACTTGCGCTAGCGATACATGACCGCCAACTGGCCGAGCATGGCGGGCCGATCGGCGTGCGCGATGCTTCAACGCTGGAATCGGCATTGGGACGCCCGCGCAATCAATGGGCCTATGGCGAAACCGATCTTTGCCAACTTGCTGCGGCCTATGCCTATGGCGTGGCGCGCAATCATCCCTTCACAGATGGCAACAAGCGGACTGCCTGGGTGCTGGCGCGCCTGTTCCTCGCGCTGAACGATGTGCAGATCGGCTTTGCCCCCGAGCAGGCCATCAACATGGTATTGGCGCTGGCAAGCGGTTCGCTGACCGAGGCCGAAGTGGCGGTGTGGTTCAGGGAAAGGCTATCCTGATTTCGTCTGCAATCTCACGATTTCCCTTTCAAGGACGACGGCCCCACCCAATCGGTTTTCGAGCACCGCCAGACCGGCATGGGCGTCGGACGCCGCACCGCAGACGAAGATGTCCACGGCCGCAAGGCCATGCTCCGGCCACGTGTGGATCGAAATGTGGGATTCGGCCAGCAGCGCCACCCCGGTCACACCCTTGCCCGGGCCGAAATGGTGGAGACGCACGTCCAGCACCGTGGCGCGCGCCGCCTGCGCCGCTTCGCGCAGCACGGCCTCGATCAGCGGCAGGTCTCCCAGGCCGGAAGCGCCCGCGATATCGGCTACCAAGTGCAGGCCTCGAACGGACTCGTACTGCATATCAGATCAGGCTTTCGAACGGATGGGCCACATGCGCCATCGCGGCTTCGGCAGCCACGATGCCCCGGTGATGGGCTTCCTCGAACAACGACAGGCCGCTGAGATCGGAATGCGCGTAAAGTATCGGGGGTGGTGAAGAGGCAGCGGTCCTGCGGACCGGATCGCTGAGAAAGCCGGGGACGGGACGAATCATGGCATGGCCCCATTGCCAGATGTCGATCCGTTCAATGGCGTCGGCAAGATCGGGGTTCATGGTCAGCACATCGTCGCGCACCACAGCCTGCCACGCCTGAAGTGGGCGGGACAGCATGATCCTGCGCGCCTCTTGGGGAGACTGGCGCGATAACGGCATGTACCAGGTCAGCACCGTCGGCCCGTCGCCGGCCCCCGACGACTGGTGCGTGGCGACGACGTAGCCAAGCGAATCGCTGCCCGCGGACACGTTGTCCCAGGCCAGCGGCACGCCCTTGCCACGAGGCTGGCGGCTGACGCTGACGTTGGCGACAATCCACGGGGCATAGCTGAAGCTGCCCGCCGGCGTCTGGCTCGGCATCAGGCGGGCAGAAACGAAATGGGGCATGGCCAGGATCGCGCAGCGGGCCCTAATCCGCGTGCTGCGCTGTCGGGCATGGTCGAAGCTGTCGACCAGCACCGCATCGCCGTCGCGCTCCACGCGGAAGACGGAATGCCCGGTGCGGATCGCGGATCGTATGCGGCCGGCCATCAATCCCGCCAACCGCGCGTTGCCTTCGGGCCAGGTCAGTTCGCGATCCCCGTCGCCATTCGCCGCCCACCCGCGCCGTGCGGCGAAATAGTGGACGCCCGCCCATGCCGAAACCTGCTCGGGCTCCGTTCCATAATCATCGCGGCAGCAATAGCGTAGATAGGCCCGCAGCGGCGTGGAGGACCATCCCTTTTGATCGAGCCAGTGTGCAAAACTGATCGTATCGAGCGCGGTGAAGCGCGGATCGGTGCTGGAAAAAGCCATGGGTATGGCGAAAGCGGGGCGGCCGTCCGCACCCGCCGCCGATCGGAATTCGTCCATCGCGCGGTCGAATGCACTACGCTGCGCGCGATCGGCGGCGGAGAGACCCGTCTGCGGGAACAGCCCTTCCTGCCAACCGCCGTGCCAGAGCAGGCGCTCCTCCAGATCCGCGCAGAGCTGATAGGGGTCATAGATCGGCGCACCGTCCGGCGCTTCGCCGGTCATGATCCCAAACTGGCGCAGCATGTGGCGCAGGGCCTTGGCCTCCCGGTTCGGAACAGGCAGATAATGCGCGCCCAGGGGATAGGCGCTGATGGCATTGTGACCGGACCGGGCGTTGCCGCCCGTGGAATCCTCCAGTTCCAGCAGTGCGAAATCGGTCATGCCGGCCTCGGCCAGTCGCCAGCCGGCGGCAAGGCCGGCCACGCCTCCGCCCGCGATCAGCACGCCCACATGCTCTTCCGGTCCTTGCGGTTGGGGGAAACGCCGATCGCGCAGCGCATGGCCGCGCCGCCAGTCCGCACCGCCCAGCTCGCCCGCAAGCGCCGGTTCCCTTGCGCAGCCTTCCAGCGTCAGCGCCCCTGCTGCCGCTGCCGCCGCTGCTCCGGCCATGATCGTACGTCGCGATGCCTTAACCATCGGCCTCAGCCATCGTACCGCCCCCATTCGAGCGCGAAACTACGCACAAGCGCCTGGTTGTCGAGCCGGTTCACCGGGGTCGGCCGTCGCGCCATATCGGGCGGAAAATCGAACATCGCGCGTTCGCTGGCCGGCGTCAGAAAGCGCATCCGCGCCGGCAGCGTCACCGCATCCCCCGGCGGATGGTGCGCGGCCAGCGTAAATCCCCACTCGCCGAAGCTGGGAACGTAGGCATGATATCCGCGCGCGAAGAGGCCCGCGGCCTCCAGCGTGCTGGCCACCGTCCAGTAGGATCGCGGCGCGACCAGTGGCGATGTGCTCTGCACGGTCATGACGCCGGCCGGGGCGAGCAGCCGGGCAACCTCGCGATAGAAGCTTTCCGTATAGAGCTTGCCGAGCGAGAATTCGGTGGGATCGGGAAAATCGACGATTACCGCATCGTAGCGGTCCCTGGCCTGCCGTACCCAGCGGAAGGCGTCCGCATTGACCACCGTTATCCGCGGGGATGACAGCGACGCCCGGTTGAGCGCGACAAGCTGCGGCGTATCGCGGAACAGACGCGTCATCTCGGGATCGAGGTCGACTAGCGTCACGTGCCTGACCCGCGCATCGCTGAGCACTTCGCGGGCTGCGAGTCCATCGCCCCCGCCCAGGATCAGCACTGATTGCGGATCCGCCACGCGCCCCAGGACGGGCCAGACCAGCGCCTCGTGATAGCGGTACTCGTCGCGCGTCGAGAATTGCAGGTTGCCGTTGAGATAGAGCCGCATGTCGTCGCCACGCCTCGTCAGCACGATGCGCTGGTAGGGCGTTGAGCGCGCATAGATCACCGGTTCGTTGTAGAAGGCGACTTCAGACCAGCGCTGGATGCGGTCGGCCAGGACAAGACCCGCGATCAGGCTGGCGACCACGGCCAGGGCGGCGGCCAGATCGCCGCCAATCCGTCTCGTTCCCCGCAACGCAAACAGCAGCGCCAGCGCCACGCCGACATTGGCCAGCCCGAACACGAACCCGGTGCGGATCATGCCCAAACGGGGGACCAGCACCAGCGGAAACAGCAGCGAGGCGATCAACGCGCCGACATAGTCGTAGGTCAGCACGTTGGAGACCAGTTCGCGAAAGGCGAAACGGTGGCGCAGGATGCGGATCAGCAGCGGAATCTCCAGCCCCACCATCACCCCGATCGCGAGCACCAGCGCATAGAGCGCGATGCGGAAATCCTCGACGATCGGAAACAGCAGAAACAGCCCGGCGGCCGACCAGCCTCCCAGCGCGGCTATCAGAATCTCCACCCGGACGAATACGCCCAGCTCATCACGGCGGACGTGGCGGGAAAGCCAGCTGCCCACCCCCATGGCGAACAGATAAGTTCCGATCACCGTGGAAAACTGGGTTACGCTATCGCCCAGCAGATAGCTGGCAAGCGTGCCCGCCAGCAATTCGTAGATCAGGCCGCACGTCGCGACGACCAGCACCGAAACGAGCAGGATTACGGCCAGCGAGGCGGGTGCCTTGGCATCCTCCCCCGTGGCCGGCGGCACATCATCCATGCACGGCTGCAGCGATGATATTCGAGATTCCGATCGCCACCGCGCCGGCCAGCAGAGCCACGGCGGTATTCTTCCGTTCGATGATCTCGCGCCAGAGTTCGCCAGGCGTCAGCTTGTCCACCAGCACGAAGCTGACAATGAAGATCACGATGCCCAGCCCGGCATAGAGGACTGTGGCCAGAAGAATGTCGAGCTTAAGCACTGGGCGGGCTCCTTTGGTTGCGGCTACTTATGCGAAGGGCCGGATGGCCCGGAATGTTGTTCGCGCTCGTCATCGGCAAAGGGCGACCAGGCGGTGAGAGTGGAGGCAACGGCGCCTCCCAGCATGACGAGGCACCACGCGGTGAACAGGAACAGGCGCCTGGTCATTCGCTATCCCCGTTCCGCAGCCGCCACCAGAGCATCATGCACGGTGCCGCGGCCAGCAAGACCACCATCGTCCAGAAATTGCCCCAGGGTACGCCACCTGTCCTTGCTTCTATCCACACGCTCGTCGTTTCCGACATGCCCCAGGGATTGGACGCATCCGGCGCGGGATCGTTTGGCCAGTCATGGGCGCTGGCATCGACATAGACATCGTAGGTGCCGCGCGGCACGTGGGACACCAGCGTGCGCGCATGATGGCTTCCCTCGGTCCACGAACCATCCGAATCCCGGCCGGCATAGAATTCGACCAGCCCATAGGCATCGATCGACTGCTGCGTTGCGCGATTGACCAGACTGTAATCGAGATCGACCCAGCGGTTGGTGAAGTTTTCGGAGTCGGCGGTAATGGTAACGAACTGCCATGATCGGGATACGGTGATCGTGCCGATCTTCAACCCTTCGCGAGTGGCGCCGATGGGCACCTGCACCCGGGTGTACGCTCTGGTGACCGGGCCGGACAGGAATGCCATGACCATCAGGATCATCGCCACTGTGGTAAAGGCCAGCCCCAGCATGGCCGCCAGATCACGTTCATCGCTGGCCGGCATCCGGGCGAAATTCGCGACAGCGCGGGATGCCACTCCCCCGCCGGATGGCGAAACCCGGGGCGGAGTTGCATCATCCCGGCCAAAAGCCTGCCCGATATCGCGACGCGGCACGGGCACCAGATGCGTCCATGTCAGTTCGTCGCCGGTGCGTTCGCCTGAAAGCGTTTCATCGCCACGCTCAAAGGCTACGGCTTCCACTCTGTCCCCCGCCCAGGCGCGCCAGTAGAATTCGCCATGCACGCGGGTAGTCTCGATCGTCTGCGCGGCTCCGTCTCGGGTGAAGCGGGCTCCGCGCCAGGTGACGGTCTCGGCATCGCCATCCGGGCGGTCCACCAGCATTACCCCGAAGGTCCACTCCCCGTCATAGTCGACAAGCCAGCGGTATCCCGCATAGGGATTGAACAGCAGATATTCGGTCCACGCCGCATCGCCGTCGGTCCGCTCGAGCGCGCCGATGGCCTCGTATTCGGTTCCGAACACCATGCCCCGGCTGCCGAGGGGCAGCGACAGGCGGGTCGCGTCGCGATGGTATTCGGTGATCAGGCGGACATCGGGGTGCGCGACATCGAGTTCCGAGCCGCAATACTGGCATGCCACCGTCACGGTGTAGCCCACGGCATGAACCCTGACCGAGCCACCGCAGGACGGACACTGCAGGGTACGTCCGGCGATCATGGAAGAACCTCGGGAACCGTCCACCCCTCGATTTGCCTGAGATGCGTCGGTTCGAGCTGCCCCAGCGAGACGTAGCGGCCCAGCCAGGCTGTCGTCACGCCGCCGGCCTCGCGCTGGAGCGAAAGCGCGCTGCCGTCCGGGGCGCGGAAATCCACGTTTGTCATCACCACATCGGGCAGCGTCGAGAACGGCAGGTCGCCTTCGCTGCCCAGACAATGCGCTTCCTTGATATCCATCGCCGTGAAAGCGGAGCCACCAGCCTCGATCGTCGTGCCGAGCGCGATCGTGCCCTGATCGGCGAAACGACGGACGGCGGGATCATCAAGCAATTCGGCATGCTCGGCGGTGAGCATGAACATGCCCATCGCCTCCCCCAGCCAGCGATGGCTGCCATCGTCCAGCAACAGCAGCCATTCGTTCCACGATCCCTCCTGCCATCCCCAGCGGACACGCCCCACCACCGTGAAGGCCACGCCATCGGCGCGTCCGCGCATGCGCAGTTGGACGGGGGAAACATCGAAGGGCAGTTCCGCCACTTCGCCTGTCCGCCGGACATCGGTGCCCTGCCGCAGCAGTAGCGATCGGCAATAGGGACACGTGGTATAGGGCATTGCCGCGCTGCGCATGGGCACCGCGGCACCGCAGGAAGGACAGGTCAGCACATCCAACCCCTTACCGGCAGCCTAGCGAATCCGCGCGAGCAATTCGGCTTTCTTGGCGTCGAACTCTTCCTGTGTCAGGGCCCCAACAGTAACCAGCTTGTGCAATTTCTCAATGAGCGCGAACGGGTCCTCTTGCGCCTGAGCGCCCGGTGTGGGTGTGGACGCGTGGGAAACCGACTGCGCCATCGCTCCTCCCAGCGCGGTTGCCGTGGCCAAGCCTGCGCCAAGGGCCGCCATGCCTCCATCCTGTTCCGCGGCCTTCTCGATCGCTTCGGCCGTCTGGAACTTGGTATAGCGATCAAGATCGCCCAGCACGCGCATCGAGCTGCCCTTGTCGAGGTGCGCCTGCACGTCTTCGGGCAGCGAAATGCTTTCGACATAGAACGAAAGGCATTCGAGGCCCCATTGCGCAAAGGCCTTGTCGACTTCGGATTTGATCCGGTCGGACAACGCCTGCTGGTTTGCGGCAAGATCAAGGAAAGCGATGCCACTGCCGCCGAGAGCGGTAGCGAGCGACGTCTGGATCGCTGCCCGCAGCTGCGGTTCGAGCGAAGTGACCGAAACCGCGCCCAGCGTACCAAGCACGCGTGAAACGAACGGGGCCAACGTGCTCAGCCGAAAGGAATAGGATCCGAAAGCACGCAGGCGCAGCGCGCCAAACTCGCTATCGCGCACCGTCACCGGCTGGGCCGTTCCCCATTTGAGGCCCTGTTGCTCCTTGAGTGAGAAGAACACCACGTCGGACTTGAACGGGGATTTGAAACCCTTGTCCCAATGCATCAGATTCGTGAGGATCGGCAGGTTCGCGGTTTCCAGCGTATGCAATCCGGGACCAAAATAGTCGGCAAGCTGCCCTTCGTTGATGAAGGCCGCCATCTGCCCTTCGCGTACCGTGAGTTGCGCTCCGTGCTGGATTTCCTGATCCTTGAAAGGCACGCGCCAAGCGATCTCGCCGGGGCTTTCGAACCATTCGATAACATCGATGAACTGCTTTTTCAGGAAATCGAACATACAACCCTCGCGCAAAGCTGGTGCGTCACCTGAAAATGAGCCGCAGGGCAAGGTTAGCCGCTCGACCACGCCCGCTGCAAGGCAAACTCCCTCCGTTGCAATTGTTGGCAGCGCTGCCCGTCTTGGGGCTCTTGCGGCTCAGTGAAGGTGCAGACCGCCGCCGCCTTTGCCTTAACGCGCGCCAGGTTGTTGTGCTGTTAAGTCCGCAAAGTTGGCGTGACCGGATAGGCCGATTATAACACAGGGAGGGCGATAGTCGCCGCGAAAGAAGACGTTGCAGGGCCTGGAGACCGACCACAAAACCGCTCCTTCGTTCATCTTCTACGGAGAGGCGGCGAACGGCGGCAGACAGTGCGGCCGTATGCATAGCCGATCGGCGGCAATGGCGGGGTTTCCGGAACGGCATCTGTTAGAAGCTAAAAGCGCACGCCCCTATCAACTCATTCCACGATCGAATACGTTGTCAATCGCCGACCGACGCTGACCCAGACATCTCTGCTATCGTTGGAAAATCCAATGGGCGAGATATACGGCGACGAACTCGGAAACCGTTGTAGCACTTTGCCCGTTGCCATGGCGACCAATGCGACAGTGTTGGGCAAAGAGAAATTGCGAGAATTCTGATCACGGTCGGGCATGGTGATCAAAGCATAGCGACCATCCGGGCTGATTACGGGCGGGCCGTAGCTGGAAAAATCTTTCGCTGTCCCCGTGATCGCCCAGATAATCTTTCCACTCTTCAGGTCGTATAACTCGGCGATCGGCCCTGTGTTGGGCGTCGGTATAGGGCAATTTGGATTATGCTCGCAAATCGATCCGCTTGCAGTTAAATTCCGCATTGTCAGGACCGTCCGACCATCTGGACTGAGTGTGAACCTCGTCGACCAAGGATTGACGCTAATCGGCAATTGACGGGGTGCCGATCCCTGCCGCCAGAATATCCACCGCCCCGGCGCGAGCGTTATCACGGCCTCAATGCGGCCTCTTTCGTCGACCCGTGACGACACATGATTGATGTTTGTTCGCGAAGCATCCGGAACGAGATCAGCAAGTGGAACGGGCTGAATAACTCGTCCCGAGAGCGCGTCGACCAGCGCGATCGTCGGTTGCGGATCGATATGCTCAGGCCGATAATATGCCCCCTTCGCTCCGAACAGAGCAATGGCCAAGCCACGATTCCCTACCCAATGTAACTCATCGAGAGGTCCAGCCTCGTTAACTAAAGATGGAAGCATCCGGATCTTACCATCGACGGAAGCCAGAAACGGCCGTAGCGGTCCCAACATCCAGCCGCCGCCTGGCTTCATAACGTCTTGGGTGACGCCAAGCACGGAACGACCATCGTGAAACCACTGGAACGGATTCTCGAAGTACTCGATGTTACCTAGTGCAATGTCGGCATCGAAATGTTGGAGCGGTGTTCCTGCCTCTAGGCCGCCCAGCGTCAGTCCTGTGCTCAAATCGAACTGGAAAAAATAGTTGCTGTCGGGAGACGGCTGGAAGGGCATTCCGTACCCAGCAAAATTGGATGGTAGCTCAAAGCACCGGACATTGGTGAGTTTTAAGGGGCCTTCACCGATGGGGGCAATTTGAACCGTGCTGCTATCACACCAAGGTGCTATGGGCGGTGAAGCGTTTGCAGCACTTGTTGCCAAGCATGCAGCGAGGAGAGCGGACATTATGCGGATCGAACAAAGCATCTACGCACCATATAGTCAGCCGGAAGGACAGGTTGCCCGATCTTTGTGAATGACCGCTTACGGAAGGACAAACGGCGCGAACACAAGTCAGTTTTTGAGAGGCGATGGCGATAGCCGCCGCCAGTAAGTCGGCGACACGCTCGGGGGATTGTCGCCAACAAAGCAGTCGTAGCCGGGCATCGAAGAGCCGCCTGAAACCTTCCGTTGGTTCAGGTTCGTTTATGCATCACCTGGATCACCACATATCCAATTGCGGGAGGGCAAGTTCCCGCTCGCAAGCGCTGGAATTACGTGCGGCAGAAAGATGGTCGCACCGATCAGCGCGGCGGCGATGGCCGAGATCAGCACCGCGCCCGCAGCCACGTCCTTCGCTGCCTTGATAGCGGGATGGTAGCCGCGCGTGACGGCGTTGCATGCCTGCTCGACGGCCGTGTTGAGCGCCTCCGCTGCGACCACCAGCGCAATCGCAAAAATGAACCATCGCCATTCGGAGAGGCTGAGGTGCAAGCTCAAACCGGCAATCACGGCGGATAGGGCGGCGGCGAGGTGGATGCGCATATTGGGCTCGTTGCGCACCAGGAACGCCAGGCCGGCGAAGGCATGGGAGAAACTCTGCAATCGGCCGGTGGCGCGCAAAGGCGGATCACTCACGACAGGCTGGTGCTCGGGGCGCCAGGCCAAAGGGTTCGTTCGCAACCGGACGAAGGGGCGCATGAAGAGACCTAACAGGGCAGCGAAGATCGTGCAGCAGATCATGGCGCGGGTCAGACCACGGGATCCAGCGACAGACTCGTTCGGCCCGCCAATTGCAGGCGTAGCAATGCCCGCCCTCCCGCATCCGCCTTGAGAAAGGGCTGGTCATCGATTCCCGTACGGTAATGCCGATCCGGTATCAGGCCTTCGAACTCGAGGAGCGGTCTCAAAGTCCCACGGCCTGGATGAAGCACGAGTTTCAGGCTGCGTCCCTCACACATGGCGCGCGCCACCAGGACATCGGGATAGGGAGCCGAAATGAGGCGTGGCCCATGTTCATGGCCCGGCCTTTCGACAAGCTCGCGAAACCCGTCGGGAGCGCCGCTCCGGGCCAGCGTTTCCAACGCGTGCGCCCAGAGCGAGGCCCGTTCGCGGTGAATTACGCCATCGACTTCGCGCGACGGGCATTCGATTTCGAGACGTCGCAGACATTCCCCCGCGATTGCCGTGTCCCCCATTTCCACTGCGGCCGCCGCGGTGGCGGCATAGCTCGACGCCCGGCTGAAGCCGTAGTTGCCGACGTCTACCGGCCAGAACAACCGCTGCCATGATCCGTGATCGAGACGCTGGCGGACGCGCCACCAGTGCTCCTGCGCGCGTTCGGGCGACAGGGCGTTCAGGAACAGGCAGGGGAAGGCCTGCATGACGATGCCGCCGGGTGCCGGGGGCGCGATGCCGGTAAGCGCGGAGCGGAAGGCAATGAAACTCCCATCGCGCCGCGTGGCCTCGCGGTCCAGGCTGGCGAGAAACGGTTCGGCGCGTTGCCGCCAGCGATCGGTGCCGAGACGTCCGTCGGCGGCCCTGATCCCGGCCATCGTGATGAGGTTGCATAGCGGATAGATCCAGTTGGGCTCACACGCCAGCAACCCATAAGGCGATGCGCGGTACTGCCGATCGAGCAACGCCATGATCTGGTCCAGCCCATAGGACAACTGCACCTTGCCACGATGATGCAATTCCAGCCTGCTGGCGCCGCCCACCGCCATCTGCAGCGCGGTGAAACCGGAATACATGATGTTCTGGTGCCGCACCGGATCGCCATCGAAGCGCAGATTGCCCCAGGTGTTTTCCAGCCTCCAATAGCCCCACATCCGTCGATCGCCGATCTTCGTCAGGAGATATTGCTGCGCTTCGGCAAAGTGGCACGACGCGGCAGGCGCGTAGCGGCGCTGCGCCAATGCCAGCGCGTAGGCCATGAAATTGACCTGATAGCGCACGGCCGCCGTCTGGAACTGGTCCCGCCATTCGAACCCATCGAACCGTCTCGCCGGCTGCAGCGCCCGATCGAGCAGGAGGCGCATCCGCCGCATCATGTCCGGTGAGAGTTCGTCAGGAATCGCGATCGGCTCGCGGGTGATCGCTGGACAGCGCGCGGTCGAAGGCTTCGCGCATCCGGCCTGTTTGCCCGGCATCAGCCAGGCAAGCAGACATGCCATCAAAACGGCGGGCCCGATAAGCCAGGGCAAGGCAGTGTCACCCGGCGTATCGGCAAGGCCGAACCTTGCTGGAGCGCTTGCAAGGAACGCCGCGCCTGCCCAGGCAAGCACGGGCGCAATGACATTGCCGGTTGCGAACCAAAGCAGCAAAGCCCCAAGAAAGGCGCCCAGGCTGACACCGCACAGGACGGCAGCCAGCATCACCTGATTGGCCGTCGCCCAGTGGAGGAAACCGGCACCCGGAAAAGTCATTCCGAGCAGCATCGGGCGGACAGCAGGACTGATTATGCTGCCCATGGCCAATGCACCGGTGACGGCCAGGAGAAAGGCGTAGACAAGAAGTGCGCTTGCCTGCCGCTGTCGATACCGCGCCTTCATCCTGTATTGATAATAACTTTGCAATGCAGAGTATTGGCGCAAAAAGGGGGCTGCGTCACGCTTGCTGGAATCGTCCGCCGGGATGGCACGGCGAGCAGGCGTGCCGGTCATGCCGTTTTCTCCCGCAGATCACCGGCGCGGACACCGCGCCTCGCACTTCGCAGCACCTGTTCGAGAACACCGAGATAGTCCGAGAAGCGCGTGCGCCCCTCGTCGGTCAACTGGCAGGTCGTGAGCGGCCGCCGGCCTTCGAAGCCCTTGGTGATGGATAGCATGCCGGCCTCCTCCAGAATCTGAACGTGGCGGCTGAGATTGCCGTCCGTCAGCGCACACAGTTCGCGCAGCTCGGTGAAGCTCAGGCCCTTGGGATGGTCGGCAAGCGAGGTCATGATGCTGAGCCGGGCCTTCTCATGAAGAACGCGGTCCAGCCCTTCGAAGGAGAAAGGCGCTTTGTCACCCTTGGCCATGGGAAGTTCCTTTGGAAGCATGATGCAAGATGGCGGCAACAAGCCACTGCCCCACACCGAACGGTACGCCCATGAGCCAGGCAGTAGGCGGACCATCTTGACCGCTCAGGGACAATGATCCCGCTGCCGCCACGAAATAGAATGCCGCCGCCCAACTCATCTGCCGTGGCAGGTTCGGCAGTACGGCGAAGATGCCCACGCCCATCAGCAATTGCCACATGCCCGGCAAGAGGCGGGCATGTTCGGGCGCGCGCAGCAGCACTACGATCCCCACGATCGCCCCGGCTACCGCCACCGGCATGAAGCGGTTGAGCGTGGTGCTCAGCATCCGGTCGGCCATCGACCTGTGCAGGGTACGAGCGCGAATGATGGCTTCCGTTCCGATCATGAAGGCGCAAATCGCGGCGAGGAGAACCCAGATGAACAAATTGCTCTCGTTCGTGGCGGCTTGCCACGCAGCAAGCGTAACTGCCAAAGCGCCGGTCAGTGCCACCACACCTGGCGCGAGCCCCTGAAAGCGGCTGCTGGCGGCAAGCTGTTCGCGCAAGCGGGCGATGTCATCCAAAGCAGAATCGAAATCGTTCATACGCAATTGCATAGCAGATTACTCTGTATTGTAAAGTTATCTGCGGTGCGGCGATTCTGCCAGGCCCCGCCGCAATATCGGACTTTCCGAGCATCCTGCGGTTCGTCGAAAGCATCCGCTCATTCATTCGCGAAATCGGAGCTTCTCCCATTGCAAAAGCAGCCTCGGCCAGCCTAGCCATGACCATGCTGATGGATACCGATCTCGATCGTCTCACCCTCAACGAACATGGTGCCGAGTTGTTCAGGGGCGCGGCTCTCCCCCATCTGAATGACTTGGAGGCCATCCTAGATTCTCTCCCGGTAGAGCAGGCAGGTGTGCGGATCAGTGGATTTTCGGCTCTGGAAACCTACGTTGCGCCACATGGGCCGATTGGGCTTGTGGCACGGCAAGCTTTAGGCGGCATGGGCAAGGCGGTCCGTGCTATCCTGTTCGACAAGACGGAGGGCACGAATTGGTCCCTCGCATGGCATCAAGATCGGACGATTTGCGTTCGGCACCAGGCGGATGTGGAGGGGTATGGCCCATGGTCGATCAAGGCTGGCCTGCATCACGTGGCACCGCCATTCGACCTCTTGGCGGAGATGGTCACGCTGCGCGTTCATCTCGACGACGTGCCTTCAACGAATGCACCATTGCTGATCGCTCCCGGTTCCCATAAATTCGGACGTGTACCGGCGAATCAAGTCGAGAGAGCGGCCCATCGCTGTGGCACGATCGCCTGCACCGCTTTGGCTGGCGATATCTGGGTCTATTCCACGCCGATCCTCCATGCCTCTGAGGCTGCCGCCAGGCCAAGGCGGCGGCGTGTGCTGCAGATCGATTTCAGCACTCAAGAGCTGCCGGAAGGCCTTGCCTGGCTAGGGGTTACATGACACTCGATCGGCGATGGCGATCATGCTATCCGCCACTGCCGACAATGACAGGAGGCCACGATGGCAAACAATCGCGACCCATTCGACCTGCCCTGCTTTCGAGCGCACTTCTAAGCGCCGCAAGGGCTATCCGTCCGAAACGCGCGTGAAGCGTGGCTTGCGGATTGTGCATGGTGACAAGGAGCTGATCGAGAAGCTCGGACGCAACGATCCTTGCCCGTGCGGCTCGGGCCTCAGATTTCAAGCGGTGCTGTCTTGAGACGGGCTGCTTTCGATGGCGCCGAACGCCATGATTATTGGCGAGACTGATCTAGCCGGGGCTGGTGAAAGCCAGCCCCACATCCAGCTCCGCCGCAATTGCTGACGTTCAGGCGCCTGAGCTCGTCCGCCGGAAACGGTCGTTTGTTTATCGATGTCGCTGGCCCGATGAGTGGCCTGGGTTGGTGGTTAGCGGACACTAGCGGCAGCGCCTTGCACGCTAGCTTTTTAAGCTCGCATCGATCACCATACGTTATGCACTATGTGACGGTCTTCGATGCGGCGGATTCACCCTTTCGGAATCTAACATTTGTGTTGCCGGGGCTGGCGTTGGTCCTCGTCGGTGGTGTTCTGGTTTTTCGTCCCAGTTGGTTAGATCGCCTTCGATTTCGCCCATCACCGGCAAAGCGCTGGTTTCGACCATTTGCGTGGTTTTATTTCCTATTCGCAATTTTCTGGACGGTTGCCGCAGGCTGGGCGGTTCTGAGTGATGCAATCGGCGCGAAAGCTGCATTGCGAAGTCGCAACTGTCAGACAGTTGAAGGGCCGGTACAGAATTTCCACCCGATGCCAGCAGCCGGGCACGACACCGAGCACTTCGATGTGCAAGGCATAGCATTCAGCTATTCTGACTACATCGTGACCGCCGGATTCAATACTACGTCTTCACATGGCGGCCCGATTCGCGAGGGGTTGCCAGTCCGCATTTGCCATAGGGACGGGGAAATTTTACGCCTTGAGGTCGCTCGCTAGGACGACCGATTTGCGGGTTAGCTCCATGTCCACAATTTGGCCGCGAGCCGCCCATTTGGGCATTGCGCCGCGATCGCCGCCATAGCCGCCGTTCAAGGCTGAAACTGAGGCCTTCAAAACTTGTCTTACGTTCATCGATTAATGGGTGCGCCTGATTGACTGATCTCGGCCGCGATTTACCGAAGACACAGTTGCTCGCATATTTTGCCCGCCGCTAATGTCGAAGCGTGCTAGCCCGTGCCACATGTCAACGAAGTCCACAGCACAGCACGTCAGCGAATTTCTCGACGAATGGCAGGCTACGACGGTGATGGTGCAGGAACGCGTCGGCCGTGGCGACAGTGCGTTCCTACAGGTGCCCGTTGATATTCAAGCAGGGAGAGTTTTTTGATTGCTCCGTCCCCACATGCGATCGGAGCGATGTTGATCGCGGTAACGGCGTTCTGGTTTTTTGCGAGCGGCCGTGTCCGGATAGAGATTGTCTCGCTCGTTCTGATCGCCGTGCTCGCGATTAGCCCGGCCTATTCATGAGACTGAGGTTCCGGGCTTGTTGGGTGGCGATGCGTTTTCGGTGATGTGATCCGGACGAGCGCCTCTGGCGGTGTTTTTCACCGCGGTGGGATCGATGGGCTTTTCGGGGTTAATGGAGGGGGGCTTGCGGTTCGGCGGCACGGCCGCGCGGGCTATGTAGGAGCAGGCCGAAGGTTGGTGGCGACGGCCTTGAACGTGGCGGCATCGGGGCATGCTGACGCGAAGGCGATGCGGATGCGCGTTGCGGATTCAATGACGCGGGCGGCGACCTTGAGCAACCGGAGGCGGATCGTTGCGAACTCGGCGACGGCAAGCGCGGCAGATTTTGGGATTTCTTGCTGGATCCGCCACAGTCGCGACAGATGATTTCGACTTGCGGGTTCTGGCGCAGCCAGGCGATGACCGTGTCGCGCTGACGATCGGGAAGCAGGTCGATCACCTCGCGTCGTTCGAGATCGACCACGATGCTCCCGTAGCTGTGGCCGCGGCGCCAAGCGAAGTCGTCGATGCCAACCACCCGCGCAGGTGGCGGCGGCACGGAGGCAGGATCGCTGCGTCTCAGAACTCGAAGCATCGTGTCGCGCGACCAAGGCGCCGACAGACGCGCCATCATGCGCGAGCCCGGCCTACCACCCAGCGCGACCGCCACCGCGCGCACTAGCGCGTCGCAACGACCCACCCTGCGGCCATATCGCCGGCCAACCGGCGGCGCCAGCGGCTCGCTGAACGTGCGCCTTGGACAAAGGGTATGCGTGCACCGAAACCGTCGAACCGACAGTCTCAGCCTGACGATGCTGCCGCTGACCGGCAAATCCGAAAGCATGCGGTCATATCGACTGTGGAGAGACGTCGATGGCATCGCGCAATCCGGGCAATCCGCTCCCACGGCCGCCAATCGGCCCGACATCTCGACGATTCCGTCGATCACAGTCCGGCTTTCCACGATTAATCCCGGTAACTGCAGGCTACTGTCCCATGCTTTCGAGGCCATCGACGTGTGCTCCTTGCTGACCCCCAATCCAGTTGGCCGCACACAGCGCAGAAATGTCAAATCTGCACGGAATTTGAGTCAGACCCGAAATAGTACCCGGCGTTGTGCGATGCATCGACCGACAGCTTCAGTTCGCCATCACCGATCGGATATTTGACGTCCGCGCCCAGCGAGACGACGAACTTCGGCGCCCCCGCCAGCCGGTTGCCCTTGATGAACAGCACCCCGGCCCCGCCCGCCGACTCCACGTCGCGATCATAGCTGGTGTCGAGGACCAGGCCGTTCGAGCGCAGGGTGAACATCGGCGAGACCCGCCACAGCAGATCATATTGCGCGCCGGTGATCTTGGCCCCGGTTCCGTTGACCAGGATGTTCGATCCGCTCGCGGAGTCCGTATAGGCAATGTGGATATTGCCATAGTTGTAGTGGAACGCGCCGATGTTGAGGCGCGCATCGGGCGACAAGCGGATCTTTGCCCCGCCTTCGAACGAGGTGATCGTCTCGGGCTTCACACCGGGGCTGAGCAGATTGGTGTTCGAGAGGGTCGCGCCCTTGAACCCGGTGGAGACGCCCGCATAGAGCAGAATGCTGCCGGTGTCGTACTGGATGCGGCCGGTATAGGTGAACTTCGATCCTTTCAGCTCCTGTCGGCCCTGGTTGGGGATACCGAAGACGTTTCTGGGATCGGCAAGCGACAGAAAATCGGTGTTGGTATATTTTTCGTCCGTGTAGCGCCCGCCCGCCGTTATGCTCAGCTTGTCGGTTATCGGCACGGTGATCTGGCCGTAGCCGGCAATGGACCTGTTCTGCCAGCGATTGTCGGCGGTCAGCGCCGATAGCGGCGGCAGGTCGCCGGTGAGCAACACATCGCCGGCAGCGTCGAGGTAGAGCATGCCGGCGATCCACTGAACGGGCGAATTCACCGAAGCGACCTGCAGTTCCTGTTGCCAGGTGCGCGACGGAAAATCCCCGGTGAAGCCGACGGAGCCGCCTTGAAAGCCCGCCGGATAGCTCTTCGGGTCCGCGAACAGAATCTCGGTCGCCGATAACGACTTCGCCGTCTGGTATGCCGTCAACGAGCTTATTTCGACCGACCCGAGATCGAGCGTGGCTTTCGCCGAATAGGTTTCGGCATTGAGCTGAACGAAGGAGCCCGCCGGCCCCGGCCGCAATATGCCGCGGGTCGATCCGTTGGCCTCGTTTTCGTAAGTCGCGCCATGTTCACCGCTGAAGCGCAAATTCGCCGCCGCGGCGAACGCGTCGGCGGGCGAAACGCCGAAGCTCTGCAGAAAGCCGGCATAGTAAAGCTGCGATCCGTTGAGGCCCGTACCCAGCACGTTGAGGTCGAGCCCGACCGCCTGATAGCCCTGACCCGACCGATCGTCGGATTCGAAATGTTGCGCGCGGAGCACGAGGTTGAACTGCTCCGATGGCTTGAAGACAAGAACCGCGCCAATCGACTTGGAATCGCGATCGTAAAAGTCGGCGTTGCTCGTCCCGGCGCCCGAAGCGTTGAGATTCTTGATGTACCCGTCGCGCTTGCGGATCGACCCGTTGACGGAGAAGGCGAACATCTCGCCAAGCCCGCCCGAAACGATCCCCGACGCCTCGCGATTGTTGTAATTGCCGTACCCCGCGCGGAAGCGGCCCGAAATGGGGTCGCCCGGCCGTGGCGTCTTGGTCGTCACGACGATCGCGCCGCCGGTCGCATTGCGGCCATAGAGCGCACCCTGCGGCCCTTCGAGCACCTGGACCTGCTCGACATTGTCGAGGTCGAAAGCGGCGCTTGTCAGGGTCGCGATATAGACCCCGTCGACATAGGTTGCGACGCTGGCCGCCTGCCCCGCTCCGGTGACGGTGGAGCCGACGCCGCGGATGAACGGCGTGACGTTGCTCGCCTGATTCTGGACCGTCAGCGACGGCGTCAGCTTGGGCAGGTCCTGCAGGGTGGAAACGTTGCGCGCCTCGAGCACTTCGGGCTCGACCGCGGTCACCACGACCGGAACCTTCTGGAGACTTTCGGACCGGCGTTGCGCGGTTACGACGATATCGGCCAGTCCTCCGCTGCCGGCGGTCACACCGTCTTCCGCGGCCGACGCGCCGGCTTCCTCCGCCCAAGCCGGCGAAAGGTTCATCGTGGCGATGGCGACACTGGCCATCAGAACAGCCTTACGCATCTTCGTCTCCCTCCAGATCGTGAAGCTTTTCGCTTCATCTTTCCGCTTGCCAGTCCGAGCCGCTGTAGCTCATACCCCGACACGACAAAAATAGATATTCGTCGTATTTTATTCTGTCAACATGCATCTTAAATGCTCATTTAAACGGGCGATTTCGCAGGTTTCCGGCGAATTGGAGGGAGAGGGAATTGGCAAGCAACGCCCCGATTCGGACCCAGACGACAAGCTTCTGCCGGCTCTGCGAGGCCTTCTGCGGGACGGTGGTGACGGTCGAGGACGGCCGCCCGGTCAAGCTGACACCCGATCGCGACAATCCGCACACGCAGGGGCATATCTGCGTAAAAGGCGCAGCGATCATCGACATAGCCAACGATCCCGACCGCGTGCTGCGGCCGCTGAAACGTGTCGGCGGCCCCGGCGAATTTGCCGAGATTTCGTGGGATCAGGCGCTCGACGATATTGCGACGCGGCTGAAGGCGATCATCGCCACGCACGGGCCTCAGGCGGTCGCGACCTATTTCGGCAATCCCGGCGCCTTTTCGACCGACACGTTCATGTCGAGCCAATGGTTCCTTGCAAGGATCGGCAGCAGCAAGTTCTACGCGGCAGGGTCACAGGACAGCACTTCGCGCCACCTCGCGAGCTGGATTCTCTATGGCGTCGCCTTTCGCAACGCGATCCCGGACCTGCCGAATTGCGATTTCCTGATCATAACGGGCGCCAACCCGCTGGTATCGCACGGCGGCCTGCTCACCGCGCCGCGGATGCGCCACGATCTGGACGCCATTGCCGAGCGCGGCCGGGTGATCGTGATCGATCCGCGCCGGACCGAAACCGCGAAGCGGTACGAGCATATCGCGATCCAGCCCGATGCCGACGCATGGCTTCACGCAGCGATGCTCAAGGTCATGATCGGCGCAGGCGCGGTCGACGACGCCTTCCTTGCCGCGCGTTGCACCGGCTGGGACGATCTGCGCACGGCCGTCACCCAGGTCGATCTCGACGAGGCCGCGACCGCCACCGGCATCCGGCGCGACACCATCGAACGCCTTGCGCTCGATTTTGCAGCCGCGCCGCGCGCCGCGATGTACGGCCGGGTCGGCCTGTGCCGCGGCCGTTTCTCGACGATCGCCAACCTGCTGCTCGATGCGATCAACATCGCGGGCGGCAAGTTCGGCAAGCCGGGCGGGTCAACCTTCGGCGCCTTTCCGCTTGCCGAGGGCGCCGAACCGCTTTCGGGCTATGGCGAGCACCGCACGCGGATCGGCAACCTGCCGGTCGTTGCGGGGCTGATGCCCGCCGCCGCGCTGCCCGACGACATATTGCAACCGGGCGAGGGCCAGGTTCGCGCCATGATGGTCATCGCCGGCAACCCGGTGCTGTCCGCGCCGGGGGGCGAACGGCTCGAACGGGCACTCGAATCGCTCGATCTCCTGTTCTCGGTCGATCTCTATGTGACCGAGACGAACCGTTTCGCGCACTATATCCTGCCCGCGGCCACCTTCCTCGAAAAGGACGACATCCCGCTGATCGGGCTGTCGCACATGGTGCGGCCCTATCTCCAGTACGCCCGCGCGGCCGTGCCGCCGATGGGCGAGGCGCGCGAGGAACTGGCGATTTTCAGCGATCTCGCCGCGCGCATGGGGCTCGGTTCGATCGCGCCGACCCCGGGCCTGCGCTGGCTGGAGCGGCAGGGCATGGCGATCACCCCGCTGACGCTGGTTGAGCTTGCGCTCCGGCATGGCCCACTCGGCAAACGGCGCGGGAACGAAGCGCTCGGTTTCGCAAAGCTTGCGGATATGCCGCACGGAACGATGCTCGACCTGCCCCTCACCTATGGCGGCTGGGCCGACCATGTCGCTACCGACGATCGCAAGATCCGTCTCTGGCATCCGATCGTCGCCGACGAATTCGCGCGCTTCGCCGCTCAGCAGGCCGCGACAACCGACGGCGGAGAGCTGAAGCTTTTCAGCCAGCGCAAGCTCAAGTCGATGAACAGCTGGATGCACAATCCCGAAAAGCTGGCGCGTTCGCAGGGGCCGGCGCTGCTCGTCCACCCTGCCGACGCCGCCCGATACGGCCTCAGCGATGGTGGCCGAGCCAGTGTGGCGAACGCACATGGCGCCGTCGAAGTCGCGGTTGAAGTGACCGAAGACGTGATCGAGGGCGCGGTCTGCTATCCGCATGGATGGGGCACAATGGCGGCTGGCGCCATGCCAACACCCTGCCCGGCGCGAACATCAGCCTGTTGCTCGGGCTCGGGCCGGAGGCGGTCGAGCGCGTTTCGGGAACGACGTTTATCGACGGCATTCCGGTGACGGTCACGCCGATCGCGGCCTGATCAGCGCGCCATCACCGCCGGCGCCAGAAAGTCGCGGACCAGCGCGTCCATGCTGGCGCGATCGTCGAGATCCTCGGCGGGGCGCTGAAGCAGCGCGCGATAGACGAAGCTCAGCCACCATTCGATCCGCTGGACCGAAATATCGGTGCGTCCCCGTCCCGTCGCCGCGATCCGTTCGATCACCGGCGCCCAATAGTCGTGCATCATCCGCTCGATGACCTGCGAGTGCTCGGCAAGCTCGTTGACATAGCCCATAGAGCCTTCCTCGAAGAGGCCTTCGAAGATCGGCATGGCGCGTGCCGCATCGACGAGCGCCAGCACCGCAGCCGACAGCAGCGCCTCCCCTTCCAGATCGTCCGGAATGTTGTTCTTCGCGCGCTCGTTCACCAGCGCACCTTCGCGCAGCAGCACCGCCGTCGCGAGTTGCTGCTTGTTCGGGAAGTAATTGTAGATCGTCTGGCGCGTGATCCCCGAACCCTTGGCCACGGCTTCCATCCGCAACCGCTTGTACCCGACCTTCGCGATCACCTGATTCGCGGCGTCCAATATGCGGGCCTGCGTCCGGCGCGCGACGTCAGTTTCAAGTTCCGTATCCATCATCCAACCCGCAGAAACTCTCAAAATTTGACGAAATTTATTTTTTGTCGCATTCATCCCGCATAACGACATACCGGGAGAATTGTCATGTACGGATTCGACCTCGTCATCAAGAACGGGACGATCATCGACGGCACGCGCTTTCCGCGCTTCAGGTCCGACATCGGAATCAAGGACGGGAAAATCGCGCGGATCGGGTACATTGCGAATCCCGGCAGCGCGCGCGTCGTCGACGCCAACGGGCTGATCGTCGCCCCCGGCCATATCGACACCCACACCCATTATGACGCGCAGATCTTCTGGGACCCGGCCTGCTCGAACGCCGGGGAGAACGGCATCACCACCGTCGTTACCGGCAATTGCGGCTTCGGCTTCGCCCCCGTCCACACGAAGGATCGCGAACGCGCGATGCTCATGATGGAAACCACCGAGCAGGTTCCCGCGATCCAGATGCAAACCGCCCTCCCCTGGTCATGGGAAACCTTCCCGGAACTCGTCGAGGCGATGCGGCGGACACCCAAGGCGGTGAACCTCACCATGTTCCTGCCGCTCAACGCGGTGATGTTCTATGTGATGGGCGAGGACGCGAAGCACCGCCGCCCGACCGCGCCCGAAATCGAAGCGATCAAGGAACTGGTTCACGAGGCGATGGATGCCGGCGCGTGCGGCCTGTCGCTAAGCTTCATGGGGCACGAGAACAACCATGTCGACATCGACGGATCAGCGATGCCGACCGACATCATGCATCCGGACGATGCCGTCGCCATGGCGAGCGCGCTGCGGGACCGGCAGGAAGGGATCATCCAGCTCATCGCGCAGATCGGCCCGGTCGGCGACCGAAGCATCAGCGAAAAGCTGGCGCGCGAGACTGGCCGGCCGATCCTGCACAACGTGTTCTCGGTCAGCGAATATACTCCAGACCTCCACCGCCAGAGCATGGCGTGGCTGGACGCGATGAACGAAGAGGAAGGCGTCGAGATGTACGCCGCCACCGTCATCTGCCGCGCCTGGAACGAGACCGAACTCTTCAACTCACCCGGCTGCTCGCTCGACGCACTCGACGTCTATCGCGAGCTGACCTTCTGCAAGGATCCCGCCGATAAGCGCGCGAAACTGCTCGATCCCGAATTCCGCCGCCGCTTCAACGAAAGCTATGACCCGGTCATGTTCGAGGCGACCGCGGGCGGGCTGGCCGACTATACCGTGATCGGAATGGGCGATGGCTCGAACGACGCGAAGGGCTATCTCGGCAAGACATTGGGCGAGATAGCCGCCGCCGAAGGCAAGACCGAAGTCGATGCCTTTATCGACACCGCGCTGGAAAGCGATCTCCGGATAGAACTCAAGACGCCCGGCATCGCGATCGACCCCGCGAAAGTCGCCGATCTGTTGTCGAACAGCCGCGTTCTCGCTGGCGCGTCGGACGGCGGGGCGCATACCAAGAACTTCAGCGGAGGCCAGTGGACCACCGACCTGATCCTGTGGCTCGTGCGCGACAATGATTTCCTCTCGCTCGAGGACATGCACTACCGCCTTTCCTATCAGCCCGCACGCGCGATGGGCATCAAGGATCGCGGCGCGCTGCTGGAAGGCATGGCCGCGGACATTCTCGTCTATGATCTTGCCGAGCTCTATTTCGACCAGGACCGGTTCGACGTCGTTCATGACCAACCCGGCGGCGACTGGCGGCGCAAGGCGCGCGCCGGCGGGTATCGCCAGATCTTCGTGAACGGCGTGCAGACGTTCGAGCGCGACCAACTGCTCGGTACAACCCCCGGCGTCTATCTTGGCGACGGCACCGCTCGGCCGCAGATCGCCCGCGCCGCCTGATCGCATGCTGCGGGACAGGGTCATTCTCGTCGTCGGCGGATCGACGGGCATCGGACGCGCGACCGCCATCGCCTGCGGGCAGGCCGGCGCGATCGTCGTCGTCGGCGCCCGCGACCAGGCAAAGGCGGAAGAAGTTGCCGCCGAAGCGACCCGCGCCGGGGCGTCCCGGACGCTGGCGCTGCCGGTCGATGTGCGCAGCTCCGACGAAGTCGATGCCTTCGTTTCCAAGGCCACTCACACCTTCGGCCGCATCGACGGCGCGGTGAACAACGCTGGCACCGAAGGACGCATGGCGCCGATGCATGAGCTCACCGATGCCGACTATGCCGAGATCATGGACGTCAACGCGCGCGGCGTCTTCTTCGCGATGCGCGCCGAGATCGCCGCCATGGGCACGGCCGGCGGCGCGATCGTGAATGTCGGGTCGGTCGGCTCGTTCACCGGACTCGTCGGACAGTCGGTCTATGCCGCATCCAAGCATGCCGTCTGGGCGCTCACCCGTTCAGCGGCGGTCGAAAACGCCGGACGCGGGATCCGCATCAACATGATCGCCCCTGCTGGCACCGAAACCCCGATGCTTCACCGCGTGCTACAGGGCAATACTGAGGCGATGCGCGGCGCGGCAAGGATGCATCCGATCGGCCGGTTCGGCACGCCCGAAGAGAGCGCCGCGGCAATCGTCTGGCTGCTCTCCGACGCCTCTTCCTTCGTCTGCGGCCAGTCGATCGGGGTGGACGGCGGCTATTCGGCCACGCTCGGCTTCAACCCGCAGGCCGCGCTCACCGGTTAACGCGCGAGCAGCCCGCCAACGATCAGTTCGCTTACCGTTGCAGCGTAGCGTGCGACAAGGTCATGATCGAGCGAACCATCGCCCAGGATCGTGTGCCGCGACTGCACCGACGAAAAGAGATGCGCGCAGGCGCCGTCGATTGCGAAGCTCACTAGGTTGGCGTCGACCGCGCGAAACGCGCCGCACGCGATTCCTTCGGCGATGATCGCCCGCCGTGCCTCGATCACCGGCCGCACAAAGGTCGCGCCGACTTTCGCCGAGGCCTCGGGCGATGCTTCGCGCAGCAGTTTCTGGAGCAGGCGATTGAGATAAGGCCGTTCGAAGTAAGCCTCGATCAATCCCTTGATATGGATTTCCATCTTTGCCGCCGGGGAAATATCAGCGGCGAGCAGGCGTTCGAGATGCGCCGAGGCGCGCCGTGCATCGCCCTCGATGATCGCGATCATCAGCCCTTCGCGGTTGCCGAAATAATAGCTGACGAGCGCGACGTTGGTGCCGGCGCGCTCCGAAATGTCGGCGATCGACACTTCGAGCAGCCCGCGCTCGATCATCAGGCCGCGCGCCGCATCGACGATACGCTGCGCCGTTGCCGGCTGGTCGGTCACGTCCTCGGCCATGCTGCCCCTGTCATTCCTTCTTCAGCCCCGCGCGGATCCGGTCGGACTGTTCACCCAGCCGCGGGGCATGACGCTTGGCCGATTCGAGCGGCTTTGCAAAGCGGACGGGATGCTCCATCGCGAAATAGCCCCCTTCGCTCGGATGCTCCTGACGCGAGAAAAAGCCTGTCGCCGCCAGATGGGGATCGTCCATGATATCGGCGATATCGCGCACCGGCTGCGCCGGAATTTGCGCCGCATGGCATTTCGCGACCAGCTCGGCCGTGGAGAAAGCCGGGGTCAACCGGGCCATCTCGCGGTAAAGCAGCGGCAGATTGACCGTCCGCGCCTTGCGGGTCGCGAACCGCTCGTCCTTCAGAAACTCGGAATTTCCGAGCACCGCGAATACGCGCGGCCACGCTTCGTCGGTATAGGGCACGATGCTGACAAAGCCGTCGCGCGTCGGGAAGGGTTGCCGGTCGGGATCGATCTGGCGGAAATAGCCCACGGGCGCGTTCGGGGGATCGAAGGTCAGCCCGGCCATATGTTCGAGCAGCATGAAATGGCTGAACGCTTCGAACATCGCGATCTCCACCTTCTGCCCCTCACCCGTCCGGAGTTTGTGGACCACAGCCGCGAGCACCGCATAGGCGGCATGGAGGCCGCGACCTTGTCGGCAATCAGCGACGGCAGATAGCGCGCCCGCGGATCGCCATCGACGCGCGGCAGCAAGGTTGCCGTCCCGGTCGCGGCCTGGATCACGTCGTCATAGGCCTGCAGGTCGGCATAGGGGCCGTCCTGTCCGAACCCG
Organism: Novosphingobium sp. NBM11; assembly: GCF_015390225.1. Taxonomy (NCBI): domain Bacteria; kingdom Pseudomonadati; phylum Pseudomonadota; class Alphaproteobacteria; order Sphingomonadales; family Sphingomonadaceae; genus Novosphingobium; species Novosphingobium sp. NBM11. The sequence goes on from NZ_VUOG01000003.1 coordinate 1,042,032, forward strand.
ACGCAATGCGCATAGATGATGTTGGGATTGATCCCCCGCACCGCGTCATAATCGAGCCCCAGCCGCTCGACCGCCTTGCCGCGCACGTTGAGCACGAACACGTCGGCCTCTTCGAGCAGCGCCTTCATGCAGGCCAGATCGTCGGGCGCCTTGAGATCGAGCGCAACCGACTGCTTGCCGCGGTTGATGGCCATGAAGCCGGGGCTCATGCCCGGCGTCGCCGCGGCCTTGCCCCGACCAGCGGAATGCATCCCCCGCGCCCGGCGCCTCGACCTTGATTACCTCGGCGCCAAGTTCGGCAAGGATATGCGTGCAATAGGGGCCGAAGACGACGCTGGTCAGATCGACCACCCTGATCCCTTCCAGCATGGGCTTGCCGTCCATTGCCATCATCACGATCCGCTCCATTCGGGCTTGCGCTTGGCGGCAAAGGCGCTGACGCCCTCGCGGAAATCGCGCGTGCGCATCAGGCGCCCGAAGATGCGGTTGTTGGCCGCCAGCGCCTCTTCGAGCGATTCCAGATTTTCGAGTGCGTTGAGCGCCTCCTTCGAGGCGCGGATTGCCGAAGGCGAATTTTCGAGCAGCCGTTCGGCAAGCGCCCGCGCGGCGTCCCGTCGCATCGCCTTCGACGGCATCGTTGATGACGCCAAGCTCCCGCGCCTCGGCAGCGCCGAAATGCCGCCCCGTGAGAATGAGTTCCATCGCTGCCTTGCGCCCGATCTGGCGCGTCAGCCGCTGGACGCCGCCCGCCGCCGCATAGAGGCCGACCTTCACTTCCGGCAGCGCGAAGCGCGCGCTTGCCGTTGCAACGAAAGGTCGCACGCGAGGACGATCTCAAGCCCTCCGCCCATTGCCACCCCATTGACCGCCCGCGATCACCGGCTTGGTCCGGTCGAAGCGCGAGCAGAGTCCGGCGAAACCCGACGGCGGGATCGACATGTCCCCGCCCTTCGCCGTGACTTTCAAGTCATTGCCGCTGCAAAAGGCCCGGTCGCCCGCCCCCGTGACGATCGCCACCCACAGGTCAGGATCGCGCTCGAAATCATCCCAGATTTCGTGCAGCTCGAAATGTGCCGCGCTGAAAAGCGCATTCATGGCCTCCGGCCGGTTGAGCGTGACCTCCAGGACATGCCCACGGCGCTCGACCAGCACATGCGCGAACCGCCGTGCCGGCAGGCCCGCTGCCCGGCCCGATGCCGATGGGGGCTCACCAAGCCTGCTTGCGGGTTCGACGAAGTTCACCCCCTTCTCATGCACGATGTGAACGGACCGGCCGATCGCATCCTGTTCGGCAAGGCTCGCCAGTGTCGCGCGATGCCCCGTGCGAACCCGCGCCAGCACCCGCCCCGTTTCGTTCGAGGCGATGACATAGCCGCGCGAAGGCTGCCCCTTCTTCCAGGTCACCGTATAGCTGTCGATCACCGCATCGGTCGTTTCGGCAAGCAACGTCGGCGCGGGCGCATTGTCGATGGCGCGCTGCCCGCCATCGTCGCGCCGCGGTTGCCAGCCTTCGACCGGCTCGGTCGAATAGACGCCGGCCGCTTCCTTCGAGAGGAAGCCGCCATTGGCGAGAACCAGACCGAATTGCCCGGGCGACGCGCGCAGCTGCTCGGCCATCGTCGCGATGGCGTGCATCGAATAATTGTTCCCCGCTCCGCCGAAGAACGGCAGCCCGCCGGTGACGGTGCAGGGGGTGTGCCGCCAATCCACCCCAGCACCTCCGCCGCGAGCAGCACCGCGCAGGGGAAGCAGCTGTAGAGATCGAGCTGTTCGATGCCGCGCGCCGTCTTGCCGCCATCGCGAGCGCGCCCCGCAGCGCCGCCTCGATGGCGCGCGAACGCGACAGATCGGGCCGCTCCAGGACCGGCCGGTCCTTCACCGCGGCATAGCCATGCAGATAGACCCATTTGGGCCGGATCGATTCCGGCCTCCTGCGCAGCGCCAACCGAGGTGAGAATAACCGCAGCTCCCTGGTTCACCGCATCCTGCGCGACGTGCCATTTGAGATTAGGCTCGGCGATCGGATAATTGCCGTCCCCCGGCCGTTGGCGAGGAAATCGCGCGAACGGCTCTGCGGGAATTGCGAATAGGGATTCATTGCCGCGACGTCCGAAAAGCCTTCCCACAGCTCGGACATGAGCGCGACATAGCCGGGCCGATCCAATCCCAGCCGGGCGCGCAGCGCCTGCTCGAACGCCGGATAGGTCTGCGTCGGCATGCCCAGCCCGTTGACGCGCTCGTAGTTCGGTCAGGAGCGACGGTCCCAGTCCACGGTCCTCCCACGGACCATCGACGCTGTACGACCAGTCGAGCGTCAGCCGCGCCTTCAGCGCCTGCTTCATCGTCGCAATCGCCTCGGACCCGGCGGAGCAGGATCGCTTTGGCATCGCCCGCGAAGATCGCTTCCGCCGCTTCGTTCACCAACGCCTGTGGCTGGTCGCCGCCCACGACCGAATAGATGCAGCGCGCGCCACCTATCCCGAGTCCGGCCGCCAGCGTGACCGGCGGATTGGCGCAGCGGCCGAACGGATGGCGCACGCCCTCGATCGAGTCATGATTGGCGCGTACCACGACCACGCCATCGATCATCTGGCGCAGCGCTTCGCCCGCGCCGCTGTCGGCAAGCGCGCGCTCGGCCGCGGCGAGTTGAAGCCCCAGCGGACTCGGCGCGTCGTCGATGTCCTGACCGTCCCAATGGCGAACGATCTGGCCGACGCCGACCAATATGGGGGTTTGCGGATCGATGGCCATGGAGCGCCTCTCCTCGGTGCATTTTAAATGCTTGTTTAATCAAGCGCCTAAATGCTCATTTAATCCGAGTCAATTAGATCGACGGAGCAGATCGTGATTTTCGACGCCAGCCATCTGGCGAGGCTATGCGGCGCGCGCGGCACCAGCCTAATGGAACGCGACAGGCACCTCGAATGCCAATTGCGCCGCTGCCAGGCCGGCGGGCGGTGCGGGCATCGGACTCGCCTGCCGCACCATCCGCAAGGCGATCCGGTCGAGATTGGGATCGCCGCTGGACCCGGCAATGTCGCTCGCCACCAGGGTGCCGCCGCGATCGATCCGGAAGGCGATTAGGACCGTGCCCCGCAACGCGGAACCGCGTGGTCTGCCCGCCCGGATGTGGAGCGATAGCAGAGTGCGGTAAGCGGCCAGCATATCGGCTCGGCGATGGGCGGCGGAGGCGGTTCGGGCGGGGCCACAACCGCATTCACGGCGTGCGGCACAGGCAAGGGCGCCAAGGCGCCGCCTTCGGGCGACGCCGGCGGAGCGGAAACCGGCACGACCGGTGCGCGTGCGCCAGGAATGGCAACGATCTGCCGCTCCGGCGACCGTCGGGGTGCGTCTGCCGGCTTGTGCAACGGCCGCACCGGGCGGGAGGCGGCGGTGCGGAAAGCGTCATCAGCGTCAGCCGCAAGGGTTGCGCCGTCTTGCCTGTTTCGCGGGCTCCGTACGCGACCACCAGCGCCGCCACCACCAGCGCGTGAAGCAGCGTGGTGGCGACCAGCGCCACCACGCGCGGGGCCAGTGGGCCGAAGCCCACCGGTGACAACAGCCAAGGCCTGTCTCCCCCGCCACGCATGGTCAGAAGCTTACGCCAACGCCGACATTGACCGAGCGCCCGCGCCCCGGAACCGGGCGCAACGTACCGGTGGCCTTGTAATCCCCCAGCGAAACCCCGCCAGCGGCAGGCTGTAAGCCTTGTCGAACAGGTTCTCGCCCTCGACGCTCAGCCGCACCGATCCCAGCGTGTAGGCCACGCGCAGGTTGACCAGCGCATAGGCGGCCGTGCGTGGTTCGTTGCGCGTGGCATCGACGCGGTTCTTGGCGGCGACCCATTCAAGATCGACGCCGGCTTCCAAAGCGCCCTGCCGGTGTTCCAGCCCCACTTTGATGTCGAGCGGCATCTGGTGGTAGAGCGGCCCGCCATCGCTTAGATTCTGGCCATGCACGTAGGCCAGCGAGGCGGTCAGCGTGGTGGCGTCGCGGTCCGCGCCCTTGCGCAGCGTGGCATGGCCGGACACGTCCACGCCGAAGAACTCCGCCCGCTGGTTGGCGAACTGCAACTGCACCCATGGGGAGGCCGTCATCATGCTGCCCGTCAGCTTTTTGACGAACACCGCATCGATGTAGTCGTCGACGTGGGTGTAGTACGGCGCAATCCGCAGCGACCAGCCCTGCGCCGCTCCCTGGAACTCGATCGCCGCGCTTACCGTGTCCGCGCGTTCCGGCCGGAGGTCGAGATCGCCGAAATAACCGTTGCCGTCGCCGTACCAGCCGATCATCCGGCTGGACATCGCGCCCCGGCCCCAGGTGTAGCGCTCGTAGATGTTGGGCGAGCGCGCCTTGTGGGCATAGCCCAGTTCGATCGCACACCACTGGCGGGTGCGTAGCTCAGCAGCGCGGAAGCGCTCCAGTTGTCGTTCTTGCGCGCATGGGACACCGCATTGAACGCCATGGCCGCCATCGCATCGTCCATGTTCATCATGCTGGTGGAATAGGGCTGAACATTGCCCGTGTTCATGGTGACGTGATCGAGACGAACGCCCACGACGCTGGAAAGACGATCGCTCCAGTGCCGCTCCCACTCGGCGAATGCCCCCAGCCGGTTGCGATGCGCGGCATTGACGTTGAGATAGGTGTTCGGCCCCATCATCATGCTGCCGGCGACCGGCGGCCAGTAATCGTTGAGCCACTGGTGATGATACTCGCCGCCAAGGCGCAGCGTTTCATGGCGGGAGACGGGGAATTCCAGCCTCAGCGCGGTGCTGAAGGTGTGCACTTCGGTGTTCATCGGCATGTTGGCCGGCATCTTGTCCTTGAGGAAGTTCATCTCGTGGTCGGTATCCCGGTAGTCCGCGGTGAACTTCGCCGAGCCCCAGTCGAACTCGCCCTCGTATCCGAAGTTGAGGAACCATGACGTGTTGGAGACCATGTCCATCGCCTGGTTGGCGAAGCCCTCGTAAGGCGAGAAGTGGTAGCCGCCCTTGAGACGGAAACAGGCCGATGTCGCTCCGATAGGCCAGCGCGAGCGCCTGATCCGTCTTGGCGAATTCGGTAGAGCGGACAAGGCCCAGATCGCCCCCGCCCTTGTAACGGTCCGACTGGGTGTAGGAGCCGGTGTAGGTGGCGCTCAGCCGCTCGCCCGCAACGGTCAGTTGCGCCGCGCCGCCGAAGCCATCGCCGTTCGAGCGATAAAAGGCCGACATCGTGCCGGTCAGCAGCGTTCCGCCGCCGGTGGCGAAGCGCGGCGCGGCGCTTTCCACGGCGATGATCCCGCCGATGTTGTCCCCACCCATGCTGACCGGCGCGACGCCGGGCACGACCCTGATCGCGTGGATCGACTGGGATCGGTGTAGGACAGCGGAGAATTCATGTCGTTGGGGCAGGCGAAATCGATCGGACTGCCATCCACCGTGATCCGCAGGCGCTGTTCGTTCAGCCCGCGGATGACCGGCATCGACGAAAAGCCGCCACCGCTGTTGGCGCTGACGCCGGGAATCCAGCGTAGCAGCGCGGCCGTGTCGCTGGTGGAAAGCTGGAGACGGCGAATGTCCGCCTCGGACAAGGTCCGGCCGGTAACTGGTGCTGAGGCGACGGCATCGGCCGGGGTGCCCGCCTCGACATCGACCTGGGGAAGCTGGCTGGCCTCCTGCGCGTGGACGGCAAGGGGCAGGAGCGCCGACGTGGCGCCAAGAAAGGCCCGCAGCGGGCGAACGCAAAACGACATGATATTCCTTTCAGGGGGCGGCCCGATTGCGGCCGGCATCCCGCAAAGCGCGCGGTCACACGCTCCGAAGAGCGGCGCGCAAAATTTTCGCTGACGGCGGCAGACGCCGGCAGCCTATGAGACGAACGCGGAGGAAATCAGGCGCGCGCGGGCGGACCGCGCAAGGGTGGCCGAATGCGATCCGCGCGCCTGCGTGCCGGCTGTCGGACCGGCGCGAAGCCCAGCGCCAGGATGAAGGCCAGCGCCAGTGCCAGAAGCACCGGCCCCGGCGCGGCCATCGACGCCATGGACAGCGACGAAAACGGGCATTCGCCCTTGTGCTGCTGCGAGGACGGACCGGGCCCGTCGCGCTTCAGCGGCACGACCACGTCCTTCGCGGCATGGCTGCCCGTGCCGTCTTCGCACACCAGTATGGTGAGCACGGTTGCGCTTTGCCCAAGCATGTACCCCGCCGGCACCAGTGCCTTCAGGCACAGCGCTGCCGCGACCAGCGCAATGGCGAAGGCGCGGTGCCGCATCAGGAAGGAACGCACGAGGGTCATCGCCGGCGCGCATAACCTTGCGACGCCCCCCTGTCATTAATGCATATCAAAAACCCACTTCCAGCGCTCGCCGACACCCGTGGACCTCCAGCATCGGAACGAAACCGCACGGCCATCGCTGACGGCGAGGTGTCACCTTACTGCCTCACATCTGGTCCATACCAGATGCATGATCCCCGCGAATCCATCCCCCTCCCATCAAACGACCGGTCAGAGTTCATCCGGCCACGGTTCCACGGATTGGCCCATGCTGCTGTTGGGCGGACTGGCCGCGTTCAGCGCCTATTTCGCAATGTACGCCTTCCGCAAGCCGATCGCGGCGGCGACGTTCGGCGATGTCGGGCTGCATCCGCTGGGCTGGACTACAAGTCGGCGCTGCTGATCGCGCAAGTTCTGGGTTACGCCGTGTCCAAGCTGATCGGTATCAAGGTGATCGCCGAATTCGGCCGCACCGGCCGCGCCCGCGCCATCGCCGCGCTGGTCGGCGCGTCGTGGCTGGCGCTGGTGGGCTTCGCGGTGCTGCCCCGGTCTGGGGCCTGCCTGCCTGTTCCTCAACGGGTTGCCGCTGGGCATGATCTGGGGGCTGGTGTTCAGCTATGTCGAAGGGCGCCGCGTGTCCGAACTGCTGGGCGCGATGCTCTGCGCCAGCTTCATCCTGTCCTCGGGCATGGTCAAGTCGGTTGCGACGCTGCTGATGCAGCAAGGCGTGACCGAACGCTGGATGCCAGCGGCGACGGGCGTGCTGTTCGTGCCCGTGCTGCTGGTGGCGCTGTTTATGCTGGAGCGGCTGCCGCCCCCTTCGCCCGAGGACGAGGCCGAGCGCACCGCCCGCGTGCCGATGAGCAAGGCCGACCGCGCGGCGTTCATGCGCGATCACGGCGTGACCATGGCGCTGCTGGTCAGCGGCTATATCCTGCTTACCGCGTTCCGTGACTTCCGGGACAATTTCGCCGCGGAACTGTGGAATGCGCTCGGCTATTCGGGATCGGCGGCGATCTTCTCGCAAAGCGAAATGCCGGTGGCGGTGATCGCGCTCGCCGGGCTGGGCGCGCTGATGCTGGTGCGCGACAACCTGCGCGCGCTGATCGCCATGCACGGCCTGATCCTGCTGGGTGCGGCGGCGCTGGGGCTGGGCACGCTGGCGTTCCAGGTGGGGCTGATCGGGCCGCTGGCCTGGATGATCGTGACCGGGGCCGGCGTCTATCTGGCCTATACCCCGTTCAACGCCATGCTGTTCGACCGGATGATCGCCGCGCTGGGCCGCGCCG